>JAEEWG010000002.1 GCA_016287245.1 Clostridia bacterium
CGAGATTCCACTCGTTATTCCAAGCAGATCCGGCGTTTTGGGCACATTGCTGTTGCCAGACAAGTTGTCGTTGGAGCATATCCAGTACCGCCGGAGCCACACCGATGTATCTCTCATGACCATTCTTGGTCCGATCGAGGTGATAGTGTGCCCCTTTATGGTGAGAAGATCTCTTCAACTGCTTGTCTATCAAGATGATGTTGTTCTCGAAATCCACACAATCCCAAGTCAGACCGAGCACTTCACCCTGTCGAAGACCGGCAAACAGGATAAAGGGAGTGCGTCGATGGCCATCTACTTCTCCGTTTACTATGGCAGGCAGTGCCTGTCATTAGCGCCTTTCAAGGTCTCAAAATCAGCGTTGGCATAGTGCGTCGCCTGAACGGTTATTCATATATCAGTGCGTCTTTGAACCGAAAATGCCTGAAACCAGAGTATTGTTTGTGCGTCGGTCGGTATTTATTGATGTTCAGAGTTGTCTGAGAAAAGCTAATGCAAGTTTCTAATTTCCAGGCAGATAAAAGGCACCAACACATTTACTTCGATTTCAGAGCGTGATAATCTAATATTGTATGGGACATACATGGCAACTCGGAACGACATTAGAGTGAAAGAGTAACTGGAGGTATTGGGTTATGGAATCTGAGAATCGCTCTCGTCGTGTTCGACTTATCAGCGTTATTCTGACGCTTGCCATTATTATCGGAGTGTTTCCGATTAGGAATGTCAAGGCCGACACCGGATCCACTAACGAAAATGATCTGGCGGTAACATACCACACTATCAGCGCGTGGGGTGGCTTTACTCAGGTCGAGGTAACTGTTGAAAACAAAGGAAATACAGCGACAGATGGCTGGAGAATCGAATTCGAATACGATGATACGACCTCCATCTCCTCTATTTGGAATGCTATCGCGGCACCTTCCGACATTTCTTCACCCGAAAAGGTTACTGTGAGTAATGAGTCATACAACGGGGCTATTGTGCCCAATGGATCCATCACGTTTGGTCTGATTGTACAGGGCGAAATGAATGAGATCCCGGATATACACGTTGTTCCGCAGCCTGAAACTCCTGTTGAAAACATCCAGAGTACATTATTCCCTTATTCCATTTTCAGTCAGACAGACTTTGTGTTCCAAGGCTGGAAAAGCGCGATCTACGGAGATGTGTATACAGGAAACAATTTCGATTATCAGGGTTCTGAACTGAATCTCTACGGCGATCTGAATACTGTTGGTACCATTAACGCGAATGGATATCTCATTAATATCGGGAAAAGTAACGAAGGCGTGACACCAACAGTTGCGCCGGACTTTTCTGATGCGATTGAGGCACTTTCTGCCCGAATGACACCGGTAGATGCTTCCTCGTTTACATCGCAGGACCAGATTGTAGCAAATGGCTACTATTCTACCAATGGCGTTCTGACCATTTCCGGCACACAGTTTTCCGGCGATTGCGTGATCGTGGCAGATGGGGACATTACCTACAACGTGGACGCTCTTTCCGGAGATGGCCGTGTTGTGCTTTATTCCAGGAATGGAAATATCACGATCAACGGCTCACAGATCACGATCAACGGGATCATCTATGCACCGAATGGAAGCGTGAACATCAATGCATACGATACGACCTTCAATGGAAGGATCATTGCAAATCGGTTCCAGTATAACGGTTCTATCTTCAATGCAACAGCCAGCGCAAGTGATCTTGAACTCCTTTACGAACTCCCCGTGATCCATATCACGGCAAATCCTACTCAGATAGAACTGGGTGAATCCGCAGTATTCACAATTGTCTGCGAAGATGAGGAGACTCCCTATGAGGTCAAGTTCCGTCTCAATGGTGAAGAAGTAGAAATCAGCGAAGACCTTGACTACACATTAACCCCGGACAAAGCCGGTGAGTATACGCTTGAGGCCTACGTCGAGCTCTCAACAGGCGAAGTCGTTCTCAATCAGGCAACTGTAGTAGTAACGATTCCAGCAACACCGACTCCTGTGGCTACAGATACACCCACACCGACAGAAGAACCTGTTCCTACTGTTACTGAAACACCGATACCCACCGAAACCCCAACTCCAACCGCAACCAGCACCCCTGTTCCGACAGATACGCCTACGCCGGAGCCTACAAATACCTCCACTCCTGCACCTACGTCAACGCCTACATCTACCCCGACGAGCACACCTACCCCAATGGTAACTGTTACACCCTCGGCTACGCCTACTCCAACAGTAACAAGCTCGCCCACTCCGACAATCACTTCCAGCCCGACCAGTACGGCAACTCCCACACCTACGAGTACGCCCACACCAACGAACACGCCAACACCTTTACCTACTTCTACGCCAATACCTACAGCTACACCTGTTGTGACTGCTACACCTTTCCCTGACCCAACAGCGACGCCGGTACCAACAAGTACGCCTATCCCAACCCCGACTCTGACACCTGTTCCAGAAGATTCAGAGCTGTATTATGTGTTTTCGCAGGGCGATTCCCTTATCTGCGGATATCAGAATCCTTATCAACCAGATCAGTGGCGTCTATACGAAGTAGCAAGCATGACGGATACTTTGCTCAGATTGCATAACAGTATCCTGTCAGACAATGCAAGAGCAATATTTCAGGGCGAGAGAAGCTTCAGCCCTGATTATTCGCTGTCCGGTCGTTTTACGGTCACAGTAGAAAGATCCTCGAACCTTGAAGGACTTAACAATACTCTTGAGTTCTGTATTTATTCTGCCGATAACAGGTATTCTGAAGCCATAAGCATATGGTTAAATCCAAACAACGGAAATATAAGTCTTATACAGGGCAGAGATAAAACGAATATCCTTGCAACTGGTAATTATGCCGCATTAATGAACAGGAATACATATAACGATATCTGGTACGACTATGACGGACAGACACATTTATTCAGTGTATATGCTGCCGAGTATTCCGTATTGGGCCATGTTACAAAACCTGAAGAACCGATTGTTTCCTGTGAGATAGATCTGTCAGATATATTTGCTGACAGTACCGGATTCAGCTGGATGATCGAATTGGATCACTGGTGGAATTCGACAGTGTTGGTACGCGGTGTAGAAATAGATCCGTATCCTGAAATACATACCAACGAGATAACACCTACTCCAACTCCAACTATAACGCCTGTATCTGAAGGTTTTAAATCTTTATCTCAGGGAAACAGTGAGTATGGTTATGAAGATCCTTTCGTAGAGGAAAACTGGAATTTTGTCGGAAGTTCACAATATGTAGATGGCGACAACATCGATCTTTTGAATCGTCAAAGCAATAGTAACTGCGGTTCTGCGTATCTCTCGTTTGCAGAAGATGCCGGGGAAGATTACGAGTTTTATACAAGATTCACTTTTTCCAGAGAAAACGGGACTGAGAATGGGTTCGCATTTATTGTGGAGCCTGATAACGCTGAAGTCGGATTCTATGGAAGTAACGGTTATAACATGCACCAGAACAGCCTTATCGTGGAATTCGATTTTGATCCTCAGACTGACTATAGCAGGTTCAATGAATACGGAGACTTTGTTGAATATGATGAAAGCAATTCTCATGTAGGAATAATTATCAATGGTAATGAAGTTCAACACTATGCAGTAGCAGATTATCCTGATATGAGAGAAACGGATAAGATAACCGATGCATGGATAGATTACGACGGAGAAACACTGCGTGTTTACGTATGTACGATAAATCAGTACGGACATATCTATAAGCATGAGAAACCTCTGATATCGCTCGATATAGACCTTGAAGAACTGTTTGACGGAGAAACAAATCTTTATATGGGATTTGTATCCAAGGACGCAGACAAAGATACAGATCTTATACTTCACGGTTTTGAGATAGCACAAACTCCTTTTACAACACTTCTTCCGTACGACTATCCTCTGGAAGAGCAGGACCGATATCAGATATTGTCCATGGGTGATGCAACATACGATTATATAAGACGCTATGACAGGAACGATTGGACAACAACGGAATGCAGTCCGAGCATCAGAGAGAATGCGGTATCGCTTTCGGAACTCTTTGGCACGGACACAGCCGTTTATAGTAATAGGGTAAGTGAGTTTTCACAGGACTATTCATTCTCGGGCAGATTCACATATACCGTCAACTGCGGCCCCAATGACGGCAATTGTTCAAACATAACGTTTTTCAACCCTGATACGGGAAAAGAAAACGGCTCTTTTACCATACACATAGATATTCTGCCGAGCAGTAATCACTACTGGAAAGATCCATATGGACAGGGAGAATGGCAGTTCGGCACAGAACCTTCAAATTCTTCCATAGGCATCAGTCTTAATGGGGACATGATGCATGAATACTGCTACTCTGAATATCTTGGATTCAGAGAGTCCGGAAGTGTGCATGAGATATGGTTCGAATACGACGGACATGACAAGATATTGTATGTATATGTAGCGCCATACGATACAGAGGGTAATGTACAAAAACCGAATACCCCAACCTTGATGCTTAATATCGATCTTGAAGAACTGTTTGGCGGAACACATCGGTTTGATATCGAATTAAGTGGAGACGGCGGATGGGATCCCGCAGAGTTTATCTATCGCGGCATAGAATTTGATCCGTATCCTGCAATACACGGAAGCCATGAAAGCGATATCGAGATACTCTCACCTGCAGACGAAGATGTATTTACCATAGGTGAAGAGATTGATGTATTCGGACGGATAAACAGTATCGATGCCGATACATTAAGTATATTGCTCTTAAATGAGGAAGACGCAACTGTATTCAGTGATGAAAGGGCACCTAACAGTTACTTCTCATCAATTACAACGATAGATACTGGCGAACTGACGACAGGAGATTACACGTTGTTTGTCTCAATCTCTTCCGAGGGCGAGGTTTTATCAAGCGAGTTAATTGAGATCACACTGATACCTGATCCAGTTATTGATGCAGATATTACAGGAAATACGCTTACCATTGATGGTATGGATGTATTCGGGACGATTGATATAACAGAAGATTCGGAATACATACTCTATAGACATAACACAACGGATGATTTCTGGACCATTGTTTCTGAGGGAGAAGGAAATAAGAACGATGAGAGCATCGGTTTTATTGATTTCGATGATCTTCCTGATAGAAGTGTGTACTTAAGGCTTGTCATTACTCTTGAGAGCGGCAGAGTCATAACGGTGTACAAGACTTTCGAGTATGACAAAAATGCAATTCTATATCCGGATCAGCCGACTGCTAGCCCGACACCCACGGTAACACCGATAGAATATACTGACGAAGAACTGTTTGTAGATGTTGATAATGAACAGGAAGGCATGGAAGTATCCTTCGTAACTGATATTGTTGGCACGGTTTCCGGAACTCTTCTGGATCGATATACGTTTGAAGTGTATCCTGTGAATTCTGATGTGGCTGTTTATACAAGTACTGGAACTTCAGAAGTGATAGATGAAGCACTCGGAACGCTGGATGCGACACTGCTCGTAAATGGTTACTATCTGGTCAAAGTGACGGCATATGCTTCTGACGGTTGTGGTCTCTATGACGAGGTCACAGTACTTGTCTGTGGAAACGCAAAGATCGGAAACTATTCTATATCGTTCAATGACCTTTCCACCGGCCTCAACAATTTTCCTCTCCAGATTTATAGAACGTATGATTCCAGGCGAAGAGACGAACTTGGAGATTTCGGATATGGCTGGGAAATGACAATTGGCGGCCCGAGAATATCCGTCTCAGGCGATCTTTCCTCTGGATGGGGATATGAAAAACATACGACTGTCGCGGTTCCACTTAATTACTGGAAGCCCGAGCATGCTCATGAGATTTATATCGATTGGGGAAATGGGCACTCGGAGACATTCGAATTATCGCTTTCTCCTGAAAAATGGATTGACGCACCGATGGGAACAGTATCTGCATGTTTCATCAACAAGTCTGGGAAAAGCGATAAGCTGACGATTCTTGACAAATGTGAAGGCTTGTCCTATGAAAAACCTTCTAAAACAATTCTTGACAGTAGTTATTCTACCTGGAATCCTCAGAATTTCCTCCTTACAACCAGAGATGGTGTGAAGTATTACTTTAATCTGCATAGTGGTCTCTACAAGGTGGAAGATACATATGGACGGACTATCGAGATTACTGATGACGGTGTATTCTATTCAGACGGATCCGGAATTGAGATAGTCCGGGACGAAGAAGGTAAGATCACCTCTATTTCTGATGGTACTCAAAGTGTATCGTACTCCTACGAGAATGGCGATTTAACATCTTTAGTTGACCGCGCAAATAACACCACATCCTTCAGATACAAGACGGATCCGTCTCACTATCTGGAAGAGATTATCGATCCGCTGAATCATCGTGTCGCAAAGAATATCTACGACGAGGATGGCCGCCTGATAAGTACGATTGACGCAGACGGAAACGAAATCAAGTTTGATCACGTCCTTGATAAAGATCACAAGGTTGAGGTTGTGACAAATCGTTTAGGTTATTCAACCACATACGAATACGATGATTGGGGAAATGTCATTTCCGTTAAGGATGCTCTGGGAAGAACAACTTATACGACGTACGACGAGAATCGCCATGTAGAATCCAAGACAGATGCAAAGGGAAGTACGACGTATTATGAGTATTCCGCTGATGGGGATCTGCTTTCTGTTACCGACAGTTTGGGACGAACCATGTCGTGTTCTTATACTCCAGATGGATTCATGACATCAGTAACCCAGTGTGATCTTGATATTCTTGGTATGTCATATGATCAACATGGGAATATCCTTAATGCGACAGATTCCTTGGGGAATACAGAAACCTTTGAATATTTCTCAGATGGCAATCTGAAGAGTGTTACGGACAGTATAGGACTTCTATATAATTGCGTCTATGATGATTCCGGAAGAGTCAAACAGATGACAAATTCCGAGGGCCTTGTTATTGCTTTCAGGTATAACGAGCAGGATCTGATCTCTGAACGAACGGTTACAACTAACGGAAAATCTTTGACTACATCGTACGAATACGACCTTTATGGGAATGTCACCAAGAAAACATATCCCGACAGGACTTATGAGATCTACACATATGATGCTGTCGGAAATATGACAAGCAGCATCGACTATCTAAACCGCAAAACTGAGTATTCGTACGACATATACGGAAATTGTACTCAAATTACCTATCCAGACAACACCACAGAGTCTTTTGAATATGACGCGGAGAATCAGCTTGTTCATGCAGAGGACAGACTCGGTAATGGCGTCGATTTCAAGTATGACGGGGTTGGCAATGTTGTTGAGAAGAAGTACTCGACCGGGGCGATAATATCCTATGAGTACGATGCAAACAACCAACCGATATATGTCACAAATAGCCTTGGTGGAGTAACTTCTTATAAGTATGATGCTATTGGCAGAAACACAGAGGTAAAGGATCCTTTCGGAAACACAACCACCTATGACTATTCTGATCTTGGACTTATTTCTTCCGTTACAGATGCGAACGGGAATACATATTTCTTTGAGTACGATGATGGTGGAAACAGGACGAAAGTCACTTACCCGGATGGAACATCGAATACCTGGTCGTACGACGTTCGTGGCAGATTAAAGACGTGCACGGATGCTGAGAACAACACAACATCGTACGATTATGATGTTAAGGACAGACTTGTCAAGGTTACTGATCCGTCAGGAGCATCGTGGAATTATGAGTACGATAAGCTTGGTAATCTTACCAAGGTAACGGACAGCCTGGATAACGAGACGGAGTATTCCTATGACGAATATGGAAGACTCGTTAAGACAACAAATGCCAAGGGCAACGAATCGACCGTTTCTTATAACACGGCTGGGCAGGTAATATCCAGCACTGATTTCGGAGGAAACGAAACCTTATATTCTTATGACGAACTCGGGAGAGTCTCTTCTGTGGAAGACGGAGAAGGAATAACTACCTATGTATACAACGGAAAAGGACAACTGATTCGAGTTGAGTCACGGGACGGAGATATTTCTTATTCGTATAACCAGCAGGGGTATCTTGCTTCTAAGACGGATGAAAGAGGCAAGACAGTATACTACTATTACGACGAGAGCGGGTATCTTACTGATGTTTTCTGTTCCGAAGGTTCTGTTACTTATTCGTATGATAAAGCGGGTCGCCTAGCTAGCGTTACCGATGCGAATGGTAATACTACTTCGTACAGTTACGACGAAGTCGGAAATCTAAAAGGAACAGCATATCCGAACGGCATTACAACCACTTATGAGTATAACGATAACAATCTTCTTGTCGGACAGGTATCAAAGAATGCTGCCGGAACAGTCATTGCGAGTTATGAATATACACTTGGAGAAAACGGTGAAAGACTGATCTGTCAGGAATTGAACAGAAAAGTGACCTACACCTATGACGATCTTCAGAGGTTGACGTCAGAGACGATTGAAAGTAACGGAACAACGTCTGTCACCACCTACTTCTACGACTCGAACTCGAATCGTACTGCAATGAACAAAGACGGAGTTGTTACGAACTACACATATAACGAACTGAACCAGTTGGTTCAGGCTGGAACGGTTGTATATACCTATGACGATGCCGGTAATCTGGTTGCGCAGAGCGATAACGGTATGTTGATTGCTTCTTACGAGTATAACTCCAGAAATCAAATGATCAAAGCGGTTGTGAATACTGTAGATGGTACGGTTACCGAGACATATGCGTACAATTATCTCGGCGATCGCATTTCCAAGACCAGTAACGGAGTAACGACGTACTATACTCTTGACTATAGCTCAGGACTCTCACAAAACCTTGTCATTGAGAAAGGCGAAATATCTACTTTCTATGCCCGCGGATTTGAGTTGATATCCGGGGAAAGTGGAGCGGATACATATTATTACTTATACGATGGCGGTAATTCCGTGCGAGAAATTACGGATGCTAACGGAAATATCTCGGACGAATACATTTTTGATGCGTTCGGGAATAGGATCGAGCATACTGGAGATTCTGATAACGCTTACGGGTTCCAAGGCGAACAACAAGATGAAACCGGACTCTACTACCTAAGAGCAAGATATATGGATCCGACAACAGGTACCTTTACCAGCATGGATACCTATGGTGGTGGTCTTTCTGATCCGATGAGTCTGCACAAGTATCTATTTGCAAACAGCAATCCAGTTAAGTATTGCGATCCGAGCGGACTATCGAGTTCACTAGTTGAAATGATTACGGTACTTGGTTGCGTAAGCATTATAGTTTCAACTTTAGTATATACGGGAGATACTCTGATTAATGACCCTGAAATGAAAGCCCACTCTGCCCAGGGATTATTACAGTATGTTCTTCAAACACTTGTGAATGTTTTACTTGCCTTTTTGCTGATATATTTCTTTTATAAGATAGTTGCTGCAATAATTGCAGCTATTTCGAGCGATCCGGAAATCGTTGAAAAAACAGTCGAGTTTGTGCAGAAACCTCTTCAGAATCACCATTTTGCAACCAACAAAAACAAAAATTATGTTGGTCAATTCCAAAGTATTTTGGAGAAATATGGATTAGATCTTAATGGTTCTTGGAACATTGAAAAAATGAGTCATTTAGGAAGACATCCTAATAAGTATCATGATTGGGTTTTGGATATGATGAGAAGTATTGATTCTTTGGCTGACGGTGATACAGAGGCATTCCTTGAAATGTGGGACGAGTTGGTAAAAAAGTATATTATGGAACATCCAGAAAAGTTAACTAAAGCAGGATGGAATTAAAGTTCTGAGAGGTGGTTATTATGAACATTTACAAAATGAGTTGCGATGTAGATTATTACGAAAGAGTATTTAATGCGAGAAAACAGAATATTTACGCATATAAATCAAATATCCCCGAAATAAGCAAAAAAGTAGGAAGAGACTGTTCACATCTAGATTTCTCACCTGGCTTGAATGAACTACTGGAAGATGTCGTCTTTTTCTGCGAAACTGATAACTCCCTGCAATCATACAACTATTTGAATAATGTACATGGGTGGCCAATAGTCCACGAACGAGTTAAAGATCTATTGACGGAAGAACATATTCGAGGTGTTCTATTTTTCCCTCTCCGAATTATACATGACAAGTCAGGATTACCAGAACACGGATTCTATCTGCTATACACATCGAATTTCATCGAAGCATATGATATGGAAAGAAGCATGTACAAATACCTTGAGAAATATAACGCGTATATGTTCTTCCCAATGAAAACGGTTTTTGTAGAATCTGAATGCTCCCAATATGATATATTTAGATGTGTTAAAGATCCAGTTCCTTTGTATGTGAGTCAACGCTTCTACGAGATTATTAAATCAGCTGGATATGAAGGTTTTAGTTTTCATAAAGTTCAATAGGAATTATTCTTTATGGCAATGAGAGGAATGTCTATGACTTCAACGGATAGTTGCTTTGAATGTCAATTCACAAACTACGTAAATGAATGTTTATTAACGATAACTCATTCAGATATTAAAGGACTAGTGTTTAATCTTTACGAGGATGACATCGGTTGTTTTTCCATGGAAATTGTAGGAACTTTATCTTTTGATGATTTGAATCTCCAATGGACAGATGATGAAATCGATAATTTTGGAACTAGAGAAGAACCGTTTGTATGGCAAGATGAGAACTGGGAAAAAGCCCAAGAACGAGTTGTTTCCTCGCTTAGAAATATGATTTATAAAGCCGATCATAAAAGTATTTTATGGACTGTAGGAGGAATTGCCGTTGGTTTTGTAGATGGTAATTTAGAAACAGTCAGATAAGCAAAACATGTCGAAAGATTCTGACCACAGTTTTGACCACAATTGTGGTCATCAATAATGGAATAGTTGGACTGACTGATGCCAAAAGAGGCGCTTTAACATACCAAAAGGGCCAATTTTTGTTGTAATTGGCGAGAAATTGCGGAATCATCGTAATTCGACTCCCTCCTTCTCCGCCAAATCCTGAATGTCCCTGATTGGATGTTCAGGATTTTTCTTTTGTGTGCAAATGTCGTTTGACCACAAATTTGACCACAATTACGGTAAAAGATAAATGTCAGTGAAGATGATATTGAATGCTGCAGAAAAGGTTTGATAGCTTCTGCCAAAACGCCGAAAAATATTGTGCCAAAACGCCGAAAAGAGTTGCAGCTTTCTTGTGATTACATATTCTTTCATTAGAGAGGTAGACGATATGAAAGATCATAAAGAACGAATAGTTGAACCTATCCTTTTATTATATTTCAAGACTGTTCTCATCCAAAAGAAAATCAAATAGCCCCATAACCAGTATCCCGTCTTCGTTATACAATGGAGCAATAGCATCCTTGGTAATGATGATCTTCTTAAATCCATCCTGTGTCAGCAATAAAGATTTCTGTTCCTGTTCTTTCTTTGCATCATCAGGAAGTGCCAACGCCGACTGGATGTAATACCGCTTCGAACCTTTGTTACAGACAAAATCTATCTCGCGCTGTTTTCTTATCTTTTTTCCGGTTTTATCAACCTCGTTCGTTATCACAACGCCGACATCAATATTAAAGCCCCTGACAAGCAACTCATTAAAGATGATATTTTCCATCGCATGAGTTTCCTCAACCTGCCGGAAGTTCAATCTGGCATTGCGAAGTCCCAGATCCGTAAAGTAATATTTTAGCGGTGTATCAATATAACGCTTTCCTTTTATGTCATATCTGTATGCGCTGCTTAGCAGGAAAGAATCTTCAAAGTATCCGATATACTTCTTAATCGTGTTCTGACTTATGGTTTTATTCTTTACGCTTTTAAAAGTATCGGACAGCTTGCTCGGATTTGTAAGAGAACCAATTGCCGATGAAAGAATATTTAAAAGCTCCTCCAGTTCCGACTTATTTCTAACATTATTCCTTCCAACGATGTCCGAAATATATGTTTCATCAAATAGATTTTTCAGAAAATTCACCTTTTGATCAGGAGTGGCAAATTCAAGAACCAAAGGGATTCCCCCATAAATCACATACTCTTTCCAACCCGTATCCTTATCCCCCGAAAAAACACTCATAAATTCACGGAAGGTAAGAGGGAACATATGGACTTCATCACCACGTCCACGGAACTCAGTTATGATATCCTTCGATAGAAACTTTGCATTACTGCCGGTCACGTATACATCCACATTTTTCATGCGTGACAGACTGTTTAATACAGCCTCAAATTCTTTAAGCAGCTGCACCTCATCCAAAAGGACATAATACATTTCCTTGTCTTTAATCTGTCCCTTAACATAAGGGAAGAAAACGTCCGGATTTCTGTATTCAATATTCTCATAAAGGTCAAACGCCATTTCAATTATATGGTCATCGGGAACACCATCTGATTCAAGGTGATCCTTAAACAAGTTAAAAAGCAGATATGACTTGCCACATCTGCGGATTCCCGTGATCACTTTTATCAGTTTGTTATGCTTTTTTGAAATCAGTTTATCAAGGTATACGTTTCTTTTTATTTCCATATCAAAGCCCTTTTATTTTATACCGTTGCGGAATTCCGCACTTTTCTTCAGTAGAATTATATTTCATCCGTTATGATAAATCAATGTATATATTTAATTTTTGTGCAGATTTCCGCATTTTTCTTCAGCAGAAATATTAATGTGACAGAGGAAACCAATACGCGAGTAAAGGCTTTCAGGAGATGTTAAGGATCTACGGGATTAACGGGAGCATGAGCAGGCCGGGATCCCCGAGCCGTCTCAAAATTACCCTTTAGCCCTTGTTGACAGGAATGATAATCTGACGACAATTCTGATGACAATTAGGAATAGATTCGATGGAAAAAGTGGGCTGACCAATACAAAACTTTCTTGTTCCATGGTCTGAAAGTGCCTATTTTCAACATATTGTGCGGATTGGGAGTTTCTGTCTCTAATTCGACTCCCTCCTTCTCCGCCAAATCCTGAATGTCTCCCAGTGGATGTTCAGGTTTTTTCTTTTGTGTTTAATGTAAAGCCGGTGCGACATGATCTTCTTGAAAAGCACTTTCTGATTGGTGTACATGTAAATCTCCATATGACATAATGACATCACGGATCAGGAAGATCCGACTACACTGTTTCGGCCGACAGAATAATCTACAAAGATAAGGAGATTCCAGAATGAGTTTAGGAAAGAATATTCAATATTTGCGTAAGATCAACAAGCTGAAGCAGGACCAGCTTGCAGAGAAGATGGGTGTCAGCAGACAGACCATTTCCCGGTGGGAGTCGGACGAAGTGACTCCGGAACTTCCCAAGCTGGTGGAGATGTGTTCTCTGTTTTCCTGTAATATGGATGAACTGGTCAGAGGAGATCTGACTTCTAAAGGGGAGATCTATTCCGATGTCACGATCCGGAAAGTACCGGCTTTCCAGATGGCGAAGTATGCTGTTATCTCACAGAATCCGGAAGATGACGTGCTGAGTCATATGAGAAATTGGGCGGAAAAGAGCGGCCTTCTTGCTTCTGATTCGAATGCGAAGCTGATCGGATGGGATTTCCCGTTTGTATCCCAGGAGCAGGCCATGCGTTTCGGCATGCACGGGTATTCGGCGGCTTATGTTCTTCCTGATGGTTTCCGGACGAATTGCGAAGGCGTGGAATACTGCGATAACAGTGAAGCCGACTATGCGGTGATCACGGTAAAAGATCCGATGGTGCAGCCGTTCGAACGTATCCCTGTCGGATATAAGCATATCATGGAATACCTGGAAGCAAATAGCATCAAGGGCAGGCAGGACGATAACGTTCTTGGCTGTTTCGAGTACGAATATGAGAAAGACGGAACAGGGTACATGGATATTTATATCTGTGTAGATGTATAAAACTGAATTCGTGTGAGTTCGTCAGTCTTCAGAAGACAGTTATTTGCTGAACGTTGATATATGACCCGTGATGTTTACCCCATCACGGGTTTTTTTGTTGCAGTTTTGCATGTGCGATATTAGTTATTTGCAGTTTAACGCAGTATATTTTGTGCTTATTTAAAAAAGTACTGCGTTAACATTGAAATAATACAAGATTGGTGTTAATATTCTTTCAAGGGAGGGATAAGTTATGAAGCTGTATCATAGAGAAAACTATCTTCGCAAGATCCGAGCCTTCTACCACGAAACAGATCTGATCAAAGTCATCACAGGCGTAAGAAGATGTGGTAAATCCTGTCTTATGCAGACTATTGCAGAAGAACTTAGATCGTCAGGCATCAAAGAAGAGAACATCGTTTATTTGAATCTGGATAAACGAGGATTCAAAAGCATAAAAACTGCAGATGAACTTGAATCTGTAATCGAAAGTCTTTGTACAGCTAAAGGCGCAAAGTATCTCTTTATTGATGAAATACAAAATGTCGTCGGATTCGAAGAAGTCATCAATGCGTTTCGGGAAGAAGATGACTATTCCATATTCATAACCGGCTCTAACTCCTATCTTCTTAGCGGCGAGCTTGTTACCAAACTAACGGGACGTTATCTGGAATTTGAGTTGTTTCCGCTGACTTTCGATGAATATGTTGGAATGAAGCAGTTTCTAAAACTTCCTGTAGATGTCAGTACAGAAGTCGAATTTGATAAGTTTCTCATCGAAGGTGGATTTCCAAAGGCTTTAACTTATACTTCTCCTGAGGACAAAAGAGCCTATATAAATGGAATAGTAACGGAGATATTTGAGAAAGATATCAGAAAGAGGGTTAAGATACGCAATGTATCTGTATTCAATATTGTTCAAAGGTATATTATTAACAATTTTGGCGCAACCACCAGTCTAACTAATATCTTGGAAGATCTACATAAAGCGGGAAGCGATATTACTCGAGAGACATTGAACAGATACATTCAGGTCATGATCGATGCAAAGATAATTCATAAATGCGAGAGGTTTGATCTTAAGTCTCGCAGGTCGATTTCCGGAGAACAGAAATACTATCTGGCAGATCTTGGTTTCTACTTTGCCACGAATACCGACAACAGAATCAATTATGGTCCTGTACTGGAGAATATAACATATATCTACGCCAAGTCTAAAGGATACGATGTAAGTGTGGGCCGAATAGGAAAACTTGAATGTGATTTCATTATCCGAAAACAAATGATGCAGTATGCATACATTCAGGTTGCCATGACGATCCTAAGCAGCATCGAGACAGAAAACAGGGAATACAGACCATTGGAATCCATACGGGACAACTATCCTAAATACGTTATTACCCGCGACAGTCTGATACAGTTGAGAAACGGAATAACACATGTGAATATCAGTACACACATGAAAGACGGTAAGGAGTTTTGATAAAACAAGGAGGACGGAAATGAGCGTTAAGCAAATAGAAACGTTGATCATGATCGTGTTTATTGCTTTGTTTTTCCTCTATTTTTTCTGGCTTCGGGACTATCGGAAACGCTATGTGCGGCTCGCGATTTTTGAAGGGGTGAGTTCTTTTGTCGCGGTAGTGATGATGATCATATTCGACAAACTTCCCGAACAAAGTTTTATGGCCTGGAGTCTGTGCCGAGCCTTGTGCCTGATGATGGCAGTCGTCTTTTTCGTGATGATGGTGATTACGGTTATCTTGATCCTCTATCGGAAGAGTAAGGGGATCAAGGACGAGAACCCGAATGTACGATCCAGATTCGACTATCCGTACTTAAGTCAACTGGTCGATGTGGAAGAAGAGAGAATACGGGCTTTTCACAAGAGGCTTCGGAGAAAGGGTATCCCCGACCATATTGTTTTGATCGGGGTGACGCCTTACTGTGAGGAGTGTTTCAATCTGCTGAAACGTGACGACGGAAAATGGGAGGTCTTTTATGGAGAACGAGGTCAAAAGACGAATCCTCGTGTGTTTGACACGTTCGAAGAAGCCGGAGACGATCTGATCTCCAGGCTTTAATAAAGCGACTCTTATCTTTTTCGGAATAGCAGGTGTGCTGGCTGTCATCATGATCAAATCAAGCGGAACCGGGGACTTCTCGGGATGTGTGGAGAGCGGTTGTGTGATACAATCGAAGTATTATACGAGTGGGGGGATAGTTTCATGGAAAAGCCATTCAAACCGTATATACCTGCTGACAAAGTCACGACGGAGATGACACCGGCATCGATCATTCTGGGTATCGTGCTTGCGGTTGTTTTCGGCGCAGCAAATGCGTATCTCGGACTGAAAGTCGGACTGACTGTTTCGGCTTCGATACCTGCAGCAGTAATCTCAATGACGATCATAAGGATCATCATGCGCAAAGATTCCATCTTGGAGAGCAACATGGTACAGACCATCGGTTCCGCCGGTGAGTCGCTGGCCGCGGGTGCGATCTTCACGATGCCGGCGCTTTTCATATGGGCAAAGGAAGGCGTTATGGACAAGCCTTCGCTGATCTCGATCACGGTGATCGCTCTGGTGGGCGGACTTCTGGGTGTGTTTTTCATGGTGCCTCTCCGCAGTGCCCTGATCGTTAAGGAGCACGGCGTGCTGCCGTATCCGGAAGGCACTGCCTGTGCAGAAGTACTGCTGGCCGGCGAGGAGGGCGGATCTTCTGCTAAGTCTGTGTTCATCGGCATGGCGCTGGGTGCTATCGTCAAGTTTTTCGCTGACGGACTTTGTGCTGTGAAGTCGGTAGTTACGTTTAAGATCTCTGCTCTGAAGACGGAGTTTTCTACGGAGATCTATCCGGCGCTGATCTCTGTCGGTTATATCTGCGGACCGAAGATCTCCGCATACATGTTTGCGGGCGGTCTTCTGGGCTGGTTCGTCCTGATCCCGGCGATCGTAACTTTCGGTACGGATATCGTTATGTATCCGGCGAGTGTCTCGGTCGCGGAACTTTATGCAGAAGGCGGCGCATCTGCCATCTGGGCAAGTTATATCAAATATATCGGAGCCGGTGCGGTTGCGGCGGCCGGTATTATCAGCCTGATCAAGACTTTCCCGACGATCGTGAAAGCGTTTACCGGTTCCATGAAGGGGATCTCGAAACGCGCGAAAGGAAAGGCCTCTGTGGATCGTACGAGTCAGGATCTGGACATGCGTTTCGTACTTGTGTCGATTGCTGTTCTGATCATTCTGATCTGGATCCTTCCGGCGATCCCGGTCACGATCTTCGGCGCACTCCTTGTTGTCTTCTTCGGATTTTTCTTCAGTGCGGTCAGCTCGAGAATGGTCGGTCTTGTCGGAAGCTCGAATAACCCGGTTTCCGGCATGACGATTGCAACGGTACTGATCGCGACTTTCTGCCTGAAACTTACCGGCGATGTCGGTGTGCATGGTATGCACGGTGCCATTGCGATCGGTTCGATCATCTGCATCGCGGCATGTATGGCCGGTGATACTTCACAGGACCTCAAGACCGGTTACATCCTGGGTGCAACACCGAAGAAACAGCAGATCGGTGAGATCATGGGTACGATCGCCGCAGCGCTTGCCATCGGCGGTGTCATGATCCTTCTGGATTCTGCATTCGGTTTCGGCACAGATAAGCTGGCGGCTCCGCAGGCCACGATGATGAAGATGATCATCGAGGGCGTTATGGACGGAAATCTCCCGTGGGCTTTGATCTTCATCGGTGTCTTTATTGCTATTGTCATCGAGTTCCTCGGTGTTTCTGCGCTTCCGGTCGCCATCGGTCTTTATCTCCCGCTGGAACTTTCCGCTCCGATCATGTTCGGTGGTCTTATCAAATGGATCGTGGACAAGAGAAACGGCAAGCAGAAGGATGAGTCCGGTAAGGGCATTCTCTTCTGTTCCGGCCTGATTGCCGGTGAAGGTATACTTGGAGTACTTCTTGCGATCCTGACGGTGACAAATGTCGCTGAAAAGATCGATGTAAGTTCCCATATTCCCACCGGAAATGTAACGTCGCTGATCGTGCTGATCGCTCTTGGTGCGATGGTTCTTCTCATGTCCGGAAAAAAGCCGGCGAAAGCTGTTGCAAAAGCGGGTGTAAAAGAGGAGAAACCGGCTTCGTCTGAGGCTTCTGAGGATAAGAAAGAGGACAAGAAGTAAGAAGGACAGGTAGGTACTGCATGCCGAAAAAAGAGAATTTCCTGGATCGTATTTACGAGAAAATGCCGGGCGTTGCTTTTTCCACGTCGGAGGAAGGCGTGGTGACGGTGGATATGGAGAATAAAGGCTTCACGAACAGGATCGCGCAGCGCTTCTTCAAGCAGCCTTCTGTGTCGCATATCAAGCTTGAGGGCATGGGGAGTTTTATCTTCTTATCTATCGACGGAAAAAGCACTGTATACGATATCGGACAACTTGTTTCGGAAAAATTCGGTGACGAGGCGGAGCCGCTTTACGAGAGATTGTGCGTATATGTCCGGCAGCTCGAGGAAGTGGGCTTTGTGAGGATGGTAGTATGAAGTACGGTGAATCTGCATTCGATATTCTGTTCTCCGGAAAACCATAGAAAAGGACTCTGATAAAGATGCTTGGCAAAGATGATAACAGGAACATATCCCGGATAAGACAAACGGTCACGAATATCGTGCTTGTGATCCTGGTTACCATCGGCATGTATATGACCATGACCTATCTCTTTGCCGGGATCATTTCTGTTTCCTTCGGAATCGCGTGCCTGCTTTCGTTATTGAATAGTAAAGTGCATATAAAAGAAGAGGAGAATTGAATATGAAACATTGCGGAACAGTGCTTTTAGAGACGGATCGGCTATTGCCTGGGAAGGAAGAATGGGAAGAAAAAGCATGAAAATTCTGGAGATAGTCGGAGACAATTACTTCGGTAACTGGACGAAGAGCCGGACAGGGTGCCGTGCCGTGATCATTAGAGACGGAAAGATCCTTATGTCCTATGAGACGAAGACGGATCAATGGATGCTCCCCGGCGGAGGCCTCGAAGAGGATGAGACCGAAGAAGAATGCGTGATTCGTGAAGTCTCGGAAGAGTGCGGTGTCGTGATCCGTCCCTCTTCCTGTGTGCTTGAACTCGACGAATACTACGAAGACTGTAAATGGCCCAATAAGTATTTTCTTGGTGAAATTACCGGTGAGACGGAGCGCCATCTGACTGAAAGGGAGATCGAAGTGGGTATGGAGCCGAGGTGGATCCCTCTCGGGGAGATCCTTTCGATCTTTTCCACCCATGCGGAATATGACGGCAAGGACGAGATGCGGAGAGGCATGTACTATCGTGAATACACGGCGCTCCGGGAGATCCTTCTTTCGGAGCTTCCGGATGCTATCAGGGAAAAAGTATCCGGCAAAGATTTCCGGATCGACGATCTGGGTAAGTCCGGATCGAAGATCTTTCTCTTCGATGACTGTGTCCTGAAGTGTGAGCCGCGCATTCTGGAGAACTGCCCGGACGCGGATCCGGCCGGCGTGAAAGCTGCGCCGTTTCTGAAGGATCAGGATAAGACCGTCGAGGTGATGCGGTATCTTAAAGGAAAGCTTCCGGTGCCGGAAGTCCTCGCTTACGAAAAAGATGAGAAATACAGGTATCTTCTGATGAGCAGGATCCCGGGAAAAGTGGCCTGCGATCCGTACTATATGGAACATCCTAAAGAGATGATCCGGGTCCTTTCCGATGCTCTGAAACTTCTCTGGAGCGTCGATATTTCCGACTGTCCGAGAAAGCAGGATCTGGATGCGGTTCTAGATGAGGCGAAGTACCGGGTGGAACACGATCTGGTGGACCTGAGCGATGCGGAGCCGGAGACCTTCGGCGAAGGCGGGTTTAAAGATGCGGAAGAACTTCTTTCCTGGCTTATGGAAAACAAGCCTTCCTACGAGCCTGTACTCACGCACGGGGATTTCTGCCTGCCGAATATCTTTATCAAGGACGGAAAACTCAGCGGATTCATCGATCTCGGCAATACCGGAACCGGCGATAGATGGATGGACATCGCTCTTTGCTACCGCAGCCTGAAGCATAACGCCGACGGGACATGGGGCGGAAAGGTCTATCCGGACATCCGGCCGGAAGTGCTTTTCGAGGAGCTCGGGATAACGCCGGACTGGGATCGGATCAACTACTATATCCTGCTGGATGAACTTTTCTGATCCTGATTTTGTGCAGAATATGGATACTTTCCGATAAGAATAGGAATTGAATAATTCTCCCGATACGCTATAATCTTCGAGTATTCAAAAGCGAGGATTATATGGTTGCATTTAAAGTCGCATTTATAAGCGTATTTGTCGCGCTGATGTATATGTTCCCGGGATACCTTCTGGGCAAAGCGAAGAAAACCGTGGCGGATCATCTTTCCACGATGTCGTCGGTGCTGATCTACGTGCTTTCGCCGTGCATGATCATCTCTTCTTTCTTCTCCATAGAGTTTTCCTGGGCGGCACTTCGCGATATGGGACTTTTCTTCCTCGTCTCATTTGCGGTCGAGGTCGCATTTCTCCTGTCGCTTTACCTGATCCTCCGGAAGAAATTCCACATCAACAAATACAGGATGCTGGCCATCGGTTCCGCACTCGGAAACTGCGGATTCTTCGGAATGCCGCTTATCCAGGCGCTGCTGCCGGATCATCCGGAGGTCGCCTGCTATTCGTCGGTCTATGTGATCTCGATGAATATCCTGGTCTTTACGGCGGCGGTCTATTGCCTGACGCTGGACAAAAAATACATCTCGATCCGTTCGGCGGTCATCAATCCGGCCGTGCTTTCGCTTGTTGCGGGGATACTTCTTTACATCGCGGGTGTGCAGAAATATTTTCCGGGAAAAGTAAGTGACGGGATCGTCCTTCTCGGGAAGATGACGACGCCGGTATGCATGCTGATCCTCGGTATCCGCCTCTCGACGATCAGGTTCAGGGAGCTCTTCTCTGAGCCGTTCGTGTACATGATCTGTGCCGGAAAACTGCTGCTGTTCCCGCTGCTGTCTTTTGCGGTCGCATTCGTCCTTCCGGTGCCGTATGCCTTTAAGGCGAGCCTTTTTATCCTGGGCTCCGTACCCTGCGCGTCCGTTATTCTGAACATGGCCGAGATCCATGGAAAAGAGCAGAAAATGAGTGCGAACTGCATCCTTCTTTCCACGATCCTTTGCATCTTCACGATCCCCGTGATGTCGCTTCTCCTGACTCTTCTCTAAAAGCACCTGTATCTTTTCAGATCCGTTTTTTCCCTGGGTCCCGTTATACTGTCGGGCTCTATTATTTTGGCATAGGGTTTGGTACTATTTTTTTATAGTTTCTTTTTCTTTGAACGGAAAAGAAAAAGGAGAAAAATCTATGCTTTATTACAGAGTACACACGCAAGATATTGCATATCTTACCCAGCAGCCGAGAGGGATCTTCACGGCGGTCTGGAAGCTGGTGGAGGCCAAGCTCCTGACGGAAGAGGAAGAAAAAGAGTACTGGAAAAACAGAGTCTATTTCGAGGAGATCCTTCCGGTTCCGCCTTTTTATGAGCAGGGGAATCCGGATAATGCTACGACTTGGTTTAAGGACACGGAAGAAGGAAACGGGATCTGGCAGCAGATGGACTTCTATCGGAATATGTGCAGGAAATACGGCGTCAAACTCTATCGGACAGAGTGTACGGAACTACCGGGAGAAGTGATCTACGAAGATGCTTTTCAGATCGCCATAAAGAACACAAAAGAGGACATAAAAACGGTAACGACCGAGGTCCTGTAAGAAACGCATGAAGGTGATCCTCCAAAAGAGCGTTTCTGAAAGACCGACGGAGGAAATATATGAAAGAGCAGAAAGAAATCATTCAGGAATATTATGACAGCCACCCGAAAAAGGAATGGGACCGGCTGCAGAAAGACCACCCATATGAGAAATATATCACCGTCCACATGATGGACCAGATGATCCCGGAAGGTGCCACGATCCTCGATATCGGAGGCGGCCCGGGGCATTATTCGGTGTACTATGCCAAGAAGGGACACGAGGTGACCCTTTTCGATCTAAGTCCGGAGAACATACGCTTCGCCAAGAAAAAGGCTTATCAGTATGGCGTGCGTTTCACGGCGATGCAGGGCGACGCCATGGACCTGTCGCGCTTTTCCGATAACACTTTCGACGTCGTATTCCTCATGGGACCGATGTATCACCTTCTTAGCGAGAAGAACCGGATCCGGGCATTAACGGAAGCCAAGCGTGTCCTAAAGCCGGGCGGACTTCTTTTTACCAGCTTTATCCTGCTTTTCGGGGGCGTGGTATATGGCCTTCGGGACCTGCGGGAAAGCATCTGCCGGGAACATGAGAAGCCGGTCTATGAGGCCTGCGCAAGGGACGAGAGTCTGGCTTTAGACGCTTTTACCTATTCGTATATGACGACCATTCCCGACGCGAAGAAACTGATCGGAAAGATCCCGGGTCTTACGACGGTAAAGATATTCGGTCAGGAGAGTATCCTTGCGCCATATCGCCGTCTCCTGGCGGAGACTCCGAGAAAGATCCGGCTGGCCTGGTATGACTACGCGATCCGCTTCTGCGATAAAGAAGATTTTCTGACACATACGGAACATCTGATGATCGTTTCGAGAAAAGAGGGAAAGAAATGAGGAAGCAGTTCATCGGTTTATGAGGATCCATCCGATGGCCCCGGTGGGGTGCCACAATAAAGTACTGAGGAGGTACTATGATTAGATTTATTACTGATGAGAATGAAAAGAAATCGATTGCCCGTGCGATCCTGGAGGCCCTTCCGGAGTGGTTCGAAGTCGAGGAGAGCCGTGAGCAGTATATCCGTGAATGTGTGGACTGGCCCTTCTGGGCGGCATGCGAGGAAGAAAAACCTGTGGGGTTTCTCTGCCTGAAGCAGACGGGCGATGCCACGATGGAGCTGGCCGTGATGGGTGTCCTGAAGACCTGCCATAGAAAAGGCTACGGCCGCCGTCTCTTCGCCGCGGCGAAAGACTATGCGGTGCAGCAGGGATTTTCCTTCATCCAGGTCAAGACCGTGAAGGAGGGCATGTACGAGGATTACGACATCACGAATGCTTTCTATAAGAGCCTGGGCTTTAAGGAAATGGAAGTCATCGAGAGCGTCTGGGACGAGGCGAACCCGTGCCAGATCTACATCATGGGACTTAGAAGCGCCCTTCAGACGATCGCTGCAAGACACAGCTACCGAGGTGCTTTTGCCGACGAAAAAGTCCCGAAGGAAGACCTTAAAGCGATCGCATCTGCAGGGATCGACGCTCCGTCCGGATGCAACAAGCAGACTACGGATGTGGTGATCGTGGACGACAAAGAAGTGCTCGATCAAATCAAGGGAGTGCTGGATCCGCCGGTCGCACAGACGGCGCCTGCCATGATCGTTGTCCTGACGCGACGGATCAATGCCTATCGCGACCGCTGTTTCGCGATCCAGGACTATTCGGCGGCCATCGAGAATATGCTTCTGGCCATCGTGGAACTGGGCTATCAGAGCTGCTGGTACGAGGGACACATCACGGACGAGGATAGGATCTGCGATAAGATCGGTGCGATCCTTCATGTGCCGGAGGAATACGACGTCGTCTGTATCCTTCCCGTGGGACGGGCACTTGACGATTTTCATGCGCCGAGTAAGAAGGCTTTCTCCGAGCGCGTGAAGTTTAATAGCTGGTCATGACACTGGTTTTCTGCCTCTATTTGAAATGAACGGCATGAGCCGGTTTTTCTTTGACCTCAATCCTTTATGCCGCGGATCCGTAGTCCGTTTGCGAAGTATTTCTGTAAAAACGGGTAGAGGATGATGACGGGAAGGATCGTCAAAACACAGACGACAGCGGAGATAGATTGCGGTGTGATACCATTGACTGCGGGATCTGACGGGCTATGAATATTCGTCGACGTAGGAGACGAGACAGTAGCGGTCATATACTTTACCAGTTCGTACTGAAGCGTGGAGAGCTTATAGTCCATCCGGTTGTATAAAAGGGAGTCGAACCAGGAGTTCCAGTGCTGAACTGCAATGAAGAATGCGATCGTGGCATACATAGGTTTACAGATCGGACTCACTATGCTCCAGAATATTTTCAGATGCCCCGCCCCTTCGAGCTGGGCCGATTCCTCCAGCGAATCCGGGATGTTCTCCATATATGTTTTTATGACGAGGACGTGAAAAGCACTTATCATGCAGGGAAGAATGTATACCCAGAAGCTGCTCAGTAAATGAAGATGTCTGAATATTACGATCATAGGGACCCATCCGGCGGTTGCATACATAGTGAAGATCCAGAACAGGGAAAGACCGGACTTAAAAAGGAATTTTTTCCGGCTGAGGATATAAGCAAGGAATGCATTGGCCAGGAGCCCAGCAGCAGTTCCCAGCGCCGTTCTCCCGATAGTAATAAGAGCCGCCTGCCTGATGTTGCTCCGATGGAAAAGAATTTCCACGTAGCTTTGGATCGTCGGTCTTTTGGGGATCAGAAAAGCTTTTCCGCTGTAGTACAGATCATACATGCCGCTAAATGATGCCGCGACAATATGAAGGACCGGATAGACAGACACGATCGAAAATAAAATGAAGAAAGTCCATGCGAATATGGCGAAGAGGCGTTCCCCTTTTGTCATCTTTTTTCTGCGTCTTATTTTCTTTCTGAAAACACGTTCAACAGTTGCCATGACTTCCTCCTCCTCACATTTAAACGAATAAGACGGTTTTCGCTACGACCTCAATGATTCACGCTACTTTCGATCTTGCCTCAATCCTTCACGCCGCGGATCCGAAGTCCGTTTATGAAGTGCTTCTGGAAAAACGGATAGAGGATGATGACAGGAAGCATCGTCAAAACACAGGCGGCGGGGATAAGCGCTTGAACTGCGGGTCTATGGACCTCCTCGATCACTACGGCATTCCTCGATATCGTGCCGGTCTGAGCCGAAAAAATAGAGGTCAGATACTTCATGATCTCGAACTGCAGAGTCGTGTATTTTTGCGCCATTCGATTGAATAAAAAGGCGTCGAACCAGGAGTTCCAGTGACTTACCGCAATGAAGAATGCGATCGCAGCATACACCGGTTTACAGATTGGGCTCACTATGCTCCAGAATATTTTCAGATGCCCTGCGCCTTCGAGCTGGGCCGATTCCTCGAGCGAATCCGGGATATTCTCCATATATGTTTTTATGACGAGGACATGAAAAGCACTGACCATGCCGGGGATGATGTATACCCAGAAGCTGTTCAGTAAATGAAGATGTCTGAATATTACGACCATAGGGACCCATCCGGCGGTTGCATACATAGTGAAGATCCAGAACAGGGAAAGACCGGACTTAAAAAGGAATTTTTTCCGGCTGAGGATATAAGCAAGGAATGCATTGGCCAGGAGCGCCGTGATGGTTCCTAAGACCGTTCTTGCGGTAGTGACAAGGAACGCCTGAGGGACATTTATCCGGTTGAAAAGGAATTCCTTGTAGTTTTCGAGCGTCGGGCTTCCCGGAATCAGGTAGAGACCTCCACTGTGGGCCAGATCGTATTTGTCGCTAAAGGATAAAGCAATCATATGAAGGAGCGGATAGACGATCAGGAGCGAGACCAGTATGAAGAAACTCCAGGCAAATACAGAGAAGATGCGTTCCCCTTTGGTCATCTTTTTTCTGCGTCTGATCTTCTTTTTAGAAATTCGTTCGACAGTTGCCATGACTTTCTCCTCCTCACATTACAGGATTCGATGCGAGTACCATCGCGTCGGCTTACTTTCCTTCTATCGATCCTCCTCAAGATCTTTATCTATACTTTTTGTGATTTTAGATTAGCACGCCCGGAAGCCCTGTAAAAGCGGACAAACTCTAGCACTAATACTGTGAGATTACACTAGCAGAGAGGGCAGCAGGGATAGTATAATCAAATGGATCGGGGGAATAGAAAATGAAAAAACTTCTGGCAATTATCTTTTCCATATCACTGGTCCTGTCCGCTGTCTCCTGCAGTAAAAAGCCGGAGTCTGATACATCGTCTATTGTGACCGAAGATTCGAAAGTGACTTCTGCTTCAAAAGATCCTGAAATTACGACGGATACTTCTGAAACACCGGAAGTGACTACTGAACCATCGTCCGATCCGGCTCCTTCCGAAACGGAAACGGGGACTGTGCCGGAAAGTACGACGAAAGACCCGATGTCCGGAGATAGCGATATCTCTGAATTATATGCGCTCATAAAAGATCTTACAGGCAAGCGGATCGCATATGCCGAGGCCCTGGTGCAGGATTATTTCGAGAAGGGTTTTTATCATTCATACACAGCAATGGAGACCCAATACGGGGACGATCCGAACGGTAGAGATATATACTATTCCTACTGCTATATGCAAGGGGAAAAAGGAGACTTTCTTTTCAACCGTTTTATCTTTACGGCAAATGAGGAATACGGAAACGTGTATGAAGTGGAATTCGTAAACTCGAATTCACAGAATGATACTTCACTAAAGCCATCGGATTTTTCGCAGGAGGATATGCGAAATTATTATTCGAATCTTGAAAAAGAACTTACCGGATGCCTGGGGGATCCGGTCGATTCCCAACCGCTCGACGAGCAGGATCCCGGGAATCACGCGGCTGCCGTATATGATGTCGGTGGAGGATGCCTGCTCAGATTATCCTACGACTCTTCAAGAGACGATCGCGTAGTGATCAAGTTCTCTAATCCGAAGGAGATGTTGCATTTCCTTGAGCCCGGAGAGGGAATGGGTATGGATGGTACGGGAGAACTCTATTACAAAGAAGCAGAGCCGGGAGATATCGTTCAGGACGAGAAAACGGGCTACAGGTATGTAAAGAATCAGCTCCAGATCAGTTGTGTACTGGGGACACCCAGAGCCAAAGAAAAAGTCGAGAAGATATGTCAGGAGTTAGATGCGGAGATCGTCGGAGTGATCGAGATGACCGGAGATTTCCAGATCGAGTTTCATCAGGATAAGACATATGATGAACTTCTCGATATCGCCAAAAAGCTTAAAGAGCAGTATTACTTTATAAGACGCGTCGACCTGAACCTGGCTATAGAAATGGGGATAGCCGATCAGGACGGATAAGCTGTCGGAGGCAGCCGTGCTTTTAAAGGAGTTCACGAACTTATACGTTTTGTTTTCATTTAGTTATTATTCTTTTAGCTTCTTCGGACTCTTCCATTTCGAGGACATCCTTCTTATCGACGACGGACTTACCGAACCATTTTTTCTTATACCAGTAATACATGACGATCAGGCCACGGATGCATTCATCTGTGGCCGTTCCTGCGTAGATGCCGGCCACACCGACACCCAGCGCGACACCGATGGTATAGCCCATCGTCAGTCCTAATCCCCAGTTACAGAGGATACCCATGAGAAGCGGGAAGACATATGCACCTGCGGCCTTCAGGCTGCAGACGAAAGTCATGTTGAGGCATCGGCCCATCTCGATGAATACATCTACGAACATGATCATCTGCCCCAGTGCGATGATGTTCTGGTTCGAGGTGAAGAGCCGGAGCGTGTACGGGCAGAGAACGGCATTGATCAAAGCCAGGGCGACGGTGATCGGCATCGATGTGCGCAGTGTCTTGAAAACACGCCTATAGGCCTGCTCCGATTTGCCGGCGCCGACCAGATGGCCGGTGATGATCTGTGTAGCCATCGCCGAGGCATTGGAGAAGATCATGGCAAAGGAGATGAGCGTGTTGCAGTAGGCTCTCGCATTGACCGCATCGTTTCCCATACCGTTGACGAAAGAAAGAAGCGTGGTCTGATAAAGGTTGTAGGTGAGGTTCTCGCCCGCGGTCGGAAGTCCGATCTTGATCATCTTCCCCAGGAGCTTTTTCGGGAAAGGACGCAGATAACGAAGCGAGAGCTTTCCGGTCTTCGTCAGAAGGAAGAAAGCGATGAGCGCGATCACGGCAATCAATCTGGCGACTACAGTCGAGATGGCCACGCCGGCTACGCCGATCTCCAGGAAAGCCAAAGGCCCGTAGAGGAAGAGGTAGTTGCCGCCGATGTTGAAAAGGTTGATGCCGAAAGTGACCCACATGCCGATCTTGGTATGACCGTTACAGCGGAGGATCTGGAGCATGACGTTGCAGACGGCAGTCAGGAAGCCGCCGCCACCGACGATGTAGATGTAGATCATGGAGTAGGGGCGCATCTCGGGCGACACCTGGAGAAATTTCATGATCAGCGGATTTGCCGCACAGAAAGTGCCGCTCAGGATCACACCGACCACGAAGTTTACGGCGACAGAGAGGGTATAGATCATGTTCATCTTATCGTATCTTTTGGCGCCGAGGTACTGTGCGACAACGACGCTCGTCGCTGTGGCGATCACGTTGAAGAGGATGTTCATCATGAACATGATGGTGTTGGCGTTTCCGACAGCTCCGACGGCATACTCGTTATAGTGGCTCAGCATCAGCGTGTCCACATTGTTGAGCATCGTGTTGAGGAAAAGCTCCAAAAACATCGGTCCCGCCAGAACAAGAAGCGGGGTCGTCTCGTCTATGATAGTTGTCTTTTTATTACTCAATTGCCGTCCCGTATGCCATAACCTGCCCAAAATTGTCCTTATTTGCGAACAACAATACTACTACACATAAGAAACATATTATATCAAAAATCGGTACATTTCTTGTCTAAATCGTACATTTAATAAGTGGGTAGACGAGTGGTATAATAGCACATCGGAAGGCGGGCCGGTGAATGGTTTTCTCTTTGTTCACAAGTTGCTAATTTCAAAATCATTCGGCCTATAGTATAATATTATTTAGCGTTTTGGACGCGAAACATATAAACAGCATGGGAGACTTTATATGACTTTTGAATCGCTTTTTGAGGGGAAGAACCTTCAGGACTACTATCTGGGAACGGTTATTCAGGTTTACAGAAGCAATTGTATCGCACAGATCGAAAACTTCGCTTTGATGAATGACAGAAGTAGATTAAGTACTTCATTCCTGCCCAACACGATCAACAACTTCGTCGTCGTTGACTCGACAGTGGGTGTTTTCCTGGGAGAGATCTTCGAGAATAAAGCTTCCAGAAAGACTCCTGCCGAGAAAGCCGGTGAGGGATCTGGCTCCCAGGAGATCTGCATCGATACGATCGCTCTTATGTCTCCGCAATCCCAGAAGTTCGAACTGGCAGGTTTTAAGACACTCGGTATCAACGATAAGGTCTATCTGGCAACCGACGAGATCTACGAGCTGTTCCTGCACTCTCTTGAGTTTTCCCGCGAAAAGGAAGAACCGCTTCCGCCATTTGCGACTTTCCTTAACAGATCCCAGGCGAATGTTTCGCTCAAGCCGAGCACCCTTTTTAACCGTCACGTAATGTGTATCGGTGCGACGAACAGTGGTAAGTCCACCACAGCGCTCGCGATCCTCGACAAGCTTATCTCCACACAGAGAAAAGCCCTGATCATCGATCCTACCGGTGAGTACAGAGATGCTTTTACCAGCGACGAGATCACGAAACTGACCCTCGGTGTCGATACGACGATCTCCCCGAGCAAGATCAGAATGGAACAGTGGGAGAAACTTTTCGAGACGGAAAACAGCAGCCAGGGTGCGGTTCTTTCCGAGGCGATCACGTCTCTTCGCTACATGAAGAAGATCGGCGACGATTCCTACTACTTCAAGGTCGGTGCGAACATCGACGAAGTGCAGGAGAATCTCGCTTCCGTATCCAAGGATGATACCGACTTCAATATCGAGCTCCTTCCGGAACAGATCCAGGCGGAATCCGTCTGCGAGCCGGACAGAGACAAAGATTATAACTTCAGATACCGTTACGACTCTCTGAAGGCGAACTCGAACGCTTCCTTCGTACAGAAGATCCAGTATCAGATGACGAATACGCGATTCCTTACCTTCTTCTCGAATGACCCGAGCATGTATAACCTCCTCGACGTCATCGATGAGTTCGTACATCTCCCGGGCGTAAGCCTCTATATCGACACCTCGGAACTCGGTGCCGCAGAAGGTATCGGTGGCATGGTCATCGACCTCGTAAGTAATTTCGTTATGTCCGAGAAGAATGTCTGCCCGTTCGTATTCTTCATCGATGAGGTCCACAGATACGCCAAGTCCAGATTCTCCGAAAAGGAATTCCACGGCGGTCTGACCCTGATCGCAAGAGAAGGCCGTAGAAAGGGTGTATTCCTTTACCTGACCTCTCAGAACCCGAAGGACGTATCTCCGGTCCTCTTTGGTCAGATCGGTACACTCCTGATCCACAGACTCATGCTGAATGACGAGATCAAGGCCGTAGAGACGCACCTCGACGATTATGCGATCAAGCATGTCCGCAAACTCAATCAGGGCGAAGTGATCCTGTCGAGCGTTAACCTCCTGCACAATATGTTCATCCACGTCAATAAGAGTGAGAGAAAGCAGTACAACGATACTCCGCTCCTCTAAGACGGAAGGGACAAAAGAATGTTTGGCAGTCATGTTTCACTTTTATTCAATCTTCTGAGGGATTCCCGCGTCGATTCCTGCCGCGACACCATGGCCGATTTCAATTCTCTTTACAAAAAGAGGAACGACTCGGTCGACGATGACCGTGTGGCCAGGCCGAACCTTCCCCCGGTGACAGATCCGTCTTACCTGGAACTGGCCCGTATTGCGCTTTGCTACTATGTGGCAAAGGCCGACGGCGTTTCTCCGGAGGAGCAGGCGATCCTTGACGATATGTGCACCAGACTCATCGACGATCCGAATACCAATCCGGACTACCGGTATGAGCTTAGGATGATCCTCGCCGACAAGGGAAAGAGCTTTTCCAACGTAAGAAGATATCTGAACCGCATCGACCCGAAGGAGCTGTCGCAGTTCAAAGCCGATGTCATCCGCATCGCCGAGACCACGAACGGCATCACGGAAAATGAGAAGAAGGCGCTCTCGGTCTTCTACGAATATATCGCCAGCCAGAACAGATCGCCGGTGGACGATGACGGGAATGAAAAAGCAGCCCGGACACGTATCGTTTCCTTAAAGTGTCAGAGCTGCGGTGCCAGTCTGGAGGTCGGAGCGGACCAGACGCTGGCTTATTGTCCGTACTGCGGATCCAATCACCTTATCGATATAAAGTAAGGATCCATTTTTCCGGTTCTTTTCAAGAAGATCACTCGGTCCGAAGCGCGGCGACAGGATCTTTTTTCGCTGCCTTTTTCGATGGGATAAAGCCGCCGATCAGCGTCAGGATGACGCTTAAGACGATGAGCGTGATGGCGCCTACGATCGGAAGCTGGGCCTTCACATCGGAAACTCCGGCGACCGCCGCAATGATCATGTTACCGGGGATCAGCAGAAGCAGCGTGATGCCGATACCGAAGAGACCGGCCAGAAGTCCGATAATGAATGTCTCCGCATTAAATACCTGCGAAATGTTTCTTTTCGATGCGCCGATCGCACGGAGGATACCGATCTCCTTCGTTCTTTCCAGAACGGAGATGTAGGTGATGATGCCGATCATGATCGAGGAGACGACCAGGGATACGGCGACAAATGCAATCAGGACATAGGAGATCACGTTGACGATCGTGGTGACGGACGAAAGAAGGAGCCCGATGTAGTCGGTATAGACGATCGAATCTTCTTCGGACGCGGTCTCGTTATACTTATCGATGCAGTCCGTGATGCCTTCCTTACCTTCAAAACTGTCGGCGTAGATATTGATCGAGCTCGGTGTCTCGCGGTCCACATAGCCGAAGCTGGTCATATTCTCTTCAAAGGTCCCGACAGAAATATACGTGTCGTAGATCGACAGCAGCTGCTGATCCGAATCTTCCTCGGAAGAGAGAAGGAATTTATCTAAAAGCGCGGCCAGATCATTATCTGTCATGTCGAGCATCTGCGTGTCGGTATCCGGATTTCCGGCGGAGTAGGCTTCGATGATCTGACGGAACATATCCGCTTTTTCCTTCGCGGAAAGCTTCGACAGCCAGTTTCTCGCATCTTCGATCTTCTCGGCATCGTCGGAAGGCGAGAACTTCGCGCCGTTGAGGACACTGTTTTCCGGGCTGGCCAACTGGTCGTTGACGAGTTCACTCTTTCCCGCGTAGTCAATGAGATATTCTGTGAGCGCCCGGGTGTATCCGATCGGATCAGAGATCAGCTCGATATCCGAGCTGTCCTTCAGGCGGATGATGCCGGTGACCTTCAGCGGGATCGCCTTTTCGAGCACAGCGGAGAACTCCTTATCGCCCTCTTCGACGGCATTGTAGAAGCCGCTCTCCTGCTTGATATAGGAATCGGTGGCGGGGATCAGGTAGAAGGTGTGATCCATAACATCTTCGTAGTTCAGTTTCTGCTCGGAAAACTCGACGGTCTCGGAATTACGAAGTTTCTTTACGATCTGTCTGTACTCTTCTCTCGGAAGAAGACCCAGCTTATAGAGCGTGGTGGCATTGATCTCGCTGTTGGCATCCAGGGTGATGAGGATCTCATCGTAGGCATCCGGCCATTCACCTGCGACCAGCTCGTAGGTATCTTTGACCAACGGGCTGACGAGGGATCCGTCCGTCCCGGTGATGATCTCGGACATGTTCTCGACCGAAGGCGTATCCAGAAGACCTGCCATCATGCTTCCACCGCCGGAGCGGCGCTGTTCCTCCCGGAGCGTGCTGCCGTCGAGGTTAATGAGCTGCCCTTCCGGATCGTAGGAGAATACGGTAAAAGGTACATAGTAGGAGTAGATGATACCGTTTTCACCCACATATTTATGGATCTCACTGTTTGGATCATCGAGATACTTTTTGAACTCGGTGAGGTTATTGTGCTTGATATTGAGGGACATCGTGGAGGCCATTTCAAACGTGGAGTTATCCACATACACTCCATCGAGCCCGTGCTCGAGATCATCGCGCATGCCGTCGCTTCCATTTCTCATTTCCATGAGGGCGGCCAGATCCATGGCCTGTGCCTCGATCTGGATCGGATACGATGTCATCGTATCTTTCTGCACTTTCTCGATGTACTTATTCACACCGTTACTGAGCGAGAGGATCAGGGCGATGCCGATGATGCCGATCGAGCCGGCAAAAGCGGTCAGGAACGTACGGCCTTTCTTGGTGCGGAGGTTATTAAAACTTAAGGAAAGCGCCGTCAGGAAGGACATCGATGCTTTTCCCATATTCTTATGCTTCGGCTCCTCGAGAGCTCCTTCATCGACAGAAAAAGGATCGGAGTCGGAGATGATCCGGCCGTCGCGAAGCTTAACGATACGTGTCGCATATGTTTCCGCAAGTTCCGGGTTATGCGTGACCATAACGACCAGGCGGTCCGATGCGACTTTCTTCAGAAGTTCCATGACCTGAAGGCTCGTCTCGGTATCGAGCGCGCCGGTCGGTTCGTCGGCCAGAAGGATGCTCGGATCGTTGACGAGGGCACGGGCGATCGCGACGCGCTGCATCTGACCGCCGGACATCTGGTTCGGACGCTTGTGGAGCTGATCGCCGAGACCGACTTCCGTAAGCGCGGCCTTCGCTCTTTTCCTTCTTTCACTGCGGGAGACGCCGGAGATCGTAAGGGCGAGCTCGACGTTGGCGAGGATCGACTGATGCGGGATCAGGTTATAGCTCTGGAACACGAAGCCGATCGTATGGTTACGATAGGAATCCCAGTCGCGGTGCTTATACTTTTTCGTGGAGATGCCGTTGATGATCAGGTCACCGCTGTCATAGCGGTCGAGGCCGCCGATGACATTAAGGAGCGTCGTTTTTCCCGAGCCGCTGGGGCCTAAGATCGCGACGAACTCGCTGTCTCGAAGATTCAGACTGACTTTATCCAGTGCTGTCTGATGAAGCTCACCTGTGATGTATTCTTTAGAGATTTCTTTGATCTGAAGCATCTTTTCGTCCTCTTTTTCTTAATCCTTTTTGAGACTCATAGTAGTAAAGTTCCACTTCACTCGTCAATAAAGAACGAAATGAATTAAACAATTCTTAAACCTTTTACGGAGGGGGAAGGTGTTTTTTCGCGAAAACCTATTATCCGCGCAGTATAAAAAGCGCTTATAGAATGGTGAATAGTGTTAGTATTAGATGTAATTTCCGTGGGGGGATACCGAAGATGAAGAAGAAAGACAGTATGTTCAAACAACTCCGATATGCATTGAAACAGGTATGGGACGCCGACCGTCTCCTGCTCATTTTCACGATCTTCAAGAACTCCATCGAACAGATCTTTTACGTATTCTTCTTCGTATATCTCACAAAATACATCTTCAACTGCATCGAGAGAAATATCGAATACAGCAAGCTTTTCTGGTTTCTGATCTTTGCCTGTCTCGGGCACGTGTGCGTGCACTTCATCTGCGGATGGTATGAGACCTACAGGAAGATCAAGATGCCGGAAGTGTACCGTCACATCTTCCACCGCGTCATGGATATATCTGACACATTAAAGCTCTCGGACTACGAGTCTCCGGAATTTTACGACCGATATGCCCGTGCGCTCGACCGCTGTGCCGAACAGGCGATCGACCTTTCGATCCAGACGGGCGTCTATGTAGGAAATGTCGGCGCGACGATCATGTCGCTCGTTATCGTCCTGATGGTCGACCCGGTTCTTCTGATCTTCATGGTCATCCCGATGGTGGTTAGCCTTTATTTCGGAAAGAAGAACGGCAAGTGCAACTATGACAGAGAGAAGGCGATCACCCGTGACAAGCGCACCGCGGACTACGTCAAGCGTGTGTATTATGAGAAGAAATATGCCTCCGAGATCCGTCTTTTCGATATCAACTCGATCATGCTCGACAAGCAGGAAAAGGCCGTCGAGAAGATGAGCGAGGTGTCCCTCAAGTACCGGATGAAATCGGCGTTTTACTCCTTCCTCATGAAGGGCAGCTACTCCGTCCTGGCCGGCATCGCCGCCTATATCTACGTCGCCTTCCGCATCAAGCACGGACAGGTCTCCGATATATCAAGTTATGTCGCCATGATCACGGCGATGGCCTTTTCGACCGACCAGTTAAAGCACGCGGTCGAGAACCGTATCTACCTGAATAACGAGTCGAGGCTCTTTAAAAACCTTCAGGAATTCCTCGAGACCGACCGGGTAGAAGAAGAGAAGAAACCCGATATCGGTGAGATAGAGAGCATCGAGCTTTCGGACATCTCCTTTACCTATCCGGGTGCAAAAGAAAGCACGATCCGGAATGTGAGCCTTACCTGGAAGAAGGGCGAGAAGCTCGCGATCGTCGGATATAACGGTGCCGGCAAGACGACACTTATCAAGCTGATCATGGGCCTTTATCCGGTCACGGAAGGAAAGATCCTCGTTAATGGAAAAGATATCAATGAGATCGACGGCGACGCCTACAGGAAAAGATTCGGTACGGTGTTCCAGGATCTTCAGGTATTCGCGATGCCGCTGGTTGAAAATGTCCTGATGAGAAGACCCGATGGACAGGAAGATTATGAGAAGGCGGAAAAAGCCCTTACCGATGCGCAGTTTGATGTGAAGCATCCTGGACTTGTGAAGGGCCTCGATACCATCGTCAGCCGTGAATTCGACGAGACCGGATTCATCCCGTCCGGAGGCCAGGCGCAGAAGATCGCGATCGCAAGAGTTTTCGCGCAGAAGCCGGATATGGTCATCCTCGATGAACCGTCCTCGGCGCTCGATCCTCTCGCCGAATATAACATGTATAACAACATGATGCGCCTTTCGGAAGGCAGAGGTGTCATCTTCATCTCGCACCGCCTGTCGTCGGCGAGAATGGCGGATCAGATCTTCATGATGAAGAATGGTTCGGTGGTCGAGCACGGTACCCACGAAGAACTGATGGAGAATAAGAAGCACTACCACGAAATGTTCATGCTGCAGGCCGAGAACTATCAGGACAGCCTGCCGGAAGAAATGCTGAAGGGAGCGGAGGCATTCTATGAGTAAAGTAGATCCAAGAAGAAAAGATAAGGAAAAAGGCGAGAAGATCACCATCCGCCAGATGATCGGAAATGTCGCGTATCTTCTCCGGTATGCGGCAAAATGCGACAACCCCCTGATCCTGAGGATCATGATCCTCAATATCCTCCTGCTTTCGGGCATGGCGGCCAACGATACTTTCATCCTGAAGATGATCATCAACGGACTTACAGGCGATATGGAATTTAACAGCATCATGGTGCTGCTTCTGATCTCGCTCCTTCTCGTCGTGGTCCTCGAATGGATCCATCAGCTCCTTAACGAATGGGCGAAAGCCAAGCTCATCCCTCTTAGCGGACAGATCCAGAGAGACCTTGCCGAGAAGAACAGCCTCAAAGACCTCATCTTCTACGATGATCCGGAAAACTACGATACCTATGCGGTCGTATCCCAGCATGCGGACGAACTCATCGCGAACGCGGTCACAGTCGTCAGTAAGATCATCGGCGGATCCGTGGCCCTTTTCGTCGCCTCGGCCATGATCCTCACCATCGATCCGGTCCTGGCGCTTTTCCCGATTGCGGGATTCATCGTCAACCTCCTGACGCGTTTTAAGATAGAAAAGATCAATTACACCTGGTGGGTGGAGTATCGAAAGAAGCTTCGTAAAGCCGACTACAGCAAGCGTGTCTTCTACCAGCCGGAGTTCGCCAAAGAGTGCAAACTGACCGATGTAAGAGAGCCTCTTCGTCTTCAGTTCGACGAGGCGCTCGATGAGGCGGCGGAAGAAGGAAGGATCTACGGACCTCCGCTGACCTGGGTCTCGCTCGTGAACTGGATCTCCGTCTTCACGATCTTCTCGTTCTTCGCGATCCCGGCCTATCTCGGTTATCTCGCCCTGGTCGTTAAATCGATCGCGCTCGGCGAAGTCGCTTCGGGTAATAACGCGGCAAACTATGTAAGAAGGAACCTCAACGAGATCAACTACTGTCTCGTCGATTTTCAGGAGATCGGCATGTACGGCGACAAGCTCATCAAGCTTCTCGAGTATAAGCCGAATATCGAAGTCGCGGACGGCCTCGTACCGGAAAAAGGATCGGAACCGCTGGAGCTGTCCCACGTTTCTTTCCGTTATCCGAATACGGAAAAAGATACGCTCTCGGATATCTCGATGCAGATCCATCCGGGCGAGAAGATCGCGATCGTAGGAGAAAACGGTGCCGGTAAAACGACGTTCGTCAAGCTCCTGATGCGCCTCTACGATGTCAGCTCCGGAAGCATCTCCTATGGCGGACATGACATCCGGGAGTACAACACAAAACAGTACAGGAAGAAGATCTCCGCGGTCTTTCAGGACTATAACATCTATGCCGCTTCTTTAGCCGAGAATGTCCTTCTTAGAAAGGCGGAAAAAGAAGATGAAGAGGATGTGATCGCTGCACTTAAAAAAGCCGATTTCGGAAGAAAACTGGATGCTCTTCCGGAGGGAATCAATACCCCGCTGACCCGTGAATTTGACGAAGCCGGCGTAAACCTTTCGGGGGGTGAAGGCCAGAAGATCGCGATCTCCCGAGTCTTCCTCCGAAATGAGGATCGGGCGGTCTCGATCCTAGACGAACCGTCTTCCGCACTCGACCCGGTATCGGAGTATAAGCTCAACAAGAACCTGATCGAAAATGCAGGCGACGATACGGTCATCTTCATCTCGCACCGACTCTCGACGACCCGCATGGCCGACAGAATATATCTTTTCGAGCACGGGAAGATCATCGAGCAGGGAACACATGATGAGCTCATGTCGAAAAACGGCCGTTACAGAGAGATGTTCGACCGCCAGGCGCACAACTATCTGGTGTGACCGTTAAAGTAACGGGAACAGATCTTTTCCTTACGCCTTATCAAAAGAGAACTGCTCGAGGAATTCGTCGTAATGTTTCTGATACTCCGGAGTCTGCTTTTCCTTGATTTTGCCGAGATATTCGTGCGTATCAAAGGAACCGGCCTCGAGTTCGATGATGGCGACGGCGATGTTGGAGCAGTGATCCGAAACGCGTTCGAAGTTGGTGGAAAGGTCATTGAAAACAAATCCCTGGGTAATGGTGCACTGGCCTTTCTGCAGACGGTCCACGTGGCGCAGCTTCATCTTGTCGCAGAGCTCGTCGATGACCTCTTCTAAAGGCTCGACACGCGAAGCCATATCCAGATCCCCGTTTACGAAAGCCGTGGTCATCAGACGCAGGATCTCTTTGACTGCACTGATCATTACGGTCAACTCATTGACTGCTTCGTCCGAGAAATGGATCTGTTTCTGGTGGATCTCCTGGAAGCTCTGTGCGATATTTCTGGCGTGATCGGAGATGCGTTCAAAGTCCGACAGCGTATGCAGATAAAGAGAAGCGATACGTCCCTGGGATTCCGTCAGTTCCTGTCCCGTGAGTCTTACGAGATAGGAGCCGAGTGCGTCTTCGTATCTGTCGCCGACATTTTCCAGTTCACATACCTGATAGAAGGTGGATTCATTGTAATGGTTGAAAAGACCTGCGGAAGTGAGGATGGCTTCCTCCGTTCTCTTGGCCATGTCGCAGATCGTCAGACGGATCTGTTCGATCGCAAGTGCGGGGTGAGCGAGGAATCGTTCTTCCAGACGGACCGCTTCCTTATTCTCATCCGGTTTTTCACGGACGAAAAGCGAGGCGACGGCTTCGAGTACGTCTGTGAAAGGAGCCAGCACGCAGAGGATCGCCAGACGCAGGATCGTGTTGGTCAGCGCCAGTGACATCGGGTTCACGATGGTATTTAAGAAAGAGAAATGGAAGACACCATCTGCGATATAGAAGATGGATGCACATGCCATGACACCCATGAAAGAGGCGACCAGATAACTTACCGCCGTGCGCTTGCCGGCCGTGCTCGCACCGAGTGCGGAAAGAAGGACCGGAAGGGAGGCACCGATGGCAATACCCATCAGGAGCGGAAGGGAAGACCCGAGCGTCATGACGCCGGTGAAAGAAAGGGCCTGCACGATACCGACGGCCGCGGAAGCGGACTGAAGGATGGCAGAGAATAAAAGTCCGGTCAGGATACCGAGGAGCGGGAAGGTCATTGAGGTGAGCATATCCGTGAACCAGGGCTGCTTGCCGAGGCTGCTGACGGACCCGCTCATGGAGCTCATGCCGACCATGAGGACGGCAAAACCGAGCATGATCTCACCAACGTGGCGCCGGGACTGGTTCTTGCTGAACATACGGAAGAGAATACCGGTCACGGCGATGATGCCGGTAAGTGTTGTTGTGGAAAAGATGCTGCTGATGCCTTTGGCACCATCCATATAGCTTAAGCATACGACCCAGCCGGTGATACTGGTTCCGAGGATCGCGCCGAGGATAACATTGATCGCCTGGCGGACTTTCATCATCTTCGAGTTAACGAAACCGACGACCATTACGGAAGTGGCCGAAGAGGACTGGATCACCGCAGTGACCCCTGCGCCAAGAAGGATCGCCTTAAGAGGCGTTCCCGTGAGACGGAAAAGGATCGGTTCCAATTTATTACCGGAAACACGTTTCAGACCGTCACCCATGAGCGACATACCGAAAAGGAATAGTGCAACACCAGTAAACAGACTGGCGATTTCAGATACAGACATACACTCACCTCCACTATATATAATCTACAGGGCGGACGTAAAATCTACTACCGACCTGACGTTAAATATACGTTAAATCCAGGTTAAATACTACTTTCTCTTCCGGGTATATGATAAGATGACCTCGAGAGGTGAGATATGTGATCTATCTTCTGGAAGATGATGAAAGTATTAGAAAACTGGTCGTCTACGCGCTGAAAAGTCAGGGCTATGATACAGACGGTTTTGAGAACCAGGAACAGTTCTGGACGGCGATGGACCGACAGATCCCGGAACTGGTCCTTTTGGACATCATGCTCCCGGGAGACGATGGCATCACGATCTTAAAGCGTATCCGCGCCGATGCGAAGACGGAAGACATTCCGGTGATCATGCTGACGGCGAAGAACACAGAGTACGACAGAGTCGTCGGACTGGACGCAGGTGCGGACGATTATATTTCCAAACCATTCGGCATCATGGAATTGGCTGCCCGGGTGCGTGCCGTTCTCAGAAGAAAGACCAAGGGACAGGCACTTTCCGAGTATACGGTAGGTCCTCTTTACATCTGTCCGGAAAGACACGAGACCCGTGTGGATGGTGAGGACATCACGCTGACATACAAAGAATTCATGCTTCTTCGACTCCTTGTAGAAAATTTAGGTATCGTTATGAGCCGTGAAGTACTGCTCGACAGGATCTGGGGATTGGGTTCGGAAAAAGAAAACCGGACGCTCGATGTCCATATTCGGACTCTTCGTTCCAAACTCGGATCTGCAGGGCGGCTGATCCAGACTGTCCGAGGGATCGGGTATCGGCTTTTGGAGGAATGATCTATGACGAAAACGATTTTTGTGAACACATTTCTGGTAGGTATTTCTGTACTGATCTTATGCGGAGTCCTTTTCTTCGGGATCCGGTATACTCAGATCAAAGACGAGACGTATGTGGAGCTTCAGCAGGAAGCGGCCTATGCCGAACAGGGTCTTCTTTTGAATGGTGTTTCCTATCTGGAAAAACTCGATGATGCCAACTGCATCACGTGGATCGATGCCCAAGGCGAAGTCATCTACGACGGCCAGTACCCTCTTCAGAGCTCCAATGAGAAAGACTGTCCGGAAGTCTCTGATGCACTGGCCAATGGAGAAGGACGGGGAATACGGACCTCCGAAAACAGCGGAGAGACGACCATGTACTATGCCAGAAGATGTGCCGATGGTACGGTTCTTCGCCTGAGCCGTCCGCTCAGTGCTGTCAGGGACGCATTCCTCGCTGTCCGTCCGGTCTTCTGGGTGCTGGTCCTCGTGCTCGTAATATCGGGTATCCTTTCTTTTCGTATAGCAAAACAGATCGTGAATCCGATCAATGGGATCGATCTGGATCATCCGGAGGCTGGAAAATATCCGGAGCTGGCGCCTCTGATCGAGAAGATCCAGGAGCAGAAGATCACGATCCAGGAAGAGGTCGCATCGAGAGAACAGATGCGAAGAGAATTCACCGCGAATGTTTCTCATGAACTGAAGACCCCGCTGACATCGATCTCCGGATTTGCCGAACTGATCTCGGAAGGGGTGGCGACCGGAGATAAAGCGCAGGAATTCTCCAAAGATATCTATAAGGAATCGCAGCGTCTCATCGCGCTGATCGACGATATCATCAAGCTGTCGCGCCTCGATGAGGGAGCCGTCGAACCGGAATGGGAAGATGTCGATCTTTACGATCTTTCCGCGGAAGTTTTAGATGGTCTTAGACCTGTGGCGGACAAGCAGGGGATCAAGCTCCATCTGACAGGAAGCCCGACCACCATATCCGGTATTTCCGGTCTTCTGAACGAGATGATCTATAACCTCTGCGATAATGCGATCAAGTATAATACCCCGGGCGGAAGCGTAACCGTGGATGTTTCCAAAAAGGATGACGAGGTCTATCTCTCCGTTGCGGATACAGGGATCGGAATTCCGCAGGATCACCAGAAACGGGTATTCGAGCGGTTCTACCGCGTGGATAAGAGCCATTCCAAGGAGATCGGAGGCACGGGCCTCGGTCTTTCGATCGTAAAGCATGGCGCCCAGCATCACGGCGCGAAGGTAAAGCTCGAAAGTGAACCCGGACTGGGTACGAAGATCACTCTCATCTTTAAAAAGCACGCCTAAATGTGAACGAAGTTGACAAAATTTCTCGTCATTGTGGAGAAAATGTGAACAAATTGTTGACATCTCATCAATTGCCATTTACACTAAATGCGTAATGGGGATGAGAAAGGTTCATTATGAGAAATGTCGCTTTGAGACGCACACTCAAAGGAGCAGTGAGTTTTCTTCTTGCTGCAGTTGCGTGTGTGTCGGTTATCTCCGGAGTTTCCCTCTCTAAGAAGATCAATGCCAGCGCCAACGTATGTACCGTGACTTTTGATGCAAATGGTGGCATCAAAGGTGCGACGTGGACAGATGTTGCGTACGTTCCTTATGGAACTGTCTGGAACTGGTGGCTGAATGAAGATTTCATCACACCTGCTCCCGGCAAAGTGTATGATGGTGTTGAGATCGACGGAAAGAAATATGCTCCGGGTGCTTCTTACACAATCACGAAAGACATCACTGCCAAAGCACTCTGGAAGAGCACCGCGGCCGCCGCTCCTGTCACAAAGCCGGGCACGGTCACGAACCTGAAGGCTGCAAACGCCGGCAAGAACAGGGTAAAGCTTACCTGGGACGCAGTCTCCGGTGCGGAAGGTTACCTCGTTTACGGCCAGAAGAACGGCACTTACGGTTATGTGGGCATGACCACACAGGGAACCACTTTCACAGATACCAAGGCTCTTGATTCGGAGTACAACTTCTACTGGGTATTCGCCTATGTAAAGACCACCGACGGCAAGATGCTCGCAGGCAACTGTGAAAAGTATGTGTATGCCAAGGGCGTATGTCCGGCAGTTCCCGATCTTAAGGCATCCTCCCAGGTCGGAAGCGTAAAGCTTTCCTGGTCTGCCTGCGTCGGTGCCGATGGATATCTCGTTTACGGTATCCGTCCGGGTCAGGAATACAGCTATATCGGCATGACCACACAGGGTACCACATATACGGATACCAAGGCTTCCACATCTGACTGGACATTCTACTGGGTATTCGCGTACCACAAGGATGCCAGCGGCAAGATGCTCGTCGGCGGAACGGCCAAGTATGTATACGGCAGAGCCCAGAAGCAGACGACCGGCCAGTATCTCACATACAAGCAGTATGGTGCGAAGGGTGACGGAAAGACGGACGATTATGCTGCCATCGTTGCGACCCACGAAGCGGCCAACAAGATGGGTCTTCCGGTAAAGGCTGATCCGGGTGCCGTCTATTACATCGGCCACATGGATCCGAAGAACCCGAAGGGTGCTCTGATCATGACAGATACGGACTGGGGCGATGCCAAGTTCATCATCGACGACCAGAAGATGCCGCTTGATAAGACAAACGATTCCGGCAAGAAGTATTCTTCCGAAGGCTCATGTTTCCTCTTCACCGTAGAGCCGAGCAAGGCAAGAGAGAAGAAGTGGCTCAACCCGACTCTGTACTGGAGAAAGACCAGCACCGGATATACCTACGTCAAGGCGGAGAATAAGAAGGACGGAGATATCAAGATCTACCTGGGTCTCGATCCGAATCTTTCCAAGTATAAAGAGTATGACGGAACCGGCGCTTCCAATGATCCGGTAACGGCTTCCACCATGAAGAACAAGACATTCAGCAAGAGCACCACAAAGCTTCAGGGAACCTTCAACGAGAAAGCTCTCTATGTTCTTGAGACAGAGTCTGTTCTCAGATGGGGCAGACACGGTTCCGCGACAGCTTCCGGTGAAAGACGTGCACAGCGTGAGATCGTCATCGTCAATAAGGACGGTTCGATCGACAGCGCCACACCTCTTCAGTGGGACTGGAAAGAGATCAGCATGATCTACAAGTACTATATCGATGAGACACTTCTCACGGTAAAGGGCGGTACTTTTGAAACAAAGGCAAACATCCTGAACTCACAGCAGTATGTCAACAGAGGTATCAATGTTGTCCGCTCCAATGTTCTCGTATCGGGCGTGAAGCACTATCTGACCGGTGAGGACAAGCAGTTCAACAACAACAGTAAGGTAGTCAACAGCGAGACCGGTGAGGTCACGTATCTGCCGAGACTGGGTGCTCCGTATCAGGGCTTCTTCCGTCTGGATCACTGCACAGACGTCACCCTGAAGGACTGCGTATTCAGCAACCACCTCCGTGTCTTCAACTACGGAGACAATACACACTCTACCGCTCCGTATGATTTCTATGCAGAGTATGCAGCTGATATCACTCTCGATCACTGCACATGCGCTGCTGACGGAAAAGATCTTACCGGTCCTGCCGATTCGACAGGTATCATGGATAAGAGCAGATGGGGCACAACAGGTACCAACTACTGCAAGAACATCACGGTGCAGAATGGTTCCAAACTGAGCAGGATCGACGCGCACATGGGTACATATAACCTGACCGTCAAGGATTCCACTCTCGGCTGCTATGGTGTAGCTGCCGTTGGTTTCGGAACGATGCGCCTCGAGAGAGTCACCTCTTATGCGAATTACTTCATCAGCCTGAGAAGAGACTACGGTTCTGCATGGTATGGCGATGTCGTGATCAAGGACTGCGTATGGAATATCGGTAAGAACTATACTCCTCAGCTGATCCTCGCGATCTACGATCCGCAGTATCTCTACGGTTATGACACGATCACGCAGAACGGCAAGACCTATTACTGCCAGCTGCCGACGAAGATCACGATCGATGGATTCACACTCGATGCAAGTAGTCTTGCTGGCGGCGGAGACGGCGGAGAAGTCCTCTACGGAAACGCAAGAAGAGGCTTCGAGATCTACACGGCAGTCGTATCTGACGGCTCAAATGAGATCACGCAGGCATTCCTGAATAATACGACGAAGTACAAGTATCCGATCAAGGTGACAGAAGAGATCATCGTTAAGAACTTCAAGGTCATCAAGCACAAGAACTTCGCAGACGCTACCTACAAGGTCAAAGTCTCGATCAGAAATGCAGAGTGCACGGATATCAAGGACGAGTACTTCTTCAGCACAACGAAGTTCAACTACAACCAGAACTCTACGACGTACGAGGTCGCAAAATAAAAAATCGCTATCATCTATCGAATAGCCTCGGAGGGCCTCAAAGTGAAACGACACTTTGAGGTCCTCTTCATTTTGGCTTGTTAAGAAACTCGCCGAAATTCGAATTTGCTATTCTGATCTGTCACTCAAAAACTCACTGAAATCATCGCCTGCCGTATGAAATTCAAATATGAAAATCTATACGTCAGTTTCGTATATGTATTGCCGTATAAAATCAAGATTTGAAAAATCATACGGCAAATTGGGTGACAAATTGCCGTATATAATTAGAAAAGTCACTTTTGTACGGCAAATGACAGAAAATCTGCCGTACAGAATTCAAAAATCCAAATCTATACGGCAGCAAGACAAAATCACTGCCGTATGAAATCGCATTTTGAAAAAATTTACGGCAGACGGATGAGTTCTTGCCGCGACTCTCTTGGGGTTGCTTTGAGAAGGTATCCCAACACTACTGGGAAGTCTTGATAAGACCTGTCCTTTCATGTACTATGAATAAGAATTGTAAGGTGTTTGGGGTTTTTGCAAGGTACGTATTTCAGGGGGTGTGAAATCTTCGTGGCGTCGAGGAACAAGCTTTCCACCAAGATCATACTCATGGTAGAGGGGATCCTCCTGATCTCCAGTATCCTCTTTTGCACCGTTTCCGTGTATCGTGCCCGCGTCGGAATCCGAAAAGCCATCCAGCAGAGAATGCTCGATATCGCCAACTGCGCATCGGGTTCTGTAAATGGAGACATGCTCAAAAACCTTTCCGAAGATACCGTCGGCAGTGCCGAGTATAATGAAATCTATAGCACCCTGGCAGTCTTCCGCGATAATGTCGAACTCGAATATGTATACAGCATCAGGGAAGCAGGGGATAAGCACTTCATCTTCACGATGGACCTCGACCTTGTAAGTCCGGCAAGCTATGGTGATACGGTCGAATATACCGAGGCGCTGGCCAGTGCCGGAAGAGGCAAGGCGGCTGTCGATGAGGTCCCTTATACAGACCAGTGGGGGAAGTTCTACAGTGCCTACAGTCCGGTCTTTGATTCCACCGGAAATGTCGCCGGCATCGTCGCGGTGGACTTCTCTGTCGAGTGGTTCGACGGACAGCTTTCCGAACAGACGAGATCCACGGTCGTAAGTTATGTGATCATCCTGATCGTCTCTCTCCTTTTGGCCGCCGTTCTTTCTCTTTTCACCGTGCGTCCTTTCGTACGGATGCAAAGTGAGCTTCTCGAGGAAAAAGTACGTGCCGAGAGCGCCAATCATGCCAAGAGCGACTTTCTGGCGAACATGTCTCATGAGATAAGAACTCCGATCAACGCGGTCCTCGGCATGAATGAGATGATCCTTAGAGAGAGCAGAAAGTCGAAGGATCTTCCTGACGGGGATACGGAGGCGGCAAAAGAATCGCTCCGGAACATCACCGTCTATGCAGGCGATGTGGAAAATGCCGGCCATAACCTTCTGGCGATCGTTAACGACATCCTCGATTTTTCCAAGATCGAAGCCGGCCGGCTGGACCTAGTGGAGGCGCCGTATCAGCTGAGCTCACTACTCAATAACATTAGTAACATGATGCTCTTCAAGGCACATGATAAGAAACTGGATTTCATCGTCGATGTGGACCAGACGCTCCCGGACGAGCTCTGCGGAGATGAGGTGCGCGTGCGCCAGATCCTGACGAACCTTCTTAACAACGCGGTCAAATATACCGAGAAGGGCTCGGTCAGCCTGATGGTTCGAGGAGAGAGGAAAGAGGACGGTACATTTATCCTGAAGGCATCCGTCAGCGATACGGGTATCGGCATCCGTCCGGAGGATAAAGAGAAACTCTTCACCAAGTTCGAGCGACTCGAGATGGATCGAAACAGCACGGTCGAAGGAACGGGATTAGGACTTGTCATCACCAAGCGTCTTCTGGACATGATGAACGGTACGATCTATGTCAAGAGTGATTACGGAAGAGGTTCGGTCTTTACCGTGACGATCCCGCAGAAGATCTTAGAGGATGTGCCGGTGGGAGATTTCCAGAAGCGGTTCGAGACGAGTGTCCTTGAGGCCAGAAACTATAAAGAATCCTTCCGAGCACCGCAGGCCCGTATCCTCATCGTGGACGATACGAGGATCAACCTGACGGTCGCCGTAAATCTTCTTAAGAATACGCAGATGCAGATCGACACGGCGACAAGCGGAGCCGAGGCGGTGGACTTTTCGGAGAAGAACGCGTACGACCTGATCCTTATGGACCAGCGCATGCCGGAAATGGAAGGCACGGAGGCATTGAAGAGGATTCGTGCCAGCGCATCCGGAGCAAGCCGGAATGCACCGGTCATCTGTCTGACGGCAGATGCCGTGGTCGGCGCGAAGGAGCGGTACTTATCGGAAGGGTTCTCGGATTATCTGACGAAGCCGATCGACAGTTATTCCCTGGAGAAGATGTTGATGAAATACCTTCCGAAAGATAAAGTTGAGAGCGTAAAAGAAGATACCGAGGAAGTTTCTTCTGAAAAAGATCCGGAAGAGGCCGACTTCGCTATCCTGAAGAAAGCGGGTATCGAGACACGTACGGGACTTCTGTACTGCCAGAACGATGAGGAATTCTACCGGTCGCTCCTCGCGGAATATGCGCACGGGGAAGCCGAAAAGACCGAGAGCCTGAAGAAGAGTTTCGAGGAAGAAAACTGGCACGATTATGCGATCTATGTGCATGCCTTAAAGAGCACATCAAAGATGATTGGCGCCTCGGCACTTTCGAGCAGGGCCGCAAGACTGGAGTCGGCGGCAAACGAAGGGGACAGCGGGACGATCCGTGCGGAGCACGATGCCATGTTAAGAGAATACAAAGCAGTAGCCGAGGCGATCCTTTCGATCAGCCCGGATTCCGGTCCGGAGGATGAGGAAAGCGACATTTTCGAATTCCTCCCGGATCCTGACTGAGTATATATGGGGAAGACAGAGGATAGGACGTATAAAAGACATCTTGTAAACAGTAGAGTAGATTGGAGAGACAACTATGGCAGGAAAATGTCCGTCCTGTGGAGGACCACTTGTAGATGAACCCGGAAATGATGTGTATGTATGCACCGTATGCGGAGATCTATTTTCCCGGGATAAACTGGTAAATGACGGGATCGTCCCGAAGTATGAAGTATTTGATGAAAAAGTCGTACCTGACAGGCCGGTGGTAGATCTTCCGAAGAAGCGTATAAACCCCCAAGACGATGAGATCGATTATACCCTTTCGAGGCTTCGCCGCATTCAATGGATCGTGATGATCGCCCTGTGGCTTTTGATCCTCGGCATCGGGCTTTCTCTTTTCTACAGCTACAGACACAAGGCGGATGTGATGGAATCGAAAGAGAATCCGCTGGAAGGCACTCTCATAAGTAACGGCAAGAACCTCCTGACAGAGGAGTATCTGAAAGAAGAATATAAGATCTACTATGCGCAGGAGAATTATTTGCAGAGATCTCTGGCGATACTGCTTCTTACGGTCGTTGGTGTGTTTACTGTATACATCATCATGGCGGCGCTCGGAAGTATCGTCCGTGCCAGGGTGACCGGAAAGCCGCTGAATAAAGCATCCTTTTATAAATCTCTTGCTGTGCTGATCTTCCTCGATCTGGTTTTCCTTGTATTCGCTATCTGGGGAATGCGGGGAAATGGCCCATCCCCCGAAAAGGCGAGCTACAGTGTCTACAAAATGGAATACCTGGGGAAGTATAGTCACAAGTCCGGGAAGACGAAGACATACGTGATCACATACATGAAAAACGATGAACTGCAGGAAAAGCATGTCAGCTCTTCTACCTATGATCTATATCCGAAAGACACCTGTACGCTCTATGTCGCAGTCGCCCAAAAAGGAGCCTCAAAAGTAGAGTTCCATACTTACCGGGAAGACGCATATATGCTGCCGTAACCGCGTGGACTGCCCCGGCCAGTTCGGGCGCCGCCCGCCTTTCCAGGAAAACTCGCCGTCCTTTCTTCGAAAACCGCTATTTATGGCGATGCGAATAATTAAGTATTTATGATAAAATCCTCCATGATGACCGTTCTAGTAGTAAAATCGAGTCGTGATATTCTTGCGAGGTTTTTATGATAAGTGTTACTCAGCGAAAACGAATACTGCTTTATGTATCGGTCTTTGTCGCAATCTTCGTATATAACATTGTTAATACATTTATTCCCGGGAACACATATGACGTCATTTCCTTTGCATATATGGGTTTTGCGCTAGTCTGGTATCTGTCCATTAGGGAAAGAGTCGTCAACCGGAGCATCCGGAATTTCTTCCTTATAGGCACTTCCGCGATCATTCTCCTCTTTATTCTCCGGGTCTGTAAGTGGAACTATTTCGGGATGTTCACCAGGCCCAACGAGTACCTCTGGTACCTGTTCTATTTTACGATCCTGGCGCTCCCGCTCGTGTCGCTCCTCATCGCGCTGCGTATCGGCGTATATAAGAGAAGGAAAACCCGGATCGTATCTGCTGTCTTCGGCAGCATCGGCGCGCTCCTTTTCCTGATCGTCATCACCAACTCGCTTCATAACTTCGTATTTAAGATCAAGGATCTCGATCCGGATCACATGAAATACAGTTTCGGTTACGCCTACTACATGGTCGTACTGTTTTCCCTGACCTGCATCATCACGGCCTTCGTGATCCTTCTGCGCCGCTGCAGCCTCTCCGCGAGCCGCCGTCTGGCGTTTATCCCGGTGATCGTCCTGATCCTCGGCATCACCATGATTGCCGTTTACTATGTAAAAGGCGGTGCCCCGAAGCTCTTTGGCGCCAAGCTTTATAACATCCAGGAAGCCTTTGAATTCCTGTTCATCGCCTTCTGGGAAAGCTGCATCCAGATCGGCCTGATCCCGACCAATTCAGACTACGATACGATCTTCCAGGCTTCAGGCCTTGATGCCTACATCGCAGATGAGAGCGGCCATATTGTGTACCGCACCGCCGATTTTTCTCCCCGTGAAAAAGATCCGGACATCCGCGTGACTGAGCAGCAGATCCGGGGAGGCAAGGTCGTCTGGCAGGACGATCTATCGAAGATCAACGAGACCAAAGCGACCCTTACGGAAGTAACGAAAGAACTGGCCGATGAGAATGAGCTTCTGGAGATGGAGCACGAGACGAACAGTAAAAAAGAAGAGATGGATTCGCTCATGAATCTCTACGATGAGCTCTACGATTCCGTCCGCCCGGAGATCTCCTCACTTCGGAGGATCTTAAGCTCCATCCGCCGGGGGTCTCCGGAAGAAGCGCTTCTGATCCGAAAAGCTACCGTACTCGGCGCATTTATCAAGCGCAGAGCGAACTTTTCGATCCTTGCGCACAATTCTCCGGAGATCAACATCAACGAGCTCGAGTATGCTCTTCGTGAATCCATGTACTATGTGGATCTAACGAAGACGAAATGCAGTCTGATCATGAACGGAAAGGGCACGGTGTCCTCAGAGTTCCTGATCCGGATGTACGAGGTGTTCCATGCCGTTTCCACAGAGCTTCTCGATGAGAAGTGCAGCATCATGGTCAACGTCGGAAAGACCGTCGGTTTTTCCATGAGGATCATGACGGATAAACTTCTGGATCCGTCCTTTGCCGAAAAACTGAGAGAACGCTTCAAGGAAGGAATGGAAGTTTCTTTCGACGAGGATGAGGGGGTGACATATATCGTATGCGCCTGATCGTCATGCTCGTAGAAAGACCCCCGATCGATGCCAACGCCTACCGCTCTATCCTCTATATCCGCGGATTCGGTTTCCTTCTGGCCCTGATCCTTCTTCTGGGATATGTCGGCAATTTATTTGCCGCCATCAAGAGAAAGCGCGGCGCGCGCCGAATCGCCTTCAACATCCTCTCCATCCTGATCCTTTTTGTGATCAACGCCCTGGCAAATGAGAGCATCTACACCTATGTGTATGGCGGAAATGCCTTCCTGGACCGCTTCTCAAGAAATACGTGGTTTCCGGTGGCGGTCGCAGTTATTGCAGTTATCCTGATCCTTCTTACAGTCCTACTGGTCCTGCAGATCTTAAGATCCATCCGCGAGAGGAGAAAGCAGATCCAGTCGAGCTCGGTCAAGGAATCCGTCGACAAGCTCGTCTCCGGCGTCTGCTACTACCATACGAACGGACGTATCCGTCTTCACAACGAGAGCATGGAGAAAATTTGGAAGAGCCTTTCGAAGAAGGATCTGATCGACGGAAGACTTCTCTGGGAGACGGTTTCCGAGGGAAAAGCTCCGTACGGGAACTGTATCAGCAAAGGCCCGTCTCCGATCTATCTTCTTCCGGATGGAAGCACGAGGAGCTTCCGGAGGAATAAAGTAGAAACAGACGGCATGAAGCTCTTCGAGATCCTCGCGGCGGATGTGACGGAAGAGTATTCGCTCGTAAATGAGCTGGAGGAAAAGAAGGAGAGACTGAGTCACAAGAATAACCGTCTCAAGGTACTTGGCGATCGGATCGATGCATTAAACATCGAAAAGGAGATCCTGGATTCGAAGATCCGTCTCCACGATGACTGGGGCCACGCCCTGATCACGGCCAAGGCATATATCGATGAGCCGGATGAAGAGAAGAAGAAAGACTTCCTCAATCTTTGGGAGAGGACCATCTCCTACGTGGAGGAGAACGAGGTCTCTTCTGCCAAAGATGCCTACGACGATATCTTCCGCAGCAGCCGGGCTCTCGGACTTTCGATCGATATCGATGAGGAGCTTCCTTCCGATTATGAGAGCAGGAACATTCTGATCCATGCGATCGCGGTCTGTGTCGGTAACATGGTAAAACATGCAGGCGGCAAAAAACTTCGGATCGATACAGAGAAAAAAGACGGATCCTGCATCTATACATTCACAAACGACGGGCAGGCGCCAGCTGCGTCAGTAGTAGAAAAAGGCGGCCTTAAGAACCTTAGAAAAAGAGTCGAATCGTCAGGCGGGCAGATGCGCATAGACAGCACACCGCGCTTCGCACTGCATATTGAATTGGGGGAGAAGAAAAATGGCACATAATATTCTTATCGTTGATGATCAGAAAATGCAGCGCATCGCGCTGGCGACAAGTCTTTCGGAAAACCCGGACTTCCATATCGTCGATTCGATCGGAACGGCGGAGATGGCGATCAACTTCGCCGAAAGTAAGGCCATCGATCTTATCATCATGGACATCGTCATGACCGCCGGGATCAACGGGATCGAAGCGGCCGCCCGGATCAAGCGGGACCATCCGCAGATCAAGATCATCCTGGTCACGAGCATGCCGGAGGTGTCGTATATCGAGAAGGCAAAAGAAGCCGGAGCGGAAGGTATGTGGTACAAGGAATATGAGGTCCTGCCGCTTCAGAAAGTGATCGAGAAAGTCCTTTCAGGAGAGGTGGTCTATCCTGAAGCGACGCCTGTCCTTACGATCGGGGATGCATCGAGTACGGACTTTACCGCAAGAGAGCTGGATGTCCTTCGCAAAGTCGTGTATGGCTATACGGATCAGGAGATCGCCGACGCGCTGAACATGAGCCGCTGGACAGTCCGTTCCCACGTTAAGAGCCTGATGCAGAAGACGGGTTTTAAGAACCGTGTGGAACTGGCAGTCAATGTCCGTTCGTCCGGATTAGTGATCGACGAGTAAAATATTGATACTATTCGGCATTTTTTTGCTTTTTCTCACTTCCTGAAGATGATACGATATGAGTAGTTCATAAGTGAGAAAAGGAGTGTGCCGCTAATGTTTGATTTTAATTACTATACCCCGACGAAAGTCGTTTTCGGAAAGAACACGGAAACTAAGGTCGCTGATCTCATTAAGGAATTCGGCGGAACGAAGGTACTGATCCACTATGGCGGAGGAAGTGTCGTAAGATCTGGTCTTCTGAAGCGTGTCACGGATTCTCTGGATGAGGCAGGTATCAGCTATGTCACATTAGGCGGCGCTGTTCCAAACCCGCACCTTAGCTTAGTGTACGAAGGTATCGAACTGTGCAAAAAAGAAAACGTGGACTTCCTTTTAGGTGTCGGAGGCGGAAGTGCGATCGACTCTGCGAAGGCCATTGGCTATGGTGTGGCGAATGAAGGCGATGTCTGGGATTTTTACGACTATAAGAGACAGGCGAAAGGATGCCTCCCGCTGGGAGTTATCCTGACCATCGCGGCCACAGGCAGCGAGATGAGCGATTCTTCTGTCATCACGAAGGAAGAGGGCCTCGTGAAGCGCGGCTACAGCAGTGACTACAGCCGTCCGAAATTTGCCATCATGAACCCGGAACTGACCATGACCCTTCCGGATTACCAGACCGCCTGCGGATGCACGGACATCATGATGCACACCATGGAGAGATATTTCACACAGGGCGGAAATATGGAGATCACGGATGCACTGGCAGAAGGACTTCTCCGTACTGTGAAGAAGAATGCCGTGATCCTCCGCGACGATCCGAAGAACTACGATGCCAGAGCAGAAGTCATGTGGGCCGGTTCTCTTGCCCATAATGGTCTGACCGGATGTGGCAACGACGGAGGTGACTGGATGACCCATAAGCTCGAGCATGAGCTCGGCGGCCTGTACGATGTTGCCCACGGTGCCGGTCTAGCGGCTGTCTGGGGAAGCTGGGCAAGATATGTCTATAAAGATATCCTCCCGCGCTTTAAGAAATTCGCCATCAACGTCATGGATGTAAAAGAAGAAGGCACAGACGAGGAGATCGCTCTTAAAGGCATCGAGGCGATGGAGGACTTCTACAGAAGTATCAATATGCCGACGAACCTTCGTGAGCTCGGTGTGACTGCGACAGAAGAAGATCTCGTCCTGATGGCGAAAAAGTGTGCCATCGGTGTCGGCGGACAGATGGGTTCCGCGAAGGTGCTCGATGAGGAAGCGATGCTTTCGATCTACAGAGCAAGCATGTAAAGAGAAAAATGAAAAAGACATATGCATGAAAAATGCTGCCCCGGGGTCCTCTCCCGAAGGCAGCATTTTTATATCCTGTTTCCCGAACCTATGGGAAGATAAGAAGGATCACTTCCCTTCTTTACCCGGCTTAATTGACACTGATCTGAAGGTTTGGTTCATCATTCGAACGGATTCCTTCATTTTCGAGGGCTTTTCTCTCCCACTCGTGTGTCGGATTTTCTGACGAACAGTTTCCTTCTGATGAGATGATCATGCAATCCTTCGGTTCACCATCTTCTACCGGGAACTTGGTGCATTCAAACCATCCGAGGTCTCCCGGCGTTCCGCCTACATAGAACACGCACGAGGACCCGTCACCGTTGTCAACTTCATAACGGTAATAGTCGGAATCACTGCACTTATCTGTAATGTCCGTCATATTGCCGTCAACGACGAGGTAGATCCGGCCGTCCTCTTCCTTCACATCTATTTCACGGGAAGCAACGTTTTCTTCAAACTCTATATGGAGGCTTTCAAAGAGGTCCCCTTCGTTTCTGCCTTCCGCCTTCTCCACCGTGATGGTCATACCCTGCTTGGTATGGAACACCTTTCTTCCGAGTTCCATAGCCGCATTTACGATGGCTGTTCTCGTTACCGGTACCGCCATCAGAAGTGCGATCGCTGCGGCCACACCGGCGACGGCGATCGTCCATCTCGGACGGGTCACCTTTTTCCTCTCCAGCATCCCGCGGATCTCTTCCTTTTTGCTTTCGTCCATGACGATCTTATCAAATGTGTCTTTCATGACTCTTCCTCCAATCTGATCTTCAGTTGCTCTTTGCCTCTCTTGATCCGCATGCCCACGGCCGATTCCGAGATCTTCAGGATCCGGCTGATCTCCTTATAGGAATACCCTTCATAGTAGTAAAGATAGATCGGCGACCGGTAAGTGGGATCGAGGCGCATCAGCTCATCGAAGACTTCCTTGTTCTTTTCCGTAAACCCGTCGAACGTAAGAAGCTGCCATTCATTCGATTCGAGGTCTACACTCGTCTTTCTGGCGGATGACCTAAGAAGGTCCTTGCACTTATTGGCCGTCATGGTCATAAGGAAGGCCTTCTCGTATTTCCGGTCGAAAAGGATCGGTCTGCTTAAAAGTCTCAGGAAGACGTCCGACACAACATCCTCCGCATCGTGTTTTGATGCCACATAAGAAACAGCAAAGCGATAAAGATCATCCGCATAGGTATCAAAAAGTCTGACAACTTCTTCGTTTTTCAAGTTCTTTCCTCCGGGGGTCTCGATTGAGATCTCACTGATTAAACGAATCAGCGTCATGATTTCTCACATTCTCCGTGAAAATATTTTACAGCAGAATTCATCTTCGAAATACGATACAATGGACAGAAGAGATGCTTTTGATGAAAAAAGCACACGGGGAGGCAGAAGATGATTGTTCCGAATGCGGATGTAAAAGCGAAGAACCGCCGTTTCTACGATGAAAAAGTCGCGCCCATGATCCAAAGCCGGTTCGGGCAGTACGCATGCCGGATCGCCGTAGGACTTTCCGGAGAAGGCTCGGACTGCTTCGGCTTTGATGACGAGATCTCCCGTGACCACGATTTCGGGACCGGCTGCTGCCTTTGGATAAAAACAGAAGATCTCGATAACTTTGGAAAGGATCTGGACCAGGCCTATACGGAGCTTGTGGCCGAGAAGGAGAGATCCTTCTATACCGAAAGATTAATGGAGCGCCGTGGTGTCATGACGATCCATGACTTTTATTCGAATATCCTTCAGATCGACTGTAATACGGATGCCTGCGAGATGACCGAGAAGCAGTGGCTCTCCCTCGACCATTCGTGTCTGGCCACCGCCGTCAACGGCGAGGTCTATCGGGACGATCTCGGGGAGTTTACCGCCTTCCGTAATCTTCTTTTAAACTACTATCCGGACCGGGTGTGGCGCATCCGCATCGCCGAGAAGATGCATATCTATTCCGCATCACTTCAGGTCAACTACGCGCGCTGCATGACGCGTGGCGATACGGTTGCCGCGCAGATCTGTAAGGTCAAGGGCATGGAAGCCGCGATGGAGCTTTTCTTCCTTCTAAAAAGGATCTATCCGCCGTACCATAAGTGGACCTATAGAGCGCTTCAGAAGTTAGATGAAAAAGGTGAGTTCTCGGCAAGGATCCGTGAACTTTCGGACACTCCCTGTAATCTTGAGGCCTGGGAGGATACCAGGTATCACCCGAATCGCCAGAACTTCAAGGACCGCATCGTCTCCCTTTCGGAAGACATCGGATATGACCTCGCGGAGATGCTGAAATTAAGTGGTTTTACGAAGCGTATGAATCCATATCTTGAGGCGGATATCAAGAGAATACTTCACCCTGATATGGTATAATGAGCAACAAAGAAAGCGGGCGGAAAGTCTGCCCGGATTTAAGACGTAGAGGTGTATTATGAAGATCTGTCCCAAGTGCAATGCGCAGAACGGAAACACAGCTCCTGTATGTAAACACTGCGGAGCGAACCTCAATGAGACGCCGGATGTCGAGATCTCTTCGGAGCCAGAAGAGAAGACTCCATATAATCTGAATCTGTCGATCCTGTTTCTGGCTTTATCCTTTGCGGTATCCACGATCAAGATGCTGTTTAAAGATGCGGAGACGGAAGTGGTATTCCCTGCCGCCTATTTCATCTGCGTCGGACTCGGCATCGTTTTTCTGATTGCCGGACTTTTCTGCATTCGCGGTCTTCTGAAAGCAAAACCGGTCCCCGGCAAAGGCATCTTCGTCATCATGTTGGCGATCGTCGTTATTACACTTCTTATCTTCGATGTTACTATGATCACCGATTACATCTAAGCGGGAGCAATACTATATGCGGATATACCACATCGCGGATCTTCACTTCGGAAAACTCGTCCATGGCCGCTCCATGATCGAGGATCAGAAGTTCTGGGTCGAAGAGTTCCTGAAAAAATGCGATGAGGGGCATCCCGATGCTGTCCTGATCTGCGGCGATGTCTATGACCGGGCCAATCCGACCGGCGATGCGACCGATCTTCTTTCTTATTTTCTAACGGAGCTGAACAGAAGAAATATCGCTGTTTTCATGATCGCCGGCAACCACGACAGCGGTCAGAAACTTCGCTTTGCCAGTGAGCTTCTGAAAAACGAGAATATCCATATCTCCGGTGTGGCCAAAAAAGAACTTTATCACTTCACGATGGAAGATCCGGACGGCCCCGTAACTTTCTGGCTCCTTCCGTATATTTTCCCGGAAGTCGTGTCTCATCTTCTGGAAGACGACAGTATCCGTTCCTATTCCGAAGCGGTCCAGAAGATCATGAAGGCGCAGAAGATCGATACATCGGTACGAAATGTCCTTCTTTGCCACCAGAATGTCGTCTCGGAGGGAAAAGGCGCCGAGCCCGGCGGTTCCGAATCTGTTGTCGGCGGTGTCGGACCTGTGGAAGCAAATGTCTTCGATGATTTTGACTACGTGGCATTAGGCCACATCCATTCCGGTCTTTCCGTGGGAAAAGATACGGTCCGCTATGCCGGTACCCCTCTTTGCTACCATTTCGATGAGACGAAGTTTGAGAAGAATAAGGGACTCGTGGAAGTGCTCCTTCCGAAAAAAGGCGAGGAACTCTCCGTCCACTCCATCCCGATCAAGCCGCTTCACAAGATGCGCTATATCGAAGGAACGAAAGAGGAAGTTTACGGAAGAGTCAGTGCCGAAGTCCTTCAGAATGAATATGTAGGTATCACCATCACGGACCGCCGCATTGATCCGCAGATCGCAGGCTATCTTTCCGCCCTGATCGAGGAAAGAAACGGCACCCTTTTTACCCTCCAGTCTTCTTTTGATCCGACCGCATCTTCCGGCAAGACGGCTACCACCGCATCTGTCGAGGAAAAGCCGGTCGAGGATCTCTTTTCCGAGTTTTATACCGAGCAGCTCGGCGGCACTCCGCCGGACGATCAGGAGTATCAGCTCCTGTCCTTTATCGGAGATCTGGTCCGAAACCACGATTCTTCTGAAAAAGATCCCGAGAAGATCTTAGCCGAACTTCTGAAGATCACGGGAGGTGACGCATGAGACCTTTACGTTTGCGCATGAAGGCATTCATCTCCTATAAGAATGAAACGACCGTGGATTTCACGAAAATGACGGACGGCCTCTTCCTCATCAAGGGCGGTACCGGCGCCGGTAAGACCACAATCTTCGACGGCATCATGTTCGCCCTCTTCGGACGTTCCGGAGGATCGGAGAGAAATAATCAGACGAAGGAAAGCTTCCACAGTAATCTGGTGCCGAAGAGCGAAGATACCGAAGTCGAGCTTACCTTCCTTCAGGATGGAAAAGAATATAGAGTCGTAAGGAAGATCCATTTTAGAAAAAGCAGGACCGGCGACGAATATACCCTCGCACCGGTTTCCGCCACGCTCTACTTGCCGGACGGCGGCCTTCCGATCTCCGCAAATGTCACCGAGAAGATCGAAGAGATCATCGGCCTTAATGACTCCCAGTTCGAGCGGATCATCATGCTCGCCCAGGGCGAGTTTGAGAAATTCCTTCTGGCCGACAGTAAAGATAAATACGATATCCTCCAGAAGATCTTCGATAACTCCATCTATACGCGCTATGCCGATGCGATCAGCGGCACCATGAAGCTTCTTTCCGACAGAAGAAAAGATGCCATGACCGCGATCGAAAACCAGATGGTCAATTCCTTCCTCATGCCGGAAGATCTGGAAGAAGGATCGAAATACCACTACGGTTCTCCCGAGCTTTTGACTGCCTTAGAAGAACTGGTCAAAGAAGACGAAAAGAAGATCAAGGCACTTGATGAGGATCTTCTGAAAAAGCAGAAAGTGGCCGATGATCTTAACAGAAAGCACGCCGCTGCCGAAACGAATAACGGCCTTCTTGACGAACTGGACGAGAAGAAGAAAAGACGTCAGGAACTCCTTCTGGAAAAAGAGGAGATGGCCGATCTTTCTTCCCGATACGAAAGTGTCCTGCTCGTATTCAACAAGATCCTCCCGCTTCTGAATCAGAAGGATCAGAAAGAAAATGATCTGAAGGAGACCGAAGGATCGATCAAGATCCTTTCTTCCGAGATCGAAAAAACCGAGAAGGAAGCGAAGGCCCGAAAAGAGCAGTGCGAGAAGGATCAGTCTTCCCAGAAAGAAGCCGACCAGTTCAAAGAGCAGGCCGCCTCAAAGACCGCCCTTCTTCCGAAGTACGATGAGTTAAATGAGCTCCTGGACCGTATCTCCATGCGTCAGAAAAAACTGGAAGAGGATAAAGAGACACTTAAGAAAAAAGAGACCGAGCTTGAATCTCTCATTAAGTCCATAACGGAAGAAAACGAAGAGATCGGCAAGCTTCAGAATGTCGAGTCCGAAAGAGCACAGAAAGAGAATCTTTTTGAGCAGAGCAGAATGAAGAAGGACGAACTTACTTCGCTCCAAACTTCTCTGGAAGCCATCGCAAAAGAAGAGAAAGATCTTCAGAAAAAGAGCGAGGGCTACATGGCTCTCGAAGAAGCTGCGAAGCAGGAAAAGAAGATCTACGATAGTAAATACGATCTTTTCATCAGTAACCAGTCTGCCGTGATCGCCGGAAAGACCAGCGAGGATCTCGAAAAACTCGGCGAGGTGGACTGCCCAGTCTGCGGCACGCACCTCATAAAAGGGCAGAAGATCCACTTTGCGAAAGCCGAAGGCGAGATCGTCACGCAGGACGACGTAAATGAAGCGAAAGCCGCCTTCGAAAAAGCGGAAGCAAAGAGAGCGGAAAGGAATAAAGAGATCTTAGCGCAGAAGTCTGCCGTAGAGACGAAAAAGGAAGAACTTCTAAAAAGTGCCAAGGTCCTTCTGAAAGAAGAGATCTCCTGGGAAGATCTCTCCGCCCAATCTTTCCTTTCGAAGAAGATCGAAGAGGCTGACGCTCAGATCCGAAAGCTTTCGGAAGAAGCAGCAAGCTTAAAGAAGAAATGCGATCGTCTGAAGGAACTCTCTGACAGCCTCAGGAAGAATACCGAGAAGAACACGAAACTTGTCGGGGAAGTCGGATCCCTTACTACCGGAATCGATAAGGAAGAAAAAGAATTCTCCGGCTGGAAGAAAGATGTCGAGAAGATAAAGAAGGGTCTCGAGTTCGGTTCTAAAAAAGAAGCGGAAGCGAATATCCTGGACCTGGAGAAAAAGGCGCAGGTCCTTCTGGATCTGATCAGTAAGAATAAAGCCGCGCTCGAAGAGGCAGAGAAGACTCTTTCTGCTCTCCATGCCTCTCATAAGGAAAAGACCGCCCAGCAGCAGAAGCTGCAAAAAGAGATCGAAGACACCGGAAACGCTCTCCTTAAGCTTCTTAAGGAGAATAAGATCGGTTCCGAAGAAGATGCGAAGAAGCGCCTGGACGGGATCGAAGATCCGGAAGAGTGGCTCAAGGAAACAAACGATACTCTCATCGCCTACGATAACGAAGTGAAGAATACGAATGAGCGGATCGCCGTCCTTACGAAGCAGACAGAGAAACTGACCCGTGTCGATATAGATGCCCTTGCGGAAGAATTAACTGCGGCCCTTGAAAGCCGCGATCAGGCGCAGACTCTGCTGTCGGATATGAAGGCGCCTTTTGAGAACCATAAGCAGACCTGTGAGCTGGTAAAGAAAAAGAAGACAGATCTTGCGGATACCGAGAAAGCCTGGGTCATGATCGAGAAGCTCTCCCGCATCGCTATGGGATCGAATGCCGAGGGCGGTAAGATGAACTTTGCCCGATATGTCATGGGCAGCCACTTCAAGGAAGTCCTTGAGATGGCCAATCTCCGTCTCGATAAGATGACCGGCGGAAAATACCAGTTCAACCATAAGACCACGGCCGACTATAGAAATGCGCAGGCCGGTCTCGATGTGGAAGTTTACGATCAGATCGAGGATGCCACGATCTCGAAGCAGAGCCTGTCGGGTGGCGAGAAGTTCCTCGTCTCCATGTGCCTGGCGCTGGGGCTTTCGGATGTGACGCAGAACCGTTCCGGAGGAAAAGCACTCGATACGCTCTTTATCGATGAGGGCTTCGGTTCCCTCGATGATGAATACCTCGATATGGCTATGAATGTTCTTAACAGCCTGACGGATAACAACAACCGCCTGGTCGGCATTATCTCCCACATCGACACGCTCGATGAATGCATCCACCAGAAGATCTGCGTGAGAAAGGGTGCAAAGCATACAGGAAGCATAGTCGATTACGAAGGAATATACGAGAAGTAAGGAAAGGAAAAGAATGGAGAGAATCAGCAACTATAAGTACCTCTTCTTTGACCTGGATGGCACATTGACGCAGTCAGAGTTCGGCATTATCGATTCTGTGCTCTATGCCTTAAATAACCTGGGGATCGAGGAGTCCGACAGAGAAAAACTAAAGAAGTTCATCGGCCCTCCGCTCTTTGATTCGTTTTCGAATTACTATCACATGGATCAGCAGAAGGCGGATGAGGCCGTGCGTCTCTACCGCGAGATCTATGAAGTGAAAGGCGTCTATAACCAGCCGCTCTACGAGGGCATTAAGGATGTTCTCGAAAGACTTACGAAGGACGGATTCACGCTTTTTGTTGTGACCTCCAAGCCCACGGAAATGGCGGAGATCGTCCTAAAGCACGACGGCATCCGTGAATTCTTCAAAGAGGTCATTGGTCCCTCCCGAAAAGAACGGCATTATGATAAGGAGTGTCTCATTCGAAAAGCACTGTCCCTTCTGGGTGAGTATTCCGAAACGGCTCCACTTTCTCTCATGATCGGCGACCGCCACTACGATATCGAAGGCGCGGTAAGAGCCGGCATCGATTCCATGGGTGTCCTTTATGGCTACGGCTCAAGAGAAGAACTGGAAGGTGCCGGTGCGACCTATATCGTGGAAACTCCGGAGGAGATCTTCTGAGTCTTAGCTCTCTATTTTGGTAACTGTTCCGGCGGCTCCGTCCACGACGACGGTGTCGCCGGTTTTTAGTACTGTCGTTGCATTCCCGCATCCCACTACTGCAGGGATGCCGAATTCACGTGCCACGATCGCCGCATGCGACAGCGGTGCCCCGATATCCGTCACGATGGCCGACACCCGCGGGAACACCAGGGTCCATCCGATATTTGTAGATACCGTCACGAGGATATCTCCCTGCTCGATTTGATCGATATCCGCAACATCTGTGATCACACGAACGGTCCCCGTGACCTTGCCTGCCGCGCCCGGAAATCCCTTGACGTCGGAAGATACCGCCGCGCTCGCACCACCGACGCCCACAGTTCCGTCTGCGCCCTTCGCGCCCATCGCAGCCGCCCGTTCCGCTTCGGCCGTCTCATCGAGATAGACGTCGCTTCTTCGATTTGGATCTTCCATCCAGGCTTTCGGATCAAAGCGTCCGACGATCAGCATCGGGAACGACGGCTGTGTCAGATAACGCGAATAAGTTTCCTTGCGCTTGCTGATCCGATCACGGACAGGAAGATCCTTTCCTTCCGTAAGAGCAAATGCTTCGTCGATAGTGAGCATGAAGAGGTCGTCTTCCAGACCATTGACGATACCGATCCTTCGCAGATATTCTCTAAAGACACTGAAGATCCAGACGCCTTTGCTCCGGAGATCCTCGCGGAAAAGATTCGCCTGAGCGAATTTCCTGATCTTCTTATCGATCCATTTCTTCTTTGATGGATACGTAGTCTTAAACTCGGAAAGTGCCTCTTCAAAGGCTTTCTCCTGTGCCTCTCTCATGGCATGCAGATCCATGCCGCTTGCCTTATGCTGCTCCAATCTCTCATCAAGGAAAGACGGATCTTCGTACGGACGGGGAGAAGCCAGTTCCATCTCATCGACCGAGCGGTGCCCGCAGGTACGGATATACTCGTCCTTGCTGATTCGACCATTGAGGACATCTTCGAGAAGGAGGAGAGGCTTCATGCAGTCGAGGGTGCCGACACAGCCTCCGCACAAGCGGTTGGACATTTCCTCTCCCGCGACCTTCGTGATCTTCTTTCTGGTCCCGAACAGCGGCGCCAACGACGTTCCGCTCGCTCCCATGATGGCCGATAACCCATCGTTGAGTTTCGGAAGAAGATTCCTGTCCCAGTATTCCTTCAGTGCAGGATTACTGTCGAGCCCACGGATCTCGGTCATGAGTGTGCGGCAGATCGAAGGAAGCTCCTCGACCATCTTCTTCTTTTCTTTCTTACTGAGCTTAGACTTATTCTTCGGGAAGACGATCTTCTTGATGTGCTTCCAGAAATCTCTCTTACTGAAAGGAGAAAGAGGGACCGACACGCCGGCAGGGATCGTCCCGACCAGGTCCGTGATGGCATTGACCGCCTTCTTCTCCGAGACCCCGAAGCTCACAAGCCCCGAGCAGATGACGGAGATATTCATGTAGGGCTGTCCGTCGATATTATCGAGCCAGTCCGGGAATCCCAGTAGTTCATTGATCTTCTCTAAAGCACTGAACGTCATGGGCGTGACCGGTTTTTGGAAGATCTCGCCGACGTTGGTCCTTGTCAGCATCTTATATCCCGAGCGTGTTCCGTTGACCGAATATGTCTCCATATCCAGCCGCCGAAGTGTCGTGATCGGCCGGGCCTGGAGGATATATACCTTTCCGCCGGATACTGCCCACTCGATATCCATCGGGACACCATAGGCTTTTCGGATCTTCCTGCAGTAGTTGCCGAGCTCTTTAGCATAGCGCTTGAATTCTGAGGGCCCCGAGTAGCTGTACTTGATGGCTCCGATCCGAAACTCCGATGCATTCTCGGATCCGGAGACGAGTTTTTCGCCTTCTCCCTCTACATAGTTTCCGACCATATAATCATCTTTCCCGGAGATGACATCGGAGGTGAAGACCACGCCTGCGTATTTCGGGGAGACGAATTTCTGGATGACGACCGCGATCTTTGCTCCCTCAGAATCAGAATCTCCAGAAGGCTGAACCTCTCCCGCCATGTGTCCGGTATATTCTTCCACCCGAGCGCTTCTGGCCGACGCCGCTACCTCTGTAACAGCGTTACAAATGCCTTCCACCCGGACATTTGTGAGGGTTTCGTACTGTCCGGCAAACGAGGCTTCGCTCCCGTCCTCGCAGAGGGCAGAGGAGCGGACAGCATAGGTATTTCGAGGGCTCAGGCGGGTGACCAGCTCGGACACTTCGGCCAGGGCTTCCTCTCTGACATCTCCATTTTCAAATGCATCGGCGATGAGGACATAGCCTTTCGGGACCGGAAGTTTCAGTTCCCGGATCAGGCGGGCAAGGGATCCAGCCTTTCCACCGGTTCGGGGAAGTATCTCAGAGGGGATTTTGTTTAGCGGATAGAGATATGCCATGTGCCCCTCCTCATTCTGCCAGCAAAAGATCGACGCGCATGTCGATATATTTCTGAAGGACCTTCTCGTCCGTGAGATCGATCCCGAAATCCTTCCGGATATCGTCCTTCCGGTAGATCAGAAGCTGCATCATGGTGGAGAGCTCATAGGCGATGAGCTTACACTCCTCGTCCGTCTTTTTTCCCTGATAGTGTGCCTTCACATACGGAAAACTAAAGGACCCTTTCCCCAGATCCCTCTGGAAAAGAACCAGTCCCGTGATGGCTTTGGTGAATTTGTAGTTTCGTACCTGGCACTTGGCCACGAGAAAATGGATCTTCTTGAGGGTCTCCTTCGGCGAAAGATCCGAGTTCAGCGCTTCCTTGATCTCATCTTCCTCCAGAAAAGAAAGATACTCTTTCTGAAATGTCGCGTAGATCAGGTTCTCTCTGGACCCGAAGCAGTAGTTGATCATGGCGGGCTGCACTTGTGCGCGCGCCGCGATCTGCCTGGAAGTTACTTTCAGCGGATCCTCCATATTCTCCATCAGATGAAGTGTCGCCTCCATCAGATTATCCTTTGTGATCTGCAGCTTCTCGTCCTTATTCATACCCATCTCCTCAGGTGATGATCTCGTTTGCGTTAATTATTGAACACGTTTAATAATAAAATACATGGAAACATAAGGGGAGTCAAGAGGGGGGAAGTGTACAGACCTCTCGTATGATAGGGATAGACATTAGTTCATATTTTATTTGAGGGGAATGCAACTAAGGCCGGCGATACTACTTTGAATGGTTGCATAAACCTTGATTATGTTGCCATAAGAGGGAGAGTCAAGTCAAAAGCTTAAGCGTTATGACGAGATATCATTTCGCGCAATATGGCGTATCGATCATCGACCGCTACGCAACCATTTATTCATCTAGGCTGTCTGTTTCTTGTTGTGTCTCTTTTCCGCTCAAATAGTCAAATATGAACGCTTCGCTTTTGGGGCCGACTTTCTTGCAACGTTTCGAATCGGAATACTTACGCAACAAATTGATTACTTTTGCTTTGTCTGAACGAGATAAACTCTTGCTTTCCAAAATGGCGTCTTCGCGAAAAGTGTAGAAAGTCTGTTTCGCTGCCTTCAAAGTAAATCTGTCACCGTTTTCATTATTGCGGGTAACATATGATTTAAAAGCTTCGGGAAGATTAGGGTCATTCGCGAAGTCAAAATAATCGGATTCTGATATTAGGATCGTATCATCATTAAGCTTTAGTTGTCCAGAAATAAAATACAAATCTTTCTCAGATAACTTTTGGCGGCAAATTAGTAGTTTGTGGGCAACGGGGAGCCTCTTTAAACCAGCACAGATTGTAACCACCATTCCAATTTTGCATTCGCATTGTTGATTGAAAATATAGTCATACCGAATAATAATATAGCTAACATCGCCCTTCCCGTCTTTGTCAGTCATCTCGCAACATATGGCACTGAACTTGTCAGAAAGCTTCGCGGTTCCAACGTATTCCTTATAGACAGGGTTATTGTTTGCATCAGTCTTTCCGGTGCTGAATCGAAAAGACACCAGACACTTGCTTGTTGACTCATCGGGATAAAGCTTGAAATCTCCGCAGTGAATGGTATCATCCATATTTATTGTTGAGTAGAAATACCCCTTGTAATCTCCCAGATATCCCTGTAGCTTGTCATTTCGCGGATCAGTAATAAAAGCATTATCTATTTGATTTGCCATAACATCTTCGTCTGGATCGAAAGATAATAATTTTTGGATTTGCAGCCCCAGTGCCTTGCAAACAACAGTTGTCTTATATAGATCAAGTTTGTCTAAACCGCTTAACATCCTTGAAATAGCTGATTGAGAAATCGATAGACCAAGTGCATTGCATTCTTCAAGAAGTTCAGTTTGCGTCCATCCCTTAATTAAGATGGCCTCTTTTAGTCTTTTGCCTACTAGTTGGCTGTATTCTGAAGAGTTCATTTGTTTTCCTCCATATACTTCTATTGTTATCTATAGCTTCAGAAATAGGCATCACTATCAATAATCGACTTTGATACGGAAATGCTATAAAACAGATGGACTGTTCTCAAAGTGGAATGCCCCGCATATCGATTATAGTACAAAATGCACGGAAAAACAAGCGAAAAGAAAATCTCGGGTAGGCATTGCGCACAGTATTCAAATCTGATATAATGACTATGCAATTTACGCATAAAGGATGGCGTCGATATTAGAGGAGATCCTAGTCAGTCGGATGCATCATAATCGGTGAGAATAATACAGAAAGGGGGACGGACTCACTTCACCGAACAATTTATAAAGGAAAAAGAGGATGAGAGATGATTAGTAAAATGTGAAAATACTTGCGAAAGGGGGCTGGACCAGATGACAAAGAAACTCAAACAGAAAAAGGGTGTGTCACTGAGCGAAGTAATTCTGATTATCAGCGTGATCTTTGCTGCAATGACATTTGTTGTTGGTCTGATCGCATTGATCGTCAACATTACTCTTCGGTAAGTAAGACTTTAGCACAGAAATAAGATATTACTTACTCAACCAGCTTAATGGAGAGCTGTTTCTAACGTGATTCTATCACTAAGAGACAGCTCTTTTAACGATAAAAGACCGTTTCAGCACAGAAAGAAACGGTCCTTAAGATAAGATATTACTTACTTATCCAGCTTATAAGAAGATAGCAATGCTATTTTCTTGTTCTCAATAGTATACTATAGACTTTACAATTGTGCAAACAGATTTTGAAATTTTTGTGTCTTCTAACTCAACCACTATAGTTATACCATCATATCTACCAACTTCTTGATATGTATCTCCACACTATCAAGTACAGGAACGGGGCAGTTCTCCTCATTCAGAAGCAGAGGCAGTTCCGTGCACCCGAGGATCACAGCCTGGATGTCCTGTTCTTCCTTCATCTTCGAGATCAGTTCCTGGAACTCTTCTAACGTCTCTTCCTTTACTATGCCTAACTCGAGCTCTTCGAAGATGCGTTTAGCAACAAGTTCTCTATCTTTCTTCTCTGGGATACAGACTTCAATACCTGCATCACGGAGATCCTTCTTCATGTAGTCCTGTTCCATCGTAAAGATCGTGCCGAGAAGACCGACTTTCTTGTAGCCCCTATTCACGGCGTCTTCAGCCACGGCTTTCGGGATGCTCACGAGAGAGACACCGGTCTTTTTTTCGATCTCATCAATCACCAGATGCATTGTACCGGCAGTCAGGGAAATGACCTCGCAGCCGCTGTTCTTGAGGCAGGTAACCTTCTCGGAAAGGTAATTGGCCAGTTTCTCATTCTCACCGTTGCTGACGTAATCCCAGGCCTTTCTAAAGTCCACGCTCTCGATCGCAAGATCGGGCATTGCTTTTCGATCCGTAAGCTGATCGATACGGGTGTTGAGTTCCTTATAGTACATCAGGGTCGATTCGGGACCGGTCCCGCCGACTAAGCCGATTTTCTTCATGAAGAGATCCTTTCCGGAATATGAATCCATCACATATTTCTATGGTTATGATCTAGATGATATTCCTTCCCATCAAGTTTGGAAATATCACTTTGATGAATAAAAAGATGCTTTTGTTCACTTGTTTTTGCTCTGACAATATTTCCCGCGGATGTGATATTCTGAAAGCATCAATACTATCGGGAGGGAACACCATGCTGTATAGATCATTTCAGGACATAAAGATCTCTGCACTGGGATTCGGTGCGATGCGTCTTCCGGTCATCGACGGGGATGACTCGAAGATCGATGTCGAAAGCGCAAAGAAAATGGTGGACGAAGCATTTAGATCCGGCATCAACTACTATGATACGGCATGGGGATACCATAACGGAAACTCCGAGCTCGTCATGGGCAAGGCACTTGCTTCCCATCCACGTGAGAGCTTCTACCTCGCAGACAAGTTCCCCGGATACGATCTCGGGAACATGACGAAGGTAAAGGAGATCTTCCCCGAACAGCTCCGAAAGACCGGCATGGAGTATTTCGACTTCTATCTCTTCCATAATGTATGCGAGATGAATATCGATTACTATCTGGATCCGAAGTACGGCATCTATGACTACCTGATGCAGATGAAGAAAGAAGGGAAGATCAAGCACCTCGGCTTCTCCTGCCACGGAGAACCGGATGTGCTGAAGCGCTTCCTGGATGCCTATGGCAAGGACATGGAATTCTGCCAGCTGCAGTTAAACTACCTCGACTGGACATTCCAGCACGGCAAAGAAAAGGTCGAGATGCTTCGTGAGTGGGGCATCCCGGTATGGGTCATGGAACCGCTTCGAGGCGGAAAACTGGCGAAGATGCCGGAGCGTTTCTCTGGGAAACTTCAGGCGATGCGACCGGACGAAGAGATCCCGGCATGGGCGTTTCGGTTCCTGATGTCGATCCCGGAAGTTACCGTGATCCTTTCCGGCATGTCGAATATGGAACAACTACAGAACAACGTGAAGACCTTCTCTGAAGAGAAGCCTCTTAGTTCTGAGGAGATGGCGGGACTCATGGAAGTTGCAGATGAGATGCTCAGCGTCCGTTCCGTTCCCTGCACGGCCTGCCACTACTGTGTCAGCCACTGCCCGATGGAACTGGATATCCCCCGACTGATCGCACTCTTTAACGAGCATAACATCACCATCGACGGAGGCGGATTTGACTTCATTGCCCCGATGGCGGTGGGTGCCTTGCCTGCTGAGAAGAAGCCCTCCGCTTGCCTCCACTGCCAGAGCTGCGAAGCCGTCTGTCCGCAGAATATAGGAATATCGGGCATCATGGAAGAGTTTGCAGGGATTGTTGGGTAAGAATCAATCCTTATGCTCTTTTCTCCTTCTGGCGACCTGGATCACATTCAGGATTGCGGCAATATCCACGCAGGCCAGAGCGATCCGAAGAGACAGGGTGGAATCATTATCTGCGAAAAATGAGATTCCCAGAAAGATCGCACCTCCGATCCCGAGAATGGACATTACAATAAGAAGGATTTTGTTGAACTTCGTGTTTTTCATGGTGAAACTCCTTTGCATTTGTTTGATGGTTCCAGCATAGCCCGGTCGGTATTTTTCTTGAAGGACGAGGAGTGTCTCATCTTCGAAAACTCGTGTAGAATGGTATCCGAAAGGTATGGGACAAGGTGTGTCCCATCTCTGAAAACAGGGCATCTGGACATATCGTGTCCTGTTGCTGATAATTGTTGTCGGGTATTCTGGCATCAAGCAAGGAGGTCGCAAATGGATCAGATCAAGATCGGAAGATTCCTGTCGGAGCTTCGGAAAGAAAAAGGACTCACCCAGGAACAGCTCGCCGAGAAATTCAATGTGGCAAGAAGGACCGTGTCCCGATGGGAGACCGGATCGAACATGCCGGATATGGATATCCTCATCGAGATGTCTGATTACTATTCAGTTGACCTCCGCGAAATACTTGATGGCGGAAGGAGAGACAACATGAATAAAGAAATGAAGGAGACCATCTTAAAAGTCAGCGAATATGAAAATGAGGGGAAGAAGCGCACCTCGATCGTCGTGATCGTGTATTGCAGTTTAGGGATCCTGGCGATCATCGGAAACCTCATCATGAGCCTTGTGGATATGCCGGATACTTTCATGACGGGTTTCCTTAAGGGTACTACATTGGGCATGGCGCTCGTTGCCATGCTGCTCGCCATTATCTATGCGACAGGAAACATGGCGAAGCTATATGCCTTTAAGAAGAGGTGCAGAGAGAAGAAGTAAGCTCTTCCGTTTAAAACAGCGCATGAAAAAACCTTTCCATGCCTCCGCAGGCAAAGCCGAGGACCAGCATGAGAAAGGTTTTCTTCTGCGCGTTTATTAAGATGGAAGAGCTTACTCTTCGACTGCAGTTGTCTTAATGTGCAATTCTTCGAGTTGTTTCTCAGTTACGTAGCCAGGAGCATCCATCATGATGTCCTGTGCATTCTTGTTCATCGGGAACGGGATGATCTCTCTGATAGACTCTTCACCTGCCAAGAGCATGACCATACGGTCAACACCAGGAGCGATACCGGCATGCGGCGGTGCACCATAGCAGAAAGCGTTATACATAGCCGGGAACTTGGCCTTTACATCTTCTTCGCCGAGACGGACCATCTCGAAGGCCTTGATCATGATCTCCGGATCGTGGTTTCTTACCGCTCCGGAAGAAAGCTCAACGCCGTTTACTACGAGGTCGTACTGGTCAGCAGTGATGGAGAGCGGATCGATCTCACCGCGCTCTGCCTTGAGAAGGACATCCATACCGCCGGACGGCATGGAGAACGGGTTGTGGCAGAACTCCAGCTCGCCGGATTCTTCACCGATCTCATACATCGGGAAGTCTACGATCCAGCAGAAAGCGTACTGTTCTTTATCCATGTGACCCGGAACGGTCGCACCGAAGGTCTTCACGATGACACCGGCGGTCTTCTGTGCCTGAGCGAGCTTGCCGCAGGAAAGAACGACCAGATCACCCGGCTTTACGCCGAGAGCGGAAACGACAGCGTCCCTGATCGGGCTTACGAACTTCGCGATACCACCGACGATCTCACCATTCTCGTCCATTCTGAACCAGCAGGACTTATTACCGGAGATGACTTCGATATCGGCGATATTCTTATCGATGAACTTTCTGGACTCCTTAAAGTCGGAGATAACGACTGCCTTGATGCGGACATCGGTATCTGCACCATCTTCAGTTTTGGTCGCAAACGGCGGGAACCCGCAGTCCTTAAGAATTTCGGTCGCATCCTGAACGGTCAGGTCGATACGAAGGTCCGGCTTATCGGTGCCGTACTTTTCCATCGCCTCAAGATACGGGATACGGGCAAACGGAGCACCGGAAGCGCGGTCATAGGTGCCGTATTTAGCAAAGATCGGAGGGAGTACATCCTCGATAACAGAGAAGACATCTTCCTGGGTAGCAAAAGCCATTTCCATATCGAGCTGGTAGAACTCACCCGGAGATCTGTCACCACGGGCATCCTCATCACGGAAGCAAGGAGCGATCTGGAAATATCTGTCAAAGCCGGAGGTCATCAGGAGCTGCTTGAACTGCTGAGGAGCCTGCGGAAGAGCATAGAACTTGCCCGGATGTTTTCTGGCAGGAACCAGGTAGTCGCGCGCGCCTTCCGGAGAAGAAGCGGTCAGGATCGGAGTCGTGATCTCGAGGAAGTCGTGGTCCATCATGGCCTTACGCAGAGCCGCGACAACGTTGCAGCGCAGAATGATGTTCTTCTTCACTTCCGGATTACGAAGATCCAGGTAACGGTATTTCAGACGGGCGTTTTCATCGGCCTCTCTGGAGTGGTTGATCTCGAATGGAAGCTCGTTATAGCGGCAGCGGCCGAGTACTTTTACCTCGGAAGGAACAACTTCGATGTCGCCGGTATCCTGGTTCGGGTTCTTGCTGGAACGCTCACGTACCACACCCGTGACCTGAATGGTGGATTCCTTGTTGATGGCCTTCAGCTCTTTGACCTTTTCCTCGGTCTCCAGAACGATCTGCGTCGTGCCGTAGAAGTCGCGAAGTACGACGAAGCCCAGATTGCTTCCGACCTCACGCATATTTTCCATCCAGCCGACGAGCGTAACGGTCTTGCCCATATCAGCAAGACGGAGCTGTCCGCAGTTATGTGTCCTTGATTGGATCATAGATGAATACCCCGTTTCTTAAGTAAATTCGCGTAATATTTTATACCTTAAAGCAGGTGTTGTCGATATTATGGTATAATCTCTGTATTATCAGAAGTTTTTGATGAGGAGAGGAGAGAGTATGAAAAAGAAGATAGCGGGCATTTCTGCCCTTGTACTGACATTTTCCATGATCCTTAGTTCCTGCAGCCTCTTTGGCGGTTCGAAGAAGAAGGATGAGGATGATTCCGATCTGAACGAAGATATCGTGGAGGTCGTCGAAGGATACTTTAAGACACTTTCCAAGGGGAATGTGAAGAAACTGGACAAATACACCGAAGATACGGCCTTTGCCGAGACAGAGGACTATTCTGCTGACCAGACTGCGGCTTTCCTGGCCTTTGCCGGGAAGATCAAGTGCTCTGTAGAAGAGGCCGAAGGCAGTGAGAAGAAAGGCGAAGGAACGGCAACCGTAAAGCTTACCTTCCCGGATGCCGAGACGATTGCGGCAGAGCACTGCATTGACGGCGGACTGGTCCAGCCGGAAGATCTGATCTCCGCTCTCGAGGATAAGAAGGCAAAGACAGTGAAGAAGGAAATCGATATCGATCTGGTCTATGACGACGGCTGGACGATCGAAGATGACTCTCCGATCTATAAAGTGCTCGTCAAGGATTCCTTCCAGGACATCGTAGATATGCTGGATGAACCTTCGGTCCCGACACCGATCCCGACGTCAGAAGCAACTACGGAAGCAACTACGGAAGCGACGGAGCCATCTGAGAAAGAGACGACTCCTGCAACATCGGATCCTTCTCAGGGTAGTTCCGAAACAGATGATTCAGATCCGTCTTCCTCTACGAAGGATACCACGAAGGCTCCGGATAACAATCCGCCTTTTGAGACCCAGGCAGGCCCTGGCATCGGTGACCGTCATATCGTAAGTGCGGACGAGTTCGATAAGCTCATGAAGGAATACCGCTTTACGAGCAATGATGAAAGCGAAGATGGCTACATCATGAGAGAATACACGATCGATGCAGATGATATGTACGTGACCTATCTCGAGTTCGAGGATTCCGAAGAGCTTAGGGCGAATCAGGAGTTTCTCGATGAAATGATCGATGAGATCCTCTACGAAGATCTCCCGCTGGCCGATGGTACAGTAAGCGACAGATGGGATAAGAACACGCATAACGTCTATTCGCAGAAGATCTCGAGCATGGATGATCACTCCATCGATGTTTATGTCTATCGTGATGCGACCACAGTGGCCATCATCGCAATCGACGAATACCCGAACGCGGATGTTTCTGTTGATTATTATATGCTGATCGAAAAACTCGGAATCTGGGATTTCGACATGGACATTGACTGATCGATATGGATACGAGCAAGCTCTGTTACGGATGTTTTAATGAACATGACGGCGCAGGTCCGTGCCCGCACTGCGGGTACGATATCGCGACGGCCAAGCACCCATTCATCGCACTTCCGATCGGTACGATCTTAAACGGACGTTACCTGACCGGACGTGTACTCGGTGTGGGTGGTTTTGGCGTGACTTATCTTGCTCTGGATATGACGCTTGAGACTTGTGTAGCGGTGAAGGAATATCTTCCTTCCGGTATCGCTATCCGCGATGCCGACCACTACACCATGACGGTCAGTGCGCAGGAGGAACAGGCGAAGTTCGATAACGGCGCCAATAAGTTCCTCGAAGAGGCGAGGATCCTCGCCAAGCTCCGTACGGTCCCGAATATCGTTACAGTACACGACTACTTCCGTGAGAACTCTACGGCATACTTCGTTATGGAGTACATCGAAGGTGTAGACCTGATGAAGTATACCGTGGCCAAAGGCGGGAAACTCTCGTTTGACGAGACGATCAAACTGCTTCTTCCGGTCATTGATTCTCTGGGTGCCGTGCATGAGCATAATCTCCTGCATAGAGACATCAGCCCGGATAATATCATCGTGACAAAGCACGGGACAACTCATCTTCTCGACTTCGGTGCCGCACGTCTGGCCATTGATTCGGAAAAGAGCAAGTCCATCATCTTAAAGCACGGATTCGCTCCGGAAGAGCAGTATAGAAAACACGGCAATCAGGGTCCGTGGTCGGACGAGTATGCACTCGCGGCAACCATGTACCTGATCCTCACAGGCATCATGCCTCCGGACGCGATCGAACGTGTCCATGAGGATACGCTGGTCCCGCCGATCGACCTTGGCGTCAATATGCCGAAATATGCAAGCGATGCTCTCATGAAGGCGCTTTCTGTAAATGCCTCCGGACGTTACCCGGATATGCAGTCTTTCTCGGAAGCGATCACAGGGAAGAGCGCAGGCGCAGCGGCAGCTCCGGTGGCAAGCGTTCCGTCCGCAGCTCCGGCTGTATCTTCCCAGCTTCCGGTCACAGAAGCTTATGAGCCGGCGCAGGTTTCGCAAACACCGGCAGTTTCCTATTCGCAGGCTCCGGCGCAGATACCAGTGCAGGCTCCTGCAGCAGCTCCGGTGCAGGCACAAGTTCCGGTCGCGGCGGTTGCACCCGCTCCGGCGGTCCAGGTGCCCGTTGCGCAAAGTCCGGCACCTGCTCAGGCGGCAGCTGTTTCTTCGCCGAAGGGCAGTAAGAAGAGTTTTTGGAAGAAGCCTTTGGTGCTGGTGATCGCGGGTATCGTGCTGGTCAGTGCGATCGCGGTGCCGGTCGGTTACTACTTTTTCAACCGCGAGGATGAGGAAGCGGTAACGACATCGAGGAAGAAAACGTCGAAGACGACGACGGAGAAGCCGGAGACGACGGAAGAACCGTCTGATACAACAGAAGATCCGACCACGACGACCACGGAGGAGCCGACAACGACAACGACGGCGACGCCGACGGGTCAACTGGTGTCCCCTAATGAGCCGGTCGATCTTGGGGATGCGATGCTCTACAAGATCCACGAAGTCAGCTATAAGACGGCAAAAGACTGGACTTATCAGACCGATGACAATTACCAGTATTTCTTCCCGGGAGAAACGGTTTCTGCCGATGCTTTCCTGATGGTCTATGCGGTGCCGGCCATGACGCCACAGCAGGCGGCTCTTTACGATTTCGACCAGTTCATGGACGAGTTTATATCGACTTTTACCGGTAATGACGGTGATTTTACGGACGGTGAAGTCATTTCCTGTGTGAACAACAAGGACACGGATTTGAATTTCTCGGATCTTGTCGTGAAGTGCATGTATAGGGGCGCACGGAAGGAACTGGATATGCACGTGATCCTGGATAAGTCCTCGGGATATGCCTACTGCTTCATGATGTACCTCGATGACAAGCTGGATACGGCGAAAAAAAATGAGTATCTAGAAGGGTTCAATAAGACCGTCGATTCTATCCGCAGGAATGCAGCCGCGATCACGGCCGATGAGTTTAAGACGGTCATTGAGAGCCAGGGCTTTACGGTCAATCAGGAAGCCGATACGGCAGGAGCGGAGGAAGCATGGAGAGCCATGTGGACGAAAGACGCCTCGCTCGCGGCACTTTACTACTACCGTTTCAAGAATGGAGACGATGCCAGGACCTGCTCCGATGAAACCTATAAAGAGATCAAGGATGCAGAAGATCAGGGCCAGTTCTCGGGAACTCTCGAACAGGTCGATAACTGGTTTATCGCCGACGGACATTTCACAGAAGATTCCATCTTCGGCGAAGGCGATTACTGCATTAAGTGCATCTGGGTTGACGAGATCGTCTATGTCTCCATCTGCACGGCAGACTCGGGCGCACGTGACTTTTTAGACCAGGGATATAAAGCGCTGGGTATCTAATTTTTCTCCCTAAAGTTATAATGTATGTATGACGAACAGGGGAGGAACTGTATGCACGAGAAAACGAATCAAATCATTGACGAAGTGAAAAAGGCGATCTGCGGCAAGGACGAAGTGATCCGCCTGATCTTAAAGTGTGTGCTCGCCGGAGGCCATATCCTTATGGAGGATGTCCCGGGCGTAGGAAAAACGACGATGGCACTGGCTTTTGCCAAGACCATGGGCATGGACTACGGACGCGTGCAGTTCACACCAGACGTACTCCCATCCGATATCACAGGCTTTTCGCTCATGGATCCGGAGACCCGCTCCATGAAGTACCAGAAAGGCGCGGTATTCCATAATCTTTTCCTGGCGGACGAGCTGAACCGCGCATCTTCCCGTACCCAGTCCGCGCTTCTTGAGGCGATGGAAGAAGGACAGGTCACGGTCGACGATAAGACCTATGCCCTCCCGAAGCCATTCGTGGTCATTGCGACGCAGAACCCGTCCGGCGCGTCGGGCACATCGCTTCTTCCGGACTCGCAGATGGACCGTTTCGCGGTAAAAACATCCATGGGGTACCCTTCTCTGGATAACGAGATCGAGATGCTCATGAACCGCCAGAACGGCGCCAATCCATTAAGCGAGATCCAGCCGATCTGCACGGTGGACGATATCCTCAAGATGCAGGATGAGACGAGCAAGATGTATGTCAAATACAGAGTGCTCAAGTATATCGTGGCCCTGATGGACCGAACGAGAACACATAAGATGCTTTCCCGTGGCGGAAGCCCGCGTGCCACGCTGGCACTGACCTCTATGGCGAAAGCCCATGCCTACATGACCGGCCGTGACTATGTGATCCCGGACGATGTGCAGGCCGTATTTCCTTCGGTCATGAGTCACCGTATGATCCTTACCCCGGAGGCGGAATTCAAGGAAGTCAAGCCCACGGATATCGCCAAAGAGATCGTCAAGACGACAGTGATCCCTAAGGAATAGCACTATGCTGCGGAGTTGGGTGATCTACATTCTGGCTCTGCTGGGCGCCATAACTTTTTTCCTCTGCTACAAGATGTGGTTTGCCTGGTTTTTACTGATTATGGTGGCATCGATCCCCCTGATGGCCATCGTTGTCAGCGGGGCTTCTGCGCTCTTTTTCGAGCTCGAGGCGGATGCGTTCCGGAAAGTACTGAAAGACGAAGAGACCCTGATCTCCTTTACTTCCCACGGACTCGAATATTTCCCCTTCTCCATGTATTCGGCGAAGATCTACTTAAAAGAAACCATGACTGGCGACGTGAGCGTGATACGGATCTTTTCCCAAAGCGAAAGCTCGGATCAGATCTATATCGACACAAGACACTGCGGCACGTATCGCCTCACCTCCGCAAAGGTCCGCGTCTATGACATGCTGGGACTTATCTTCTTCCCGAAGACACTCGAAGTCGAGGGCGAGGTCGTGGTGCTCCCGATCCCGTGTATCCCGGCGGCGGTCCCGGATATGAGCGGCTTTAAGGCCAAGGGACTTAGAAAATCGAATAACACGCACTCGGAGATCTACGATATCCGAGACTATGTCCCGGGCGACTCGGTCAAGAGGATCCACTGGAAGCTTTCCGCGAAGAAGGATACCCTCATGATCAAGGAATCCCAGGAAGAGACCTACGGACATTCGCGACTATATATCCCGCTCTGCAGAGACAGAGAAAAACTCGACAGGTACCTGGGAGAAGTGCTTTTCACGTCGAGGTATTTTCTCGATCACGACGTGGAACACAAGATCCGCGTGCTCCCGCCGACAAGAAAAGAAGTGTCTTTTGACATAGAATCGAGGGACGATCTTGACAAGGCGATCCTCTCTATTCTTCGTATGCCGATCCCGGAGGAGGAAGAAGATGAGTAGAGACCGTCTGAGAAAGTCCAGAAAAGTGCTGAAAGAGGACCGTCTCGAGAGGACCCGGGCGACGGTCGCGGAGCAGCTCGCGCAGAAAGAAAAGCTCGAGCAGAGCAGGAAAAAGCGCCAGCTTCGGCAGGTGCGCCCGATCAAGAAGGCGGTGGAGCCGGATATACTGTCGGTCATATTTGCCACCGTGCTTTCCGTGATCCTCGGCATGGGCTTCACCTGCATGATGACCACGACCCATTCCCTGAAACTGAACATCTATGTCCTCTTCTTCGCACTCGCGGTGGTGTCTTTTGCGACGGCCTACTGCCACGCCGAGAAGAGTAAGCTCACGGGCATCATTATGGCGGCCTTCCTCCTCGTGATCGCCTGGGGCTGCGCGACCTTTAATATCCTTCGGATCCATTCGCAGGTGGATTACGTATATTCGATCCTGCAGAGAAATGCTTTTCACGCATTCAAGCCGATCTATACCGATCCCCTGGACATCGAGAAGCGAAACTGCGATGTCATGCTCCTCATGATCCTTATCAACTTCGTCCCGGCGTATTTTACGACATATGTGGTCATTAAGAGGAGGAACATCCTATTCTCGCTGATCTTCTATATCCCGTTCCTTGTCTCGTCTGTCGCGATCTCCTATATCGTGCCGAAGGCCTGGGCCGGGGAAGTCGCGGTTTCCGGCGTGCTGCTGCTTCTTATCTTCCAGTACATGAAGCGGCTCGGGGACAGCAAGGCGGATGACCGTATGCTGAAGATCACGGCCCCGGTACTTCTGGTCTGCCTTCTGGTAGGTTCGATCTTCCCGGCCGAAGGGTACGACCGAAACCTCCTCGCGGAAGAAAAGTTCACGCAGGTGCAGGATCTGGTGAAGGGGATCGGAAGAAAGCTTCATATCGGGGAGCCCGGAGAAGAGGCGGTCCTCGAAGAGGAGCTCCCGAAGGATCTCGGATATCAGGGCAGCTTCATGCAGGATGAAGAAGATGAGACGAAGATCAAGTCGAATACGACCAGGGAAGATCTGACCCGCGCCGGATTCTTTGATCCGCCGCAGGTGAAGATCCTCGAGATGACCCGAAACTTCAACGATAATGAGAACCATACCGTTATAAGAAGCGGCCGTATGGTCTATCTTCGAACCGGCTGCATGGAGGTCATGGAAGGGAATGCCTGGAGTTCCTATGTCCCCGGAGAGACGGACGATCCTCTCTATTTCTTCTCGGAAGGATATGACATCCCAGAAAGAGAGGCGGACTTCCTGGTGAAGGTCAAGACATATGTGGATACGGACGTGTATTTCGTCCCCGGATATGTGGACAATTTCTTCATCTCGCCGGCAGGTGAATACCAGAAAATCCCTGTCCGGAAGAACTGGAACCTCAGTGAGAAGATCAGTAATCCGGGGGAGAATACCTATTACTATGCATATAACATGACGCCGCAGAAGTCTACGCCGGACTGGAATCCCGAGTACCTCGAAAATGAGGTCTACGGGGTCTGCCTGGAGATCCCGGACAAGACCCGTACGGGCATTCTCGAAAGCGGCGTGCTCCCCAAATGGTTCCTCGAGGTCATGGACGGGACGCGTACCATGAGTACGGCCGAGAAGGTGGCGGCGGTCATCGAGTTCGTTAGAACGATCCACCCGTACGATACCAAGACACCGTATCCGCCGGAAGGCGTGGAGGACTTCGTTACGTGGTTCCTGACCAAGAGCAGGAGTGGTTTTTGCGTGCACTATGCGACCACCTCCGCGGTGCTCCTTCGTATGCTGGGCGTGCCGACGAGATACTCGATCGGCTATCTGGTCTCGAGCGACCCGTATGGAAAGCCGTGTGATGTCATGATGAACAATGCGCATGCGTGGTTCGAGTTCTTCGATCCGGATTACGGCTGGATCCTGGATGACGCGACGCCCGGCAACGGTGCGCTGGCCAGCTTCTATAACGCGACCGCGATCGCCCAGGAATACGGGGACATGGTCTATGACAGACAGCTCTCCCCAACACCGACGCCGAAGCCTGCAAAGAAGCCGACAAAGCCGGTGACTCCGAGCCCGACGGTCGCTCCGGTTGCGCCGCAGACTTCGGAAGAGAAGGTGACGGGGATCATCTTCCATCCGGCACTTCTCAGTATCCTGATCGTGGCTGCGGTGATCTTCTTAATACGGCTCCTCTACGTCCTGTTCTGGAGATGGAAGTTCGGAAGGATCGGGTCTTCGACGATCAACCAGCGCGCCTCCGGGTATGGGCTATATTACCGGATGCACAGTAGGATCCTCGGATCGACGCTCTCGCGCGTATCGGAATCGATTCGGAAGAAGGCGGAATTTGGAAGAGACGAGATCACGGAAGAGGAGCTCTCGAGAATGGTGAAGTTCGGCGAGCATAACCTCGAGATCCAAAAGCTCGGAAGATCAAGGCTTCAGAGGGCGCTCTCGAAGATACTGCGCGTCAGTGTGAAGTAAAAAGGGAAGAGGGGACCCGGGAAACGGGACCCGAAAAAGAAAAAGGGATCAGCGCGATCCCCCTGTATTATAGATCTTTTCAAGAAGAATGAAGCATTAAATTCTGCACAATTTTCGGATCAGAAACTTGTGCAGTTTTTATTAGCACTCTCACCTTGACAGTGCTAATTTTGGATCTATAATGTAGGCGAAACAAAGGAACGAAGATCCAAATAGATGATAAGACCTCCGCCCCGATGCGAGATAACAACATAAAAAGGAGGAATGAACTATGTTGATGTCTGGTATTTTTGGAGAGAACTTGTTTGATGATTGGATGGGCTTTCCGATGAGGGAACTGGCGAATGTGGACAGACGCCTCTACGGTAAAAATGCAGGCCACGTCATGAAGACAGATGTGAAAGAGACCGATGGTACGTATGAGCTGGAGGTCGATCTTCCGGGCTTTAAGAAGGACGAGATCAATCTCAAGCTCGAGGACGGCTATATGACCATCAGCGCGACCAAGGGACTCGATCGTGATAAGAAGGATAAGAACGGCAAGATCATCCGTCAGGAGAGATATGCCGGTGCAATGCAGAGGAGCTTCTATGTCGGCGAAGGCGTCAAGACGGAAGACGTCAAGGCGAAGTTTGAAGACGGCGTACTGAAGCTGGATATTCCGAAGAAGGAGATGAATCTGCCTGGCAATAACACCATAAATATCGAAGGATAAACCTTCCCAAAAACCATACCGTCAGAAGCGGGGAGCATCCTCTAAAAGGGGTGCTTCCCGCTTTTCCTCGGGTGGAGGGAAACGGCGCGGCGCCGGGGGAACTATTCTGTGGTACAATCAAGTTATCTTAAATCTTAATTAAAGGCAGGTGTAACCTATGGATCTTCTTAGCATGATTCTTAAGAATATGACGTCCGATTCGTCACTGGGAGCGCTGGCAGGAAAAGCCGGTGTATCTGCAGATTCCGTGGAGAAAGCCATTACTTCGGCGATTCCGTCTCTGCTCGGCTCTATGACCAAGAATGCCTCTTCGGTAAAGGGTGCGCAGTCCCTTCTCGGCGCGCTGGCCCAGCACGAGGACACAAGCGATGTTTCTTCCCAGATCGCAAATGCGGATGAAGAAGACGGAAGCAAGATCATCGGCAAGATCATGGGCGATGATAAAGACGATTTCGTTTCCTCGATCGCGAAGAAAGCCGGTATCGATATCGGTCAGTCCAGCTCGATCCTGAACTCGATCGCTCCGGCGCTTCTTTCTACGATCTCTCAGGCCGCAAAGCCGGATACACCTGAGTCTATCGCCAAGGAAGCAGCGGAAAGAGAAGCGGCTGCGAAAGAAGACAGCGGCGCGTCTTTCCTCGGCGGATTCTTCAAGAAGTTCCTTAAGGATGAAGATGACAAGGATGCCAAGGCAGGGATCGACGGCTCCGATCTTCTGGACATCTTAAAGAAAACGATGCTCTAAAAAAATAAGATCTCTTCTTCGGATGCCTTCCCGCCGGGTTTGCGGCGGGGTTGGGCTCTTCCTCGGAAGAGATCTTTTTTTGTGCTCTTTTTTCTTAGCGGGCGCGCGGGCGCGATTCTATTTTCCGGGCGCGGTTTTGTTTCGCGGACGAGATTACTCGATGTAGTTATCAAAGTTTTCGTAGTCCTGCGCGGTCGGGGCCTGAGGGGCGGCCGGCGCCGAAAAACCCTGCATGGTCGGATCCGGCAACGAATATCCCTGGGCGAGAGGGTCTACTTGAGCGGCCGGCGCCGGGGTTTCTGCCGGGGCGGCCGGGAATGCCGTGGAGGAAGGGAATCCCTGTCCTGCGGGCGCTGCCTGCGCCGCTGCTGTAGCCGGGGCGGCTGTTGCTGCATAGGCTGCTGCCGGGGCGGCCGGATTTTCCGGTTGCGGCATTCTTCTTACGACGCGCGCATCACGGTTTTTGAAGACCGGATCCTGCGGAAGATATTTGGTGTGCATGGTGATATATGCTTCCTGATCATCTGTCTTATGCAGTTTCTTATCTTCCTGGCTGGAGAAGATGATGCCGCCTGTATATCTGCTGTTTTCTCCGACGGAGTCACCGTGGTTATTGGAGCGGTTCAGAAGGTTTCCGAACAGAAGGAAAGCCATTCCCAGCCCCAGTGGTGCTCCTATGAGAACTCCAAAGAAAAGTGCTCCTATATTCATGTTCGTTACTCCTGTCTCTTTTTCGTAAAGTTAAATGTCTTCGCGGACTGTGTAAGTCTCAGCTTGGCAAAGACGTTCTTGATCTTCTTGACACCGGCGATGATCATCATGACACCACCTGTAATCATTCCCATGATGATCTTGCCGGAATTATTGTTACTGCTGCTGCTGGATCTTCTGGCTCTTCTTGACGAGCTGGAAAGAATGGCGTCAAAGAAGTGATATCCGATGAATACCATGACCGTGACCAGCACGATGCAGGTGATGATGAGCAGCGTGTAGAACAGAGCTTTTCGAATAGGAAGACCACAGACGACCTTGCCGGTCTGACCGTTGACAAGGATCGTGTTGTGCTGGCCCTCGTGCTCGAAGGTGACAAACCAGGCAGGAAGCAGAGCGTATTTCACATCCGGATCGATCGCGCAGCTGCCGACCTCTTTGATGATCGTTGTCGTACCGCCTTTTACGGACTTCAGGACTTCTTCGTCGAACATTTTCTTCGATCTTTCTTCGACGGCCAGGGAGAGTTCACCGTAGGTCACGTCCGAAGTGTTGGAATAGAAGCCGAGAAGATAATCTTCATCGAACATCACCATCTTCGAAAAATCGTACGGCTCGAGTCGTGTGCTGCTCTCGTCCGAAAGCATGGAGCAGGCATCGAGCGGAAGGTTTTTAAGACGCATCGTGCCGGAGCGGCCGTGATAGGTGATATGCGTGTGCTTACCGGAAGAGGTCTTTTTCCGGATGATCGTGGTCTCATATCTGTCGGCATCAACGATCCAGTACGGGATATAGATACCATGGACGCTTTCCGGAGTAAAGGTCTGGACGGCTTTCGGAACGAACAGGCCATGACCGATCTCGGTCTTGATCGCCTGAAGTGCCTGCTCCTTCGTGATGGCAAAGGGAATGATGAATTCCGGGCATTCCTGCTTGCTGATACGGCTGAATACGACCGTGGGGTTTCCGCAGTAAACGCACTTTGTCGAGACTTCGGTTCCGTTGATCATGACCTCACCACCGCACTCGCTGCAGGTGTAGATATAACAGTCGAGGTATTCTTTTGCGGCACCCTCGGCATTTACGCCGTAGACTTCCTGCATGGAAAGTGCCTTCTGATCCTGTACGTATTTTTTGCTCTCGCTCTCGACTTCTTCGGCGAGGAATGTGCTTCCGCACTGCTCGCAGCGCACCTTCTGGATCGAAGGATCGAAGATCAGAGCATGTCCGCAGTTCTTGCAAAGTGTTGCCATTTCAGTTCTCCATTCTGCCCGCTTGATCGGGAAATGATAACGTCGCTCCAAAAGCGACTATTGTTATTATATTAAAAAAACGCGGGGAATATACAGAAAACCCCGCGGATTATTCAGATCTAAATGCAGGCGTATTTGCAAATACGAAGAAAACCACGAAACGAGAAGACTTCTCAGAGAAAAAGAAAATCTTACGAAGTGCCTCCGCAGGCGCAGAACGCCGAGGACCAGCACGAGAAAGCTTATCCTTTTTCTATTACCAGCCCATGTCGAGGAGCCAGTTATTCAGTGCGCGCTCATGGTCTCTGTCGGACAGACCTTGCGGCATCTTATATTCGCTTCGGATGTTGCCGTCCGCGATGTAGAGGACGCGGGAACAGCGGGAAGCGACCTTCGCATCGTGGGTGACCATCAGGACGGTGGTGCCTTCCTTATTCAGCTTGCAGATCTCGTCCATGACTTCGGCGGAGGACTGGCGGTTCAGGGCGCCTGTCGGTTCGTCGGCGAAGAGGATCTTCGGGTTGTTGACCATGGATCTGGCGATGCAGGCACGCTGGAGCTGGCCGCCGCTGACTTCGTTGATGTCGTTTCCGGCGATCTCGATGATGCCGAGCTTTCTCATTAGCTCTTCGCAGCGGGCGACTTTCTCTTTTCTGGTCTCGCTGCTCTTATCACATTCTACGGCCGGAAGAAGGATGTTATCCATGATGGTGAGGTTCTTCATCATGAACATCTGCTGGAAGATGAATCCCATGTCATTCAAACGGACAGAGGACAGGTCCTTTTCTGACAGCTTCGAGATATCCTTGCCGTCGAGCTTGATCTGACCCGAGGTGGCCTTGTCCATGCCGGATACGGAATAAAGGAGCGTGCTCTTGCCGGAGCCGGACGGGCCCATAATGCCGACCATCTCGCCCTCTTCGATGTCGAAGCTGATGTTCTTCAGGACGTTGTTCTGGCGCTTCTCGATGACGTAGGTCTTGCAGAGATCTTTTACTTCCATTAACTTTTTCATTTTATTTCCTCCTGTTCGGTGCGCCGCGGGGGCGGCGGGTATTTTATTATTCGATGTTTGCGGTGTCACTGGACTTGATGGTCCGGCTCGAAAGCGAGATCAGGAAGGCGGTGATCAGGGTCGTTATGATGATGACTGCCGGGTAGATCAGGAAGATCTGAAGCGGCTTGATCGCGTAGTTGACTTTGCTTACGCCCATCATGCCGAAGATCGGGCTGATGCAAAGGTGCGTCATCGGGATCGAGAGGGCGGCAGCCAGGATCATGGCGAAGATCGAAACGATCACGAATCTCAGAACGTGCCAGAGGTAGATCCTGCCGTTTTTGATGCCAATGGCCTTAAGGAGTGCGATCTGGCTCTTCTCGTCGGCGACGAAGGAGACCTCCATGAGGATGGTGACCAGGATGACGACGAGGATCGTGATGCCGAGGAGCAGCCACTGGACGGCGAGCATCGTCGGGACGACACCGATGCAGGAAGCGACATACTCGGCGCAGGTCTCGACCTTATCATGTATGAAGTTCTTTTCGATGATGGCCTTTCTTTCTTCGAGCTGCCTTTCTGTCGGCTGATCGTCGAAGTGGATCTGGAATGCCATCGTGGCGGTCATGTGGGACGGATCTACCGGAGCATCCGGGTGGAAACGGATCACTTCGCCAAGCTGGTTGAAGGACTGGTAGTAGGCGGTGATGACGCACGGGAGCTTCTCGGTACCGAAGTCGATGATCATGGTGTCGCCGATCTTCACATTGAGCTTCTTAGCGATGATCGAGGTGACGGCTACTTCGTTTCTGCTCTGCGGGGCAGTACCCTCGGTGAAGACGAGCTCATCGAAGTTCGTTCTGAAACCGTGCTCGGCGATGATGCGGTGGGTCTTCCCGTTGATCTCGGCATTGTAGGTATACTGCCATTCCTGGGAGAAGTGTCCCGGGAGGCCGAGGTCTTTCAGCTTAGCGTCCTTCTCATCGAAGTACTTATTCATATAGTCCGTGCTATTTCCCATGATCTTCATGGACTCGGAAACGCTGTCGACAAAAAGGTCAGCCCGTGTTCCGAAAGCGGTGATCAGGTTCTCGCTCTGCATGGTGTTGGTGGTGTTAACGAGCATCAGGACAAAGAGCATGCAGAGGGTGAAGGCGATGACGATGGAGATATAGCGCTTCGGGCTCGAGATCGTGTCATTGATTGCAAGGAAACGGCTCGTACCGGTTCTTTTCGCACGGGAGAGGTGGAGCTTGCTCTTCTTGGAGTAGCGCTCGCCGGAGCTTCCGGTTCTGATCGCGTCGACCGGGGTGGCCTTCTTGACGATTCTGGTCGCAAAGTAGGAGAGAGCCACGATGGTGATGACGACGAGGACGGCGCCGATGGCGTTGATGCCGAAGCCGAGGGAGGTGCCAAGGAACATGTTCTCTGTGACGGAGCTAAGAAGGAGCTTACTGAGCGGGATGCTCAGGACGAAGCCGATGATGGAGCCGACGACGGCCATCGCGAGGTACTTCGTGAGATACAGGGAGCGGATCTTCCGGTTCTTGATGCCGATGGCTTTCATGACGCCGATCTCTCTGTATTCTCTGGTGATCGTGAAGGAGAGGGAGACCTTCAGGACAACGAAGGACAGGATGATCAGGCAGACGGAAAGGATCAGCACGATAAAGGCAACGATCATGTCCATGACGTAGCACATGGAGACGGTGCCGCGCGGCTGGGCAAAGTTGATGCTTCTGCACTTGGTGGCGGCTTCCTGTACGGCGCTTATGTCATGCGTGTCGATGCAGCAGATCTGACCGGAGTAGTCCCGGGCGATCGTTTCATTATTTCTGAAGACTTTGTAATCGTCGGAGTGCATAAGGATCCTGGTGTTACCCATGAAGTTTGAGCCCAGAAGGGCGTCCTTGGCTTTGCCATCGATAATGAGGCGGACGGTCACGCCTTCCTGGCCGACTTCGAGGACGTCGCCGACCTTCATGTCGTTCGTCTTCAGGAAGCTTCCGGTGACGTAGCAGTGACCGGGCTCTAATGCCTTCGGTGTTTCGTTGTTGCTGTCGAAAAAGTTGAAGGTGGACTCGGGCAGGTCCTGCATGATGAGTACGTTTTTGGTCTCGATCCTGCTGCCATCGCCCTTCTTCAGGGTGTCGCGGGATCCGAAGATCACGGTGTCAAGGCGGTAGGCGTCGATGGCGGGCTCGCTCTCGAGCATTTCGTCGAGGTCGCCAACAGAATTTCTACCCATCGTGATGATGACGAAGTCGCCGACACCTGCCTTGTCGAGGTAGTAGTCGGTGCCGTTCATGACGGTGATGACGTTATTGAGGCCGGAACCGACGAACATCGCTGCCAGTGTGATGAACAGCAGGACAATGAGGTTCATGGCCTTTTTCTTTTTCAGTTCTTTTTTCAGAATGTGAAAAAACATGATGTCGTTCCTTTCTTGTTGGGAGTTGCGGGCCGGCAGAGGGTCATCGTTAAGGGTAGGCCGGTCCGCTTCTCTCATGGTGTGACTACATCTTACCGCGGGAATTATTAAACAATCATTAAATGGTGGGAGGGCGGGGGAAAGTGGGAATACCCATGACGCTGTTTCGGATCTTTTTCATGGGAAAAATCGGGATCAGGAAATTCCCATGACTGAGGGAGGGCAAAAAGGCATGGGGATAGATGATTATCGTTAAAACCCATGGCGACTACGGCATGGGAATGATGATGATTGGAAGATCCCCATGATTTACGGCTCCAATTTAGGCATGGGGAAGATAACAAAACAAGAATCCCCATGATTTGCGGTTCCTGACGGGGAAAGGGAAAAACGGGAAAACAAGAAAACCCATGACCAGCGATCCCAGACGAGGCATGGGAATAAGCGGAACGTGGATGCTCCCATGAAAGAAAAAACTCAATTGTTAACAAGATAACGCTTATATCATATTGTTCGCGGATCTGCGTCGAGAATATGATGGACAAAACCGGATCAGTGAGAAGGAGGATGGCATGGATAATCTGAAGGCGATAGTGGAGAAACGGTGTGCGCTGCTGAGGAAGTGCATCCAGCAGGCGGAGAAAGCGGCGGAAGCCGATGTTTCGGGACACCTTGAGATCGTAAGACACGGAAACAAGAGGAGTTTCTATCTGGTGCGGACTCCCAATAGTAAAAAGAGGGAATATATAAGGAAAGAGGATTATCCGCTGGTGAAGAGCATTGCTGCGAAGGATTATGCCAAGAGGGTGATTCGAAGAATGAGAAGCGAGCTTAGAGTTCTGGAGAGATATATCCGATGTGTTGAGAGCGGAAGCGCTGAAGATGTGTATTCCGGCTTGAGCAGGACGCGGCAGGAACTGATCAGGCCGCTTCTTGTGACGGATGAAGTCTGTGCGCAGTTATGGGAAGCGGAGCCGTTCCAGCAAAGCGATTATATGCCGGAGATGAAGATCTATCCGACAAAGAAGGGGGATATGGTCAGGTCAAAATCAGAAGTCCTTTTTGCCAATCTATATACCGATATGGGGATCCCGTACCGCTATGAAGAAGAGATCACGCTTCCTGACGGGCAGGTCCTGATCCCGGATTTCTCGCTGTGGGATAAGAAGCGCAGACGAGTGATCTACCATGAGCATTTCGGGAAAATGGACGACCCTGTTTACCGGAAAAGAAATCTTAAGAAGATCGACGATTACAGAAGAAACGGCATCTTCTCGGCGAAGAATCTCATCATGACATTTGAGGGGGAGGGCACGAGCTTGAATATGCGGGAAATGCGCGCCATGATCGAGGATTTGATGGAAAGATCCTGAGGCGGGGAATTTGCCTGTTCGGGCTTTATTTGAAAAATGCAACAGTTTCATCAGGTCCCTCGTCTAATATGCAGAAACGCTTCCGGGAAATGAACACGCCCGGTGTAATGAGATGTTATGAGGAGGCACTTATGAAAAAGAAGATATTACCTTTATTGCTGGCCTGTATGATCGGCGCTTCATTCCTAGCAGGATGTGCGAGTAAATCAGCATCGTCATCGAACATTAAGAAATCCAACCGCTCAAGCAATGCCGCAGCCGAAACTGTGGCAGAGACGACTTCGCAGGGGATGAACGAATATGCCGGTGAAGTCTATGAGAATGCGGATGATATCGAATTCGAATATGGCGATGGCATGAATAAATCGGCGAATGAAGAGGTTGGAGGAAACCAGGGCGGCGGAAATGGACAGGCGGATAAGAAGGCCGATGTTTCCAAGGAGATGCTGGTGTTCCGCTGCACGATGGCGATCGATACCTTAAACTTCGATGAGACAGTAAGTCTTCTGAAGACGAAGATCAACGAGTACCACGGTTTTGTCGAGAACGAGCATCAGTCGGATGGAGGAAACTCCGGCGGCAGATATGTCATCGATGAAGAAGATAAGGATTATTACTATACCGCGACGATCAGGATCCCGTCGGAATACTATGAATCATTCGTAAGCTCCGCAGAGGGGATCGGCACACTGCGTTCCAAGAATTCCAGCGTAGATAATGTCGCTACGAGATATGGCACACTCAAGAACGAGCTGGAGATCTTCGAGGCGGAATATGACCGCTATCTCAAGCAGTACAACGAGACGCAGGATGAGCAGGTCGCGCTCGAGATCCAGAGAGAACTGAGAAACCTCGCCATCACGATCTCCGATATCAAGAGCGAGATGAGCATGCTGGAGAGCGATGTGGCTTATTCCTATGTCACGATCACGATCCATAAGGTCTCTGAAAAGGAGATCAAGAAGGAAGAAAAAGAGGTCAAGGAAGAGGACAGCTTCGGACAGAAACTGAAAAAGACCGCAAAGCAGTCCTGGGATGATTTTGTTGGTTTCCTTGAGGGTATCGTACTGTTCCTGGTGAGCGGATGGTGGGTATTCCTGCTTCTTGTCCTGATTGCACTCGCCATCTTCCTTTTCATCAGACATGGTATCAAGAAGGGAAAAAAGAAGGCGGAAGCCCGTCGAATTGAACTTGAGGCGCAGCAGAGAGCGCGCATGGCCGCTATGCAGCAGGCACAGGCACAGAATACAGCAGCAACTGCCATTACCGATAAAAAAGAAGATACGGAAAAAGAGGAGAAGTAATTCGTAACGCGTAAGTCGCGTTCGGGCAAGGCGCCGGAGATCAGGCTTTCCTCACCACCACGGTGACGGAAAATGACTCCGGTGCTTTGCTTTGGGCGAAGATATCTCCGTTCATCATGCGCATGAGAGATCGGGCGATATAAAGGCCGAGTCCGGAACCGCCGACTTTCTCTGCATTGCTTCCTCGGTAAAAAGACTCGAACAGATGCGGGATCTCATCCTCACTGATGGAGCAGCCGCTGTTGGTGACCGTGATCAGGCGACAGTCCTCCTCGTCGGAAAAACTGATCTTCACGGATCTTCCGTCGCCGTACTTGATGGCATTTTCGAGGATATTCTGCAGGACCTCCTCGAGGCGGGCGGGATCGCCGGACAGCAGGGCATTGCTGCATTCATCCACGGAGAATTCCGTGTGCAGCGTCGAAAACTTATCCTTATAGAGGCCCTTGATGCGGTCGAGGACTTCATTAATGTAGAACTCGCCCATGGTCACTTCGAGATTGAGGAAATCCTCCTTCGAAGCGGTCACGATATCGCCGACATATTTCTCGATCTCGAGCGCGTTATTCGTGATGCCGGAGATGGCGCTCTTTCGTTTTTCTTCCGTATCGTAAAGATCCTCATCGAGCGCTTTGGCATAGAGCTTGATGGCCGAAAGCGGTGTCTTGATATCGTGGGAAAGAGAGAGGATCAAGGTCTTTTTGTCTTTCTGGAGCGCCAGCTCCTTTTCCTTATTGGACTCGAGATTATCGCGGAGCATGTTGATGCCCCAGAGGAAGCGGCCGAAGTACTTGCTCTTCTCTTCGTTAAGCGGCGCATTGAGATTGCCTTTGGCAAGCTGCACCGAAAGATCGGTCATGTGATGGAACGGGCGAAGGACTTTCCGGCCGATATATATGAAGATCCCGATTGTCGTGAGGATCGAAAAGGCCAGGCCGATATTCATGTAGATCAGGGGACGCAGATCCGGCTTGATCTCGTATTCGAATCGGATGAGCGTGCCGCAGATATCCTTGACCGCGTAGTCATTGTTGACGACTTCATTGGCATTGAAGTTAGAGATCCGGAGAATAGACGGATAGTCCTCCATATTAAAATCTTTCAATATGAAGCTTGTCGTGGAAAGCAGATTTCCGCGGGAGTCAGCCGGGTCGCCCCGAAGCAGATTCAAAGCGATCGGTCCGGGATTGTTCTTCGCTTCTGACTCCAGAGCCTCCGCCGCACGTGAGATGTCCACGACATATTGCCGGGAGGCGTCTTTTTTCAAGCTCCCGAGAAGAAGGAAATTGCATCCGATAAGGATCAGGAGCTCGATGGCGACGATGAGGATCGCGATTTTCCGGAACTTACTCATATCTGTACCCCGTGCCCCAGACCGTAATGATGTGCTCCGGCTTTTTCGGGTCGCGCTCGATCTTCTCTCTGAGCCACTTGATGTGCACCGTGAGCGTCTGGATCTCCGAGTCACTGTCGGATCCCCAGATGGTGTTGAAGATGTATTCTTTGCGAAGAGTTGTGTTCTTGTTCTCGATGAGAAGCAGAAGAAGCGCGAATTCCTTCTCGGTCACATCGACGGGACGGTCGCCGATGGTCAGTGTGCGCTGCACGGTATTGAGATGAAGGTCCCCGTCGATGACTTCCTCGATGGCATACTTTCTCTTGAAGATCCCGCGGATCTTGGCAAGCAGGATATCGATATCGTAGGGTTTCTCGACATAGTCGTCCGCGCCGAGCGTGAGGCCCTCGAGCTTGGAGTCCTTGTCTCCCCGCGCGCTGGCGATGATGATGTGTGTATTGGAAGATTCGCGGATCCGGGAAAGCACGGAGAATCCGTCGAGCCCCGGCAGCATGATGTCGAGAATAATGAGCTTCGCGCCGTACTTGTCGAAAAGCTCGATCGCCCGTTCGCCGGTGCCGGCCAGGGCAACAGTATAGTTTTCCTTCTTAAGGAAATCACAAAGGAGATCCCCGATCTCCTGATTATCTTCGCAGATGATGATGTCCGGCATACTTTCTCCTCATGCGCCCCGCGCGAAAATGCGATCTGACATCATTATACCATTGACGGGGAATTTGCTATTTGCAGACGGCCGTGCAAATAGAAAGCGATATTCCCTGCGTTGACCGCTTGAGAAAAATCTTTTCGCGAATTAGTATATTCACATAAGGAGAGTTAATAAAATGACTGATACCATCCAGAATATGAAAAAACACACCTGCCCGACCTGCGGCGGCCAGCTTCGCATCAATGTGGAGCGCCAGATGTACGAATGCCCCTTCTGCGGCGTTTCTTTCGATTACGAATACTTCCGCGAAGATGATGTTCTCGAGCTTGCCGCAAGATCCCTGAAAGCGGGCGAATATCAATCCGCCAATTCCGCATACGATTTCATGCTGACCAAAGAACCGCACAATTTTCTTGCGCTCCGCGGGAAGATCCTGGTGGCGGCAAAAGCGAAGAGCATGTCCGAACTTAAGCAGCCGAACTATCTGCGTACCCTGGCGTACGGAAGGGTCGATCCGGCAGCGGATGCCGCTTTAGAGAATGCGAAGACCGAGCACAAGGGATATTTTTCCAAGCTGAAAGAACTGTTCGACCTGGGCAAAGAGTATAAGGACGCGATCGCTCATATCGATGAGAGCAAAAAAGCGAGAAACGAAAAGAGCAAGGAGATCCAGGCGCTTTCGAGGGAAGGGGCAGATCCGTATGTCGAGCTTCCCGATCCGATCATAAAAGATGAGACGATCTCTGTGCATCCGATGACCATCATCAAAGGCGTGATCGTGATCTTCGTTATCTGGTGCATCGTCCTGGCGTGCATTGCTTCTGTTATGTCGAAGAATCCGTATGCGAAGCCGTCGGAGACGACCACCACTGAGACTTCCACGCGAGTTCTTTTTGCTCCGGGTGTGGGGGCTGTCTCTGTCGGGAAGAATAATCCCGTCGACGCATACACATATGACATCAGGGAGTCCCAGAGGATCAAACAGGCAGAGAAGTGGGAAAAGGATCATGCGAACGATACGGAAATCTTCGCGATGCTGGTGGTCATCCCGGCGATCGTCGTCGCGATCACCATCATTGCCATGGTGGCAAGGATCTACGAGATCAAAAAATGCGAGGAAGCGATTGCCCGCGTCGTCGAAAAGCAGGATAAGATCGATCAGACGACCCAATCCTATGAATCCTTGGCCGCTGAAATAAGAGCGAAGATCGGTACCGTTTTCCGTGAGCTTACGGCCATCGATCCATTCCCGGAAATGGTGGAAGAAGCGCCGAAGGGCAAGACCTTAGAGTGGGGCAAGTGGAAGTAAGCGGCTGAGCCCGCTGCGGCTCGCCGTGCGCCGCCCGGACCTTCAGGTTTGGGCGAGCCGGCCCCGCGTGACGGCGCTGGATTCCCGTGCGCCGCGGCGCTGGAATGTTCCGCTGCGCGGCCGCTTACGCATCCCGGAAAGTGTGATATACTTGTATGGAAGCTAGAAAAAGGACCGGGACTTCCTATGCAGTTTGAATTATCATCGAAGAACATCAAGGACGGGAAAATCGCATTTCTGATCGACGGAGGCGCGCCTTCGGGGATCCGGAAAATCACGGAGAAAGTCGGAAAGGATCTTGCGGCCGTTTTCGGGGCCGCCCCGAAGATCGTCGATCTTTCCTCTTCGGAAAAAGATCTGTCCGGCATCGCTTTCCCGATCCTGGTCTATATGGACGGCAAGGGCGCCACGAAAGCTTCCTCTGTTTCTAAGCTGGAGAAAAAAGGACTTCTCGACTTTTCCGCCATCCGCGGGAAAAGAGAAGTGTATATGCATAAAGTGGCCGATCTTCCGGAGGGACTTCTCCTCCCGGGTAAATCGACCGCATTCGTCATCGCGGGATCCGATAAGCGCGGCACCGTGTACGGACTCTTTGCACTTTCGGAGATGCTGGGCGTTTCGCCTTTCATCGACTGGCTGGATATCCGTCCGGAAAAGAAGAGATCTTTCACCATTGCTTCCGGCTACAGCTTTATATCCAAAGAACCGTCGGTCCGTTTCAGAGGATTCTTCATCAACGACGAATGGCCGGCTTTCGGCAACTACTGCAATAAGCGTTTCGGCGGATTCAACGCCAAGTGCTACGAGCACGTTTTCGAACTGCTTTTGAGACTTAAGGGCAATTACCTGTGGCCGGCCATGTGGTCGGCGATCTTCCCGGACGACGGCCCGGGGCTCCAAAGTGCGGAGCTTGCCGATGAACTCGGCGTCGTCATGGGCGCGTCCCACCACGAGCCGTGCTGCCGTCAGGGCGAAGAGTACAGATATCTGCGCGGACCGAAATCGATCTACGGCGATGCCTGGAATTTCCTTTCAAATGAGAAGGGCATCACGAAGTTCTGGGAGGACGGATTAAAAAGAAGCGGAAAATTCGAAAACGTCATCACCGTCGGCATGCGCGGCGAACAGGATACCGCGATCATGGGAAAGAACGCCACGCTGAAGGACAACATCGACCTTCTGCGAAAAGTTCTTTGCACGCAGAATAAGCTCATCAAAAAGTATGTGAATAAGGACCTCGACCAGGTTCCGAGAATGCTCGCGCTCTATAAGGAGGTCGAGCCGTATTTTTATGGCGATGAGAAGACCCGCGGCCTGATGGGCGATCCGGAGCTCGATGGCGTCACGCTCATGCTCTGCGACGATAACTACGGCAATCTGCGGACGGTGCCGACCGAGGAGATGCATGGCCATAAGGGCGGCTACGGTATGTACTACCACTTCGACTACCACGGCTTCCCGATCTCATACGAGTGGCTCAATACCACGCATCTTTCGAAGGTGTGGGAGCAGATGACGAGCGCCTATGACTTCGGCATCAGAGACCTCTGGATCGTAAATGTCGGCGACATTTTCAGCACCGAATATCCGCTGTCGTATTTTCTCGACCTGGCGTACGATTTTTCCCGCTGGGGCACGGAGAATAAAAACAGCGCGCACGAATACACGAAATACTTTGTCGAGAAAAACTTCGGACCGGTTCTTTCCGAGAAACAGAAGAAAAAGACGGCCGAGCTTCTCCTTGGGTACACGAGGATCACGCATTCTCGGCGCACCGAGGCCATGAACGACGACGTGTACGCGCCTTTTGCCTATGAAGAAACGGAGACGATGCTTAAGAAGATCGGCAAGCTCATGTCCGATGCGGAAAAGCTCTACGGAGATCTTTCCGGGAATGCCGCGTACCGCTTCTACGAGATCGTTTATCTGCCGCTCATGGGGAACCTCAATGTCCAGAAGATGTGGCTTTACACCACGCTCAATCACGCCTACGCGAAGATGGGCAGTTCGTATGCGCTCGTCCTCGCCGACGAGATGGATCTGTGTCTCGAAAAGGACAGGGAGATCGTGGAGGAGCTGCATAAGATCCACGGCGGCATGTGGTACGGCATGGGGCTTTCGGAGCACATCGGTTTTAGAAACTGGTGCGAAGAGGGCTGCCAGTATCCGGTCGTCGAGACTTTTGCGCCCGGCAACAAAGACCGCCTGATCGCGCGTGTCGGCGGGACTTCTGACTGGTCTGAGTTCGGTCCCTGGACGCGAAAAGAACTGACGGTCCCCGCGTTTTTGGACCCGCGGGCAAGTGTGGCCCGGATCGAGCTGACGACGGCCTCTCGCCGTAAGCAGAAGTTCACGGTCGAGTGCGATTCGGCTTTCGTTACGGTGACACCAGTGTCCGGCGCGATCGATGCTTTTGGTCGAAAAGATCTTATCGTCCGCATCGATAGAAGTAAGCTTCCGAAGAAGAATTCCGTGGCGAAGATCACGGTGAGATCCGGCGACGGATTCGTGCAGATCCGCGTGCCGTATTCTACGGAAAAAGAACTGCTGGCGCAGATGCTTCCTGCGAAGAACTCTGCGGTGAAGAGCGCGGCGACCGAGAAGAATACATTCTTCTGGTGCGAGGATGAAGTTTCGCATGCGATGAATTATATCTCGATCCTTTCTGAAAACTTCAGTGAGAAGATCGACGGAAAGAAGGGCGGGTTTGAGAAGATCCCGGATTATTCACGCGGATTTTCCGGCATGAAAGCCTTCCCGCAGGACGTCACGTTCAGTCGGAAAGGCGAGGGCCCGGCCCTTCGGTATCGCGTATATCTTAAGGAGAAAGGGGAATATACGCTGGCGCTTTACAGCAGCCCCGGAAACCCGCCGACAAAGGATCCGCAGATCTTCTGCGGTGTCGCGGCGAACGGCGGTTCCATGAAGAGGATCAATATCATCCCGGAGGGATTTGCAGTCGGCGATGGAAACGATATCTGGAAGAAAGGCGTCCTCGATAATCAGCGGGTAACGAAGGTCCCGCTCACCCTGAAGGAGGGCGAAAACACCATTGATATCACGGCGATCAGTCCGAACTTCACGCTCGTAAAACTCGTGCTTTCGAAGAAAGATGCCGAGCCGGAAGAGTCATATCTCGGGCCGACGGAGACGTATCACTCGTAAGGAGCCAGGCGCCGCGCGCGGCGGGACAGCGCTATTTCAAGCCTGACAGCGACGGCGCGGCGGGCGCTATTCGTAATCGAACTCTGCGGCGACGACGTATTCTTTTTCCGCATCTGAAGAGGACGGATCGTCTCTTCTTATGGTGATGAGAAGGCGGTATTTTCCTGCGGGAAGGTCGATACTATCATACGGGATCTCCAGGTGCCTTGTGATGGAATCTATCGGAGCCAGGGTGCGGTCCTTCTCCGAATACGTGTTATCTCCGAACGTGAAGTCGTCCACCCATCCTTCGCCCTCCTGATGCTGCAGATAGAAATAGTTCTCGTAAAGAAGCGGTATGTCGCCGATATTATCCAGCCTGATCCTGAGGAAAGCGGGGCGGAAAGATCCGTTGACTTCGACTTTGCGATCCGTAGGGACAGATACTGTATAGACGATCTTCGCGTCCTCGGCGCTGACGACATCATGAGTGATAGTTCCGCCGGAACTATGATTTATGATTTTACCCTGATCACCTGACCTTCTATCCAGAGCGGTCTTTATGGCTTTTCCGCCGAAGAAGGCGATGGCCAGCGCGGCGATGCCGATGACGACCGGGATCACGATCCTCCGGATCTTCGAGGCAGAGGGCTTAGCGGCGGAGGTGTCCACGGCGAGCTCTTCCCGGGCCTCCAGAATAAATGCATCATCAATATCAGAAAGAAGTTCGAACAGCAGTTCTTCGTTCATGAGAGATGACCTCCTTCCAGCAGTTTTTCGCGAAGTGCGGTCTTGAGGCGGTTCAGCGTCACGGAGACGTTGTTTTCCGACATCTTCATGCGGGAAGCGATGTCTCTAATGCTGTCCGCATAAAAGTACCGGCAGACGAAGATCTTCCGCTTCTCCGAAGGGAGCGACGCAAGAAAGCCATTGATCGCGAGGAGGAGCTCCTTGCGGAAAAGTTCGCTGTCGGCCGCTTCTTTTCCCGCGATCACTTCGCTTAATTCATCCAATACCAGAGGAAGGTCGCCGCCCCCGCGCTTGTCCGCATGATTCAGCTTGTAGCGGTTGATGGCCAGATTTCGGGTGATCCGGCCAAGAAAAGGCGCGAGGATATCGGGCTTTTTCGGGGGGATGGAATTCCACGTGGCAAGATAAGCATCGTTGACGCATTCTTCCGCATCTTCGGTGCTTCCCACGATGTTTCTGGCGATCGAAGTGCAGAAACGGCCGTACTTTTCCGCTACGGCCGAGAGAGCCTGCTCATCGCGATCCCAGAACAGCTGGACGATAGCCGCATCTTCCATCTTCTGTTCCTCCCTCAATAATAGTAACAAGATTTAAGGAAAAATCTTACAGAAAAAGTGAAGATTTTTTCGGGAAGAAATGAAGAGGGCTTCCGGGAAGAGATCTTTTCGCGAAGAAATGAGGTGAGTCTTCGGGAAAAGACCCGCCGTGCGAAATGTTATAATGAAGTCACGGGTATTTTCGATGTAAGGGGGATGGAGCCAAGTGAAGATCAAGAGCAGACAGATGGACTTTCATGAGGTCATGAAGATCGAGCGCCCGGCACATAGAAAGCCCAAAAAGCCGAGCCGCTTACTGAGCCTGGTCATGCGCGTTGCCGCGATCCCGGACCTTTGCGCCGTGAAGTTTTCCTACGAGAAGAAGAATATGGAAAAAGCGGGGTCCGGCCCTTATCTGATCCTCATGAATCATTCGAGTTTTCTCGACCTCGAGATCGCGTCGAAGATCCTTTTCCCGAAGAGATATAACATCGTCTGCACGTCGGATGGTTTTGTGGGAAAAGAAGGCCTTATGCGAAATCTCGGGTGCATTCCGACCCGGAAATTCGTATCTGATATTTCTCTCATTACGGACATCAAATACGCGATCGGGAAGAATAAGACTTCCGTGCTCATGTACCCCGAAGCGAGCTATTCCTTTGACGGGACGGCAACGCCGCTGCCGCGACGCATGGGGGTGCTTTTTAAGGCGCTGAAAGTGCCGGTTCTTATGATCACCACGTACGGGTCTTTTGCCAGAGATCCGCTCTACAATAATCTTCAGAAAAGAAAGGTGAAAGTCCGCGCGACGATCGAGTGCCTGCTCTCTGCAGAGGAGGTCGAGGACCGGTCGATCGACGAGATCGACGCGATCCTGGACAAAGCATTCTCGTTCGACTATTTTTCGTGGCAGAAAGAGAATAAGGTGAAGATCGACGAGCCGTTCCGTGCCGACGGGCTTCACAGGATCCTCTATAAGTGCTGCCGCTGCGGGCAGGAGGGGCAGATGGAAGGCCGCGGGGTGGAGCTTACCTGCCATGCCTGCGGGATGAGATGGGAGCTCGATGAGTACGGCGTGCTGCAGGAAAAGGACGCAGGCGGGGCGCGGGAAGACGGCGCATCCGGAAGCGGCCTGGCCGTCGAGCCGGAAAGCAGCGCCGCAGTCGCGCTTGCGGGCAAAGAGGGGAAGGACTTTTCGCATATTCCGAGCTGGTACGCCTGGGAGAGAGAATGCGTCCGAAAGGAGATCGAGGAGGGCTCGTATCTTCTGGAAACGGACGTCGATATCGGCATCATCGTCGACTTTAAATCGCTTTATATGGTGGGATCCGGGATCCTTCGTCACGACGCGGACGGGTTTGCGCTGGATGGCTGTGACGGGCAGCTTCACTACACCCAGTCACCGAAAGAAAACTACAGCCTTTATTCCGATTATTTCTGGTATGAGATCGGCGATGTGATCTGCATCGGCAAGAAGGACTGCCTGTACTACTGCTTCCCGAAGAAGAAAGATGTGGTCGCGAAGACCAGGATCGCGGCGGAGGAACTCTTTAAGATCGAAAGAGCCGGGAGGGAAGGAAGAAGCGGCAGATAACGGATCTTTTCGAGAAGAAAAGAGCGGCAGAGAAGGGATCTTTTCGAGAAGGAAAGGGGACCGTAAAGGAACGCGTCCGCCTTGAAAAATGGCGGGGGATGTGGGATACTTTTGTTTGCTAAATCAGCTTTTTTATGGAATTTGGAGGACACATTATGGATGAATCTTTAAGACAGCAATTTGTCCGCACGGTGCAGGATTTTACCGCCATGACGGGCATCTATCTTCCGGATGATGTCGAGAAAAGACTTCGTGAACTTCGGCAGTCCGAATCGATCGAGAATGCCAAGACGATGTACGATTGCATGATCGAGGATCTTTCTCTTGCGAAACAGCTTCACCGTCCGCTTTGCCAGGACACGGGTGTCCTTCAGTATTTTGTAGAGGTCGGTACGGAGTTCCCGTATCTTGCGGACATCGAGAGTGTGCTTGTGGAAGCGGCGCGCAAGGCGACGCTGGAGACACCTCTTCGTCCGAATGTCGTTGAGCCGCTCGGCGAGCACAATACCGGCGATAATACCGGCTACGGCGCGCCGTATATCGAGTACGATCTGGTCCCGGGCGGATCGGATCTCCGTCTTCGCATGTATATGGCCGGCGGCGGATGCTCGCTCCCCGGCAGAAGTAAGGTCCTGATGCCGCTTGAGGGCGTCGAGGGCATTAAGAAGTTCGTTTACCAGACGATCCTCGACTGGGGCGTAAATGCCTGCCCGCCGCTTTGCGTCGGTATCGGTCTTGGAACCTGCGCGGCGACCTCCGCGATGCTTTCCAAGAAGGCGCTTCTCCGTCCGATCGGAACTCGTTCGCAGTATCCGGAAGTGGCAAAACTTGAAGATGAGATCCAGGCGGGTCTTGATTCTCTCGGCATTGCGCCGCTGGGATTCGGCGGAAGCCACACTGTCCTGAATGTAAATATCGAAGCCGCAGCGCATCACCCGGCGACCCTGGGTGTCGGTATCACGACCGGCTGCTGGGCGACAAGAAGGGGCGAGATCATCATCCACAAAGACCTCACCTCCGAGATCATTTCCCACAAGAAAGCACTGGAGGTGTAAGACCATGAAGAAAGTTTTAACGACTCCTGTTACATACGAACAGATCAAGGATCTTAAGATCGGCGATACCGTGTACCTTACAGGCATGCTCGCGACCTGCCGTGACAGCGGCCACAAGCGCGTCGTAAAAGAGAAGGTCATGCCGGAGAACTTCGAGTTCAAAGACGGCGCGATCATCCATGCCGGCCCGATCGTCGGAAAGGATGAAAACGGCAAGCAGTACATGGTCTCCATCGGACCGACCACCAGCCGCCGTATGGAAGCCGCGGAGGCGGACTTCATCGAGCAGACAGGTATCCGCGTGATCATCGGTAAGGGCGGTATGCTCGAAAAGACCACGGAGGCCTGCAAGAAGTTCGGCGCGATCCACTGCGCATATCCGGGCGGCTGTGCCGTCGTCGCAGCGCAGGAAGTCGAAGAGCTTCAGGGCGTGGAGTGGATGGACCTCGGCATGCCGGAGGCTCTGTGGATCATGAAGGTCAAAGAATTCGGTCCGCTGGTCGTATCCATCGACACCGAGGGAAATAATCTTTTCGAGAATAACACGAAGATCTTTAAAGAGAGATTCGATAAGCTCGTGTGATTTCGATTGAACTACTGAAAAACGAAGGGGCTGTGCTCAAAACAAAGAGCGCAGCCCTTTTACTTCTATGGGAATGCATCAAATGGGGCGTCGAAGAGGGCCTAAGGCATGCGAGGAAGCGGTTGAAGGAAGAGGCTGCCTTGTGAGACAGCCACCTTTTATTTCTCTTCTTTATGGATCCGCAGCATCGCTTCGGAAAGGGAGATGTTATTCTCTTTGGCGATGCGCGAAAGGTCGTCGTGCTCGATCTTTTTCCTTGTCACGCCGTAGCCGGACGAAAGCTTCACGCGCACAGGCCCGAGCGATGTGTCGATCTTATAGATCTGCCGGTCCAGGGTGTAGCGCTGCATGGTCGTTTCACGGATGCCGATCGTCGTCGTATGCTCGAAAAGAAGCGTGACGAATTTCTCTTTATCTTCGGGCTTACAGAGTACACGCAGCAGGATCCCCGGACGGGATTTCTTCATGCCGCAGGGAACGGTAAAGACTTCGTTTGCGCCTGCCTCGAAAAGCCGCTCCATCGCAAATCCGATCGCTTCGCCGGTCATGTCATCGACGTTGCAGGAAAGCTCGAGGATGTCTCCGTCAGGAGAAAAAGAGCCGGTATCTTCCGAAGAAGCGGATGCCGCTGAGTTTTCCGCAGATGTAAAAGATCCGGAATTTCCGACGCCTTCTTCAAAAGACTCGCCAAGCATCACGCGTACACAGTTGGCTCTCGGGAAATCTTTCTTGCCCATGCCGTAGCCGATGGCGGATGTCTTCATCAGAGGCTGTTTTCCAAAGCCGGTCGCGAAGTGCTTCAGGAGCGCAGCACCTGTCGGTGTGCAGAGTTCTCCGTCGATATCTGCGCTGTATGTCGGGATGCCCTTTAAGATCTGCGCCGTGGCCGGAGCAGGAACGGGCAGGATACCATGCGCACATTTTACAGTGCCGGAACCAACGTGGATCGGAGAGACGATCACTTCGTCTGGAGCAAGTTTCTTCATGAGAAGGCAGACCGCCGAAATATCCGCGATCGCGTCCATGGAACCCACTTCATGGAAATGGATCTGATCGACCGGGACACCGTGTACGAGGCTTTCCGCCTCGGCGATCTCCTGATATACCGCCAGAACATCGAGAGCGACAGAGGTCGGAAGCTTCATGTGTCCGCCGACGATGTGCTCGATATCGTGCATGCTGCTGTGGTGATGCGCGTGGCCATGCTCGTGATCGTGCCCATGATCGTGATCGTGCCCATGCTCGTGCCCATGCTCATGATCGTGCTCATGCTCATGTTCATGCTCGTGATGATGCTCGCAGCCGCAGCCTTCTTCCTCGCCATTGACGAGAACCGACATATGCGTGCCGGTGATACCGCATTTCACGGAAGGCTCTGCTTCGTATTTCACACCCGGGATCCCTCGGGAGTTCAGCTTCTCGAGAAAAGCCTCGCGCTCTTCCTTAGGGAGAAGTTCGAAAAGCGCGGCGGTCAGCATATCGCCCGCGGCGCCCATGGAGCAGTCGATGTAAAGAACTTTCATTTTTTCGCCTCCATATGGTTGATCATGCTGGCCAGATACCCGGCGCCGAATCCGTTGTCGATATTGACGACGGACACGCCGCTGGCGCAGGAATTGAGCATGGAAAGAAGAGCGGATAATCCTTCAAAAGCAGCACCGTAGCCGACGCTGGTGGGGACCGCGATCACAGGGCAGTCGGCAAGCCCGCCGATCACGCTGGCCAGGGCGCCTTCCATGCCTGCGATGGCGATGATGACGGAGGCAGACATGATCTCTTCCTTATGGGAGAGAAGACGGTGAAGGCCTGCGACACCCACGTCGTAGAGACGGACGACTTCATTTCCCAGGCTCTCCGCAGTAATAGCGGCTTCTTCCGCCACGGGAATATCGCTGGTGCCACCGGTCGCGACGACGATCCGGCCGATGCCGTCCGCTTCCGGAAAAGATCCGTAAAAGCCGATCCGTGCGTCTTTATAGTAGGTGATGTTATGGGATGCGGATACTTCCTCCGAAGCTTCCTTCGAAAGACGGGTGATGAGGATACGATCCTGCCCGTTTTGGATCATGGATTCCATGATGCCGATGATCTGCTCCGGTGTTTTTCCAGCACCGTATATGACCTCGGACACGCCCTGGCGGATACCTCTGTGCATGTCCACCTTTGCGTACCCGAGATCATCAAAAGGCGCGGCTTTTAACTTCAGAAGAGCTTCCTCTGAAGTTATCTCACCGCGCTCAAGAGAATCCAGTATTTGCTTAATTCTCGTTCTCATTCTTTTTCAGAACGTTCTTGATAACACCCTTCGGATCCTTGATGAGAAGGACTGCAAGCCAGATCAGAAGACCCAGTGCAATCACAGTAAATCCGAGGAAAGTGTCATTCAGCATATCCGCGACGGCCGGCTGGAAGAACTCTTCTTTTGCTTCGGCATATTCGAAGATCGCGTCGCACATCCACATAAGGGAAGCGCCCCAGTACATCAGAGAAAGAGTACCGATCTTCCATTCGTCCTTCGGAGCATTCTTATACCACTTAATTGTTGCGATGATCGCAGCGAAAACAGTTAACAGTAATGTCATGCGAACACCTCAGTTTTTTTCTGCCACTGGCTTGTCCGCTTTCTTCTCCAGACGGGAAGAAACGATGACCATGCCTGCCCATACTGCGGTGACGAGAAGCGCCATGGTAACACCCACCGTAGCCATTTCGTGGAACATTTCCGAACGGGAAGAAGGATCCGATGCGGCCGTCAGGAACGGAAACCACGGGACCACTTCGCCGTGCCATACGTGCTCAAGTGCGAGAAGTGCAGAACCACCCCAGAGCATATTATTGAGCCATTTCAGCTTTCTGGAGAAACCGGACTTCGGAAGATGCTCGGAAGAATCACCCTCGTGATGGATCTCCATGTTTTTTTCTTTAGAAGATAGAACTCTCTGCAGGATCGTAGTTACGATCGCTTCTGTTGTCGGGATCAGAAAACAAGCCATACTTCATAGCCTCCTATTATTTCAGACACCCACTTTCACGTGCCCGAAGAAAAACTTTACAAATCAATTATACTTTCTTTCGGAGTTCTTTTTCAATAAAAGAACCTCAGTTTGACAAAATCAGGATATGATTGGAAAAATCTGTTATACTACCAGCGGGGATAAACGGAGACAAAGGAAGTTTGGTTTTATGAGAAAGACACGTCGTATATTAGTCATGCTGATGGTATTTGCCACCCTGGTCTCTTCCTGCAGCTGCTCGCTTTTTAAGAAGAAAGCGAAACTGAAGGTGGGAGATGAACTCAAGTTTGGGACCTATAACGGCGACCCGATCGATTGGCAGGTGATCGAGGTCAACGAAGAAGGCGAGGCCCTGATCATCAGTAAATATGCGCTGGATATGCGCGAATACAGTAAGGAACACACACCGGTCACGTGGGCGGAAAGCGACACGAGAGGCTGGTTGAATGAAGAATTCTACGAGACCTCTTTTACCGAAAAGGAAAAGAAGGAGATCGTCGTTTCCCATCTGACGACGGCCGCCAACCGCGACTTTGATACCGAAGGCGGAGAGGATACGGACGATAAGATCTTCCTTCTGAGTGCGGAAGAATCCGAGAAGTATTTCCCCACTAATGAGGAGAGACTGTGTTACCCGACTGAGCACTGCATCAAGAGCGGTGTGTGGGTCTCCGATTTTGCGGGTTTTGAGGGTACCTGCTGCTGGTGGCTTAGGACCACAGGCAAGACCAGATACCTGACCTCGTTTGTGTATGTCGCCGGAAACGTTTTCTTCGAAGGAGCACGTATCTTCAGCCATTACCTCGGCATCCGCCCGGCCATGCGGATCAAGGCCTGAAGCCATATTTCTACTACATGAAAAGAAAAGCCGGAAGCAGGATGTCCCCGCCTCCGGCTTTTTCATGTTTCTTTTTGAAAAGATCCGGTCCTATGCCAGTGCACGTCCGTAGATGTACTTCCCGGGAAGTCCGGTGATCATGTTCCCGGAGCCATCCTTAAAGTACGGGTAGACCCAGTAGTAATTGTACTGTGTGGAAGACGCGGTATTGTCCGTAAATGTCGTGCCCTTCGTGGTCATGCCCACATATCCGTAAGGCTTTCCGTCCACGATACCGTAGATAAGGTAGCCTTCCGCATCTGTGGAAGCGTTCCAGGTGAGCTTGACCCCGCCCTTGACGGAAGTGGCCTTAAGGCTCGCAACCGGTGCGCAGATGCCCTTGGCATATACGTACTTCGTGCATTTTCCGGCATGCATGTTGCTGTTGGCATCCAGATAATACGGGAATACCCAGTAATAGTTGTAATCGTCACTTAATGCCTTGGTATCGGTAAAGGATGTGCCCTTTGTGGTCATGCCGACATATCCGTACTTCTTATTCTTCTGTCCATAGACGAGGTATCCGTCTGCGCCACTTACGGCCGTCCAGGTAAGCTTGACCTTGTTCTTGCCTGCAGAGGCGGCAGAAAGTCCGGAGATCACCAGATCCTGCGGCGGAGCGATCGAAGAAGACGGATCGAAATCCGTGCTTGAGAGTTTCAGGATACCGTTGAGAGTATAGTTGTAAACAGAGCGCGAATCGAACTCATAGTAGGTGTAGGAATTTCCGACCTTGATGCTGTATCTGATGGTGGTAAAGTCGACTCCGTACTCATCTGTGGTGGTGATATTTTCAGATTTTGCATATCCTCTCATGAAATAGTCGTTGGTGGGGCCGGAACTGTATTCGGTGTCACACCAGGTGGCATCGACGAGGTAGTTCTTCCCGTCGCCCATGTGCACGATATTCCACATATGCCCGCCGCCTGATCCGGCTGACGCGACGAGCCCCGAAACAGAGGAACAGTAGATCCGAGAATCGGAGAACGTTGTTCTGTCGCAAAGATACTGGTATGCTTTGGCATAGCCTTCGCATACGACATTTGTGCTGGTGTCACCGTCGAAGACCCAGATCAGCTGCCACGGATTTCCGTACCTATATGAGTACTGACCCTGGCTGGCCGGCTTGTTATAGACGTTGAGGTTTCCTACTTCGTTTTTGTAGCCCTTCAGCTTGTCGTAGTCAGAAGCGCTCTTGTACTTTGAAACGATCGCGTTGGCATTGCTGATGGAGTTTTTCAGTTTCGTGGAGATAGCGCCCATCTGGAAAGTTCTCTCTTCTCCGGAGGCGGAGAAATCCCCGGCTACCGGGAAAGAGAAAGTGTAATCCTTATCCGTCAGAAAGAAGATATAATCTCCGAGATCATTGTCGTACCTGTAGGAAAAACCGAGGGTACTGTAACTGAGACCGGCGGTGATGTCATACCAGTACATCTCATATGGATAATCGGCCATCAGGGCGTTGAGGACGAGCGGGATATTGCCGGTCAGCTTTTCCTGTACGCGAAAGAGGTCTTTCTGGGGAAGGATATGGGAGCCGTCTACGGGAAATTCTCCGGCAAACCCTAACTCAGGAGCGGTATACTTCAACTTATGACCCATATCCGACAGGCGCATGGTGAACTCGGTGTTCGTGATGTCGCCATTTGCGACAGATACGATCTTCCCCGCCAGAAAATTATAGATGTTGGCATCGATCCCTTTGAGCGCGTTTCCGGAACGGTTGGCGCCGCTTCGGGAAGTGTCATCGATCTCGATCGCCGAAGGAAGTTTTCCTTCTTCAAAAGCACTTTCGGCATACGCTTCGAAAAGTGCTTCGTTATCGAGCTCGTCTGCCTGCGGTGTGAGGATCTTCTCCTCACTTTCTATGAATGTTACGTTATCCGAAGTATCGCTGCCGGCCAGGACGGCTGATCCTGAAATGGAGACGATAAGAGCGATACTAAGGATCCATGATCCCCATTTTTTGAACATAAAAAATCTCCTCCTTGCTACAAAAGTACCTATAATCGATATGTTATCAGGAACTTGTGTCCGAAGTGTGTCTATTTTCATTGACACAGTTTAACAATCGAAAAGATCCGATCCCGCAGGGAGGAGATATTCAGTTTTTCACTTTAGTGCACGTCTGAAAGTGAGCTTTTACTTCAGTGCGCGTCCGTAAGTGTACTTTCCGGTAAGACCTACGACCATGTTTCCGCTGGCATCCTTATAGTAAGGATATACCCAGTAGTAGTTGTACTGTGTAGCGGAAGCGGTCTTATCCGTGAAGGTCGTGCCGGAAGTGGTCATACCCAGATACGAGTAAGCCTTGCCGTTCACGATACCGTAAACGAGGTAGCCTTCTGCACCGGCGGAAGCAGTCCAGCTGAGCTTAACGCCGCCCTTGACCGAAGAAGCCTTGAGGTTAGTTACTGCCGGGCAGACACCCTTGGCATAAACATACTTGGCGCAGGCGCCCGGGCGCATGTTGTCATTGGCATCCAGATAGTACGGGAATACCCAGTAGAAGTTGTAATCGTTGCTGATCGCCTTTGTATCTGTATAAGATGTGCCGGATGTGGTCATGCCGACATAAGCGTACTTGCCGTTTTTCTGACCATAGATCAGATATCCGTCTGCACCGGTGGTCTTTGACCAGGTGAGCTTGACCTTGTTCTTGCCGGCAGCAGCTGCCTTAAGGCCGGAGATCGCCAGACTCTTCGGTGTGCTCGTAGGAGAAGACAGCTGGTAGTTGCTGTTCGCCAGATAGAGGTTACCGGAGGCCAGAGGATACATATAGATCGTATAGAAATCATATGTATAAGTGGTCGCACCGTAAGGTGTGTTGATGGAGTACTGCATTGTCGAGTAGGACTGTCTTGTGGAAGGATCCTTCTGTGTGACCTTGGAAGAAGTAGAGTAGCCCTTCATGAAGTAGTCATTGGACGGTGTGGTCGTGATCTCGGAATCGCACCATGTCGGGTCGACGAGATAGTTCTTGCCGTTACCCATGTGAACGATATTCCACATGTGTCCGCCGCCTTCTCCGTCGTGGGAAACTTCACCGGTGACGCAGGTGCAGTATACTTCCGGATCTGCGAACTTCGTGCGGTCGCACAGATAACGGAAAGCCTTTGCATAACCTTCGCAGACGACGTTTGTGTTCTTGTCGCCGTCGAATACCCAGATCAGCTGCCATGCATTACCATAGTCCCAGTTCTCATCGACTGCAGCCATGTTATATGTGTTGAGAAGACCGATCTCGTTCTTGTAGCCGAGCATCTTATAGAAGTCGTTGTGATTCTCATACTTCTTCAGGATGTTGTTGGCATTGGTGATCGCGGTCTTTACCTTGGCCGGTGTGGCACCCATTACGAAGGTACCTGTTCTGCCGGCGTAGGAATATTCTTTTGCGACCGGAAGCTTAAAGGTATAGGAACCGAGAAGCTGCAGATACTGTTTTCCGCTTCTTTTTACGACCTGGATCTGGATACTGTCTACGTCGAAGCCATAGGTCTTGTCGAACCAGTACATCTCATATGGACAGTCTTCGAGAAGTCCGTAAATGATCTTGCTGGGGGTGATCGCAAACTTGTGCTGTACGGCATTAATGCACTCATCCGTATACTGACCGGTGGTGAAGTTGTAAAGGTTGTCGGATACGCCGAGTTCTGAGGGAGTATACTCAGACTTCAGGCCCATGTCAGCAATACTGAAAGAAATAATGGTAGAAGTAAGGCTTCCGTTAGCAACCGCAGTGACCTTCTTGCCGAGCAGTTTATAAAGCGTCAGATCCATGCCGGAAAGTCTTTTCGCATAGCGTGTAGCGCCTGCGTTATCCGTATCGTCGATCTCGATCTCGGTCGGAAGTGCGCCGTTTTCGAAAGCTTCGTCCACATAGGCGTCAAATGCCGCCTGGTTGTCAAAGGCCGATAGATCCTCTTCCTCTGAAGTATTGAGAGCGATCTCGAGGACTTCCGATTTTTCTTCGGAAGTATCATTCGAGGCACATACGATACCAGAGCAGGTGAAAACCATCATTGCACTTAGAATTACACTTAATAGTCTCTTGTTCATAATGTCTCCTTTACTGTGTTGATACTATTGTTTCCCTATATAATAACCGAAAATTACTGAGCCTGCACGGCTGTCATGGCAACCGTGTTCACGATATCCTCGACGGAGCATCCGCGGGACAGATCGTTACAGGGCTTGGCCAGTCCCTGAAGTACGGCGAAGCACTCTGCATTGCCGATGCGCTGGGTGATCTTATATCCGATGTTGCCGGCCTGAAGATCCGGGAAGATCAGGACATTGGCGCGTCCGCCCACCGGGCTGCCCGGTGCCTTGGAAGCGGCGATCTCCGGAACAAGTGCCGCATCGAACTGAAGTTCACCGTCGAGGAGAAGATCCGGCGCCATCTCGTGTGCCAGTGCGGTCGCTTCCTGGACCTTGCTGACGAGATCGTGCTTGGCGCTGCCCTTCGTGGAGAAGGAAAGAAGCGCCACTCTCGGCTCCTCGATACCGCACAGGACTCTGGCGGTCTCTGCGGCAGAAACGGCGATCTGTGCCAGTTCCTGTGCATTCGGGCACGGATTTACGACACAGTCGGCATATACCAGAAGACCATCCTCACCGAGTTCCTTGTTCGGGCACTCCATCAGGAAACTGCTCGAAACGATGGACATGCCGGGCTTGGCTTTGATGATCTGAAGTGCCGGGCGGAGCATATCTCCCGTGGTGTGCACGGCACCGGAAACGAGTCCGTCCGCATCACCCTGCTTGACCATCATGATGCCGAAATACATCGGATCCAGGATCATCTTCGCAGCGATCTCCTCGGTTACGCCCTTTGCTTTTCTCAGCTCGAAAAGAACCGCAGCGTAGTCATCTTTCTTGTCATTATTGGCGGGATCGATGATCTCGATATTTTTAAGATCTACTCCCTGTTCCTTCGCGACGGCGCTGATCTTTTCCGGGTCCCCCAGAAGGACCGGGACGGCCAGTCCGTCATTTACGATCTCCACGGCGGCTTTCACGGTACGCGGCTCATCGCCTTCCGGCAGTACGATTCGCTTGACGTTAGCTCTGGCCTTGGCTTTGATCTTCGTAAGCATGCTCATAGTGATTTTCCTCCCAAACTTTTTCCTATCTTAAAACTCTACACCCGGGAAACCCTGCCACACATCCTTGCCGGAATATGTCTGCGCGGTGATCTTGCCCTGCATGACTTTGAGGGCGGGGATCGCCAGGGCTTCCTGCTCCATTTCTCCCGGATAGGAGAAGATCGGAGCGATCCAACCACAACGTTTTTCGATAGTTTCTTTTACATCGGCAAAACGGAGAAGTCCGCCGGTCAGGAGGATACCATCCACCTTTCCGCAGAGGACGCAGCTCATCTCGCCGATCATCTTGCAGATCTGATAGAGCATGGTATTCCAGACCAGATCCGCCTTCTTATCTCCCTTTTCCAGCATCTCATGGATCGTATCAGCATTTGCTGTGCCGAAAAGATCTACGAAGCCGCCGGCGCGGGAGCAGCGCAGACGTACATCCGCCACGGAGTGCTCCTCGATATAATCCAGGAGCGCGAGTACCGGCACGCTGCCGATACGTGTGGGGGTGAATGCACCTTCACCGTCTGCGCCCATATTACCATCTACCATTTTACCATGGTTATGGGCACTTACGGTAATACCTCCATCAATATGTGCCACAACAAAGTTGCAGTCTTCATAGCGCTTCCCGAGAACATGCTCGGCATGGTACTCAGCGACCGCTTTCTGGTTCAGTACGTGGGAGTGGGATACGCGGTAAATGCCGCGGATACCGGTAAGGCGGGCATAGTCGCAGTACTCGTCCACATTTGTCGGGTTCAGTGTGAAGGCAGGCTTATGAAATTCCTGCGCGAACTTCCAGGCGAGCATGACACCGAGCTTGGCCGGGTGCTCACTTCCTCCTACGGCGGCGACGGTGTCGTCATAGAGCTTCTGGTCGATCTTCGTGATGCCGCCGGGCTGTGTGCAGGCCGAGCCGCCGCGTCCGACGAATACATCGATCTCTTCCGCCGCATAGCCTTCTTCTTTTAACATATTCAGGATGACCTCATACCGGAAGGGCATCTGATCGTTGACGTGGGGGAACTTCAAAAGGACGTCCGCATCGTGAAACAGGCTTTTCTCGAAGACTGAGGTCTCGTTTTCAAAAAGGCTCACCTTGGTCGAGGTGGAACCCGGATTAATGATCAGCAGTTTATACATTTTCTCTTCCGACATACTATATAAGTCTCCTATAATTGCAGAAATTTAAATGTATTCTATAACGCTCCCTATGGAAATACAATTCATGCCTGCCAAAACAATGGGAGACGTAAAGGAACCTAGTCGTTTCTTAACGGTTTATTATCAAAATCCTTTAATTTAGAGCGTGAATTCCGAGGAAATGCAGAGTATAATAGAAAAGGAATAATGCATAGGGAGGAGCGGTGATTCATGTTTACCTGGAACTTCCAGTACATCTCCAAGGCAAGGCTGTCGAGCACTCTGAAACAGCTGAATCTTTCGGCTGAGCAGGGCGATATCCTGATTCGCATCCACACGGCGATCCATCTTGCTGATGAAGCCGTCGATCTCGCCCGGTTTATCAAAGACCTTGTCCCTAATGCGGTCATTTTCGGTACGAGCTGTTCAGCGGTCATTAACAAAGGCAACTATGCACTGAACCGCTGCGTGATCTCTGTGTCCACCATGTCCGAGGCGCGTGTCCGCTCGGCCATGATCCCGATCGTCGATGAATATAACGGTATTCCGCTTCCGGTCGATATGCTATGCGGACAGATCAAAAAGGAGTTCATCTGCGATGATACGCGGCTCCTTCTTACTTTCTTCTCGGGCCAGTTCAAGGACGTGTTCCATTTCGTGGAACGCTGCAATGATTTCTTCCCGAGCATTCCTATGACCGGCGGTATCGCCTCGCTTCCGCAGTCCGGACAGCTGGGTGATACAGAAGACGGCTTCGTTTTTAATGAGAACGGCTGGTCAGACCGGGCGATCCTGATCGCGGCGCTGTCCGGCGAAAAACTCGAGAGTTTTTCTTCCTATGCGACCGGTGCGCAGGTGATCGGAGACCCGATCGAGATCACGGATTCCTTCAAGTCCTGCATCCTTTCCTTTAACGGAGACGACGCAGTGGATTCCTGCCAGCTGGGCATCAGTAATGCCCTGGCGGCCCACCCGGAGCTCCTGTATCTTTTCCCGTATGTATATGCCGATGACCAGGATGTCCCGATCCATCTGAACTATAGAAAAGATACAAGCCTGGAGCAGATCTTCCTCCGCGGAGATCCGGCCAATATGAAGGAGTATTCCCTCAGGGACGATCTGGATACGAAAACGAAGAAAGAATATCTCTTCGCCGGCTATAACATCAAGGTCGGCAAGATGCTGCAGAGAGCCTTTATCTATGATGGCAAGATCCTGGCGGACAGCAGGGCGCTTTTCCAGCGGATCGAGAATTTCCCGAAGGCGGAGACTCTCTTCGGATATACGAGTTTTGCCAGATGTTCTTCCTACCTCGGCTGTGCCAAGTGGGAGCTGGCCCCCTATGAGAATTCCAATCTCTGCGGCTGCGTAACAGCCGGTGAGATCCTCCATTCCAACGGTAGAAATACTATCGGTACCGGTGCTTTTGTCGTATCGGTCATGGGCGAAAAACCCTATACGCAGGAATATAACCCTTATGCATTCTCGCATACCGAGTCTCTGGCGCAGGACAACCGCACCATGCTCAATATCCTCGTGGAGATCGAGTCGGAGCTCGAAAAGAGAGAGGATAAGAAGGAAGCCGAGAAGATCCTGTCCTTCGTAAGAGAATGTGAGAGAATCATCCTCTATTCCAAGAGCGAGGAGATCCCGAATGAGGCGGCGCTCAGCATCGATATCAAGATCAAGGGCTTTGACCGCATCTGTATCATCAATGTCCTTGAGCAGTCCGAGATGGAAAGAGTCTTCTCCGCCCACCTCGTTGACCTGACCTATAAGGATTACATCAGGAGGTGCCTGAATTTTGCGACCAGCAGGAAATACCGGATGTATCTTCTCGACCAGTGGATGGTCGCGCTGGCGGTCCCGTCCTATAGGACCACGCTTTCCAATTTCGTCCGCGATATGGAAGCTTTGCAAAAAGAACTGTTCGACTATACGGAGGAGCTGATCGCGATCGTTCCGATCTTCTGCGTCATTGACGGCTGTACTGAAGACAACTACCAGTCGATGTATTATTCCTCCCGTCTCGAGATGAGAAATAAGAATATCCAGTTCTATGTGCATGAGGCGACAGAAGAGGATATCCTCGATGAGGAGAGCATCCGCGAGAAGTACCATCTCGTGAACGTCATCAACTACGCGATCAATAACGATAAAGTGATCCCGTATTTCCAGGGTATCCACGATAACCGCGAAGGCCGGATCCACCACTACGAATCTCTGATGCGTATCGAAGATGAGAACGGGAAGCTCTATTTCCCGGGAAGCTTCCTCGAAGTGGCCAGAAGCTTCGGTGTACTTTACGACGCGCTTTCCAAGATCATGATCCGGAAGGTGTTCGCCCGCTTCAGAGATGAAGAGGAGAGGTCTGTCAGCATCAATATCAGTATCCGTGACATCAAGAATAAAGAGATCCTCGAACTGATCTACGATAGCCTTTCACAGGTGCCTTTCCCGGAAAACTTCGTATTCGAGATCCTCGAAAGTGAAGATATCGACGACTATAACGAACTCGTCGGATTCGTCGACCGTATCCATGAGCTCGGCGGCATGATCGCGATCGATGATTTCGGTTCCGGTTTTTCCAATCTGCAGCATCTTCTGAGTATTCATTCCGACTACCTGAAGATCGATGGTTCCATCATCCGTTACTGCTGCGAGAATCAGGAATCCGAGAATCTTCTGGCCCTTATTTCCGGCTGGAAGAACATGTCGTCTTCCAATATCAGTATTATTGCCGAATATGTAGAGAATGAAGAGATCCAGAAGAAGATTATCAGCTATGATGTCGATTTTTCGCAGGGGAATCTTTTCTCGAAGCCTTCTCCGGAGATCATCGATTGAGATGAACGACAGAGGATGATACCGGAAAGGGGCGAAGATCACCGTGATTAAAGGCAATAAGGGAAAAAGAACGATCGGGCTGATCCTGGAGAATAACTACACGGACTTTGGTGAGGAATTCATCCAGAATGTGCAGAGCGGCATCCGCCAGCACAAGGATCTGAACCTGGTCGTCATTTCCGGACGTTTTGACGGTACGAAGGATAAGGATAAGCGCCATCACCGTTTCTTCCAGGTCTATAATACCTTCTATCAGCTCGAAAAGCGCTGCAAATTCGATGGCCTGATCATCTGCCTCGGCAGTATGGAGAACGTCAATGTCGAGAGGATCATGAGCCGCTTTCGGTCCCAGCTCGAACATATTCCGATCGTATTTGCCGCATCGGATATCGTCAATTATGTCTCCGTAAACTACGATAATGAGTCCGGTATCAAAGAAGCCGTCGACTGCCTCATCAATGTGCACGGGTTTTCCCGGTTCTGCATGCTCGGCGGCCGTACGGACAGCCGTGACTCCGAAAAGAGACGAGAGATCTATGTGCGTCTTCTGACAGAAAACGGCATCGAGTTCACACCGGAAAACTACGAAGCGACGGATATGTCGATCAATTCCCGTGATGCGGCCAAAGCGCTTCTTGACAGGAATCCCGATGTGCAGGCGATCTTCTGCGTCAATGACTCCGTGGCTGTGGGCCTTTACGAAGAGATGGAGGAGAGAAGACTGGTGCCGGGAAAGGACATCATGGTGTTCGCTTTCGATAACACGACGATGGCCGGCCGCATGATCCCTGCGCTTTCTTCGATCGGTGTGGCGGATATCACACTGGGAAGACAGGCGCTCAATCTTCTTCTGGCCCAGATGGACGGGGAGAAAGTCGAGTCTGTTGAGATCTCCACGCGCCTTTACGGGAGAGATTCTTTTCCATACGAAATGTATGAATATACCAAGCTGGAGATGCGGAACGTCGATCCGGCTTTCATCAACCGCATGTTCAACGACTGCTTCTACCGCTACCGGTATGAGTATATCAGCCGCGAATCCGTAAACCTGCAGCGACTCTTTTCCGAGTTCGTCGGGAAGATCCTGACAGGCGTCAAGGAGCGGTATATCAGCGACGAGGACTTCCAGGAGGCCTCGGATCTGATCGACATTTTCTTCGCTAACGGCGCCATGGAATATACCGATGCGGCGAAGCTTCAGCAGTCGATCGGAAGGCTCCAGGGAAGCATCAATAACGAGCAGAGCACCAATCTCGGCGGCGCCAACCAGCTGATCAACCGGCTTTTCACGCTGATGAGAGATCACGCGATCGCCGCGCAGGCGGAGACGATCATCTCGGCCAACGAACGGCAGGCCTTTTTCCGCCAGAGCTTCTCGGACTTCCTCGTGGATGTCACGGATTTCGGAAATGAAGCTTCTGACAAGAAAGAAAAAGAAGGCCGGATCATCGCAAGCTTTAATAAGATCGGCCTGAAAAACGCGGCCCTGTTCCTTTTTGACGAGGATATCGTCTACGAAGAAGGGAATGAGGATCTTTTCCCGGAGAAGGTAAAGCTTCGCTGTGTCCTTAAGGAGGGCGAACTTTATGTCATCCCGAAGGAGCGCCAGCCGGTCATGCTGGAGGCGATCTTCCAGCGGATCGATCTTCCGCCGAAATGCCGTGAAAGCACGATATTACCGCTGTTCTGCAAGGACGATCTCTACGGCTTTATCCTGGCGGAAATGACACATGATATCGCATCGAGCAGTGACTTCATCACCACACAGGTCGGACGACTTCTGTACGATACGGAGATTTGAGGTTTATTTATTTGGAATCAGGTTATATAATAGAGCCACTGACGTTCTAAGGAGACCATATTCTTGAGTAGAATCAAAAAAGCCCTGAGCAATCGTTGGGGTGCCTATTCCATAGCGGCGATCGCAGGTGTTGTCGCGTACATGATACTGAACAACCTGTCATCCGTGCTGGCGTGGCTTTCCCACGCCATGGCGATCGTATCGCCGATCATCATCGGTGCGATCATCGCCTATCTGGTCGACCTGGTCGTCGTCTTTTTCGAGAACAAAGTTTTCAAGAATATACAGAAACCGCGCTTCCGTTATGTGCTTTCGGTCGGGATCTCGATCTTCCTGGTGCTTCTGGCCATAAGTCTTTTCTTCTGGCTCGTTCTGCCGGAGATGCTCGACAGTATCACGCACTTCGTATCTAATACGCAGAACTATGCGTCGAAAGTGGAAGAGGCGCTGGAGAGACTCGATAAGTTCGCCGAGCAGTACAACATTCATCTGAATGCGACGAGCTGGACGAGCAATATCTATGCCCAGACCGAGACGCAGATCGCGGATTTTTCACATAATCTGACCATGGCCATGAATACGGTCTTAAGTGTCTGGAATATCCTTCTGAACGCATTTATCGGTGTTATCCTGGCGGTATATTTCCTGGCCGGCAAGAAGAGACTCTTCCGCGGCATCGATACTTTCCGCCACGCGCTGCTTACAGATGAGCAGTATAAGAAGCATACCGATTTCTTAAGAAGAAGCAACGCGATCTTCAGCAAGTACATCAGTTTCACGATCCTGGAGGCGATCGGTGTTGGTATCGCCAATGCGATCTTCATGCTGATCGCGGGACTGCCGAACGTCGTGCTTATTTCCGTCATCGTCGGTGTGACGAACATCCTCCCGACCTTCGGTCCGATCGTCGGATGTATCATGGGTGCCTTCGTCCTTCTGCTGGAAGATCCGATGTATGCCGTGATCTTCGTCATCTTCACATGTGTGCTCCAGACGATCGATGGTTATGTCGTAAAACCTCACCTCTTCGGCGATTCTCTCGGAATCCCGGCGGTGATCTCGCTGATCTCCATCATTATCGGCGGCAAGCTCTTCGGACCGATCGGAATCCTGATCTCGATCCCGTTCACTGCCGTTATGGCGATCCTTTACCATGAGAGCCTCATTCCGTGGATGGAAAAGAGAAAGCAGGCGAGAATGAAGGAAGAGACTAAAAAGCCGGCCTCCTGATCAGATCAGTTCAGGATAGAAAGTAACCGTCAGTTCTCCATCCTTATCAGTTTCGAGGATCATATATTCTCTGTTTTTCATCGCGCCCGGATTCAGAAAACGTATGCCGTTTTCCATGCGGTCCGTCTGCCGGTGCGTGTGACCGAAGAGCACGATATCACAGTTTTTCTCCATTGCCGCATATGTCATAAGATCCGTTCTGGCCCGGTAGATATGTCCGTGGGTGACGAGCGCGCGGTGACGGGAAGAAAGAGGAAAGGCGATCGTGTCCAGGTAGGAAGAACTGGAAGTGATATACATGTCGCAGTTTCCCCGTACCATGCGGATATCAGTGGAACGTGAAAGGCATCTTCTGATGATCTCTTCGACATCGTAAAACTCGAGTTCCAGATCTCCGCACACGATCACGGCATCTGTATCCGAATGCTTTTTCAAGGCCCCTTCCAGGAAGATCTCTCTTCCGTGGATGTCAGAGCAGACAAGGAATTTGGTCATGGATCTTTTCTCCTCCGGTTCTTTTCTAGCATCAATCATAACAGAAAAATTATTTGAATTCTTCCTTAAAGGCTTTTGTTTATCTCCGTGAGAGTGTAAAATACAGAAGGAAATTGTAAAATATTTCGGACATTTGGGTTTTGGAAACAATGGAACATGGTCGTCGGAGGCACGGCCAAGTACGTCTACAGCAAAGCTAGATAATTCGAAGAATTCCAAGTGAAAAAATAGCCACCCGGATGAGGAGATGGGCGATCCGGGTGGCTTATACTATTCCATCACCTTACCGGTCGTCTTGTGGAATCCTCCCAAATCTCCACATGACGCACCGGTTTTTGTGATATCAGGACAATTTTCCGTTTTGCATCAGAAGCTGCAGCATGTTGGATACTGCGATAGCAGAATTATAGGAGCTGATGAAATTCTGTTCATCCCAACTCTTGCCGACATCTTCGTTAAAACACTCGTATCTGTCCACGATCGGTGATACGAAAAGGACCGGGACCGTATCGTGATCAGGAATCTCTTCTGCAGCCATCCTTACTACTGCGTGTGTGGTTTCCAGTCCGATGGGCAATAGTTTATCGTTCTCCGAAGAAATGAATTCCTCGTAGGTTGCCGCATCCGCTTTCCCGTAGCAGTCGTAGTTCATGACATTGATCACACCGAGGCTGACATATTTTTCGTCGGCATAAACTGTCGCTTGGGCTGCAGGATGATTCGGCACCTGGAGCATTCCCTCTGAGATCGCCGCCTGATTGTCGTGGATAAAGTCATACAGGCCTCCGAAGAGCGGCGGGAAGTCGAGCCGGTACCAGGGCTCTTTCAAATAGAGATGGCTCTTTGTTGTTGAATCATACTTTCTGCAGTCCTTCGCGAAGAACTGGCTTCCCATGAATACACAACCGTTTTTCGTATCGGCCTTCGGATCACACTCCAGACCGATCGGTGTCGTTTCGGTAGTGCTCACACTGATGATGAGATCCGGTTTTTCTTCTTTGAGGAGTTCTTTAAGAAGGTCGTGTTTTTCTTCCGAGTTGGAAGTGTTTACGTCTTTTCCAGCATCAAAGAGGTAGCTGATGCAGAATTCACGAACCTTATCTGCCCCGAGCTTATACACACAGGAAGGAACGAATTTTGACGCGCGTGTCCCGGTGTCTTTGGCGATCACATGAAGATCGGGGATCCTCTTGTCGAGAAGCTGCTGGAAGATGCCGGCCTGATACCCGGCATACTCAAAGTCTTTGTTTACCAATACCATAATGTTCATACCCAATGCCACCTTTCGGTAAAATTTCCGGCTGAAAAAAGCCTTTCACCTAATTGATAGCACGGGTATGATTTTTTACTCAATATATCTTGAAAAATATCGCCTTTCAGATGGGAGCCTGTGTCTTTTCTTTATCCGCGCGGAATAAGCGGCAGATCAGAAAAGTGATCGCTCCGGATGCGAAAATGGCGAGGATATCGATCGGTGCCAGTACCAGTTTTCCGAGCCCTTCAAACAGAAATCCCTTCCCGAACCGGTAGAGGTTTTTACTAAGAAGGATCATCTCGCCGACGTACATCGCTGTGGTGACAAGTATGGCCGTGACCGCAGGGATCACGTCGAAAAGGACCTTTCTTTTTCCTAATACAAAAGATCCGGTAAACACACCTGCCGTCACTCCGAGCAGGATGAAGAAGATGATCATGAGTACAGCAGAAAGAGGTGAAACCGTGATCTCTCCTGTGCGATAGAAGGCGGTAAAACAGGCCCAGATGCACATTCCCAGAAAGAGGATCGAAGCTGCGCCCTGGATCGTCAGCGCCTTCTTTCGTTTCCAGTCGTCGTTTCGGATCATCTTCCCGAAGCCGTAAAAGCAGTTCAGAAGGGAAAGGATGATGACGACCGAGATCAGGTAGAAATGAAACTTAAATCCAGGACTATACCCGCCCAGAAGAACATCTACCGCCTGCCAGGTACGGGTCCGGTAACCCTCCGGAGGGACATAGCAGAGTGACATCTGCCAGCTCTCCAGAGGGAACAGTTCTGTGGTCTTTACGAGGATCTTCGTTTCCATGAGTCTTTCCACGAGGAAGAATACTGCGGAAGAAAGGACAGCTCCATAGAGGAGATCCAGTTTCCGGGAGATCTTCTGAAGAAGGGGCATCATCGCGACACCGAAGATCAGAGAAAGGGCGATCGGCGTATAGGGGATGATGTATTTCGGATAGTTTTCTTCCGCGACAGCTCCCAGGCGGGCGACCTGAAGAAAGACCGAAAATCCCATATAAAGCGGATATGAAGATATAGCAATGACAAGGACCAGCGATAAAAGCCAGTACTTCCTGTAGCGCGAAGTATTCATGGGTAATAGTCCTGCTTATTTACAGTTTTCAAATACTGTGCAGTGCTTCTTCATGGCGCCGTACTGAGAACTGAATAATCCCTTTTCAATGTCTTCCCATGTCAGACTATCGTCATCCACCAGCACGAAATACTCATAGGTAGAGTAAGTGGCCGTAGAAGGTGCATCTCCGGTATAGTGCTTTAAGTATTGATAGGTCTCTTCTCTTTCCGGTTTTTCTTCAGAACTCTGGCGGACCTTCACCGAGTATTCTTTTCCGTCGAATTCGACCAGCATGAAGAACAGCTGCGGGTACAGATCTTTTTCCTGTTCATAAAGCTCTTCACTGACTCCTTCTTTGTCCAACGTATAGTAGAACGCGCAGAGGACAGAGGCAGGTTTTCCGGAAGAGACGGACTTATAGAACGCATCCCACACTTCTTTTCCGGAGGTGCACGTAAGATCTTCGAGCACGACAGTATCCGATTTTCTGGAAAGCTCCAGAGCTTCTTTCGCCGAGCATTTCTTCTGGAAAAGTTCTTCCATCTTCATCCCGTCCTTTCCGCTGGTGTCAGCATTTGCGCTCTTCTGCGCACAGGAACAGAGGAGTAAAAGAGTGCATGAAAGCAGTAATATAGCAATGATCTTTCTCATGATAAATATCCTTTCTTCAGCCTGCATTCGTAAGCAGGGCGTACATGATCGCAAGTATCAGAACAGAAAAACCGGCAAGAGAAACGGCGGTCATTTTCTTATAGGACAGAACATTCTCGATGCGCATCCGGACTTTCGCCCCGCCGAAAGCAGATACAAAAAGGCTCTTGCTGGCCGTGCTGTCCAAAAGTGCAGTGGCATATTCTTTCCGTTCCTCTTTGCTGAACTTGGCTACGGCAGATTCGTCGCAGGCAAGCTCCAGATCGGAGAGAAAAGACTTCAAAAACAGCCAGGAAAGCGGGTTGAACCAGTGGACGGCTGCGGCCAGAAAACCGAGCAGTCTCCAGAAATTGTCGCCTCTTCGGATATGTGTCTGTTCGTGCCGGAGAATATACTTCAGATCACGCTCTTCGTAAGATTCGGGGAGTATGATCTTCGGTCGGATGATCCCGTATACTGCGGGACAGTCGACTTTCCCGGAAAGGTACACATTCTTTTCGAGATGCCTTGCATCCCGGATCTCATGCTTCGTGCCCGCGTAGAGAATGATCAGCGCGAGAATGATCGCTAGTGCTCCGATGATCCAGATCACCCCTGCGATCTCGAAGGTATTCTTCAGAAGATCTTCCTTGAAGGTGACAGGGGAATAGCTGTCTGCCTGCATGAGCACATTTGAGTGGGAAAGTGCGATGTCCTTCGTCGGCTGATAGACGGTGACCGTCCTCGTGGTGAGCCGGGAGATCAGGGACATCAGGCCGAAGCGGCTGTTGATGCCGAGCGGGAAGCACATGCGGATAAAAGGGATCGCCCACAGGAAAACAGATATCCTTCTCGGGATCCCGCGGAGCTTTCTGATGAGCAGCACAAGAAGCCCCATGAATGAGGCGATGATGCTCATATTAAAGATCCAGTAGCATACACTTCCCAGCATAGTTCTTACCTTTTTTCGATCAGATCACGGAGTTCTTCGATCTCGCGATCCGAAAGCTTCTCATCCTCCAAAAGTGCGGAGAAGAGAGCTTTTCGCGAACCGCCGAATACCTTGTCCAGCAGAGATCTGGCTTCTGTTTTCTGTACTTGCTCCTGTGAAACCAAAGCGGTGCAGATGAACCCGGGTTCATCTCTTCGGATAAAACCTTTTGCCTCCAGTTTCTTGATCACCGTGTACGTGGTGTTCTTGTTCCATCCGATGGAGTCTGCGGCGATCAGGCTGATCTCTTTGGCCGTAAGAGGACCTTTTGCCCAGATGATCTCCATGACTTTGGCTTCACTGTCAAATAGTTTCTCGTTCATAACGGAACCTCCAGACTATTTCTATAGTCCATACTACTGCGATAGTCTGAGAATGTCAACAGGTCAGTTTCTTCTTTTGCAGAAGATACGTTCGCCGGGCCCGATGCTGTTTGGAATCCCGTGTTTTCCGATTGTTTCAGAAGTCATCCTGTGTTATAAGTTTACGTAAGGAGGTAGAAAAATATGCCACATGTTGAGATCAGTTGCTTTCCGGGAAGAACGGAAGAAGTAAAGCAGGAGTGTGCGGACAAGGTCGCACAGCTCGTCGCAGGAACACTCGGATGTAAGATCACTTCCGTGTCCGTTGCCATCAAGGAAGTGCATCCGGATGACTGGAAGAAGTTATATGACGAGAAGATCATGGCCGATCAGGAAGTCCTCTATATAAAACCCGGATACGAAGCATAAGACTCGAGGCTGTCTCACAAGGCAGCCTCATTTCTTTTTCCCTGCATAAGACATCGATCTCTTCTGCGATTCGAAGACGAAATACCCGTCTTCCTCGTATATCTTTACACCGCCGAAGATCGATATGAGTTTATTCTTATACCAGTCTTTTCTCTTCGTGACCATGAACATCTTTCCGCCGATAGAAAGACGGTTGAAACCCTTTTCGATGAAGGTCTTGGCCACCTTGAAATCCGTGTGGTAGGGCGGGTTGGAAAGTATCAGGCTGAAGTCGGATCCCGGCACAGCAGAAAGTGCATCTCCGGTAACGAAGACCGCTCCGGCAAATCCGTTTTGCGTCATGTTTTTTCTTGCGGTCTCGACCGCCAGAACATCGACATCTGTAAGGACGATATTTTCCGGTGCTACGCCAAAAGAAGCGGCGGCCAGTGATACGATGCCGCAGCCACAGCCCAGATCGAGGACCTTATCCTCACCTTTGAATTCGACGTGGCGGAGCATGGCGAGCGTTCCTCTGTCCGCCTCTTTCGGAGAGAACAGAGAGCTTTCCGTATTCACCGTGATTTCTTTTCCGTTAAAAGTAACTTTGTACATCGCCTGAGATCTCCATTTACCAGATCAATTATATCACTATGCATCTATATCCCCGGCCCCTTCAATATGGAAACTTGCAAATGGATCAGGAGAGAGGCAGGCAAAGTGATAAAATAGTAGTACAAATTCAGAGGTGTTTCCGGGTCCGGAAGCGCAAATACGGTAAACACCTGAGGTAAGAAGGATGATGCATTTTGGTTTTTCATACGTAGGTCTTCTGTTCCTGGTGATGCTCTTTGTTCCGAACATCATCTGGGCGAAAAATCAGCCTGCGGACTACGATAAATATGTAAAGAACGAGAACCGGTTCCTGCTGGCACTGGAGCGTATTGGCGAGGTGCTGGTATGCGCCTTGTCTCTGATCTTTTCCGACTTTAATGTGAGATTTAATTCGATCTGGACGGCATGGCTCCTTCTGGCTTTTGCCTTCATGCTCCTTTATGAACTTTACTGGATCCGCTACTTCAAAAGCCAAAAGACCATGGCGGACATGTACAGCAGTTTTGCAGGTGTTCCTGTCGCGGGAGCCACTCTTCCGTGCATGGCGTTTTTCTCTTTAGGTATCTACGGCACCAATATCTTCCTGATCATCGCCACGATCATCTTATCCATCGGGCATATCGGCATCCACCTTATGCACAGAAACGAGGTCGTGGAGAAGAAGAAACGGAAGAAGGCTGTTACGGTCCTCCTGATCCTGGTAAGGATCCCTGTCGTTTTGTTTCTGCTTCTGACCATCGTTTCCATCGCGGGAAGAAACATCAACTGGATTAAAAGTAACATCGATACTTCCAGGGGTATCTGTGAAGAACTCTATACGACGATCGGCGGGCAGGAGCAGTATATCCAGATCCGGGGCAGGGATAAAAACAACCCGGTCATCCTCTATATCCACGGCGGTCCTGCCGGCCCGGATTCTCCGATCTCTCCGCTGTTTACAGATCCACTGATCGATGATTACACCGTTGTCTGCTGGGATCAGAGAGGCTGCGGGAAAACGTATTTTAAAAACGACGACAGAGAGAATACGACAGTGACTTTCGAGAGGGCGCTTCTCGATACAGATGAACTTGTGGATTACCTTCGCGAAAGATTTCACACGGAAAAGGTCATCCTGATGTGTCATTCCTACGGAACGATCGTCGGAACGAGATATGTGCAGGCGCATAGCGAAAAAGTCAGCGCATACATCGGGATCGGGCAGTTCGTGAACTGTGTCGAATCTGACCGTATCGCGTATGAAAAGGCGATGGAGATCGCAAAGTCCAAAGGTAAAGATACAGGATCTTTGGAAAAAATATATCAGGAATACAGAAACGGCGACTCGCTTTCGGAATACATGGCGCTTCGGAAAGCGACATCGAAATTCCTCCCGAAGGGCGAGGCTGCCAATACGATCCTATATGCATTTTTCTCTCCCTATACTTCTGTCAATGACGTCAGATGGGTCCTTAAACAGATGGATCTGGATAGCTACTACGAACTGGAGAAGGATCTTTTCCAGACGGTGTATTATTACGATATCTATTCGTACGATCTTCGGTACGAAGTGCCGATGTACTTTATTTCCGGAGAACTGGACTTCATCTGCAACTGCGATCTGGCCCGAAAGTTCTGCGAAGACATCGAAGCGCCGGCAAAAGAATTCGTGACCGTTAAAAACGGCGGGCACACACCGCATTACACCACACCGGATCTTTTCGCAAAAGAAGTGAAGCGGATACTGGCAGGCGAATGCGGGGCAGGGATATCTGAAGTATAGTATTGAGACATTTTGGCACTGGAGAAGAAATGAGGTGAGCCCGGCATGAAAAAGATCCTGGAAACGGAAAGACTGTATCTTCGTGAAATGACGATGGATGACTTCGAGTCGCTTTATAAAGTGCTGGCGGATCCGTCCATTATGCAGCACTATCCGTATACATTCGATGAAGAGCGTGTGAGAGCCTGGATCGAGCGGAACATCCGCCGTTATTCCGATGACGGATTCGGGCTATGGGCGGTGTGCATCAAGGATTCGGGAGAGATGATCGGCGACTGTGGTCTGACACTTCAGAACATTGACGGAAGCATGCTTCCGGAGATCGGGTATCACATCCGCGCGGACCAGCAGAGGAAAGGCTACGCGAAAGAAGCTGCTGCGGCCGTTCGTGACTGGGCTTTTCAGAATACGGAGTACGAGGCGCTTTATTCTTATTGCAAATATACCAATGTCGGATCGTTTAAAACGGCGGAATCCATTGGCATGCATTTTCTGAAAGAGTACCCGGAGGAAGCGAATACGATCACGCATGTGTCGGTGATCTACCGGAAAGAGTCAGAAGAATGCGCGGCGCGCGGGCCGTCTTTTTCTTGAAAAGATCTGTTCGAGGTGGGGTTCGGCGCTCACTTATGGCGCCTTAACATGCCGTAGTGCGTAAGGTCGCTTCCGGGGACCAGTCCCGTCTCTACGACCTCGAAGCCGAAGTGGTTATAAAATGGCACATTCTTCTCCGCATGTGTCTCGAGATAGAGATCCTGTCCTGTCTCATCCAGATATTCCATGAAAGGAGTAAGCATGCTCTTGGCTACGCCCTGCAGCTGCTTTTCCTGCCTGACCACCAGATCGAACAGGTACCAGCTCTTATGGCCGGTATGCCGCTTTTTCATCTGCATACAGAAACTCTCATAACGGGCCTGCGGGTAAAGAGTCGATAATGGCATCTTCAGGCCGCCGGACCGAAGATAGGGCATGATCGGCATACCCTTATATCCCGGCGGCAGAAAGAATGCCATACCGTTGATATTCTCACTGTCCACGACGATCATGGCCGCGTCAGAGAGCGTTTTGAGGGAGGAGATCCAGAGCTTTCTCATGACCTCGGGTGTGTTATGTTCTTTGAAAAGAACATCGTACAGCCGGTATCCGGTGAAGGCGTCGATATTGCATTCGACGGCTTTTTCCATATCCTTCATGTCGAAAAGAGAAAGACCTTTTTCCCGGGCGATCGTCTGAAACGAAAGATCCATTTTATCCATACTGGTCCACCTTAAATTCCGCGCGTAACTATACACGCGCAAGCAATGCTGACGGATAGGTATTTTCTGGATGAGAAAGACTGTGAAAAGAATAATATGTCAAATATTTATGCGGTTGCATTATATATCCTTTTCGGTACGAAGGTCAATCTGATATTTGCTGGATCTCCTCCTTTCTTTTATGCGTTCAGGGTTTCTTCCCAGGAAGTCTTCTCCGGCCAGGTGGAATCGTCGAATGCTTCTCGGATGCACTGGCAGTAGAATCTTGCCTTTTCCTTACACGGATCCGGGATCTTCTCCGCACTGAAAAGGGCTTCCATCAGGAGGATCCTGTCCTTTCTTCCACTGTGCAGAGCTGCCTTCGAAACGACGTAATCGCTGAAGTTTGCATATTCTTCCGAGGCGACCTCGTCAGAGAGGTAGCCGGTGTAGTAGAAGGTAGCCGGATTCTTCGAATTCCAGATGCTCTCGGAGAACATCGGATCGCTCATGTTCTCGAAGTAATTTCGAAGCTTGAGATCGGTCGCGTCGAAGATCGCCTGGATCAGGCCGCGCTCCTGCTCGACCGGATCCTCTGTGCAGACGCAGTCTATCGAATAACTCATGATATACCCGTCTTCCGAATAGAAAAGATTCAGATCGGAATACAATGGCCACTTAAAGATACAGATCTCGAAACCCCTGTAATAACCGTAGTTGAACTGGTCGAAATATCCTTCCGGGAAGCGGCTTAATACCTTTTCCGCAAGATCGAGCATATCGCTGATCTTTTTATTATCAAATTCAAATTCAGTGCCCATATCGAACACATACGCTTCGGCATAAGGCGGAAGATCGTCGCCCAGGCGGATATAAACGCCGTATTTGTTCCCGATCTCTGCTGCCCGCGCATAGAGATCCTTCATATCACCGGTTTCGGAAAAGGGCTTCTGCTCATGAAGCGGAGAACTGTCGTGAATAAAGGAATCCAGACGCTCGGACAGATCTTTTCCGGCAGGAAGAGGCTCCGGAAGCACCTTCGGATAGACGTGCACATAATACTCGTTGGAGAGTACTTTTCCGGTATCAAAATCGTACTCGACCAGCAGTGCGGCCGAACGGTCCTTCTCGACCTCATCGGAGCGCAGCAGATCGACCGTAAGATATGGCTTATCGTCCAGGATCATGACCTTGAAAGTGCCCAGAAGACCCGGGTTCGTGCCCTGATCGATCTGATCGAGGATGCTGCTTGAAAAGTCCTGCAGCTCGCAATATGTCATGAGGATATCGTTGACTTCCTTATGCTTCAGCGGAACGTCCTCAAAGAGCCCCTGATTGATCTGCGTTAAGATCTTGCAGAAGATCTTGTCGTCTTTCCAGTTCGTCTTTTTCTCGTGCTCATAAAGATCGATCAGAACATCTTCCATGCGGACAAGTTCCTGTGGCGCTTCCACATACGAATAGGTGTAGTGGTTGAAAGAATTGATCACATTTACGATCTTTTCGTCGGTATAGCCTGCGTCTTTCATGTAGCCGATAAAGAGCTCGGTAGAGTTCTCGCTGAAGAAAAGCTCATCCAGCGCATCGGATCCGTAGATCCACTCAAAGCCGGTAAGAAAACTGTGCGGGCAGGGGTAAGTCATCGGGCTCTTCGTAAAGTATTTCCCGGTATAAAGTTCGGCACCGCCTTCCACGATGAAGCTGGCCGTAAGGTATTCGTCCGCATTTATCCACTGCTCTTCGGAAAGATCCTCCCGATATGCCAGATGACCATCTACGAGAGCCATATTTCCTTCCCACTCTCCATCGATGAAAGCATCGACGAAGTGCGTCAGTTCGTGCATGACGGTCTCATATGTCGCTTCCGTCTCATAGAGGACGCCGTCTCCGAAAATACGGATCTCGTTGCCCCAGGAGCGGAACTCGCCGGCGTTCTCGGCTAAGTAAGCATCTTCGAACCGCAGTTCTCTCAGTTTGCTTAAGAAGAACTCTTCGTCTTCCTCTTCAATATGATCCGCCACGATCGGGAAAAGATTCACGACGAATCCTCTGTACTCGATGAGGCCCGGATTGTGGATGATCGCATCTGCAAACTTCAGGAAGAAGTCATACTTGCCATGCAGATCCTCTGTAGGAAGTCCGAGCTCCTGGGCCAGTTTTTTTGCCTCTGTTTCCGAAGAGGCGGCAGGATTCTGATATACGGTCTCTATTGCTTCCGAAGATAAGGAAGCGACGGTATTCTCTTCACTCTCCGAGGTCTGGATACTCGTATCCATACCGGAGCTTTCTGTGTTTTCTTTTTTCCGGCAGCCGGATGCGGCAAATACCGAAATGGTGAGTACGCCTGCCATTAGCGTACAACATGCTTTCTTAAAATGTAACATATCCCATGTCTCCTTTCGTGATATGCCGATTATACGAAAGCTCCACCTTTTTCAAGTGACAGGATAGACACTATGAGAGAATAGTTATTTTCAATATTGTATAGTAAGTTTTGTTTCATGACGTTCTTCTCACTTAGTGACAAATCTTCCCTGATACTATGAAATTACGAAATCGTGTTGGTTTATTTATTTGGGGACAGGTGGTTATTATGAAACGAAAAATCAGCTCTGTTTTATTGGTAATGGCATTAGCATCCGGCCTCGCTCTTTGTGCGGGATGCAAAAAGAAAAGTAACGAGACGGAAAAAGAGAAGGACCGGGAAACAGAAGCTTCTGCTGCTGAATCTGGTTCTTCCGAAGAGACGGAGAAAGAGACGGCCGGGTCTCAGAAGAAGGCATCCGAAAAAACTGCTGCAACTACTGTCGATCTCAATTATTCGGATTATGAGATAAATATGGCAAAGCCGCCGGTAGCTACGAATCCGGATGGCTCCCTGAAGAATCCGCCGCAACCCGAAAGACTCGGATACGGGAATTTCTGTAACGGAGCCATTGCCACAGGAAACAGTGAATATCAGTATTACGTCGTACATCCCGATAAGCATTTGATCTGTATCGAAATGGAGAGTTTATCTACCGGGCAGTGCTATTTCATCTATTCGGCCAAACCGGAAAAGGGGAATGACCACGAGCTGGATATGCTGACCCTTTACGATAAGTATCTGTATTTCAGGGAGGATCAGACCCAAATCAAGCGGATCGATCTTACGGACTATTCTGTGGAAGATGTAGTTGAAGGAAATATCACCCGCATGATCCCGTATGAGGACTCTCTTTACCTCGGGCAGGACAGCTCCATCGTAAGATGTGATCCGGATGGCAGTAACCCGAAAGTCCTTTATACTGCGCAGAACAAGAATCAGGATGTAGAGATCAGTTTCTGCGTAAGTAACGATAAGATCCTCTTTTCCGATCCGAAAGAAGAAAAAGACGATGGACTTTTTTACGGGAAGATCTATTCCATGGATCTTAACGGAAGCAATAAGACAGAGATCCTGCCGGAGGCGACGGCCAGTAATGACAAAGTGTTCTTCTCGGATGAGAAGAATCTCTACTTCTACGGAGAAATGGAACAGACTGCCGATATGAAACTCCTTACAGATCCGGATCTTGAGGTCGAAGGAATCAGCTTTACCTCATATTACGATCCGCATAAAAACAAAGAGGACGATTACGGGAGGATCCTGAGAGGATTCTACCGCGTAGCTCTAGATGGCAGTGAAACGACATTTATCCAGGCTTATCCGGCCGGCTCTGTAAATGTATTCGATGGCGCGATCTTCTGGACGGCCGCAAACATAATCTTTGCGGTGGGAGAAGATGGAGTGATCTGCCAAAATGACAATGAAAATCACATCTTTGATGTTGATAATATCGAAAACCGGGAGATCATGCTTGTCGGTGACTGGCTCTTCTATTCATACATAGATCCGGAGGGTAACGGCGAAGGCAGAACCATGAAAAGACACCTCACGACCGAGTTCGCGGTAGTTATGGACTGGCCCGCTCCTCCTGGAAAACAAGCTGGAAAACATACCCATGAATCGAATTAACAGAAGGATACGATCAGCCTCTATAGAAAAAATCACGACAGCCACTTGAGGGGGACATGACCATGAGCGAAAACGAGCCGAACGGCAAATCACTTTCACCTATTCTGTCACCGGAAACTTTTGCTCAGAAGTATCCGGAACCCAAGATCCCTTTGGGAACGGAGTCGTCGGAAAATGAGACCGGGAAGGCATCTTCGAAAGCGCATCGGAAAAAGATGATCCTGTTCGGATCGCTCGCCGTCATTATCGTGGCCGGTGCGGTCACCGCGGCGGTGCTTATCACGACAGGTGCTTTTTCCAAAGCGAAGAAAGAAACCGAGCCGGAAGAATACGAGAAAATGGTCGAGACAGAAACGGAAGAAACGACGGACCCGACGAAAACGAAGAAAGCCTCCGCGACATCTGCTCCGACAGCTGCGCCGGCAGCGGATCCGGCCGGTCAGCATGTATCCGTGAATTCGTTAAACCAGATCACGGATGAACAGATCAAGATCATGGATGAACATTCGAGAAAAGTCATCCGGGAGGATGGCAATTCAGGTGAGGATGGTATTCCGGATCAGGTCACGATCGATCAGATGAATTATATCGGCATGATCCGGCAATGTATCGATTATACCGGACCGGATCACGATGAAAAGGATATGATCCAGATGGTCTATCAGGTGCTGCTGACGGATAACACAGGAGATCAGCCTGTAAAACGGCAGTATTTCTGGATGCACGGATTTACCGATGTATGTCAGGACGGAACGGTCGACACTTCGGAGACAGAACAGATGTGGACCACCCTCAGCTTTGAAAACTGGTCGGCTCAGGGATGTCTGGACGTGGATTATCTGTTCACGGAAGCATCAGAAAGATATCACGTACAGGAGAAAAAAATCGACAAGTCGCTTATACAGCCGTTTGAAGGCGGAAGCGATGAGGTTCATCCTGTGCTCACATCGATCGGGCAGATCACTCCGGCTATGGAAAGAGACCTCGAAAAGGGCGGTTACATATGGCAGGAGATCTCGGAGATCTTTGAAGGCGTCCAGGACAGTGGTATAAGAGTGGACAACATAGAGTATGCCGGTCTGGCTTTTACTGTTTCGCAGAATAAAGGAATGAACCGTGTATATGTTATATTCCGCTTTGATATCACAGACTTCAACCAGCCTTCGCCGGTGAATCGAAGCATATACTGGTATCTCGGCTTTAACGGCCTATATGAAGGTGGACAGTTACAGACCAGAGTGCTGATGAATAAAGTATATCATCCGTTCCATCTGGGTGACTGGGTGGACGCACCAGGCACCGTTGAAGAACTGCGGAAATTCCTTCAGGAAAACGAAACAGATGGATGGACCTACGAGGATAACCTCGATTCCTGTTGACTTGTTTTTCAGAGGTGTGCTAATATCAAATAAGTGGGGTTGACATACTAGGAGGCATTGGCTTATGAGAAAGGTAGTATTCGCCCTCTTTTTGTGTTCCCTTTTGGGATGTTTTGTACCCCGTGTGTGTGCTGCTTCTGACTGGCTTATAACGGACAGCGGTTCCGGATACAAAGGTTTTCCGAAGCATTATTGTCGAGCAAAAATCAATTATAATCGTGAGACGGTGGTTCCAGACTATTATCTTTTAGAAGCGGAAATATACGATGGCGCTAAGTTGCTAGATGGCGTTAGTATGCATGGTTTTTGTTTAGGTTGGCTGTCGTCCACAAAAACCAGATATGTTGAAACAAACTCGTACTGGTCTGCAAATTACGGTATTTATCGTGTTGCTGGTAGAGCTGTGAAGATTAAGGATAATACATACGTATATTACGATCCTTGGTGGCAAGAAGGATGAATCTCTTTCATACTTTTAAAATGCGAAAGATACCTTTTTTATTTGCAAGTTGTATATTTGTCCTGCTCTTCGTTCAGTTTATGCTGATAAGTGAAGTGAGATACTATGCTTCGAAACAAGTAACGCCCCAATACTTCTCGACGTATTCATTTGTAACCGGTATTACTTCTTTTGAAAGATTGGAACAGATTCTTGCTGATTATCCTGGGAATATTCCTCAATATGAGGATGTCCTTCTGGGGAAACCGAAATCTGTTCTGCAATATGGACCGGAAGATGATCAGTGCGAACAAATTGACATATATTCGTTTTATGGAACCCCAGCTGAAGGTCGTTTTGAAGAATCAGATGAGATTCCGGAATCTGGGGAGATCGTTTTCCTCGGTAACGATTTTAATATGCTTCCCTTTGATGAAGGGGATACGGTTCTTCTGACTGTTGATGGTGTTGAGGACTACTTTACCCTGCGGAAAGCAGAAGTGGATATGCAGCTAAATATACGATATAGTCCATACATATGTGTTGTTACAACAGATCTGTTCCAATCGACGAATTCCCCAATTGGTTTTGTTTCTTTCCAATACAAAAAGGAACTCTCCTCCGTTGAGGAGAAACGGCTACTCTCATATCTATCTTCCGGTTTAGGTACGATTGAAAAACAGGAGGCGGACAGTGGCTCAACAGTTAAAACGATCTCAACATACCTTGAAATCATCACCTTGTTCATAATGATGCCTTGTGTTTTTTCGTTGCTTGGAATCGTTCGTTTTATGTATCTGTCGAAACAGCGGGAGTATGCGATATTCCGGATCTGTGGAGCAAAGAGAAGACAGATTGCCGGTGCTTTTTTGCGAAGGATTTTACTATACTGGTCTGCTTCAGTGGCTGCGGCGTCACTTCTGTTTTTCCTCTGTAATTATTTCTCGGACTATATGGGGGATCAAGTGATGGGACCGCTTTTCTATGTGAGTAATATTGGCATCCAACTCGCAGCAATACTATTTATGTGGGGCTTGGTCCTGATTGAACAGAGAATGCGCAATGGCGGGAGAATACGTGTTGACAAGGAGTTTGCATGAGAATAGTACGTAAATGCAAGTGCCTGATATCTATCTGGATCGGGTCTGTCTATTTCAATATATTCCTTTTCGTGCTGACCTTTATAGTCATGTCTGGGGGAATGAGTCTTTTGGCTCAACGCGAGAAGTTTTATAGCGAAAAAGAAGCATTTTATACATATGGATTCAACCAGGGTGTTTTATATCTGAATCCAAATCGATCCAAACCGGAGTCCTTTGACCGTGTTATGAACATACTTAAAGAGAACGATATGATTGACAGAATTGAATATGATTCGTGTCCGGTTTTTAATCCCTCATGCGAGGAAGCAGGCATAGATATGGCAATCTTTGAGTATGGGGATCTGCTGGAAAGATCGGGAGTTGTGGAATTGGTTGAAGGCCGGCTTCCTTCGGACACAGAGAATGAAGTGATATTGACTGATAACATGATGAGCCTTTTCAAGGTGGGTGATGTTATTGAAGTGACTGGTGTGGATGAAATAGCCAGGGAAGAATCATGGGCATCTGACGATCCGACACTTAGTAGCAAACTGACAAAGTATAGGCTTACGGTTGTAGGTTTTTTCCATCGGGATTCATTGGTTTTGCATGAGCGTAATTTATTCTACATATCTTATAATAGCTGGCTCGAACACCGTTTCTTGCGGCCATCTGAATGGATAAAACAGTATTCGGAGGATCTAGAAGATTCTGAGCCGTATCAGTTATGCATTGCTATAGCGGATCATATAAGTTTTCAAGGGAAGAATACAAAGTGGTCTAATCCTGACAGCGATAATACAATTTTGATTCTGATTCCTAAAGATGGTTATTCTCAGCAGGAGATTATAGACTCTCTCCCTCGGGAGATCAGTCGAAATTGCAAAACCTTTCAGAAATGTGAAGAGGATTATATTCAGACGCATGAGACGGAGATACGCATCTTCAGGAAGGTGGAAGCGGGAATACTTCTGGTCGGTGTGATCCTGACTCTGGTGGTCGTGACGCAGGGCCTATGGACAAAAAAGAATGAGAGACTGGCGTATTATTTCTATGGTTGCAGTTGGAGAAGAGCGGTGATATTGACAAATACAATGCTTCTTCCAGGCACGTTGCTGGGAGTTGTGATCAGCTGGGTATATAAAGATCAGATAATGAGTTTCTTTGGAATGAGCAGTATTTATGCCAGACCCAAATACTTTCTGACTGTTTGTGCGGTTTACTTATTCATGCTTTTACTGGTAACCATTCCGATCATTCTTTCTGGTGTTCGGAAGGATCCGATTGAATTGCTCCGAGGTGAATGATATGTCTATCTTAGAATTAAAAAAGGTAAGTAAAATCTATCATCCTAAAGAAGAGGGTGAGATCCGGGCACTTGATGAATTTGATCTCTCGCTCGACGAGGGGGAGTTTCTTGTGGTGCGCGGGGTATCCGGTTCCGGGAAATCTACACTTCTACATATTTTGGGATTGCTGGACTCTCCGACATCCGGAAGCATGTTAATGGATGGCGCCGAGACAACATCCTGGAGTGATGCGAAGAAAGCCCGGATCAGAAACGAGATGATCGGTATCGTTCTTCAGGATTTCGGATTAATAGAATACCGTTCGGCATACGATAACTGCATGGTCCCACTCTATTTTTCCAATAAAAAATTCAAGTCTGACAAAGAAAGAATACTGGAAATACTGGAAACCGTAGGAATGAAAAGCCAATACAAACGTATTGTCAGCAAGCTTTCCGGAGGACAGAAGCAAAGAGTTGCAATCGCTCGTGCTCTATGTAATGATCCGAGGATCATTCTTGCGGATGAACCGACCGGTCAACTGGATTCTAAAAACAAAGAGGAGATATGCGGATTATTTCACGATATCCAGACGAAGGGGAAGACCATCGTAGTCGTTACTCACGATGAGGAGTTTGAAAAATATGCAACTCGTGTGATCCATATCAGCGATGGGAGAATTACGGAGGAATATCGTCATCCATGAGGCTCTGGAAAAGAGTAGGAATTATCGTACTAAGCATTTTGTTAGTTTTTCCAACATTGTTCGGATGCTCTAAGAGAAAGGGCATTATACATCTGGACGACGAAAAGTGTTACGATAATCGGTTTTTGTGTGTCGGGGAGGATCTTCTGAATCGGATTTCAACGGTTCAGATGTCCAGTGTCAGAGGAGAGCTGAATCCGATTTGGATAAAGAATGACGCCAAATTCGTTTTTGCAGATGACAAGGAAGCAGCGTCTGCTTTTGTCTTTGAAATAACATCAGGGAAAGCAGATTACAAATGCAGTTTTGAACTGGAAGAAGGAGACCATCTTATAGGGATCCACAAATGGAACGATGCATATTATTGCTCTATAGAACGTGGGACAGGTAAAGATCGTGAGTGTGTTATAGCTGAGTATGATTCTCAGTTTGCGCTGATGCGAAGAAGTAAAGTTTCAGGTTCTGGTGATGAGCTTGTTGCTTCTCAGATGGATCGATCCGGTATGATCTATCTTGCATATCGGGATAGGATAACCGTGCTTGACAAGGATCTGAATGAAAGGAATTCCTGGACACCGGATAATGTCTGGATCAACTCCTGCTTCTTATCAGGGGAGGGGATCTTATACTTGTCTTTGATCGATGACAAAGGCTGGGCAATTTATTCTCTTGATAGTGAGAACCTTAGCAAGAAAGCTAATTACCTGATCGAGAAGATAAGTCTCGAGGACGAAATTGTTGTTTTAGGTGAACTGGGTGACCAGTCGCTTCTTATTGAAGTAAATAATGTGTGGTATAGATATTTTGCGGCTAAATCAGTCATGACTAAACAGATCTCTCTCTATAACAATGGCGTCTATGTTCCATGTGATTCGGTGAGTGTTGATGGGGAAGCAGTTTCGTGTGTCGGCTTGAACGAAGCGGGAAAATGGAATCTCTATCAGATCATCATCAGTGAAACTGAGATCGAAATAACGACGATCACGATCGTAGTTGATGAAGAATTGCCGTGGGCGGATTGGATCGATTATCTGCAGTTTAAATGGAACAGCAAGATGCTTCCTTATAAAATCAACGTCCAGAAGGTGAATATGGAGCAACAAATGGACAAGATCATTGCCGATATTCAAACCGGAGGAGGGGCAGATCTTTTCTACATAGACGAGGCGACAACTACCCGCTTTATTTCAGCTGATGTGTGTCAGGATATGCTTCCGCTTTTGTCTAATGATTCTGGCTTTAAGGAATCGGACTTTTTCGAAGGCCCATGGGAGAGTGGCAAGAATCAGAAAGGAGAACTTCTCTTTATTTCTCCGTTTTTTGAGATAGATGCTCTGTGGCATTCTCAAGATGATCCTATAGATAGACATTTAACGTGGGATGATTTAAAACAGATGCTGACTACTTCTGCGTATAAGCATCTTTTCCAAGATAACGGAGATTTTTATCTGAGCGGTGTATTCTGGGATAGTTTTCTGTCTCAGGATATCGATACCCAAAAGGTGAAGGAGTATCTGGATTTCTGTACAGTATGTGATACGGGAGACAGTCCGTCAAATATAGCTATAGCAGAGCAATTGAGAACAAAAGAAATTGCATTTTTAACAAATTCCGTCGGACAATTCGGCTATTATCTGGCTCTGACCGAGTATTTTGGTCAGGATCCGATCGCATGCTATTATCTCGGATATGATCATCTGCGTGCTTTTTCAAACGGAAGCTTTGTTGTCTCTGTTAATTCAAAAGAGAAGGAAGCTACGGGAGAATTCTTAAGATATGCGTTGAGTGAGGAGGCTCTGCTTGGCCAGAGCAGGGATAAGAAGTATGCACAAATACGGATGTCCTGTGTCGAAAAAGAAGCGGAGACCTGTATTGCAGAGTATGTTAAAGGCACACCCCTTCGCGATATAGGAGTCAATTTTGCGTTATTCACAAAGGCTGAATCTGAAGAGATGCTTAACATAACAGATAGAGATCGTCTTTCAGCATTTACTCCTTCTGGGTTGAGAAGAAATACTGACCCTGAAAGAAGCTTTGATGTCTATGAAAAGCTCCTTTCCGAAGCCAGATTTGTTTTTGACGACTCATATGTAAGGAGTATCTTTATAGAAGAATCCCTCGCGTATTTTCAGGGGGATCGCGACATTGACACAACCGCTTCGGTCATCTCATCGAGAATCAGGGCATACTTGGGAGAGAGAAAATAACAACCGCACCTTGATCCGTGGTGATAAAATACTAGATAGTACATATGGAAGGTAGTGTTTCGAGAAGATGTCGAAGATATACTTTGTCAGACACGGAGAGACGGTCTGGAATGTGGAAAATAAGATCTGCGGAGCGACGGACAGTCCGCTGACAGAAAAGGGACACGAGCAGGCGGTCGAGACGGCGAAGAATATCCTTGCCCTGAATGTGTCTGCCGACCTGATCCTTTATTCTCCTCTTTCGCGTGCCAAAGACACGGCTATGCATATCTCCGAGATATTAGGTGTCCCGGCAAAAGAGGAGCCGCGTCTTTTCGAGCAGAATTTCGGGAAGTATGAATCTACCGCCAGAGATGGAAAAGAGTTCCATGAGATGAAAAAAGGATTCGTCCATCGTTTCGGTGGCGGCGAGTCCATGCTCCAGCTGGCGCAGCGTGTATATAATCTTCTGGACGAGCTGAAAGAACAGCCGGGAAAGATATTTATCCTCGTGGCCCATAACGGCATCGCGCGTGTCGTTCAGTCGTACTTTTATGAGATGACGAACGATGAATTTGCGTCTTTCGGGATCAAAAACTGCGAGGTCAGAGAATACGAATTGACAGAAAATACACTATAGATCTGACATTTGAGGTGAGCATATGAAAAAATCTGCACGCATCGTTTCTACCGCACTTTGTTTGCTTCTTGTTTCCGGCATGATGGCTTCCTGCAGGAAATCATCTAAGACGGATACGATCACGGAAATGAAAGAATCCCCCTGGTTTGATTCCACCCGTTTTTCTCTAAAAATGGACAAGTCGGACACGGATATGCTGATGTCCGGTACGTCTGTGGAATATATCAACGGGAAGATCTACAGCACCTACGCAACATACGATCTGGAGACATCCGATGAAAGAGTGAAACTGGATGTATATAGCGAACAGGGCAAGAAAGAAAAAGCGCTGGAGATGAAGGTCAAAAATGGAAGTGTGCGTGTGCAGGACATTTATGCCCTTCTCCCTAATAAGGACGGAAAAACCGCAACAGCAGTCGTGGGTGTGTTCACCTCCGGTTTTGAGACCGACTTTATCACAGTGGATCTGGAAACGGGAGAGGCATCCGGTGTTACTCCTTTGCTGGATAAACATGGGAAGAAGCTGGAGTTCGTTTCTATCGTAACCCGTGTTGGTGACTATATTGCCGTGCAGAGTATGATCCTGGGCACAGGGGACACGCTCCTTTACTTCTACGAAGGCATGGATCTGCTCTGCGAGATGGACATGTCGACTTTGCCCGGAGTCGGCAGTTTCGATGCTTTTTCCTATAACGAAAAAACGAAAAAGGCTTATGCGAATGTGCAGCTGATGACGGGTGAGAAGTACACCTGTGAATTGGATCTTGCTTCCGGAAAATTCACGAATAAGACGCTCTGGGTCACAGGCGGGGAAAACGCAGATACCCTTACCGACTATCAGTGCACGGCGCAGGGTGATCTTCTGCGGGTGGATACGCTCGGGAATATCTTCAAGTACAATATTGAAACGAATACCGAGGAAAAAGTACTGGACAACAGCTGGTATTCTCCGTATTTTTATGACTTCAATCCGGAGAAGAACGACGATATACGTGTTCTCCATTTCACGGACGATAAGATCGTACTGTTTTTCTGCGGCGGTGATGGTTTCCCGACAGCCCGGATCCTGACGGAAAACTATTCGGTCATGGTATTGACAAAGGCTTCTTCCAATCCGCACGTCGGGAAAAAGATCATTGAGATCAGCGCGCCTCTGGACGGATCCTTCTCGGACTATCTGTCGCAGGCGATCGTTTCTTTTAATGAGACGGATCCGGAATATTACATCCGGATCTGGAGCAAGTATAACGAGGGCATCAAGGCCGGAAGAGGATTTGCGATCCTGGATCCGGAGATCGAACGCGCCTATACTCTGGTAAGAGAACTCGAAAGTGATGACTGTCCGGATATCGTTGTAAACATGGATAAGAAAGAAGCCATGAACGACAAGACCCTGATAGATCTGGGGGAGTTTGTCGAAGAGAACGTAAAGAAGGGACTCTTCGACAATATTCTTGAAGCCAGCAAGGTGGACGGGAAACTGTACTTCATTCCGGTGACCATCGAGGTCGAAGGATTGATCGTGAAGGAAGACGATGTCGGAAAAGATAAGGTGGGCATGACTTTTGAAGAGTACGACAGCTTTGTCAGAGAAAAGCTTTCCGGCGCACAGCCGTATGATTATCCCGACTCCAAATATTTCTATCGGAATGTTTTCCTGATGTCCTGCATCGACATCAAATCGGCGGTAGAAGGCGAGAAGGTAAACTTCGATTCCGAGCAGTTTAGAAAAGCGGCAGACTATGCCAAAGCGAATTTCCCGGAAAAGCAATACGATCCGGACGAATACATACCATTTGCAGAAGAAGAACTGCGCCCGAAGACGGACGGAAGATATGTACACATGACGAACTTTGCAGACTATGTCAAAAACTGCGGTAACGGACAGGACGCGTTCTCTGTGATCGGCACGCCTTCGGTTTCTGCTCAGGGCCCGAGATTTAAGGCACAGGAGAGCATCTCCGTAACAGCCGGATCCGACCGTAAGGAAGGCTGCAAAAAGTTCATCAATTATCTTCTCGGCGGGACATTCATTCCGAAAGAGGAACTGTCTTTTTCTTCGATCTGTACCAATAAAGAGGTCATGAAAAAAGAGATCGCCCTGCTTTCCGATTACTATAACGAAGTCTATGACTTTGAGATGGAATACGGACTCTTTGATAAGAGTCAGCTCCGGACCATGGGGTATAAGGAAGCGACAGATACCATGCAGCAGAAGTTCTTCGATATGCTCTCGACGCTGTCGGTCTATTACATGGATGATGTGCAGATCAAAGGCATCATCAACGAAGAACTGGCAGCATACTATGTGGGCGATAAGTCAATGGATGACGTGATCCGCTTCATTAATGACCGCGTGAACAAGTATATCAGCGAAGCAAAATAAAAGCCTCTTCTTATATGAGCGGTTTGTTGTTGAGGAGTAGAATTAAGATCAACAGAACTTGCCATGGATGTGCACAATGAAGAAACTGGATATCATCGACGGGACCTATGGCGGAAAAGTCTATGCTGACTTCCGGCCGGAAGTTCTTTTCGAGAAGCTTGGTATCGAACCGGACTGGGAAAAGATCCGGTACTATATTCTTTTAGACGAACTGTTTTGATCTGGCATCTTCATAAAATTTCATCTTGCATACACAAACTCCCCCGAGTACAATAGAACTCGTGGGAGATTTTTCTCGTTGGGGTTTAACTAAAGGTAATGGTGTAGTTATTATCATATAGAAGCGCTTTCATTTTTTTCGAGGCACTGCTGTACGAAGGAGTATGGCGTGCTATTTTTTCTGAAAAAAATGGAGGTAACGTTATGGGAAGAAACAAGCTAAGAAGATCACTAGCATTGATCTTAAGTTCCGCCTTTATTGCAGGCACGTGTGTCATGTCTGCTCCGAAAAAGGCAGAGTCCGTGAATGCGGCGGCGCCGACGTATCCGGGAATCGTTTTAGGAAGCAAACAGCTCTCTGAAAATGTGAATTCTTATGATGCCGCGATCGTATTTTTCGGCGATGAAGGAGCGACCTACAAAGACTGGCTCTGCTGGAAGGTCGTCGGATACGATGGACAGGGTGTCGCTTCATCAGCCAGTAAGGGAAGTGCCGTACTCCTTTACGAAGGAAGATTCGAAGACAATTCCGCAAGCGGATATGTTGACCGCTTACATCCGATGGTCGATCAGGTCCAGTTCAATTCCAACACGAAAAAGGGAAATGCATATGCTGGATCGGATCTTCAGAAAGTCGTCAATGAACAATATACGAAGACCCTTGCGTCTGTGGATCTCGGATCTTCTGTAATCCGTCCCCGTACTCTTCAGGTGGGAGAGTATGCATTCTCTGTACCTTATTCTGACGGTGTAGCCGGAACTGAGGTCGCAAATGCAAAACTGTGGCCGCTGTCCACTATGGAAGCCTATACGGTCGATGAAACAGTCCATGCCAGATTGTATGCACACTGGCTTAGAAGTCCGGCATCCTATAACACCTCAGCCGCTTTTGTTAATCGCGATGGAAATGTAGAATGGAATCCGTCCTATCATGTTGAGGTAAATACGAAGATGGGAATCCGTCCGGCCTTCTTCCTGAACCTTTCTTCTGTGCTCTTTACATCACCGGCAGATGATGGAAAAGTGTCCGGTCCATTAGGAATCAATGCGCTTACTGAGGTCAGAGCTCTTCAGAATCTGCGCCATCATCTTAAACTGACGATCAAAGATCCTGCAAGAAGTGGATTTACTGCGACTGCCAATACCTCGGTGAGATATTTCCCGGGATCGGTCATCGACATTCGCTTCAGCGGTGCCAGAGATGATGAAAATGAATATGTTTCCGCATTGCTTTGCGATAACAGTGGTAATGTTCTTTACTACGGACGTCTGGCGTGGCGCGAAAAGAGCGGTATGACCAGTGTAAGGCTCCCGGACGGACTTTCTGACGGATATTATACTTTGAAAGTATACTCCGAGAAGTTAAACGGAGAGAGAAGATCTGACTACGCGTCTGATTTTGTAAACCTCGATATTGCTGTCGGTGATGTGAAACCTAAGCCGTCCACTGTCACGAATCTGAGAGCGGCATCCGCCGGTAAGAACCAGGTGAAGCTTTCCTGGGACAGAGTTCCGGAAGCAGAAGGCTACCTCGTATATGCTCAGAAGAACGGGATCTACGGTTTTGTAGGAATGGCGACCAAAACCACGAACTTTATCGATAGAAATGCCCTGGATCAGGATTATAACTATTACTGGGTATTCGCTTATGTAAAAGATGCTGACGGAAAAATGATCGTCGGAAAGTGTGATAAATATGCATACGCCAAGGGCGTCTGTCTGCCGGTAACGGGTGCGAAGATCACATCCCGCCGCGGGTATGCCGAACTTACATGGAATGCATCTGAAGGTGCGGATGGTTACCTGATCTACGGTATCCGTCCGGGTGGAAGTTACGGATACATCGGAATGTGTACCGGAACCAAGTTCAATGATGCATATGCATCCACGGATGAGTACACATACTACTGGATCTATGCGTACCACGAAGTAGATGGTAAGAAGGTACCGGGAGCTCCCTGCGATTATATCTACGGAAGAGCCCTGCCGGTAACGTAACTCGTCTAAAAAACACTGCCGTGTAAAAGAAAAAGATCCCGGGAGTTCAGGTGGAACCCCCGGGGTCTTTCTATTACGACTGAAGAAGTAATGGCTTTCAGATACGGGTCCTGTTTACAACTCTTTCATTACGGTGGATGCACGATCCTGGATCTTCTTAAGTACATCATCTTCGGTCCGGTCTCCGGCAAAATAGGCGCCGGCCTCTTCGAAAATGATGTTCAGGATATTCGGGTCATTGCACGTGCTTACAGAAACATTCCCGACCATTTCCCGAAGCTCATCGATGTCCGCTTCTGTCGGCCGGCAGTAGAAAGTGAGCAGATCCTGAGCGCTGCTCTTTAGCCGGACGCCCTGCGCATATTCCCGGTTGCATCTTTCCATAATGATCCGGCATTCTTTTTCAAAAGAAGCCTTCCTGACGGGGATGCCAAATGTATTTCTCTGGGGCTCATAGTCGGAGCAGAGATAAGCACGGATAAAGTCCCAGGCCAGATCTGCATATTGACTCGATGCGCTGATGCCCAGCGAACTGATCGGATCGGCCGACATGCCGCTTCCGTCCGAAGAAGGATAGCCAAGATATGCGGTCTTATTTTTGAGCACATTTTTATTGAGGCTCAGATTCTCAAGCGAAGCGATACCCATCAGACGTGCTGCCAGAAGCCCCGCATTGAACTTATCGGTGGTCTGGTCTTCGGCGAGAAAATAAGATCCGCCACCGGAATACTCAAGGCGCTGCCCCTCATCTTCCGGTTTTTCTTTTATACCGTATTCTTTCGAAAGACGCAGGATCGTTTTCATGGTCTCATTTTGAAAGTTTACGGTCTTGCTGTCATAGTTGATGAAATCGTTCTGGGAAGAAAGCAGATACATAAGGAGAAGCTGCTGATCGATACCTTCCAGGAAACTGACATTATCCCGCAGCTCTTTTCCGCATGCATCAAACTCTGAATAGTTCCATCCTATCTTCTGGTGGATATAGTCGGTGTTGATCTGAAAACCCTGAAGGTTGATACGCGCAGGTATGTGATACAGCTTGCCGCCTTTTTCCATCGCGCGGAAAACATTATCGAAATACTCGTCCCGAGAAAAACCGTTCGGCCCGTCAATATAAGGATTCAGATCCAGCATAAGTGTCGAGCTCTGGAAAAGACTCTGGTCTGCATAGCCGAACAGGATGTCTGCACCGGTACCGGAGAGGAGTTCCAGCGTGAGCGTCTGCCGGGATTTGGCCTGGTCTTCCACGGAAGACTGCTCCTCTGAATCGTCGACAAGAATGACGCGTGCCTTTGCCGAAGGATCCAGATTATATTTATTTACGAAAGCCAAAAGTTCAAATTCAAGCTGCAGAGAAGCACCTTTCAGGATGATCATTTTCTTGCCGGCATGCGGATTCTTCCCGGTCCTCGTAAGATGGAGAAGATATGTGCTATATCCCTCATCGGTAAAGTGTCTGCAGATCACCAGAAGTTCATTATCATTCAGTACATAGGGCTGGGTCTCCGAAAGATAGTTCCGGTCGATATCCGTATCATTCCAGTTAAAGAAGGATTCGGCTTTCCCTGTCTTGATATCGAGTTTCGAAAGTCCATTAGCGGTTTTGGAATAAAGGCCTTCAGAAGTCGAGAGCAGATCTTTATATATTTCGAGGAAGCCGGCATCGAACGCCTGCCCGAGTTTTCCTGTATTGAGGTCGATTTCTTTGAGTTTGATCTCACGGGACAGATCATTCATGCGGATGGATTGGATATAGTACTTTCCATCCTGAAGGATCAGCGGTCCACGCACGATCCTGCCCTGATCCGAGACAGTGAAGAGCTTTTCTCCATCTTTCCCGAACACGCCCATCTCCGTTCCGTTGATAAGATACCGGCCGTCTTCCAGTACGGTAAATTCCATATGAGTGCCCTGCTCATTCGAATACGGGATCTGGGGTGCGTTTACACTGTCCAGAAGATCACCTTTCGAATTCAGCCTGGAAATCGCCGCCGATCCGCCATCGATGGAAGATTTGAACGAAAGGATACATATGTTGCCGTCTTTATCCGAGTCTATTCCTAATATGTTGGTTGCCGTAACGGGAAGCTCGCGGATATACTTCCCTTCTGTATCAAAAAGACCGATCCCGGTCACATAATATTCCCAGTCATCTTCCGGATCAGGGTTGTCCGGTCTTATATAGTTTATGCTATAGCTGGACACGATAAGACCATTTATATATTTGCTTTCAGATACAAACGCATTTTCCAGATCGCGCCCCTGTTTTACAGGAAGCTCAAGAGGAAAGATCTCGGATTGGAAATACGGATCGCTTTCCCGGATCTCTTTTCCGGAATAATACTGATCATCGGAAGATGATTTAGATCTGTTTTTCCGGCAGCCGGAAAGAGAAAACAGGGATACGACGATCGATCCCGCAAGAAGGAAGGAAACCCGTTTTTTAATACACATATGCCCTACTCCATTTGTTATCTGCCTTGCCACTTCATGACAGACGTCCCCATAAATAAGTATACCTATTCTGAAAAAGAGAAAGTGACGCTTCTGTCATGACCAGTCTTCAACCGGATCTGCGCTTTCCCGAAACCTATTGACTGAATAGGTGAATGCTATAAAATGGTAGCAACACGTATTTCAGAAGGGGAAGGCGCGAAAGAACATGGACGAAATGCACGCTAAAAAACAGAAACTGGAACAGTATCTTAGGGACCTCGGCAGCGTCGCCGTTGCTTTTTCCTCGGGAGTCGATTCGACCTTTCTTCTGAAAGTCGCTAAGGATGTTCTGGGAGAAAAAGCGATCGCCGTCACGGCGAAGTCCTGCTCTTTCCCGAACCGCGAACTGAAGGAAGCAGAGGCGTTCTGCGAAAAAGAAGGGATCCGTCAGATCGTCTTCGAGTCAGATGAACTGTCGATCGAGGGGTTCCGTGAGAATCCGAAGAACCGCTGCTACATCTGTAAAAACACACTCTTTAGAAAGATCATTGAAGTGGCTTCTGCAGAGGGGATAGAGAATGTCGCCGAGGGTTCTAATCTCGACGATAACGGCGATTACCGGCCGGGTCTTATTGCAGTGGCGGAACTCGGTATAAAGAGTCCTCTGCGATACGCGGGACTGACGAAAGAAGAGATCCGCTTCCTTTCCAAAGAGATGGATCTTCCGACCTGGGACAAGCCGTCCTTTGCGTGCCTGGCTTCCCGTTTTGTGTATGGAGAGACGATCAGCGAAGAGAAACTAAAGATGGTGGAGAAAGCCGAGCAGCTTCTTCTCGATCTCGGGTTCCGTCAGTTGAGAGTTCGTGTCCACGGGAATATCGCGAGGATCGAAGTCCTTCCGGAGGAGATCGGAAAACTCGTGGATGAAAAAGTAAGACATACCGTGTACAATACGCTAAAAAGTCTCGGGTTCGATTATGTGACGATGGATCTTGCGGGATACAGGACCGGCAGTATGAACGAAACTTTAAGTGAAGATGAAAAGAAAGTGAATGCCTGAAAAATGCAGAACCGGTTTTCAAGAACACAACTGCTTCTCGGCCCGGAGGGGATGGAGAAATTAAAGAACGCAAGAGTTGCTGTTTTCGGCGTCGGCGGCGTGGGCGGATATGCCGTGGAAGCACTGGCGCGAAGCGGTGTCGGAGCACTTGATCTGATCGACGATGATGTCGTATGTCCCTCCAATATCAACCGCCAGATCATCGCAACAACGAAGACCGTCGGCAGGCATAAAGTGGATGTCGCGGAAGAGCGTGTCCACGAGATCAACCCTGACTGCGTCGTCCGGACATTTAAGACGTTCTATATGCCGGAGACCGCGGATCTTTTCGATTTTAAGGAATATGACTATATCATCGATGCGATCGATACCGTGACCGGAAAACTCGAGCTTATCGTGAGAGCAAAGGAAGCCGGCACGCCGATCATCAGCAGCATGGGCGCCGGAAACAAACTGGATCCAACGGCTTTTGAAGTCGCGGATCTTTATAAAACTTCGGTTTGTCCCCTTGCTAAGGTAATGCGCCGCGAGTGCAAAAAGAGGGGGATCAAACATCTCAAAGTCGTCTATTCGAAAGAAGAGCCGATACGTCCTCGGGAAGATATGTCTGTTAACTGTCAGGAAAATGCCGATGGTACTTCCGGCGTGGAACGAAAGGGTACGGAAAGAAGAAGTGTTCCCGGATCGACGGCTTTCGTACCTTCGGTAGCAGGACTGATCATCGCGGGCGAAGTCATTAAGGATCTGATCGATTATGGCAAAGACGTGTAGATAAAATAAGCACATTTGGTCTTGTGCGTAATTGTCAATTAATGTTTATAATTTACCCGAATTGCCAGAAAATGCATGAGAAAATCCTCCGTAAGCCGTGATTAACTTAGTGAAGAGCTAGTGCAAGGCGCCAATCACCAACTCAATAAAATGGCACATGAAATCTCTGTATGCGATACCGCATTTATGCTATCGCCTGGTTTCATGTTAAAAAAATTAACGGAGGTACAAAATGAATACTACTATTAAATTACCGGATTTTCTTAGCGGTCTTAAAGTTGTGGGGACTTTAAACGAATCTCTGAAGGCATGTCGTGCGCCTCAGAATCTTGATATCACGGATCCGAATATTGTTATCACAGATCACGCAGGCCCTGCTGCGGCTATGCCGCCGGCTCTTGTTGAAGCCTATCAGAAAAACGATCAGGACTTCATTAATAAGATGCAGGATCAGAACTACGATAATCTTGAGATGATAAGAAAGAATGTGGCTAATGTCGGTGAGGATGCCTGGGTCGAAGTAGTGGGTGACGATGGTGTGCATTTCTTCGTCGCATATAATGACTATGCCTGCACATGGGTGTATCCGGATCATGCGGAGTCGAAGGAAAAAGATCAGCTGGTCGTTTCTATGGGGTCTTTTGACTCTCTTACTTCACAGTCCTCATTTGCGTCTATGCTTATAAACAATCCGGCTGTTTCATTGATCGAAGGTCTGCTTGTAGGAGTAGTTGTAAAGGTTGCGACAAGATTGTTTGCTACCGGTCTTTCTATGGCGTTTGATGCACTCGCAGTTACCTTCGCCGAATGTGCCGCAGAGGCCGGACTGGCTGCTTTCACTTTCGTTATTCCAGAAGCAGTAGTTACAGCAGTTGCTGCAGTATTGGCTGTTGGACTGGCGATCGGTCTGGTTCTCCTGATCAACTGGCTCATCTCTCTTCTGACTCCGGATTACTTTATCCGACTAATGATTTTTAATTTCGATGATAATCGGGACTGGAAAACGGTTGACCACCACATGGGTAATGCGAAGATCGCCGGAGAGGGTATTTCCTATGAGGACTTTACCCTTCCAAGAAGAAAGAAAGCAGAACTCCCGCCGTTTATTTCCGGAGCGTCTGACGATATCATCGTTTCCTACGCAGAGATCGACTTCGAGAACGATTCGAAATTCATGGAGGGCCTGGGCGTCGCAGTATCCATGAAGGCGGGCGATGACGGATTTACGGCTGCCTGTGACTGTCCGTATATTGGTGCGACAGTAATCAAAGGAACCTCTCCGGAAGCATCTGATCTGAATAAGTACTTCAAGGAAGACAACTGGTGTGACGGTCTTACGACGAATATCGATGTGAACGGAATGCCTGTAGGTATGACTCTGAATACGCATCATCACGCCGATAAGAATATTTATACCGCAACCGTACTTATCGGAAGATCGGTCGAGTGACCTTTCCAAATAAATATATAAGGAGGTACAACATGAATAATTCGATTCAATTGCCAAGTTTTCTCAGTAATCTCGAAGTGGTCGGAACCTTTAGTGATGCAATGGATCTTTGCCGTGTGCCCAGTGATATCGTGGTCAACGACTCTGATGTGACGATTACACAAAGGGATACACCTATAGCCATTCTGCCGCCGTCTCTTGTTGATGCTTATTTGAAGAATGATCAGGATACGATCAATTCCGTGCAAAAGCAGAATTACGATAATTTAGAGTTGATCAGACAGAATTTTAAGAATGTCGGCAATGATGCATGGTCCTATGTGAAGGATAAAGAAACCGGTGAGCATTTCTTTATTGCATACAATGACAATGCAGTTACATGGGTCTGTCCAGCTGCTATGGAACAGCAGGAAACAAAGCAGCTTGTCATGTCTATTGGTTCTCTCGACAGAGTGACTTCTCAGGCATCACACGGATCCATTGTGTTTTCGAATGAGAAAGTTCAAGAATATAAGGATGCCTTTGTTGCGCTTGCTGCTGCAGCTGTAGCTGAACTGTTTACGGGTGGTCTGACCATTGCTGCCTCTGCGCTTTCGTCTATTTTCGTAACGTGTGCCGCCGCAGTCGGCCTAGGAATGTTCGCATTTATTATTCCGGTAATCGCAGTGGCAGCGGTCGCGGCAGTGATGGTGGTCGGCTTAGCTATTGGCTGTGTTCTTCTGGTCGACTGGCTCATCTCTCTTCTGGCACCGGATTTCTTCATAAAATGTCTGATCTTTAACTTCGATGACACTCGGGACTGGTCTTCAGGAGACTACTTCTTCGATAATGCAAAAGTCGCAGGCAAGGATCAGAAGTATAAAGATTTCTGTATCCCCAAGAAGCAGAAGGCGGATCCGCCTTCCTGGCTCCCTGTTGACCCGGAATCTGTAACCGTATATTACGTCGAACTCGACCTGGAGAATGATTCGAAGTTTATGGAGGGACTGGGATTTGCGCTATCCATGAAGTCCGATGGTGCGGGATTTACCCTCGCCAGTGACTGCCCATACACCAGCGCGACGGTGATCAAAGAAACAGCTCCGGCAGCATCTGACGTAAAGAGTTACTTCAAAGATGGAGACTGGGTGGATGGTCTCACGCAGAATATCGATGTCAACGGAATGCCAGTAGGTATGACACTGAATAAGCATCATGGTGCAGAAAACAATCTCTATCAGGTTACTGTACTCATCGGCAAATCGGTTTAATCAACTTTCATTCCACACGGGTGAGTGGCCCGCACCTTTGACCGGAAACGGTCATCGGTGCGGGCTTTTTCTCATACGTGGTATAATAGCTTCGGAGAAGGACAATTCAAGGTGATGAATTCACCGTGATTGAAGGAGATTGGTATCATGAGATTCCGACGCAGATTATTCCGCCAGAAGAATCCCTATGACCTGGAAAAAACCGAAGCGCTTTTCGTGCGTGCTATGCAGGAAAACTGTGCCTTCTCTTATTCCCATTGTCCGGGATATAAATCGATCCTTGATGCGGAGGCATTTGACCCTTCCCGGATCACGGATCTGAATTCTCTGGAAACTATTCCGATACTTCCCACCGCGATCTTTAAAAGGAAACGTCTCTTTTCTGTTTCTCCGTCGCGCATGCCGGCAAAAGTGACCTCGTCCGGTACGAGCGGTCACTTCAGCGAGGTCGGTTTTACCTGGGGAGATCTGATCAGTGCGCTGAAGATGGTCCTTCGGGTCTGTTCCCGAAGAAAACTGATCGGCATCCGGCCATGTCATTATGTGGTCTTCGGATATCAGCCGACGCGGAAAAACCGGACCGGAGTAAGTAAGACGGCTTTCGGTGTTACGCTTATGACGCCGGCATTGAGCCGCACATATGCCCTCCGCTGGCATAAAGGAAAATACGAACTGGATCTGGATACGGTGATGGAAGCGATCGTGAAGCACAGCCGCTCACGATTCCCTCTTCGCTTCATGGGATTCCCGTCTTATGCGTGGTTTCTTATGCGGCGAATGGAAGATCAGGGCGTATCCGTAAAACTTCCCAAAGGATCGAAACTGATGCTGGGTGGCGGTTGGAAACAGTTCTATACCGAAGAAGTGGATAAAGGATCTTTCTACGCGCTGGCGAAAAAAGTTCTGGGACTCGATGATAAGGACATCGTGGAGTTCTATGGTGCGGTCGAGCATCCGGTCCTTTACATGGATTGTGAGAAACATCACTTTCATGTTCCGATCTATAGCCGCGTGCTGATCCGTGATGTAAAGACCCTTGAGGTCCTTCCCATGGGACAGCCGGGTCTGGTCAATCTCATCACGCCGATCGTGACTGGCACGCCGCTTCTTTCGGTCATGACAGATGACCTCGGGATCCTCCATGACGGGAAGACCTGCGGATGCGGTATCACGTCTCCGTATCTGGAAATCATGGGACGCGCCGGACTATCTGAAATCAAGACCTGCGCTGCCGGTGCGGCGGAGATCCTGGATAAAGTCGAGGTGAACTTATGATCCTGGCAAATGGAAAACAGTATGATGCGTCAAAACAAAGCGAGATCCTCGAGCATCTTGAGGAGAAACTGGAGGCGACTCTTGCATCTCCGAGGCTCGATCCGAAGATCGTAATCGATGCCATCGATGCCCTCGGGAAGAAGGTGGCGCAGGGGTATTTTGATGAACGGATCGCATCCCTTCAGATCGACGGGATCGATGAATATATGGAACTGGCGACGAAGATGCTGACCAGAGAGTATCTGGAGTTCAAACTCCGTACCGAACTGGGTGAGGATTTTTCTCCGGAAAAAGAAACGACCCCGCCGCAGGGTCTTTCTCCGATCCGCGTGCTGACCCGCCCGTTAGGCGTGCTTTTGCATATCGCTGCCGGTAACGTGGATGGTCTTCCGGCATTTTCAGCAGCAGAAGGGCTTCTTACAGGAAACATAAATATCCTCAAGCTTCCGCAGGCGGATAAGGGACTTTCTGTGGAGATCATCTCCGAACTGATATCCATAGAACCCCGTCTTTCCGACTACATTTATGTCTTTGACACACCTTCATCTGATGTGGCGGCGATCCAGAAGATGGCATCCATGGCAGACGCTCTGGTGGTGTGGGGCGGAGAGGCGGCTGTTTCTGCCGTCCGCCGTTTTGCCTCCCCGGGCACTCGATTGATCGAATGGGGACACCGGCTGAGTTTTTCGTATCTGGCAGGGGAGATAGAAGACAGAGATCTTCATCTATTAGCCGAGCATATTATCACGACCCAGCAGCTCCTCTGTTCGTCCTGTCAGGTGATCTATATTGATACGAATGATCAGAAAGATATTCTTTCTTTCTGCGAACGTTTTTATCCGATCCTGGAAAAGACCGCGTCAGAGCATCGCCCGGCCACGATCGGCAGCATGGCGGAGCTGACACTTAAGAAGCGTACCGATAAGCTCGAGAGAATATTGAACGGCGGCGAGGAAAAACCATGGACGTCCCCGATCTGCTCTGTGATCCCGAAAGAAGATGAAGAGCTGGAGTTGTCTCCCATGTTCGGAAATATCCTGGTGAAAAAACTTCCCAAAGAGCATATCATCCCGGTACTTCGAAGGAAAAAGCAGTTCCTCCAGACGGTGGGTCTTGCCTGTCCGGAGGAACTTCGAAATGAATATATTGAGACCTTTATTCAAGCCGGCATCACACGAGTGACGTATCCGGGAGATATGTCTTCAGCGCTTCCAGGGGAAGCACACGATGGCACATATCCGCTCCGCCGCTATGTCCGGATCGTGGACGTGGAGACCAAATAGAACGCAAAGCGGCAATTAAAGAAAGATCTCACTCGTAGATGAATACAGTTGTCTCATCATAAGATAGTGCGACAAAAGGTTCGCTGCCATAGTCTTCTGCGTCGATCGCATAGCCACCATCCTCGCGTTCATACGGGGTGTTGTTTTTTAGACTCGCTACGAGATTCTTACAATTTCTTACATCGACAGAGGTGATCTTGGTACCGCGGACATCAAGACACTCCAGGTCAGGCATATTCTGAAGGTTCAAGGAAGAAATGGGATTGCCTTTTACATACAGACTTTGAAGTGATCTTGCATTTCCCAGATTCAGAGCTGTCAAAACGTTTTCTGAGCAATCCACGTTCCTGATGCTTTCCGGAAGAAGAAGTGCCGTCAGCTTATTCTTTTCGCAGTTGACATTCTGGAGAGAACTGCATTTTGAGAGATCCAGAGAGGTCAGCTGATTCGAACTGCAGTCGATATAATTAAGCGGAGCGTCTTTAGGAAGCTCCAATGAAGCAAGCATATTTTCAGCACAGGCCAGTTCCATTAAATTTGTATTGTTCCGCAGATCCAGGGAGGAGATCTTGTTATATTCGCAGCCCAGCTGCTTAAGGTTCGGACAATGGGAAGTATCCAGAACGGTAAGTTGATTTCCTACGCACTGAAGTGTCTCCAGCTTTTCGGCTTTACTTATGTCAAGGACGGAAAACTGATTATAGGTGCAACGCAGTTCCTTAAGGTTAAGATTGGCGCTTAAGTCCAGCTCTGTAAGCTTACAATTGTCACAGTACAGCACTTCCAGATCAGGATTTCCTCGAAGATCCAGCGAGGATATCTCAGTTTCGGTGCAGTACAGTTTTTTGAGATTACGGTGCTTACTCACATCGAGTTTTTTGATCTGACTACAACTAACAGATAATTCTTCAAGTAGAGGATTTCCTGTTATATCCAGAGTTTCTATTTCACACCCGTAAATACCCAGGTTTTTTAAAGCCGGGTTGTGGCTCAGATCGATGTCAGAAAGACCTGAGTGACTGACAGAAAGCACTTCCAGCTCTTCACATGCACTTACGTCGATAGAGGACAGTCTGATACCACTAAGATCTGCTTCTTTCAGTTTCGGGAAACAACGAAGATCCAGGTCTTCCCCAATCTGAAATTCCTCCCAGCTGTTCCAATACAGTTTTTCCAGACTGGTGAAGCATTCTATTCCGTTGATCGAATTCGGTGAATAGAGACTGAAGTCGAGCACTTTGATCTGTGATATCTCTTCTTCCGTCAGGATACCATCCCAGTTCGGATCACAATACTCTGCCACATACTTAAGAAGGACCGGATCAGGGAATTGCGCGTAGCTGATCAGGATCGATCCGGGAGCTAAGGTTTCTCCGGAAGTTTCAGACTCTTTCTCGGAAGGAGCCGTGCTCTCAGAAGTGCTTTCAGAAGCGGCTGTACTTTCTGAGTCTTCTGTGCTTTCTGTATTTACTGTTGTTGTTTCAGTGCTCTCTTTTTCTGAAGACGAGGACGGCTTTTCCGTTTCGTTCTTTTTGCAGGCAGTAGATGCAACCATCAGCATGCTGAGTAAAATTGCGATTGATTTTTTCATAGTTATTTCTCCTTTTTGAATCAGCCGCCGAACGACGGAAGGTAGTCAAACACATCATCGACTTTTTTGCCATCCAGTAATTGCGGATAATGATAATCTTCAATCTTAAGGGCAAAGCCGGAAAACTCGACAACGGCATAATAATCGCTGCCATGGGTCTTTTCTCCCGGAGGCGTGATTCTAAAGAGGATCATACCCTCCTGATCGTTATATTCGATAATGTCAAAAAGAGAACCTTTCGGGATCGTCAGGTTTCCGCCTTTTGTTCCGGTACTCGGGTCATATGCAAAACCGGAAAGGGAAACATTACTCTTCATGACTTCCGGTCTGTCGCTATAGTACACCGGCCCCTTTTCCGGGGTGCCGTTCTTCCCGGTAAACGAGAATTCCTCGTACATACTCCTGTAGCCCAGGAGGCAGACCATATTTATATGGGTTGTTTTTGCAGGATCCTCCGACTGTTTCAAAGCATCAGAATAGGATACTTTCGGCCCGTATGGATCGACGATATGCATGGAGAAATCATCTTCCAGTTTCGCGCAGCGGGTGCCGAGGTTGTATTCTTCTTCAATGTAAAGATACTTGCCGTCATCACTTTTCAGGAAAGTAAAGGGGATAGTGCTATATGTTTTTGCCGGTTTAAACTCGCAACGGCCCATGCCGAAGGATATATCTGCAAATCCGGTGATCCCTTCGTAGTTGATTTCCTGATTGGTTCCAAGGGCATCAAGAATACCATCGTCGTTAAAATCCCAGTAGATCCAGCCATCGTCGTTCGGGCGTAATACATAGTTTCCCGGAGTATGTCCGAAATAGTCCATATTAAAGATCTCCGGATCTCTCATGGCAGAGATCTTGATGGAGTTGAAATAGTACGGGTTGGTATCTTCATCCGAATAGACCTTCAAGGTCAGTCCGTCATAATTCAGGATGAAATCCAGACTGTCATCTTCGACTTTTCGGTGAAGAACTGTTTCCAGAGACTGGGAACCATATGTCGAGGGATTATTTGTGAATGGTTCCATATATCTGCAGATCAGATCTTCAAAGGCGGCTTTATCCTTGACGATGTCGGATATGGTGATGAGCTCTCCGGTCTTCGAATCAAAATTGTAGTAGTGATCTTCCAGGTCGAACGAGAAGGCCATGGAATCCGCGCGGTGTACTGTAACCCAGAGTGCATGCCATTCACCGGTCCGGTTTTCATCAGGAATATCTTTGCCTTCCAGGTATTCGATATTCTTATTGTATGTATCACGAAGATCCTTTATGAACGGATCAATAACCTCGTCGATCGCGAATCGGAGTTTGTAATACTCCTGTCCGGAGATAGTAAGGCTGTCATACTGCAGTATCGGGTTTTCGTCGTATTCGACATAGCCGTTAGATACCGGATAAATGTAACGCGATTCCATCTTTGTCTCTTTTTCGTAGCTGATGAAGGTAAGATCTCTTTTACACTCAGCTTTGATGGGCGCTTCCACAGGAGCTTCTGTTTCGGCTTGAGAAGCGCTTTCAGAGACAGAGGTTGCAGTTTCTTTTTCACTGCTTTCAGAAGGTTCTGCTGTTCCTGATGTTTCTGTTCCTGATATCTCGATCCCGGACGGGGTACTTTCCTTTTTGCCGCATGCGGACGAAGTGATCATGAGTCCTGCGAGAATAATAGCTGTTATACGTTTCATGTCCAAACCTCCCTGTGGTTCATCCTTTTGAAAATTAGACGCATTATTCTGCCTTTTTTTTCTCGGAGATAAAATTTTTTGCAGGGAAAAGATTCTCGCGTGGAAGACTTGCGGGAAGGGATCAGGGATGGGGCATATTCCATCCTTCAGAGATCACTTTGTGCCCGTCCACATATTTATTCCGGAACAATTCTGCTGTTTCCCGGTCGGCATCGATCCTTCGGGGATATTCTTTATTGATCTTCGTATATTCCTCTTCCGTGATCTCCGCATAGGTGATATAGTCGTCGTTTCGGTTCGGCTGCCCGTGCCAGGCATAGTACTGTTTGCCGGAAGGCATCTTTATATATCCCACACCAAAACGCACCTGGTTGGAGATCAGGCGGAAATCCGGCTCTCCCGGATCTTTTGCAGCGGGCTCAACAGAAGTGAGACCATACATCTCCGCCCCGGCCTTCCGCAGATAGTGTCGGCCGCCTGGTGTGTTCTGTACTTTCTTAGAATGGATCAGGTGGGACATGATGTTCGGATTGACCATCCCGACCGAGTAAAGGTCGAATGCGGTTTCTTCAGAGACAGCGCCTTTTTCCGCCAGAATGTCCATGAAGCAGCGGGCCTCGATATAGCCGATATCCATCTGATCCAGCTTCAGCTCCAGGGCCTTCATGATCAGCTTGAACACACCCCGGATATCGTAGGTCTCGCCGGTGACCATCCGGATCGTATCGTTCGTGCGCGCGGCGCAGCAGAGCTCGCTGACTGAAAAAGCCTGATAGATCGTCCACCATTTCCGGTCCGGTGTCCTAATATTCAGACAGGATCCATATGGCTGGTAGGACAATTCATACTCGTCTTCCCCTTTAATGAGAAAGACCTTTTCGTCGCGCTTTTCTAATATATATTCATCATCCTGATAAAATCGTTTAATGTCCATTTCCCTAAATATATCATTCATGCATACATGATACAATGAATGTATGCCATACAGTGAACTGATCAAAAACTTCGATACGATCCGCGACTACATGCGCGACTTTTATCTATACGGATTCAAGAGTCGCGGCGAGTACGACCGGAAAAGCACCCGCTCCTACGATGACTGCCGAAGGCGCATCGAGAGCTGGCTTTCTGACTCCATGTCTTTCCGGAATACAGCGGATGGAAAGACAGTATTCCTTTCCGTGGACAGCCGTGCCGAGGGCCCGAATCCCTTCTTTAAGGCATGGAAGAGTAAGAGTTTCACAGATGGCGATATTACCCTGCATTTCTTCCTTTTCGATATTCTTTCGGAAGAGCGGGAGTGCACGCTTAAGGAGATCATGGAAAAGATCGATCTTTATCTGGAAGGGTTTTCCGGAACGAAGGTCTTCGACCAGTCCACGGTGCGTAAAAAACTGTCCGAGTATGAGAAAGAAGGTCTTATTACTTCCCGAAAAGAAGGGCGGCTCGTGTATTACCGCTGCGCGAAAATGACCGGTCTTCCTTCTTCCGATCTTCTCCGGTTCTTTGCCGAGACCGCACCCTGCGGCGTGATCGGATCTTTTCTCGAGGACAAAAGACCGGTAAAGGAGCCGGTATTCCGTTTTAAACATCACTACCTGACCGGGACGATCGACAGCGAAGTGCTATGCGGGATCTTCCTGGCCATGAGGGAAAAAAGAGCGATCCATGTGGAGCTCTTCAGCAGAAAGAAGGATACGCGCACGTCGGATACGCTGATCCCGCTGAAGGTGAAGATCAGCACGCAGTCGGGACGCCAGCACCTCATCGGATTCTCGCTCAAAAACGAAGCGTACCGTTCGGTGCGGATCGATCAGATCACGGAACTTACCATGTGTGAGGAGATCGAGTATTACGATGCGGCAAGAGAGAAACTGGCGCATCAGGAAGAGCATCTCTGGGGAGCCAGCATCGGCCCCCGGCTCGAGCATGTCTTCTTTACCGTCGCATATGGTAAATATGAGCAGCATATTCCCGACCGCCTCATGCGCGAGAAGCGCTGCGGCACGGTGAAAAAAGTGGGTGAAGGGCTCATCCGGTACGAGGCGGATGTCTTTGATTCTTCGGAACTGGTGCCCTGGATCCGGACCTTTACCGGACGGATCGTGGATGTGCATTTCAGTAACGGAGCCGTCGAGAAAAGGTTCCTTTCGGATTTAAAGAAGCTGGCGGAAGTTTATGGTCTTGATGCCGGCGCGGATGGAAGCGGCGCGGAAAGACCGGAAGGCGAAGCCACGGCCGACGGCGGCAGACAGGAGGGAGGTGCGGACGATGCTGTTCAGTGAGCTTTACGGAGCCTACTATAACTGCATGGCAGACATCCTTCGGATCGCTTTAGACCATGCGCCATCCAGAGAAGAGATCCAGACCGTGATCGCGTCAAAGGGTTTTGCCGAGAGCGGGATCGAGATCGCCCGTGCACTCCGGGAAGAAGACTATAAACTGATCCGGAAAGATGGAACGACGCCGATTCGAAAAGATCCGCAGATGCCGCTGACGGATCTTCAGAAGCGCTGGCTCAAGGCGATCACCTTGGATCCCCGGTTTACCCTTTTCGGCGAGACTATTGAGGGACTGGAGGACGTCCCGCCTCTTTTCCGGCCGGAAGATATCGATGTCTTCGATAAGTACGAAGACGGCGATCCGTATGAGGATCCTGAATATAGAAGAAGTTTTTCCATGGTGCTTCAGGCCGTCCGCGAAGGGAAGACCCTGGATATTTCTACGGTTTCCGGGAAAGGACATCAGAGCCGGATCCTTTTCCGTCCGGATTTCATCGAGTATTCCGAAAAAGATGATAAGTTCCGTGCGGTGGGGATCCAGCACAGAAAGGGTCCGCGGACCGTTAACATCCAGCGCATCCGTTCAGTTTCTTTCAGCGACATGGTCATCAAGGGTCCGGTCCAGAAATATAAAAGTGAAAGGGAAGTGGTCTTCGAGCTTCTCGATATCCGAAATGCCCTCGAGCGTGTCATGCTGCATTTTGCCCACTTCGAAAAAGAGACCGAGCACATCTCCCGGAAGCTTTACCGTGTGCGCCTCCGCTATGACAAGGACGACGAAACGGAGCTTCTGATCCGCATCCTTTCCTTCGGACCGATGATCCGTGTTACCGAGCCGGAAGATTTCGTGGCGCTTCTCAAAGACCGTATCCGAAGGCAAAACAGTATCCTGAACGGAAAATAAAAAAGTATTCACGAAGCTGCGGAAGAGATACCGCAGCTTTTTTTCCGTGATTAAAAAACCATATCCCGATATCATGAACATGTGGACAGCGAAGGACAGCTGTAAGCGGTTGTTTCGAGATAGCAACGCGGTGCAGAAAAGGTCCCCGCCCGGACTGTATACCGGCTGAATTTTGCTGGAAACGCGGTAAAGAATTGGCTCAAAACCATTTCGAGAAGGTTCGAATCCTTTTTGTTTCAGATCTTACAAAGATCCCTACAAAGCAGGAGTCTGACCCACGCCGGAACTACAGATCTTTTCCCGAAGAAAAACGGGTCTTCGGATCCACTATTCTTTCCGAAAAGAACTGTCCCATAAGAAGAGAGATCTTCCGAATGGGCAAGGCAGTAACCGTCGAAGCTTGTCCGGTAACGGATACCGCGTGTTGTGCTCCCGGAGGCCAGAGTCCAGGGCTTCCGCTTCCGGGATCCGGGCGCTCAAGATATCGGCCGCACCGTATGGATACGGGGAAGACTTCAAACCTGATCATTAACTCTTAGGAGGAAAGAAATATGAAAAGAATGGTAATTAATGAAAAACAGACAGCACTTTTATTCAAGAACGGTAAGTTCGCCAAAGTTCTGGAAGCAGGAAAATACCTGATCTCCAACTGCAGCTTCGCCGAGGTCTTCGACTCGCGTGCAGAACTCGAGTCCAAAAATATAGATATCCGCGCACTCCTTTCGGTACGTGACGTAGCATCTTCCGTGGATGTGGTAGATGTAAAAGAGACGGAGCTGGGCATGCGTTTCGTAGACGGCATTTTCGTAAACATGATTCAGCCGGGAAAACGTGCCTATTTCAAAAAGGCGGGCAAAAACGAGTTCCGTGTTTTCCCGCTGACCACTGAGGTTTCCGAAGACTTCCCGAAGTATCTGTTTTCGTCCATTCCGGATATCTTCTACATCAAGTATGTAGTGGAGCCGAATACGAATGCGGTCCTGTATATCGACGGGAGACTGACGCGCGTGCTGGAGCCGGGAACACATTATTTCTGGCGCACCAATGAGAAGGTGAATGTCCAGATGGTGGACATGCGTGTGTGCGCGATGGTCATCCAGGGCCAGGAGATCATGACCTCGGACAAAGTTCCGCTGCGTATCAACTTTGCGCTGAACTATAAGATCACGGACGCGGCGGGTCTTTACCGTGAGGTAAAAGATCCGGACGAGCAGATGCGCCAGATCGCGCAGATGGCACTGCGTGAGGAGATCGGCCGCCAGAAGCTGGACGATATTCTGGGAAACAAAGACGGTATCACCGCGTATGTTTTCGAGAAGATGAAGGAAAGATGCAAAGAGTTTTACATCGACATCGTGGATGCCGGAGTCAGAGACATCATTCTGCCGGGCGCAGTGAGAGATATCCTCTCTACTGTCCTGATCGCGGAGAAGAAGGCACAGGCCAATGTCATCACGAGAAGAGAGGAAGTGGCGTCTACCCGCTCCCTGCTGAATACCGCAAAACTCATGGAGGAGAATCCGACGCTTTATAAGCTGAAGGAACTGGAGTATGTGGAGCGTATCTGCGAAAATGTAGGCAATATCAACATCGGCGGGGGTGACATCCTGACCGAACTGACAAAGATCATGGGGAACAAAGTGACCTGACGCGGCTTTAAAGGCCGCGCCCGGGCGCTCTTCCCGATAAGGAAAATCCTCCGCCGGGCGCGGGGGTAAAGGAGAAATAGAAATGTTTGAGATCAATGGAAAATACGGAACGGCTCTCTGCTACGCCAAAGTGTGTGAGGACGAGGCCATCCGGCAGATCGAAACGATGCTGGACATGCCTTTTGCGGAAGGCGCGAAAGTCCGCATCATGCCCGATGTCCATGCCGGTGCGGGCTGCACGATCGGCACGACCATGACGGTCACCGACAAGGTCGTACCGAATGTGGTGGGTGTGGATATCGGATGCGGCATGTACACTGTGAAACTGGATACGAAGGAGATCGATTTTGCACGCTTCGATGAAGTGTGTCATTTCATCCCGTCCGGCATGAATGTGTGGGAAGGGAGAAAGGAGGATTTTGATCTTACGGAACTTACATGTTTTCGCGATCTTAAGGAAACCAGGAGACTGGTCCGTTCACTCGGGACGCTTGGCGGCGGAAATCACTTCATCGAGATCGACCGGGCTTCTGACGGAACTCTCTATCTGGTGATCCATTCCGGATCGCGTAACCTCGGAAAGCAGGTGGCAGAGTTCCATCAGAAGATGGCGGTGGACCTTCAAAGCGGAAAAGAAGAGTACTTCCTTAAGCGTGAAGAGATCATCCGGACCTTCAAGGAACAGGGAAGACGATCCGAGATCCAGGCGGAACTTAAGAAGCTGCAGGCGCAGTTTGAAAAGAAGGGTCCTTTAGTTCCCGCGGATCTTTGCTGGCTCTATGGTCCTTTCCTCGAAAACTATCTGCACGACGTGAAGATCTGTCAGGCTTTCGCGAAAAGAAACCGTGAACTGATGGCGCAGATCATCCTCGACAGCTATGGTGTGAAGGCTGTGGAAGCTTTTCACACGGTACATAACTACATCGATACGGACGAGATGATCCTGAGAAAGGGCGCGATCGCCGCGCACGAAGGAGAGAAGGTCCTGATCCCGATCAACATGCGTGACGGTTCCATCCTCGCGTATGGCAAGGGTAATCCCGAATGGAACTTCTCTGCACCGCACGGAGCCGGACGGATCATGTCCAGATCCAAGGCAAAGGCGACAGTCCTCTTGGAGGATTTCCAGAAGGCGATGGAAGGCATCTACACCACTTCCGTCAGTGAAGCGACCATCGATGAATCGCCTATGGCCTATAAGTCGCTGGAAGACATCATCGACGTGGTGAGAGAGTCTGTAGATGTGATTGAAGTCATCAAGCCCGTATATAACTTTAAGGCCTCCACATGAAAAAAGAATACCCCGGAAGTTCAAGAACTTTCGGGGTATTATATGATTTTTTGCACTCGACCGATGCTCTTTTTTAGCTGGCTGAAGTATCTACAGCGATCCGGATCCCCAAAAACAGAAAACAATTTTCTCTTTTTATTGACGGTTTTGACGTTGTGAATATCACAAAAAATAAATATAATAGACCAGCGAGGTCCGATGAAACTTCACGGATTTGGGAAAGAGGTTACACATGAAAAAACACTTGTTTAGTGTTCTGCTTGTGCTTGCGCTTTTGATCGGTATGATGCCGGTTCAGGTGTTCGCACAGGAGAAAGCACAAACGGAAGAGTACGGCAGTTTTGTCGATGGTGAAAAGGTCATCAGCGATATGATCGAAAAGAACGGGATGAATGCACACCCGAGGATCATCATGACAGATCAGAAGTTTAAGGATCTGAAATCACACTTAAATGATGGTTCGTTGACGGCAAAACTTCTCGAAGAACTCCGTCTGGAAGCGAACAGGATCATTAACGAGACGACTGTTTCGACGTATGACGCCTATGGCGATAAGCACCTTCTCGAAACGTCCAAAAGAATACAGCGCCACATCGCCACATTGGCGTTGGCATACAATATTTACGGCGAAAATAAATATGCCCAGCGCTGCTACGAAGAAATGAAAGCAGCATGCAATTTCCCGGACTGGAGTCCGAAACATTTTCTGGATACTGCGGAAATGTGTACAGGCATTGCGTACGGATATGACTGGATCTATAGCTGGCTGAATAAGGATCAGAGGGATTTTATCCGGGGAAACCTGATCAAAAAAGGACTGAATCAGGTTTTGGAGGATTATAAGGATTCGCCAAGTGACCGTCAGCGCACTTATAAATGGTATCAGGATCTCGAGGGAGATAACTGGCAGCTTGTATGTACCGGTGGTACAAATCTGGCCGCACTTGCCATCGGAGATGAAAAGAACGCCAGAAGCGTTGCCGCCCAAGTGCTTACCTATGGTTACAAGAGAGCATACTCCTTTGTCCGCCGTGCCTATAGTGCCCAGGATGGAACATATCTGGAGGGCCTTGGATACTGGGATTACGCCACATATTATCTCGGACTTCAATCCTCTGCGCTGATCAGTGCAACAGGAACGGACTATGGCCTCGCGGACTATGACGGTATTGCCAAATCCGCAGATTTTGTCCGCTATATGAGCTCCAATTCCCCGAAATCATTCAGTTTTGGCGATGACCGTGAAAGCCGCGATACCGGCTGGGCTGTTTTCCTGTGGGTCGGCGGACATTTCAATCTGCCGGAATTGACCGAAGTTCGCCTTAAGAAAAAGCGGAAAACGTCCGACTACAGTTATCTGGATGTGCTCTGGATCGACGAGAGTCAGCAACCCGCTTCGTTACCCCAGAGTAAAACCGATTGGGGTTCGGTTGGATCGTCTAATGCCAGCTTTAGGACTTCATGGGAGGAAAGCGGCCTGGTGACGGCGCTTCATGCCGGCGAAAACTGCTATAAGTATCACGGTCACTATGATCTGGGCTCGTTCTATATTGAATCGGGCGGCTCGCGCTTTTTCACGGATCTGGGAAATGAGGACTATGAGCTTAAGAATCGTCAGTATTCATATCGCATCAAAGCGGAGGGTCACAATACACTTGTCATCAACCCAACGGAGGATATTGACCAGGCAGAAGGGGCAAACTGCCTCATAACCGAGTTCAAAAACGGAAATGAAGCGTATGCCATTACTGACTTAACGGATGCGTATAAGCCGAGCGGGGCCAAGCGCGTCGTCCGCGGCCTCAAACTGATAAAGGATAAAAACTGCGTAATCATCCAGGATGAGATTTCTCTGAATAAAGCGGGTGAAATATACTGGTTCGCGCACACAGCAGGACAGATCAAGGTCGCGTCCGACGGCAAAAGCGCGATCGTCACCGTCGGCTCCGACAGATTGTGGGTGAAACTTTTAAGCGGAAGCGGCCGCTTTACGGCGATGAAGGCAGAACCGCTTCCAACATCCATGAGTGTGCCGAATGCGACGGATAACAGTGATTACAGAAAACTTGCGATTCATCTGACAAATACGAAAGACACCACGATCTCCGTGGCCTGTATCCCGTTGAAAAACGGGGAAACGACCCCATCCTGGGCCCCTACTGTGAAAGCTCTTTCCGAATGGTCCAAAGGGGACAGCACCTTAGACCTGGGGGATCACCTCCACGGCTGCAAACTGAGTCTTTCCGGTGATATCGGCGTGAACTTCTATATGGATCTTTCTTCAGCAGTCCTTTCGGAAGATGCGTATTTAGAGTTTACCGTTCCTTCCGGTAGTAAGACGGAGACCCGGAAGGTCTATGTAAAGGCGAAAAAAGGTGAGAACCGAACCGTCGCGCAGACCGTGACCGAAGGGAAGAAGACCTACTGTGTATTTAAGTGTCAGGTATCGGCAAAGGATTACGCCTCAAATATCGGGGTCCGGATGGTCGATGGCAGCAAATCCGGCAAAAAGTATTCCTATTCCGTGAAAACTTACGCCGATTATCTGCTTTCCCATGTGAACGATAACGCCGAATATAAGAAGGCGGCGCCTCTGGTAAAAGCACTGCTTTGCTACTGCACATGGGCGCAGACCTACTTTGGTATAAATCAATCTCTGATCGATCGGTCCTATCTGAATACCGATGTTGTTTCTGCCGTTACCTCTAAGGAAGTGAGAGAGGCGGCACCGGCTTCCGAGGTCGTCCTTGATCAGCTTTCGGGCGTGACCTTTGCAGGATCGAACATCTCTCTTAAATCGGAGACGATACTGTCATTGTACTTCAAAAGCAGTTCGACACTGACCTTCTCCTGCAATCGCGGAAATAAGCTGGAAACCGCGAAAGAAGACGGTTATCAGGTAGTACGGATCTGCGGGATCTCCGCATCTGACTTCGACGAGATCTTCGAATTGAAGATCTCCTGCGGAGGCAAAGAGGGCATGATCAGGTATAGCGTTCTGAATCACATATACAATGCTCTCTGCTATTATTCTGATGATACACTTCTGAGTCTTGAAAAAGCGCTCTATTTGTATCACAAAGCAGCAGAAGCATATTCCTGATGGAGCCCGTTTGCCTTTCGGAACTGATCGTGTCCGGGGGTATTACCACTCCTTATTTCGCGGTTTGCTTCGTTGCAGAGAAAAAGATCGCGTGATAATGTAGAATCAATATGGTAGAGGTTGGTTTTAGGGAGGGTAATCTCATGAAAAGAATTATCTCTTTAGGATTGGTGTCGGCTATTCTTTGTTCACTGGTTTTCACCGGATGTTCCAAAAAGAAGGAAAATACCGTGAAATTCGGCAACTACAATGGTGAAGAAATAGAGTGGATCGTTCTGAATTATAAAAAGACGGATTCCGGTGAATATAATACCCTTATATCCAAGTATGTCCTGGACGCTTACACGTATAGTGATGAGAATGAACCCGTCACATGGGAAGATAGCGTAGCAAGGGAAATGCTGAACACAGAGTTTTATGATCAGGCTTTCAGTGCGACGGAGAAATCTCAGATCGTGACGACGGAACTCGAGAATTATGAAAACTCGGATTACGGAACGCCCGGCGGCGAAAAGACGATGGATAACGTATATCTTCTGAGCCTCGATGAAGCGAATCAGTATTTCAATAGTGACAGCGACAGAAAAGCAAAAGCATCCTCCGCGTTTAAGAAAAAAGGTGATATCGGAAGCCGTGATACAGTCTACTGGCTCCTTCGCACACCTGGGCATTACAGTGAGGATGTTGCATATGTGCGCGAGGACGGAATGATCTGGTCAGGCGGGGATACTATTGATGCTCCGGTAGCGATCAGTAATACCACGATGGATTATACATTTTATGGTATCCGTCCGGTCATTACGGTTCAGCTTCAAACTCCGGTAGTCGTAGAAAGTAAGGAGATCGTTCATACTCCGTTTACCGGAGAAAAGAGAACGGACTATAGTAAATTTGCTAATGAAAGAGAAAAGTGGGATCCCAGAGAGTTCGGCTTCTATCGTGGGGAAGATCTGGTGTGGGACGTGATCGACAGACAGGACGGGAAAGTGCTTCTTCTCGCCCGCAATGTTATGGAGCCCATGCCGTATAACGATAAAGAAGGTCCGACTACATGGGAGACCTGCTCTTTACGTGAGTGGCTGAATGGAGAGTTTTATGAAAAAGCTTTTAACGCCAGCGAAAAGGCGAAGATCGTGACGACGACCGTCGTGAATAAGGATAATGAAGAAACAGGAACTCCGGGCGGAAATGATACAGAAGATAAGGTATTCCTGCTAAGCAGCGAAGAAGTCTTTGAGAAGTATGATATAAGCGAGAAACTGAATCCTTCACCTTTGCTGTCGATGCTGAGTGTGGGAACTTTCAGTACGGAAGGCGAAAACAGGATCATCTGGTGGCTGCGTTCTCCGGGAACTTCCGCAAATGAGGCGTCATGTCTAAGCTGGTATTCTTCAGGACCTAGTTCCGCAAATGCATATAGTAATGACAAATACGGTGTCCGACCGGCCATCTGGGTGGATTTTGATGCAGCGGAAGTGCCGCCGGAATCAATAGAGATTTCCGAAAGAGAATATCTGACCGAGACGCCTATTACTGCGGACAAGGATATTTATATCAAGTATCCTCCCTATATGACGTATTCCGATGGATTCACGACTCTATATCTGTCTAAAGAAAAATCGGATACTACTTCGGATCCGTGTGTCTCATATTACATGAGCAACGTGGTTCTGATGAATCTGGACTTCTATATGGAGCGTGGAGCGAGCGGATATGATGTGGGAGACGGAATTGTGTTCTACTATTCCGTAAATGAACTTGAAACATGTGCAAGCGGAGCAAAGCTTTACAGGATCGATGAATCGTACTCCTATAGCGAGGCCGTTAAGCCTTTCTATCTGGTGGTATTCCCGTATGGAAACGAAACTATAGAGGTTGCTATCAGAGAATTTGGAACGGAGATGTCTTCCGAGTATTATGGAAAAGAACTGGAAGCTGTCCTGAATTTCTTCCGCACATGCAAAGATCCGTTCCTGATCGTTGAACGCGGAACTCAGGTAAATGTAACGATATGATTGGAGATCTGGAAGAATGGCTATGAAGCATTGTGGAACAAAAACACTGGAAACTAAAAGGCTGATCTTAAGACGGTTTCGGGAGGATGATGCGGAAGCGATGTTCCGCAACTGGGCATCGGATCCGGAGGTGACGAAGTTTCTGACGTGGCCGACACATACGAGTGTGGATGTCTCCAAGTATGTGCTTTCAATGTGGCTTCCGGAATATGAGAAACCGGATTACTATCACTGGGTGATCACGCTGAAGGAAAACGGAGATGAGCCGATCGGGACGATCCATGGACTCATCAAGGAAGAGCTTGATCTCGTGACGATCGGTTACTGTCTGAGCCGGAAATTCTGGCATCAGGGCATCATGTCCGAGGCGCTTCAGGCCCTCATCGATTTCTTCTTTACCGAGATCGGAGCCAACTGCATCAACAGCTACCACGATCCCCTAAACCCGAATTCGGGAAAGGTCATGACGCACTGCGGTATGAAGTTCGACGGTACGCTCCGCGCATCGGATAAGAATAACACCGGCATCTGCGATGCCAGCTGGTACAGCATTTTGCGTGAAGAGTGGGAGAAACACTGATCAATGACGCTCGGATGAATATGCATTCAAAAAACCTGCCAACAAGCTATTGATTTTTGTTAGCAGGTTTTATTTCTTTATCACGATTACCTGAAAGTCGTATTGTTTACGGTTACGCTCTTTCTTTAACGAGCGTGGATACTCTGTTGTTTATTATTCCCAATACTACATCCAGGCTCTTCTGATCCAGAAAGTATGCCGGGATCTCTTCTCGGATTATATTCAGCACAGCCGGATCTTGACCTTCGAGTACCGATGCTGACTGAAGAATGTCTTTATATGAAGCGATCACACTCTCGTCGATTGCGATCCCGAGAGATGCTTCTGAGTGGTTATAACGCTCCAGGACTTCTTTTGCCGTTGAATCAAATATGCTCTTATTCATCGGATTCGTATATCCCCTTCCGATCAATGTCTGAACATCATCGCCCAGACAGGACCTGATAAACTCCCAGGCGCCATCTGCTACAGCAGAAGGGGCCATCGCTGAGATGCCGATAGAAGTGTCTACGGAAATAACCGGACCACAGGCATCGGAAGATGGGTATCCCAGAAGAGTCTTCTTTGGCGAAAGATATGTATTATGCGCAAGGAAGGTGCTGAAAGCGGAATATGACGCATTCCCGTCGTGATCCCAATCATGGCTGCTTTTTTCGGAAAGATTATTCTTCACGTATTCGCAGAGACTTCGGAAAGAAGGAGTGTCAAAGTTCACTTGAGTTCCATGGATGCAGGGATCGCTCATGCACGAATATAAAGTGCATAGCACACCCAGCCGGGTATCCGACATCGGATCAAAGCCGCAGACTTCATCCATGTACTTTACATACTCGTCATAGGTAAAGCCTTTCTGGCCGTCGCGAACATCGGCTGTATTTGCCGATATGCCGCTTACTTCAAAACTCACCGGCATAAAGAGAAGTTTGCCATCCTTCTTTGCTGCATCGAATACATTGGAAAAGTAGTCTTCGGTGCGGATCCCGCTTTTTTCGGACATATAACTGCTCAGATCTAAAAGGTGCTTTTCGGTCTGGATCTGACGGACGCTTCCCGCATTCAGAATGATGTCCGGACCAGCGCCTGAGAGCATATTGATCGCCAGAAGATCATTGAGATCTGCGGCGGTTTTGTAATAGATATTATCCGTATCATCTTCAGTTTGTGCTTTGCTGTAATCGATGCCCTTTATTATGTCATAGTTATACTGAAGCTGAACGTAATAATCGTCATTCGTATCGTTGAATAACCGGATGGCTTCACAGATCGGATATGGCACGTCAGCATTTCCGACTGCTGCTGCGGTGATGACCGCTTTCCCGGCATGCGGATTTTTATCGGCTTTCTTTAGAGTGATGATCGTAGGAGTATAAGCACTATTTCCGGTGTTAAATTCATTTCTTGAATCCGGAACAGCGATGCTGCCTGCAAAGATATACGTATCCTCTTGTGCAGAGTAAAGAGATAATTTATCCATTACCGCTCTGTTCAAATTGCAGTTATCAAAGGAGACGATGTCTTCTAATTGTTTGGTCCCCATGTTGATCCGCTTTACGCCGCCCTGATCCGTAATATATGATTTTCCGTCAAAAGAGGATATGTCTTCCTTACTTGTAAGCTTGTTCAGCCAAGAATACTCTTCATCTTTGTTTTGAATCTTACCGGTCTCCAGATTTAAAGAAATAAAATTCACGTCACTATACGAACAGACGAGAAGGATTTCCTTTTCCGAGATGGTTATACATCCGGTGATCATTGCGATCTCTTCGGAAGGAAGAGCAGAAGTCAGATCAGCGATCTTGCTTTGACCATTTTTATAGATCGCAAAGATCCGTCTATTTGAGCCAATATCTCTGAATGACGATACAAGATAATCGCCGTTGACCCAAATATCTTCACTGTAGTTCGGAATATCTTTCGAGGTATATGGCAGTTTTTCAAATTCACCGATAACGCCCGTCTCCAGATCAACTGTTGTCAGATAGTATGACTGCACGCCAGAGACATCACAATCTTCCCTGTACAGATAAACACGATCATCACCTATAATGCTGGTGACGCATGAAGAATTGTCAGTGGAAACAGCAGAAAGAAGATCAATTGTATTGATCAGTTTTCCATCCGGGTCAAAATAGCAGAGTTCATTAAACTCCTTGTTATCCGGCGATGCATAGCCGTACATTCTTACTACAAGACCGCCATGATAAGTACCGATAATACTGCTCTCGGAATACGTGGCCTTCTTATCCTTGACGACATCATCGATTTCGATCGTTTTCGCATCAAACCAGGTTGAATCTGCGGATATTGTCCTGACCCCTTCAAATCCTTTTTTCTTTGTTTTCTTCTTGCATCCTGTGAAAGCTATGGTCCCGAAAAGTATAGAAATACTAAGGCCCGCTGAGATCAGTTTCCTGTACATACGATCCTCCTTAAAAGAAATCTATTTCGTTTTTAAAATTCAGAGTTTATAAATCGGATCAAGTAATTTACTGTACTTCGATTCCGTTTTTTTATCCCATTCTACTCGTGTATAACCATCCTCGGTGATTTCAAAGAAAGCGCCCTGGAATTTTCCATTTTCGTATATATAGCCGGACATATAGATCGTACCATCGTAATATGCGGCATCCATTAAACTGATTCCGCCCGGGATGTCTTCCAGATTCACCGTCCGGTACGGGCTGGCCGTTCCTTTTTCAAAATCCAGCTCGTATATATCGAAAACATAGCCTGTATATATCTCATGACTGCAGATCAGGATCGCATACGTCTTTCCGTCGGCTTCATATACATTTATGATAACTGCGGTCTTGTTATCAATATCGACCGAATCGATAAGGTCGCCTTGCTTTCCGTCGATCGACTCATAGCGGCAGATCCGGCAGATGTTCTCCTTTTTCTCGTAGTCTGTGCCGTCAATACCGACATACACATAGTCCCTGGTGATATTAATGATGCTGCAGTTCACAAGGATATTCTTTTCCTGCTGCTTAATCTCGTCCGGGATCCTAAATTCCTCAGCCCCGAAAATATTACGCGTTTCATACACAATACCGGTTTGGGGTTCCGGATAGGAAACATACACTGCATTGTTCTCTACTGCCGACTCGGAAGCGGTGGTCTGAACAGTAGCATTTTCTTCCACCGGGACCGACGGAATAGTCTCTTCAGTGGTGCTCTCCTTTTCGGTTTCGAAGGAAGAAACCTTAGCTTCGGTATCCGCCTTTGCCGCCTCTTTATAAACGATATGCGGTTTTATAAGAAGGCAGACAGAAGCTGTGATCAAAACCGTGCTGACGATCACGGCCGCATATTTTGTCGCGCCGGACTTTTTGGCAATATTGAGGATGCGCTTCTTCATGAAGTTTTTGCTCTTACCACTCATGGAGGTAGCAACTGACGAGGAACGGTTAAGTCCAGAGATATTGGAGACGTAAGACAGCAGCATCTCGCCGTATTTTACACGGTTATCCTCGCCGTTCCACTTGATCACCATCTCATCGACAGCGAGTTCATTGTCATGCTGGATCAGGAAATATGCGATCCAAACGAGGGGGTCAAACCACAATACGATCACAAACAGATTCCTGATCACATTCCAGAAGCAATCTCCCAGCTTATAGTGACAGTATTCGTGATAGAGGGACAACGCGTAATGCTCGGAATCCGGTTCCAGATCTTCAGGAATATAAATGCTGTTCCAAAGAAGGAAAGGGGAGTCCAGGCCTTTGAGCTTATATACTTTCAGGTTTCCGTATTGCGACTTCGAGAACCACTTGCGAGTTTTTCGGGTCATGTGGGAAAAGGAGATGTTGTTTATAAGAATAACGGCTCCGATGATAGTAGAGATGCTGATCCAGGCCACAACAGCAACTGTTTTATAATCGATCGTGATCGTTCCGGGAGTGGATTCCTTCTTTGCAGAAGAAAAACCGTAATTATTCTTCACAGTTCCTGCATATGAATATTCGCTTCCCACGGTGTATGCTGCATCTGTGCTGAAACCGTAAGATGTATTCTCATAAACTGTTGCTGTATTTTTATACTCCGCGACATTCTGCTGCTTTTCGATGACTACCGGAATGGAGATGAAACTTCCCACCAGCATAAAGATCGGAAGAATGATCCAGGCAGCGTACTGCACTTTGCAGGACACTTTTCCTTTCATCAGCTTTCTTAAAACAATGAGAACTACGATCAGTATATTCAGCGTTATGAAGAACCGCATATCACTTGCCCCCGCGAAGAATGTTGTAAAGTTCGTCTATCTCCTCTTTGGAGAGAGCTTCCTGGCTAATCAGATTGCTCACCATGGTGCCGATCCTTCCGTTATAGTGCTTGTTGAGGAAAAACCTGGCTTCTTCCACCTCTGCCTCATTACGATCAAGACTCGGGTAGTACTTTTTTGTTTTGTTGTCGATCTGAAAATTTATGCTGCCTTTACTGCTCATTCTTCGCAGAAGCGTCATTGTAGTTGACTTGCTCCAGCCTTTGGAATCTTCCATCTCACGGATGATCTCCATTGTCGTAAGAGGACCTTTATCCCATAACAGGTTCATAATATTCCATTCTGCATCAGCAAGCTTAACCACAAAAACCTCCACGTTTACTTAAGTCAACCTACTGTCATTTTAGAACCAAAGTTTACTTAAGTCAACCTATATTTTCAAAAAATCCCCTCTCTGTCGTTTCCGATAGAGAGGGGGATTTATCACCTCATAAGGGTGTTTTTGTTTTGGCCGTTGCTTACATCAGTTACCGAGAAACGGATGAAGCGGGAGCTGTTTAAGAAGTGATCTCGCCGTCGAACTCGCCGTCTTCCGGAGGTTCGCTTGTGACGATGATATCAGTTTCATCAAAAAAGATGATTTCAAATTCACATTTTTCGTATTCCATTCTTTTTCTTTACTCCCTTCAAGCCGTTGTTAATGCAATGCACTTCTGTGCGAAGTTGTTATACGCTTCTGCAAGATTCTTCATAGCAGCGGAAGAGTTGTCGTTATTCTTGATCGCCTTCAGGTATGTTTCGACGGAATAACTGCCGCTGATATCTTCTCCGATGGAGAAGTTGAAAGATACATCGTACTGAGTAGCCGGGAACCCGTTGCCGGAAGCGCCTTTAACAACATATACGTAATAACTGCCGCTTTCCTTAGCCGCGATCGGCTCGGAATAGCCGTCAATTACCATGCTTGGTGCAGTATCTCCTATTGCGGACTTTTTGAAGTACATTTTGATTTCCGTGTTTGTCAGGAAGGAGACAGCAACGCCATAGTAAGCGTTGTTCGAGTCTTTTGTAATAGTGTAAGCAGCACCCTGTAAACCACTCGTGTATGCCTGGCTGAAGTCTACGCCGATATCAGGAAGCTGATCGGCATAAATACCCAACTGCACCTGAGCGTAGCCGCCGTAAATAAGGAGTGCTTCTGCAACATCCTTCTGTCCCTGGGTGTAAGTTCCGGTAGTATCTGCCAGCATTCCCTTCACGTATTGTTCGATGCTTACCGTTTTGGTTACGGTATCACCATTCGCGCCGTAAGTGATGGTGATTTCGATCGGAGCCGTCATACAGGCAGACTCGACCGGAATCGAGAACTCGTAATTGCTGCCGACCTTAGTCAACTGTGCTTTGGTAAAACTGTTCGTTCTGGTGGTCGTTTTTCCGTTCTTTGTATAAGAGTAGGAATAACTGACCGACGCATTGTCATCATCGTAAGTTCCGAAATTCACCTGGGGCTTAAGCTCGATATTACCACCGACAGAAACACGGCTTCCGGCAACAGAAGGAACAACGAGCTTCTTGACCATAACGGCATTCTTAGAACTGTTATAGTACGGTTCATAAGAAGAATTGTCACAAGTGAAACTGCTGAGGTCATAGGAATAAGAGCCCACCTTGAAGTATTGAGCTCCGGTATCCATGCTCTTAGCACCGAAGTGAATATCCGCAGAGGAATCCATATTCGAGGTCAAAGTGAAAGATGTGCTTTTGGTAAAGAACAGATTATTCTTGTCAGCATCTATGCCAGTGTTATTATAAATCTGCGGGTTTCCTACGATTTCGAGATGTTGAGTAAAATCGGCTTTGTAAATAGCAACGCCGCCTCCTCCGTTATCGCCCGTTCCGTCAGCAGAATTACCGGTGATCTCGCAACTTCCCAGATAGAAATCTCCGCGCAGGACTCGGACACCGCCGCCGTTTAACGTAGCATGATTGCCGCTGATCGTTCCGCCGGTGATCGTAGCTTTACCTGCTATATTGTAATCAACACCATCAAGACTTGATGTTCTTCCTTTGCTGGCCGTGTGTACAGCAACTGCACCGCCGTTCTTTGCAGAACAGTTGGTGATTGCTCCGCCCGTCATAACGAACTCTGAACCGTTAGAAACGTGAACAGCACCGCCTTCGTCAGTGGCTTTAAAACCATTGATCGTTCCGCCGGTAAGTGTAAATTTACTTGTGTTCTGGATCAGGATACATCCGCCTCTTCCAGGGTCATTTCCGAATGTTGTGGTGGAATCATTGGAGGTTTTTCTGCTGACCCAGACGTCAGTAGAACCGCCGCCCGTATAACCGTTTCCAGTTATGATCTTACCGCCTCCTACAGAATCACTGATCGTTAAATGTACGTTTCCCGCTTCAATATGACATGAAGATTCGTTTGGGGTAGACGTTACCTTACCGACAATGTACATACTACCAGACCCGGAATAGGTGATCGTGTGTCCGGCAAGATCGATAGTGACATTGGTATTACTTTCTGCAATCTGGGCTGTATCACTGACATTGACATCCCCGGCAAGCGTATAGTTTCCGCCATCTACAGGCATTTTGCCGCCATTTGCGTCGATCGTTGCCTGAGTGATGTTTCCGCCGCCCGTCACAGGATCATCTGCTAAAACAGAAGCAGAAAAGATACTGAACACCATTGCCAGAGAACAAAGTGTAGCGAATGCTTTAATGTGTTTTTTCACTTCATTTCCCATCCTTTCCAACTAAAGTGTGAACGATGATATATACTATTATATCTATATCTATTATATCACGGTTGGAGCGTTTGCGTTTCAATTCTTTTTTAGCAGGGAAAAGAGTATTGTTCTGATTTGATTAAAACCCTCATAGAAGGTCACTAACGGGAAGCTGTTTTCCCGTGAAATACCGTCCCTTAAATGACGTCAATGTCATTTGCGAAGTGCACATACTTGATATATTTAACTTGTAGGAGTCTCGTTTGGGGATGCGTAAGCAGGAAGGCTTCTCGGGAAGGAAGTGTGTCGGTATGGGAAATATGCACTGTAATTCAGGTTGTAGAAAATCATCTGGTAAAAGGACGCTGGCAGTCATTCTTGCTGCGTCTTTTTTGCTATCTTTTTCCGCCTCCTGCAAAAAGAAAAAAACATCGAAAAAGGAACAGAAAAAGGTGCAGGAATATGTGTCCGGAAAAGTGATCAGTGAAACGGATACGTATTACAATGCGCAGATCAGTTCGCTGAAGATCCCGACGGATGAAGGAAGAAACGTCAATCAGACGTACATTCTTGACTGCAAATATGTCGATGACATTGCAGTCGCACGCTACGAGATCGACTATGAGATTCCGGCGGATGTCGATCAGCTATTGATGACGAGGGAAGACCAGCAGGAATACTATACAACGAAGATTGCGATATTTGACGGGGAGGGAAACTTCATCCGTGAACTTCAGACCGAGTGCCTGGATATCAGCAGTATTGCCCTGGATAATGACGGGAATATATGCATCTTCGGATTTTACGAAGACGAAATGTCGGAAAATGCACCTTGTATCGAGGTGTATTCCAAAGAGGGAGAAAAAAAGGAGATGATCCCTCTTCTCGGAAAGAAATACTATATGTCAAATCCGACCGAAATGACGTTAAGCGTTCTTCCGGATGGACGATACTGTATATCCTATTTGCAGGATATTATTCTCTATAAAACGAACGGAGAGCCCAGCCGTTCGATCAATGATGAGGACCGTTTCCTCGGAAGTACTGTCATCTCTCAAAATGGAAAAAATTATGTTTTATCCCGTGCGAAGATCAACACGAATGATCCGGATATCAGGATCCGGGAAGTGGACATAAAGACGGGAGAACTTGGAGAAACGATCGATGCCTCGTATCTGGCAAATGTTGATGAGATCATTTCGACAACTGACGGACTCTACACCATTTTCAATTCCGGACTCTACGAGGTCGATTTTCTGTCGGGAGAACTATTGAAAGTGTTCGACTGGAACGATACGGATGTCAGCCGGGATATTACTTCCTATACGCAATTTTCCTTCCGAAACGAAGAAGAGATCTTCGCCGTACACATGGGCTTCAATCTGAACGAGGATCCGTGGAAACTGATCCATCTGACCCGCGCGGAGAAGAACCCGCACGCAGGAAAAAAGGAGATCCTGGTCAGCGGATACTGGATGATGATCAATTCGGAATTCCTCTCGTTTATCAGCGAATACAATAAAGACCCGAAAAGTACCAGCCGTGTCATCCTCTATGAATATGAAGATGACTGTTTGAGAGGGGAGGAACTTACGGATCTCATGAATAGAGTCTATCGGGAAACTCTGTCGGGAAAGGGTCCGGATATTCTCGTGGATTTTGCCTTGGAAAGTGTTTTTCAGACGGACCTGCTCATGGAGGATATGAACACATATCTGGATGGCCCGAACGGGATCGATCGGAGCAAGTATTTCGACAATGTTCTTCGTGCCTTTGAGACAGACGGGAAGCTGTATCATATGCCCGTCAACTTCTTTCTGAAGGGAGTGGCGGTGAACACGGACTACATCTCCAATACCGGAGGATGGACGTATAAGGATTTTGAAGAAGCGGCGACGAAGGTCGGTGAAAAAGTCGACTATTTCGAGGGTATCGAGCGCGGGGAATTGCTGATGAGTCTTCTGGATTTTTCGCTGACTGACTATGTGGATTATAAGAATAAGACGGTCGATTTCCAAAAAGACGCCATGAAGGAAAACCTCCGATTTGCAGAAGAGTTCGGCACGAGAAGGATCCCCAAAGATGAGGGATATGAAGAGATCGAGATGAGAGACGGAACCATTGCATATGGAGAGGATTATACCGAGACGAAATTTCTCTCCGGACAACTGGCCTGCCGTAGATATGACATCGGATCTATTGCGGATGCTGCTTGCTTGAGAGAAAAGATGGACGGGAAAGTAAGCTTTCTGGGATTTCCTTCTCCTTCCGGATCCGGGATGACCATCGAGTGCAATCTCTCTCTGGGTATTGTGAAAAGCAGTCAGCACAAGGATCTTGCATGGGATTTCATTCGCGCCTATCTGGAGTACATCACCGCCTCAGAAAAATCGAACCGGTGTTTCTCTGTCAACAGAGAGGTGTTTGAGAAAAAGAGCAGGGAAGAGATCGAGGCGCTCAAATTCGAATACGAATTCTACCTGAAGTTGGGCATCGATCCCGAGGAACTGAAAGAAGAATATGTGATTCCTTCGGAAATCGATATCAACACGATCCGTGAACTGATCGAGCATGCGGAAAAAGCACGGACATGGGACTTAAGTATGTATTACATCATCACCGAAGAAACGGCCGGCTATTTCAAAGGTGATATGACAGAAGATGAGGCGATCAAGGCGATCGAAAAACGCACGAAAGAAAGATTGAAAGACCTGTAAAAAGGGGTTCTGACGCGGTCGTTATCGAAGAGTTTGATGATGTCGGCACTGTAGTTGGGCGCCTGTTGAAATTGGGATTGAATTTGTCCCGCTTATTTGAGTGCATGTCGACCGAAGCGTTCAAATGATCCACTTCGGATAGTCCGGCACATAGTACTCATACGAGATGACTTTTTCCTGATCAAAGTCATACTCGACGATAAGGGAGATCGCTTCGTTTCTGTCAAACTCAAATGAGGTAAACAGATCCGCAGCCAGATATGGTTTTCCATCGAGAAGGATCAGCTTAAAAATCCGGACCAGTTCCTGAGGAGTGCGCTGATCGATCTGGCTCAGTACGTTTTGCGACATCTTTTCCATGGCAGGGTAATCGAGGAGAAGAGCTTTCAGTTCTTCGTGTTCAAACGGATAATCTTCGATCGTCCAGGCATGGATCTCGTTTAAAATCTGCATGAAGACCTTGTCTTCCTTCCACCCGGAACCTTTCTTGCTTTCGTAAAGATCGACCAATACATCTTCCATCCGGACCGGATTCTCCGGCAACCCGTTCGACCCGTACGTCTCACGATTAAACGTTCTGATAATATTGACGATCTTCTGGTCAGAGACCCCGGCATCCTGTAGAAGAAGAATAAACTCCATCGCCGAGTCAGAACTGAAAAACAGACGGTCTACGGTTTCTTCTCCGTAGATCCACTCGATCCCGGAAAGAAAACTGGCCGGAGTGTTGTAGCCTTCCATGGTCTTCCGATAGTATTTACCCGTATAGTAATCTGCACCGCCTTCCGTGATGAAATCTGTTTCTGTCGAAATGCAGTCTTCCCATTCCTTATCCGTAAACTCTTCCGGATATGCAAAGCGGGTACCCGTATAGTATACGTTCGAGCGGTGCTCGCCGCCGATCGAAAAATCGATGAAGTGCATCAGCTCGTGATACATTATGGTATAGCCCACGCCGGACTCCCCGTTTTCGCCTTTTTCGTTTATCAGGACCAGGTTGCTACCGGGATAAAACTCTGCGGCAGAAGACAACATCGTCTCACCGATCTCTGCTCTCAGTTCAGAGAGATTCTGGAAAAAGTAGGATTCATCTTCCGGCTTTAGGTGATCGGCAACGACAGGGAAAAGGTGAAGCACATAATCTTTCAGCGTACCTAATTCCGTGTTCTGATCGATGCAGTCTACATACTTTAGGAAAAGCCCGTACTGTCCGTGAAGTTCATCTTCCTTCACGCCCAGTTCCTGAGCCAGTTTCAGAGCTTCTTGCTTGAATTCCTCTTCGCCGGAAGATTCGCCCGATGTCGGATCCGATGACTCTGATTCTTCGGAAGAAGATTCCTGTTTTTCCGAAGATTCTGATTCTGATTCTAAAGATGTGACGATTGGTTCCGAGGACTTAGATGGGGCCGCGGTGGTTCCTTTTGCGTCAGAATTTTTTTTGCAGCCGGTCCCGGCCAGTATAGAGACTACTATAGCTCCCGCTAGAAAAGAACTTCTTACTCTTTGAGATCTGAACATGATATTACCCTCTTCCCCGATTGATCTGCTATAGATTATAGGCAGATTATATTGAGAAATGGTGACAGATTTGAAACAATATCCAGACAGCTGCCGTCATCTATCCGGAATCCTTGACAAAGAGCTCCTTTTCATGTCTACTATTTACAGACCGTGAAACAGCGTGTCCGGGGTGTACCACCATCGGTGCAGACTCTGGGCGTGCTGTATTTTTTTGCAGAAAAAACGGTCCACTTTATGAAAAAGGAAGTGATCCTGTTGGTAATGATTAACGGAGAACAGAAAGACTGCGCCGGAAAAACCGTTCATTCCCTTCTTTCCTCCATGAATCTCGATCCGAAAAGATCCGCCGTCATGATCCGGGGCGAGATCGTACCGAAAGCTGAGTATGACCGGATCTTGTCCGACGATGATGATGTCGATATCGTCGGATTTGTCGGAGGCGGCTGATATGTGCGGACCTGAAGGAATGAAGATCACCGAAGCAGAACTGGAGGAGGCACTGGACAGCAGAAGTGACAAGCTGATCTACCGGATCCTGAAGGAAGCGCGAATCGGTATCGCCGGCCTGGGCGGACTGGGATCGAATATCGCTTCTGCGCTGGTCAGAAACGGTGTCGGACATCTCGTGATCGCAGACTTTGATGTGGTAGAGCTCTCGAATATCAACCGTCAGGTATATACCCCGGCCCATGTCGGTATGGAAAAAGCACCTGCCCTGAGAAGAATCCTCTCCGAAATCAACCCGTTCTGCGAGATCGAAGAACACGTCACCCGGGTCACCGAAGAAAACGTACAAGTGCTTTTCGGGCGGTGTGATATCGTGATCGAGGCCTTCGATATACCGGAGCAGAAGGCGATGCTTGTCAATGCAGTCCTTGAGAAGATACCCTCCGCCATTGTTATCTCCGGATCCGGCATGGCAGGATACGGTAACGCCAATGCGATTCAAACCAGGATCGTGAACCGTCGTCTGACGATCTGCGGAGACGGCACGACTGATGTCGCGGACGGTGTGGGGCTCACTGCCTCCCGGGTGATCATCTGCGCCGGGCACATGGCATCCCGGGCGATCGAACTGATACTGAATAAAGAAACAGCAATAAAGGAGTAAATCACTATGAGTGACAAATTAATTATCGGCGGACATGAATTTACGTCCCGTTTTATCCTGGGGTCCGGGAAATACGACCCTGAACTGATCCGTGCTGCGGTAGAGCATGCCGGTGCGCAGATCATCACGCTGGCGCTGCGCCGCGTCAACAGCTTCAGCGGAAATATCCTGGAGCACATTCCGGAAGGCGTCACGCTCCTTCCGAATACTTCCGGTGCGAGAAATGCCGAAGAGGCCGTAAAGATCGCCCGGCTGGCAAGAGAAGCCGGCTGCGGAGAATTCATCAAAATCGAGGTCATCCACGATTCCAAGTATCTTCTTCCGGATAACTACGAGACAGCCAAAGCCTGCGAGATGCTGGCCAAAGACGGCTTCATCCCGATGCCGTACATGTATCCGGATCTCAATGCCGCAAGAGATATGGTCAATGCGGGTGCTGCCGCCATCATGCCGCTGGCTGCGCCGATCGGCTCGAATCAGGGCCTGGCAACGAAGTCCTTTATCCGCATCCTGATCGAGGAGATCGATCTGCCGATCATCGTAGATGCAGGCATCGGAAAACCATCTCAGGCCTGCGAGGCAATGGAGATGGGCGCGGCCGCCATCATGGCAAATACCGCGATCGCTACAGCCGGCAATATCGTCGAGATGGCTGAGGCCTTCCGTCATGCGATCATCGCCGGAAGAACCGCATATCTGGCCGGTACCGGAAGAGTGCTCGACCGCGCATCCGCATCTTCTCCGCTGACGGGATTTCTTCAGGACTAAGGGAGGGATCGAAGATGGATCATCAGGAAGAAATCGAAAAGAATGAACAGATCGGTATCTCCGACGTCGAGGAAGACCTGCCGAGAACCGATCACATGGCCTACCTTCCGGATATGGAGAAACTCCCGGACTCGGATATCCAGGATCGTGTTATCCGTGCGATGGAAGAATATGACTATACACGCTATACGGCAGCGGACGTAAAGAGGGCACTTGCGAAAGAATACCTGACACCGGAAGACTTCGGGGCTCTGCTCTCTCCTGCTGCGGAACCCTTCCTCGAGCAGATGGCCCGCCGCGCCACGGAAGAGACACAGAAGCACTTCGGAAATTCCGTCCTGCTTTTCACTCCTCTTTATATCTCGAATTACTGTGAGAACTATTGCATCTACTGCGGTTTTAACTGCAGGAACAGGATCCGCCGTGCCCGTCTCGACGAAGAGGGCATCCGCCGCGAGATGGAAGCAATTGCGAAGACCGGCATGGAGGAGGTCCTGATCCTGACGGGGAGAGCCGGAAGATGAGCGATGTGGAGTATATCGGAAAAGCCTGCTCCATCGCCCATGAATACTTCAAGAATGTCGGTGTCGAGGTCTATCCGATGAACACGGACGAATATGCGTATATCCATAAGTGTGGCGCGGATTATGTAACAGTATTTCAGGAAACCTATGACAGTGACCGTTACGAACAGCTTCATCTGGCGGGCCATAAGCGTGTCTTTCCCTACCGCCTGAACGCGCAGGAAAGAGCGGTGCGTGGCGGAATGCGGGGAGTCGCATTTGCTGCGCTGCTGGGGCTGTCTGACTTTCGGAAGGATGCTTTTGCCGTCGGAAATCATGCCTATCTGATCCAGCGCAAGTATCCGCACGCGGAGATCTCGTTCAGCTGCCCGAGACTGCGCCCGATCATCAATAACGATAAGATCAACCCGAAAGACGTTCATGAGAAACAGCTTCTTCAGGTCATGTGCGCCTACCGTATCTTCATGCCGTATGCGGGAATCACGATCTCAACCAGAGAGCGCGCAGGCTTCCGTGACCATGTCATCGGCATGTGTGCCACCAAGATCTCCGCAGGTGTCAGCACCGGCATCGGAAGCCACGTGGAAGGCGACGAAGGAGAAGGAGATTCCCAGTTCGAGATCAGTGACGGAAGAACACTTGCCGAAGTGATCGACGCTATTAAGGAGCGAGGCCTGCAGCCGGTGCTGAACGATTATGTGTTTATTTGACGGAAAAAACATCATTGCGGTGACATCGCGTGAACTCTGCCCGCGCCCGCTGTGGGAGCAGATCCCAAGGATCAGGGAAGCGGGTATTACGCGCGTGATCCTTCGCGAAAAGGATCTGTCTGCCGGGGAATACCTCGCTCTTTCGGAAAAGGTGCTCAGGGCATGTGAAGCATGCGGCGTTGATCTGACGATCCATTCTTTTCCGGAAGTAGCGGAATCACTGGGAGTAAAAAGCCTGCATATGCCGCTTGATCTTCTTGAAAAGGACCTGTACAGGTCCTTTCCCAACCTGGGGACATCGGTCCATAGTATCGGGCAACTGCGGAAAGCAGAGTCTTTTGGTGTCAGTTATGTAACGGCAGGACACATCTTTACTACTGAATGCAAAAAGGACCTCGCTCCACGAGGCCCCGGGTTTCTGTCGGATATCTGCGGGAAGACAGATCTTCCCGTTTATGCCATCGGGGGGATCACTCCGGAAAACCTTCCGGAAGTACTCTCCTGTGGTGCCGGGGGCGCGTGCATCATGTCCTTTGCGATGCGGCTGTAAATGTGGTCATCCGGTTCGCCAGTGCAACACCAAAGCGCACTTCTCATGGCACTCTTTCGCGGCTCCGGTATTTCCTGCCGTCTGCACGGATCGGAAGTCAGCAAGTGCTTCCAGAGAGGCGCGACCTCGCTACACTTGCGTTATGGAAAAAGTGGCGAACCACACACCGCAACTCCTATACTGAAAGGATAAAGCCAATTTCTTTGGGAGATGATATACTTTTCTTAAAGAAAAAATACGACAGCTGGTGTTCTTGAAAAATGACGATAGCTTGATCGTATGTAGAAAGATCCTGACGGAAAGGAGAGTTGCGAAATGATTCGTGAAATGAAGCGGGAAGAGATCCCGCAGTGTGTGGATGTGATCCGAAAGAGTTTTCTGACAGTGGCGGAGGAGCTTGGGTTTACCACGGAAAATGCACCTCGCTTCACGGCTTTTGCTATGTCGGAAGACAGGCTCTATTCGCAGTTGGAAGAAGGCCGTCCGATGTTCGTCTATGTAGATGAAAAGGATAACATCTGCGGGTACTATTCTCTGGCGATGCAGGAGAATCTCGAGTGTGAACTCAATAATCTGGCCGTCCTTCCGGCATGCCGTCATCAGGGAATCGGAAAGCTTCTTCTGGAGCATGCTTTTTCCTATGCGCATAGTGTCGGATGCACGATCGTAAATATCTCCATCGTGGAAGAAAATACTGTCCTTCGAAAGTGGTATGAGAGCTTCGGCGCCGTCCATATCGGCACGAAGAAATTCGATTTCTTCCCGTTTACCTGTGGCTATATGCAGAAAGAAGTGTGACGCGGCGTGAAAGAGCATACAGAGCAGTTTGAAGCACTACGGATAGGCGATCAGAAACGCGGGGACACTTCTTCTGAAAAGGATCCGGATATCCTGACATGGCTGGGATGACGGATCTGTTCTTTCTGAAAAAGAGTAAAGTGAGAGATAAAATGAACCTGAAAATAGCATTACTTCAGATCCTTCCCGGTAAGGATCTTGATGAGAATCTTCTGATCGGGAAAAAGGCCTGTGAGGAAGCAAAAGAAAAGGGCGCGGATGTGGCGCTTTTCCCGGAGATGTGGAGCGACGGATATGCGCTTCCGCAGGACGAAACCAAAATACGAAAACTTGCCATCGGAAAAGGCAGCGGGTTCGTAAATACGTTCCGGGATCTTGCCTCTGAGCTTCAGATGGCGATCGGCATCACTTTCTTAGAAGAACACGAGCCGAAGCCGCTTAATTCCGTGACTTTCTTTGATCGGACAGGGAAAGAGATCCTTCACTATTCAAAGGTACATCCATGTGCTTTTGCCGATGAAAAAGTCTTAAGTGGCGGAGATGATTTCTACGTCGCGGACCTGGATTTCGGAAGAGGAAAAGTAAAGTTCGGATCCATGATCTGCTTCGACAGGGAATTTCCGGAGAGCGCCCGGATCCTGATGCTCAAAGGTGCGGAACTGATCCTGGCGCCGAATGCCTGCCCCATGGAGATCAACCGGCTTTCCACTCTTCGAGCTAGATCTTACGAAAACATGGTGGCGGTGGCGACCTGCAACTACCCGGAAGGACAGCCGGATTGCAACGGTCATTCGACGCTTTTCGACGGTGTGCCGTGGCTTCGGAGCGAGCCGGGCGTGAGAGATATGTGCGTACTGGAAGCACCGGGCGAGCCGGGTGTGTATATCGCGGAACTCGATCTGGATCAGCTGCGAGGACACCGAAGCAACGACATCATGGGCGACAAGTACAGACGTCCGGAGAAATACGGGATCCTTGCTGATCCCGAAGTGCGGGGCGTGATCGGCGGAGAGTTCGTTCACTGGTAAACATTTGAATATGAAGACGGAGTCGGCACCACAGCACGTGGAACCTCGAGCAGCATAAGAATGAATAAGGAATGAGAAAATGGAACTGAAGAAACTAACTGAACATATTTGGTATATGCCTTTTGAAGAGGAGCGGGACAGGCCGAATCTCGGCTATATCAGAGGAGAGAAGTGGAGTCTGGCTGTCGATGCCGGGCATTCGGATGTGCATATGAAAGAATTCTATGCACTTCTGGAAAAAGAACGACTTCCGCTTCCGGATCTGACGGTCCTCACGCACTGGCACTGGGATCACACTTTCGCCATGCACGCGATACATGGTCTTTCCATCTGTAATGCAAGGACCAATGAGTACCTGAAAGAATGGAAAGAAAAGATCGAGAAGAACGGGCCTTCGTGTTTTCTCGCGATCGGTGATAGTGTGCGGAAAGAATATGCCGGGAATAAGGAAGTGATCGTTGTTCCTTCTGACATGACCTACCATGGGGAGATGACGCTCGACCTTGGCGGCTGCACGGTAAAGATCCTCGAATCCGAATCCCCGCATACCGATGATGCGACACTTGTGTATGTGTGCGAAGACAAGACCCTGTTCCTGGGAGACGCCACGTGCAGTGCTTTTCCCAATGGAGAAAAAGACAAGGAGCTTAGCAGAAAACTTGCGGATACGATCAAGAAAATAGATCCGGAGATCTGCGTGGAAGGTCACTGGACACCGGTCGAAACATCTGATACGTTAGCCGATCTTCTAGGGGAATGATGCAAGGAGAAGGGAACCCTTCAAGGAGAAAAGAGTATGCGATTCAATCAACTGGTTCCGGAACTGAGTGTTTCCGATATTGAGAAATCCAAACGGTTCTATACGGACGTGCTGCGGTTTAGGATCGAGTACGAACGGGTCGAGGATAAGTTTGCTTTTCTATCGCTTGAAGAAGCGCAGCTAATGATCAACGAGATCAACGGCCATTGGGAGACCGGGAAGCTGGAGTATCCGCTTGGAAGAGGGATCAACTTCCAGATCGAGATCGATCATGTGGAGGAATTCGTTGCCCGGATAAAAGAAAAAGGCGTGGTTCCGTTTAAAGATATATTCACCAGCAAGTACCGCTGCGACGGGATCTGTTATGTGGAGAAAGAGGTGCTGATCCAGGACCCGGACGGGTATCTCCTGCGGTTTTCTGAGACATTGGAAGAGGAGTGAGCCGATGACCCATGATGAGCAGAGAATATGGCTGATCAAGCAGCTTCTGGCGGAGAGGTCGGATGTAGCCGACGTGGAAATACCCGCCGGTGAAAAGGAACAGAAAGATCTCCTTCGGGGGCTTATGAATATCCGTATGCCCGACCCGATCAGTGAGGAATTTCTGAAGATTCAGGATGAATACCTGACGGCGGAAAATGAAGCGGAAGGAATCGTGAGATTAGAGGATCTTACGCCCATCGCATCGGATGCACGAATCTATTTATGGCAGGGAGATATGTCCAGGCTTTCTGTGGATGCTGTGGTGAATCCGGCAAATTCCGGCTTCACCGGCTGCTATCAGTGGCTGCATTCGTGTCTGGATAATATCCTGGGATCAAAGGCCGGCATCCAGCTTCGGCTTTATTGTAATGACATCATCGAGAAACAGGGGTATCCGGAACCGACCGGAGGCGCCAAGATCACGCCGGCATTTAATCTTCCAGCCAAGTTTATCATCCACACCGTCGGCCCGATCGTACAGCACGTTCTGACGAAACAAAATGAAGACGATCTGGCTTCCTGCTACCGTTCGATCCTGAAACTGGCAGATGAAAAAGGCCTTTCGAGTGTCGCTTTTTGCTGCATTTCTACCGGTGTATTTATGTTTCCGAATGAAAGAGCAGCGGAGATCGCCGTGGCGACGGTGAAGGAATATCTGGAAACGACCGGAAGCGGCATCAAAGTGCTTTTTAACGTGTTTAAGGATATTGATCTTCTGTTTTATCAGAACCTTCTATAATATACGGATACGCTCCAGGCAATTGAAGAAGGCCGTCGAATTGCTGACGATCCGACAATTCCGGGATATAAAGATGCAAAATCCCTTAGGAGTGCTTTGGAGACAAAGTGACATACTGATCCAGATACATCTGAATACTTGTGATAATAGGATTTTGATTCCAGAGAAAACTTGTTTGTCCAGTCTGTACAAACAAGTTTGTGTATACTAAATCTATACATGAAAAAGCAGCGGAAACGAGGTGATTGTAATGTATGAAAAACTGAAGCAGGCTCTCTCTGAGGCGGATGCTGTCGTGATCGGTGCCGGTGCGGGTCTTTCTACTTCGGCGGGCTTTATCTATAGCGGTGAGAGGTTCGAGAAATACTTTTCCGACTTCTCTGAAAAGTACGGTTTTACGGACATGTATACCGGCGGCTTTCATGTGCTGGGGATGGAGCCGGAGATCATGTGGGCGTACTGGTCCAGATACATCTACATCAACCGTTATCTGGATGCGCCGAAACCTGTGTACGACGAGCTCTTTTCGCTGGTGAAAGACAAGGATTATTTCGTCCTGACGACGAATGTGGATCACTGCTTCCAGAAGGCGGGATTCGATAAGGAACGGCTCTTTTATAAGCAGGGGGATTATGGTCTTTTCCAGTGCACGGAGCCCTGTACGCAGGACACCTACGATAACGAAGAGATGATCCGGAACATGTACGAGCAGCAGAAGGATATGCGGATCCCGTCCGAGCTGATCCCGAAATGCCCGAAGTGCGGAAAACCGCTTACCATGAATCTTCGTTCCGACGATAAGTTTGTCGAGGATGACGGATGGAAACTTGCGTGCTCGAGATACGAAGTATTCCTGGAGACGCATAAGACGGGGAAAGTCCTTTTCCTGGAACTGGGTGTCGGATACAACACACCGGTCATCATTAAGTATCCGTTCTGGAAAATGACTGCGCAGAATCCGCAGGCGACCTATGCCTGCATCAACTTCGAAGAAGCCATCTGTCCGGAGGAGATCAAGGACCAGGCGATCCTGATCACAGGCGATATCGGAGAGGTCCTAAAGGAGCTGAAATCATGATCATCCAGACAGGCATGCGGACCGATATTCCGGCTTTTTATTCCGAGTGGCTCTGTAACCGGATCAAAGAAGGCTTCGTTCTGGTGCGTAATCCCTATAATCTGTCGCAGGTGACGAGATACAGTTTGTCTCCGGAGGTGGTGGATCTGATCTCTTTCTGCACCAAAAATCCCGCGCCGATGCTGCCGAAGATGGACGTGCTGGATCCTTACGGACAGTACTGGTTTGTGACGATCACGCCTTATGGGAAAGACATCGAACCCCATGTTCCGGATAAGGAGCGGGTGATGGAGTCTTTTCAGAAGCTTTCGGAGCGGGTCGGTGTGGACAGCATGGGCTGGCGCTACGATCCGATCCTCGTCGATGCAGATCACTCTGTAGAGTGGCATATAAAGATGTTCGAGAAGATGGCAGCGACTCTTTCCGGCTACACGAAGACCTGCGTCATCAGCTTCCTGGACATCTACAAGAAAGTCGAGCGGAACTTTCCGGAGGCGCGGGAAGTCTCTCTTGATGACAGGATGACTCTCGGTAAAGCTTTTATCGAGATCGCAAGAAAGTACGGCATGACGATCCGTCCCTGTGCCGAGGGAAAAGCACTTGCGCCTTATGGTGCCGACTGCTCGGGCTGCATGACGGTGTCGACTTATGAGACGGCGCTGCACTCTCACCTAATCGTCCCGAAGACAGGGAAGAACCAGAGAAACGGAGAGTGCGCCTGCCTTCTGGGATCGGACATCGGCGCTTATGATACCTGCGGACATTTATGCAGATACTGCTATGCCAATACGGATCCTTCGCTGGTTCGTGAAAACATGCGGCGTCACGATTCGAAATCACCTTTTCTCATCGGGACAAGTATGCCTGATGATATGATTCATCAGGCAGTACAGAAGAGCTGGATCGACCGGCAGCTGCGGCTGGATCTTTTCTGAGGTTACTCCTCGGCGAAAAGATT
>JAEEWG010000001.1 GCA_016287245.1 Clostridia bacterium
ATATGGGATCGTTGCCGGAAAGCCTTACGGCTATGTCGGTATGACGACGAAGGGAACAACTTTTACGGATAAGACGGCGTCTTCAACGGAGTATAACTACTACTGGGTATTCCCGTACTTTAAGGACAGTAACGGGAAAATGATCGTTGGACAGACAGCAAAGTATACCTACGGACGCGCGCTGAAGTAGGTCGACTTATATTCAAAGGCAAAAAATGAATTGATAGGAAAACTTTCGTGATTTGCAATCACGAAAGTTTTTCGCTTTTTTGCATTAAGGGTGTTTTGCGTTCGCATGAATTGTAAGACAGATTTGTAATTATATTCGTTTTTTTGCGGTATTGGTCCGTTCTGATGTATTATTGTACTTATAAAACTTGTAAAAACATGTAGCGGCGAGATCTTGTTTGTTGATATATATACTGAAAGACATCGTCGACTGTCAAAAATGATTTGAGCGAGATGAGAGAAGACAAGGCATTAAAAAGTGATGACAGCAGCATCGTAGATATGTTCCTGAATCGTGAGGAAGAAGCGATCCGAATTGTATCTGCTAAATACGGTGCGCGTATCCGGAGTATCGCTTACGGAATCACTGAAAATACGGAGACGGCTGAAGAGTGTGAGAATGACACGTATATGGAGGCATGGAACAGAATTCCTCCCCATGAGCCGAGAACCTACCTTCTTGCCTTCTTGTCCAGGATCGTTCGAACGATTTCTATCAATCGATGTGTAAGAGACCGCAGACTGAAGAGATTCGCGTTTATTTCTGAATTGACTTCGGAAATGGAACAGTGTATTGCTTCTTCTATCTCGGTTGAAAACAAGATAGATGAGAACCTTTTGATAGAAGAGATAGGAAAATTTCTAAAGGAGCAGCCGCCTAAAAAACGATTGGTATTCATGAGACGTTATTACTACCTTGATAAGATGGAGACGATCGCAAAACGATTGGATATGAAGGAAAGTACGGTTAGGACACTTCTTACTCGTATGAGGAAGGATCTTCATCAGTACCTTGAGCGGAGGGAATTATTATGAACGGAAAAGATCTATTGAATAAAATGGTGGATATAGATCCTGATCTTATCATTGAATCAGATATTCCGGAAATACATAAAAGGAAAGAGACCCGGATGAAGATAGTTGTCACCTCCGTTGTGGGTCTGTCTGTAGCAGCTGCGTCCCTTCTGCTGGTTAATGCCGGAATGATGAAGAGGACGAAGGATAATCAGTTAGAGATCCGTAACAGAAAAGAATATTCATCCTCGCGCATGCTCTTTATAGATAATCAGGATGATCTTGTCTATGTCGGCTTAGCGGACGCTGAAGATAGACTTCGTTATGGGCTGCCTGAAAATGTGGATGATGAAGTCATCACAAAAGAGGACATTGGTGAATATGCCGGTGTGGTGACCGGAACCAAAGATGATGAGAACGGAAATGATGTCGGGAGAAAAGTGTATCATTATTCGAAATATCCGGATAATTCCTCCATACTCATCCTGGAGGAAGATGATACGTATTCCTTCATTTCAACGATAGGGTATGAGATCGATTTCGAGGAGGGAGACCTTTCGAATGAGATTTTTACAAAGTACGGACTACCGGAAAAAGGCATCAAAATTGAAGTTTATGGCAATGATGATCAGCTGATCCATACGATTACGGATATGGAAAGAATCGAAAAAGTAATCGACCTTCTCAATAATTGTACGAACATTGGACTTACTGAGAATAACCGCCGTCTGGTGGAAGCATGGAAAGACCAATATGGGAATGATGCAGTATATTTGGATGAGGACACAGGTCTGATTTCTTATCGGCCGGAAGCCTTTTACCCTGCCACAGAAACCGCTGCGGAAATATCCACGGAAACGAGCATGGAAGAGACTACGGAAGTGCCTACTGAGCCAACTACAGAAACGACTTTGAAAGAGACTACGGAAGTGCCCACTGAGCCAACTACAGAAACGACTGAGGAAGAATCATCTGAAGTGATTGTTGAGACGTCGGCAGATGAAACCATGGAAATGACTGATGAAACAACTACGGAAATGACCACGGAAGAAGCTTCAGCATCGACTACTGAATTTGCTTCTGAAACCACTTTAGAGTCAATTTCGGAAATGAATGCGGAACCGATCACGGAAACATCAGAGGCGACTTCTGCAGAGTTAACTGAAGAAACTTTTGTAGAGACGGTCACTGACGAGACGGAGAAACTATCTGGAGAAGTCACTGAAGAAACAACTTCAGAGGCAACTATGGAAGTCACCGAGGAAACAACAGAAGAAATCCCGGTGGAGACTACTAGGGATTCGATGACAAACACGCCTGTTTCTCAGGATACGATGAAGCCTTCGGAAGTGGAGACAGAACAGAAGAAGTACGAATTATCAGAAATTAAGGAATTTGCGGATGCCTTATGGAAAAAAGGATCGCTGACTTTTGTTATTGAGGTAAGAGAAGGGTACCGGATCCGTATTCATTATTCACCGGTCTCCCGCACTTATTCAGCATTTAATGGTTTCTTTGATATGACATTAGACAAGATGAGAGAATTGGAATCGATTCTTTTGTCCCAATAATGGCAGGAGGGACGAATATGAGGTGTTTGTTGAAGAAAAGAGCCGTTTCGATATTATTGATTTTGGCTTTGACGATATCCTGTCTTCCTGCTTCCGGCCTGATGGCGGACAAGGAAGAAGATCACGATCATGTATGGGCGAGAGCAACAGATTTAAGCGGATGGTACTGTGAAGATCCGGGTTGCAATGCATTTACGACAGAGCATCCGCCAGTTCTAAATGAAGTTCTTGACAGTGTCTGTTTTGAGCCGTATTACAGAATTCCTGATATTACATTCACATTAACGAATGTGCATAAGGGAGTTTCTCTTCTTGAAATGATGATTTTAATCTATCTGACAGAAGACTCGGTCATAACTCCAAGTAAATCTTATCGGATGGGAACCGAAATGGTAGAAGCTGGAACACCGATCCATGCGTCTGATTTTGTCAACGATGACGGAACCAATAGAATTTTGTGTGTAAATGTCGGTTTTGATGGGAGTCTTGTAATGGGATGGGATGAAGTTCCATATCAGCCAGGGGATTGTTCATGGTTTTACAGTTTGCGCTTCTATGTTTCTAATAGCGGAGGAATTGCACCGATTACATATTGGTGTAAAGAATCTGATTCGGAAATGACCGGCTATGCTATCTCCAGGATTCTTTTGCATCTGAAAACAGAGGGACTCAAAGCTGTGCCCGGCGGCGCAAATCAGGTAAAGCTTTCGTGGACGCCTTCTTCCGATGCTCAAGGATACCTTGTATATGGTCTGAAGAATGGTACTTACGGTTATGCAGGAATGACGACTCAAGGTGCAACGTTCACTGATACAAAAGCCATTGCCGGAGAGTATAACTATTACTGGGTATTTCCATATATCAAAGATGCATCCGGGAAAATGCGTGTTGGAAAATGCCCGAACTATGTATATGCAAAAGGCGGACTTCCAGCTGCAGCTAATCTTAAAGCTTCATCTGTAAAAGGTGGGGTAAAACTTACCTGGGACAAGGTGATGGGAGCTGAGGGTTATCTCGTATACGGTATCGTCGATGGAAAACCATATGGTTATGTCGGTATGACGACGAAGGGAACTACATTCACAGACAAGACGGCGTCGAAGAAACAGTACAATTTCTACTGGGTATTCCCGTATTTCAAAGATACCAATGGGAAAATGGTGCCTGGTCAGACTGGAAAGTATACTTATGGTAGAGCGATCTAAGTAACTGAAGTATTGATTGTTTTGTGACATATAAAGATCTCCCATTTTATTTCTTAAGGCTTTTTCGAGTCCTGGATCTGAGATGGGGGATTTGTTATTTTGTTCTCGAGTATAAATATTCTGTGAATAATGTCATGCTTTGTTGAATTGATTTGTTCTTGTATGGTATAAAGAATTTGAGGTCGGGGATACTTAATGAGGGGGAGATATTGTGTGAAGAAACGCCGTTTACTTGCTGTTTTAGCTGTTTTAGTTTCTGTTTCTGTAGAGGTTTATGGATTAGCAAACTAATATATAAAGAATGTACACATTTTGAGGAGGCGCTAATATGAGGTATATACGAAAAACGATGTTACTGATGGCAGGAATTTTGTTGATTATTGGGCTACTTATGCCTGTGAGCAAAGTCAAGGCAGCAAGTATTGTAGCATCTGGGTCGTGTGGACATTCTGTTAATTGGACATTAGACAGTGATGGTACACTCATTTTATCTGGAAGTGGTTCTACCGAAGATTATAAAGCACCTGCTCATCATGGAAATGATATAGATTATTATGTGCCATGGGCTGAATATGTTTCAAATGTAAAAAACGTTATCATCAAAGATGGGATAACTAATTTAGGACGACATCTTTTCTCTGAACATACCGAACTTAAGACTGTTTCAATTCCTTCGAGCGTAACAAAAACTAACGGATATGTGTTTAGTAAGTGTTCATCTCTTACAAGTGTTGTCCTTCCACCGAATCTTACAAGAATAAGTGCTTTTGAGTTTAACAATTGTGTGAATCTGACATCTGTAAATATCCCTTCAAAGGTCCAAATTATTGAAGATAATGCTTTCTATGCTTGTAGTAAATTGGTTTCAGTAACACTGCCTGCAAATCTAGGACAAATCGGCGTTAAAGCTTTTGCAAATTGCTCTTCTCTGACTAAGATCGATCTTCCTTCCACAAAACTTAGTTCTATTGGAGAAGCTGCTTTTTATGCATGTCCTCTGAAAAGTGTTGTCATACCTTCAAAGGTAACAAAACTATCTCGAAATCTATTTGGAAACTGTACGGCATTGGCAGATGTATCGTTGCCGAATACAATCACGGAAATTGGCATGGAGGCCTTTTCCGGATGTTCTTCATTGAAGAATATCAAGTTGCCATCGGATCTCAAAACTATAGACACTAAAGCGTTTTTCAATTGTAGTCTGATTACTTCAATCTCTATACCGTCTGGTGTGACTAAAATTGGAAACTATGCTTTTTGCGGTACTTCAATAAGTGGATCTCTTGTGATTCCGGATAGCGTCACTGAAATAGGAGATCAAGCTTTTATGAATCTTAAATCAATCACTTCAGTAGAATTGTCCAATAGTCTTCTGACGATTGGTAAGAGTGCCTTCGGTGGTTGTTCAGCTTTAACTTCCATTTCTATTCCTAACAGCGTGAAAGATCTTGACGATTCAGTATTTAGAGATTGTACAGGACTGAAGAATGTTGTGCTTCCTAACACTCTCAACTCGATAGGAGCAAGCACATTTTTTGGTTGTTCAAGTCTTCAGAACATCTCGCTTCCACAATCTCTCGCTTCAATTGGGAATAGCGCTTTTTCTGGTAGCGCTTTAAAGACTATTAAGATTCCTGAGAACGTATCAAAGATAGGACAATCAGTATTTTTTAATTGTCAGCAGCTTGAGAGCGCTGTTCTTCCTTCAAGTTTAAAGAGTATTCCGAATAAGCTTTTCAGCGATTGCAATTCGTTGAAATCTGTAGTGATTCCTGAAGGTGTTACTTCCATTGGTGATTATGCGTTCACATCTTGTTCCTCACTATCCGCAATACAGTTGCCAGCAGGACTTAAATCAATCGGCAGTTATGCTTTTACTTCTTGTTCTTCTCTTTCTACGATACAGTTTCCTGAAGGACTTCAATCTATTGGTTTCGGCGCTTTAAAAATGTGTTCGTCATTGAGAAGAGTTGCCATTCCTAGTAGTATTCTTTATTTGGATAAGTCTACATTTTATAGTTGTGGTCAGCTTTCTCATATCTTTTTACTAGGCGGCCCAGGTGTTGCGGAATCTAGTGCCTTCTTGGATACTAATGTCTTGGTTTACTATCCACAGGATACACCATGGGAAATGACAGAAATCGATGAGTATACTGATCCTGACAGAATTCACGTTACTTGGATTCCTTATTCAGAATATTTTACGATACAGTATAAGCTTTCAGAATCTGATATGGCGGTATATACGGATTATGCTGTAAGTGGAGAGAAGCTTATTATTGAGAATCTACATCCGACCAAAGCGAACTACAGATTTCTTGGATGGTCAAGAAGCAGCACAGCGACGACAGCACAGTATAGCGTTGGAATGACGTATACTGTTTCCAGAAATCTAATATTTTATGCAGTCTGGGAGAAGATCACCCCACCTTCTGCAGTAACCAGTCTTAAAGCAGTACCGGCGGGAAAGGGAAGAGTGACCCTTACCTGGACGGCAAGTTCCGGAGCGGAGGGCTATCTTATCTACGGCCAGAAAAAAGGAAAGTACGGCTATGTGGGCATGACGACGCAAGGAACCACGTTTACGGATACAAAAGCGCTCTTCGATGACTTTAACTATTACTGGGTATTCCCGTACGTAAAGGATGAGCTCGGAAACATGATTCCGGGATCCTGTACGAAGTACGTATATGCGAAAGGAATTCTGACAGCTGTCACAGGTCTTAAGGCATCTTCCGTTACCGGAGGAGTGAAGCTTACCTGGAATGCGGTGACGGGAGCAGAAGGATACCTGGTCTACGGTATAGTAGCCGGAAAGCCTTACGGCTACGTCGGGATGACGACGAAGGGAACTACATTCACAGACAAGACGGCGTCGAAGACACAGTATAACTATTACTGGGTTTTCCCGTACTTTAAGGACAGTAACGGGAAGATGGTAGTGGGTCAGACGGCCAAGTATACTTACGGACGCGCGCTGTAATGGCTCGAATTATGGAGATTTGTAAAATCTTGTAGCGAAGAGAGTTTGTTTATTGATATATATATTGAAAGACATCGCCGGACAGACGGCAGAGTAACTTATGAAAGAGCATTATAGCATTTGAGATTTTTAGGAGGTGTTTTTATGAAAACGGTATTTAAGAAACTGCTAAGTAGTTTCCTATCAATCGTTATGTTGACTACTATCGTTCCGGCGACATGCATTTTTGCGAGTGGATTAAGCAGAATTGATGATCAGACGAACCAGGATATTATTGATCAGTTAAAAAGAATGAATCATGAGCATTATTGGGGCGAAGAGTATACTGATGATCAGGGGAATGTCGTTCGTCATTGCCTTTACTGCTCTGAAGTCTCTTCGGATTTTGCTCCCATCAATGAAGTGTTCGGGAATATGTATTTCAAACCGCGTGAGGATTTAAATGCGTTTTTCCTTATTCAAAATGCGTATAAGGGTTTCTCGATCGAAGGATCTACATATACGATCCATGTGAAGGATAATGTAGCCATCCGGACGATGCAGCCCATTACGGATGGAAGCAATGTGATTCCTACAGCTACAGTATTCCACTCTTCGGACTTTACGCTTGATCCTGATAGCGGGATAATGACGCTTTGCCTCTCGTTTAATTCGGATGGCAGCCTTTCTTGGGGAAAGAAAGATGTTTCCGGTTCATCCAACACCGTGGAGAATTTGGTCTTTGCCATCAGCAGCGAAGGAGGAATCTCTTCTATTGCAGATTTTCTTGTCAATGCCAGCCCGATGAATCTTAAGGCTGAACCCCATGGTAACAAAAGTAAAAATGAAGTAATGATTTCCTGGGATGAACCGAAATTGGACAATTTTACCAGATACTTTGTTTATTCCCTGCGAGATGGAAAGAAAACATTCCTTGGAGTAGCCACAGGAACTTCTTATTATGATACGAAGGCGGATCCGGATGCCTACAATTATTACTGGGTATTCCCGGTCGTGAATGATGCGAGCAAAACAAGATATATGGGATCTTGTCCGCAGTATGTCTATGCCAAGGGCGGTCTTCCTTCTCCAGCCAGACTCCGCGCGGGAAACGCAAAGGGTCATGTACGGATCTACTGGGATCGTGTTGCCGGTGCGGAGGGTTATCTCATTTATGGAATCGTAGGTGATAAACCATATGGTTATGTTGGTATGACATCATCGCTCGGATATTCGGACTATACGGCATCTTCTGAGAAGTATAATTTCTACTGGGTATATCCCTATTACAAGGATGCAAATGGGAAGATCATCGCTGGAACGTGCGCTGATAAATATGTTTACGGCATAGCGAAGTGATCCAAGACAATTCAATGATTCTTTGGTTTGACGGGCCGGGAGCAGAGATGCTCCCGGTTTTCTTTTTTGTTCCCGATATCGATACTGATCTTTGTAAAGAGATATAAGTCAAGTCTTTTTCTTCTCTAGCGTTTTGATACAATATTAGGCAATTAGAAGAAATGAGGAAACCTGGTATATGAAGATCCTGATCGTGCGTCATGGCGATCCTGACTATGAAAATGACTGCCTGACTGAAGTCGGGAAGAAAGAAGCTGAACTTCTTTCCGAGAGAATGAAGAATGTAAAGGCCGATTACTGTTACTGTTCTCCTCTTGGCCGGGCCAAAGAGACGGCTGCTCCGTGCCTTGAGAAAATAGGGATGGAGGCAGAGGAGCTTCTCTGGCTTCGTGAATTTGCTCCGAAAGTCCAAAGAACAGATAAACTGGGCGTGGCCTGGGACTGGATCCCTTCTGACTGGATGACTATGCCCTATGCCTTTGATTTTGATAAATGGACGGAGTATCCGGCACTTCAGGATGCACATGTGCGCGAGGAAAGAGACTGGGTATATTCGGAATTTGATAAACTTCTGAGAAAACACGGGTATCAGAAAGAGGGGAAATGGTTCAGAGCCGTACATCCGAATAATGACACGATCGTTTTGTTTTGCCATTATGGTCTGGAAGCGGTCCTTCTTTCCTATCTTCTCAATCTTCCTCCGTTTGTCATGTGGCATGCCATGATGGCGGCACCGACTTCTGTCACCACTGTGGTCACTGAGGAAAGAAGAGAAGGGATCGCCCAGTTCCGGATGCTTTCTTTCGGAGACTGTTCGCATCTTCTTGCTGCGGGAGTGGAACCTTCATTTTCCGGGCGTTTCCGCGAATGCTATACAAATGAATACGAAAGAAAAGATTAAATCGGTAAAAAATCCGTCTTTTATCTTTTCATAATCCGTAATTAACGATAAAATGATTTAAGTAAATATGTTGGAGGAAGAGTTCAATGAGTGAACCTGTCTATAAGAGGATCCTTCTGAAGATCAGCGGTGAAGCGCTGGCAGGGGAGAAAAAGGTCGGTATCGACGATGCGACCGTCAAGAAGATCTGTGACGAGATCAAGAAAGTGGCTGACCTCGGCGTCGAAGTTGCCGTAGTTGTCGGCGGCGGAAACTTCTGGAGAGGCAGATCGAGCGAGAATATGGATCGTGTTACAGCGGACCATATGGGTATGCTGGCCACACTTATGAATGCTCTTGCAATCTCTGATGCGCTTGAACAGGCCGGAGCCGTAACACGTGTCATGTCTGCAATCGATGTCCGTCAGATGGCAGAACCTTATATCAGAAAGCGTGCGGTGAGACACCTTGAGAAGAAGAGGATCGTCATCTTCGCCTGCGGAACCGGTAATCCGTTCTTCTCTACAGATACAGGCGCCGCACTTCGCGCTACCGAGATCGAAGCGGATATCTTCTGTAAGGCGACCATGGTCGATGGCGTATATGACAAAGATCCGCATCAGTTCCCGGATGCCATCAAGTATAAGACAGTTTCCCATGATGAAGTCCTGTCGAAGAATCTGAAAGTCATGGATGCTACCGCTGCAGCACTTTGCCGCGATAATCATACGAAGATCATGGTATTCTCCATGGAAGAACCCGGAAATATCGTCCGAGTCGTGTTGGGCGAAGATATAGGCACGATCGTTTGCTGATCGAATACAAAGCTTTGAAGGAGGTTTGATCTATGCCAATGCAGGAAATCACAAAGGACGTATACGCTTTTTATGAGGAGCGTATGAAGAAATCAATCACAAACCTTACGGAGAACTTTAATGCGATCCGTGCAGGCCGTGCGAATCCGCATGTTCTGGACCGTATTACCGTAGATTATTACGGCACTCAGTCCCAGCTCAATGCAGTTGCGAATATTCAGGTTCCGGAACCGAGAATGATCACTCTCACTCCGTGGGACCCGTCCATGCTCCGTGAGATCGAAAAGGCGATCCAGTCCTCAGATCTCGGCATCAACCCGAGCAACGACGGTAAGATGATCCGTCTGGTGTTCCCGATCCTCACAGAGGAACGCCGTAAGGAACTGGTTAAGAACGTTATGAAGTATGGCGAGGAAGCCAAAGTCGCCGTCCGTAACATCCGCCGTGAAGGTATCGATAAGTACCGCGGAATCCACAAGAAAAAGGAACTGACAGATGACGATCTTGCCGAGTTTGAAGAGCAGATGCAGAAACTGACTGACCGCTACATAAAAGAAGTGGATAAGTGCTGTGAGGCGAAACAGAAGGATCTCATGGAGATCTGATCGACCATTTAGGTAAAATTCGGGGTTGTCTCTTCACGCAGGCCGTAAAAGAGACACCCTCTTTTTTTGGAGAAGTATATGTGCGCAGCTGAAGATTCGAAGTTTTCGATCTTTTCTAGAAAAAAGACGACGGAAATAGATCCGTCCAATCTGAAGATCCCGACCCATCTGGCCGTCATTATGGACGGTAACGGAAGATGGGCGAAAAAGCGCATGCTTCCGAGATCCGCTGGTCACCGCGCCGGTGCCGACAATTTAAAAAACCTCTGTAAGAACTGCGGTCACTACGGCATCAAGTATGTGACTGTTTATGCTTTTTCTACGGAGAACTGGTCACGCCCCGAAAGTGAAGTCCATACTCTGATGGAGCTTTTCGTCGAATACTTTGACCGTTATGATCCGGAACTCGAAGAAGAAGGCATCCGTGTGCGTTTTACCGGCGATATCGCCGCGCTTCCCGAGAACATCCAGGAGGTCTGCAAACGCGCGGAAGAAGGTAGTAAGCACCGTACGAGAATGACATTGATCGTGGCATTTAATTACGGTGGAAGAAGAGAGATCGTACAGGCGGCACAGAAACTTGCTGACAAGGTCGCATCCGGGGAGATAAATAGTGAAGATATCACGGAAGATATGTTCTCGAGTCATCTTTATCTTCCTGACGTACCGGATCCGGATCTGATCATCCGTCCGAGCGGGGAAGAGCGGACATCGAATTTCCTCGTGTGGGAAGGGGCTTATTCCGAACTGTGGTTCTCTGATGTTTTGTGGCCGGATTTCGGAATGAAAGAACTGACCGATGCCCTGATCGCATATACGAAGCGTGACCGCCGTTTCGGGGGACTTTCGAAGGAAAAGAAGGAAGAAGAGTAAAAGATGTTACAAAGGATCGTTACAGGAACTATATTCACGATCGTCGTACTGGCGCTGGTCATTCCCGCGTATTTTTTTCCGGCGATCCTTCTGGTGTTTACTTTTCTCGTGACCTGCCTTGCTCTCTATGAGCTCATCAAGGCCGCCAGAGAAAAAGAAAAAGAGATGTCCATTGCCGTGACGGTGATCGGAGGCTTCTTGGGCTTTCTGCCGGTGACCCTTTGGATCGCCAATTATGGTACAGCGGCGCAGGGCTTTACCCTGTATGCGCTCGTTACTCTGATCTACTGCTTTGTTACGACAATGTTCCCGCCGCTGGCGAAAGAGCATCCGGAAGCGATCCGTTCCGGATTTGCTTCTTCCATGATTGCTTTATATGTTTCTTTCCCGATCGCCTGCACACATGTCATGATGTTCCTGATCCCGAAGGGATGGTTCTTCATGGTGGTCGGTCTTTTCGCCCCGTGGGTATCGGATGTATTTGCGTATTTCTGCGGTTCTTTCTTCGGAAAACATAAGATCGTACCGCATATCAGCCCGAAAAAGACCTGGGAAGGCTGTATAGGAGGTGCTGTTTTTACTTCGCTTCTGACGGCACTGTTCTTCGCATTTGTCATGAATAATGTCATTGATGTGGAGATGCCTTACGCTGTGTATGTGGCTCTTGCAGGTGTCTTCGGATTCTTCCTTTCGTGTGTTTCCCAGATCGGTGACTGGATGGCTTCCAGTGTCAAGCGTCTTGTCGGAGTCAAGGATTTCGGCACACTGATGCCCGGACATGGCGGTGTCATGGACCGCTTTGACAGCGCATTCTTCACGCTTCCGGTCGCGCTGGGACTTGCCTTTGTCGTATTGTATGGAGGAGTATTATGAAATCGCTTTGTATCTTAGGTTCGACAGGTTCTATCGGTACCCAGACTCTTCAGGTCGTACGTCACTTCCCGGAAGAGTTTAAAGTCATTTCCCTGACCTGCGGATATAATATCGAGACGCTCCTTGAGCAGATCATCGAGTTTAAGCCGCTTTGTGTCAGCGTGGCGACGAAAGAACGGAAAGAAACGCTGAAGCGCATGCTTCCCCGTGATTCCAAGGTCAAAGTGTACTGTGGAGATGATGGAAACCAGCATTGTGCGACACTTCCCAAAGTGGACTGTGTAGTAGCTGCGATGGTCGGCATGAGAGGCCTGCCTTCAGTCGTGGCTGCGATCCATGCAGGCAAGGAGATCGCGCTTGCCAACAAAGAGACTCTTGTGGCGGCAGGATCGATCGTCATGCCGCTCGTAAAACAGAAGAAGATCTCGCTGCGTCCGGTCGATTCCGAGCATTCTGCTATTTGGCAGTGCCTCTGGGGCCAGCCGGAAGGCTCTCTTAAGAAGATCCTTCTTACCGCATCGGGCGGACCGTTCCGTGGTTATTCCCGTGAGAAGCTTGAGAAGGTCACATTGGAAGAAGCGCTGGCGCATCCGACATGGAATATGGGCGGCAAGATCACGATCGATTCCGCCAGCATGATGAATAAGGGACTTGAGGTAATTGAGGCTTCGTGGCTCTTTGATGTACCGGTCGATCAGATCGATGTTGTGGTACATCCCCAGAGTATCATCCATTCCATGATCGAGCTTAAGGACAGTTCGGTTCTGGCACAGATGGGCTTCCCGAATATGATGATGCCGATCCAGATCGCGCTTTTCTATCCGACAAGAAGCCCGGGGATCTGCCAGCCGTTTTCACCTTTTTCCGAAAAGGCCGGCACGCTTACATTCGAGCCCTGTGACAAGCAGGTGTTCCGACTGCTGGATCTTGCCTATCACGCAGGTCTTGTCGGAGGCACGCTTCCGGCGGCGATGAACGCAGCCAATGAGATCGTCGTGGCGGACTTTCTTAATGGTAAAGCCTCTTTCCTCGATATTGAAAAGACGGTCGAACGTGTTATGGAGCGCCACGAAAGAGACGGCGTGATCCAGAATCCTTCGCTGGCGGAGATCTTCGCTGTCGACGAATGGGCGAGACTTATTACACAGGAAATCAGAAAGTGAGTAATCAAAGTAGGAAATGTCACTGCAAAGCATCATTATCTGCATATTGGGTTTAGGAATACTGGCGGCCGTTCATGAGATCGGCCACTTTATCGTCGCGCGGCTTCTGAAGATCAAGGTATATGAATTATCCGTCTTTGTGGGACCGAAGCTTTTCTCGTGGAAAAGAAACGATATCGAGTACTATATCCGTCTGATCCCTCTGGGCGCGTATGTCCGCTTCTCGGAGATCGATGAGGAGACCGGTGAGCTTAAAGATGACAATCCCGAAAACCTTATTAACCAGGCCCGCTGGAAACGCCTTCTGGTCTCTTTGGCCGGACCTTTTATGAATGTTATTCTCGGGATCATCATCTTCGTGATCTGTTTTTCCAATTTCGGCTTTCTTTCGCTTCGGCAGGATGTGATCGTTCCCGGAACGCAGGTTGCGGCGACGAATATCGAAATGGGAGATACGATCCTGAAAATGAACGGTCAGCGGATCTTCAGCCAGATGGATCTTTCGTACTATCTCGGACAGGTCAGCAATGTTGACGAGGTCACGCTTACAATGCGTTCTGCAAAAACGGGAGATAAATACGAAGTCGTACTCACTCCGGAGATCACGGAGCAGTATATGCTCGGCATCACGCATTATGCGGATCTGGATGAAAATGACGGATGGAGAGTCATGGAAGTTTCTGAATCGCAGAATCAGGGAAATCCGGTCATTAAACCCGGCGATTCCGTTCTTTCGGTCAACGATGTTCCGGTCACTGATCCGAATATCACCGATCTTGTCCGTAATTCCAAAGGTGAGACACTAAAGATCCGGCTCATCCGCGGTGGCGAAGAGATGACAGTCGAGATGGTCGCGACCATGATCAAGTCCGCCAATCTTCGCGGAATCTATCTTCAGGATGGAAAAGGCATCGGGGCATGCATAAAGGAAGCGATCGTTTTCCCGATCTCCTTTATCCGTATCTCCATTGATGCGCTGGCACAGGTCTTCACAGGAAAAGTAAAGGCCTATGACGTGGTGTCCGGTCCGGTCGGTATCGCATCGGTCGTTTCTGATGTGGTTGATGCGCCGAAGACAGATAACAGTGAAAAGATCGAGATGCTTCTTTTACTGGCGGGCGGAATCTCTACAGGTCTTGCATTTACGAATATGCTTCCGATCCCGGGTCTTGACGGAAACGCCATCGTGCTTACGGTCGTCGAGATGATCCGCGGTAAGAAACTGTCGAGAAAATCCGAGCAGGTCATCAATGTCATCGGATTTGTCATGATCATCGGGCTTGTGGTATTTGCGCTGGTATCTGACATCATACGGCTTTCGAGGTGATGGATATGATCGAACGTTTTGAAACAAAGAAAGTAAATATCGGCGGTGTGATCATCGGAGGAGATGCTCCGGTTGCGATCCAGTCCATGAATAATACCGATACCAGAGATGTCGAAGGCACACTCCGGCAGATCTTTGAACTGAAGGATGCAGGATGTGATATCACACGTGTGGCGATCCTCAATATGGAGGCGGCTCAGGCGCTTTCGGAAATCACGAAAAGAAGTCCGATCCCGGTCGTGGCGGATATTCATTTCGACTACCGTCTGGCTCTGGAGGCCATGAAGAACGGGGCGGCCAAGATCCGCATCAATCCCGGAAATATCGGCGGGATGGACCGCGTTAAGGCCGTAGCGGATATGGCGAAGGAAAGGAATATCCCGATCCGGGTCGGAGTGAACTCGGGATCGATCGGAAAGGATATGCTTTCAAAATACGGCGGGGTCAATGCGGATTCACTTTCACAAAGTGCACTGGAAGCGATCGGAATGCTCGAATCCTGCGGCTTTTCCGATATCGTCGTCAGTATGAAGTCTTCGGATGTTGTTCTGACGATCGAGAGCTACCGGCGTCTTCGTTCTCTGGTTCCGTATCCGTTCCATGTCGGTGTGACAGAGGCAGGAACACTTCGTGAAGGTGTGATCAAGAGCAGTGTCGGCATCGGATCTTTGCTTTCAGAGGGTATCGGCGATACGATCCGCGTAAGTCTTACTGATGAGCCGAAAGAGGAAGTATATGCAGCGACCTCGATCCTTCGTGCACTAGGCCTTCGGACCGGCGGCATGAGGATGGTCTCCTGTCCGACATGCGGAAGGACACAGGTACCGCTGATCGAGGTGGCCAAAGAAGTAGAAAGCCGGATCCGCGATCTTCCTTATAACATGACGGTAGCAGTTATGGGGTGTGCGGTCAATGGACCGGGTGAGGCGAGAGAAGCAGACGTCGGCATTGCCGGCGGTGTCGATGAGTTCCTCCTTTTCAAAAAGGGAGAGCCGATCGGCAAAGTCCCGAAAGAGAAAGCGGTGGATGAGCTTCTTTCTGTAATTGAAGAAATGAATAAAAGTAAGTAATATGACCGGTGTTTTCCGGTCTTCGGAAGGATACGATCTGTATGACGTTATATGAGTTTGCTATCGAAGCTTCGTCGGACGAGGAACTGGCGAAGATCGCGCAAGCTATACCAAGTGAAGTGCGGGAGATCCGCATCGATGAGAATTTTGAGGGGATGGAGCTGAAGATCTCTCTTACGGGTCCGATCCAGTCTTCGCGCGCCCTGAAGGCGCTGGAGATGGAGCTTAGGGCTTTCCTGCATCTTTCTCATGTGCGCATTTATATCCTGAATATGCAGGAGGAGTGCGGTATACAGTCGATGCCCTCCGTTCTTCAGTGGATCAAATGGGTCATACAGACCAAGACCGGATATGGTGTGCTCATCGATGATCTTCATTCGGAAGGCGGCAAGGTGCGCATCGTTCATTCCAATACCCTCTCCGAACTGGAGGAAGGGGAGATCTCCTCCTATATCCATCAGTTCACGACCACATATCTTCTTATAAAGCCGGAGCTTGTTTTCGAAGAGAAGAAACTTGAAGTCTCCGATGATCCGGACTTTTTCTTGAACCAGATGCGCGAACGTGCCAGCAAGCATGCGAAGAAGGCCCTTGAAGAATCCATGTCCTCTTCGGGTGGATCTGACGATGTCGAGATCACGGTCAGAAGTGACAGCAAAAAGGGGAAGGAAGCAAGTAAACCGGATACGGAAAACCTCGATAAGAACTCCTGGGAATATAAGTCCATCATGGAAAAACAGGCCGTCAAGAAGGAAAAGAAGACGACTTTCCAGCGGGGCGGCCAGAAGTTTGAAGATTCGAATGAAAAAGGAACCGTCATCTGGGGACTTGTGCCGCCGGAGACGAAAAAGTATAAGATCTCCGATGCCGTATCGATGTCGGGAAGCGGTGCGCTTGCGCCTGACCAGCTGATCCGGATGGAAGGGGAAGTCAAGATCCTCGACGGACAGCGTCTCGTCGGAAAGAATAAGAACATGATCCTTTTCAAGTTCTATCTGACCGACAGTTCCTACAGTATCGACTGCGTGGCATTTCCATCTCCGAGAGATGCGGATCTTCTCAATAATAAATTCCCGAAAGGAACGGGCTATATCGGTGTCTGCGGCACAGTGGCCTACAGCACCTTTGATGGGCAGATCAGCACGACTGTAAAGGGACTTTACTGTGCCGAGCCGCCGAAGCCTAGGATGGACTTTGCCGAAGAAAAGAGGGTCGAGCTTCACGCCCATACGAAGATGAGCGAGAAGGATGCGGTCATCGACCCGGGTGTACTGATCAAAACAGCCTACCGCATGGGGCATCCGGCCTGTGCCATTACCGATCACGGTGTCGTACAGGGCTTTAATGATGCGTATGCGGCCTGGAAGGAATGCAGGAAAAAGGGCGATGTCCCGGGATTTAAGCTGATCTTCGGTATGGAAGGCTATCTTGTGGACGATGGTCCCTGCATCGCTTATCACCTCGAGGATAATGATATTTCTCTGGATTCTTTCGTCGCTCTCGATGTGGAGACAACGGGGCTCGACTGCACAACAGACGGCCTTTTGGAGATCGCCGCCATCCGCTATGTAAAGCAGGAGGATGGTACCTATAAGGAAGCGGACGTATTTACCACGATGGTCGATCCGGGCCTTCCGATCTCGGATAAGGCAAAAGAACTGACCGGTATCACTGAAGAGATGATCGAAGGTGCGCCGAAGCCGTTTGATGCGGTCACAGAACTTGCGAAGTTCCTTAAGCCGGAAGATGTTCTCGTCGGCCACAATATCTTTTTCGATATGGGATTTATACGGGAAGCGGGTTTCCAGATCGATATCGAGCAGCTGGATGAGGATAAGCACCATCCATACCGCGTGAAATTCTATCAGGCAGAGATCGATACCGTATCGGCCGTGACATTCCTTTATCCGGATATGCAAAAGCACGGCCTTGCTGATGCCTGTGAATTCTTAGGGATCGTCAACGGATCCGCACATCGTGCAATGGGAGATGCAAGAGCGGCCGGACAGATCCTCCTTCGCGTTATCTCCGACTTCGGATTTACCTCCTGCCGGCAGATGAATACGCATGTCGGCATGCTTCCGAAAGAGGAAGTCACAAAGAGGAAAACACCGTCGTATCACATCATTTTCCTGGTAAAAGATACGCTCGGTCTTTATAATGTGTACCGCATGGTCTCGGAAGGGCATACCGAGTATTTCTGCATGCGTCCGAGGATCCCGAAATCCGAGGTCAGATATCTGAGTGCCGGTGTGATCGTCGGCGGGGCATGTGAAAGAGGCCAGATCTTCCGCGCCGTACACCATGCTTATGTCGAAAACGGCTGCAATATGGACAAGACCCTCGAGTTCTTAAGTTCGGATTCATCCTTTAACCGCATGATCCGTCTATACGATTATTTCGAGATCCAGCCGATCTGCAATAACGAATTCTATCTGCGTGACGATGCGTCCGGATTAAAGTCGAAAGAAGACCTTATCAACATCAATAAGATCATTTCCGAGATGGCGGAGCGGGTGGGAAAACCCTGCTGTGCCACAACGGATGCGCACTTCCTCGATAAGAAGGACGGCGAGTTCCGTAAATATATGCTCATGGATATGGGCTTTAAGGATGCGGAGCTTCAGAGCGACCTGTATTTCCGTACCACAGACGAGATGCTCGAAGAATTCTCTTATTTAGGAGAGCAGCGCTGTAAGGATGTCGTTATCTATGCCCCGGGCAGGATCGCCGAGATGGTAAGAGATGACATCAAGCCGTTCCCTGACGGCACATTCCCACCGGTCATCCTGTCTGCACCGGATGACCTGCGTGCGATCGTAAATAAGACCATGAAGGAGATGTACGAGCATGAGGGCGTGATCCCGGAAATCGTCCAGGACCGTGTCGATAAAGAACTCAATAGTATCATCGGCAACGGATACTCCATCATGTACTATATCGCCTATAAACTGGTAAATAAATCCAATTCCGACGGCTATGTCGTCGGCTCGAGAGGATCGGTAGGATCTTCGCTGGTGGCGACTTTATCCGGTATTTCGGAAGTCAATCCACTGGCCCCTCACAGAAGGTGCCCGAAGTGTAAGTATTCCGAATTTGACCTTACCGGTACTTACGGCTCCGGATACGATCTTCCGATCGAGCCCTGCCCGAAATGCGGCACAACGATGATCTCTGACGGACAGGATATCCCGTTTGAGACCTTCCTCGGATTCTACGGAGACAAACAGCCGGATATCGACCTGAACTTCTCAGGTGAATACCAGCCGAGAGCCCATAAGTATGTTGAAGAGCTTTTCGGAAAGCACCATACTTTCCGGGCCGGTACGATCGGCTGCTTTGCAGATAAGAACGCGATCGCTCTGGTGAAGAATATTTGCGATGCAAAGGGTGAGACGGTCACGGACGCAGAACTGAACCGCCGCGCTTCGGGACTGATCGGTGTTAAGAGAACGACCGGACAGCATCCGGGCGGTATCGTTGTACTTCCGAAGGAGATGGATATCTACGAGTTCACTCCGGTACAGCACCCGGCAAATAAACTCGACTGCGGTATCACCACGACGCATTATGACTTTAACGCGCTGCACGATACGATTTTAAAACTCGATATCCTGGGTCACGATGATCCGACCATGATCCGTATGCTTACGGACCTTACCGGTGTTGATGTCCAGAAGATCCCGATCCCGGATCCGAAGGTCATGTCGCTTTTCACGTCGACAGAAGCGCTCGGGATCCCGGATGGAACTTCTCCGGCCGGCGCTGCGACGCTGGGTCTTCCGGAGCTCGGAACCAAGATGGCACGAGAGATGATCAAGGAGACGCAACCGTCCCGCTTCTATGATCTTGTCCAGCTGATGGGTCTTTCCCATGGTACGGACGTATGGAACGGTAATGCCCAGGACCTGATCCGAAACGGCACATGTACGCTGGAGACGGTTATCGGATGCCGTGACTCCATCATGACCCGCCTGATCTACTGGGGACTTCCGAATAAAGAGGCTTTCGACATCATGGAGGCCGTAAGAAAAGGTAAGGTTGCTAAGGGAAAAGAACCCAGATGGCCGGACTTTAAACAGCATATGCAGGAACACGGGGTGCCGGACTGGTACATAGAGTCCTGTAACAAGATCAAGTACATGTTCCCGAAGGCCCACGCGGCAGCTTACGCGATCTCGGCTCTTCGTATCGCCTGGTTTAAGGTCAACTATCCGGAGGAGTATTACTGCGCGTTCTTTACGATCCGTGCAGATGAGTTCGATGGTGATCTTCTTTGTAAGGGGATCGAATATGTCACGGCCAAGAGACTGGAACTGGATAACGGACTTCAGAGACGTAAACCGAATGAGAAATCGCTTTATTATCTCTGTGAGCTTGTCGAGGAGATGTATCTCAGAGGGATATCGTTTGTTCCTTATGATCTGAATAAGTCGGATGCCGTAAAGTTTATTAAAGTGGAGAAGGGCAAGATCCTGCCGCCGTTTAATGTTATCAGCTCGATCAGTACCTCCATGGGTGAAGCGATCGTTGCGGCAAGAAACGAGCGCCCGTTCAGTACGCAGGATGATCTGGCGACCAGAGCACATCTGGGCCCGTCCGCCATGCAGAAACTCGAGGAGGAAGGGCTCCTTTCCGGTCTTCCGAGAACCAGACAGATGGATCTTTTCGATCTGCTATAATATCGGTCATGAAGTCGTGTCTTAATAGAGAATGAGGGAAGAATATGATCGCCGAAATCGTCCTGCGGGAAAGTATCTGGCAGACCAATAAAATATTCGATTATGTCGTTCCGGAGGAGCTTTTGGAAAAGATCCGGGTGGGACAGTATGTGCGCGTTCCTTTCGGTAAAGGGAACCGTCCGAATGTGGCGCTGGTCCTTTCCTTAAAGGAGACATCGGACTCGAAAGTAAAGCTTAAGAGTATTGAATCCCTCGTGGAAGAAGAGCCCGTATTAAACAGCGAACAGTTGGAACTTCTTAAGTTCGTTGTAAAGCGCTATGCCTGCACCTACGGGTCTGCCATGCATCAGATGGTGCCGGCGCTTGTCACGAAACGAACAGGAAGATCCCAGCTGATGGTGTCTCTTTCAGATCCCGAAAAGGCGAAAGAAGCCCTCGAAAGCGAAGCGGTCGGCTCGATCCAGCAGATCCGCGCGCTGGAATGGCTTTTGGATGTCGATGAGATGACGCTTTCCGATATCATGCAGGAACTGTCGATCAGCCGATCCCCGATCGATACACTGGCGAAAAACGGCCTGGTGAATATCCGATCTGTACGGATCTCCGCGGAAGAACTTGCGGAGAAGGAAAAAAGGAAAGAAGAGCTCGAATTAGTCACCCCTCCCGAAGTCACGCTCAATGAGGAGCAGGCGCTTGCGGTCAAAGAAGTCGTCGAAGCAAAAGGAAAGCAGGAATTCCTGCTTTTCGGTGTCACGGGAAGCGGAAAGACCGAGGTATATCTTCAGATCACGAAGCAGATTTTAAAAGAGGGTGGATCTGTCCTTTATCTCGTGCCGGAGATCTCCCTTACTCCGCAGACCGTAGCCCGTATCCGCTCGCACTTTCCGAACCGGATCGCCGTGCTTCACAGCCGCATGACCGCGAAAGAGCGCTATGACTCCTGGAAGATGATCCAGAAAGGGGAAGTGCAGATCGTCGTCGGTGCAAGGTCAGCTGTGTTCGCGCCGGTCCAGAACCTGAAACTCATTATTCTTGATGAGGAACATGATTCTTCCTATAAAGCCGATACGCTGCTTCGTTATTCCGCAAGGGATGTGGCGAGATTCCGTGCGGGTAGAGCCGGTATTAAGCTCCTTCTTGGCTCGGCGACACCTTCGGTCGAGACCTTCTATGCCGCAAAACATGGTTACATGAAGCTTCTGACGCTTAAAAACCGCGCCGTGAGCGGAGCAGTGCTTCCGCATGTCGAGATCGTCGATATGCAGAAAGAAAGAGATACGCATAACCAGTCGATCTTCAGCCGAAAGCTTTATACCGCGATGAAAGAAGCGCTCAGTAAGGGCGAACAGGTAATGCTTCTTTTAAATCGAAGAGGTTTTTCGCAGAATGTGTACTGTACGTCCTGCCGTTCCATGATCCGCTGTCCCGACTGCGATGTGCCGATGACTCTTCATACCAAGACGATGGGACGACATAAACTCCTGATCTGCCATTACTGCGGGAAAGTCATTCCTTCTCCGCAGACATGTCCTTACTGCACAAGCGAATATCTGGCGGTAAGAGGCGACGGGATCCAGAAGCTTGAAGACTGGACGCTGCAGGATTTTCCGGATGCGAAGGTCCTTCGTATGGATCAGGATACGACCTCTTACCGGGGAGCACATGAGAAGATCATCAACCAGTTTAAAAACCACGAGGCGGATATCCTCGTGGGCACACAGATGATCGCGAAAGGCCATGACTTCCCGAAAGTTTCCGTCGTTGGCATTCTGGGCGCGGACAGTGTCCTCTGGCAGAGCGATTACCGCGCCAGAGAAAGAGCTTTCCAGCTGCTGGCGCAGATCAGCGGCCGTGCGGGAAGAGGAGATGTTCCGGGAAGAGTCTTCATCCAGACAGTAAGTCCCGACCAGGAGATCTATGCCTACGCCGCGACACAGGACTACGAAAAGTTCTTCGAAAGCGAGATCAAGTACAGAGAGCAGCTTTCCTATCCGCCTTTTAAGGCGATCGGCGGGATCCTTATCACGCATGAAGATGAACAGGCCTGCTCCGTACAGGCCACGATGGTTGCCAATACTCTCCGTGAGATGGCCGTAAATCTCGGCGATGACATGATGATCCTCGGTCCCTGCCCTGCGGGGATACCGAAACTTATGAACCGTTACCGCTACCAGATCGTGGTCCGTGCGAAGACGAAAGGGCTTCTTTCCGACGGATTTACGAAACTTCAGCAGTCCTATGCGGGATATGGCTTTTCCATCTCTACGGATATCGACGCGATGTGGTAAAATGTATAATCATACTTTATGAGGTGAAAAGATATGGCATTACGTGAGATCGTTGTGGACGGCGATCCGATCCTTCGGAAGAAATCCCGCCCGGTTGAGAAGTTCGACGATAAACTGAAGATACTCTTAGATGACATGGCCGAGACCATGTATTACGATAACCGCGGAATCGGTATTGCTGCCGTTCAGGTCGGCATCCTCCGCAGAGCTTTCGTAGTGGATGTAGGAGATGAACATGGAAAACTCGAGTTCATCAATCCGGAGATATATGAAAGAGAAGGCGCAGCTCTTGGCATGGAAGGATGTCTTTCCTGCCCGGGCAAGAACGGCTATGTCGAGCGCCCGACACGTATCCGCGTACGTGCACAGGATAGAAACGGCGAATGGTTTGATCTTGAAGCGACGGATCTTCTGGCGGTATGCATCTGCCATGAATACGATCACCTCGACGGTATCCTTTTCATCGATAAAATCGTGGAAGTGGAAGAAGATGAATTCGACGACGAGGAGGACGGCGAGTCTTAATTATGCGTATAGTCTTTATGGGAACGCCGGATCTTGCGGCGACTGTTTTATCCCGTCTTATTTCTGAAAAGTATGATGTCGTGCTTTGTGTCACCCAGCCGGATAAGCCGGTCGGAAGAAAAATGATCCTTACTGCCCCGCCGGCGAAGGTCGAAGCGGAAAAAAGCGGGATCGAAGTCTGGCAGCCGACGACGCTCCGAAGCGAAGAAGCACTTCAGAAGATCGCTTCATATGCGCCGGATCTGATCGTTACTGCCGCATACGGCAAGATCCTCCCGAAAGAGATGCTTGAGCTCCCGAAATACGGCTGTATCAATGTTCACGGATCGCTTCTTCCGAAGTACCGTGGAGCTGCTCCCGTGCAGTGGTCGATCTTAAATGAAGACGAGAAGACAGGTATCACGATCATGAAGATGGACGTCGGCATGGATACCGGCGATATCTTAACGCAAAGAGAGGTCCCGATCGGGAAGAGAGTCCATACGCCTGAACTGATGGACCAGCTCGCGCACGTTGGTGCCGATCTTCTGATCGAGACGATCCCGGGATATATTGACGGTACGATCCTTCCGGTTCCGCAGAAGGAAGAAGATGCGACCATGTCCCCGCCGATCACGAAAGAGCAGGGGAAGATATCCTGGAACCGTCCCTGTTCCGCGATTGCCGCACAGGTGCGTGCGCTTTCTTCCTGGCCCGGTGCCTCCACGATGTGGAAGGGCGGAAAACTGAAGATCTACGATGCATGTCCTGCTGAGGATGATTCTTTACTTAATAACTACGAAGCAACCCACGGGAAAGCCGTACCCGGCACCGTGATCTACGGGAAAAAGGGTGTTCTCGCCGTGATGTGTGAAGATATGCCGCTCCTGCTTTTAGAGGTACAGCCCGCTTCCGGCAAGCGCATGAAGGCGATCGACTGTGCCCATAACTTTGAAGTCGGAGCGAAAATGGAGGACGAAGAGTAATGACTCCACGTTCGGACGCATCCAGAAACACGGCATATCGCTGTTTGCTGGAAGTCCTCGAGAATCAGGGCTATTCGAATCTTGTCCTGAAACAGGAACTGCTCGGGTCAGACCTTCCGGAACAGGGTAGGTCTTTTGTTACCGCCATGGTCTACGGGACCATCACCCGTGTATATACGATCGATTCGATCCTTTCGCCTTTTCTCAAAAAGAACCTTCATGACTTGGATCCGTCTGTCCGCACCTGCCTTCGCATGGGCGCGTGGCAGATCCTCTTTTCCTATGGGGTGAAAGACTATGCCGCCGTTTCTTCGACCGTGGATCTGGCGCGTGAAGTCTGCCCGAAGGGCTCGGAGAGCCTGATCAATGCAGTCCTCCGTAAGATCGCATCTTCCGGTAAGGACCTTCTTCTTAAGATCCCGAAGAAAAAACTTGACCTCCGATACTCCGTTAAAAGCGAGATCTCCGGCTGCTTTATCAAGTGGTATGGAAGGGAAAAAACCGAGAAGATCCTCTCATCTTACCTATCTGTCCCGCCGGTGACCCTAAGAAGAAATGTACTTGCTGTCGGATCCCAGGAGGAGCTTATGGAGAAGCTCTCTTCGGAAGGCGTCAAAACACGGAAAAACGAAATTCTTCCGGATCTTTGTCTGGATCTTACGGAAAATATAACGGATATCGCCTCGCTTTCCTCGTATCAGAACGGAGACTTCTCGGTCCAGAGCACCTCGGCAATGCTCGTTGGTGTGATCGCTTCCCCGAAGAAGGGAGATCAGGTCCTTGATACCTGTAGCGCCCCGGGCGGAAAGACGGCCCATATGGCGGAGATCATGGAAGATCAGGGACATATCGATGCCCTCGATGCCAATGAAGTGCGACTCCGCATGGTAGATGAAACGGCGAAAAGACTTCACATCTCAAATATTACGACACTCGCCTATGACGGTACTTTTCTATCGGAAGAAAAGGAGATACTTCTTAAAGAGTACGATCTGGTGCTCTGCGATGTGCCCTGCAGCGGTTTAGGACTCCTTCACAGAAAGCCCGATATCCGCGTCTCCATGACCTATGAGAAGATGCAGACGCTTCTTCCGGTGCAGGAGAGCATCCTTCAAAATGCCTCTCTTCGCGTGAAAAAGGGAGGATATCTGATCTACAGCACATGTACCGTCAACCCGAACGAAAATGAGCTTCAGGTCGAAAAGTTCCTGAAAACGCACCCTGAATTCTCAGCGGTTCCGTTTACGGATCTTTTGCCGGAGAAACTGAAGAAAAACCCAAGGCTTTTAGATGAGAGCCGAAAAGGAAGGATGACCATCCTTCCGGATGAAGAAGGCATGGACGGTTTCTTTATCGCGAAACTGGAAAGGAGAAGCGGATGAGTAAAAGATTTGTTCTCGATCTCGATCTTCCCGCCTGGGAAGAATATATGAAGGAGAAGGGATTTCCGAAATTCCGGGCTTCCCAGATCTACTCCTGGTACAGTAAGGGCGTTCTCGACATGGATAAGATGAGTAATGTCCCGGGTGCCGTAAAAGACGCGATCCGCGAAGATTTCGTCTATGAGAGCATGAGTATCGATAAGCATCTGGTGTCAAAGATCGACGGGACACAGAAGTTCGTGTTCCACCTATATGACGGGCACTGCATCGAGACGGTCCTCATGCGCTATAAGACCGGGCTTTCGATATGTATCTCCTCCCAGGCCGGATGCAAGATGGGCTGCCGTTTCTGCGCCTCCGCGCATGCCGGTTTCGGAAGATCCCTGACCCGCGGCGAGATGCTCGGACAGGTGCTCCTGGCGGGTTCTTTTGCAGGAGAGAGGATCCACAGCGTGGTCGTCATGGGAATCGGCGAACCCTTCGATAACTATGACGAACTGATCGGCTTTTTACACCTCGCCAATGACGAAAAGGGCTTGAACTTGGGCGCCCGCCACATCACCGTGTCAACTTGCGGTCTTGTGCCGCAAATGATACAATTTTCGGAGAATGATATGCAGGTGAACCTGTCGGTCTCCCTACATGCGCCAAACGATGAACTGAGAAAGAGCATCATGCCGATCGCGAATAAATACAGCCTTTCGGAGCTCCTCGACGCCTGTCGTACCTATGAGCGCAATACGAACAGGAGGATCACTTTCGAGTATTCTCTGTTCGACGGGGTCAACGATACACCGGAGTGCGCCAGGGAACTGGCGAAGGTCTTAAAGGGCATTCACTGTCATATCAATCTGATCGCTGCCAATGAGTTTGATGGCAGCCCGTTTAAGAGAAGCAAGCCTGCGTCGGTACGCGCCTTCCAGGATCTTCTCGAGAAACTCGGCATGACCGTGACCCTCCGAAGGGAGATGGGTACGGATATTATGGCCGCCTGCGGTCAGTTGCGCAGAGGTTTGCAGGAGAAGAAAGAGACATGAAAGTAGTGAGTGTATCCGACAAAGGTCTGGTGCGCACAAACAATGAGGATTGTCTTTCCGTGTTTTCCGTGGGAAAAGACGAGTGTTTCGTCATCGCGGACGGCATGGGCGGTCATGCAGCAGGGGAACTGGCCAGCCAGACGGCGGTCGAATATGTGACCCAGTCTTTGAATGACTATCTTTTCGAAGCGGACGATCCCCAGAAACTTTTAAAACTCCTTTCTTTTACTTTGGAAAAAGCAAACGTGAAGGTGTACCTCGCCTCTCTCGGCAGTTTCCGTTACCGGGGCATGGGTACGACACTTACGGTAGCTGTCGTTCGAGATAAGACACTTTATCTTTCGCATATCGGCGACTGCCGGGCCTATCTTCTTCACGGACAGAAACTGCAGACACTGACGACCGACCATACACTGGTGCAGCGGATGGTGGAAAAGGGCATGATCACGAAGGAGGAGGCGAGAAGTCATCCGAAGCGTCATGTGCTTCTTCGTTCCCTGGGCGTGAATGAGTATGTCAAGCCGGACACCTTCTCAGTTGCAATTAGTAATGGAGATGTTATACTTTTGTGTTCAGATGGCCTTTACGGCTGTGTGGAAGACAAAACGATACGGGCGGTGCTTCGTAAGCACAAGGATCTGAACTACTGTCTTCAGCTCCTGAAAGACCTGGCCGAAGCGGCCGGCGCCCCGGACAACATATCGATGATCATCGCAGAGTGCGAGATACGAAAAAATAAGGAGAAAGCATGAGTACGACAATGAGCCCGGAGGGCATGATACTAGGTGGAAGATACAGGATCATTAAGTTGATCGGTTCCGGGGGTATGGCGGATGTATATCTGGCCACGGACCTTTCTTCGGGAATGAACGTAGCGATCAAGATCCTGAAGCAGGAATTTGCTACCAATCTGGAATTCATCAAGCGCTTTGATACGGAGGCCAAAGCCGCTTCATCGCTTTCGCATGCCAACATCGTTCATGTATTCGGTGTCGGACAGGAAGGTAATATCCGCTATATGGTGCAGGAATATGTCGAAGGTATCACCGTCAAGGACATGATCCTGCAGAACGGACATCTCGACTGGAAGGTCGCTGTCCCGATCGTTATTCAGGTAGGTATGGCACTTGATACGGCGCATCAGAACGGTATCGTGCATCGAGACATCAAGCCGCATAACATCCTGATCACCCGTGACCGTATCGCGAAGGTGACGGACTTCGGTATCGCGCATGCCTCGACAAACCATACGATCACATTGACATCCGGCGGTGCGCTGGGATCGGTTCACTATTTTTCACCGGAACAGGCCAGAGGCGGTATCGTCAGCCCGAGCTCCGATATTTATTCCCTTGGTGTAACGCTCTTTGAGATGGTGACCGGACGCGTTCCTTTTGACGGGGAAAACTCTGTCGCGATCGCCGTGAAGCATCTTCAGGAGCCGGTGCCGTATGCATCCTCCTTTGTTCCGGGCATTCCGCAGGGCCTCGATGCGATCATCCAGAAGGCTATGCAGAAAGATCCGAAACTCCGTTATAAGTCCATCCGTGAGATGGTCACCGAACTTGATTCCCTCATGGTGGACCCGAACGGTTCTTATGGTATCGTGGATACCAATGTCGAATCCCCGAAAGAGAACTTCGATGTGACGGGCGTATCTCCGTCGATCCGTCAGGAGCCCAATTACGGAAAACTCAAGGATATCGAGCGTTCCATCAAGACGAGAAGAAGATCCAGATGGAAGGATAACCTGATCGTCATCGCGGTCGTGATCCTGATCGTCGGCCTTCTGATCGGCCTTACGTATCTGGTGACGGATACGCTGAAAAAGTCCGTCAAGCAGGAGACGCAGAATGTATTTATCATTCAGAACTATGTCGGAAAGACCATTGTCGAAGTCCAGCAGAGTTTTGAAGAACATAACTTCACGACATATAAAGTCGAATATGAAGTCAGGACTGACTATGCGGCCAATGTCGTCATCAAGCAGAATATCCAGCCGGGTATGGAGATGAAGAACAACAGCTCCGTAAATGTTTTGATCCTGACAGTAAGTAAAGCGCCGGATGCCGTCGAACTTGAGGACTTTACCGGTAAAGAATACTCCAAAGTATACGAGAAACTCAAGGTGGACGGATATAACGTTTTCGTCCGGCCGGAGATCGAAAACTCTGTAGAAGAAGGCCTCGTTATCCGTACCGAACCACCGGCAGGTACTCCTGTGAAGCCCGGATCGGATATTACGATCGTATTTGCCAAGAAGTCTTCGGAGATCGAAGTACCGAATATCATTAAGCAGGATCTTAAGACCGCCAGAGAGATGATCGATCAGGCTGATCTCGTAGTTGGCGAGATCGAGATCAGTCCGGAACTGCAGGAGCAGGGATTGAGCGAGACAGAGCTTTTCGTACTGCTTACAGATCCGAGACCGGGAACGAAGGTCCAGAGAAAGTCTGCGATCCGTATCTATGTCGGAAACGCAGAGGATCTTGAACGTGGCGGTACACCGACCCCGACGCCGGAGGTCATTGGATTTGACGTTATGCTCTCTGTCCAGGGCGAAGGCTCTGTGACCGGTGACGGACTCTATGCGCAGAATACACCGGTTACGATCACGGCTGTACCGAGTATCGGATATCAGTTCGTGGCATGGGTCGATCTCATGAATAACCCGATCAGCTACTCCGCATCCTACACCTTCGTGATGCCTGGAAACGATGTGTACCTGACGGCCGTATTTGAGCCGGTTCCGTCGGCGACACCGTCGCCTACACCGGAACCGTCGCCTACACCGGAACCGACGCCGACACCGGAGCCGACACCGACTCCGGTTCCGCCGCCGTCTGAACCTGGTGACCCGAATCCGCCGGCACCGCCGGCCGGAGGGGATCCGCGTAGCGAAGATGTCGAAAACATCGAACAACATCACTTCGGAAGAAAACATGTGCGGAATTGAAGGGCAGACGTTCATGGGGGAACAGAAGAATGGCAGGATCACAAAGGGCATAGGCGGATCGTATACGATCCTTCTTGAAGAAGGCTCCTCTGTGCTTGCCTATCCGAGAGGCATATTCCGCAAAAGTAAACTGACGCCGACAGTCGGCGATTTCTGTTCGGTCGAGCCGTCAGGTGATCCCGATATTCCTTATACGATCGTCTCTATTAAAGAGCGGAAGAATCTTCTGATCCGTCCCAGCGTTGCCAATATCGATATCCTGATCATCGCCGTTTCGACCTTCGATCCGGAGCCGGACCTGAAGCTTCTCGATAAGCTTCTGACCATATGCGCCAAGCTTCGTATCCAGCCACTGATCTGGCTGACGAAGACGGATCTGTCTCGGGAGCGCGCAGATGAGCTTTCGGAAGAATACAGAAACGCGGGTTTTCAAGTGGTCGAATCCTCTGAAGATACTATGCTTCCGCAAAAGCAGATCCATGAGATCTTTTCCGGACATACCGTGGGTATTGCCGGTCAGTCCGGTGTCGGGAAATCCACGCTCTGCCACCGATTGACGGGCATGGATCATATCGAAGTCGGTAATATCAGTGAACGGCTGAAAAGAGGAAAGCATACGACGCGCCATGTTGAGCTTTTCCCGTATGAGGGCGGCTTTCTGATCGATACGCCCGGTTTCTCCTCGCTTGATGTGGACCGGATCGGCCTTCTGGAAGAAGATCTCATCGGCGGATACCCGGAACTTCAGGCGATACGAGGGAAGTGCCGCTTCCTCGACTGCCGGCATAACGGCGAGCTCGGATGTGCTGTGGACGAAAGCGGGATTTCTTCGGGAAGACTTGCGCGCTATCGTGAATTTTTAGATATAATAATAGAGAATTCGAAAAGATACGGGAAATAGAAGGAAGGTTTGTTACATGAACGATGTGGTGATCGCACCATCCATACTGGCTGCGGACTGTGGCCGTCTCAATGAAGAGATCAAAGAAGTGGAGGCGGCGACTTCGTATCTGCATATCGACGTAATGGACGGCCATTATGTTCCGAATCTGACGTTCGGTGTTCCGGTCGTGGAGTCGATCCGCAAAGCAACGAACATGATCTTTGACGTGCACCTTATGGTCACGAACCCTATGGACTTCTTTAAGCCTTTTGCCGATGCCGGCGCGGATATGCTCACTTTCCATGTGGAAACAGTAGAGGATCCGGATGCTGCCATCGACGCGATACGTAAACTCGGAAAGAGAGCGGGTATCTCGATCCATCCTGATACGCCTATTGAAAAAGTACTGCCTTACGTGACCAAGTGCGATCTGGTACTGGTCATGTCCGTCCGACCGGGTTTTGGCGGCCAGCACTTTATGGAGGAATCTCTTTCGAGAATAGCTGCAGTAAGAAAAGTCATCGATGAAAACGATGCTGACACCATTATTTCGGTGGACGGCGGGATCTGCGATGAGACGGCACCACGTGTCGTATCTGCCGGCGCCAGCTATCTTGTAGCAGGATCTGCAGTTTTCTCCAATAAGGATCACGCCAGAGCGGTAAAGGAGCTCCTCTCGTGTGCGTTGTCGTAATCGCCGGCGGTCCGAATAAGAATATCGGAAATCTCCTTCCCATTATTAAAAGTGCGGAATCAGTCATCTGCGCCGACAGCGGTGCAGATTCTCTCATGCCTTATCACATCGTGCCCGACACAGTCTGGGGCGATATGGATTCCATTTCCGAAGAGACTGTTTCCTGGCTTAAGGCCAATCAGGTGTCCCATAAGCTCTTTCCTGTCGAAAAGGATATGACGGATTCGGAGCTTTGTCTTTTAAGTGTTCCGAAGGAAAAGGATATCCTCTTTGTGACCTCCTTAGTAGGGCGGCTCGATCACGTGATGTCGAATATGCTCCTTGTGATGCGTCTTCATGAGGAGGGCTATTCCATTACGGCTACTGATGGGACGACATGGGTCTATCCGATGAAAGGCAAGGCTTCCTGGCGCGTTTCCGACGAACTGGCATTAAAAGAGAACACCTGCTCGCTGATCCCTCTTGGGAAAGGCGCCTGCTGTGTATCCTCTGTCGGTATGAAGTATCTTCTTTCGGATCACGATATCGTACCGGGCAGTTCTTTTACCGTAAGCAACGAATTTGATATGGAAGAAAAAGAGCATGGCTTCGACATGAAAGACGGAACCATGCTCGTGATCGTTACTCCTAAAGTCTAAGGATAAAAGTTCTTATTTCTTAAGCCCCAGTTCTTTTGCGATAGCTTCGAAGGCATCCCGGGAACCGGTGATCGTCTTTTCCGATACGCAGAATGCAAGACGCACATATCCCTCGCGCTTAAATGCAGAACCCGGAACGACTAATACGTTATACTTCGCGCAGACTTCGCAGAAAGCTGTATCCTCGATAGGTGTCTTCATGAAAAGATAAAGCGCACCCTGCGGCTTAGTGCAGGTGAATCCTGCTTCTGTGATGATATCGTAAAGCAGATTTCTTCTTCTTTCGTAGTTCGGCACATCCACCTTCGCATTCAGGGCCTTGGCAACGACGCGCTGCATAAGGGCCGGTGCGTTGACGGCTCCGAGGATACGGTTACAGAGAACTAGTGCCTGGGTAAGAAGTTCAAAATCTTCATGCTTCGGGCTGACACAGGTATAACCGATACGCTCGCCCGGAAGAGAAAGAGACTTACTCCAGGAGAAGCAGATGATCAGGTTGTCAAAGTAGGAGAGGGAAGAAGGAACCTTCATTCCGTCATATGCCAGATCGATATACGGTTCATCGGAGATGATATGGATGACATGATCCTGCTTCTTAAGAAGTGCATTGAGCTCGATCAGGGTCTCCTTCGGGTAGATCGCTCCACTCGGATTGTTCGGAGAGTTAACGATGATCGCCTTTGTCTTCGGTGTGATGGCCTTTTCGATCTCGGACATGATCGGAAGGAATGTATCCGGGTCAGTATTCACAATGACCGGTACTCCTTTGGCATTGCTGATATAGTTGAGATATTCGAGGAAGAATGGCGCGAGAAGAATGATCTCGTCTCCCGGCTCGACAATAGCGCGCAGGATGTTGTTCATGCCGGAGGCCGCACCGCAGGTCATGCAGATCGAATCGATCCCGATAGATACGCCGCTCTCGGCAGAGAGCTTATCTGCAATCGCCTGTCTTGTCTCAGGGTAACCGGCATTTGCCATATAGCCGTGCATACCGGGAATGTCTGCATTTGCAAGCTCGATCAGAGCATCTTTTACTTCCTTTGGCGGTTCAAGGTCCGGGTTACCGATGGAAAAATCGAATACCTTATCCTCGCCGTAGATCTTCTTAAGTCTGGCGCCCTCATCGAACATTTTGCGGATAAGGGATCCGCCGGAGAGCTTCTGTTCTATTTCTTTTGAAATCATGTCGTCCACTTCCTTAATCATAGGATTTGCTATATGGGATTATAGCATAATAAGGAACGACTGGGTTATTAACTATGAAGGTATGGCGCAAAGAGGGATTTTCATGTAAAATATGTGAGGTTGCAGAAGATCTCGAAGAAAAATGGATTTTTTGCTTGACAAGCCGGTGACTAACGATTATTATGTTGAAGTTACAGCAAGTAGGAGTTTCCGCTTCTCACCTCAAGTTTCGATGAAGAGGTTCACTAAAGTGGCTTATTTTGAAGTAAGTTTTGACGGAGTGAAGCGGAATGTTTCACTCCGTTTTTGATTTGAAGGAGGTGTGTTCTTATCGCCAGACAAACGAATGGGCAGCCGATCAACGAAGAGATTCGTTTTGAGAAGGTGCGACTGATTGATGCAGATGGTACGATGGTTGGTATCGTTCCGATCGAGCAGGCCAGAAAGGCCGCTGATCTTGCAGGACTTGATCTTGTACTGATCGCAAATAACCCGGACAACCCGGTCTGCAAAGTAATGGATTACGGCAAGTATCTGTTTGAGCAGGCTAAGCGTGAGAAGGAAGCCCGTAAGAACCAGAAAGTGATCGAAACAAAGGAAGTCGGCATGAAGCTGACGACAGAAGATCACGATCTGAATGTCAAGACGAAGAACGCATGTCGTTTCTTAAAGGATGGAAACAGAGTAAAAGTAATCGTGAAGTTCCGTGGCCGTGAAATGGCTTACCAGAATCAGGGTTACGCTGTAATGGAGAAGTTTGCGTCACTGTGCGCAGAGTTCGGCCAGGTAGATAAGCCGGCCAAGATAGAGGGTAGGAACATGGTCATGTTCCTCGCTCCGAAGAAAAACTGATTGTGAATAAGGAGGAAATAGAAAAATGCCTAAGCAGAAAACACACAGTTCGTCTAAGAAAAGATTTAAGGTAACGGGTACAGGTAAGGTTTTATACTCCCAGGCTTTCCGTCGCCACATCCTCAGCAAGAGACCGAGCAAGAGAATGAGACATCTCCGTCATACTGCGGTCTGCTCTGCTGCTAATGCGAAGATCATCAAAACAATGGTTCCGTATAAATAATCGGTGCCGGATGGATTTCAAAGTAAGTTAGTTTTAAGGGAGGAATAATACCATGTCCAGAGTAAAAAGAGGTATTCGCACAAGAGCGCGTCATCATAAGATTTTGAAGCAGGCTAAGGGCTATTTCGGCCACAAGAGCAAGCTTTTTAAGGTTGCTAACCAGCAGGTCATGAAGTCCGGTGCTTACGCTTACCGTGACAGAAGAAATAAGAAGAGAGATTTCAGAAAACTGTGGATCCAGCGTATCAACGCTGCTTGCCGTGTAAACGGTCTTTCCTACAGCCGTTTCATGAATGGCCTTAAGAAGGCGGATATCGCTCTCGACCGTAAGGTCCTGTCTGATATCGCTATCTCCGATCCGAATGGATTTGCAGCTCTTTGCGAGCAGGCAAAGAACGCGCTTTAATTTCGCGTGGATCGCTTCTTAGAGATAAAAAGCAGAGAAAACCCTCGATTCCGATCACTTGCTGCCCTGCATGACCGTAAGGTCGCGCGGGAAAGCGGGAAGGTCTTCATCGAGGGTTTGCGCTTGTGTGAAGATGCACTTTCATCCGGCATGATCCCGGAGACCATTCTTTTGAGGTCCGGTCAGGAGGATCTGATCGGAAAGTGGAAGAAGGAGTTCCCGGCCGTTAATACCGCGGAAGTCCTTATCTTCAGCGAGCCTTTATTTGGAAAGCTTTCCCAGACGAAGAATCCGCAGGGGATGGCGCTGGTCGTATCGGTTCCGGATACGCTCAACAGTTTCCCTTACGAAGAAGGGAAGAGCCGATATATCGTCCTCGAGCATCTTCAGGATCCGGGCAATATGGGCACGATCATCCGTATGGCGGATGCCTTTGCCTATACGGCGGTCCTTTATACCGAGGATTCTGTGGATCCTTATAATGAGAAAGTCCTTCGCGCATCCATGGGATCATGTTTTCATATCCCGCTTCTGTCCTTTTCCAGCAGCGAAAAGATCTTCGAAGTGCTGAAAGAACATCAAGTCCCGTCCATTGGTGCCCATCTTCGCGGAAAAGACCTGAAAACGGTGTCTTTCCCGAGTTCTGCCGCACTCTGGATCGGTAATGAAGCCAACGGATTATGTGAGTTGACTTCTTCTTCTTGTGATATACTGATTAAGATCCCGATGCCTGGTCGGGCGGAATCGCTCAATGCAGCGTCAGCCGCATCGATCCTAGGTTATCTGCTGGCGAATTCGCCGGACAATTAGACATATCTGGAGGCCATATCATGCAGATCATGATTTTGGGAGCATCCCGCTCAGGTATCTCGCTGATGAAGCGTCTTATCGAAAAAGGTCATACATGCGTTCTTGTCGATCCGAAGGCGCAGGAGATCGAACAGCAGTTCAATTTAGGTATTCTCACCATCAACGGAATCATTATCGATATCGATGTCCTGAAAGAAGCGGACATCGCTTCTATGGATATGGTCTGTGCCATGAGTGAAAGTGAGAACCAGAACCTTATGGCATCCCAGATCGCCCGGGATGTTTTCCATGTTTCAAAAGTCTTTACCCGTGTATTTGCTTCGGAGGATTACCATCTCTTCGACGATGCCGGATTCCTGTCGATCTCTTCCACAGTGCTTACGGCCGATGCATTTATGCGCGCCATCGACGGAAGGATCAAAAAAGAAGATTATGTCGGCCAGTGCATGGCGAATATCTTCGGAAACAGTGTTGCTTTTACGATCCTGGATATCGACGACAGTTTTGTCGGTGCCAAGGTAAGAGATGTGGAGGATACGGAAGGCCGCCATATCTTCGCTGTGGTAAGACATGATCAATTCATGACCACACTTCCGAATATGAAACTGGAGAAGGGAGATAAGCTGGTCCTGGCCGAGAAAAAGGTCTGACCGGTTCGCATTTATATGAAGATCGTAATCGTAGGTGCCGGAAAACTGGCTTATTATCTGATCCGAGAGCTGGAATCAACGAATGAGATCGTGATCATCGATAAAGATCCGAATGCCGCCATGAAGTTTGCGGATGATCTGGTGTCGGAAGTGATCAATGGCGACGGTTCCTCCTATCCCGTTTTAAGTGAAGCCTGCAAGGGGGCCGAGATGATCGTGGCCCTTACCAATCAGGATGAAACGAATATCATTGCGTGCCAGATCGCGAAGAATCACTTAGGTGTATCCAAGGCGATCGCACGAGTCAATAATCCGAAGAACAGAGAGATCATGGAGAGATTCGGTGTGGACCGTGCCTTTTCGGGTACCCGGATCCTCGCGAGCATGATCGAGCAGGAGATCGATTTTCAAGGTCTTCGTATCGTGCATCGTATCAAGAATTCCGATCACGTACTGATCGAATTTGTCCTTTCCGCGAATTCGGATGCATGTGAAAAGTCCATGATGGAGTACAAATTTGTTCACGGCGCTCGTGTCGTTGTAATGGCAGGGGAGAACGGTGAGACCATCACTCCGGTCGGTGACACGGTCATGCATGCAGGAAACCAGATCATGATGGTCTGCGCGCAGAAAGATATCGAACAGATCTGGAAAGCGATGGTGCAGTAAATGCTGGTTCGGAGAAGCAAGACCAAAAAGATCGTGGAGTGGATGCTCGAAAGACCGGCACGTGTCATCGTCGCCAGTTTTTTTCTGATCATGATCGTCGGTACGATCCTGCTTATGATGCCCTTTGCGACCAACTCCGGTTCGAGCATAGGGTTCTTTGATTCGCTGTTTACCACTGTATCTGCCACCTGCGTGACGGGTCTCGTCGTCCGGGATACCGCCACGACATTCAATAGTTTCGGAAGAGTTGTTCTTCTTCTTCTGATCCAGGTCGGTGGACTTGGACTGGTTACGATCTATTCGTTTGCCATCAGCCTCTTCCGCTCGAAGCTTTCTGTCCGTTCGCGTGTTCTGGCACAGGAGAATGCCGGCAGTTTTTCTTTCGCGGAATTAAAAGGACTTCTGAAGACGATCTTTACGATGACATTCGGCTTCGAATTTATCGGCTTCGTTCTTTTATCAACGCAATTTGTGCCTGAGTTCGGATATGGCACCGGGCTTTTTAAGGCGCTTTTCACCTCGGTGTCTTCATTCTGTAATGCGGGATTTGATCTGATGGGCGATACCCCGTCCGGTCCGTTTTCCAGTTTTACCGCCTATAACGGGAATACGCTTGTTATGCTGACATGTACCTTCCTGATCTTTTCCGGCGGACTCGGATTCCATGTATGGAAGGACCTCATTGATTATTCCGTAAGAAAGATCAAGACCATCCTCCGTCACGACAAGAAGGAACGTACCAATATCCACATGATGTTCCACACCCGCCTGGCCTTTTTCATGACCGTCGGTCTCCTCGTGATCGGTACTGTCCTGATCTTTGCCATGGAATGGACCAATGACACGGGTCTTTCGATCGGTAATCTTCCGACTTTTGAAAAGATCAATGCTTCGCTTTTCCAGTCCATGTCGCTTCGTACGGCCGGCATGAACTCTATCGATCAGCTGGCCATGCGTGACTGTACGAAAGTGCTCTGCGTTATTTTCATGTTTATTGGCGCCGGTGCCGGTTCTACCGGTGGTGGTATCAAGGTGCAGGCGATCGCGCTCCTGATCGCTGCGGTTAAGTGCGATGTCACGGGCAAAACGGAAGTGGTCATCCGTAACCACCGCGTGACCCGTTCGACCGTTCAGCGCGCGCTGACGATTTTTACTCTTGGTTTTTCTCTCATGCTGATCCTGACCTGTGTCCTCTCCGTGACGGAGAGGCAGCTGATCGCGGACGGAAAGTTTACGTTCCTCGATCTGCTCTTTGAATCGGCATCTGCTTTTGGTACCGTAGGTCTTTCGTCTGCGGGGACACCGCAATTCTCGACTTGGGGACAGCTGGCCATTATTCCCGTGATGTTCCTTGGTCGTGTCGGTCCGCTGACTTTCGCTATGGGCCTTGTTACGAAGGAGAAGAACAAGATCAAGAGCGTCTATCCGGAAGCGAAGATCCATCTTGGTTGATATTTTCAGTTATTAGAGGTTGTTATGCTTAAGGAGATATTCAGTTTCTGGCCTATTTTCCGTGTGGCCACGTATTTTTTCTTTTTCATGCTTTTGTTCTGGGGTGGGAAGAACCGCTTCGGCACGGAAGGATTTCATGATGATTATGCAAGTCTTGAGGTGATGAAATCCCTCCGAGGTTTTGCGGCGATCGGTGTCATCATCCACCATATCTCCCAGGAAGAAGTATTTAAGCAGCAGAAAGTGCTGACTCCGTTTGTCAATGCGGGCGCCTTTTTCGTCGCGATCTTTTTCTTCTGCTCAGGATATGGCCTGATCAAGAGCCTTGATACGAAAGAAAACTATCTTAAGGGATTTGTGAAGAACAGGATCGTAAAATCCATTCTCCTGCCGTTTTACATTAATATCATCCTTTACGGCATCTACGCATTCTTTATCGCAGGTGTGAAATGGCCGGCGCAGAAATGGATATTTAATTTTTCCGGCCTTACGATGATGAATACCTTCGCATGGTTCCCGATCGTTCTGGCGATCCTTTATCTTACTTTCTTCCTTTGCTTCCGCTTCATAAAGAAGCGCCCGGTATGCTTCCTTATTATCGGCGCCGTGATCATCGGTCTGGGCCTTCTGTTCTGCTATAACGGGCACTTTGCCTGGTGGTACGGCAAGAAGAACTGGTGGCTGGAATGGAATAAGCCGAACCGGATCTGGTGGAGAGAGCAGAAGGTGCTCTGGTTCAGCGGTGAATGGTGGGTCAATTCCGCGATCGGATTCCTGACCGGGCTTCTTTTTGCAAGTTACGAGAAAAAGATCGTTCCCTGGTTTCAAAAACTGTATGCCCTGAAGTTCCATATCCTTCTGCTTCTGACATATCTTGCATTCCTGCTGTCAGAATACGGACAGGCGCACTTCGGATACTGGACCGAGTGGTCCACTCAGGGTCCGGGCGTCTATTCCAAGATCCGCACATATTTCTGTCAGGTTCCGCTTTTCGCCCTTTTAGGACTTCTGGTCATCGTCTTTATGATGAAGTACCATGTGGTCAATCCGGTGACGAAGTTCTTCGGGAAGTATTCACTCGACACCTACCTGATGAACCTGATGGCGCTTGATATGATGCGTTTCCTGATGAATAAGAAGTATTTCCCGTTCAAGGCCGGAAAGTATAACCTTCTGGTCTATGCGATCACGGTATTCATCGTATCGATCCTTCTAGGCATGGGAGAGTATCACCTTACTTCGGCTGTAAAAAAGCTCCTTTTCCTTAAGAAAAAGAGCCCGGACAGCCGATCCGGCGATAACTCCCCGGAGAAGCCTTCCGAGATCACCGCTTAAGATTATCTTTTAAGACCTGCTTTCTTAATGGAGCAGGTTTTTTATTTCCTTAGAAAGATCGAATGGTTTTTTGATGCGAAGATCACCGAAGAAGGTATCGACCATCTTCAGCCAGTCCGAATTGACCTTTGTCAGATCTTGTGCGCCTATGACGATCGCCGCGAAAAGAAGGATATCCTTCTCTACGTAAAGACACTCGAAAGTGAAGAGCATACCATTCTGCCGCGTAAGTACAATGAGGTGATCGTCCGTCGAATCGATCACATGATCTTCTTTTGAACTTTCGACCACTGTCTTTTCCTCGGAAACCAGCTGATCGAAATAGTTTCGGGCTTCACTTTCTTCCTGGTAGTCATAGTAGAGAACATAGAGATTTCCTGCGGTGGAGCCTTCTGCCTGTGAGAAGACCTGTGCATAGTGGTCCAGCTTTAAATTGATACCATCGGAGCTGCCGATGGTATCATCCATGTTAAAAAAGGCGTTCGAGGAGCTTTGGTCGCGTTCCTTTTTCTCCAGTTTCAGATCCGCGATCGCGTATTTTTCAAAGGATTCATAATCCACTCTCGGCTTTTTCGAGCAGCCGCACATCGGAACAAGAAGAATGGCACTTAGTAAAATACAGAGTGTTTTTTTCATAAAGACCTCGTAATAGTTGATGTTGTGTACGCGTTCCATCATATCACAAGTGATCTTTATATGTGTTATAATTTTGCTGAAAAGAAATGGAAGAAGGGTCGGAAAATGAAGAGATTTTTGTCGTTGCTTTTGACACTTGGCATGCTTATATCGATGCCGCTTTGTCTGGCTGCCTGTAAGTCGGAAGAATCATCGAAGAAGAAAAAGAAAAATATGAGCCCGAAGATCACGATGACACAGCCTGAGCCTGAAACGGAATCGGAATCTCAAACAGCCGTGATGACGGAGACGGAAGTCCCCGCGGAGACCCCGAAGGAGACGGAATCGCAGGAATCAAAGGATCCTACTTTCGGTAAAGAAACGACAGAAGCGCCTACGAGCACGATGGAAGGCCCGGTCGAGACCATCGGACCTCATGAAGCGCCTGAGTATTCATATCAGGAAGTCACTTTTGACCCTGTGGAGATCAGTAACAGAGACGGACTTACGATCACGGCCACAGGTTATAAGATCGGTATGGGGACGATCCGCACGCTGACACTGCATATCGAGAATAAATCCGGACATACTGTCAGGATCAACAGTGAGATGATCGCGGTCGAGGATTTTCAGCTCCTTCCGATGTATCTGATCGATGTCGAGGATCAGGCAACTGTCGATGAGGATTATGAGTTCTTCCTGACGCTCGGGGATGAGATCGGACTTTGGAATCCCGGCAAGATCGATCTGATCTTCAGCGTGGAGTATAAGGATAACGGAGAACGGTATTTTACGCAGAGAGCGTCGATCAAGACGAATCTTTACGACGAGAATAAGACCTATGACTTCTCCTATGCGGCTCCGATCTTCAAAAACGACGATATCTCGATATCGGCACTGGATTATCGCATGACGGATTATAACGCCGAACTCGTTCTGCTCCTGGAGAACAATTCCGACCGGACGCTCCGTGTCGAAAAAGAGACGGTATATGTCAACGGGATAGATATTCTCTGTACCATGTTCTGCACGCTTGAACCCGGAAACAAGTCGGTCTATACACTGGATATCTCGAAAACGAGACTTCAGGATGCAGCAATCAAAAAAGTCGAGACCATCAGTCTCCAGCTTTACTATGCGGAAAAGGATGATTACAAAAACAAGAACCTCTGTGATCCGGTCAACATTAAAGTCGGCTGACAGGTGAGATGAAATGAAACTTGTAGATATGACATGCACCGGATGTGGTGCGAATGTAAAAGTGGATGCCGCGGTGAAGGTCGCGACCTGCACGGTGTGCGGAAAGCAGATGCTGATCGAGCACACCGGTGAATTCGGTGCGGGCTACGAGCGCGAGATGGGGCGCATTCAGGCCCAGCGCGATGTGGAGGAATCCTGGAAAAAGGAAAGAGAAGAGAAGATCCGGATTGCCGAAGAAGAGAAAAAGAGAAAAGCGGAGCAGCAGGAGATGGACCGCATCCGCCAGCAGCTCAACAAGATCTGCATTATTGAAGCGATCATCTGCTTTATTTTCCTGATCTCGCCGATCGCCGTCAGAGACGGGGTCGCTGTCGGGAGCATCCGTTTTGGCGCCGGCTTCATCCAGCTCGGTCTGATTGCATTCGTGACCTTTTTCTTTACGAAGGATAAGTGGTACGGCAAAGTGATCCTGGCCTGTCTGGTCTGTGCCATCTTAAGTATCATTACAACATTCCTCGCAAGTTCAGTGGTGTGGTTTCTGATCTTTAATATCCTGAAACTCATCTGGATGATCCGTGTTGAGCGTGTCCGCTATTCCTGGAAGGAGATCGCGGGGCAGGTCGTGGGAAAGAATTGACCTTTCGCTTCGGCGTCGTCTTTCTGCTATAATGATCCTATAGGGAGGGTTGCTTATGGATAAGACGTTACTTCCGGAGAATCTAAAAACTGCCGTATCTGCGGCTGAAAGCAAAAAAGACCGTATCCGCGGATGTCTTCTGGGCGGTGCGATGGGCGATGCGCTCGGCTATCCCGTGGAATTCATGTCCTTTGAATCGATCCTTTCCCAGTACGGATCTTCCGGCATTACTTTCTTTGTAAAAGACCCTTCCGACGGGAAGGCATTGTTTTCCGATGATACACAGATGAGTCTGTTTACAGCCAACGGCATTCTTTATGCCAGGACTGTTTCAAAGATGACCGGTCGTGATTTTGATCCCGTGCATTATGTCTATCTGGCCTATCTGGACTGGCTGGAGACGCAGCGGGGAGACAGACATGGCGAGCGTATCTGCTGGCTTTCCGAGATCCCCGGACTCTGGAGCCTTCGCGCTCCGGGAGCGACCTGCCTGGATGCGCTTTCAAGTGGTGAGAAGGGTTCTACGGAGCACCGGATCAACCACAGCAAAGGCTGTGGCGGTGTGATGCGTGTTGCTCCCGCTGCACTGGCGCTTCGTGATGAAGATGAAAGATATGCCGCGATGGAAGGCGCTGAAATTGCGGCACTTACGCATTCCCATTCGCTCGGCTTCATGCCGGCCGCATTCCTTACCCATGTGATCCAGCGTATCGTTAACACGGAAGGTCCGGTAAAACTTCTGGATATCGTACTGGAGACCCAGGACCTGATCAGGGATCTTTTCTCTCAGAGAAAGCATCTCGGAGCTTTTATGGATCTGATCGACAGAGCCGTGGAACTATCGAAAAATGATGATCCCGATTCTGAGAATATTCCTCTGATCGGTGCCGGATGGTGCGGAGATGAGGCACTCGCGATCGCGGTGTACTGTGCTCTCTGTCACGAAAATGACTTCTCCGGTGCGATCATCTCCGCAGTCAATCACAGCGGTGACAGCGATTCCACAGGTGCGCTTACCGGGAATATCGTAGGCGCGATCTGCGGTTATGAAAAGATCGGTGATCAGTGGAAAGAAGATCTAGAGCTTTCAGAAGTTCTTTTAGAGATGGCGGATGATATCTGCTATGGATGTCTGATGGATAAGGATTCCGATTACCGGGACGAAGACTGGATCAGGAAGTATGTGAAAGAAGGCGGGAAGTGAGAAATGTCTGACCGCGTACCTTTCTATAGGACCTTTAACTTCTGGAAGAATGTCGCCGTGATCCTTTGCGCAGCAATTGTTATTGCTGCTGTCGCAGGCGGTGTCGGATATATGATCGGAAAAGATAAATCCGGGACAAAAGACAAAGAGACTTCTCCCACCGTGGATGTGATCGATGAGGATTCCATCTGGGGCGACGATGAGAAAACGGAGAAACTGACTTTCTATGAGAAACTCTGGAGACTTCGCCCGAAAAAGGAAGAACCTATTCCGGAGAAGCTCCATATCAATGTTACCGAGGTAAGAGCACTTTGCGAAAGTGAAGGACTTTCCCCGATAAAGGGCGAGACAGGGACCGGTTTTATCGCTCTCGATGAGTCCATGATGATGATCGTAACTGTCGAGGAACTGCAGGGAAAGACCCTGGATACGCTTGTGGAAGAGTATCTGACATCCAGTGCGCCATTAGATACGAGAGATATGGTGAAAAAGCCTTACATGGCTCTTTATGAGGGCTATCTCGACGATAAGAACCGGTCGATGGGCTACTGCTATCTCGAAATCATAGTATCGAACGGCTACTATGTCATGGTGCAGGGCCTTTCGAACGATCCGTCCGATCCGGTCATCGCCAAGACAAGACTTTTCGCATTCCATCTGGAAGAAAAGCTGCATATCCATTGAGTCTTTATACCAAAAGGGTATTGCAATTACGTAAACGATGGAATAAACTGTTTTCAATTAAGGACGTTGATGAGGACATGTTTTCCATAACATCAGGTTCCTGCCAGAGAGAAAGGACCATCGGCTGGAAGTTCTTTTACAGGAGCAAAATGGGAAGTACCACCTCGGAGTCGCGCTTCGGAACGAGTATTCAAGTATGAAGCAGCCGCTGCCTACAAGCGTTACCAGGGGTTATGAGTGGTCCGGGAAGTTTTCCGGGCAATTAGGGTGGAACCGTGCAGCCATGCATCCCTATGATCGGGATGCGTGGTTTTTTGTATCCCGGGAAACTCTAGTGAAACCATAAGAAGGAGGAAAGCGAAATGGTTGATTTTGAGATTAAAGAAGAGAGAAACAGGTATCGTCACAGTACGTCCCACATCATGGCGCAGGCCGTAAAGAGACTGTGGCCGGAGACAAAGCTTGCCATCGGTCCTGCCATCGACGACGGTTTCTACTACGATTTTGACCGCGATGAGGCTTTCTCGGCAGACGATCTGAAGAAGATCGAAGAAGAAATGAAGAAGATCGTAAAGGAGAATATCCCGATCGAGAGATTTGAGCTTCCCAGAAATGAGGCCAGAGAACTGATGGTGAAGATGGATGAGCCGTATAAGGTAGAGCTTATCGATGACCTTCCGGAAGACGCCGTCATCTCTTTTTACAAGCAGGGAGATTTTACTGACCTGTGTGCTGGTCCTCATATGGAAAAGACAGGTGATATCAAGGCTTTCAAGCTTCTTTCCTGTGCCGGCGCCTACTGGAGAGGCTCTGAAAAGAATAAGATGCTGCAGCGTATCTACGGTACATCTTTCCCGGATAAGGAGCAGCTCAAGGCTTTCGTTGCGGCAAGAGAAGAAGCGCTGAAGCGTGACCACAACAAGCTCGGCCGTGAACTCGAATACTTCACCACTGTCGATTATATCGGTCAGGGACTTCCGATCCTGCTTCCGAAGGGTGCACGTGTCGTACAGCTCCTGCAGCGCTGGGTAGAAGATGTCGAGCAGTCTAAAGGCTGCCTTCTGACCAAGACACCGTATTTTGCCAAGCGTGACCTCTATAAGATCTCCGGTCACTGGGATCACTACCGTGACGGTATGTTCATCATGGGCGATGCCGATGATGAGAGCAAGGAATGCTTCGCTCTCCGTCCGATGACATGTCCGTTCCAGTATCAGGTATTCCTGAACCGTCAGAGAAGCTACCGTGATCTGCCGATGCGTCTGACTGAGACATCCACACTGTTCAGAAATGAGGACAGCGGTGAGATGCATGGTCTGATCCGTGTCCGTCAGTTCACCATTTCCGAGGGCCATTACATTATCCGCCCGGATCAGCTCGAACAGGAATTCGGTAACTGCCTTGAACTTGCAAAATACTTCCTCGGCACTGTCGGACTTCTGGAAGACTGCACATTCCGTTTCTCCCAGTGGGATCCGGCGAACCCGAAGAATAAGTACGAAGGTACTGCGGAACAGTGGGAAGAAGCTCAGGCTGCGATGAAGAAGATCCTCGACGATCTCGGCCTTGAGTACAGTATCGGTATCGATGAGGCGGCTTTCTACGGACCGAAACTCGACATTCAGTATAAGAACGTATTCGGTAAGGAAGATACACTCGTTACTATCCAGATCGATATGCTCCTTGCGGAGAAGTTCGGTATGGAATACATCGATAAGGACGGACAGAAGAAACTTCCGTACATCATCCACAGAACCAGCCTCGGCTGCTTCGAGAGAACACTGGCTTACCTGATCGAAAAGTATGCCGGCTGCCTGCCTCTCTGGATGGCTCCGGAACAGGTACGTATCCTGCCGATCGCCGATGCGCATCTTGACAGATCCTTCGAGATCCGTGATGCACTTCTGGCCAAGGGCATCCGTGCCGAGGTCGATGACCGCTCTGAAAAGCTCGGTAAGAAGATCCGTGAAGCGAACATCAACAAGGTCATCTACATGTTTACTGTAGGTGATAAGGAAGTGGAAGAAGGCACAGTATCCGTAAGATCCCGTTTCGAGGGCGATCTTGGCTCTATGAGCATCGATGCGATCTGTGACAAGCTCCTCGATGAGATCAACACCAAGAAGGCGGTAATGAGCTGAGATCTGAACAGATCTTTTCGATCCGAATCAAAGTAAAAAGAAAGGCGCTGTCTCATTTGTTTTGAACAGCGCCTTTTATTTCTCAATTTGTTACGGATCAGAACTTATAACCTAGCGCATCGCTTACGGCTTTGAGATTGCTCTCATATCCTTTCTGGCAGAGGATGATGATCATCGTGTCATCTGCATGGATCAGGACGAATGTGGCAGAAAGTCCCTCCATATCGCTTTCGTCAGAGAACTGGCCCTCGCCTTTGGCTATGCCGTTTTTCTCCTCGATGGTCCCCATAAATTCGCCGTTTTCTTTGTAATCGGTAATTTCTTCAAAGCTGTCGTCATAGTATTCTCCGGCCTCGTCAACGGAAGAGAAGTGATAGTAAGAGACGTAGCAGCCTTCGTTCATCGCGATGAGAAGCTTCATGGCATCCTCGTCGGTTTCTTCCATAACGGTGAAGCCTGCGGATTCCATTTTTGACGTAAATTCACTTTCGCTCAGTCCTTTGTTGTAGGATTTTCTCGAAGATGGCGTAGTCGTGCTTTTGGTTGCCTTGGTGGTTTCCTTCGTCGTCGTGGTCGCAGGTTCTTCTGTGGTTGTCGTCGGCGCTTCCGTAGTAGTGGTAGTCGGTTCTTCCGTTGAAGTGGTAGTTGGTTCTTCTGTGGTTGTGGTGGTTGGTTCTTCCGTTGTCGTAGTCGTTGGCTCTTCAGTAGTCGTCGTTGTCGGCTCTTCGGTGCTTTCGGTCGTTACGTCAGGTTCATCTTCCGGATAAAGGGCATCGTGGATATCCGTAAAACTGCCGTTGATCAGAAGGTTATAGATAAGGGTATCATCCTTGATCTTCCAGGAATCCTCATAGACCATCTCCAGCTCGACATTTTCCTTTAATGTCTTCACTTTCTTGCCTTTTAAAGCCTCCAGGATGTCATCGGCGGTGCACTCCTCATCCAGATCGAGCATCAGGCGCGGGATATCGATAAATGTGAGCTTAAGCTTTACGGAGCCTTTGCCTTTCTTTTCCTTACCGTCTGCAGCGGAGATCTTGTATTTGATTCGACTCAGATACTCGTTATAGATATCGCTTTCCTCGGAGGAAAGATCCAGTTCGGAAAACTTTGTCGTCTCCGTGTATTTGGAAAGCTTTCCGAATGACATGCCCGAAAGCGCTTTGAAATAGTCATCAATGACTTCGACGATATCTTCATTCAGATCGTCTTTCTGCTTGTCGTCATCCTTTTTCTTATCGGATGAACCGCCGGAAGCACAGGAAGTCAGAAGAAGTGCAAATGTCAGAATGGTGGCGATCACGCCCAAAAGTTTCTTTTTCATACGTTTCACTCGCTCCAAAAGTAAAAAAATCTTACGTACTTTGACTTAATAGTATTATGGTTTTTCCGTCCCCGCAATTACAAATTGCACAAAAAACAATATTCGCTTTTCTTTTGTAAGATTTTGGTTGACATGACCGCATGAAAGAAGTATTATTTAGAAGTTCGTAATCGGGGTGTGGCTCAGGTGGTAGAGTGCTTGCTTCGGGAGCAAGAGGCCGCGAGTTCGAGTCTCGCCACTCCGACCAGTAAAGGGCGTCCGCAGACATTTTGCTGTGGGCGCTTTTTCTTTTCCCTGTTTTTCCGTATAATGATTTATGTGATTTTTCTTTTCGGAGTGAATTATGGATGAGATCGTAAACTGGCTTTTATCGCCGAAACCATATCTTTGTATTGCTATCGTCATCGTGGTCCTCGTGATCTGGATCGCGACCCGCCGCTTTGTTCGGAAGATCATCGGAAAATCCGAGAAAAAAGATGCTTTTGCTGCAGTAGTGCTGAACATCATCAAGTACTCGCTTGCGATCCTATGTGTGCTTTTGGTCCTGCAGGTCAACGGCATCAATGTCACAAGTGCCATTGCCGGACTCGGGATCGCCAGCGTTATCGTCGGTCTGGCTCTTCAGGATGCGCTCAAAGACATCATCATGGGCGTGAATATCTTAAGTGAGAACTTTTTCCGTATCGGAGATGTCGTCAAGATCGGCGATCATGTGGGAAAAGTATCGAATATGACTTTGAAATCCACACGTATCGTGAACGGGGAAGAGGGCTATGAAGTCCGTATCTGTAACCGCAATATCGATAAGGTCTTCATTTATTCGGACATTCTCTGCCTCGACATTCCGCTTTCCTACGGAGAGGACACAGAGAAGATCGATACCGTCTTTAATGAGATCGTGCATGAGATCTCCTCCTGGAAAGAAGTGAGAAAGGCTGAGTTTTTAGGCCTTCAGGATTATCAGGATTCCTCTAAGCTCTTTAGACTTCGCATCAATTGTGCTCCGCAGAATCGTGCCGGAGTGAGAAGACGTGCCCTGAAAGCCATTGATTCGGCGCTTTCCGGAAATGATATCACGATCCCGTTCCCGCAGATCGATGTGCATACTGATCACTGATCCATTGTTTCAGGATCTGAAAAATGAAGAAAATTTCAAATTTGTTCACAATTTGTTTACAAAGCCCCGCGAGTTGTGTTATCATCAAAATGATTTAAACGTGGGAGAACTGAGACTGTGAAAAAGTCGTATGTTGTTGGTTTAATAGCTGTTGGGGTCATGTTTGTGGTGATGATCGTTGCCGGCATCATTCAGGATCACCGCGCCAAAAAAGCGCAGGTCCGTGATTGTGCGATAAAGACGATGGTCGCTGCAGGCTGTACTGAGGTGGATTCTGATTATGTTCCTCCGCTTCCCGGACAGAATGATCTTCTTCATTCGGGAGAAGAGATCGATACTTCCTATCTAGAGGCGGCATCGGGTATCGTTTCCCAGATGACAGGAGAGAAGGTGGACGGACAGGTTCTATTTTCGCAGATTGCGGGTAGAGTCCTGAATAAAGCCAAATTTTGTATTACCAGCACATCGATCAGTGGCCGTGATGCCGAAGTCAACGTACACATTTACTACGGGAATCATGAAGGGGATGTTGTCCTGGAGTATTTCTACTACGATGGCGAATGGATCCTGTCCAATACTATGGATGCGGTCAGCGACATTATGGTCGATGGACAGTCGTATGACTCTCTCGAAGAATCTGCAATTGATAAGATAGTTTCTCAGCTGAAAACTATTTGATCAGATAGTGTCTCTGCTGAAAGCTGTCAAAAAAGAGGAGAAGGAAACAGATGAAGAAGAGTTACATTGTTGCGCTTATTTTCATAGGCGTAGTTTTAGTTGGCATGATCGCCTATTATTTCATTAACAAGTATGGTCCGGGAAGTGACAATGCGCAGGTCAAAAAGCGTGTCGAATATATCCTGGAATCTTACGGGGCAAAGAACCACAACAGCAGTACCTGGTCAAATTTCAAACCGCTCGAGACGGATCTGGATGCCGGATATGACGCTATATACCTTTGCAAAACATTAAGAAAAGAAACATATGATGACGAAGAGATCGCCAGAAAGTCGATCCTGCAGGGTGTGGTCTTCGATATCGAGAAAGTCGAGAAAAAGGATCTGAATATAATCGTTACCGTCGAGATGACCTGTGTAGACAAGAGCACGGGAACATGTTATTTTGTTTTCGAGCGTGCAAACGGAATGTGGCAGCTGGATCCGGGATATGTAATGCAGGCGCTTTACGTCGGTAACGGCATTGGCGGTAGCGGATCGATTGTAGGTGATATACTGGATTATATTTCTGCTTTGTAAGTTGATGTGAACGATATGATGGTCTATACGAATCCGGCGAAGATTATCTGGAGACGATACTGATCCTTTGATGAAGAACGGAAAATAAATCGTCATAGTATTGAATAAGTTATTCCAGGACTGCTTTCGAAAAATCGGAAGCAGTTTTTTATTTCACCTCAAAAAAAGTTTCGAAATCGATTTCGTTAAAATCATTGAAGTTATCTTTCCTTTCGGATAATATGAGAAAGTAATTAAAAATCGGGCGATAGCCCGTCAGGTAAATGGAGGAATATTTATGAAGAAGAAGAAGATCGGCGCCTTGATCCTGGCGCTGGCGATGATCTCTTCTATCGGTCTTTACGGCTGTAAAAAGTCGGAAACCACGACAGAAGGTTCATCTGCTTCCGAAACAGAAACGACGGCTACTTCGGCTTCCGAGACAGAGTCCACTGCGGCTCCTGTTGTTGTAGATAAGCCGGAAGTAAAAGAGGGTGTCCCCGCTGTCATCGAGGATTTCGGTGGCGAGGCTACGACATATAATGGTCGTGGTGACAGCGTTACACTGGATCTGGAAGACGCAGACGGCGCAGACGGTAAAGTTCTGCATATCGGTGGCCGTACAGCAGAGTGGAACGGTGTAAACTTCCCGGTCGATAATATGATCGGAAATAAGATCAGCATTCAGGCTGCAGCTAAGTCTGCTTCCGGTGATGTCATCATTTCCCTGCAGTTCGATTCCATGGGCAGCCCTTCATACTCGAACGTTTTCCACATCGGTGGATGCGCAGACAGCTTTGTTGAAGGTAAGGGCAGCATCAATGTACCTGCAAACTGCACAAATCCGATGATCTATGTGGAGAGCATGACCACAGACGATATCTTCGTAGATTACGTATATATCACTGTGGAAGGTGATTATGTAGATCCTACGGATATTCCTGAACTCGTTCTTAAGGATACATCTGACTATCTGTCACTCAAGGAACTCTATAAGGACGATTTCGATTTCGGTTGCTGCATCCCGAAGGGACTTGTTACGAGTGAGGTCGAAGAGCCGAGAAAACTCATCGTTAAGGAATTCTCTTCCTTCACATGTGAGAACGAAATGAAGCCGGAGAACATCCTCGATGCAGAGACGACTCTGGCCGATCCGGCGAAGTACAATGAGAGCCCGGCTCTCAAGTTCGATGCCTGCAAGCCGATCCTCGACTTTGCCAAGGAGAACGGTATCAAGATGCGTGGTCATACACTCGTATGGCACTCCCAGACACCGGACTGGTTCTTCTATGAGAACTATGATATCAATGGAAAGCTCGCCAGCCGTGAACTTATGCTGAAGCGTCTCGAGAACTACATCAAGGGCGTTTTCGAGTACATCGATGCAAACTATCCGGATCTGTTCTATGCATTTGACGTAGCCAACGAGTGCGTCATGGATGGATCGAACGATATCCGTAAGAGCAACTGGACAGAGACGATCGGTGACGATTTCCTTAACTTCGCTTTCGAGTATGCAAGAAAGTATGCAAACAAGAACATCAAGCTGTTCTACAACGATTACAACGAGTATGTTCCGGGCAAGCAGGACAAGATCATCGAGCTCATGAAGCCGATCAAGGAAGCCGGTAACCTCGATGGTATCGGTATGCAGTCCCACGTTGACTCCGGCGTAACAGCTGAAGCTTACATCACTGCTCTTAAGAAGTATGCAGATGAACTCGGTGTTATCATCCACATCACTGAGCTGGATATGAAGACCGCCGGTCTCATTAATCCGGAATACGATCAGGGCCTCTATTATCAGGCTCTCTTCGAGGCGATCCTTGCTGCCAAGAAGGAAGGATATAAGATCGAAAGCGTTACCATCTGGGGTCTTGATGATTCCAGATCCTGGCTCACCGGCGAGAATCCGGTCCTCTTCTCCGGAGACCTCTCCACAAAGCTGGCATTTGACGGTGTTGTAAATGCGAAGAAGGGCGGCACGATCGAGAAGCCTGCTGATTATAAGGAACCTCCGAAGGACAGCGATCCGTATGCTGAGGATTTCGAAGACGGCAATTATCTCGGTTCTTCCCGTGCGGGCGGTGCTCTCTCTGTTGAGAAGGAAGGCGCTTACGAAGGTACTTCCTGCCTGAAGATGTCCGGTGCTTCTGAAGTATGGGACGGCTATGTGATCGATGGTACAAGATTCCTCGGCAAGAAGATCAAGTACTCCTTCGCAGTTAAGTCCACAGCAGCTTCTCTGAGCTTCTCTGCGGATATCACAGATCTGTGGCCTCATCTTGAGGAGATCAACACCTCCGGCGGAGACTGGGTCTTCGTAGAAGGCGTTCTGGATCTGACTACAGTAGACTGGGTACTTAATAATGGTTCCAAGGTAACTGTTCCGGATGGAATGGCTTCTCTGAAGCTCTACTTTGAGACACAGGATGTAACTGATGATTTCTATGTAGATGCAATCAAAATCGAAGTGATCGCCTGATCATCACATTACTAAGCATTAACGGAAGGGATCTCGTTTCGGACGGGATCCCTTCTTTTTATGTTATACTTGAAAAGAACTATCGCACAGATGTACAGGAGAAAGCAGGATGAGTATAGTAGCCATCGTGGCAGTAGATGAAAACTGGGGGATCGGGAACAAGGGAGAACTTCTCATAAGCCTTCCCGAAGACCAGAAGCAGAACTTCAAGGTCAAGACCCTGGGGCATCCTGTCATCTTCGGAAGAAAGACGCTGGATACTTTTCCGGGAGGAAAACTTCTTCCCGGGCGCCCGAACTTTATCCTGTCGAGGAATCCTGAGCTCTCTGTAGAAGGGGCGACGGTTTTTCACTCGGTGGAAGAGGCCGTCGAGTATATGCGAAAAGATCCGGACGAGACCTTCTTTATCATCGGCGGGGAGCAGATCTATAAGCAGTTCCTGCCTTACTGCGATAAATGTATCGTATCGAAGATCCATAAAAGCTTTCCAGCTGATGCCTTTTTCCCGGACCTGGATAAGCAGGAGGAGTGGAAGCTCTTAAGCCGCGAAGCATCTATACACTCGGTGAAGGGTGTAAGCTTTTCGATCTGGACGTATATGAAAAAATGATTTTCATTTCATGAAAATGCACAACTCGAAATTGTGCTATGTGTACAATTCTAAGTCGTTTCGAATGTGCAACATCTACAAAACAAGCGTTGACTCATTTTCTTTCGAAAGCTATAATGAAATCGCAAGGTCAGAGATGACCTGGCGCAAGAAAAGAATGGAAAAAGAAATTGTTTACTTAAAGGAGGTAGTCACCATGAAGGCTTTTAACATGAGCAATGTAGATGTTCATCAGTTTATGCAGGCTCTGGATTCCTGCTCCGGCGATGTAATGCTTATTACCGATGAGGGTGACAAGTTTAATCTGAAGAGCAAACTCAGCCAGATCACAGGTCTTATGAAGCTGATCGAAGGCGGTAAGCTTGTTAGTGCGAAGATCTACTGCTCCAATCAGGAAGACGAAGCACTGCTGTTCAGACTGAACCTTTTCGGAACTGTAGAAGATGTTGAAAACATCGGCTGATCCGAAGAGTGCTCGCCAAAAGTAAGATGCAATATCTTACTTATCCAATTGAATGTTAGCGGGAGCTGCTGGATAAAATCCAACAGCTCCTTTTTTCTTTATATTTTCTTAGTACATTTGCGGGAGTACTTAGGCTATAATGTCAGGGTAGGAGGGATCTTTTCGCATGATCAAAGAACTGAAAGTCAATTTATACCGCCTTTTACGGTCGAAGTCGCCTTATGTCATCCTTGGTATCCTGATCTTCGGTTCGATCCTGTCAGCATTTGTCATCAAGTTCTGTGTGGATGATCCCTTCGGTCTATTATCGGCGCTTAAAGTGGATATCGTTGACGCAGCGACGACTGAAGCAGAAAAGGATTCTTATGAAGCTCTGGCTATAAGTCTGGATGATCTTGCTAATACGAACTGTCTGTCGGGCGTTGTCAGCATGAATTACTGTTCGGAACTTGTGTACTTCCTCTGGAGCCTCGTGTTCGCGATCTTTGTGTCGGGTGAATTCAAATCCAGATTTCATGTGAATCACTATTCTCTGAATTCCAAACCAGCGATGATCGTCTTCCTGGAGTGGCTCACGCTATGTATTGTATTAGTGGTTTCGGAGATCCTCTGTTACCTTGTCTCTTTGGGACTAAGTGTTGCTTTGTGTTCATCATTTGCATTTACGGACGGCCTTTTGATGCTTCAAAATGGCGTATTTATGCTGGGCGTCATGATCACTTTTGCATCCCTGGCTTTTATGGTCGCTTATCTTCGAAAAGCCTCTCCGCTTGCGATCGTGCTTTCCGCGCTCTGGTGCTTCGGCGTTTTCGATCTTGTATTCGCGCTTATCCAGTTCTGGATCCCATTAAGTTCCAACTTCGATCTTAAGTCTTTTTCCACGAAGATCGCACTGAATAAAATGACCACGATGAATTATGTCACCGGAACGGCCACGATACTCTTCCTGACGGGCATTTTCCTTGGTGTGACGCTCTACGTCGCATCGAAAAGAGATCCGTACTGATTCCATAGTAAAACATACTGGGAAAGCTTCTTTTGTGATATAATAATATGTCACGAAATTTGCATTTCTTAGGAGATTTTATGATCAACTATCTATATAACGCCAGAGATATTGCTGCATACTTCAAATGGGCAGGTGTGTCGTCCCATCAGGAGAAGGAATATCTGTACTATATTTTCCAGATCGGAAAAGATCTTCTGGCCAAGCCTCTGACCTACGATTACGACGAGTTCGAAAAGGCCGTGTACCGCGATCTTTACTATCTGTGGTCCGAAGGCTTCGAGAATGAGTTTTCCGATATTGCGACGATCGCACCGAAGGGTGCTGTGTCGCTGATCTGTGATCAGGAGTTCATCACGCTCGAATCGTATATGAAGCTTCTTGCGCTGCACCTGATCTTCAGCAGAAATCTGCCGTATGTGCATGTGAACTTTACCGGGCTTATGCTGACGCTTGGCTTAAAGGGCGAGTTTTGCGATTACGAGAAGAATGTTGTTATCGCCTGTGAGACACTTCATCTGACCACACAGGATGTATTTTCCCAGCCTTTCGATCTGCACCTGGGTATCCCGGATGAGATGCTGTGTCTTTGCCTGGAGCCTGAATTCAGAAAGAGTCTTTCCGCGCATGATGATTTCAGGAAAAGATTCATCAAGCAGGCGGAGACGCGTCTTCAGGAGCTGAAGAAGACTTCTGCCGCGATCCAGGAGAAGGAAGAAAAGAAGAAGCAGCGGCTTCTTAAGAGAAAACTGGCAAGGGAAGCCGCAAAAGCCGAAAGAGAAGCGGCGAAGACGAAAAAGGAAAATGAAAGTAAGAAAGAAGTTACCGGCACGAAGAAGTGTGCCGTAAAAAAGACGGCAAGTGCGAAGAAGGAGACTTCGGCTTCCGTCGAAACGAAAAAGAAGGAAAAGTAAGGGGACAGTAGGAAAGATTTCATGGAAACGATAATGAACATGGGCCTGGATATCGGCTCAACGACCATTAAGATCGTACTCACGAAAGAAGAAGAGGTCATTTATTCCGAGTATCGGCGCCACCACTCCGATATTGCCGGTGAGCTTTTAAGCGCGTTTGAAGAAGTGAATAAGCAATTCCCGGGACTGGAGACACGTGTACAGATCACGGGTTCCGGCGGACTTTCCGTGGCCAAGTGGCTGGGACTGGACTTCGTTCAGGAAGTCATTGCGGAGACCGTGGCGATCACGAAATATCACCCGGAGACCGATGTTATCATCGAGCTCGGCGGTGAGGATGCGAAGATCACTTATCTTCATCCGGTACCGGAGCAGCGCATGAACGGTACCTGTGCCGGTGGTACGGGTGCTTTCATCGACCAGATGGCTACACTCCTTCGTACGGATGCCGACGGCTTAAATGAGATGGCGAAGTCCTATACGACGCTTTATACGATCGCATCCCGCTGCGGTGTTTTCGCTAAGAGCGACCTTCAGCCTTTGATCAACGAAGGTGCTGCAAAAGAAGACCTCGCGGCCTCGATCTTCCAGGCTGTGGTCAACCAGACGATCGCGGGACTTGCCTGCGGACGTCCGATCCGTGGACATATCGCATTTTTAGGCGGTCCGCTGTTCTTTAACTCTGAACTTAGAAAAGCCTTTGAAAGAACCCTGGAAGAGCAGGTGAAATCTTTCTGGATGCCGGATAATGCACAGATCTACGTCGCTCTCGGTGCGGCGCTTGGTGCCAAGGGCGATGCTGTCAAGCTTTCCGATCTGATCGCCTCTTTTGCATCAAGAGAGGGATTCGAGCCGGATATCAAGAGAATTGCGCCGCTTTTCGCAAATGAACGTGAAAAGGAGCTTTTCGATGAGAGACATCAGAGAGCAACCTTAGACCTCTATCAGCTTTCGAAGCAGAAGGGTCCGTGCTACCTCGGTATCGATGCCGGAAGTACGACCACGAAAGCAGTCCTTATCAACGAAGAAGGACAGATGGTCTATACCTACTATGCCAGCAACCAGGGCAATCCGGTAAAGAGCGCTGTCAATATCGTCAAGCAGCTCTATGAGCAGATGCCGCCGGAGACCTATATCGCGAACAGCTGTGTTACCGGTTACGGCGAGAACATCATCCGCGCCGCACTGGGTGTCGATCTCGGCGAGATCGAGACGATGGCGCACTTCCAGTCCGCGAAGTATTTCTGCCCGGATGTGGATTTCATCATCGACATCGGCGGTCAGGACATGAAGTGCATGAAGATCCGAAACGGCGTGATCGACTCCATCATGCTGAACGAAGCCTGTTCTTCGGGCTGCGGATCTTTTATCCAGACATTTGCCGAAAACCTTAATATGGATGCGCATACATTCTCCATCGAAGCTCTTTCGGCCGAAAACCCGGTGGATCTCGGTACGAGATGTACGGTATTCATGAACTCGAAAGTAAAGCAGGCGCAGAAGGAAGGCGCGACCGTCGGCGATATCTCCGCGGGCCTTTCGTATTCCGTCGTCCGTAATGCTCTCTATAAGGTCATTAAGATCCGTGATACGCAGGAGCTCGGTAAGAAGATCGTCGTACAGGGCGGTACGTTCTTAAACGATGCGATCCTTAGATGCTTCGAGCTGATCTCCGGACGTGAAGTCATCCGTCCGAACGTCGCCGGACTTATGGGTGCTTTCGGTGCGGCGATCATCGCGAAGAAACGTATGCCGAAAGATCAGAAAGTCTCCGGACTTTTAGGCCTCGAAGAACTTAACCGATTCGAGATGACGACAGAGATGGCGACATGTCCTCTCTGTACCAACCACTGTAAACTGACGATCTCCACTTTCAGCAACGGCGAGCGCTTTATTTCAGGTAACCGCTGTGAAAGAGGTGAAGGAAAAGAAAAAGCAAAGGATACGCTCCCGAACCTGATCGCATATAAATATGCAAGAACTTTCCGCTATAAGCCGCTGGCTAAGGATAAGGCGCCAAGAGGCGAGATCGGTATTCCGAGAGCGCTGAATATGTATGAGAACTATCCGTTCTGGTTTACGGTCCTTACCGAGCTCGGTTTCTCTGTCGTGATCTCTCCGAGATCGAACCATGAGCTTTTCGAAAAGGGTATGGATTCTATTCCGTCGGAAAGTGTCTGCTATCCGGCCAAGCTTGTACACGGCCATATTGAGGCGCTGATCGAAAAGGGCATCAAGACGATCTTCTATCCGGACGTGCCGTATGAGCGCCACGAGAACAAGGATTCCGGCAACCACTTTAACTGTCCGATCGTCGCCTCTTATCCGGAAGTTATCCGTAACAACCTCGAAAATATACAGGATAAAGGCATTAAGTACTTAAATCCGTTCCTGCCGCTCGATAACGATGAGGCACTTGCTGAACAGCTCGCGATCGCGCTTTCCGATTTCGGTGTCACGAAGGCGGAGACCGTGAAGGCCGTAGCTGCCGGTAACAAGGAATATGACGAGTATAAGGCGGATATCAGAAGAAAAGGCCAGGAAGTCATCGAGGATCTTGAAAGGACCGGACAAAAGGGTATCGTTCTTTCCGGCCGTCCGTATCACACGGACCCGGAGATCCATCACGGTATTCCGGAGATGATCAACTCCTTAGGACTTGCTGTCTTAAGTGAGGACAGCGTCGCGGTTCCTGGAAGACTTCAGCGTCCGATCCGTGTCGTTGACCAGTGGATGTATCACACACGTCTTTACGAAGCGGCTGCCTATGTCGCTACAAACGATAATCTTGAGCTTGTGCAGCTGACCTCTTTCGGATGCGGTCTTGATGCCGTTACATCCGACCAGGTGCAGGAGATACTCGAATCCCAGGGAAAGCTCTATACGCTCCTGAAGATCGACGAAGTCAGTAACCTCGGTGCGGCCCGTATCCGTATGCGTTCCCTGAAGGTCGCGATGGATGAGCGTGAGGCGGCGCGAAAAGATGGCACGATGCCGAAGCGCGAGAAGAAGTCCTATACGATCAAGCGCGTGCCTTTTACCGAAGAACATAAGAAACGCCACACGATCCTGGCACCGCAGATGGCGCCGATCGAATTCGAGTTCGTCGAAGCCGTGTTCCATAACCACGGGTATAAGCTGAAGGTCTTAAAAGAAGCGACCCAGGCGGACATCGAGTGCGGACTGCGATTCGTCAACAATGACGCATGTTTCCCGACTGTTATCGTTGTCGGACAGATGATCAATGCGATCCTGTCGGGAGATGTCGACCGCGACAATACGACGGTGCTGATCACACAGACCGGCGGCGGATGCCGTGCCACAAACTATGTCGCTTTCCTTCGAAAAGCACTGCGCGAGGCAGGCTACGGCGATATTCCGGTCATTGCGCTTTCGGTACAGCAGTTTGAAAAGAACCCGGGCTTTAGACCGACGCTTCCTTTCATCAACAGTGCACTTCGTGCGATCTGCTACGGCGATATGCTGCAGACGCTGCTTTTACGCGTGCGTCCGTATGAGAAGATAAAGGGCTCGGCGAATGCGCTCTACCAGTTCTGGAACCGCTGCGGCAAGCTCTTCTTCAATCCGAAGCAGAAATTCGAAGACATCACGACCGAGTACATCATGGCGGAGGCCTGCAAGAACGCGCCTCTTTCCGATGAGGAGAAGAAGGCGGTGGAGGATCTTCTTAAGGAACTTCACTGCGCGAAGGTCGGCCGTCCGTCTTCCTATAGAAGATTGATCGATGCGACCATCGATACCTTTGATAAGTTCCCGATGCTCGATATCCCGAGAAAGCCGCGCGTCGGTCTCGTCGGAGAGATCCTCGTCAAGTTCCAGCCGGATGCGAATAACCACGCAGTAGATGTTGTCGAGCAGGAAGGTTGCGAAGCCGTTGTTCCCGGTCTTCTCGATTTCTTCCTCTACTGCACGATGGGTCCTGTATGGGCTGCCGAGCACTTAGGAAGAAGTAAGAAGAGCGCATGGCTCAGTAACCGTGGTATCGATCTTCTGCAGTCGTACAGAAGCCACATCATCAGGAAGATGGAGCAGACCGGTAAGTTCCAGCTTCCGCAGAGCATCCGTCATATGGCGAAGAAAGCTGAGAACGTCCTGTCCTGCGGCAACAACAATGGTGAGGGATGGTTCCTGACGGCCGAGATGATCGAACTTATCGAGAGCGGTGTGCCGAACATCATCTGCGCACAGCCTTTCGCATGTCTTCCGAACCACGTGACCGGTAAGGGCATGATCAAAGAGCTCCGCCGCCAGTATCCGGAATCAAACATCATCCCGATCGACTACGATCCGGGCGCCAGTGAGGCAAACCAGCTGAACCGTATCAAGCTCATGGTCAGCACGGCGCATTACCGCGAAGAGATGAAGCGGCAGGAAGAAGAAAAGAAGAATTCATAAGAAACGGGAGAGACACCTATGTCTGACGCCAAACGATTACTTCTGGTAGATGGAAACAGTATCATTAACCGCTCCTACTACGCAACTGCCGGGCGGAATAATCTGACGGCGCCGGACGGAACTCCCACAGGGGCAGTCAACATCTATCTCAATACTCTTGCGAAGTATATAGATGAAGTCCAGCCGACCCATACATGTACGCTTTTCGATTTAAAGGCGCCGACATTCCGTCATAAGGCTTACTCGGAGTATAAAGGGACTCGAAAAGGTATGCCCGACGATCTGGCGGCGCAGATGCCTGTCCTGAAAGAAGTCCTCGACGCGATGGGATTTCCCCGCTATGAGCAGGAGGGCCTCGAGGCCGACGACCTGATCGGAACGCTCAAGACAATGGGCGTGAAGGATGGTTTTGAAGTCTTCATCTTAAGTGGTGATAAAGACGATTTTCAGCTGATCGATGAGCATACGAAGGTCATCATGCCGGTCACGAAGAAGGATGGTTCCGGTACGGATTACTACGACGAAGCGCTCTTTCAGGAAAGATACGGTATCCCGACATCGGATTTTGTTACGGCAAAAGCACTGATGGGAGACAGCTCCGATAACATCCCGGGTGTAAAGGGCATCGGCGAAAAGGGCGCGATGGATCTTGTGCGTAAGTATAAGACCCTCGATGGCCTTTACGAGCACCTTTCCGAACTGAGCCCGAAGCTTCGTGAAAAACTCGAGACCGATAAAGACAATGCCTATATGTCTCTGATGCTTAGCCGGATCGTCACGGATGCCGAGATTGCCGTCACACTTGATCAACTGGAAAGAAAACCCTTAGATAATGCATCTACGGCGGCCTGCTTCTATAAGTACGGTTTCCGCGCGCAGATGAAGAAGTGGAATATCGATGAAACAGCCGTTGCCGAGGCCGCCCCGGCCGCTCCGGAATCTGAAGAGGAAGGGACGTACCCGAAGCTTTCCGGGAAACGCCCGACGATCCTTTTGAATCAGGATAGTGCTGCTTCTATGAAAACGATCCTTTCCATGATATCGGAAAAGAATCCTGCCGCGATCGATATGGCTGATTTAAATGGCCCTGTACTAGGGCTTTCCGTCGCAGCCGATCAGGTCTATGTCTGGTCGAAAGAAGACGATATCAGTAAGGTGCTCTCGGAGCTGAATAAAGCCGGTGTAGGTACGTCTTCTGAAAAAGCACCTGTCGTATACAGTGCGAAGAATCATTTCAAGATTTTGGAGAACGGGCTCTCGTTTGACCACGTCTTTGACGTTGAGATCGCAGGTTATGTCTTAAACTCGATCGAAGGAGCGGATCCTTCCTTTGAAATGCTGATCGAACACGGTACCCATCGTCCTTTCCCGATCCTGGAAGATTACGGACAGGCCAGGGATGACGATAAGAAAAAGAACCGTCAGCAGGATCTTTTCGCTTTTATCGACGGAACAGCCGAAGAGGAAAAAGACATTACGGAAGATGATGTGCTCGATTTTTCATATCAGGTACTTCTTTCGAGATGGCTCTCATTCTATCAGAAAGCAGATATTGAAAAGCAGGGCATCGAGAAGCTGATCTATGAGATCGAAATGCCTCTTGTCATGGTACTTGACCGCATGGAGAGAAGAGGCGTGCTTGTTGATGTCAGTAAGATAGATGAGCTCCATAAAGAGTTTGACGGAAAGGTCCGCGAACTGGAAAAAGAGATACATGAGCTGGCGGGAGAAGAATTCACGATCCTTTCACCCAAGCAGCTGGGAAAGGTGCTTTTCGATAAGCTCGGACTGCCGTCCGGAAAGAAACTTCCAAGTGGCGGATATTCGACCAATTCTGAAGAACTCGAAAAGATCCGCGACAAGCATCCGATCGTCAATAAGATCCTCGAATACCGTCAGATCCAAAAACTCGATTCGACCTTTGTAATGGGCTTAAAGAAGAGTATTTCGGATAAGGATGGCCGTGTGCATACAACATTCAGCCAGGCGATGACCAATACCGGAAGACTTTCCTCCTCGGATCCGAACCTGCAGAATATCCCGATACGTACGGATCTCGGATCTCTGATCCGAAAGACCTTTGTGGCCAAGCCCGGATATGTTCTGATCGATGCCGACTACTCGCAGATCGAACTTCGACTCCTTGCCGCGATCTCCCATGACGAGGAGATGATCAGTGCTTTTAAAGAGGGAAGAGACATTCACACCAAGACCGCCTGCGGTATCTTCGGTGTGCCGCCGGAAATGATCAATGCGGGAATGAGATCGGCGGCCAAGCGCGTCAATTTCAGTATCGTCTATGGTGTCAGCGACTATGGGCTTTCCCAGGATCTCGGTGTTAGCGTTTACGAAGCCAAGCGGTATATCGAAGAATATTACCGTCAGTTCCCGACGATCAAGCCGTGCCTTGACGGGTTTAAGCAGGAAGGCAAGGAAAAGGGCTATGTAGCCACACTTTTCGGTAGAAGAAGGATCTTGAAGGAACTGACTTCTGCGAACTATAACATCAGAAGTTTCGGCGAGCGTGCCGCGATGAATACCCCGATCCAGGGCACTGCGGCTGATATCATCAAGCTGGCCATGAACCACGCGGAGCAGGCGCTTCGTGATAAAGGATACGATGCGGAGCTGATCCTTCAGGTACACGACGAACTGATCGTGGAAGCGAAGGAAGATATCGCAGAAGAAGCGGCAAAGGTGCTTTCCGAGGCAATGGAAAACGTCATCGAACTGGATGTGCCGCTCATTGCGGAAGCAAGAATCGGGAAAACATGGGCGGAAGCTCACTGACATAATCGGAGGCAGAAGATGTTTGTTTTAGGTGTAACAGGTGGTATCGGAACAGGTAAAAGCACAGTTTCCGGATACTTCAGAGATAAGGGAGTTGAAGTCCTCGACGCTGATGAGATCTCGAGAAAAGTAACGGATGTCGGAGGTGTTGCACTTCCGGAGATCGCCGAACTTTTCGGACCCCGTGCGCTCACGGCGAATGGAGCCCTGAACAGAAAATATGTGGCTTCTCTGGTTTTCACGGAGAAGAAGAAACTCGATAAACTCTCTTCGATCGTTCATCACTATGTGCTTACGACGATCGGCGAAGAGATCGCCAGGGCCGCTGAGCGTAAGGTGAAGCTCATTGTGCTCGATGTTCCGATCCCGGTGCGCCGTGGTTTCGTCGATGTCTGTAACCAGATCCTCGTCGTCAGCAGCAGCGACGATATCCGTCTCGAAAGACTCGTGCTGCGCGGCATGGACAGAGATGACGCAAGGAAGAGAATGGCCATGCAGATGACTCGTGAGGAGTATGAAGAGCTTGCGGACCGGGTAATCGTCAACGACGGCACGATCGAGGAACTTTACGAGCAGATCGACCTTTATGTGAAGGAAGAACTGAATGAGCGGGGGATCCGCTTATGACCTCTGGTATGATCCTTTCCGGCATTTTCCTGATCTTTTCGGTCGTGATCACTGTCGTCTGTTTTACCGTGCTTAAGAAAAAAGATTATTCGAAATTCGTCGGCGCATCCGCCGGCGTCTATGCTTCGGCATGTCTTCTGGTGTTCCTTTTTTCCTTTATGAAAAAGGACCTGCCGATCCTTTTTTTCGTGCTGGCGGAATTTCTGGTCACGGGGATCTTCGTCATGACTTCTTTCATGATGATCTTCCTTTTAAGCAAGACCTCTTCTGTGACAGCAAAACAGGACGAGAATAAAGAAAAAGAGGACGTAAACACGGAAGAGCAGTAAGACAGCGTTAGGAGGGAAACGTTATGGGTATGGGTGGACCGGGCCGCATGGGATTAGGCCCTCGAGGTTTCCTGACGGAAGAAGAGAAAAAGAATAAACCGAAGGTCGATAAGAAGCTACTGAAGCGTATCGCCTCCTACATGAAGCCCTATAAGCTTCAGTTCGCACTCGTGATCCTCGCGATCCTCCTTTCGGCCGTGGTCGGACTTCTGCCGTCGATCATCACGGGAAGGATCGTTGATAAAGCGCTCCTCGGGGATGACCTCGGTCTTCTGATCAAGCTTTTGATCGCTGCGTTCGTTGCCCTTACTGCATCCCAGGTGATTTCCGTCGTTGAAAGTTACATCAATGCATGGATCTCCCAGCGCATTATCTTCGACATGAAAAACGAGATGTACCGCCATCTGCAGTGGATGCCGCACAGCTTCTTTACGACAGAAAAGCAGGGCGACATCATCACAAGAATGAACACCGATATTTCAGGCGTCAGCTCCGTTATTTCCAATACACTTTCCAGTTGCATCAATAACCTGGCCACCGTTGTTACTACGCTCGTCGCACTTTTTATGATGAGTGTTCCTCTTGCGCTGGTCGGAATCCTGATTATTCCGCTTCTTATCCTTCCGACCCGAAATGTCGGGCGTAACAGATATAAACTCCTTACGAAAACACAGGAAAAGAACGATGAACTCAATCAGGTCATCAACGAGACCCTATCCGTTTCCGGTTCCATGCTCGTAAAGCTCTTTACGAGAGAAGATAAAGAGTATGAGAACTTCGTGGAAGTCAACGAGCAGGTGACGCGCCTTTCCCTGAAAGAGCAGAGAAGCGGCAAATGGTTCCGTGTCATGATGGGTATGTTTACCCAGGTAGGTCCGCTCCTTATCTACTTTGCAGGTGGCATCTGCATCATCAAAAAATACGATCCGAACCTGACGGTCGGTGTCGTCACGGCAACTGTCGCGCTCATCAACCGCCTCTACCGTCCGGTCGAATCCCTTATGAACCTCGGCGTCGACTTTACCCGTTCGCTGGCGCTTTTCACGCGTATCTTCGATTACTTCGACAGAGAGAATCCGTTGAAATCTCCTGAAAATGGTGTCAAGCCGGATGTCACCAACAAGGATATCGTCTTTGATCACGTGAAGTTTTCCTATACTCCGGAAAAAGAACTTCTCAAGGATGTCACTTTTACCGTTCCGGGCGGAAAAATGTACGCGATCGTCGGTCCTTCGGGTTCCGGTAAATCCACGGTCGTCAACTTTATTCCGCGTCTTTACGATGTCGAAGATGGAAGCGTAACGATCGCGGGCGAGGATGTCCGGAACATCGATCTTACATACCTTCGTCAGCAGATCGGTGTCGTTACGCAGGATACCTACCTGTTTAACGGTACTATCAAGGAAAACCTCCTGTATGCGAAGGAAGATGCGACAGATGAGGAGATCGAAAAGGCCTGCAAGATCGCGAGCATCGATGAATTCATAAAAAAACAGCCGGAAGGATATGACACAATGGTCGGAAACCGCGGCCTTAAGCTTTCCGGTGGTGAGAAGCAGCGCCTGAGCATTGCCAGAGTCATTCTAAAAGATCCGAAGATCCTGATCCTTGACGAGGCTACCAGCGCATTGGATTCGATCTCCGAAAATGCGATTTCCGAGGCGCTTGAAGTCCTGATGCAGAATCGTACATCGATCGTCATCGCGCACAGGCTTTCGACCATCATGAAAGCTGAGAAGATCGTCGTCATCGCGGAAGGTCACGTGGCTGAGCTCGGTACGCATCAGGAGCTTTTGGAAAAGAACGGCATCTACAGAGACCTTTATGAGACCCAGTTCCGTCAGGTCCTGGATATGCAGGGCGCAGAACCCAAAGAAGATCTCGAATGGGAAGAAAAGAAGATGATCCAGAACGACGTCTATTGATCTTGGTACAAGAAGGAGGACACTATGGATTTTCAGAATAAAGTAGCTGTTGTCACCGGCGGCGCTCAAGGCATCGGAAAAGCTCTTGCGTCATCAATATAGCGTCTTCGAGAGATAGGATGAGTCAGCCTCAGACGGAGAGCTATACGGCAGCTAAAGGTGGCATTTCCGCATTGCTGAAATGGTCCTGTTCCTTTGCTCGGATAAAGCGGGATTCATTACCGGTGAAAACATCTGTATTGATGGCGGCATGACAAAACTGATGATCTACCATGGCGAACATGGGTGGACTTATAATGCAGGAGGTAACCGGTCGTAAAGAATTCAAGTCATTCTTACGATACTGTTTTTGTATCCGAAGAAGAATCCGGAGTTGGATAAAACGGCCTTATCCAAAGAAGGACAAAAGAAAAGAGGCTGCCTTGTGAGACAGCCCCTTGCATTCATCAATTTAAAAGTATCAGACGTTGAAACGGAAGAGAACGACGTCGCCGTCCTTCATGACGTATTCCTTACCTTCGGATCTGACAAGTCCTTTTTCCTTGGCAGCGGTATAGGTGCCACAGGCCATCAGGTCATCAAAAGCAACAACTTCCGCACGGATGAAACCACGCTCGAAGTCGGAGTGGATCTTACCTGCGGCCTGAGGTGCCTTTGTGCCGTTCTTAATCGTCCATGCTCTTACTTCCTGCGGACCTGCGGTCAGATAGGAGATGAGACCTAAGAGCTTGTAGCTGGCCTGGATCATCTTGTCGAGACCGGACTGGGAAAGACCGAGTTCCTCAAGGAACATAGCCTTTTCTTCCGGATCGAGCATGGCGATCTCTTCTTCGATCTTTGCAGAGATAACGACGCATTCCTCACCGGATCGTGCGGCTATCTCCTGTACTGTTTTTACATAATCGATGTCCGGGTTGGAGATGTCGCTCTCGGCGATATTTGCTACATAAAGTACCGGCTTCAGGGAAAGCAGTGCGAGATCCTTAACGAACTCCATTTCTTCCTCGTCGAAGGTGAGGGAACGGGCCGGCTTTTCTTCCTCGAGAGTCTTTGCGATCTTCTCATAGCAGTCAAGTTCAGCCTGGAACTTCTTGTCGCCGCCTTTCATCATCTTTCTGACTTTATCCAGACGACGGTCCATGTATTCCATATCGGAAAGGATGAGTTCGAGTTCGATCGTTTCGATATCACGCTTCGGGTTAGCGCCTCCGTCTACATGTACGACATTGGAGTCATCAAAGCAGCGGACGACGTGTACGATCGCGTCAACTTCACGGATATTGGCGAGAAACTTGTTTCCCAGACCTTCGCCCTTGCTTGCACCGCGTACAAGACCGGCGATATCGACGAATTCGATGACGGCCGGTGTATATTTCTCCGGGTCATACATCTTGGCAAGTTCGTCCAGACGGCTGTCCGGGACAGAAACGACGCCGACGTTCGGCTCAATGGTGCAGAACGGATAGTTTGCGGATTCTGCGCCTGCTTTGGTGATTGCGTTAAACAGTGTGCTCTTGCCGACGTTTGGCAGACCAACGATACCCAGTTTCATGAAATGACCTCATTTCTTTTTCGTAAGGATCCTCTTTTTTTCTTCTTGAAAAGATCCTGTATTTAATATTTTCAACGCATTATTATAGCACATTTCGTCGCTTTGTCGTCTTTTGTCGAAAAAAACCTGAGATATGCAGAAAGGGAAAGAGTAGAATGGCCTAAATCCGATGGAAGAAGGTAGAAAACGATGGCAGGATCACCTCACAATGCGAAAGTGAAAACCCTTTATCTTTCAGGCCTGGAAGGGATGGAGGCAGAGGTCGAGGCGTCCATCTTTCCAGGACTTCCGAGCTTTGAAGTGGTGGGGCTCGGCGATTCCTCGATCCGGGAAGCGAAAGAGCGTGTCCGTGCCAGTATAAAGTCCTGCGGTTTTACTTTTCCAAACCAGCGGCTTCTGGTCAATATCTCTCCGGCCTACCTTCACAAATCCGGATCCTCCTTTGATCTGGCCATTGCCATGGCGATCCTTCTGGCTTCAGATCAGGTCCACTCGGCATATGAAACTGTCACGATCTACGGCGAGCTTTCTCTGACGGGGAATGTGAAAGCCGTCCCCGGAAGCGTTTCGCGTCTTTTATGTCTTCCGAAAGACGACTGTTCCGTCTGCATCGTGCCGAGAAAGGATCAGGAGGAAGCGTCGCTTCTCGGTGTATCTGTGGAAGGCGTCGATACGCTGTTTGGTGCGATCTCCATCGTATCCGGCGAAGAAAGATGCGGCATACCTTCTTTCGATGATTTTCCATTTTCTTCGGATCTTCCTGATCCGGCTGCGGATATTTCCTCGCTTCGCGGCCAGCCTTCTGCCGCACGTGCGATCCTTCTTTCCGCCGCGGGTTTTCACAATATGCTCCTGTTCGGTTCTCCCGGTACCGGCAAATCTCTTTCTGCACGCATCCTTCAGGGTATCCTGCCACCACTTCAAAAAGAGGAGAAGATCGCTCTCCTTCGTGTGGAGAGCGCGCTTTCCGTTCTCTCGAAGGAGAATATTGCTTCCATGGAAAGACCTTTCCGTTATGTCCACCATACCTGTACGCCGTCCGCGATGGTCGGCGGCGGCCGATCTGCCGTGCCCGGAGAGATTTCACGGGCCCTTCACGGCATACTCTTTTTAGATGAACTTCCCGAGTTCCCGGCGCATGTGCTCGACCTTCTGCGTGTGCCGATCGAGACCGGAGAGATGAAAGTGTCAAGAAATAACTGCACGAACATATTCCCGGCACGCTTTCTTCTGGTGGGGGCGATGAATCCCTGCCGCTGCGGCAAAAGCCTCGAAAACCCGTCCGAGTGTACATGTACGCCTTCGATGATCTCCTCATATCAGGGAAAGGTCAGCGGTGCTCTTTTAGACCGTATGGATATTTTCTGCGCATTGAATCATATCTCGGAGGATTCGCTTCTGGAGACTATGAAAGGAGATTTTGTTCCGGAAAGCAGATCCTTAAGAGTTCGAATACAGGAGATCTGGCAGATGCAGTATGAAAGATGCAGGGAAATGGGGATCCCGCCCTGCAGGAACGGGGAGTGCAGAGAATGTAACTTGGGAGAGATCTTCCGCCTTCCGCAAAAAGAAATGGAATATGCGGCGATGGTCGCGCACCAGCTGAAGCTTTCAGTCCGCGGGCTTCAGCGGATGGTGCGGCTTTCGAGGACCATCGCTGACCTTGATGAAAGCCGGGATGTAAGAAATGAACATATCGTGGAAGCCGTTTCTTTCCGTCTCCCCGCATGGGGAGATAAAAGGGGGTGACGGTATATGGATCAAAAACTCGCGTCGGATCTTTTCTGTTCGCTTCTGATCGCACATCACATTATGACAGGAAAGCAGATCATGAAGATCGCTTCGTTGAAGGGACTTTCTTCGCTAAGAGAACTATGGGAGGGGAAAGAGGAATTTTTAAATGAAGACAGCCTTACCGCGGACCAGTTCAATACCTGGAAGAAATTCCGGGAAAGCCCCGTTTTTCTTCGCTTTGACGAATATGTGGAATATGTAAGCTCCCACGGCATCCATTCCATCGATCGTTTCGATGATGACTATCCGTCGTATATGCAGCCCCTCCCGAATATGCCGCTGATCCTCTATTACAAAGGAGATCTCTCACTGCTTTCGAAGGATCGCTCCCGCGTTTGTATCGTCGGAACGAGACGTCCTTCCTCCTACGGGAAAAGGGTGACCCGGGACTTTTCGGGAAAACTCAGCCGGCATGACCTGGTGATCGTTAGCGGCCTTGCACGAGGTGTCGATACGATCGCCCATGAGTCATGCCTTGAAAACGGCGGAAAGACCATCGCCGTAATGCCCTGCGGATTAGATAAGATCTATCCCAAAGAGAATCGGGAACTATTCGAACAAATTGGAAAAGACGGCCTTCTTCTTTCCGAGCTTTTGCCTGGCCAGGAGCCGATCCGGCAGTATTTTCCGGCCCGAAACCGGATCCTTTCCGCTATTTCAGACTGTGTCCTCATCCCGGAAGCCGGAAAGCAGAGCGGAACTCTTCATACGGCAAGCTTTGCCGGAGTGCAGGGGAAAGAAGTATTCGTGGTGCCGAGCATTATCTATTCAGAGACCGCAGAAGGCAATCTTATGCTATTGAAGGACGGAGCCTCTGCCGCGACAGAGCCGGAAGATATACTGGCATTTCTTGCACATGTCGTATTCTTCCGGGAGATCGAAGAAATCAAGGAGGTCTATGACAGGAAGAACCTGGAAAAAAAGATAAAGGACTGCCCCGAATCGCTCACGGCGGAGGAAGTACGAAGGATACTGATCGAGATCCTGTCAGTTTCCGAGGCGACATCTGATGAGATCGTCAAAGAGACAGGCCTTCCTTACCGCATGGTCGTATCCGAACTAGGGAAAATGGAAGTGGAAGGATATATTCACCTGGATCGCCGCAAATATGTTTTGACAATTCGCGTTTAATGAATTATATATAGATACTGTCAGAAAAAAACATTGGGAGCAAAACCGATCATGAGCAAAAATTTAGTGATAGTGGAGTCACCGGCGAAGGCAAAGACCATCGGACGCTACTTAGGCAAGGAATATAAGATCGCAGCATCTGTCGGTCACATCCGTGACCTGCCCTCTTCTACGATGGGCGTGGATGTGCGTCATGATTTCCGGCCTACATACATAAATATGCGCGGTAAAGAAAAAGTCATTCGCGAACTTAAGGAGCTGGCAGGATCTGCCGATCGCGTATATATCGCAACGGACCCTGACCGCGAAGGTGAAGCGATCGCCTGGCATATCGCCAAGGTGCTGAATATAGATCTGAATGAGGACTGCCGTATCTCGTTTAACGAGATCACGGAGAAAGCGATCAAGACAGCGATCATGTCCCCCAGAAAGATCGATATCGATCTCGTGAACGCCCAGCAGGCAAGACGTGTGCTGGACCGTCTCGTAGGTTACGAACTGAGCCCGCTTCTTTGGAGCAAGGTCAGAAAGGGCCTTTCTGCAGGCCGTGTACAGTCTGTCGCAACAAAACTTGTAGTTGACCGTGAAAAGGAGATCGAGGCTTTCATTCCGGAAGAGTACTGGAATATCAATGCGGAACTGACTCCGGCTGAGCAGAACTTCCCCTTCAAGGCCAGATACCATGGCGAGAAGAAGAACGGCAAGATCGAGAAGGTAAAGGTTTCAAGTAAAGAAGAAACAGATGCACTTCTTGCTTCGATCGCAGGTTCTGACTATTCTGTCGATTCCATCAAGAAGGGCAGAAAGCTCCGTCAGCCGTTTGCTCCGTTTACGACAAGTACACTTCAGCAGGAAGCCTCAAGAAGGATCAGTTTTACCTCGAGAAAGACCATGAGTGTTGCCCAGCAGCTTTACGAAGGTGTTGAGATCAGCGGACAGGGTCAGGTCGCTCTTGTATCCTATATCCGTACCGACTCCGTCCGTGTTTCGGATGAGGCGATGGTTGCCGCACGAAAACTCATCAGTGAGAAGTACGGCGAGAAGTTCCTTCCGAAGTCTCCGAGAAAGTATTCGAATAAGAATTCCGCGCAGGATGCACACGAAGCGATCCGCCCGGCTCACTTTGAACTCGATCCGGAATCGATCCGTTCTTCCTTAAGTGCAGATCAGTATAAGCTCTATAAGCTGATCTGGGACCGTTTCCTCTCCTCGCAGATGGCTTCCGCCGAGGTAGATACGGTATCTCTGGATGTGATCTGCAAAAATAGCATCTTCCGTGCACAGGGCGAGACCATCAAGTTCCAGGGCTTCCTTGCCGCTTATGCGGATATCGCAGAGGATACTGCAGATGACGATAAGAATGTAAAGGCAAAACTTCCGGAACTTGTCGATGGTCAGGCATTAAAGCTTCTCGACATTAAGTCCGAGCAGAAGTTCACCTTGCCGCCGGCGAGATTTACAGAAGCCACATTGATCAGAACGCTCGAAGAAAAGGGGATCGGCCGTCCGTCTACATATGCGCCGACGATCTCTACGATCCTCGAGAGAAACTATATCGAGAAGAAGGGCAAGATCATCTATCCTACCGAGCTCGGCAAGGTCGTCACGCTCCTTCTTTCCGACAACTTTACTGAGATCGTTGATGTCTCCTTTACCGCAGACATGGAATCCAAGCTCGATGAGATCGAAGTCGGTAAGAAAGACTGGGTCAAGGTATTAAGCGAATTCTATCCGCCGTTCCATGAATTGATCCTGAAGGCCGGTTCTGCTGTTTCGAAAGTTAAGATGGAAGAAAAGCAGACGGGTGAGAAATGCCCTGAATGCGGTGGCGATCTCGTCATCAAGGAAGGCCGTTTCGGTCAGTTTGTCGCATGCTCTCATTTCCCGGAATGTAAGTTCACGAGAAATGTGGAAAATACCGTTAAGGGTTCCTGCCCGGTATGTGGTTCCGGTCTGGTTTCCCACCGCTCGAACAAGTATAAGGGCCGTGTGTTCTATACCTGTGATAAGAAGGGCAGTGATCCGGAGTGCGGCTTTATCAGCTGGTATCTGCCGGTAGAAGGCCAGAAGTGCGATACCTGCGGTAGCTATATGGTCTGGAAGCGTTTCAGAGGCCGCGCGTATCCGAAGTGTGCAAATCCTGAGTGCCCGAAGAATACGGCGAAGAAGTCAAGTAAGGCCGAAGAAGGCGAAGAAGGTGCGGTAAAAGAGAAGAAGACCACACGCAGAAAATCCACTAAGGCCAAAGAGGAATAATCTATGGATCGTCCGACGATAACGATCATCGGAGCAGGACTGGCCGGATCGGAAGCGGCATATCAGGCTTCCCGGCTCGGCGTTTCTGTTCGCCTTTATGAGATGAAGAAGACAAGAAAGAGCCCGGCACATCACAGTGATGGATTTGCCGAGCTTGTCTGCAGTAATTCTCTTCGTTCCAATCAGCTGGAAAACGGCGTGGGCCTTCTTAAGGAAGAACTGCGCATCTTAGGATCCCTCATCATGAAATCTGCCGACAGAAGTGCCGTCCCTGCGGGCGGAGCGCTGGCTGTGGACCGCGATGAGTTTTCATCCTATATCACAAATACGATCAAAGAAGATCCGAATATCGAGGTCATTGACGAAGAGATCCATGAGATTCCGCATGACGGCATCGTGATCATTGCTACAGGTCCTCTGACAGACGGGGATCTTTATGACAGTATCATGAAAAAGACGGGTAACTCTGATCTTCATTTCTTTGATGCGGCCGCTCCGATCGTCATGGAATCCAGTATCGACAGAAATATCTGTTTTGCGATGTCCAGATACGGAAAAGGCGGAGACGATTATCTCAACTGCCCGATGAATGAAGAGGAATACCGTCGTTTCTATGAAGCTCTTGTGTCCGCGGAACTTGCGGATGTGAAAGGCTTCGATAAGGAAACAGTCTTTGAGGGCTGTATGCCGATCGAGACCATGGCCAAGCGCGGATATGACACGATGCGTTTCGGTCCGTTAAAACCGGTAGGTCTTATCGATCCGAGAACGGGAAAAGAGCCATATGCGTGCGTTCAACTCCGTCAGGATGACCGTATGGCATCTATCTATAACATCGTCGGTTTTCAGACGAGACTGAAATTTCCTGAACAGAAGAGAGTTTTCGGTATGATCCCGGGACTTGAGAATGCGGAATTCACAAGATACGGTGTCATGCATAGAAATACCTACATTGAGTCTCCGAAACTTTTGACACCGACCTATCAGATGAGAGATGATAAGAATGTATTCTTTGCCGGCCAGATCACCGGTGTGGAAGGGTATATCGAATCCACGGCATCGGGATATCTTGCCGGATACTATGCAGCCTTAAGCGCACTTGGTAAAGAAAGCCCGGTCGAGTTTTCTTCTTCCTCCATGATCGGTGCGATGGCGGCCTATGTATCTGATCCGGGCGTGAAGAACTTTGTGCCGATGAATGCCAACTTCGGTCTCGTGGCGCCTTTAGGTTATAAGGTGAAAGGTAAAAAGAAAGAAAAGTATCTCGCATATGCCAACCGCGCATTGGAAGAGGTATGCGGAAATAAAGAGAAAATGGAGAACCTTTGGAAATGAGTGCACATCAGTTCAATTTAGATGATTGGGAAAAAGTCGGTATTAAGAAAGGTTTCTGGTCTTCCTACGGCAAAAACTGGGGAAAGGTCATTGCCGGAAATGCAGTGCTTCTGCTTTCCAATATCGTTTCTTTTGTGATTGCTCTTTGTGTTGTCATGCTTCTTTTCCCGATGATCTTTCCGTATTTTCTTCCTGATTCTCTGAAAGAATTTGTGATTGAAAATGAAATGCTCGATGCGGCAGCGGCAACGGAAGATGTCATCAACAATATCTATTTTACGCTCTGCATGCTCTTTTCCATGGCTATGAGCGGCATGCTCCTTATTGTAAACGGACCTTTTTATTCGGCCGTCAGTTATTTCTTCAGAAATGTCCTGACCGGGGATGACAACTTTAAGACAGACATCAAAACGGGTCTGAAAGATAACTGGAAGAAGTCTCTTGGAGCGATGTTCCTTTCTATCGTTGTCACATGTGTCCTTCTTTTTAACATCGGTTACTATGCCAATGGTATGGAAGGCATGATCTCCATGGCGGCGAAGTCGTTCTTCTCCTGTATCCTCGCTTTCTGGTGCTGTATGCAGCTGTTTGTATACCCACTGATCGCCTGTGTTGAACTTTCCTTTAAGGAAGTATACAGAAATGCGGCGATCATGACCGTGAAGAATTTCCCGATTGCGATCTTAGTCTTCTTCCTGCAGCTGATCCTCTTTGTGGCGATTCCGTTTATGCTGATGTTTTCCTTCGGACAGATCGGTTATGCCATCACGATGATCCTTTATCTTTTGTTCTCGTACGGCTTTATCGGATTTATCTCCATGTACCTTACATGGAAGGCTGTTCTGAAGGTGATAAGAAGGCAGGAAGAACTGTAAATCCTACGCTCCTTTGATTTGTTTATTGTACTTTTACATATAAATACGTTAAAATATAAGATAATCTTAAAACGAGGTGTATGTAAATGATACAGTGTGAACGTGGTCATTTCTTCGATGAAAACCGCTATCAGACCTGCCCGTATTGCAGTCAGGTATCTTCCAAACCAAGATCCGTAACTCCTCCAGTAGCCCCGAATATGGCGATCCCTACGCCTTCCTGCGGTAAGACAGTTGCCGTGGAGGGTGTTGAAGTAGAGCCTTCTGTTGGAAAAACAGTGGCGATCGATAACTATGTTGAAGAAGCTCCCCGTGTCAGTAAGACGGTGGCCATTTCTGAAGAACCGCTGGATTTCCCGCCGGTTTCAGCGATCCCGAATCCGGTCCCGGCACCGGCTGTTCCGATTCCAGCAGCTTCAGCAGCTCCAGCTCCTGAAGTTCCTGTAGCTCCTGAAGCTCCGGTTCCTGTGATCCCGGAACCTGTCCCGATGCCTTCCGTATCGGAGATCTCCGCTCCGATGGCTCCTTCCTATTCTGAAGATATATCTGCACAGATCCCGTTTAACGGCATTTCCGAGACTCCGGAAAGAATACTTACCGAAGAGATCTCCATCGATCTTCCCGTGACCGGTCTTGGCGTCACGGAGAATCCGCAGCCGCTTCCGCAGGAAGAACATTTTTATCAGTCTTCTGCGGACAGACCGTATGCAGTGACAGGTCTCGGCGTGAAGGAAAACCCGACACCGATCCCGAATGACGTAGGTGCGACATTCCCGATCCCTGCCGGTGACACGATCCCTGCTTCCCCTAATCAGCCTGCAAGTCCGGAAGCTGCTGCTTTTGCTGCATTTGGTTTCCCGGGTGGACCGATGCCCGGATCGATGCCTGGTGCCATGCCGGTAGCCCCCGCTGCACCTGTTCCTACTCCGGAGATTCCTGCAGTACCAGTTGCTGAGGCTCCGGTAGTTCCTGAGATCCCTGAAGTTCCGCAAACTCCTGTTTCCGAAACGCCTGCAGTTCCAGAAGTACCTGCAACCCCGGTTTTTGAATTACCGGCAGTTCCTGTAGTACCTGTTCCGGTAGTGGAAGAAACGCCGAAAGATCCGAATGCGACCGTAGCTCTTACCGAATCCGATATGGATTATCTTCCGCGTATCCATGCGCGCGCTTTCCTTGTTTGTATCGATGGACCTATGACGGGTGCCAGCTTCGTATTCCAGGAGAATAGAGCGATCATCGGACGCCAGAAGAACTATGAGATCGCTCTTTTCCGTGACAATACGGTATCTCGAAGCCCGCATGCGGTGCTTTCCTATGTGAAGGAGAATTACCGTTACACGGTATCCCAGGGTGATCCTGAGAAGAGAGTTTCCGTAAACGGAACTTTCATCAATGAAGAAACGGAACTGAAAATGTACGATGTCATCGGTATCGGCCAGACAAGAATGCTCTTCATGCCGGTCTGCAGTGAGAAGTTCGCATGGTAATATCACTTAACGCAATCTCGGATATCGCGACGAAGTATTTCGACAGCATGAAATGGGTGTTTGCCGCATGTTTTGCCGTACTTCTCCTTATCCTTCTTATCGTTCTGATCTTCCGCAGCAGGAGGGGATCTGCAGCTGGTGCTGTAAATTCATCGGTTACTCCGTCTGTACCGATGGATAACGGTACTTTTGCCATCGAGATCGGGAATCTTCAGGGAACAGGTGAAAGAGAGGAACAGCAGGATGCTTTTGCTTTTTCTCCGAGTTCCAAATGGAAGGATAAAGGCTTTTTAGCCGTACTTGCCGATGGTATGGGCGGTATGGATGCAGGGGCAGCGATCTCCAATAAACTCGTGCATGATATCATCTCGGAATTTCCTTATTCCTTTGAAAAACTTAAGGACGGGTGGATCCTCGACGCGCTTTCCAATGAGATCTTCCAGAACTATCAGGGAAGAGGCGGCACAACGGTCATCATCACGTACTTAAAAGGCGATAAGATGTGGTTCGCTTCCGTCGGTGACAGCGATCTTCTTTTGCTTAGGAATAACCGTATCTATGCCATGAACATCCGTCAGGAGTATGGAAATACCCTTCTGATGCGAGCGGTCGAAGGTGCTGTTTCTGTGGATCAGGCGCTGACACATAAGGATGCACCGGCGCTTACGGAATTCATGGGTGCCAAGCACACAGAACCGGATTATTCCATCGTTCCGTGGCAGGTGAAGGAGAATGACGTATATCTTCTTTGTTCTGATGGAGTAAGCGATACCCTTTCTTTTGAAGAGATCAAGGAAGCTATGATGCACAGCCCGTCCGAATGCGCAGAGCTTTTGGAGAAGGCCATCATGGCAAAGAACAAAAAGTATCAGGATAACTACACGGCTATTGTGTTTGCCGTGCGGAAAATAGGAGGTTAATAGAATGAAATGGGTTAGAAGAATCGTAATGTTCCTCTTGATCCTGGCCATCGCGGGCTCGGGTGTTATGGCATTCCTGTCATATGGTCCGTGGAAAGACGCCAAGGCGGATCTTGATGAGGCACAGGGCAAGACATTTGAACCGGACGATTTTAAGACAAGTTTTACTCCTCAGGAGAACCAGGATTCCGTTGCATTCGTATATGTTCTGAACCCGGATGGGACTGCTGTCTGCGGAACCAGCTATGCAGTCGGTGAACTCGATGAAAAGGTGCAGTATTTCGTCACCAATGGTCACGTAGTACAGCGGCATATGGAAAAGGGACTTCCTCTTTATATCGTATTTGGAGACAGTTTCATCGAAGGTATCGAGGCGGAAGTAATATTCTATCAGTTTGATGCTGAGCTGGATATGGCGATCATTAAGATCCCGCAACCGACAAATGAGAGAAAGCCGGTCATCATTCGTGATACATCGGAAGTGGAGACGGGTGAAAAGGTCACGGCGATCGGTTATCCGGATAAGGCTATGGAAGTGGATAGCACAAAATCCGTAGGTAAGTCGTCACAGACGGTTACCAGCGGTGTTATTTCCAAGGTTGATTTCGTTCCGTCTGCTTACGGCTTCTCCTATAAGTCCCTGCAGCATGATGCATTTATTTCCCACGGTAACTCCGGCGGACCGCTTCTCGATCAGAACGGATTCCTTGTCGGTATGAACACACTGACAAACCCGGATTCGGAGAATGTTCACTTCGCGATCACGGCAAATGAGATCAAGCAGAGACTTGATGCAAATAAGATCAAATATGTGAAGAGTGAAGATTACCTCGATGATATCGAGGATGAGATCTCTTCTGAAAAGAAGAAGTTTGAAAAGAAACAGAAGTCCGAGATCTCCGATATCGAGGATGAGATCACTGAGGCGAGAAATAAGTTCTTTATCTTCGTCATCGCCGGCGGCGTCTGCGCAGTTGTTCTTCTGATCCTCTTTATCGTCGGCAACAAGAAGGTCGTTATGGTCGGTGAGCAGGACGATGGAAAGAAGTCCTATCTGTACTGCGAGAAGGGCCTTTTCGCCGGACAGAAGTATGAGATCACCGGTCAGACGATGACGATCGGCCGTGATACTCACTCCTGTACGATCGTATTCCCGGAAGAAACGCCGGGTATCAGCTCCAACCACTGCTCGATCTATTTCGACGCCAGAACCAAGGCATTCGTTCTGACGGACAATGGTTCGACATACGGCACGTACTTAAGTGACGGCAGAAAACTGACAAAGGGCGTTCCGGAGCAGCTCCTGCCCGGTTCCACTTTCGCTCTTGCAGATAAAGCAAATGAGTTTAAGGTAGACAGAGAGTAAGATGGATCATTATTCGTACACCAATGTTGGCGGCCACGAGCCGAACTGTGACTTCTCACAGGTCGTGGAACATGAAGGTTCATTCCTCATGGTCCTTTGCGACGGCTTGAATGGTCTCCCGAGCGGAGATCAGGCTGCGAAGATCATATCTGATGCGGCGATGGGAGCTTTTCTTGAGGGAAAAGCTCCTTCCGAAGCGTGTCAGACGGCAAATCAGAGATTCCGGGAGATGCAGTTCGATAACGTCGATCTGCGTCGTGCCGGAGCGACGATCTGCGCCGTGAAGATCAAAGACGGCAAGTGCAGCTGGGCGAACGTTGGCGATTCCCATATCTACCATTTTTCAGGCGGGGAGCTCGCGCATCATTCAGTGGATGATACCCCGACTTACCGCTCTTTTGAAAGAGGAGAGATCGACTATGAGGCGATCCGCGAGATCGATGACCGTACCGGAATGTCTGTGTGTATCGGGCAGAAAGAAAAGGTCGAGCCGCATGAGGAGTCTTTCGATCTGGCTTTAGGAGACGGTATCCTTGTCTGCTCGGATGGTTTGTGGGAATATGTGTATGAGACCGAGATGCTGATCGATCTGCATAAATCCTATACAGCAAAAGACTGGGCACAGAAGATGCTCCTTCGCGCGACCCAGAGAAGTCACTTAAAGGGTGACAATTTGACCTTGATCACGTATTTCAGATTGGCGGTTTGACGGATGGATACAAGTAAACTTTGTTTTGGTTGTTTCAATGAACATGATGGAGTGGGACCGTGTCCGCATTGCGGATATGATCTTGCGACCGCAAAGCATCCTTTTATTGCGCTTCCGATCGGTACGATCCTGAATGGACGCTATCTTACGGGACGCGTTCTCGGTGTCGGCGGATTTGGTGTAACGTATCTGGCTTTTGATATGACGCTCGAGATCGCCGTTGCTATCAAAGAGTTCCTGCCATCCGGTATTGCACTTCGTGATGCAGACCGATATACGATGACAGTTAGTTCTCCGGAAGAACAGCCGAAATTTGATACCGGTGCTTCGAAGTTCCTCGAAGAGGCACGACTTCTTGCCAAACTCCGTGATGTGCCGAATATCGTGACGGTTCAGGACTATTTCCGTGAAAATAGCACCGCATACTTCGTTATGGAATATATCGAGGGTGTGGATCTGATGAAGTATACGCAGCAAAGGGGAGGGAAGCTCTCTTATGAAGAAGCTCTCCGTCTGATCCTTCCGATCATCGATTCTCTTGCGCATGTGCATGCGCATAATCTTCTCCATAGAGATATCAGTCCGGACAATATCGTCGTGATGAAAAACGGAACGACGCGTCTTCTGGATTTCGGAGCGGCCCGTCTGGCGGTTGATACGGAGAAGAGCAAATCCATTATCTTAAAGCACGGATTTGCACCGGAAGAACAGTATAGAAAACATGGAAATCAGGGGCCGTGGTCGGATGAGTATGCGCTTGCCGCTACGATGTACCTGATCATTACCGGGGTCATGCCGCCGGATGCGATCGAGCGTGTACATGAAGATACTCTGGCATCTCCGATCAGCCTCGGTGTAGAGATGCCCCAATATGCCAATGACGCGCTCATGAAAGCCATGGCGGTCAGTGCATCCGGACGTTTTCCGGATATGGCTTCTTTTTCGGAAGCGCTTACAGGTAAGAAAGCAATAGGACCTGCTTCCTCATATGCTCAGATCCCGACCAGTATGCCGGTTTCGGGAAATGAACTGCCGACTGCTTCTTCTCAGATCCCGCAGGGCAATATGGTCCAGGGGAAAACAGTGGCCATGGCTCAGGATTATGTTCCGCAGAAAGTGCTTTCTCCGTCTATTCTTGCCGGAGAACCGGTTGCAGCGGCTACTGCATCTCAGGAAGAAGGCGTATCTGTGCCTCCTGCCAAAGTGAAAAAGAGTATTTGGAAGCGTCCTCTTACATACATTCTTGCAGGGCTTATCGTTCTGATCGGCGTATCTATTCCGGTCGGTATTTACATCACGCAGAATTATGAGTGGGGAACACCGACAACGACCAGGAAACCGAATAAGCCTACGACGAAAAAGACGTCGGCAACAACGACAGAGCAATCGTATGAGGATCCGAAGATCACAGATGAGGATGGTCTGAAAACTTATAGCGACAGCGTCCGAAAGTTTTCTATCACAGCCGCTTCGAACTACGCCTTTGAGAACAAGGGCGGAGTCTATACTCTCGTTCGTGATGACGGCAAATGTGTTTTCTATGCGGATCTGATCCGTGATTTCAACGATATGCGTGTTTCCACGCTCAATGATTTTCTGGCGCAAAGTGATGATATCATCACAGGGTATACTGTAGAAGTTCTCGGCCTTACGGGATTCCAGTTTCAGACGGATGAGTGTTATGTGTTCGATTTTCCTTCCGGCTCCACCGGTATCGAGTTTGATGGTATTGCGGAACGGGACGGGCAGAGTGTCGATCTTACGATCATGGCCTATGAGAGAAAAGAAAAAGATGGAGTGTTCATTACGTACGCGGTCATACCAAGAGATTCCTATGGTGCGTATTCGGAGACGGACTGGCAGGAGGTCAAATCGATCTTCCTAAGCTTTAAGGAAGATTCGGAAAAAGAGACGGACTACGTTCTTTATTCTGAAGAGAATATGCCTGAATTCCTCTATAGAAAGTCGGATATAGCATCGGTAGATCAGGGAAAGATCGGAAATGATCTTACCTGCCTGGAACTGAAGATGAATAATGTCGATGATCCGGACAGTCGTCTTTTCGTGATCCTTCTGGATGATCAGCCAACCATTACGCAGGCCTGCACATCAGCAGAACAGGCGCTCGGCAGTTCGTATAAGTTCGGAGGTTATACTTCAGTCAATCCGATCGTGCGCAAAAGTGAGACGGAGATGCGTATCCGTAACTATAAGATCTCGAAGATCGAAGATGACAGCAAGCAGATGGACTGCACCACATGCGTGATCAATCTGAACGGAAGATACTTCGCGATCGTTGCCACATGCAGCGACGAAAAATACCTCGAGCAGGTGACACTTGACTTTACGATGGTGGTAAGATCGATCAATCAGTGATCACTTGTGATAGTATCTTGCAAAGAATTCATCTCTGAAATCCAAAAGGCGGTCCTCGGCGATCGCCTTTCTTACGTCTTCCATAAGATGAATTAGGAAATGGATGTTGTGGTAGGAGCAAAGCCGCAGACCGAACATCTCGCCGGCCTTCAGAAGGTGACGGATATAGGCGCGGCTGTAGTTTCTGCATGCATAGCAGTCACAGTCATCCTCGATAGGACGGAAGTCTTCCGCACTCTTTTTGTCGCGGATGATGAGACGGCCGTCTTTGGTAAGAACGGTTCCGTTTCTTCCGATACGGGTCGGAAGGACGCAGTCGAACATGTCGATGCCGCGGATCGCGCCCTCGATCAGGTAGTCCGGAGTTCCGACGCCCATCAGGTATCTCGGTTTATCTTCCGGCATGAGCGGAACTGTTTCTTCGAGCATCTCATACATCAGCTCGGCTGGTTCACCGACGGAAAGTCCGCCGATCGCATATCCCGGCAGATCAAAAGATGTGATCTCCTTTGCGCTCTGTTTACGAAGGTCTGCATAGCAGGATCCCTGGATAATGCCGAAAAGAGCCTGTGTTTCAGGATTTTCGTGTGCGTTGACGCAGCGCTCGAGCCATCTCGTGGTACGCTCTAAGGATTTCTTTGCATAATTATGCTCACTTGGCCAGGGACAGCATTCGTCAAAAGCCATGATGATATCTGATCCGAGGTCGTTCTGGATCTTCATGGAAAGCTCCGGGGTAAGAAGGTGAGCAGAACCGTCGATATGGGACTTAAAATGTACGCCTTCCTCCTTTATGTCTTTCGGCCTTGCGAGCGAAAAGACCTGGAATCCGCCGCTGTCTGTAAGGATCGAGTGTTTCCAGTTCATGAACTTGTGGAGACCGCCGGCCTTTTTCACGATCTCATTTCCCGGACGCATCCAGAGATGGTATGTATTGGAAAGGATGATACGTGCCCCCATTTCCTCGACTTCTTCCGGAGCCATGCCCTTGATGGTGGCCTGGGTACCGACCGGCATGAACTGCGGAGTCATGAACGATCCGTGCGGGGTGTGTACACGTCCAAGACGTGCACCGGATTGTTTACATGTATGGATATGCTCGTAATATACGGGATATTTACTCATTTTATCTCCTCCAGGGGATCTTTGATTCTCGGTTTTTCCGGGGTAATGAACATCGCATCGCCGAAACTGAAGAAACGGTATTTCTCCGAAACGGCTGTCTTATATGCATTCAGGACATGCTCTTTTCCGGCAAAAGCGGAGACAAGCATAATCAGAGTCGATTCCGGAAGATGGAAATTCGTGATCAATCCATCGATACAGCGGAAAGATACACCCGGATAGATGAAGATATCGGTCCAGCCGGAGCAGGGCATCATGCGAGGGTCTTTGGAAGCCACTGTTTCCAGGGTCCGGCAGGATGTGGTGCCGACCGCGATGACTCTTCTGCCTTCGGATCTTGCTTTCCGAAGGATGGAAGAAGCCTTCTCGTCGAGCTCATACCATTCGCTGTGCATATGATGGTCGGAAATGTCTTCGACCTTAACCGGCCGGAAGGTGCCTAAACCGACATGAAGCGTGATCTCACAGATCTCAACTCCCATGTCACGGACCTTCTGGAGAAGCTCAGGCGTAAAGTGCAGACCGGCAGTAGGGGCGGCCGCTGAGCCTGTTTCCTTGGCATAGACTGTCTGATAGCGGCTCTGGTCCAGAAGCTGCTCGTGAATATATGGTGGAAGCGGCATGGTGCCTGCTTCGTCGAGGATCTCTTCCCAGATGCCGTTAAAATCAAAGCGGATGATGCGGTTTCCGTCTTCCTTGACTTCTTCACACTCGGCTTCGAGCCTTCCTGGAAGGAAGGTCATACGCTTGCCGGGACGGATCTTCTTGCCGGGACGGGCCAGCGTCTCCCAGTGATTCTCATCGATGCGCTTTAGTAAAAGAAGCTCAACAGCAGATCCTGTGTCGCTTCGAACGCCCAGAAGACGGGCAGGGATGACCTTGGTATTGTTGATGACCAGAACGTCTCCGGACTTAAGAAGAGACGGCAGGTCGGAAAAATGCATGTGCGAGACCGCACCTGTTTCGCCGTTAAGGGTCATTAGGCGTGAGCCTGAACGGTCGGAGAGCGGGTGCTGGGCAATCAGTTCTTCGGGTAGATCATAGTAAAAATCACTTGTTTTCATAGCTTCATATTATAAATGCAATTGACGTTGATGTATAGTAGGTGGTATCATTTTATGAGGTTTTCCATGCGCCGGGGAGTGCGTGAAAACCATTGAAATCTCAAAAGAAATGGAGGCATGAGTTATGAAGAAGCCCGTTTTTGTCGGTTCCGCGGTAGCGTTGATCACACCCTTTAACGAAGGAGGTGTAGATACCAAAAAACTGAAGGCTTTGATCGACTTCCATTTAGCACATAAGACTGATGCGATCCTGGTTGCAGCCACCACTGGTGAGGCGGCAACTATGCCGGACGAAGAGCACCTTGCGACGATCCGTACCGTAGTTGAATATGTCGATGGACGTGTTCCGGTCATTGCCGGTACAGGCAGTAACGATACCGCTCATGGTATCAAGCTCACAAGAGAAGCCACAGCGATCGGTGCCGACGCTCTTTTAACCGTCACACCCTATTACAACAAGACATCCCAGGAAGGTATTTACCGTCACTTTAAGGCTACGGCCGAAGCGACACATCTTCCGATCATCCTTTACAATGTTCCTTCCAGAACGAATCTGAACATCGCTCCGGCGACGTATAAGAGACTTTCTGAGATCGAGAACATCGTAGGTGTCAAGGAATGCAACATGAACCAGATCCCGGAGACCGTAAACCTCTGTGGTGATGACCTTCTGCTTTACTCCGGTGAGGACGGACTGGTCGTTCCGCTCCTTTCTATGGGCGGTAAGGGCGTTATTTCCGTAGCTGCCCATGTCATCCCGGAAACGATGCACGATATGGTCATGGCATTCATTAATGGTGATGTACAGGGTGCCGCGAAGATGCAGGCGGATATCATCCCGCTCGTAAAGGCGCTTTTCTCCGACGTCAATCCGATTCCTGTAAAGGAAGCACTGAATATCCTCGGATGGGACATCGGTTCCTGCCGTATGCCGCTTTGCGATATGAGTGAAGAAGGTAAAGCGAAGCTTGCCGAAACTCTTAAGAAATACGATCTTTCCTTCCATCCGAAGGGCTGATCATCTTTCATTCACATCGCATTACAGGTAATAAGGAGGACATTATGTCTCAGGTAAGAATATTTTTGAGCGGCTGTATGGGCCGCATGGGCCGTGTGATCACAGATATGGTCGCCGATTATGACGACGCGGTGATCGTAGCCGGTTCCGATGTTGTAGAAAATCCGCAGTCTTCGTTCCCGATCTATAAGGATCCGATGGATTGCAGTGAAGAGTTTGATGTGATCATCGATTTTTCTCATGTCAGCGCTTTTGCTAAGATCACGGAACTTGCTGAAACGAAGAAGAAGCCGATCGTTATGTGTACGACAGGTCTTTCGGATGATCAGAAGGAAGCCCTTACGGCTCTTTCCGAAAAGGTTGGCGTATTCTATTCCGGTAATATGTCTCTCGGCATCAACGTGCTGATCAATCTCGTAAAGAAGGCGGCAGCACAGCTTTATCCGGATTTCGATATCGAACTTGTCGAGGAGCATCACAATAAGAAGCTCGACGCGCCTTCGGGCACTGCGCTGATGATTGCCGATGCTATGAATGACACGCTCGATAATCAGCTCGAATATGTCTATGAAAGACAGAGCAAGCGCCAGAAGCGCGAAAAGAAGGAACTGGGCATCCATTCCATCCGTGGAGGCAACATCGTCGGCGAGCATAAGGTCATGTTCATCGGCGGCGAAGAGATCTTAACGATCTCCCACAGCGCCCAGACCAGAAGCGTGTTTGCCAGAGGCGCAGTGGCGGCAGCCAGATTCATGCTTGGAAAAGAACCGGGCATGTACGATATGCAGAAGATGATCGGCGAATAAGAATTTTGGTTCTATCGTGAATAAATGACGTAAGTCAAGGAAATAGAAATTGGAGGAAATGTTAACATGATTCATTTTGTTTTGGATGCCGCGGAGGGTGCTACACCAACGGGTGGTGCCATGGATCCGATCATTATCACCGGTATGTTCGTATTCTTAGTTCTTATCTGGTATTTTGCCGCTTGGCGTCCGAATAAGAAAAAGGAAAAAGAGCTCAATGCGAAGATCGAGAAGATGCGCGTAGGTGATACAGTTGTTACCATCGGCGGTCTTGTAGGTAAAGTCGCAAATATCAAGGGCGATGAGGTCACCATCATGACTTCGGCCGCCAATACACTGGTCACTTTTAAGAAGAACGCCATCGGATCGGTTATCTCCAGAGACGCTAAGCCGGTCGAAGAGACATCTGAGGAAGATAAGAAAAAGTCCGGTAAGATGGTCCTGAAGAAGAAGGAAAAAGAAGAGAAAGAAGAAACACCTGCAGAAGATACAGCAAAGGAAGACAACGGACTCGGCGAAATCAAAGAATGATCTGAAGGAAGTAAGAAATGAGCAACGGCCGCGGCGGAATCCCAAATGAAGTAGTGGAAGAGATCATTTCCCGAAGCGACATCGTTTCGGTCGTGGGCCAGTATGTGCAGTTTACCAAGAGCTCCGGACAGAATCAGTTCGGGCTCTGTCCTTTTCATTCGGAAGATACACCATCGTTTTCCGTATCTGTAAATAAGCAGATCTACTATTGTTTCGGCTGCCATAAGGGCGGAAATGTCGTCAACTTCATCATGGAGATCGAGCACCTCTCATATATCGAGGCGCTGAAGTTCCTGGCGGAGAAGGCGGGCGTGACGATCCCGGAGCCGGACGATGCCAATTACCGAAAAGAAGAGCAGCTTCGTAAGCGCCTCAAGGAGGTGCTTCTCGAGGCTGCTCGCTATTATTATAAGAGCTTCAAATCCGAAAAAGGCGAGGAGGCGCGAAAGTATCTTCAGAAGCGCGCCATTTCACCGGCGACAGCGACGAAATTCGGCCTCGGATATGCACCGAATGAGTGGAGCGGACTTTATAATCACCTCGTAAGTAAGAATTTCAGTCAGTATGAGATCCAGAAATCAGGTCTATTCGTCAGTAAAAACGGAAAGACGTTCGATCTTTTCCGTGGAAGGCTGATGTTCCCGATCTTTAATGCTATGGGTGAGCTGATCGCTTTCGGCGGAAGGATCATCGGCGATGGTCAGCCGAAATATGTCAACTCGCCGGAAACACCGGTGTATTCGAAGCAGAGGAATCTCTATGCACTCAATTTCGCAAAACAGTCGAAGATGAAAAGAATCATCGTCGTCGAAGGGTATATGGATGTGATCTCCATGCATCAGGCGGGGGTAACGAATGCCGTGGCTTCACTGGGAACAGCGCTTACCGAGCGCCAGCTCGACCTTCTCGAGAGATACTGCGAGGAAGTCATCCTGTTCTATGACTCTGACCGTGCCGGCCAGAATGCTGCTGTAAGAGGCCTTAAGATGCTCATGGATCGGAAGAAGAAGCATACCGGTATGACGACGCAGGTCCGTGTTGCGAAGGTTCCGAATGGAAAAGATCCGGACGAGTTCATCCGTGAATACGGAAAGGATGAGTTTGCCAAGGTCGTGGAACAGGCTGTGCCCGTTCTCGATTATCTCGTCGATTCCGCCTATAACCAGAGCATCGAGAAAGGCTCCTTTGACCCTGTTGTATTCCAGCAGCTGATCTCCACATATCTTTCCTGGGAAGATAACATGATCCTTCGTGAGAGAGCTGCATATAAAGCCGGACAGATCCTCGGTGTATCGACGCAGTCGGTCCTCGCTGAAGTCGGCAAACTTTCTACAAGGACACATGAAGAAGCCATCCGTAAGTCGAATCAGGAAATCAGTAAGCAGACGGAGATCATGCCTGAAAAACAGCCCGGAGAGACCGCCACGCGCGACGAACTGGTGCTTTTGTGTCTTCTTTCGATGCTCGGTGAATCCTATAAGACTTTTGTCCAGAGAACGAACGATGAGCCTCTGGAAACTGACTTTACCATGGGTACCATGCGGGCGATCGCCAAAGAGATCCTCCCGATCTTAAAGGAAGGAAGACTGGATGCGAACCGTCTCCTGCTTGCCGGAGACAATCTCATATTAAACCAGAGACCGGCAAGAGATACGCTGTCCGAGGCTCTTATGAGCGTGAAATACGGCGATGATCTGGAATCTCTGATCAGTCATACGATCGATTACCTCTACCGTGTCCGTCTTTCCGTGTATACGCGTATGAAAGCAGAGCTTGCCAGAAGACTTGACGTCATGCCGGAAGGCCCGGACCGTGCGGCCACGGAGACTATGCTCCGGAAAACTCTGGAATATCTTCAGTACTTAAAGAAAAAGACGGGGAAACGCTGAATTATGGAAAAAGAGATGCTTTCGGCGCGCCTTCTGGCCGTCTGTTCCTTAATAGCGCCCTGTAAGACCTTAGTCGATGTCGGCTCGGATCATGGAAAACTCAGTTCCTACTGCCTGAAAAATCAGATCTGTGAGTATGTGATCGCAACCGATATCCATGAATTACCGGCTAGAAGGACGAAAGAGCGCCTTGACGAAGACGGCTTTTCTGATAAAAGCGAAGTGCTCTTTTCCGACGGATTAACAGATGTCCACTTAACAAGTGATATGACGGTGGTGATCGCCGGGATGGGCGGACTGGAGATCTGTAAGATTTTAAAGGACGCACTTAAAAAAGAAGAAGGGATCCCGGAAGGAACTTCCTTCGTTTTGCAGCCGCAGCGTTCGCATTACGAAGTCCGCGAGTTCCTGAGCCAACAGGGCTTTTCGATCCGAAATGAAAAGATCATGAAGGAAAAGGGGCATTGGTACAGTTCTCTTTTCGCGGTGTATACTAAAGAAAAATATGCTCTTTCGGAAGAGGAGAAACACTTCGGTCCCGTGATACTGAAGGAGCGTCCGGAAGAATACGGGGAATACATGATTCATCAGAAGAAAGTCATGGAAAAGCGCGCGCTGGGGGATCCGGTGTGCAGAGAAATACTGGAAAACTGGGAGAACCTTATATGAGTAAAGAATATTTCATTCAGGATATCATCGCGCAGATGGAGAAGATCGCGCCACAGGATCTTGCCTGTGAATGGGATCACGTGGGTCTCATGCTTGGCGATCCGAGCACGAAGGTAAAGGGCGTTCTTCTGGCACTGGATGTCACGAATTCGGCGATCGATCAGGCGCTAAAAGAGGGCGCAAACCTCATCATCACGCACCATCCGTTCTTCTTTGAGCCGCTCCATTGTATCGACTATCAGTCCCCGAAGGGTGCCATGATCAAAAGACTCATTGAGAACGATATCCATATCTTTTCCGCCCATACGAATCTTGATAAGGCGGTAAATGGCGTCAATCAGGCTCTTGCGACGGTATTAGGCCTTGTCATGCAGATCAACCTGGTCGGCGTGGAGGTCGGCCTTTGCGGAAGTGTCGGGCAGGAATCTATCACGCTTTTTCAGTTCGCGGATACGGTCAAGGAAAAACTCGGTGGAAGCGGCGTTCTTCTCAACACGGACAAAGATAAGGAAGTATCCCGTGTGTTCGTGCAGGGCGGAGCTTTTGAAGACGAATCCATTCCGTTACTAAAACTTGCCAGAGTAGATGTCATCGTCACAGGCGAGATGAAGCACCATCACATGCTTGAACTGGAAGAATCGGGGATCGCCGTAATTGTTGCGGGTCATGAGGTCACAGAACGCATAGTGCTTCCGAGTTTGAAAGAACAACTTTTGCGCAAATTGCCGAAATTGCCGATTACGGTCTTTCCCGGCCATAAATGGTGAGAAAATCCCTAGAACTAAAAAAACAGTTCGGATATAATATACATGTTTTCTGAGCTGGACCGGATGATCGCGGGCACAGGTGCCGAAAGGCCGTGCGTGAGGAAAGTCCGGGCTCCATAGGGCAAGGGTGCCGGGCAGTTCCCGGTGAAGGTAACTTTAAGGAAAGTGCAACAGAAAAGAAAACCGCCTCGGTCTTCGGGCCGCGGTAAGGATGAAAAGGCGAGGTAAGAGCTCACCGGCGGTACGGTAACGTATCGGCCTTGTAAACCCCACCCGGAGCAACGCCGTGGAAAAGACATTACTGTGACCCGCAGGTCTTTGAGGAGGCGGCTTGAGCCGGAACGAAATTTCCGGTCTAGATAGATGATCATCTAAGACAGAACCCGGCTTATAGGTTCAACTCGGAAAATGTTAACTAAATTTTGTCCTCATTTTTGAGGAGAGAAGATAAGCACAGCGCTTTGCGCGAAAGAAAGAGAGGATCTATTCATGGCAGAATCATACTTGAGTCGCGGTGTTTCCCCCACGAAGGATGATGTAAAGAAGGCGGTCGCTAATCAGGATAAGGGTGTTTTCCCGGGTGCGTTCTGTAAACTGATCGAGGACCTTGCAGGAGATCCGGAGTATTGTACGGCGATCCATGCAGACGGCGCGGGCACGAAGTCTTCTGTTGCCTATATCGCATACCGCGAGACCGGTGATCTTAAGTGGTTCAAGGGTATTGCTCAGGATTCTCTGGTCATGAATACCGATGACCTTGCCTGTGTCGGCGCCATCGAGAAGCTCTCTCTTTCCAATACGATCGGAAGAAATGCCCACCGTGTCGATGGTAAGTGCATCGCAGCGGTTATCGAAGGCTATAACGATATCGTCGGTAAACTTCAGGACATGGGATTCGATCTTTCCATGTGCGGCGGTGAGACGGCCGATGTCGGAGATCTCGTCCGTACACTGATCGTTGACTCGACCATTGTCACACGTGTGGCTCGAAAGAATGTCATCAATGCAGCGAATATCAAGCCCGGACATGTGATCGTCGGTGTGGCTTCCTTTGGTCAGGCGACCTATGAGGATTCCTACAACTCCGGTGTTTCCTCCAACGGCCTTACCGCAGCCCGTCACATGCTCCTTTGCAAAGATTACCTCAAGGAATATCCGGAATCGGTTTCCGAGACGATCCCGGAAGATAAGGTATACTGCGGCAAGTTCCGTCTTTCCGACAAGCTCCCGAACAGTGAGCAGACCATTGCCGAGGCGATCCTTTCTCCGACGCGTACATACCTTCCGGTCATCCGTGATGTTCTCGAAAAGTACCGTGAGTCCATCTCCGGCATCATCCACTGCACAGGTGGCGGACAGGCCAAGTGCCGTGATTTCGGTAAGAATATCCGTATCGTTAAGGATAATCTTTTCCCGTTCCCGCCGATTTTTCAGGCGATCTATGAGTCCGGCGAGATCCCGATGAAGGAGATGTTTCAGGTATTTAACTGTGGTCACAGAATTGAATTCTACTGCGATGAGTCGGTAGCTCAGGGCATCATCGACATCGCCGGCAAGTACAATATCGAAGCCCGTATCGTCGGCCGCGTAGAAGCTCTGCCGGAAGGCTCCGAGAATCAGGTCGTGATCCGTAATAATGGCGAAGAGTTTATCTACGGCTAAGATGAAAAGCGAAAGAAGAAGATTCAATAAAGCAAGTGCGATCGTATCTTTACTGATGTCGGTCGCGCTTTTTGCGTCTTCCTGTTCTCTCGGAAGCATGCCGTCAAAGACATCTTCCATGATCTCTTCCGATATTCCTACGGATACTACTTCGCAAGTTACAACTACATCTGATCCTTCCTCAACGGAAGAAACAGAAGATACCAGCCTTAAAAGCCGGTTCCAGAAAATGGCGGATGAATATATCGATGTGCTGCGAAGCGGAGACGTCAAAGCGACATCTGAGATCTTCGGTTACTTAAGGAATGAGATCCTTCCGGCCAAATATGACTGCGATGAACAGGTCTTTTCGACCGTCTTTAAAGATGTTTCCTACTTTTACGGGACGCTTATCACGGCAGATCATTCGAACTATGATCTGGAAGTGACCATGAAGATCCCGGATATCCGTTCCTGTGAAGATCTGATTCTCGAGGATGAAGCGTTTTTAAACGAAGCGGCAAAAGAATGGGTACAGCTGCTTTGTGCCGATTATTCCTCTGAGGAAGCCAATGCCGCCTTTCTGAAATTCATAAACGGTTTTATCCTTGAAGCGTGCCGTCGCATCACTGAGGGGGAATATACGGAAACTCTGCTCGTTTCCGGCACATTCCGGTTCCATGATAACGGGGAAGGGAACTGGCTCATAACAAAAACACCGGAATTTGTCCGTTACTGTTCGCAGGATTACTATATGAACCGGATCGGCTATATCGACGATATCACCCTCTATTACATCATTCAGAACAGCGGAAAGGCTCTTGTCGAGGAGGGAACGATCACACAGGAGCAACTGGATAACGTCCTTCTTACGAAGAAAAATGAAATTCTTTCAAACCAGTAGGCTAGAAACTGAAAAAATGTGTTGACAGAGTCATTTTTCATCGTTATAATAATCAACGTTCGCTGAAGGAAATATCCTTGATTGCGAAGTATGTACCTTTAGCTCAGTTGGTAGAGCAACTGACTCTTAATCAGTGGGCCCAGGGTTCGAGTCCCTGAAGGTGCACCAGGAAAGACTGTTTCGGAAGAGACAGTCTTTTTTCTTTTTCTCCCTTATGTGTTTATATTGTGACGACAGGAGTTTGTGCTATAATTTAGTCTGTTACGAAAGAAACTTGTGAGGTTTCAAGGAGGAATGAAAATGGATAATAAGTTTAGTATAGAGACGAATTGCGTACAGGGTGCATATCAGCCGAAAAATGGTGAATCGCGTGTCATGCCGATCGTCCAGAGCACCACATGGAAGTATTCTACGACCGAACAGATGGGTCGTCTTTTCGATCTGGAAGAGAGCGGTTATTTCTATACAAGACTTGCGAACCCGACAAGCGACCTCGTGGCTGCGAAGATCTGCATGCTCGAGGGCGGTGTTGCTGCGATGCTGACTTCTTCCGGTCAGGCGGCAAACTTCTATTCCATCTTTAATCTCTGCTCCGCAGGGGACCATATCGTTTGTTCTTCCGCGCTTTACGGCGGAACCTATAATCTCTTCGCCCACACCATCAAGAAGATGGGTATCGATGCGACTTTCGTTTCTCCGGATGCAACTGAGGCGGAGATCGAAGCTGCGATCCAGCCGAATACGAAGCTTGTTTTCGGTGAGACGATCGCTAACCCGGCGCTCAATGTTCTCGATATCGAGACATTCGCAAAGACAGCTCATAAGAACGGCCTTCCGTTCATGATCGATAATACATTTGCCACACCGATCAACTGCCGTCCGATCGAGTGGGGTGCCGATATCGTTATCCACTCTACGACGAAGTACATGGATGGTCATGCCACCTCTGTTGGCGGCTGTATCGTAGATGCCGGAACATTCGACTGGACCAAGTATCCGGATAGATTCGCCGGACTTGTAGAGCCGGATGAGACCTACCACGGTGTATCTTACACAGGACGCTTCGGTAAGTCCGCTTTCATCATGAAGGCTGTTGCCCAGCTGATGCGTGACCTCGGTTCCATTCCGGGCCCGATGAATGCATTCCTTCTTAACCTCGGTCTCGAGACTCTGCACCTTCGTATGCCGCGTCACTGTGAGAATGCCCTGGCTGTCGCTGAGTACCTGCAGAACCATCCGAAGATCGCATGGGTCTCTTACCCGGGTCTTCCTGGTGATAAGGAATATGAGAAAGCAAAGAAGTACTGCCCGAATGGCACATGCGGCGTTCTTTCCTTTGGTGTAAAGGGTGGAAGAGAAGCCTGCATCAAGTTCATGGATTCCTTAAAGCTTGCTGCGATCTGCACACACGTAGCTGACTGCAGAACATGCGTACTGCACCCGGCTTCCCATACCCACCGTCAGATGAACGATGAAGAACTCAAGGCTGCAGGCGTAAGCCCGGATCTCATCCGTTTCTCCACAGGTATCGAGAACAAGGAAGACATTATCGCTGATATTGAGCAGGCACTCGCAAATGTCTGATATCGCGGTATAGAAAATACCGAAATCGATTTCGAAAAAGCATTTCCATTTACGCTCCTTTTATGTAAAATAGAAGGAGCGTAAATATTTCCTTAAGGAGGATCAAGACATGAAGATTTACAGCGTTCTCGATAAAGAATTCGCCCCGTATGGCAAGGTGCTTACTGGTTATGACACGACAGCTCTTCTTAAAGCTCTCGATGAGAAGACACCTCTTCCGGAAGGCGTTGATTATGTAATGAGCTGCGCAGATCTCGAGTACACAGATGCTTTTGGTGTACTTCAGAATAACGCATACGGCGGAATGCCGATCCAGCTCGGCTACTGCAACGGCCATAACACGAAGCTCAACTGCCTCGAGTATCACAGAGACAGCGAATTGAACATCGGCTCGACCGATTTTATCCTTCTCCTTGCCAAGGCTGACGATATCGTTGACGGCAAACTCGACACATCGAAGGTTATGGCTTTTAAGGCAGAAAAAGGACAGGTAGTTGAAGTCTATGAGACATCTCTCCACTATGCTCCGTGTTCTGCAAAGAAGGGTGATGGATTTAAGGTAGTAATCGTTCTGCCGAAGGGTACAAACGGTGCCGTTCCTGCACTTACACCGATCAACGAGGAAGATAAGTGGATGACTGCCTGCAATAAGTGGCTCCTGGCTCATGAGGAATCCTCCGAAGCGAAGAGTGGCGCTTATGTTGGTCTGACCGGCGTGAATATCGATATCGCTGATCTGATCTGATCGAGTATAACCGAATAGATTTATATGGCGGTTTGCATAAAGCAGACCGCCATTTTTTATGCTATTTGCAGACTTTTTCAAAATGTCTCTCTATATGACTAATGTGTAAGATTTCCGATTTGAGTTTTTGATATTCTAACTTTGATGGCAAAGTAATCTGTGTCAAATTAAATAGTAAGCGTAGTCTTACAGGTTGGAACGAGGTATTGGGTCTATGAAAAAAGCGCTTTGTATGCTTATGACTGCGGCATTTCTGTTTTCCATGACGTCCTGCAGTATGAAAAAGTCCGCTAAGTCAAATGTAAAAACTGTTGCCAAAGACAGTATCTGGTGGAATGATCAGGTAACAAACATCAATGATGATGTGATCAGTCAGGCCATTAACGATAAGGTGACATCTATGGTGGACCATATATGTTTGGCGGACAAAGATTCTGTTGTGTTTGAGTTTGAAGTCTATTGTCAGAAAAAGATGTTTACACAGCTCCTGATGCGCTATTCGTATGATGGGAAGTGCCTTGGCAAGATCGATTTTGTCGATTGCCTGGGAATGGATGATGACTTTCAGACTGTTTATAAACTGAAAGATAAGTACTACAGCATTGTAAATCATTACGATGAGGATGCTGAATCTTATTTTCTCTATAGCTATGAGATCGATTTCGAACAGGGGACAGTTAAGGATCCTGTGAAGATCGATGTGCGCTCGAAAAACGGTTCCGTCCCGCAGATCCGCTCAGTGACCGGCGTCGGCGATAAACTCGTATATCTCCTGGAAACAGACTCAAATGATGGCCAATCCTATGAGATCCGTGTGGATGATGGAAAAGATCCGCGATTCTATATTCCTTCTTTTGGAAATACCTTTCAGCTCAGCTATATCTCCGATGTGATGAAGGACGGAAATGACATAGTTTTCTGTGCAGATGGTCAGGATAACGGGAAAGCGGCCAAGCTCTACTGTAAGCTGAATCTGGATACATTCGCTCTTACGAAAAAGGATATGGGCCTTTCCGATTCGGACCCGAGTTTTGTGGAAGATTGTGGGATCTTTACAGTCGAAGACTTTAACAAAATTTGCAAGTTCGATGTGAATACAGGAACGGATAACGAAGTGCTGGATCTTTCCACTTCGTATCTGAATGGAATGTTCTATAATCTGCAAATAGTATGGGCAGATAACGATGCTGTAGTCATTTGCGATAGTGGCAGTTTTGATACGGGCGTCAGTCTCATCCGCTTGAGCAAAGCGGAGACGAACCCGAATGCCGGAAGAAAAATACTCAGAGCGGCCTATTTTGACGATGTGCTGACATCTGATTATGCTGCGGTAAATGCATTCAACAGAGAATCTGACACATACTTCATTGAGATGGATCCGAAGTACTACGATATCCAGACATCGAAAAACGGGGCATCTGAACTCGAGGAGAATGGTTCCCTTCGTGATGTGTACGCTGCAGATGCAGTAACGACACTTATGTCGGATATTCGGGACGGAAATGGTCCGGATCTGGTCTTTTACTCATACGACATGGCCCAATTGAATTCGTCGGAATACCTGATCGACCTGACTTCCCGGATCGGATCTGAAGCAGTCCTCAACGATGGAAGTTATATGGATTTTATCAAGCAGCCGAACGGCCGTGACGGGAAGATCTATCGTCTTGATTATACCTTCTTATGTAATTGCATTCTGATCAATAATGATTATGTGCCTGAAGGTGCGAAAGGTCTGACATATGAAGAATATGACCGCATCATAGAGGAGAAGAATAACGGAAAAGACGCTCTTGATCTATTAGGCCATGATGGATTATCTCTCATGAGGTTTTTGATGTTTGAATCGGACTGCTTCTCTTACGGATCTGAAGGGAAGATCGACCTTTCTTCCGGTTGCTTTAGAAAAACAGCTGAATTTGTAAAGTCTATCGTACAGAAGAATCAGCATACGTTGACCTCAGAATGGAGACTTTCTCCCATTCAGGCGGTAGGCCATTTTGACTTTGATAATTATCTGTATTATTGCGGACCCTATTTTGAGCGGTTCTCGATTATCGGCATGCCGACATCTGATGGACATGCAGAGAGCATCTGTGGTTGGGGAATCGGCATTACAAGCTGCAGTGCACTTGTGGATGGGGCATGGGAGTTTGTTATGAAAATGCTTTCTTCGGATGTGCAGAAATCTATCGGATGTATTCCGGTCTTGAAAAGTGCGCAAAAAGAAGTGTTTAAAGAAAAACTGGATGAGTATAACCTGAATCCTTCTGCAAATGCTTACGGAGAGGTAGTCCCTGATGGTATTGTGGACCGGTTTATCGAGCAGATCTCAGATGCAGTCGTGGTTCCGGATCTCGATTCTTCGGTACTTGTTATTGTGAATGAGGAATTGCCCGCATTCTTTGAGGGGCAGAAAACACTGGATGAGGTGGTATCTGTTATTGAAAACAGATTGAATCTTATGCTGAAGGAGAAAAAAGCTTCAGCCTGATCAAGTAGTAATTGGGAATAGAAAACTCTCCTGTGGCGGACGGAAAGAAATGTCACGCTACAGGAGAGTTTTCTATTTTTCTATAAACTGATCTTAGCTGAAGAACTCTTTATAGAGGGTACGTACTGCGTAGGAGCAGTATTCCTCACGAACGCCGAACATAACGGAGATCTCGGAAGCTCCTTGGTTGATGAGCTCTAAGTTGATACCTGCCTTGGAAAGGGCAGTAGCAGCACGGGCAGTAGTACCAACGGTGTTTGCCATCGCTTCACCGACGATCATGACGATTGCGAGATCACGGTTGACAGAGATATTGTCCACGTTCAACTCAAGGCTTATGCGTTGCACGATACGACGTTCCTTCTCCGGAGTGAAGTCCGCGGCTCTCAGGATAATAGAGACGGAATCGATACCGGAAGGCATATGCTCGATCGAGAGACCTTCGTCAGCGATGATCGAAAGTACCTTAACGAGGAATCCGACTTCGCGGTTCATGAGGTATTTGCTCATGTTCAGGGCACAGAAACCCTTCTCACCGGCGATACCTGTTACGAGAGAATCGTAATGAGTACGCTTGCTGACGATCATGGTGCCCTTTGCATCCGGATGATTCGTGTTGCGGATATTTACCGGAATCCCGCGGACGAAAGCAGGGTAGAGGGCTTCTTCATGAAGGACGGAGAACCCTGCATATGCGAGTTCTCGCATCTCATCGTAGGTGATCTCAGTTACCGGGAACGGATTCTGTACGAGGTTCGGGTTTACGGCATATACGTTATCTACGTCAGTCCAGTTCTCGTAAACAGTAGCGTGAAGTGCGGCCGCAAGGATCGCACCGGTGATATCGGAACCGCCACGGGAGAAGGTGATGATCTCTCCGTCTTCGGAATAACCGAAGAATCCCGGGAATACACAGATCTCGCGAAGTCTCGAAAGATCTGCCAGATTATCGTAGGACTCAGGAAGAACTTTTACATGTCCGCCGACTTCGGTCTCCAGAAGAAGACCGGCGACCTTCGGATTGCAGTAGGTAGCCTTATGTCCTGTCTTTGTGAGGTAGGTCGCTACCAGACGGGCACAGCTGTCTTCACCGAGTGCCTTGGTCGCATCCATAAAGCGCGAAGCATTCTTGACCGGCTGGTTTATGGACTCTTCAATGTTTTCCTTGATGGAATCTATGACCTCAGGGATCTCAAGTTCATCGCAAATGGAAGAGAAACGGTCGAGGACCGCCTGCAGTTCTTTTGCTCCGTCTTTTCCGGCGATCTTCGCATCAGCCAGCGCGATCAGAAGATCCGTGACCTTGATGTCGGAAGAAAAACGCTTGCCAGGAGCGGAAACGACGATCACGCGTCTTTCCGGATCGCTTAAAAGAATATCGCAGACCTTCTTGATTTGAGTGGCGTCTGCCAGGGAAGAACCACCGAACTTAGTAACTTTCATATCTCTATCGGGTAAAACCCGACCTCCTCGTTATTTTCTTCCGTAATTATATATTTATATAAGTGCATTTCGCAATAGAAAGACCCAAGGTTGCACATTTTCACCATGATTGGTATTCTACATAGGTCAAATAGTGAGGGTTTTGCATGAAGAATATATTCCGTCCGGATCTGTGTGCCGCAAAAGTCAGTGAGATCGATCTTTCTTTTCTGTTTGAAAAGGGCTATCGCTTTGCACTTTTGGACTTCGATAACACGCTGGCCCCGGACCACGCGACCGCGCCGGTCCCGTATTCCTATGAGATGATCAGGAAACTGAAGGAGGCAGGTTTCTCCCTGTGCCTTGTTTCCAATGCCAAATCCGAAAGATCGAAAAGAATCGCCGAGATGCTTGATATCCCCTGCGTATCCTACGCCAATAAGCCAGGAACTTCCGGCGTCCTGAAGGCTATGGACCTGATTGGCGCCGGGAAGGAAAATACCGTCATGATCGGTGATCAGCTCTTTACCGACATTGCCGCAGGAAACCGAGCCGGTCTTTATACCATTTTTGTGGAGCGTTACGGAAAAAAAGAAGTATTTTACGTTGTTCTCAAAAGATTTCCGGAGTGGATCATTCGTAAGGTCTGCAGATTCTGAGATTTCACATATCCATCCTATAATTTGTTTGACTTTTTTGTTTCCCAATGATAGTCTTTCTGTATTGGGAACATTGGTTTTTGTAGTATTCGGGTTGTTGCTTATGATATGTGAACGTTTATGGATTAGCTTAACTTCTTCGTCCGCATCACAAATTGCCCGTTTGAAACTTTGAATATTGAATAGATGGGGGTGCTTTCAGAGATGAAATGTGCCTCTTTTTGTTTATTTCAAAGACCGTGGGAGAAGTCTTTATGAAAAAGAAACTTTTATCAGTAATCGCACTAGCAGCAGTAGCCGTAGCTGCTGTTGTCCTTGCAAAGCTTCCAATCTTTCAGGAAGTTAAATCTGAGGTGATCACGCTTCAGAACTATGCTGTACCTGCAGGGGAAGTTGCAATTGACGAAACGAATTTTCCAGATTTGACTTTTAGATATTATGTAAAAAGAAATGTTGATAAAGACAACAGTGGCGGTCTAAGTGCAAGTGAGATTAGTGCGGTAAAGGAAATTTCCGTTGTAGGCTTACGAATACAAGATTTAAAAGGTATAGAGCATTTTACTGCCCTTGAAGTATTGAATTGTGACTCATGCGAATTGACTACTCTTGATGTGAGCAGAAACATATCTCTAGTTGATCTGAATTGTCGATGCAACAAGTTGAAGGAACTTGATCTTAAATACAATACATCACTTACTACATTGGATTTTTCCGTGAATTCTATGACTTCAGTGGATTTGAGTAAGAATACTTCTCTCCAAACGCTCTTGTGTTATTTCTGCAGGAGCTTGACTTCTCTTGATGTGAGCAATAACAAAGCACTTAAAAGTTTAAATTGTCATAGTTGCAAGAACATTACTTCCTTAGATTTCAGCAAAAATGAAGCTCTCAAAGAGTTAATGTTGTCCGGATGCGATAATCTGCAATCTGTAAATCTTAAGGGTGCTTCAGCTCTTGAACAATTGGATTGTTCGTGGTGCAAATTATCAGCGTTGGATGTGAGCGAGAATCTTTCGCTAAAAACGATTGATTGTAGCCATAATACAAAAATGATATCACTTGTTTTTGGTGAGAATTTGGAGTTGGAATCTATTAATTGTTATTTTAACAGACTTAACTCTCTGGATGTGAGGAAATTTACATCACTTAAAGTGTTGACATGTGGGAATAATCCTCTGACAGAGCTAGATGTGAGTTGTAATTCTTTGTTAACAGAGTTGACTTGCTCTTCAACCAAAATCGATTCCCTTGACTTGAGCAAGAATTCTGCTCTCTCAAGCTTGTTTGTTTCTCACAGCAAAATAGCATCTCTTGATCTAAGTAAGAATACTGCTCTAACAAAATTGTACTGTGAAGCTACTGGCATAGAAATACTTGATCTAAGTAAGAATACGGCTCTTACTGTTCTGGATGTTTCAAACAGCAATATATTATCACTTGATTTGAGCAAGAATACCGCACTTAAGTATTTAACTTATGATAGTAGTAAACTAACAACACTTGATGTAAGAAAAAACATTGCACTTGTTGAATTAAGCTGTCAAGATAATGAGTTGACGTCTCTGGATTTAAGGGCGAACACGAAGCTACAAAGACTGTACTGCTGTAAAAATCAGTTGGCCTCTTTGGATGTGAGTAAGAATATTGATCTAACGTTACTTTCCTGCTATAAAAATCAACTTTCGTCATTGGATGTGACAAAGAATAAATCATTAACAAGTCTATATTGCTATGATAATCAAATATCGACGCTAAATGTGAATAAGAACAAATCTCTTGTGAAACTATCCTGCTATGGTAATCGACTGTCTGCTCTGGATATCCATCTTTGTTCGGCACTTGTTGACTTAGTAAAGAATCAGGAAAGACAGGATAAAGATACGTACTACTCATACAGTACTAGGGATGCAGAGTTGTTAATTGATAAGAATGTCGTGTTGACAACTATTGGTCCGCGTGTGGAAACAGTGACCGATCTTTCTGCCGTATCTGCCGGAAAGAATAAAGTCAAACTCACGTGGGAGGCAGTAGATGGCGTTGACGGTTATCTCATTTACGCCCAGAAGAATAAGAAATACGGCTATGTTGGCATGACAACGCAAGGAACGACATTTACAGATACAAAAGCGCTGGATAATGACTATAACTATTACTGGGTATTTGCTTACGCTCAAGAAGTTGACGGTACAATGATTCCAGGCGGCTGCGAAAAGTACGTCTATGCCAAGGGAGTCTGTCTTGCGGTGACAAATCTTAAGGCCACATCTCAGACAGGTAGCGTGAAACTATCCTGGACAGCTTCCGCCGGAGCCGAAGGATATCTCATCTACGGAATTCGTCCGGGCGGATCCTATGGATATATCGGCATGACGACAAAGGGAACTACGTATACAGACAATAAGGCGTCGAAGACGGATTACACGTTCTACTGGGTATTCCCGTACCATAAGGATGCTGACGGGACCATGATCGTCGGTGGAACAGCGAAGTATACGTACGGGAAAGCAAGATAACAATTAACTAAGGGAAGAATAGGGGAGAAGTCTTTATGAAAAAGAAACTTTTGTCAGTAATCGCACTAGCAGCAGTAGCCGTAGCTGCTGTTGTCCTTGCGAAGATTCCAATCTTTCAGGAAGCTAAATCTGAGGTGATCACGTTTCGGAACTACGCTGTACCGGTAGGGGAAATAGAAATTAACGCAACGAACTTCCCAGATGAGAACTTCAGAAACTTTGTATCACAATATGATAAAGATAAGAGTGGTGGATTAAGTGTTAGTGAGATCAAATCTGTGACCGAAATCAAATGTGATTTCAAAACGATTAAGCGATTGAAAGGAATCGAGTATTTCGCTTCGCTTGAGAGTTTAGACTGTTCCAATAATCAGCTTAGTTTGCTTGATGTGAGTAAAAACACTACTCTTAAGAAGTTGATATGTGATCATAACAATCTCACTTCTTTGAATGTAAGTGAAAACGCTGCTCTGACACATTTAAATTGCTCAGGCAACAAAATAACTACACTAGATGTGAGCAAAAATATCAATCTGATTGATTTAGACTGTAATTATAATTCTTTGAAATCATTAGACTTATCAACCAATACGAAACTGACTGGAGTATCGTGCATAAACAATCAACTAACTTCTCTTGATTTTGGAAAGTGCTCGCTTCTTTGTGAGCTTTGTTGCGGCGACAACAAACTGACCAAACTCGATGTAAGTAACTGTTCTTCTTTAAAACGACTATCTTGTGCAAGAAACGAATTGACACAATTGAACCTTGGAGCTAATGACGTACTTGAGTATATCTGGTGCATTTGTAATCAATTGACAGCAGTAGATGTTCATCTTTGTCCTAAGGTTTTGGATAACGTAAAGCATGGACCTCATACGAACTATTATCTTATTGAAAACCTTGTGTTTTATACATATGGCCTTTACGATGAACTTGCTTTTGATCTCAATGTTACATTTATCACCACCGGACCTTCCGTCGGAAAAGTAACCGGCCTGAAAGCTGTATCTGCTGGAAGAAACATAGTAAAGCTTAATTGGAATGCAGTAGAAGGTGCTGAAGGCTACTTGGTATATGCCCAGAAAGACGGAACGTACGCCTATGTCGGAATGACGACGAAGGGTACGACATTTACAGATACCAAAGCACTCGATTCAGACTATAACTACTATTGGGTGTTTGCCTATGTAAAAGACCTTGACGGTAGTATGGTTGCCGGCGGCTGCGAAAAGTACGTCTATGCCAAGGGAGTCTGCCTTGCGGTAACTGACTTAAAAGCATCTTCTCAGGTTGGCAGCGTGAAGCTTTCCTGGACAGCAAGCGACGGAGCCGAAGGATATCTCATCTACGGAATTCGTCCGGGCGGATCTTATGGATACATCGGCATGACGACAAAGGGAACGACGTATGCAGACACTAAGGCATCAAAGACGGATTACACGTTCTACTGGGTATTCCCGTACCACAAGGATGCTGATGGGAACATGATCGTCGGTGGAACCGCGAAGTATACGTACGGGAAGGCTAGATAACAAGCAACTAAGGGAGAAGACCATATGAAAAAGAAAGTATTATCATTCATTGCATTAGCAGTTGTAGCAATGTCTGCTATTGCCCTTTCGAAATCTCCAATCTTTCAGAAAGATAAATCTGAAGTGCTCACGCTTCAGAACTACGCTGTACCGGCAGGGGAAGTTGAAATCAATGAAACAAACTTTCCTGGCGTGAATTTCAGAAAGTATGTATCAAAATATGATAAAGACAACAGCGGTAGCTTAAGTGCAAATGAGATAAATGCTGTTACTGTAATCGATTGCAGTAACAAATCTATTAGAAATATGAAAGGTATCGAGTTTTTTACTTCGCTTAAAAAACTCAACTGCAACTTCAACCCATTTGATTATTCACTTGATTTGAGCATGAACACTAATCTGACGTATTTGTCATGTAAAGGCTGTAGCTTAAAAAAACTGGATGTGAGCAATAACTTATCGCTCACATATCTGGATTGTAACTACAATAAATTGACCACTCTTGATGTGAGCGGAAACAAGTCACTGAAAACCTTGTATTGTTGTAATTCATCGATGGAATCTCTGAATGTATGCAACAATCCTGAATTGATAGAATTGTATTGCGATGAATCTGCTTTGACCTCATTAGATGTAAGAAGTTGCCCGAAACTATCTAAATTGTTTTGTTCTAATAACTCTTTGACTGATCTTGATATGAGTAATAACTCCCAATTAACTATATTGGTTTGCTGCTGTAATTCAATAACTTCTCTTGATGTGAGCAAATGCAAGGATCTTCGTGTGTTGGATTGTGAATATAACCAATTGTCTGCACTTGATGTTGCTGAAAATAAAAAGATTCGTTGTATTTGCTGTTTTGGAAATAAGATAACAGAACTTGATGTCCATCTTTGTCCGATACTTCTTGATCTTGTGAAAACGGAAACAAGAAAAGAAGAGATTTCCAGTAATGGAAACTACTACTATTATGGAGATCCAGAAATGGATACAGGTAGTCTTCTCAGCTATGATAAAAATGTTAATCTTATTACTACTGGTCCCTCAGTCGGAAAAGTAACCGGCCTGAAGGCTGTATCTGCTGGAAGAAACAAAGTAAAGCTTAATTGGAATGCAGTAGAAGGTGCTGAAGGCTACTTGGTTTATGCCCAGAAAGACGGAAAGTACGCCTATGTCGGTATGACAACGAAGGGTACGACCTTTACAGATACCAAAGCACTTGATTCAGACTATAACTACTACTGGGTATTCGCCTATGTGAAGGATATTGACGGTAGTATGGTTCCAGGCGGCTGCGAAAAGTACGTCTATGCCAAGGGAGTATGCCTTGCGGTGACAAATCTTAAGGCTACATCTCAGACTGGTAGCGTGAACCTATCCTGGACAGCTTCCGCCGGAGCCGAAGGATATCTCATCTACGGCATCCGTCCGGGCGGATCCTATGGCTACATTGGCATGACGACAAAGGGAACGACGTATACAGACACTAAGGCGTCGAAGACGGATTACACGTTCTACTGGGTATTCCCGTGCCATAAGGATGCTGACGGGACCATGATCGTCGGTGGAACTGCGAAGTATACGTACGGGAAGGCGAGATGAGGAAACTGTCCTGAAATCTATCCTCGTGAAAAATTGAATAGAAAAATCACTATTTGTGGCGATGCGAATAGTTAACTTTTTATGATAAGTTTGATTTGAGTATGGTAAACCGCTAAAGGAGGGTCTCATATGAAGAATCAAACGACGAGGAAAAAGACAGTGAAAGCGACAGCTTTGATACTTGCAGCCATGATCAGCATGCCGGCGATCAGTCTTGCAAAAGATCCGGAAAAAGTTAATGCCGCATTTTCGAAGAACATGAATAACACGCATCTTGGAAGTGCTACGATCTCATCTCCGGCTGCACCGGAAACGAAAGACAAAAGATGGAACGGGGACTATGTTTTCTTTGGAAGTTATAACGGATCTCCGATCAAGTTCCGTGTACTGGATCCGAAAACTGATAAATTCGGAATGAAGACCATGTTTCTCGACAGCGACAGAGTGCTGTTTGATTATCCCTTTGATTCATCTACCAATGAATGGGCAGATAGTAATCTTCGTGCATATTTAAATCAAGGTTTTCAGTCTATCAATTTCTCGCGCCCTGAAGCCAAGGCGATTCCTGTAGTATCTTTGAAGCAGGAATCCTATGAAGCGGGATCCTGGATGGAGTACGTTTACGGTAAAACTGTACCACTCAGTAATGACAAGATCTTTCTTTTAGATGCTGCAGATGTTACAAATCCCGCATATGGTTATTCATCTAATCCAGGGTATACCTATGATGCTGAACAAGACTGGTGGAAAGGAACCTCTGTTTATAACCGTGCAAAAGGTGATTTGGATAACGGGTATTCCTGGTACTGGCTGAGAAATAAAAGAACAAACTCTGACAATGTTGTTTATGCAGGGGCTATCAGCATGATGGATGCTGGAAGAGAAGCAACTCTAGGTTCTATGGATGTAACCTTTCAAATGGGTGTTGCACCTGCACTCAATGTTGATCTGGATTCTGTTATTTTTAATACACAGACTCTCTCGCCGGATCAAAGTGGACTCGGAGCGCAGTATAAGCTGACGGTCATTGATGATAATGTAAGCATCGGTCTGACAAGTGGATCGGAAATCTCAGTTTCCGGAAGTAAAATTACTGTTCCATATACGATAAAAGGAAATAATGCTGGTTCTGTCAATCAGGTCTCTGTTCTTATTACGGATATGCCTTGGTCTAAGGGGAATGCCTATAATGCCAATATCCTTTATTACGGAGCTCTTTCCGGTGATGTTTCTACTTCTTCAGGAACTTTCAAACTCCCTAACGGATACGATATCAATAAATGGGGTATTGATTATCACGTGTATATTCTGGCAGAAGAGCTGGCAACAGGTTCGAATGCGGTCTATTTGACTGATTATGCGAGCGAACCTACATATCTGATTTATCGCCCGGACGTCATCGACATAGATCTCTACAAAGGCCCGACAATGATCAGCGGTGCAGCCGCCGATGCTATGCTAGAATTTACGTTATCGGACATTGCTGACATAAGAGAAGATGATACATTTGTTTACTACGATCTTGACGCAGATGGTTCTGAAGATCTCGTCTTTGATTTAGAAAGTGGTTTCATAAGTGCTCTCGAAAATAACAAGACAATCTTTGCTTATACAGGTGAAGAAATTTCGGACAGCAATATCTCCGCACTGATCCTTCGTTTCAGAGAGCCGCAGAACGTAACGATCTCTTTTGATGGCCAGGGAGCTTCCGGTTCGATGGAAAGTGTAAGTGTAAAGGAAGGATCCATCTACACGGTTCCGGACAATACAGGATTCACTGGACCTTTCGAATCAGATTTCTATAGTTGGAAGTTAGACGGGGAAATTGTCAAAACGAATGATAAGATCCTGGTCACAAAGGATATTACTCTATATGCTTACTGGATTCATCAGGGTTCCCAATTGTGTAAGATTACATTCATGTCGGATCAAAATGGAACTGAGACCTGGGAAGATTATTGTTTGCCTAATAGTGAGTATACTCTCCCGGAAATTATGTTCAGAGGTCCGGATGGTAGCGGATTTGCAGGTTGGAGTGCGGGCAATCCTGGAGATAAGATCACGGTCAAAACGGATAAGATTATTTATGCTCAATGGATCCGACTTGAAAGAAAGCCCGGAACAGTCACCGGCCTTAAGGCGGAACCTGCAGGGAAGAATAAAGTAAAGCTGACCTGGAATGCCGTCGTGGAAGCAGAAGGTTATCTCGTATATGCACAGAAAGATAAGAAATACGGATATGTTGGTATGACCACGAAAGGAACGACCTTTACAGATACCAAAGCTCTGGATACGGATTATAACTTCTATTGGGTATTTGCATATGCCAAATCAGACGGAAAGATGATCCCGGGCGCATGCCAGAAGTATGTCTATGCAAAAGGCGTATGCGTTGCTGTTACCGGCCTTAAGGCATCGAGTGTTAAGGGAGGTGTGAAGCTTACCTGGAACGCTGTAAATGATGCAGAAGGATATCTCGTATATGGTATTCATCCCGGTGGACAGTATGGTTACATTGGTATGACGACAAAAGGGACAACGTTTACAGATACAAAAGCATCTTCCGCGGACTGGAATTTCTACTGGGTATTCCCATATCACAAGAACGGCAATACGATGGTCGTTGGCGGAACAGCTAAGTACGTTTACGGAAAAGCGAAATAAGAACATAACGATGCAAGTTGCATCAGGAGGATCCGATCTATGAACAGTAAAAACATTCTCGTATCCGTTGCGATCGCTGCTTTAATAGCAGCGGTCGCTGTTCCTTTAAATGGACGATCCGGAGCTTATTCCGGAGAAGACGGAAAACCATTGCAACAGTCAGTATATGCATCTAATTCCGGTATCCATATCGGAAGCGAAAATTTCCCTGATGCGTATTTTCGAAACTATCTTTTAACTTCGATCGATTCGGACAGGGATGAGTATCTTAGTGCAAGTGAAATTAAAAATACGAAGAAGATCTATTGTCCAGGAAAGAAAATCAGTTCTCTGGAGGGTATTTCCTATTTTACGGCGCTTGAGGAACTTGAATGTAATTCGAATTCGATTACTTCGTTAAATGTGAATCAGAATAAAGCTCTGAAAAAACTCCGCTGTGATGGAAATAATATCAGCACCCTTGTTTTCGATGAGTGTAAAGACCTTGAGTATCTGGTCTGTTCAAGAAATAACATCAGCATACTTGATGTAAGCGCAAATAAAAAACTAGAAAGCCTGCATTGCGAATCAAACTCGCTTTCTTCGCTTATACTTTCCGAGAACAAAGATCTCTTAGTTCTGGTTTGCGGTAGTAACTCCATCAGCTCGTTAAACCTTTCCTCGAACACAAAACTAAAGACTCTTTTCTGTAGTGATAATAAAATCAGTTCGCTTTCTCTTTCCGCGCATTCTGATCTTGAAAGCATTAAATGTCAGAATAATCAATTGACTTCACTATCTCTTGGAGAAAAGAAATTGCTTGTTCGGCTTGAGTGCGGATCGAATCAGCTGACGAGTCTTCAATTAGATGCTCCGCTTCTTCAGATATTCAATTGCAGCTCGAATAATCTCACTTCACTTGACGTAAGCAAGTGTATTTCTCTTGTTGAATTTAATTGTTCGAAGAATCAAATAACCTCTTTGAATCTTGGCACGATTTCAACGATCCAGAATCTTGCGTGCAATGCCAATAAGATCTCCTCTCTCGATCTTTCGCATTTATCTGACCTTCGCGTTTTGAACTGCCATGGAAATCAGATCAAAAGTCTTGATTTTAGTAATAACCCGTTAATTGGAAATGTCCGTGTATCTTCCAATAGTCTTACTTCACTGAATATATGTGAAAAGAACTATCTGATCCAGTTGCATTGCGAAAAGAATAGTCTTACATCTTTAGAGATCAGTGAAAACAGGAATTTAAAGACTCTCAACTGCGCAGAGAATAAGCTTACAGGCCTGGATATCAGTACGCTCAAATCGCTTGCAGATCTTGATGTTTCCAATAACCAGTTGAAGTCTATAGATGTAAGTACAAATGCGAAATTGCAGCAATTGTACTGTGAAAACAACAAGATCACTTCCATTGATGTTACTCATAACCCAGCACTGGACAAACTGAAATGCTACGGCAATCAGATTCTTTCGCTTTTTATCGGGACAACTCCGAGGCTTGTGAAACTTTTAAATGAACATCCACTGAAATATGATGCTGCCAATGATTATTCCTACTCCACGTATTCATACGACCGTGCATATGAGCTTTATGTGGATAACGAAACAGCAGTCAGCCTGGATATGTATAATATTGATCCTCTGCATTTCCCGGATGAAAACTTCCGAAACTATGTCGCTTCGACTTTTGATACTGATGGTAATGGATCTCTTAGTGAGAGTGAAGTCAATGCGGTCACGATCATCGACTGCCCGTATAAGAGGATCGAGTCACTTAAGGGCGTGGAATTCTTTACTAATGCAACTTTTATCAACTGCTACGGAAACAAGCTGAAGGAACTTGATGTCAGCAAGAATACTCTGCTTGAAAAACTTTTCTGTTACTCGAACCAGATCCCGGAACTGTATCTTACCAGTAACACGAAACTTAAGGAACTGAGTGTTCATGATAATCCGTTAACTTATTTGAAACTTACCGAATGCACAGAAATATACAGCGTAGACTGCACAAACTGTTCTCTGATGTCACTGTCCATATATAATTGCCCGAAACTTCTGCAGCTGATTTCGGATGTCCCACTGACCCTTTCGTCAGGAAGCGTTTATAAGACTTCCAATAAGACGTATAGCGGAGTGAAATATGCACTTAATACGGATGTTTCGCTGATCATCTATACGAGCACGGAGGATATCGGGATCAATGATATATATTTTCCGGACAGTAATTTCCGAAAGTATCTTTTCGATATGAAAGATCCGGATCATACGGGTGCCTTCAGTGAAAGTGAGATCAATTCCATGACGCAGATTGAATGCGGAGGAAAGTCGATCGCGGATCTTACGGGGATCGAGCTGTTCCCGAACCTTGAAACTTTGGCCTGTTATAACAATCAAATAGCAAGTATTGATCTGAGCAGGAATCCGAAGCTTATATATTTCAGCGGTTACGGGAATAAGTTTACAGAGATCTCGGTAAGACAATGCCCGAATCTTGCCAAACTCATTCATGAAGCGACGCCGCAGTACAGCAATAAGACCGTAAGATACAGCAGTAATGAAGGATATACATTCTATTACTTCTCCGTGGATGAGAGCGTGAAGATCATTGAGCCGGTATGGATCGACGAGACGACTTTCCCGGATCAGAACTTTAGAACCTATGTGTCCTCAAACTTTGATTCAGATAAGAACGGCTATCTTGATCAGACCGAGATCTCATCGGTCAAAGAGATCAATTGCGGCAGCAGTTCGATCACGACATTAAAAGGTGTAGAACATTTTCCTAAACTTACACAACTGGTCTGTGTATCCAATCAGATCACCACACTTGATCTTAGTGAGAATAAGAATGTTAAGTTTGTATCCTGCGGGAACAATGCAATGACGGAACTGAATCTTCAGAACTGCACGAAACTTTCCTATCTGGACTGCAGCCTGAATAACATCGGAAAACTCGATATTTCCATGTGTCCGTCTCTTGTCGAGGTATATAAGACCTGCGATCGGGTAGAGAAGATGTATAAGAATTTCCGCTACTATGAGTATGGAGATAAAACCTCTTCATGTTTCCTCTCATATGACGCAACAGTTGAACTGACAGTCAGCGATCTAAAGCCGGGTAAGGTGACCGGCCTGAAAGCGGTATCGGCAGGGAAGAATAAAGTCAAACTGACCTGGAATACTGTCGAAGGGGCAGAAGGCTATCTCGTATATGCCCAGAAGGACAAGAAATACGGATATGTCGGTATGACCACAAAGGGAACGACCTTCACAGACACCAAAGCTTTGGATACAGACTGGAATTTCTACTGGGTATTTGCCTATGTAAAAGATGAGAACGGGAAGATGATTCCCGGCGGATGTGAGAAATACGTCTATGCCAAGGGCGTCTGCCTTGCAGTAACCAACCTGAAGGCATCTTCCGGAACGGGTTTTGTGAAGCTTTCATGGACGGCCTCCGAAGGATCAGAAGGGTATCTCATTTACGGTATCCGTCCGGGCGGATCCTACGGCTACATCGGTATGACGACGAAAGGAACGACCTATACAGATACCAAGGCATCAAAGACAGACTACACGTTCTACTGGGTATTCCCGTACCACAAGAACGGAAATACGATGGTCGTTGGCGGAACCGCGAAGTATACGTACGGAAGGGCAAGATAACGAACTGATAAGCCGAAATCGCTGAAAAATCAGCCTTTAACACATCAGATCCCGTCGAATTTCCGGCGGGATCTTCTTTTTGATTATATCAAATTTGAAAATTTTATGAATAAATTGTAAATTTCCAAAAAGTAATGTATACTATCGTCGGGTGAAGATAAATTTTTGGGTCAGGAGTGGATGTGTTTGTGAATAGAAAAGTTATTGGAATGCTTGCTTTTTCGGCAAGTCTGGTGATCGCTACATGTGCTTATATTCCGGGTATGCCTTTGCTGGCAACAGATGACAGTCCGATCGTCTGTAGATTAAATGAGAAGAATTTCCCGGATAAGAACTTCCTTGATAAAGTACGAGAATACGATAAGGATAGTAACGGGTATCTATCAGAGCAGGAGATTGCTGCTGTTACGAAAATGTATTTTTATGATGATGGTATCGAGTCTCTTGATGGAATAGAGTATTTTACGTCACTTAAACTCCTTCGATGTGGGTCGAACAAGATCAAAAGTCTCAATATTGGTGCTCTCAAACAATTGGAACAACTGGATTGTTCGAATAATGAACTATATGAACTTGATGTAAGATATAATCCGGCTTTGCAGAATCTGGAATGTGATCAAAACCACCTTAAGACGATTGATGTTTCTCATAATAGTAATCTTACTTTTCTGACTTGTTCAGAAAATGAATTGACTTCGCTTGATTTAAGCAAGAATGAGAAATTGAATGGTGTTATGTGCGGTTATAACCCCATCAAATCTTTGGATTTTTCGGGAAATCCTAATTTGAGTTCTCTTGATTGCAGAAACTGTCCTATTGAAAGCCTGGATTTTTCCAACAATCCGAAATTTAGTGATCTGAATTGTTCAGATAATCGTATCAGAGTATTAGATCTCAGTAAGAATACGAATATGTTCCGTTTGATCTGTAAGAATAATGGCATGAAGGAACTGTATCTGAACAGCGAGCGACTTGATTTTATGGCGTGTTATGGAAATAAGATCGCCAGTTTGGATCTTTCCCATTGTCCGAGGTTTTTGACTCTTATGGGGTATGCGCCGCGCTTGACTCACCAAGGTGAGGATGCAACTTACGATTATTATTTTGAAAAGGGCTGGACGCAGTTCTATTTTGATCGGTCGACGGCGCTTCTTCTCGAAGAGCCGAAGCCGGATAAGGTCACCGGGCTTACTGCCGTTGGTGTGGGGAAAAATAAGGTAAAGCTTTCCTGGGAGGAAGTTGAGGACGCGGATGGGTATTTAATTTATGCACAGAAAGATTCTCAGTATGGATATGTCGGTATGACCACAAGTGGCACTACTTTTACCGATACAAAAGCGCTGGATACAGATTACAACTACTACTGGGTCTTCGCTTATTATGAGAATCATTTTGATGAGAAAGTCTGCGGAGGCTGTGAAAAGTATGTGTATGCAAAAGGCGTCTGCGCTGCGGTGACAGGTCTTTCGGCTTCTTCACAACAGAGCTATGTCAGACTTTCCTGGAATGCGGTTACCGATGCGGACGGGTATCTGATCTACGGTATCCGACCGGGTGGAGAATATGGATATATTGGCATGACGACTTTGGGAACGTCTTATAAAGATAGGAATGCATCTTCGGATGACTGGACTTTCTACTGGGTATTTCCATATCACAAAAACGGGGAGAAGATGATCGTCGGCGGAACAGCCGCGTACGTCTACGGCAAGTCGCTGTAAGTAATAGTGAAACGGCGGTCGTGGGGATGACGCCGGTTGATGAAGAAATCTAATCATATCAGGAGAGATTTTTTCATGAAAAAGAACATCAGGCGTGTCCTTGTGACCTCGATCATTGCTTTGACGGCCATTTGTGTGATTTCTTCGATTCAGCCGTCCTTATCTAAAAAGGTGGCTGCAAATGAGATCCCGATCAATGAATCAACATTTCCGGATCCGAATTTCCGAAGTTTTGTCCTCGAGAAGATCGATAAAGATAACAGTTTATCGTTAAGTACTGCAGAGATAGAAGAGACAGATTATATATACTGTGCTTCTAAGGGAATAAGTGATTTTACAGGTATTGAGTACTTTACCTCTCTGAAACGGCTCTCTATCCGAAATAACAATCTCACATCCTTTGATCTTTCAGGAGTTCAATCGCTGACTGAACTTGATTGCAGTGAAAACCCGCTGAAAAAATTAGATATGTCGGCGTATCCAGGTCTAAAAGAACTGACTTGCTATGATTGTGGACTTACTGAAATAAATGTAAAGTCTAATTCTTCACTGAGGAGGCTGTCCTGCTATAACAATCCGCTCACAAAACTTGATGTATCTTCAAATCTCGATTTGAGAGAACTCAATTGCAGCTGCGAAAACCTGACTTCGCTTGATCTTTCGAAGAATACAGCGCTTACCACGCTTACATGCAAAAATACGAAGATCAAGTCGTTTGATTTTAGTAATAATACAGAGCTTTGCGACCTGTATTGCGAGAACAACCAGCTGGAATCACTGGATGTCAGTAATTGTCCGCGTTTAGCTTTTCTCGTTTGTTCCGGTAATAAGATAAAGAGCCTGGACCTGCGCAATAACAAAAATCTATATAAACTGAACTGTACCTTCAATGAGATCACGACGTTGCTTTTAAACAGTCCGAGACTCGACATCATGGATTCGTTTGGAAATCATGTTACCGAACTGAATATATCCCACTGTCCGAGATTCCTTGAACTGATGGAGTATGTTCCGCTTCGTTCTTCATCCTACATGGGGGCCGAATATGAATTCTACCATTATCCGGGCTGGACGCAGTTCAGCTTTGATAAGGGAGCCAAGCTCATCACCGTGGAACCTAAGCCGGAGTCCGTTACGGGTATTTCCGCGCAGCCGGCTGGAAGAGGTAGAGTCAGCCTTTCCTGGAATGCAGTGGAAGGCGCCGACGGGTATCTTGTTTATGCGCAAAAAGACGGTGAGTATGCCTACGTCGGCATGACTACGCGTGGAACTACTTTTACAGATACAAAAGCACTGGACTTTGATTATAACTATTACTGGGTATTTGCCTATTACGTGAATGATTTTGGAGAGATGATCTGTGGCGGATGCGAAAAGTATGTATATGCCAAAGGTGTTACTTTGGCAGTTACTGATCTTCGAGCCAGCTCATCGACCGGTCGTGTCAAACTCAACTGGACGGCATCCGTAGGCGCAGATGGCTATCTGATCTACGGGATCCGCCCGGGCGAGAGCTACGGATATATCGGTATGACAACGACCGGAACGGCTTTTGTTGATAGGAAAGCCTCCACAGAAGATTGGACATTCTACTGGGTATTCCCATTCCACTATAACGGAGACGAAATGATCGTTGGCGGAACCGCCGCCTATGTGTACGGGAAAGCGCTTTAAAGAGCATCAAAATATAACGAAAAAAGCTTTTCAAAAAAGACAGGAGACGAATCAAGAACATGAAAAACATTTGCAGAAAAACACTTGCCATGATGATGAGTGCCGGGATCCTTTCCGGAGCTCTGATTATTTCACAGCCGGCAGAGAAAAAGATGGTGAATGCCGCTATTTCAAAACAAACACTGATGTATGGGGTAAAACCTTTGACCTCAGGTGTCAACTCTGATAATGCTGCTACTGTGTACATGGGAAATTATGACGCGCCGATCGCCTGGCGAGTGATCGGCTATAACGGAACGCAGGTCAGTTCGAAGAGCAATGCCGGCTGCTTAACACTGCTTTCAAGTAAAGCGATCGGAAAAGCAGGCCCGTTTAATTCTCAGCTTTCCAGAGGAAATAGTTATTCGGGTTCGGCTTTGCAGACACGATTGAATGATCTGTTCAGCAATACTTCTTATTTTTCGAGCCTTGAGCAGGCGGCCGTTGCTGGAAAGACATTAGTAACAAGTACTTTTTCGAGTGTTGAATATCCGGATGGAGTCGCAGGAACAAAAGTAACTGATGCTAAGTTATGGCCTTTATCGACCAAAGAATCTTCATATCTGAATGAAAAGATCAGAGATATCGATGTGGACTGGTGGCTTTGTTCGCCCGGTGATTCGAACTCGTCGGCAACTTATGTGGGTGATGATGGAAACTATCACTTCTTTGGGGATACCGTGACGAAAAATAAGTACAGCCGCCCGGCCATGAATGTTAAGGAGGAGGAGATCTTCCTGACAACAGCCAATGGCCTCAAGAGTAATAGTGTATCTTCCGTCTCAAAGATGACGAAGATCACGAACGCGACAACAAACGAGTGGAAGCTGACGCTTTACGATGATTCGAGAAAGGATTTTCGTGTCAGCTGCTATGACGAAAGAGAAGTCGATGCCGGCGGCGCTGTCATGATTGATTACAACGGAGCGAAGTCAGGTTCTTCTGAGTTCGTTTCTGTGATCGTTGCCGATATGAACGGGGAACCGCTCTATTACGGACATATCGCAAATAATTCGACAAGTGGCTCGGCCAGATTCGTTTTCCCGAGAGATCTTCAGACGGGTGACTATTATCTGAAAGTATTCAGTGAGCAGTGCAATGGCGATAAGAAGACGGACTATTCTTCTGTGCAGCGTTCGCTGACCTTCCATGTCAATAACCCGGGTACAGTAAGAAACATCAAATGTACACCTGCCGGACGCAACAAGGTCAAACTTTCCTGGGATGCAGTCCCGACTGCAGAAGGATATCTCATCTATGCACAGAAGGCCGGAGTTTACGGTTTTGTTGGCATGACGACACAGGGAACGACCTATACGGATGTAAATGCGCTGGATACAGATTATAACTATTACTGGGTATTTGCGTTTATCACAGATAGTCAAGGCAGACGTATCCCGGGAAAATGCCAGATGTATGCCTATGGCAAGGGTGTCTGTGCTGCGGTCACAGGGCTTCGCGCGTCATCCGGTTCCGGGTATGTCAAACTTACCTGGAATCAGGTAGCTGATGCCGATGGTTATCTGATCTATGGTATCCGTCCGGGCGGAGAATACGGCTATATCGGCATGACGAATACCGGTACATCTTATACCGATCGAAGTGCATCCGCATCGGCATATACCTTTTACTGGGTATATCCATATCATTTGAATAACGGGAAAATGATCCCGGGTGGAACGGCAAACTACACCTACGGGAAATCATTATAAAAACCAAAAATCTAACGGAGATCAGGAAAGGGGTTGTGTTTATGAAGAAGTATTTGAAATCAATGTTGTCCATCATGTTGAGTATCGGAATTGTTGTCGGCTCCTTTGCTGTCGCCGCATCTGCTGAAAAAGAAACGGTACATGCGGCAGCAGCAAACGCAAATAAAACGCTTGTGTTCGGATATGATCATCTCATGACGAATATAAACAGCAGTAAAGGTGCTACCGTCTATTTTGGGTACTATAAAAACCAGCCCATTTCCTGGAAGGTAATAAAAAAACAGACAGCCAGAGGCGGTGATACGATTCTGACGTTCCTGTCCACTTCGGCGGTAGGTCCGAATACGGCCTATCGAAAAAGTACCGGGAGTGGGAATTCGTATGAAGGATCCGATCTCAAATCAGAAATTGAATCGATCTATTATAGCGGTATAAATGCACAAGAAAAAGAGATCATGACTTCAAAAAGAATCCTTCCTGCCGGTTACGTGAATGTTTCACCATATTCTGACGGTGTTGCCGGGACATTGATCACAGATCGATTGCGTCCGCTTTCTTTGAATGAGGTCTATGCTCTCGATCCGGCATTACGCAAGATTGGAGTTGACTACTGGCTTCGAACTCCAGGACAGACTTCGACAGATATTCAGTATGTTACATCTGAAGGGTATTATGATGTCGTAGGTGAGTCAATGACAAAGGTCAAAGGCGTGCGTCCTTCTTTCATGTGCCGTCCGAAAACTATTTTGTTCATGACTGCGAACGGAGTAAAAAGCAACGATCCTTCATCTGTCGGGAAAATGGTCAAGATCTCGGATTATACAAAGAATGAATGGAAGTTGACATTATATTGCAAGGATTATGAAAATTTCATTGCATTTATTGATAAAGAAAACTATGAATCGGGAGAAAACATCAAGATCTCATTCCTTAACGGTCTTGTCGGCTCCAGACTGCTTCCGGGTTTTGTCTCTGTAATCATTACCGATATGAACGATTCGCCGATATATTATGGACATATCGCCCATGATAAGGAGTATGGTGCAGTGAATTTTCAGGTTCCCTCAGATCTTCTGACAGGAAAATATAAAGTAAAAGTCTTTTCTGAGCTGTGTAATGGTGATAAGAGAACAGACTGTGCTACCAATATTGAGGAGTTTACGATTTCTGTTAAGTGTCCGGCAACGGTTAAACATATAAAAGCGGAGTCTGTAGACATCCATAGTGTCCGTCTTACATGGGATCCTGTTGAAGGTGCTGAAGGATACCTTATCTATGCTAGAAAAAAAGGCGTCTATGGCTTTGTGGGCATGACGACACAGGGAACGACTTATGTGGATAAGAATGCTCTGGCAACCGAGAATAACTTCTATTGGGTCTTTGCGTATGTTACAGATGAAAGGGGAAAGATGATCCCCGGGGGCTGTGAACAGTATGTCTTTGAGAGAGGAAGACCAGTCCCGGTAACGGGTCTTCGTGCACGAAGCGGGGAGGCCAGGGTCATACTTACCTGGGATGCTATGGAGGGCGCGGAAGGCTATATGATATATGCGAAACGTCCGGGCGAAGAATGCAAGTATTTCCGTACGGTGACATATAATTCCTATACTGATGTTTTCTTGTGTCAGAATGATTATACCTACTACTGGGTATTCTGGTTCTATACGTTAGACGGGGTGATGGTAAAGAGTTCTGCAGGCAATTATGTTTACGCCAACAGCCTTCCGATCTGACCTTTCATGTGCGAAAACCGCTCTGTTTTTGTGGAAAATAGATAAATTCACGATTTGCGCTGATTTTACTTGCGGATTTACAAATGTTCAAGTAAACTGTTATAACGTAATAAATTAGATAACATTTTTTGTGTATATTCGGAGGAGTATTTATGATTAGCGCTGGTGATTTTAGAAACGGTATGTGCTTTGAGATGGATGGTCAGGTTTTCCAGGTAGTGGAATTCCAGCATGTAAAGCCTGGTAAGGGTGCCGCTTTCGTACGTACAAAGTATAAGAACGTAAAGACCGGTTCTGTAGTTGAGCGCAGCTTCAACCCGAACGAGAAGTTCGAGCAGGCTCAGCTGGAAAGAAACGATATGCAGTACATCTATGCAGATGGTGACCTTTACTACTTCATGGATCAGGAAACTTATGAGCAGCGTCCGATCGCTAAAGAGAACATCGGCGACAACATCCGCTTCCTCAAGGAAGAGATGATCTGTAAAGTACTTTCCTATAAGGGCGAGATCTTCGGTGTAGAGCTTCCGATCGTTGTTGAGCTCGAGATCACTGAGTGCGAGCCTGGTGTTCGTGGTGATACGACAAACAACGCGACCAAGATCGCAACACTGGAGACCGGTGCAACCGTTAAGGTTCCGCTCTTTGTAAACCAGAACGAGATCATTCGTGTAGATACTCGTACAGGTGAATATCTCGAACGTGCATAATCTCACGTTCTGATTTTCGTCGAGAAGGGAACTGTCGAAGATGGGTGAGAATCTCGTATCGGAATCGATTAAAGGCGAACGCTCGATGTCGCAGGGCTTTGTTGCACAGTATGCAGCAGAAGCCGCCCTGCGTACGGAGGGCGTTGCTCGTCTTACGGCCTCTGTACCTGTAGTGCTTAAGGAATCTCTGGGGTTCGTTCATGAAGGGAAGGGCGTGCGCGTCGAGTTTTCCGAGAATGAAGAGGGGTTCGTTTCCGTCACTGTTTATCCTATCGTATATTATGGTATGATTATTCCAGAGGTGGCCTGGTCCATCCAGGAGCGCGTCAAGGAGGACGTAGAGAAATTTACCGGCCTTGTCGTGGAATCCGTGAATGTCCATGTCTGCGGCGTGGTGTTAAGGGAGGAAAAGAATTCATGAACCGTATCATCCGTTTTGTTCTGATCGTATATTCGACGATCCTCGCGATACTGTCACTGCTTCTTCTTTATGCACTGGCAGACGATGGTATCTTCGCAGATCTTCTTTCTCCTCTTTCCAATATCGTTACCGATCCGTACCAAAAATACATCTATCTTGCGGTACTTCTGGTCATTCTGATCTCCTGTGTCATTACCGTGACCTTCTGTCTTTTAAACGGCCGTCTCAGTAAGACCCGTATCCGTCAGACAGAGATCGGTTTTGTCGAGATCGGTGTCGATGCGATCGAGAGCATCGCCTTAAACTCCGCCAAAAGCGCACAGGCAGGTATCAAAGCTGCACGTGCACGAGTTCTTTCCGCGAAGAATAACGCGATCCGCGTATATTTGAGTGCGGTCCTTTATTCCAACGTCGAAGTTCCTTCCACCATGGGTAAGGTCCAGGAGAGGATCAAGAAGGACATCGAGCGTTATACAGGCATCACTGTGGAGAGCGTTTCCGTTAAGGTCAGCCGCGTAGAGCCTGTCGTTGCGAAGGTGGAACGTTAATAGATGAGAGCCCTTTTCGTCAAATTCTTCGATATGCTCAAAGACAAGAACTCCGGCAAGATCGGAGCAGGTATTGCCTTTGTCTTTGCGCTGTTTTTGGTGATCTTCGGCTTCTTAAAAACACTGTTTATAATTGTTATGTCTGTGATCGGCTACGTTGTAGGTGCGCTGCTTTTCTCGGATAAAGATAAAGTCAAGGACTGGATGGACAAGATCCTTCCGCCCGGGAGGTTTCGATGAGTAGAAGAGAAGCGCGTGAAGCGGCTTTTGCGTTTTTGTATCAGCTGGGATTTCGGGATGAGCCCGTTTCCGAGCAAAAAGAACTGTACCTCGAGGTGCATCCTCTTGATGAGGAAGATCTTCCGTATTTCAATAAGATCACGGAAGGTGTGTTTGCTGAGTCAGAAGCGCTTGACAGCGAGTATTCCAAGTATCTGAAGGACTGGAAACAGAGCCGTCTTCCGAAGGTCGACGTCATCCTTCTTCGTATCGCCGTATATGAGATGCTGCACGAGCCGGACATTCCTGTGAGCGTTTCCATCAACGAGGCGGTCGTTCTTGCGAAAAAATACAGTTCTGAAGAGTCGAAGAGCTATATCAACGCGATTTTAGGCAGGATCGGCAACGACCTGGAAAAATAATGCAGACGATCCTTTCCGTATCTGAATTAAACGAGTATGCAAGCACACTGGTAAATAATGACAGTGTGCTTTGTCAGTTATGCGTGAAAGGGGAGATCTCGGGGTATAAGCGCTATCCATCCGGACATGCGTATTTCCAGCTTAAGGATAAAAACAGCTCCGTCTCCTGCGTGATCTTCAAGGGCAGCTTTTCCCATATCAGCTTTGTTCCGGAAAACGGCATGCAGGTCATCCTTTACGGAAGAGCGTCCATATACACTGTCGATGGAAGATTCCAGGTGGTCGTATCTTTTATGCAGGAAGACGGCATCGGGGATCTTTTCCGTGAGTTTGAAAAAAGAAAAGAAAAAATGGCGAAAGAGGGCCTTTTTGATGATTCTCATAAAAAGCCGATCCCGTACCTTCCGAAAAAGATCGGTGTCGTGACATCTCCGAAAGGCGCCGTGATCCAGGACATCCTGAATGTCCTGAATCGCCGATACCCGAACTACGATATCCTGATCGCGCCTTCTTCCGTGCAGGGAAAAGAAGCCGCAGGAGAACTGATCTCCGCTTTGAAGCTTCTTGATAAGAGGGAAGATGTCGATGTCATCATCATCGCCAGAGGCGGCGGATCCATGGAGGATCTATGGTGCTTTAATGACGAGGCGCTGGGGCGTGCGATCTTTGAGGCGAATACCCCGGTGATCTCGGCAGTCGGTCATGAGACCGACTATACGATCTGTGATTTCTGTTCAGATCTTCGTGCCCCGACGCCTTCTGCAGCGGCGGAACTTGTCATGCCGAATAAAGAGGAACTTCTCGGAAGACTCGATCTAACTTCCGGAAAACTTGCGCTGGCGATGCGAAACTTCATCAAGAGCAAGAACCACCAGTGGGAAAGATTAAGTAAGCACAGAGCGCTTCTGGAGCCGAAGTACCGGATCGAGAAAGAGATGCAGAGGTGCGATGCGCTTTCCGAAAAACTCGGCGAGAGGATGAAGGCCGAATATGAGCGGAAGATGGGTTCTTTTACCACGGCACTGGCAAAACTTGAGGCGTTAGATCCTATGAAAGTCCTGCTCCGCGGATATGCCCGTGTGAAGAATAGAAACGGACAAACGGTAGATTCTGTAAAATGTGTTAATATAGAGGAAGAGATCCAAGTGGCGGTGGCAGATGGTGTGATCTGCTCCGTAGTTCGATCGATCGAGGAAAAAGAGGGTGGAAACTGATGGATGAGAAGATCAACATGACCTATGAACAGGCAGTCAGTGAGCTAGAGGAGATCATCCGGAAACTGGAATCCGGAGAAGCGTCCCTTGATGATTCCATCGCGCTTTATTCCCGTGGGATGGAGCTTTCGAAGTTCTGTAAGGAGAAACTGGATTCGATCGTAAAGAAGATCAGTATCCTCGGGCAGGACGGCGAGAGCGAGAGTGCTTTTGGAGAGTAAACTATGAGCGAGAAGATCTCTTATTTCATGAAGAAGTATCAGGACCGCATCGAATCACTGCTTCTGGATGTATTCCCGAAGGAGCTTTCTTGTGATCCGACGGTCAAAGCTTCGATGTACAGCCTTCTGGCCGGCGGCAAGCGTATCCGCCCGGTGCTGATGTACATGGTCGCGGAAATGCTGGGGATCGAGCTTTCGTGTGTGGATGATTTTGCGGTCGCGATGGAGATGATCCATACGTATTCTCTGATCCATGACGATCTTCCTTGTATGGACGATGATTGCCTTAGAAGAGGAAAGCCGACCTGCCATATCGCCCATGGTGAGGCTTTTGCGCTTCTCGGCGGGGATGCGCTTTTAAACCGTGCATTTGAAAGAGTCCTTCTGTCTGTCTCTAGGAACCCGAACACGATTCAGGCGGCTTGCTGCTTTGCCGAAAATACCGGTATTCTCGGAATGATCGGCGGTCAGAGCATCGATCTTGCTTCGGAAGGCAAGAAGATCGATACCGGACGCCTTTGTGAACTTCATGAAAAGAAGACGGGTGCGCTGATCAATGCGTCCTGTCTGGTACCATATTATATCTACGCGGCCGAAAAGGGCGAAGATAAGTCCCTTTACGATCTTATCCGCCGTTTTTCTTCCGGCACGGGCCTGGGTTTTCAGATCAAGGACGATCTACTGGATGTGCAGGCGGATCAGCAGGTCCTCGGCAAGTCCACCGGAAAAGATCAGCGCGACAATAAATCAACTTTTGTTACGGTCTTTGGCGAAAGCACCGCACAGAAGATGCTCGACGATACCTACGGGGATGTCTATGATGCGCTCGATGAGCTCTCTTCCCGTGGTTTTGACGTCACAGTATTACGGCAGTTCAGCGATGTTCTGCAGAATCGGGTGCAGTGACGACTATGAAACCGACTCCTATACTGGACAGCATCAAGCGCCCGCAGGACGTGGCGCAGTTAAGTTATGACGAATGCAAGGCACTCGCCGATGAGCTTCGTTATGTCATTGTTGACCGTGTAAGTAAAAACGGCGGTCATCTGGCATCCAGCCTCGGTGTCGTGGATCTGACCGTCGCGCTTTTGGCGGAGTTCGATCTTTCTACCGACCAGATCGTCTGGGACGTAGGACATCAGGCATATGCCTATAAGCTTCTTACCGGCCGAAAAGACCGTTTCGATACGCTTCGCCAGTATGGCGGTATTACAGGCTTTCCGAAAAGATCCGAAAGTGAATACGATGTGTTCGGTGTCGGACACAGCAGCACCTCGGTCTCCGCGGCGTTAGGACTTCTCCGTGCCAAGAAGCTGAAAGGCGATAACGGGCATGTTATCGCTGTTATCGGCGACGGCGCCATGACGGGCGGTATGGCTTTTGAAGGCTTAAACGATACCGGCCATTTCAGTGAAAACCTGACGGTCATATTGAACGATAACCAGATGTCGATCGATAAAAACGTCGGCGGACTTTCACGGGCATTTTCGAATCTTCGTTCTTCCACGGGATATATCCGTGCCAAGAGCCGTGTCGAGAGAGTCCTTCTGAAGATACCGCTGATCGGTCGTCCGATCGCGCGGTTCCTTCGTATGCTGAAGACCTGGTTCCGTCTTTTGATCAGAAGAAATACACCGGTCATTTTCGAAGATCTGGGATTCCATTATTTCGGACCTTTTGACGGGCACAATATCGCGCTTTTAAAGAAGAAACTTGAGATCGCCAAGGAGATCAACGGTCCGGTCCTGATCCATATCGTGACGCAGAAGGGGAAAGGTTATGCTCCGGCGGAGGAAAATCCGTCTGTCTATCACGGGGTCAGTCCTTTTGACATGGAAAAAGGCGTACAGCCTTCAACTAAGCCTACTTTTACCGGGTGTTTCTCCGATTCGATGGTGCGCATCGGTATGAAATATGAGAATGTCGTTGCAATCTGCGCGGCCATGATGACCAGTACGGGACTTAAGAATTTCCGCCAGAACATGAAGCTTCGTTTCTTCGATGTCGGTATCGCGGAAGAACATGCCGTGACGATGGCCGCAGGTATGGCCGTGAACGGATTCGTTCCTGTCGTGGCGCTGTATTCGACATTTGCCCAGCGCGCCTATGACCAGCTCCTTCACGATGTATGTCTTCAGGACCTGCATGTGGTGCTGGCTTTGGACCGTGCCGGTATCGTCGGAGCGGATGGTATGACCCATCAGGGCATCTACGATATCTCCATGATGCTCTCCATGCCGAATGTCACGCTGCTTTCTCCCTGTAATTTCGCGGAACTCGACCGTATGCTCGAATATGCTGTTTCCGAGGGAAAAGGACTGATCGCCGTCAGATATCCGCGCGGCGGCCAGTCGGACAGACTTGCTGAGATCCCTGTATCCGAAGGCATCGGTCCGCGAGTGATCCGTGACGGTAGAAAGGTTGCGATTCTTTCTCTCGGTATCATGTGCGATCAGGCGCTTGAAGCGGCGGATATCCTTGCTGAAAAAGGCATCTCGGCCAAAGTGATCGACGTCAGATGCGTAAAACCTGTGGATCTAGATACATGGCGGGAGCTTCTTTCAGATATCGATCAGGTCGTCACGATCGAAGATGGTATCGCGCATGCCGGCTTCGGCACGTATCTGCTTTCTGTTTTTGAGAAAGCAGGGGATTTTCCATGTGTCCATGATTTTACGGTCCTCGGTGTCAGTGACCATCCGCTGGTGGCCGGAAACCGTGGTGTACTTTTAGGTATTGAGGGCATGGATGCGAAAGCCATCGTCGCAGCTGTCGAAAAATCCTGAAAAAAGTTTCAAATCGCGCTTATATCATCATGCGCGGAAAATGATTTCTCTGTATAATTGTCATATCTCTACTCGTTTTGCATAAAAAACTGTATATTTTAGGGATTTGCGGTATAATTATGCAAAGACAGACGACTTTTTCTTTGGAAAAGGGAAGGAGAAAGCACGATGAGATTCGGGTTTGCGATTAATGAAGAAAAGGATATCGATTTTTCGTTTTCCTCATATGCGGCGGATGTCATTCATAAGAAGGGCGGCACCGTCGTTCTGGATGAGATCTATAAGGATACTCCGTTAAAAGATCTTCCTTACGTGGAGTTCGGGTCCTATGCTGACTGTGATATCCTCATTTCTTTCGGCGGAGACGGTACTTTCCTTCGGACTGCACATAAGCATCTGAAGACGAGAACACCGATCATCGGTGTCAATCTCGGCAGTATCGGATTCATGACCGAGATCCATAAGGACAGTTTCGAAGACGCCATTGACCGTCTCATCGACGGAAAATATACCCTGGAGATGCGTTCGCAGCTGGATGTCACTCTCATGGACGAAAATGGAAATGTCAAGGAGCACGGGCTCTGCCTGAATGACTGCGTGATCGCCAGAGGCCTGAATATGCATGTGGTTACTCTCGACCTTCTGATCGACCACGATTATGTCGAGCGTCTTTCCGGCGATGGTGTCATCCTTTCGACTGCGACCGGTTCTACGGCATACTGTCTTGCGGCAGGTGGTCCGATCGTACAGCCGGAACTGGATATCTTCATGGTCACGCCGATCTGTCCGCATACACTTCATAACCGTACCTATATCGTTTCCGGGGACAGCACGATGGAGATCATTATCGAGAAATTCTCCGAACCGCCGATCATTTCTCTGGATGGACGTGACAATATCGAGCTTTCCTACCATGACCGCATCCTCATCAGAAAGTCCGACGAGGATGTCGTGGTCGCAAAACTTGGCTATAAGAATTTCTATCAGACCGTTAGACAGAAGATCCGTGCAAGAGGTAGTTTCTATGAAGATGGCGAAAAATGAACGACAGGAAGCGATGCTCCGTCTGGTCCGTGCCAAAGAGATCAGCACGCAGGAAGAACTGGCAAGGGAACTGGAATCCCAGGGCTGGCAGGTCACTCAGGCGACAGTTTCCCGTGATATAAAAGATCTGGGCATCATCAAGGTCACGCTCCCTTCTGGTGGAACGAAATACAGTGTTCTGGACCGTACCGGCGATGTGGCACCGGGACGACTGCTTTCGGTATTTGCCCATTCGGTGCTTTCCAGTGATGTGGCCATGAATATGGTCGTGATCCGTACTCTTCCGGGTATGGCGAATGCGGCGGCCTCTGCCCTGGATTCGATCCATCTTTCGGGTGTCGTAGGATCGATCGCCGGAGATGATACGATCTTCGTGGCGACCCCGTCTCCTGAAGATGCTCTGGCGATCCAGGCCACCATCAAGGACATGAACAGTCGAATGAATGCCGATTTTTAAGCGAGGAAGAGCTCTGTGTTAGTTAGCCTGACGATCCAAGATTTCGCGATAGTTGAGTATGCGTCTTTTACGCCCGGAAGGGGACTTAATATCCTGACGGGTGAGACCGGCGCGGGTAAATCTCTCATTATCGACGCGATCGGTGCACTTCTTGGGCACCGCATCGGCAGGGACTATGTCCGTAAAGACAGTGATAAGGCCGTGATCGAGGCGGTCTTTGATGAGGTCTCCTCTGTGATCCCGCGATCCGTTTTCGATGAATTCGGTATCGAGTGTGAAGAGGACACGATCATACTTCTTCGGGAGATCAGTAAAGACGGCAAGAGCCTTGTGCGCGTCAACGGACGCACGATGCCGGTATCTGTTCTTCGCACGATAGGATCTTATCTTATAGATATCCACGGCCAGCATGATCAGCAGACGATTTTTGACAGCTCCAAGCATCTGGGGATCCTCGATGATTATCTCGGGGAGAAGATCCGTCCGCATATTTCCGCTTTTTCCGAGAAACTGAATGAATACCGGGAGATACTGAATCTTCGTAAGCAGTATGAATCTGATCCCGAGAAGAGCCGCCAGATGCAGGATCTTCTTTTATATCAGATCCGGGAAATCGAAGAGGGGCACTTTAAAGAAGGGGAAGAAGAAGAACTGTCCGAGAAACTTAAAGTCTTAAAGCAGGACGAGAAGAGACGCTTCCATCTTTCTTTTGTGCAGGGCGCTTTATCGACCGAGGATTCCGAATCTCCGCTTTCCGCGCTTCAGACCGCCTCCGAGCATCTGGAAGCACTTTCTTCCATTGACGGATCTTTTACCGAAAAAGCACAGCAGATGAAGTCCCTGGTCATGGATCTTCAGGGCCTTCACGACGAGATCGGTTCGGAGGATCTCTCCTCCGGGGAGACTTATGATGAAGTGGAAGCGCGGCTGGAAAAACTTCGCGCATGCACGGTCAAGTACGGCGGCTCGGTCTCTTCAATGAATGAATTTCTGGAAAACGCGAAGGCACGCCTGGATATGCTGAAAGAAGGAGATACGAAGATCAGGCAGCTCAATTCTGAGCGTTCCTGTATCGAAAAGGAACTGATCGCACTGGCCGATGTCATTCATAATGTCAGAGAAGAAGCGGGAAGACAGCTGTCTTCCGACATCGTCTCGGAAGTACAGTTCCTGGGCCTTTCAAATGCGACATTTGAGGTGTCTTTCAGTAAGCGCCCGAAAGAACGGTTTTTCAGTAAGACCGGATATGATGAAGTCGAGTTTTTATTCTCTGCAAATAAGGGAGAGGACTTAAAGCCTCTTTCGAAGACGGCATCCGGTGGTGAAGCGGCACGTATCATGCTAGCCATCAAGACGATCCTGGCTCGAGCCGATGCAACGCCTGTCCTGATCTTCGACGAAGTAGATTCCGGTATTTCCGGCGAGGCGGCCAAGGCCGTATCTTTCTCGATGAAGAAGCTTAGTAAGTTCCACCAGGTATTCTGTGTAACACATATGGGACAGATCGCTGCGGCAGCTGACCAGCATTTCTTTATCTCAAAAGATCAGAGCGGGGAGAGGACCAAAACGACGATCACGCCGCTGAATGAGAACGGACGCATTCAGGAGGTCGCCCGTCTGCTTTCCGGTAATTCTGGCGATGTTCAGTCACAGGTACTGGCGAAGAGCCTGATCGAAGAAAGAAAATAAGGATCTTTTTCTCAAAGAAGAAGGTTTTTCATATCCTTGGGCATTTCTGAAGTAAACTCCATCCATTCATTCGTGATCGGGTGATAAAAGCCGAGCTTTTTCGCGTGAAGGGCCTGCCGGCTGATCCGGTCCTCGTTTTCGATGCAGGGCATTTCCGGGTTCGGAAAATCGTTCGATCTGGGGCCGTAAAGTCCGTCGCCTACGAGAGGATGCCCCATATAGAGGGAATGCACGCGTATCTGATGGCATCGTCCTGTTTCAAGTTTATAGGAAACGACTGAAAGATTTTTCTCCGGGAGGACCTGTTCCGTCTTATAGTGTGTGACCGACGGATGCCCGTCGTCCCGGACGATCCTTATCATGATGGAGTTTTCGTCTCTTCCGATGGGCCGGTCGATCGTGCCTTCTTCCGGGGCGAAAGTCCCGTACACGATGCCGACATATTCCTTATCCATCTTGTTTTTCGAGACTGTGTTATGGGCATATCCGTTTTTTGCGATGACGATAAGACCTGAAGTCTCGCGGTCGAGCCTCATGATCGGATGAAGGCGCTGGTCGCAAAGCCGCTGGATCAGGGAATCGTCCATGTGCTGCCATGAAGGATGGGTCACAAGGTTTCCGGGCTTTTCGCAGACCACGATCCAGTCATCTTCATAGTAGATATGGATATCTGTATCAGGCCGGGTGTGTATGATGCCCTCGGCGTCATCGTATATGATGTGGACCTCGTCTCCCTCCTCGGTCGATGCGATCATGCGGGCGGGGAATCCGTTGATATACAGCTCTCCGTAGAGCCGGATACGTTTGCAGAGAAGATTTGACATCTGATAGCGTTCCCTTAAGATGTCATAGATCTTCCTGCCACTGTCTTCGGGGGCGATCCGGAATTGAAGCTGCATGTGATTCCTCCTTCCAAAATGATGCAACTCATTTTACCCTCTCTTATATAAAAAGAAAAGAAAATGATTTTCATTTTGACCAAAATCTGTGTCCATTTTGTGATTTTTCAGTCTATCTTGACAAGAATTTTCCGTTTTTCCGTTGAGCGAAATTTCTTCATGTGTTATCCTACCATGTGGGAGGTGAGTCAACTGTGGGAAAACAAAAAATGACTCCGGAAGAAATGAGCGCAAAGCTCGATGAAGTTCTTTCGAAATACAAGGGCCAGGGCCAAAAGGCTTTGATGGCCACTTTGCAGCAGGCTCAGGAAATTTACGGCTATCTGCCGCTTCCTGTCCAGAGAAAAGTAGCGGATGCTCTCGAGGTATCTGTTGCTGAGGTTTACGGCGTAATTTCGTTCTATTCTTTCTTCTCTTTGAAGCCAAAGGGTGAAAATGCGATCAGCGTATGCCTGGGTACAGCTTGCTATGTTAAGGGTTCGCAGGCATTGCTCGACAAGCTTGAGGATGTTCTCAGCATCAAGTGCGGCGATGTTACGAAGGACGGAAAGTTCTCTATTTCTGCGTGCCGTTGTGTAGGTGCCTGTGGTCTGGCACCGGTTATTATGGTCGGTGACGATGTATATGGTCGTCTGACACCGGATGAAATTCCCGGTATTATCGCAAAGTATAAGGAGGCTTAATCATGGATTTATTTCGTGCGCACGTCCTTGTTTGCTGTGGTACAGGATGCACTTCTTCAAACTCCGCGAAGATCATCGAGCAGTTTGAACAGCAGATTCCGGCTCAGGGACTTGAAAAAGAAGTAAAAGTAGTTCAGACAGGATGCTTCGGCCTTTGCGCCCAGGGTCCTATCGTTGTTATTTATCCGGAAGGTGTTATGTATTACCGCGTAACTCCTGAAGATGTTACAGAGATCGTTAGCGAGCACCTGCTGAAGGGCCGTTATGTTGAGCGTCTCATGGCTCCGAAGCACGATGGTGCTGAGGCATCTGAGAAGACTTCTGCAAATGACAGCAACTTCTTCAAGAAGCAGATGCGTGTTGCTCTCCGTAACTGCGGTAACATCAACCCGGAGAAGATCGAAGAGTATATCGCTCATGATGGTTATCAGGCTCTTGGTAAGATCCTTACCGAGAAGAGAGATCCGGATGCTGTTATCCAGGAGATCATCGATTCCGGTCTCCGTGGCCGTGGCGGCGGCGGATTCCCGACAGGTCTTAAGTGGAAGTTCGCTTCCGGTAACAGAGGACAGGGCATCACCAAGTATGTTTGCTGTAACGCTGACGAAGGTGACCCGGGTGCATTTATGGACCGTTCCATCCTCGAGGGTGACCCGCATAGCGTAATCGAGGCTATGGCGATCGCTGCTTACTGTATCGACGCTCACCAGGGTTATGTTTATATCCGTGCTGAGTACCCGATCGCAGTTAAGAGACTTCAGATCGCTATCGATCAGGCTAGAGAATATGGTCTGCTCGGTGAGAACATCTTCGATTCCGGATTCTCCTTTGATCTGGATATCCGTCTCGGCGCAGGCGCATTCGTTTGCGGTGAGGAAACAGCTCTCATGCGTTCTATCGAAGGTAAGCGCGGTAATCCGACACCTCGTCCGCCGTTCCCGGCGATCAAGGGTCTTTTCGGTAAGCCGACTATCCTCAACAACGTTGAGACATATGCAAATATCCCGGTTATCATTAACAAGGGTGCTGAGTGGTTCGCTTCTGTTGGTACAGAAAAGTCCAAGGGTACTAAGGTATTCGCTCTCGGCGGTAAGGTAAACAATGTTGGTCTCGTCGAGATCCCGATGGGTACTACAGTACGTGAGATCGTATTTGATATCGGTGGCGGTATCCCGAATGGCAAGGCCTTCAAGGCAGTTCAGACCGGTGGTCCGTCCGGCGGATGTATCCCGGCATCTCTCCTTGACACACCGATCGACTACGATAACCTCGTAGCAGCTGGCTCCATGATGGGTTCCGGCGGTATGATCGTCATGGACGAAGACACATGTATGGTTGATATTGCGAAGTTCTTCCTCGAGTTCACCGTAGATGAGTCCTGTGGTAAGTGTTCTCCCTGCCGTATCGGTACTAAGAGAATGTTTGAACTTCTTACGAAGATCACAGATGGTACTGGTACACTCGAGGATATCGACTCCCTCGAAGAGATCGCTCTTTCTCTTAAGAATGGTTCTCTCTGTGCCCTCGGCCAGACAGCTGCTAACCCGATCCTCTCCACACTCAAGCACTTCCGTGAAGAGTATGTTGAGCATGTAGTTGATAAGAAGTGCCGTTGCCACGTATGTAAGGGCCTGACAGAATACTACATTGATCCTGAGATCTGTAAGAAGTGTTCTCTGTGCGCTAAGAAGTGCCCGGTCAACGCGATTACAGGTGAGGTTGGTAAGGTTGCTTACTCCATCGATACGACAAAGTGCATCAAGTGCGGCGCCTGCATCGAGAACTGTAAGTTCAAGGCTGTTCAGAAGAGATAATTCAAGAGACGATTAAATTCGAAAAAGGAGTGTGAAACAAATGGATATGGTTAATGTTACCATTGATGGGGTTTCGGTACAGGTTCCTTCGAACTACACCGTTCTTGAAGCTGCTAAACAAGCCGGCATTAAGATTCCGACCCTGTGTTATTTAAAAGATGTCAACGAAGTTGGCGCCTGTCGCGTTTGCCTCGTTGAAGTAGAGAAGGCCCGTGCTCTTGCTGCTGCCTGCGTTATGCCGGTAAGCGAAGGTATGGTCGTTCATACAAATTCCAAGAAAGTTCGTGATACCCGTAAGGCGACTCTCGAGATGATCCTTTCCGATCATAACCGCGACTGCCTCTCCTGTATCCGTAACAAGAACTGCGAACTTCAGACTCTGGCTGAGGAATATGGTATCCGTAAGGTTACTTTTGAAGGCGTAAAGAGCCCGTCCGTTTATGATGACAAATCTTTCTCCATCGTTCGTGATGGCAGCAAGTGCGTTAAGTGCGGTCGTTGCGTATCTGCTTGTAAGAAGCAGGGCATCGGTGTTCTTTCCTTCCTCAACCGTGGATTCTCCACATCTGTTGGACCGGCTTATGATATCTCCATGGCAGATGCTCCGTGTATCTACTGCGGTCAGTGTATCGTAGCTTGCCCGGTCGGCGCTCTTCATGAAAAAGAAGAGACCGATAAGGTATGGGCTGCGATCCAGGATCCTTCTAAGCACGTTGTTATGCAGGTTGCTCCGGCTGTCCGTGCAGCAATCGGTGAAGAGTTCGGTCTCCCGATCGGAACCCGTGCTACAGGCAAGATGTTCGCTGCTATGAAGCGTCTCGGTGCAGATAAGGTTTATGACACCAACTGGGGTGCTGACCTTACCATCATGGAAGAGGGAACTGAGCTCCTGAACCGTATCAACAACGGTGGTGTTCTCCCGATGATCACTTCCTGTTCTCCGGGATGGATCCGCTTCTGCGAATTCTATTATCCTGAGTTCATTCCGAACCTTTCCACATGTAAGTCTCCGCACGAGATGGAAGGTGCGATCATTAAGTCTTACTATGCTAAGCAGAACAATATCGATCCAAAGGATATCGTTGTTGTTTCCGTTATGCCTTGTACATCTAAGAAGACAGAGGCTGCAAGAGAGCAGATGGTCAATGCTGACGGTCTGAAGGATGTTGATGTCGTAATCACCACTCGTGAACTGGCTCGTATGATCCGTGAAGCGGGTATGGACTTCAACGCTCTCCCGGATGAAGGTCCGGATGCTGATCTTCTTGGCGAGTATTCCGGTGCTGCTGTTATCTTCGGCGCAACCGGTGGTGTTATGGAAGCTGCTGTACGTACAGTTGCTGATATCCTCGAAGAAAAAGATTTGCCTGAGTTTGAATACAAGGCAGTCCGTGGCGTAGATGCTGACATCAAGGAAGCTGAGCTCACCCTGGGTGGTAAGAACATCCGTGTAGCTGTTGCCCACAGTACAGCTGCAGCAAGAAAGCTTCTTGATGCGATCAAGGATGGTTCCGCTCCTGAGTATACCTTCATTGAGATCATGGGTTGCTCCGGTGGATGCGTCTGTGGTGGCGGTCAGCCTCAGGTTCCGGCTCAGAAACTCATGGATATCGATATCCGTGCTGAGCGTGCCAAGGCTCTCTACGAAGAAGATGAGATCATGCCGATCCGTAAGAGTCACAAGAACTCTCAGGTCGACAAGCTCTACAAAGAGTTCCTCGGTGCTCCGAACGGCCACCTGGCTCACGAACTCCTGCACACAACTTATGTTAAGAGAGAGATCTATCCGGATTCTGTCCTTGAAGAGTAAGTTGCAAGACAAAAAAACTTCAAAAGAGCGTCCCTTGCGGGCGCTCTTTTTTTGCCTTTTTTTTCGGGATCATCATATCAAAAATAATTTCAAAATCCTGAAACGTCGAGATTTCAGTTCTTCTGTGACAATACCGTCACGTAACAGGGTTTTATTTTGAAAAGTGTAGTAGTAAAATTTTGATGTACGGAAATTGACGACATGGGAGTTCTGTTGATGATTAAACAAGGAAAGACTATAAAAAGGGCCGGATCACTGATCCTTACGGCCGCGATGGCATTTGCCATCTGCCCGAATCTTTTGACGGAAAAGAAGGTCATAGCTGATTTTACCAAGACGAAAGAGAATACACGTATCGGTTCTTCGAGAATGTCATCGCCCAAAAAGCCTGCAGCTGCTTCGGATGCATGGAAGGGCAGTTATGTGTATTTCGGAAAATATGAGGGGACTCCGGTGAAGTATCGTGTACTTTGTCCGAGTACTTCAAGATTTGGAGTATCGTCTCTGTTTTTGGATTGTGACAGCATACTCTATTATGATTCTTTCGACAGAGACGGAGTGCCGAATTCCGGCGCAACTCGCTCCAACGACTGGGGATATAGCGATATCCGCAATACCATGAATGGTTCCGCATTCTTAAATAAGGCAAACGGATTTACATCTATTGAGCGCAATTCGATCGCCAAGAGTACGATCGGCTCCCATAAACTTAACCTGGAACTGTCCACAAATGAGACATATGAGACGTATACACCTTTAAAAGGAGAGAAGATCTTCCTTCTGGATATCGAAGATGTATTAAATGCCGACTATGGATATCTGCCGTTTTCAGGATACAGCTCGGACGACTGGGACTGGTCGAATATCGTCAGCAGGATCAAGAAGTCCGGTGGATCTGCCGGAATGTGGTGGCTGCGATCTGCTCCGGTGAACTACAGTTCGGATGTCGGTAAGATCGATTTCGACGGTTATCAGGGTTCTGGCGAAGTGTATTATGGTTTCGGCGTAAGTCCTGCTTTCAACGTGGATTCTTCTACGATCCTTTTCTCGTCGGCGGTCTCCGGTTCGTATGGAACGATCGGTGCCGAGTATAAGCTGACATTGAAAGACTCTGCTATGAATGTTGCCGTCACTTCAGGAAAGAAAGTGTCTTTTTCCGGTTCAAAAGTGACAGTACCATTTACCGTGTCCGGATCGAGGACCTCTTCGATCAACCAGATGTCTGTTCTGATCACAGATAAGGACTATTTCGAAGATGGTGCCAATATCCTTTATTATGGAAAAGTGAATGTCTCCGGCTCTATTAATTCCAGTGGAACAGCTACTTTTGAGCTGCCGAGTGATCTTTCGCTCGGATACTGGGGCATAAAGTATAAGATCTATCTTGTTCCGGAAGAGATCCGCGGAAATCACGAGACGGATTATGCCGGAAAACCCTTTAAACTGAATCCTGCACTTTCTTCGACGACGAATTTAAGTGCCCAGGCAGCAGGGAAAAATCAGGTCAGATTAAAGTGGAACTCCGTGGTAGGTGCAGACGGATATCTCGTATATGCCATGAAGAACTCCAAGTACTCATATGTAGGAATGACACGTGCCGGCTATACATATCTGGATAAGAATGCTCTGGATAACGATTACAACTATTACTGGGTCTTCCCGTATTATAAAGACAACAATGGCACCATGATCACAGGCAACTGTAAAAACTATGTGTATGCAAAAGGTGTCTGTGCGGCGGTTTCTAATCTGAAAGCCACGTCTGTGAGTGGCGGTGTGAAACTGACATGGTCGGCTTCATCTACGGCACAGGGTTATCTTATCTACGGGATCACCGGATCCAATAATAGTTATCACTATCTCGGTATGGCTTCCGGAACCACCTATACGGATAAGACAGCTTCTTCCTCGCAGTATAACTACTACTGGGTATATCCGTATCACAAGGATTCAAGCGGAAATATCGTCGCGGGACTTACCGGCAAGTATACATACGGGCGGGCTCTCTGACCGGTTCTTTTCTAAAAGAAGGAGGACATAATGCCCCTGAAGATCAGCTCAGAAACTTTTCCGGATGAAATATTCCGAAATGAAATATCGAAGAGATTCGATACGGATTCTGACGGTCTTTTAACTGATGAGGAGATCGGGAAGATCAGGGAGATCGACGTAAGTTTTTTTAGAGTGGGTTCACTTTGCGGGATCGAGCACTTTGAAAACCTCGAGAGGCTTACTTGTTATGGAAATAACCTCACATCTCTCGACTGCTCGAGGAATCTTCGGCTGAAGGTCCTGGAATGCGGAATGAATGAGATATCGGAGCTTGACGTGAGTTCCAACCATGCCCTGACCCATCTGGACTGCGGGAATAATCCCATCGCTGCGATCGATCTGAGCCATAACCCGGAACTCCTGGAATTGCGCGTCGGCGGGAGTTTCCGGATGGAAAACCTGGATGTTTCTCATAATCTGAAACTTAAAAAACTCTCTTGTGAGAAATGCAATCTCCGAAAACTGGATCTGTCCGTTAATAAGGAACTCGAGATCCTTCAGTGCACGGACTGCGGTCTTCCGCATCTGGAAGTGAATCACAACAGAAAACTTACGGAACTTCGGTGTGATTCCAACTGCATCGATCGTCTCGATCTTTCGGCCAATATCCATCTGAAACATTTAAACTGCTGTAACTGCTATATTTCTGATATCTTCCTTTTCAACTGCGCGGAACTGATCGTCCTTGCATGTTCAGACAATCTTCTTACATCTCTTCGTGTATCGCATTGTCAGAATCTGGAGATGATCGAGTGTTCGAATAACAAACTTTCTGAACTCAACGTGGATTTCCTGAAATCTCTTCAGATGCTCGATATCCGTAAAAATATGATCGAACAGCTCGATATCCGTCATAACCATTATCTTTCTGATTGTGCGGCAGAACGTGACAGAATGGAGTATGAGGATTTCTACGAGTACTATGACTGCTTTGATGACGGGGAGATCATCGTCTCTTTGAAATACGATACTTTTACGAAACTGGTCACAGAGTGATTATTTATTCTTTATATAGAAAAGGAGCGTTCCCGATAAGGAACGCTCCTTTTTGATTTGCTTAATGTACTAAGATTGAGATCAGGACTTTTCCAGAGCCAGTGTTCTGGTGGTCAGATCACAAACCTCTGCAGGTCCGTAGTACTGGATCGCACCCGGATAAGTGAAGCATGTCTCAACAGCCCACTTTTCACGGTTAGCTTCGAAATATTTGAACGGCTTGCCGTCGAGCTCAACAAGAGCCTTTCTGATAACCGGCTTATCCTGACCGTTTCTTCTTTCCATATTCATCATCTTGGTGATCGGCATACCACCGGCAACCCACTCGTCAGCCGGCTTAGCGATGTTGGATACCTTGGAAAGATAACCGGTAAAACCATACTGGATCAGCATGAAAGCGTTGAAACCGAGAGAGTAGCAGTAGTCAGCATCGAAGTTGGACGGGAAAGCGCAGCGGCCTTCGTAACCGAAGAAGTGGTGCTGAGCACCGAACTTGCCCTTATATGTGCCAGCTTCTTTTCTCTTAGCGAGCTCAGCCTTAACCATTTCGGAGAAGAGCTTTTCAGACTCAATGAGGGAAACCTGAACGTTACCGTGCGGGTCACGCTCGAGGAAGAGCTGCTGCTGGATGCCCTGCGGCAGGATGTCGAATACCTTGAAAGCGTCAGCGGAAAGACCGGCCTTGATGAAGTCGTACTTCGCGTTCCAGTCAGGAAGAGCATTGAAAGCAGCTGTCTTTTCGCCAGCGAGGAGCTCGTTGATCTCAGCGATGAGAGCAGAGAACTCAGGAACGAATTCTACGATACCTTCCGGAATGATCGCTACACCGAAGTTCTCGCCGTTGTTGCCACGTGTTTCAACTGCATCTGCGATGTAATTGGTGATCTGAGCAAGAGACATCTTCTTGGCAGCTACTTCCTCACCGATGAGGCAGATGTTCGGCTGTGTCTCCAGAGCGCACTCGAGTGCAACGTGAGAAGCGGAACGGCCCATTACCTTGATGAAGTGCCAGTACTTCTTAGCGGAGTTAGCATCACGCTCGATGTTGCCGATGAGCTCGGAATATGTCTTGGTTGCTGTATCGAAACCGAAGGAAGCTTCAATATCTTCGTTCTTGAGGTCGCCGTCGATGGTCTTCGGGCAACCGATGACCTGGATACCTGTGTTGTTTGCAGCCATGTACTCAGCAAGTGTAGCCGCGTTAGTGTTGGAGTCATCACCACCGATGATAACGATAGCGGTAAGACCGTTTACCTTTGCGTTTTCTGCAACGATCGCAAACTGCTCCTGTGTCTCGAGCTTTGTTCTGCCGGAACCGATAATATCGAAACCGCCTGTATTTCTGTAAGAATCGATGAACTTGTCGTCGAACTCAACATAGTCATTCTTAAGAAGTCCGTCCGGACCGCCCTTGAAACCAAGGAGAACATTCTCTTTGTTGGTTGCCTTCAGAGCATCGTAAAGACCGGAGATAACGTTGTGTCCGCCCGGAGCCTGTCCACCGGAAAGGATAACGCCTACGACCTGCTTCTTTGCAACAGAAGTATTCTGGCCTTTTTCGAAAGTGATCTCCGGCTTACCGTATGTATTCGGGAAAAGAGCCTGGATCTTGTCCTGATCAGCTACGCTTGCTGTAGCTGCGCCTTCTTTTACGGAGATTTCTGAGATACCGTTTCTGAGCATGCCCGGAAGCTTCGGCTGATACTCATATCTGGCTTTCTGAAGTGGTGAAAGATTCATAATGAACACTCCTTTATAAAATAAATAATGAATACTGGTTTAATTCCTCATAAATGCTAAAACATATTCCCGATAAAGTAAAGAGTGAAATGTGATAATGTTTACAGATAATTCGCAATTTGGAATATGCATGAATGATATAATTCTTAATATGAGGTTAGTATGGGGGAAGAATGATGACTTTCAGTTATAAAGTACGAAAGTTTACAAAGTTTATGCAGGGCGTGTTTGCCATCGGCAGATGGAAGACACTTAAGGAAGCTGCGACTTTTATCTACCTTTGTGCTACCGTTTTCCTTTTTGTCGTCGGTCTTTTCCTGTTTTCGTTCCTGAGTTTTATCATGGGCTATGAAAGTTTCGTGCCGATCCATGAGATGCCTCGTGATCAGGGACTGGTCCTTCTTACGATCTTCCTCGGAATGCTTCTGATCGATTTTCTAATGGGAACTTTCTTTGTATGGCTTTACGACCGCATGATCATGGCTCCGACAGAGAACATCATTAAGGAGATCTCCGAAAAGACGGAGAAAGCAGCGGCTGCTTTCCCGGCAGAGATGCGCTCGCTCGTTGAAGAGAACCCGTTCATCAAGGTTTCTACGACAGGTACCTGGGTCGATTCGATTGATAAGTATATAACCATTGCCGGAAACGAGAAGTACTACGACGAGACGACCGGTTGCTTTAACAGAAAGTATTTCCAGCAGGTGCTTTCCCAGATGCTAAAGACGGAGATGCTCTGCGACATGAATAATGCCGGCACGATGAAGACTTACGGTAGCAGCGAATATGCGATCTTCATGATCGATATCGACCACTTTAAGCGCATCAACGACGAATTCGGCCATCAGTATGGTGACGTGATCCTGGCGCTTGTCGGAAAGACCCTCCGAAAGATCGTCGCGAATAAGGGCGTTGTCGTTCGAAACGGCGGTGAGGAATTCCTCCTGGTCGTCTGCCTGAATTACCCCGAGAGCATGGAGTCTTATGCGGAAAACGTCCGTGCGGTCTTTGAGAAGAATGTTCGCATCACAGGTCAGGGGGCAGGGAAGAACCGCCCGGTGACCTGCAGTATCGGCTATACGCCGTTCCCGCTCCTTAGGAATAACCCGACGGGCATCAGCGTTTCAGATCATGTAAAGATCGCCGACCAGGCTATGTATTTAAGTAAAACATGCGGAAGAAATACCTGGCGCGGTATCGAAGCGGTCCGTCCTCCGTATTCCGAGGACGAGCTTCAGAAGATGGTCGAATCCATCCTTTACGGCGAAGAAGAAAGATATATCCGCATTTTGTGCCCGTAAGTATTTACAAGTTCTTTTCGATATGCTATCATACGCAAGTATTTTTCCGTGGACACAGTTTGTGGAAGGTTCCGACCACTTACTTTGCTACAGGACTATGGAGGTAAAGAACAATGGGACAGATCAACAAAGCTGAGATCATCAAAGAGTACGCTCTCAAAGAAGGCGACACAGGTTCTCCTGAGGTACAGATCGCGATTCTTTCTGCAAGAATCAATCACCTTACTGAGCACCTGAAGGTTCATCCGAACGATCACCACTCCCGTCGTGGTCTTCTGATGCTGGTAGGTCAGAGAAGAGGTCTTCTTGACTACCTCGCTCGTATCGACATTGAGCGTTATCGTTCTATCATTGCTCGTCTGAACATCAGAAAGTAATGTAAAACAATTAAGAAACAGGAAAGCCCTTTGTGAACTTCGCAAAGGGCTTTTTTCTTCTGTCTGGGATTCGGATATTTGATATTTTCCGTTTCCGCTTGATTTTTTTGCCCGTTATATCTAATATAGGTATGTTGCGTTATTATGCGCGCGTATAAAGATTTTAAGGGGAGTAGTGGGTAGATTGATATCCCGTCTCGCACGGAGTATGAATCTACAAGCTACCTCCTTATAAAATAGAATAAATGGAGGTACATTTATGGAACGTATTTTTAAGACCGAACTGGCCGGACGTCCGCTCGTTGTCGAGACTGGTAAGCTGGCTCAGTTCACAAATGGCGCATGCCTGATCCGCTACGGTGAGACAGCTATCCTGTCCACGGTAACTGCATCTAAGACACCTCGTGAGGGCGTTGATTTCTTCCCGCTGTCTGTTGACTACGAAGAGAAGATGTATGCGGTTGGTAAGATCCCGGGTGGTTACATCAAGAGAGAAGGCCGTCCTTCCGAGAAGGCGATCCTGACATCCCGTGTTATTGACCGTCCGATCCGTCCTCTTTTCCCGAAGGACTTAAGGAATGACGTTGTTGTTTCCAACATGGTTATGTCTGTTGACCAGGATTGCTCTCCTGAGATCGCTGCCATGATCGGTACATCTATTGCGATCGCTATTTCCGATATTCCGTGGAATGGCCCGGTCGGTGGTGTTGTTCTCGGCCTGATCGGTGATGACGTGATCATCAACCCGACAGAAGAGCAGAGAAAAGAAAGCCGCATGTATGTCACTCTGGCAGGTACTGCTAAGAAGATCTGCATGGTTGAAGCAGGCGCAAACGAAGTTCCGGATGAGACAATGCTCGAGGCGATCGCTATCGGTCATGAGACCATCAAGGAGATCGTTACATTCATCAACAGTATCGTAGCTGAGATCGGTAAAGAGAAGTTCACCTACGAGTCCGCAGATGTTCCGGAAGAAGTATTCACACTTGTTAAGGATTTTGCATGGGAGAAGATGCGTCAGGCAGTTCTCGCAGTAGATAAGTCCGTTCGTGATGCAAACATCGAAGCTCTTACCAAGGAGATCGAGGAATATCTTACCGAGCAGAACGAAGAGTATCTCCCGTATCTGGCAGATGCTGTATATAAGCTCGAAAAGAAGGTCGTTCGTAATTACCTCTTTAAGGAGCATGTCCGTGTTGACGGCCGCCGTCTGGATGAGATCCGTCCGCTGTCCTGCGATGTAGGACTTCTCCCGAGAGTTCATGGTTCCGGTCTTTTCCAGCGTGGACAGACACAGGTCATGACCACATGTACACTGGCACCGCTGTCTTACTCTCAGACTTTGGATGGTCTCGATAACGAAGCTTCCAAGCGTTATATGCACTACTATAATATGCCGGGTTACTCCGTAGGTGAGGCAAAGGCTTCCCGTTCTCCGGGACGTCGTGAGATCGGTCACGGTGCTTTGGCAGAAAGATCCCTCGTACCGGTACTTCCGTCTGAGGAAGAGTTCCCGTATGCGATCCGTACTGTATCTGAGATCCTGATGTCCAACGGTTCCACATCCCAGGGTTCTGTATGTGCTTCTACTCTGGCTCTTATGGATGCCGGTGTTCCAATCAAGAAGCCGGTTGCCGGTATTTCCACAGGTCTTATCGTGAACGAAGAAGATGAAAATGACTTCCTCGTATTCATGGATATCCAGGGCATCGAGGACTTCTTCGGTGATATGGACTTTAAGGTTGCAGGTACAGAAGACGGTATCACATCCATTCAGGTAGATATCAAGGTCGACGGTCTTTCTCTCGACATCATCAGAAAGGCTTTCGAGCTGACACAGAAGGGCAGAAAGCAGATCATCAATGAAGTACTGCTTCCGAGAATTTCTGCTCCGCGTGCTGAGCTTTCCAAGTATGCTCCGAGAATCATCACCATGCAGATCCCGGTCGACAAGATCCGTGAGGTCATTGGTACAGGCGGAAAGGTCATCAACAAGATCATCGCTGACACAGGCGCTCAGATCGACATCAACGATGACGGTATCCTCCACATCGCAACCCCGGATCAGGAAGCTGCTGCTAAGGCTATGGCGATCATCAAGGGTATCGTAGAGGATCCGGAAGTCGGCATCGAGTACGAAGGCGTAGTCACCAGACTTATGCAGTTTGGTGCATTCGTTGAGTTCCTGCCGGGTAAGGAAGGTCTTGTACATATTTCCAAGATGGCATGGGGCCGCGTGGAGAACGTGGAAGATGCTGTTAAGGAAGGCGACGTCGTTAAGGTCAAGCTGACCGAGGTAGACAGCCAGGGCAGATACAACCTGTCCATGCGTGACTGCATGCCGAAGCCGGAAGGATACGTAGAAGAGGAGGCTGCTCCGAGAAGATCTGACCGTCCGAACCGTGAGCGTCGCGGCGGACACGGTGACCGCTTCGAGAAACGTCAGAGAAGAGACTTCAACGACAATGCCGCTGAAGAATCCACACCGCATCCGGGTTCCCGTTCCCGTGAGTTCTGATCCTGATCAGAAATTCTGATTTAGTAAATGCAAGAGGACTGTTTCTTTTAAAAGAGACAGTCCTTTTTTCTTTGTTTTAAAGGGCTTGAAAAACAGTTTTATGTAAGGTATTTTGCTCTGATTTTGTTGACACATGGTACTGTTGTGTTAGAATTTATTTAGCGTCGGGGTGTAGCTCAGCTGGCTAGAGTGCTTGCTTGGGGTGCAAGAGGTCGCCTGTTCAAGTCAGGTCACTCCGACCACCTATTTTTACTGTTGCAATATGAATAGTTGCAGAGGAGGTATATTATGTTTTGTCCAAAATGCGGATTCCAAGTTCCTGACGGAAGTGCTACATGCACAAATTGCGGAGCGCCGTTAACTGCTCCTGAGGCTCCGGCTGTTCAGACTCCTGTCGCTCCTGCTCCGGAAGTTGCTCCGGTTGCACCTGCTCCGGCTCAGGCTCCTGTTGTTCAGACTCTTCCTGTTGCTGCTCCGGCTGCTTCTGCTGCCAGCAACATTGATATGAACTTTGGCGCTTTCATGAAGGATCTTTTCTCTAATCCTGTTGATGCTGTTACTTCCAGAGCTAAGGCTCCGTTCTGGGTACTCGGTGTTATCTGCGCTGGTGCATTTGCAGTGCTTCAGTTTATCCTTGCTTTGATCGACTTTGATTACAAGACAGCTCAGTGGGGTTTCTACTATCTGCTGACTGAGATCTTTGCTTTTGCTGGTCTTGCACTCTTTGCATTGCTTTTCACGTCTGTATTTAAAATCAAGAAACTCGATCTTCTTTCTTCGGTTTCTCTTGCAGGTCTTGCATACTGCTTCATGGCTCCTGCCCGTCTGATCGCTTTCATCAACACGAAGATCTATAATGCGATTGATATCAATTTCTTCTCCATTTCTTCGATCTTCACATCGGTTGCGACACTCTTCGTTGTGATCTGCCTTTATGATTTCGCAATCAACAACAAGGATGCTGCAAAGGGTAAGGTAAATGCTTTCCTGTTCACGATCTGCACTATGGCTGGCTATTACCTCACAGATCTTTTCTTCAGCTGGATGTTCACAAAGATGTTCTTCAGCTGATCGGAAATACATCGATCTATACGAAAAGAGCTGTCCGAAAGGACAGCTCTTTTTTGTTATATAGAATCAAAATCCTCAAGCGATATATCCGCCGTTTACTCCTATGACCTGTCCGGTGATAAAAGAACTGGTATCCGAGGCCAGGTAGAAGATCGTGTCCGCAACTTCCTCCGGTGTGCCGAGACGGCAGAGAGGAGTCTCTTCACAAAGAGCATTTCTCGTTTCATCATCAAGGACTGCATTCATCTCGGTATCGATCACGCCAGGTGCGACACAGTTGACGCGGATGTTTGAGGGGCCTACTTCCTGTGCAAGCGCTTTAGTGAAGCCGATTATAGCGGCTTTAGATGTGCTGTAGCAGACTTCGCAGGAAGCGCCGGTGACACCCCACATGGAAGAGACCGTGATAATGTTTCCGCTGTGACGGCTGATCATGGAGGGGAGGACAGTGTGCACGAGATTAAAGAGCCCGCCGACATTTGTATCCATGATCTTGTTCCATTCCTCGGGAGATGTCTTCGTGAAAAGCTCGATCTTTGAGATGCCGGCATTGCTGATGAGGACATCAACAGGACCGAAGGTGTCGACTGCTTCTTTTACCGCGGAATCTACGGCATCCAGATCTCTCACATCTACTTTATAGGCCAGGACATCATATGTGAGCTCCTGGATCTTCTGGCGCGTGTACTGGGCGGATTCGTCATCGGAACGGTAAAAGAAAGTGACTTTGTATCCGGCTTGTGCAAAACGGTAGGCGGTAGAAGCGCCGATCCCGCGTGAACCGCCGGTGATCAGACAATGTTTCCGGTTTTCCATGAAAGACCCTCCCCAAAGTTGCTTTATGGTTTAATCGTATCGAACAAATCCTGTTATGACAAGCGTATGCGTGATAAAAAGGTTGCGTAAATTCCAAATAATGATTATTATCTCTTTAGTGTCTTTATAGGAAGGTAAATGGTATGGCTAAGTATTTGGAGAATGAAAATGAATCTCCGGAAGTAGATCTTAAGAACCTTACAGTAAAACTTGCAGGTATGGGCCTTGACGAAGAGATCGATCAGGTGATCCCCGGCAAAAAGAAGAAGAAAAAGGGAGCATCTGAAAAGACGGATGCGGAAGATAACGCTGATTCCGAGAATGTATCTGAAGAGGCAGAAGTGGAAGAAGCAGTGGAAGACCCGGAAGTCGACGATGCTGTCGACGATATCCTGGCTAAAGCTTCCGATATGGAGGAGAAGGCTTCTGAAACAAAAGAGATGGTTGAAGAAGAAGCGGAAGAGATCTCCGACGAAGTGAATGAATTCTATGAGAAGCGTCACGCAGAGCGCGATCTTTCCCTGGAAAAGGTAGAAGAACTGGCCGAAGAGATCTCTGACAAGAAGCAGAAGGTCGGTCTGGATACCGTGATCCCTAAAAAGGAGAAGGTCCAGGAAGAAACGAAAGAGAAGAAAAAGGCGAAACTCGACGGCGTTGCGATCACAGGTATTGTTCTTGCCTTCCTCGCGCTGATCGGCGGTATCATCTATATTTATATGTCAGTTCATCAGGAACCGAACCTCGGCATTACCGAGAGAGAATTCCGTGTGAAGTATTTTGAGACTCCGATCTATAAGGGAATCATCAACTACGGCTTTACGCTTCCGGAACCGACATATCGTGATCAGAAAGAAGAGACGACAACAACTGATGCATCCGCTTCAGAAACAACTGCGGAGACGACAGCAGCTACTGAAACTTCAGTAGATCCGACTGCCGTAACTACGGCGAAGAAGTCCAAGTACCGCTACTTCGACAGTTCCTGTTCGAATGCTCTTTACCTGCCGATCTATATTACAGGCTGTGAATGCAAGAGCAACAACTACATGAAGCGTATCCGTTTCTTCGCTCCGTTTGAGACCCAGGAGGATCTTGATGTGATCATCGTCGCCTACGCAGGATTCCTGCAGGCCTTTACAGGATATGACAGCCAGACATGCGTAGATAAGTTAAAAGACGCTTTCAACCAGTCCGTGGCATCAGCTGATCCGGCTGTAGCAGTCGTGGATGGCGACATCGCATATGCGCTGTCCAAGAATACGATCGACGGTGTTCTCTGCTATGTTCTTGATTTCGTTCCGGCAAAGGAAGCCAGCAAGTACGTGTATGTAAACTCTATCTTTGGCTGATCCGGTCGATTATAAATGAGCTTATCCCGCCATCTCCGTTAAATCGGGGGTGGCGGTTCTTTTTACGAAAAAATCAGGAGCTGTGAAAACAACTCCTGATATGGCAGGGGAGACACGATTCGAACATGCAACCAGCGGTTTTGGAGACCGCTGCTCTACCATTGAGCCACTCCCCTAGGTATATGGGTGTTTGGTCGAGCCAAACAACATGCATTAGTTTACTCAAGTGTTTGCATGATGTCAAGTAGAATGTTATGATTTTATGGATAGGAACATAAAGAAAATCGAGGTGTTTTTACATGATTTTTTCAGTGATCGGAACCGGCAATATGGGCCGCGCCCTTGTAGGCGGATTTATTAAGAGCGGGATCCTTACTCCCAAGGATGTAAGACTTTGCGATATCGATGAGAAGAAGGTTACGGAATTAGCCTCTGAAACAGGCTGCCAGCCGTACACAGACGCTTCTCTTGCGGTTGAGGGTGCGGATTATATCCTTCTGGCCGTCAAGCCTCAGGTGTTTGATGCGACCGTAAAAACACTTTCCGGAAATATCAAGGACGGTGCTGTGGTCATTTCTATCGCAGCTTCCGTAACTTTGGACCGTATTTCAAGACTTCTCAGAGAAAATTCCTCCATCGTCCGTGTTATGCCGAATACACCGGCGCTCGTTGGCGCCAGCGTATGTGCCGTCTGTACACGTAATGTCGATGATGAGAAGAAAGAATTCGTTGAAAAACTTCTGGGTACCTGCGGCATCGTAGTTCCCTGCGACGAGAAGACACTCGACGCGATCGGATGTGTATCGGGTACAGGCCCTGCCTATGTCATGCTCTTCATTGAAGCGATGGCTGATGCGGCTGTAAAGCTCGGCATCCCGAGAAAGACAGCTCTGGATATTGCTGCGATGACCGTTTACGGTTCCGGCAAGCTCATGGTCGAGACAGGTACGCATCCTGCAGTATTAAAGGATCAGGTATGTTCTCCCGGCGGAACGACGATCGAAGGCGTTCTGGCGCTCGAGAAGGGCGGTCTGCGTGCGGCTGTTGAAGATGCAGTCATTGCTGCTGACCTCAAGACGAAGGCCCTTGCAGGAGGAAAATGATCTGTGGCAGATCTGATGTCTGTAGATATCTATACGGATGGTGCCTGTTCCGGAAATCCCGGCCCGGGCGGATGGGGAGCGATCCTGATCTGTAAGGGTGTCGAGAAGGAGATCTCCGGCGGGGAGAGTCTGACCACGAATAATCGTATGGAACTGATTGCGGCGATCTCGGCGTTAAAGTGCCTGAACCGTCCGTGTAAAGTGCAGCTTTATTCCGACAGTGCCTACCTGATCAATGGTTTTACCGCAGGCTGGATCATGTCTTGGAAACGTAACGGCTGGAAAAACAGTTCGAAACAAACCGTTAGTAATATTGACTTGTGGCAGGAACTTGACCGCCTTTCCGGTATTCATACGATCACCTGGATCAAGGTCAAGGGCCATGCCGATAATGAGTATAACAACCGCTGCGACAAACTCGCAGTAGCCCAATCAAAAAAACAGGGAGAAGGAACGAATGGATAAGCCGAAAGGGAATATCGCTGCTCTTGATGAGCAGCTTTGCGAGAAAACGGTCGACCGGCAGGTCGCCTTTGAAGGTAAAGTCTTTTCGGTCGAGGTCAAGAAGGTCGAGCTTTTTGACGGATCCCTTGCGCGCCGTGAAGTCGTCCTGCATCATGGCGGTGCGACGATCGTCGCGCTCGATGACGAGAAAAACGTCTATCTGGTAAGACAATTCCGTTCTCCTTATGAAAAGGTCCTTCTTGAGATCCCGGCCGGGAAACTCGAAAAGGATGAAGATCCCATGGCCTGTGCGATCAGAGAACTGAAGGAAGAAACAGGCATGCAGGCTGAAAAGGTCGAGTCTTTAGGTCATATGTATGCGACTCCCGGGTACTGCTCGGAGATCATCCACCTGTTCCTGGCGACCGGTCTTTCTTTCGGCGAAGGAAACCCGGATGACGGGGAGTTCCTGCAGCTTGTGAAGATGCCTCTTTCCGAGGCGATCGAGAAGATCGAGACCAATGAGATCTCTGATGCAAAAACGATGGTAGCTCTTTTAAAGACCGCAAGAAGGGTCGGTGTCTGATGAACGAAAGAAGTGGCCAAAGACATGACATAACCGGCGTTTTGCTGTTTGCTGTCGCAGTTTTACTGGGGCTCTCTTATTATCTGCCGCTTTCTGTAACAGGGAACCTCGGCAGGATCTTACGTGGCGTTGGTACCGGTCTTATCGGTGTTTCCGCTTATCTGGTCCCGATCATCCTGCTTTATGCGTCCGTGGACTTTTTCCTAGAGAAAAGACCCAACGTGGCACCTATACGTGTCCGTTCCGTACTGATCCTTTTGGTCTGCGTTTCTTCGATCCTGGCGGTCATTACCGTAAGCCCTGTCTATGTGAAAACTGCCTGCGCGAATGCCAGCGGAAATGTGAAAGCCACCAAAGCGCTCTCGCTTCTATGGAGACTGGGCATGGATAACACGCTTTTAGGTGCTCCTGCGAAGGATGTTATCCTCCCGGGCGGTATCATCGGCGGATCGATCGCTTTAGCTCTTCGTGCAGTTGCCGCGAAAGCCGGAGCGCTGATCATCCTGATCGCTTTTACGATCTCACAGGTCGTACTGATCTTTAACATCAGTATTACCGATACTGCGACGAAGACGGCTAATGTCATCAAGACAAAGAGCCAGCAGGCTTCGGAAGCTCTCCGTCAGGGAAAAGAATGGCGTGAAAGAGAACGCATCGCCAGGGAGAGGATGCTGGCCCAGCAGGGAGGAAGAAGACCTTCTGCTGTTCGGGATCCCCGTATTTCACCATTTGAAGAGATCCCGGGTCCGCAGGGCTTTATCGATTTAGAGGGAACTCCTGTGAAGATGAATCAGGAAACGTGGTCGGAACGGGAGAAAGTCTTTGATTTTGATCTGACAAATGATACGGATCCGGCACCGGAAGCCCAGAAAGTAGAAGTTCCGCCGGAGCCGAGAGTCGATTTCGGTTTCAGTAATCCGAAAGCTCCTCATGTTGAAAAGATCCCGGATGAGAATGAACCTCAGTGGATCGATCTTCCGCCGCTTCCCGGCGAAGAACCGAGACCGGGCACGATCCTGCCGTCTCCTACGGTGAGCCCGTATCAGGAGAAGGTAGAAGTCCGTGTTCATGAGCAGGGCGGCACGCAGATCCGTGTTCCTGACTTGAACGAAATGGAAAGAGATACCTCTTCTTCGAATCTTTATGCACAGGATATTCCTGCATCTGCGATCCCGGAGATGCCTCCTGTAGCTAAAGTGGAAACACCTGCTCCTGCTGTTCAGGCTCCGATACCTCCTGTTTCTCAGGTGGAAGAGAATAGAAATTTTGTTGATAATGCAGCTTCTGCCAAGACTTCTGTCCCGGATATTCCGCCGACGAGAAGATCTTCGAATAAGAAATATGCGAAAGCACCGACGAATCTTCTTTCCCATGATAAGCCGCAGGCTGCAAGAAATGTCATCGATGGTCAGGACGCAGAGGGAATGAAGCTTGTTGCCGCTCTTAGAAGTTTCGGTATCGAAACAAGACTTACCGATGTTACCAGAGGCCCTGCCATCACCAGATTCGAAGTGGCACCGGCTCCGGGTATCAAGGTCAGCCGTATCACGAATCTTTCGGACGATATCGCGCTGGCACTCGCGGCGCAGAGCATTCGTATCGAGGCGCCTATCCCCGGTAAGTCTGCGGTCGGTATCGAAGTACCGAATAAGACTGTGGCTCCTGTGCATCTGGGAAATCTTCTGGATTCTCCGACGTTTAAGAATTCCCAATCTCCGCTGACGGTAGCTCTTGGAAAAGATATCCCGGGCAGTCCGATCCTCTGTGACCTTGCGAAGATGCCGCATCTTCTGATCGCAGGTTCTACAGGTTCCGGTAAATCCGTATGTATCAACTCGATCCTGATCAGTATCCTCTGCCACGCATCTCCGTCTCAGGTCCGTATGATCATGGTCGACCCGAAAGTCGTTGAACTTGCCGTATATAACGGTATTCCGCATCTTCTTTGCCCGGTCGTGACCGATGCGAAGAAAGCGGCCAATGCTTTGAACTGGGCCGTTCGGGAGATGACAGACCGTTATGCGAAGTTCGCGGAGGCTTCCGTACGTGACTTTAAGGGATATAACGAGTACCAGCGTATGAACGGGGAGAAGGAACTCCCGCTGATCCTCGTGGTCATCGACGAGCTTGCTGACCTTATGCAGGTCGCATCGAAAGAGGTCGAGGAATCGATCTCCCGTCTTACCGCGATGGCCCGTGCGGCGGGTATTCATCTTCTGATCGCTACACAGAGACCTTCGGTCGATGTCATTACGGGTGTTATTAAGGCAAATATTCCGTCCCGTATCGCATTTGCCGTATCGAGCCAGGTCGACAGCCGAACGATCCTTGATATGGCAGGGGCTGAGAAACTTCTCGGTAAGGGCGATATGCTCTATTATCCGCAGAGTGCGGCTAAACCTGTACGTGGTCAGGGTGCTCTTGTAACAGATAAAGAAGTTGAAGAGATCATTAGTTATATAAAAGCGAATAATGATGTACAATATGATGAGGAAACGGCGGAAGCCATCGTCACCGCGACGAAGTCCGGAAGTACGACTTCGGATTCCGGCTCGGAGAGCGGCGGGGAGGACGATGTTTTCTATGACGCCGTAGATGTTGTCATCCAGACCGGCTACGCATCTGTTTCACTTCTGCAAAGACGCCTGAATCTCGGGTATCCGAGAGCGTCCCGTCTTATCGACCGCATGGCTGAAAAAGGCTATATCGGTCCGTTTGAAGGCAGTAAACCTAGAAAAATACTGATCGATCCTGCCCAGTGGCTGGAGATCAAAGCAAAGAAAGGATAAAGTATGAGCGCAACCATTATTTCCGGAAAAGAACTATCTTCCCTGATCCGTGAGCGGATCACCAAAGAGACCGAGGAGCTGACCGCCAAGTACGGTAAGAAGCCGGGCCTGGCAGTGATCCAGGTAGGTGAGAACCCGGCATCCACGATCTATGTCAATAATAAGAAGAAGGCCTGTGAGCAGGTAGGTTTCCAGTCTTTCGGATATTCTCTTCCGGAAAGTGCGACCGAAAAGGAACTTTTGGACCTGATCGATCAGCTCAATAAGGACGACCGTGTGCACGGTATCCTCTGTCAGCTGCCGCTTCCGAAGCATATGGATGAGTTCTCTGTTATCTGTGCTATCGCACCTGAAAAGGACGTGGACGGTTTCCATCCGGTAAATAAGGGACTTCTTTCCATCGGAAGAGACTGCCTTGTTTCCTGCACACCGAAGGGCTGTATCGAGCTTCTTAAGTATGCCAATGTCGATATCTCCGGTAAGAACTGCGTGGTCATCGGCAGAAGTAATATTGTAGGTAAGCCGGTCGCTTCCCTGATGCTTCACGAGAATGCGACAGTAACTGTCGTGCATTCCAGAACGAAGAACATCAAGGAGATCTGCAAGCAGGCGGATATCCTGATCGTAGCAATCGGCAAGCAGGGATTCGTTACAAAGGAATTCGTAAAAGAAGGCGCAGTCATCATCGATGTCGGCATCAACCGCTGTGAAGACGGTAAGGTAAGAGGCGACGTGGATTTCGATGATGTAGTGGATATCGCATCTGCCATCACTCCGGTACCGGGCGGTGTCGGACCGATGACTATTACCATGCTCCTCCAGAACACACTGGAAGCATTTACCCGCATCGAGAAAGGAAGTATCTGATATGAGTATTCAATCTGCAGAGATCATTTGCGTAGGTACTGAATTACTGATGGGACATACCCTCAACACCAATTCCTGCTTTCTGGCAAAAGAACTGGTATCTTTAGGTATCGCTTCCTACCGACAGATCGTCGTCGGTGATAATCACGATCGTCTGGCCGAGCAGATCAGGGAAAGCGCTTCCCGTGCGGATCTCGTCATCCTGACCGGCGGCCTGGGTCCGACGACTGATGACATCACTATGGGTGTTGCCGCCGAAGTTGCCGGAAAAGAACTTGTCTTCGACGAAGAGTCTTATCAGAACATGAGTGATTATTTCCGCCGTCTTTGCAGAAATATGCCGAAGAATAACCGCAAGCAGGCTATGCTTCCGGAAGGCGCAACGATCCTTAAGAATAATAACGGAACTGCCCCGGGCGCGATCTTCGAGTATTCCTGCCCGACCAAAGAAGACCCTGACCGTATCGTGCATTTCGTACTGCTTCCGGGTCCGCCGTCTGAAATGACGCTGATGTTTAGTAATGAAGTACGTCCTGTTCTTGAGAAGATGAGTGAGTATAAGTTCGTGACGAAGTTCGTCCATCTTTTCGGTATCGGCGAATCTTCCGCTGCTGAGCGTATCTCGGATCTTATCGACGCGCAGACCAATCCGACGATTGCACCGTATGCCTCGGAAGGTGAGTGCATGTTCCGTGTGACCCAGCGTATCGAAAAGGGTGAAGAGGAGAAGGATCTGATCACGCCGATCCTCGACATCATGAAAGAGCGTTTCGGCCAGTGCATCTATGAGATCGGCGAGCGCCCGCTCAAGCAGGTTGCTTATGATCTTCTGCTTGAAAAGAATAAGACAGTCTGCTTTGCGGAAAGCTGTACCGCAGGCATGGTTTCCTCCGAATTCGTAGATATCCCTGGTGCATCCCAGGTATTCATGGGTTCTGTGGTATCTTACGGAAATAAAGTAAAGACCAATCTTCTGGGCGTTTCTGATGATGTGCTCGACAACTTAGGTGCTGTCAGCCGTGAGTGCGCACAGGAGATGGCTGAAGGTGCAAGAAAGCTTCTCGGCACCGATATCGCCGTATCCATCACGGGTATTGCCGGTCCGACAGGTGAAAGTGCTTTGAAGCCTGTAGGTCTTGTTTATCTCGCGATCTCCGATGAGAATGGTACGGAGGTAAAAGAAGTACACTTAAGCGGTAACAGAAGCCGTGTCCGCCATGTTGCTGTACTTCACGCATTTAATCTGATCAGAATGAGACTTTCATGAGTAATACGCAACCTGAACTAAGCAAGAAGAAAGCTCCGGGCAAGACCCGGAGCATCACCTTTTCCACGATCATAATGATCATTGGCCTGATCCTTTCCAAAGGGTCCGGCTTTTTGCGTACCGTCCTGATCGGACATACCTTTTCCGAGACATACCGTGACGCTTTTATCGCGGCATTTCTGATCCCTGACTTCGTATTTGCGCTTCTTGTCGGCGGTTCTATCCAGTCGGCGATCACTCCGACGCTTTCCAAGGCAATCGAGACGAAGACGCAGAGGAAGACCTGGCGCGGTGTCAGCATCTTCATTACGTGGATGGGCCTTTTCGTACTGACGTTTGTTGCGATCTGTGAAGTCTTTTCCAATTATCTCTATAAGTTCTTTAACCAGGGCAAGAGTGAGGATGTCATCCGCCTTGCCGGAAATATGGCTAGAACACTCTATCCGCAGATCTTCTTCATGATGCTTGCCGCTCTTTGTATCGGTGTTTTAAATGCCTATAAGAAGTTCGGTTCCACCGCCTTTGGTCCGCCGATCTATAACATCTGCGTTCTTCTTGCCATCGGTCTTCTCGGTGCGTCGAATGAGGAATCCCTCTATATGACGGGTGTCGGCGTTATGGCTGCGGCCATGATCTACTTTGTTTTCCAGCTCTTTATGGGCAGAAAGGAAATGGTCCATTACAAGCCCTGCCTGGATACCAAAGATCCGGAGTTCCGGTCGTTGTTCAAACTTGCGATCCCGATCCTGATCTCCGCGTCGATCGTTCAGGTCAATATGCTGCTTTTAAACTCTTTTGCGACCAGATTCGGCGACGGCCCGCTTTATGCCTTGAACAGCGCCTCAACGCTGTGGCAGCTCCCGTACGGTATCTTTGCTGTCGGAATCGGAAATGTTATGCTTCCGTCACTTGCTTCGCATTATGCAAATAAGAACTTTAAGGAATCGAGTAAGCTCCTTTCCACAAGTATAAAGAACGCGCTGTTCCTAACGATTCCCTGTGCCGGTATCTTCCTGATCCTGCCTCTGGATCTGGTCAAGACGCTCCTTCAGTGGTCCTCAAATGTAACGGATAAGAATATGGAAATGGCGGCGCTGTTCCTTACCGGTTACTGTGCTGCGATCGTCTTCCAGTCGGTCATTTTCATTTTGAATCAGGCATTCTATGCGATCGGACAGACGAGATTTCCGCTTTTTGCAGGTATCGTTTCCATGGTCGTCAATTTTTCGCTGTGCTTCATCCTCGTCAATCTCGGATGCGGTGCGATGTGCCTGACGATCTCCTATTCGGTATCCTGCCTTGTCAGAATGATCCTTCTGGCGCTCGTTTACTGCCGCAATAAGAAGCTTGCGCCGAGAAAGATGAAGTCTTTCCTCATTAAGTCGGCGATCTGTTTTACCTGCCTGATCCTGGGACTGCTTCTTATCCGTCTCATTCCATATGCACCGAATAGAAAGATCCTTCAGATCGCCTGGTTCGGTGTTCGCGCGATCTTTGCATTCGTGATCTATTTCGCTATGGCTTTCGCACTTAGGATGGATGAGCTCAAGGTCGCTTATGACCGTTATCTGAGCCGTTTCTTTCGGAAAAGATCCGCCGCCTCCAAGTAATTGAAACCGCCTTGCGACAATTGTCCCAATATTCGCCCTGATTGTCGAAAAATTGTTGTTCCAAAGGTATTGACGATGTGCTAATGTATTGTTAAGATTAATGACAAAGGAACGAATGTTCGGCAAGGAGGAAGTTATGGCTAAGAAAGATTCCAACAAGTCTACGCAGGATGTATCGAAGAAGGTCGATAGTGAGAGAGCCAAGGCGCTGGATGCAGCGTTGATGCAGATAGAGAAGCAGTTCGGTAAGGGCGCGGTCATGCGTCTTGGAGAACAGACAGGTATGGTCGTGGATGTCATTCCGACCGGTGCACTTACACTGGACCTGGCCCTCGGTGTCGGCGGTCTTCCGAAGGGAAGGATCATCGAGATCTATGGACCTGAGTCTTCCGGTAAGACGACGGTTGCTCTTCACGCTGTAGCTGAAGCTCAGAAGCAGGGTGGCACAGCAGCATTTATCGACGCTGAGCATGCACTTGATCCGGTATATGCAGCGAAGATCGGTGTAAATATCGATGAACTCATCGTTTCCCAGCCGGATACCGGTGAGCAGGCACTTGAGATCACGGAAGCACTTGTCCGTTCCGGTGCGGTTGATGTTGTTGTTATTGACTCTGTTGCGGCTCTCGTTCCGAAGGCGGAGATCGATGGTGAGATGGGTGATTCCCATGTAGGTCTTCAGGCCAGACTCATGTCCCAGGCACTCCGTAAACTTGCCGGTATCATCAGCAAGTCCAGCACAGTATGTATCTTTATCAACCAGCTCCGTGAAAAAGTCGGTGTCATGTTCGGTAATCCGGAGACGACACCTGGCGGACGTGCGTTGAAATTCTATTCCTCTGTACGTCTCGATGTCCGTCGTGTGGAATCCTTAAGAAACGGCGGTGAAGTCATTGGTAACCATACCCGCGTAAAGGTCGTTAAGAATAAGGTAGCTCCGCCGTTCAGAGAAGCAGAGTTCGATATCATGTACGGCGAAGGCATTTCGAAGGAAGGCTGCATCATTGACCTTGCAGTAGATAAGGACATTATGGAGAAGAGCGGTTCCTGGTTCGCCTATAATGGTCAGAAGATCGGTCAGGGCAAGGATAACGCGAAGACCTATCTCAAGGAGCATCCGGAGATGAGAGATGAGATCGAAGAGAAGATCCGTGCCTCCCTGTCCGGTAAAGAAGCTCCGGAAGAATCTGTAGCCGCAGATAACAGCGATGACGACGAGGAAGAATTCCTCGGCATCGATATCTGATTTCCATGATGGATCAGAAGCAATATAGTGAAGCAAGAAACAAAGCGATCGCCCATATAGGCATCGCTGTTTCTTCATCCGGGAAAATCCGGGATTTTCTTACGGAGAAGGGCTATGACCGGGAAGTGATCGAGGAAGTCATCGAGCAGCTTTCTGAGGATAAGTATGTGGATGACGTCCGGTATGCCAAGAAGATCCTGCGTTCCCGCTCAGGATCGAAAGCCGAGGGTAGAGCGAAACTTCGCGCACGGCTCGAAGCGAACGGCATCGCGGATGATGTGATCGACGATCTTCTTCGTAGAAAAGAGTATTCCGATGAAGTCACTATCCTTGACGTTATTTCCGACCGTTTCCCGCCGGAGAGCTTTTCCGAAGATCCGAAAGAAGCAAAGAAGCAGCTCGTGAAGGCTGTTCGGTATCTCGAAAGCCGCGGATATTCTTCTTCGCTTGCGCTTTCATCTTTCCGAAAGATCGTGGATGATGTAGAATAACCTGTAATCAATCTATATGAGGCAGGTCCATATGAGTACTAAACATACGGTTTCCATGATCACATTAGGCTGCTCGAAGAATCTCGTCGATGCAGAATGTATGACCGCGATCCTGAAAAAGGACGGCTATGAGATGGTCGATGATCTTTCCCAGGCGGAAGCGGCGATCATTAACACTTGCGGTTTTATCGAGAGTGCGAAGAAAGAAGCTATCGATACGATCCTTGATGTGGCCAGGCTGAAAGGAAAAAGAAAGAAACTGAAGTATATCATCGTATCCGGATGCCTTTCCCAGAGATACCCCGACGAGATCAGAAAGTCTCTTCCGGAAGTGGATGCCGTACTTGGAACCTCCCATTATCAGGATATTTCCGAAGTGGTCGGAAAACTTTTTGAGAAGGATCAGTTCGGCTGGAACGACTATATCGGAAAACCCGGAAGTCTTTCCCATATGATGAAAGACAGAGAAGTGTCCACGAATCCTTTTGCGTGGCTGAAGATCGCAGAGGGATGCAGTAACGGCTGCGCATTCTGTGCGATCCCCGGTATCCGCGGTAAATACATCTCCCGTCCGATGGAAGATATACTCGAAGAAGCAAAATTCCTTGTATCAAAAGGAAATAAAGAGATCATCCTTGCGGCCCAGGATACGACAGGCTATGGTAAGGATCTTTATAAGAAGAGAATGCTCCCGGAGCTCCTTTCTAAACTGAGTAGAATCAAAGGTGTCTCGTCGATCCGCATTATGTATGCCTATATTGACGGAATAACAGATGAACTTATCGAGGAAATGGCCCGAAACAGGAAAGTGCTTCATTATCTCGATATCCCCGTACAGCACGGCGACGATGAGATCTTAAAGAAGATGAGAAGAAGAGATACCGTCTCTTCCATTACAAAAACCCTGGAAAAGCTTCGCAAGGCTATGCCGGACATCGTGATCCGTTCGACGGTCATGGTCGGTTTCCCCGGAGAAAAGAAGGAAAACTTCCAAAATCTCCTTAAGAACCTGAAAGTATGGAGATTCCAGTGCCTCGGCTGCTTTATCTATTCCCCGGAAGAGAAGACTATGGGCTACAATATGCATCCGCGTGTGAGAAAAGATGTCTCCCAGAGAAGATATGAAAAGGTCATGGAGCTTCAGCAGGAGATCTCCCTTTCCTACCATCAGGCCATGGTGGGCAAAACTGTCAATGTGACTATTGATTCTGTATCCGATGATGGTATATTCTACTTGGGGCGTTCCTATGCACAGGCACCGGAAGTGGATCCTGTGATCTATGTGGCTTCTACGACCCGGCCTCTTGAAATCGGAGACCAGGTCAAAGTGAAGATCATGGAATGCACGCCTTATGATTTAACAGGAGTTACATAATAGATGAATCTGCCAAATAAATTATCGCTCATGAGGATCATACTGGTCCCGTTTATCCTTCTTTTTATGCTCCCGATCCATATCGGATCCTTTGCCCCCTCTGGCTGGAACGAGTTTATCGTGGAGTACGGTATGATCGTGGCTGCAGCTCTTTTCGTAATCGCATCCGTTACGGATCTTCTGGATGGGAAGATCGCGAGAAAGTATAACCTTATTACTAATCTTGGGAAGTTCCTGGATTCTCTTGCTGATAAGATGCTCATCATCTCGGTGCTGATCGCCTTTGTCGATCTAAACCGTATCTCTGCTGTATGGGTATGTATCATCGTGCTCCGTGAGTTTGCCGTAACGGGTATCCGTATGCTGGCCAGTGCCAAGGGTGTGGTCATGGCAGCCAAGATGATCGGTAAGGTCAAGACCGTGACTCAGATGGTCGCAGTGACCTACCTGATGTTCGAGTCGCTCCTGATCCGGATCTTCTCTGCGGCGAATGGCTCCTGGGATAAGATCGACATCACGAATAATGTCCAGCTCGTGGGCAATATCCTGTTCCTGATCTGTGTACTCATGACCATTATTTCAGGTATGGATTACCTTCTGAAAAACCTCGAATACTTCAAAGAAGAGAAGTAATTGTTTGATTTTCAAAATATTTACGGTTTTTATTGGATTTATGTATTGACAAATTGAATTTCTTCAATTAAAAACATATATGAAGATTGCAAGAGCGCAATTTTGACAGGAGGTTTTAGAAAATGTCATCTGATAGTGTATTTGAAAGTGTAAAATCGATTCTCGTTGATCAATTGAATATTTCTGAAGATAGCGTACAAATGGATTCTCTTTTCGTAGATGATCTTAATGCAGATTCTCTCGATATGGTAGAGCTGGTTATGGCTATGGAGCAGGAATTCAACATCTCGATCCCGGACGAAGAAGCTGAGCGCATCAAGACTGTTGGCGACGCAGTAGAGTTCATCAAGGGCAAGATGTGATCCATCATTACAAATAGCTGATAAAAGGGACTGACTTCGAAAAGAGGACAGTCCCTTATTTTTTTGCTATACTTTTATAAGAAATCCGGATGGGAAGTCTTTATGGAAAGAAAGTATCTGCCAATTCACGAAAAACTTGAGGAGAGGATCTCGTATACCTTTAAGGAAAAAGAGTTCCTGCTTCTTGCGCTTACCCATTCGACCTACGCGTACGAGCACAGAAAATTCGGCGTAATCTCCAATCAGCGCCTGGAATTCCTGGGCGATGCGATCCTTGACTTCATTGTCGGCGAAGAGATGTATACCCGCATGAGTGATTGGGATGAAGGTATGCTTTCGAAGACCCGCGCCCTGGTGGTATGTGAGAAGACCCTTTCCAAGGTCGCAGAGTCCCTTTCGATCGGAGAGCTGCTGTTCCTCGGAAAAGGCGAAGAAGCTACTGGCGGACGGGAAAAGATCTCGACGCTTGCCGATACGATGGAATCCCTTTTCGCCGCCATTTATCTCGACGACGGATTTGAAAGCGCGAAGAAAGTCGTTCTTTCCTGTCTTCGTCCGTATATCGAGCTGGCCTTAAAGGGCGAACTGATTTTTGACTATAAGAGCCGTCTTCTGGAAAAAGCCCAGATCAAGAGCGATCCGCATCAGGTCTCTTTTGAAGTGGTAAGAGAAGAAGGTCCTGTACATGACCGTATTTTCGAGGTCGCGGTAAAGATCGATGACCAGGAGATCGTCCGGGCGGAAGGCCGTTCGAAGAAGCAGGCGGAGCAGGAAGCATCACGTCTAGCGCTTTCGATCTGGAAAGCATAAGCTTTTACCGTAAAATCCCATATGTTGTGTTATAATGAATCTTCGAGATAAAAGAAACGAGACGATCCATGCATCTTAAGAAGTTGGAAATTCAAGGTTTTAAGTCCTTTCCCGAGTACACTCTTATCGAGTTTGACAAGGGAATGACTGCCATTGTCGGTCCGAACGGAAGCGGTAAGAGCAACGTTACGGATGCGATCCGCTGGGTGCTGGGCGAACAGAGCGTCAAGACGCTCCGTGGTTCGAAGATGGAGGACGTGATCTTTAACGGTACACAGTCCCGAAGAGCCATGAGTTTTGCAGAAGTCTCCATGACGCTCGATAACTCCGACGGGATCCTCCCGATCGAGTATTACGAAGTACAGATCACTAGACGTCTTTATCGTTCCGGAGAGAGTGAATACCAGATCAACCATGTAAACTGCCGCATGAAGGATATCCTGCAGCTTTTCATGGATACGGGCCTTGGTAAAGACGGTTATTCCATTATCGGTCAGGGCAGGGTAGATGATATCCTTTCTACGAAGTCCGAAGATCGAAGAAAAGTTCTTGAAGAAGCTTCCGGTATCGTGAAGTATAAGACGAGAAAAGAAGAGTCAGAGCGAAAACTTGCCGCTTCAGAACAAAACCTCGTCCGTATCAACGATGTTCTCGAAGAATTAAGTAACCAGATCGGGCCTCTTTCCGAACAGGCGGATAAGGCGAAGAAATACCATGTCCTTTATGAGGAGTGGAAGAAAGATGATATCGCCGTGATCCTTCAGATGATCGACAGAAACAAGGCGTTCCTTGATTCGTCGGCGGAAGAACGTCAGAATTTGAAGGATGCGATCGAACAGCAGGAAAACCTCGTTCTTAAGATCCGCTCCGAAAACAGAGAACTGACCGAAAGATCCGCGTCTCTTGAAGAAGAGATCGAAAACACACGTCAGGAAAGATCCGACCTTACCGAGAAGATCCATGAGATCAACTCCCAGATGCTTCTTTTAAAAGAGCGCCACGACCAGCTTTTGCTGCGTATCAAGGCGGCAGAGGGCTCGGACGAAGAGCGTGCATCCGAAATCGAGCGTCTCGAACAGGAAATCGCGGTTTCCAAAGAACAGATGACGTCCCTTCAGACAGATAAGACGAATCTGGAAAATGAACTCTCGGCCGTGGAAGCTTCGCACAAGGCTTTGATGGAGAAGATGGCCGGAAACCAGGCCAAGCAGTCCGAACTTCGTAGAAAGATCGAGATATTGACCGATGAGGTCTTTGAGGTCCGCGAGATGGTCAGCAATCTTTCCGGTGACATGATGGTCAAGGACGCGCGGATCAAGTCGCTTTCCGAGGACCGTATGCTCATGATCTCCGAAAGAGACGAAGCGCTGGAAAGAAGAAATTCCGCGGATGCCGACCTGAAGAAGGTCTTAAAGGATGCCGCTGAGCTCGCTTCCCAGGTATCGGACAAGCAGCTTGAACTTGCGTCCATGAGAAAAAAGGAAAGCGATCTGTCCGCAGATCTTGAAGGAAAGCAGAGACTTCTTTCAAATATCGATTTTAGTATCAAGACTCTGGAGAACCTTGAAAAGAGCAGGGAAGGCTATCAGGAGTCCGTAAGACGGCTTCTTTCCAGTACCGACAAGATCCCGTCTCTTTCGAGTAAGGTCATCGGCATCCTCGGTGAACTTGTCAAGGTCGAGCAGAAGTATGAGACCGCCATTGAGATCGCTCTCGGAAATGCCGTACATAACGTCGTCACGCAAAACGATAAGGATGCATCACTTCTTATTGACCACTTAAAAGAGAATCACCTCGGCCGTGTTACATTCCTGCCGATCGATTCGATCCGCCCGAGGCTTCTGGAAGAAAACTTCCTCCGCGATGCGAAAAGATCCCGCGGTTATATCGGCCTTGCTTCCGAGCTTGTCGAGACAAAGCCGGAGCTCCGTGATATTATCGAGAACCTCCTCGGCCGCATTGTAGTCGTAGATGAACTGGAAAACGGTATTGCCATGGCAAAAGCCGCCAGATATAACTACCGTGTCGTATCTCTCGCCGGTGATGTCGTGAACCCCGGCGGTTCTCTTACAGGCGGTAGCATCAACAAGAAGGCAACGAATCTTCTGGGTCGTGCCAGAGAGCTTGATGATTTTAGGAAAAAGCGCGGTGCTGTCGATCGCGAGATCGGCAAGATGGAAGCACAGAAGCAGGATTTCGAACTGGAGATCAAGGAAGTCGCACGGGAGCATATGGCTCTTGAAGAAAAACTCCAGAGTGCATCCCTTGACCGTATCCGCGCAGAGAGTGCTTTCAATACGGCAGATGAAGATTATAAGAAGACGCTCGAGCGTATCACTTCTGTGGAAAAAGAACTCGAGACCATCTCTGCTGCCAAGCTTACTTCTTCGAAAGATCTCGAGGAAGCCAAGCTTGTCATCATGGAAAGAGAAGATGAGATTGCTGAATTGAAAGAAAAGGTAAGTAATTCTTCCGATTCTGTGGAGCAGGATCAGATCGATCTGGAGAAGATGAGGGCGCAGATCAGTGATCTTCGTGTCCGCATCGAGGGCGCAAACGGCTCGATCGGCGCACTTTCCGAGAAGATCGGCATGTTCGAAAACGAAAAGAAGAAGAACAGAGACGATTCCGAGAGGATCAAGCAGGAATGCGAACAGGCAAAAGCCGATGTGGAACGCATTAAGAAGGATTTCGAAGAACAGGCGAAGTTCAAAGACGGCTTGAAACAGGAAGACGAGAAGTTCGAGCAGAAGATCCGCAGCATCCTTCAGGAAAAAGAAGAACTCGAAGGAAGACTTACTGGCTTTATCGATAATGTTACTGCAGCCACGACGGAGCTTTCACGTCTTCAGAATGAGCAGACGAAGATGGAATCCAAGCTCGAAAGATATGAGCTGGAGATCGACGACTGTAAGAACCGCCTGTGGGAAAACCACGAGCTTACATACGATAATGCCGCCGAATACCGGATCGAGATCCCAAATCTCGGTGCGATGCAGAAGCGCATTAACGAACTGAGATCCCAGATCAAGGAGATCGGCGCGGTCAATGTCAACGCTGTCGAGGAGTTCCAGAAGATCAACGAGAGATACACATTCATGTGCAGTCAGCGTGATGATATCGAGAAGGCAAAAGCAGATCTCATGAAGGTCATTGAGGATCTCATCCATGAGATGAAACAGCAGTTCATGACGCACTTCACGCAGATCAACGAGAACTTCAAGACCGTATTTGCAGATCTTTTCAATGGCGGTACGGCGGAGATCCTTCTCGAGAACGAAGAGGATGTCCTAAACTGCGGTATCGACATCAAGGCACAGCCTCCGGGAAAGAAACTGCAGAGCCTGTCGCTTCTTTCCGGTGGTGAAAGATGTTTGACGGCGATTGCACTTCTTTTCGCGATATTGCAGCTTCGTCCGTCTCCGTTCTGCGTGCTCGATGAGGTCGAGGCCGCACTTGATGACGCTAACGTAAACCGTTTTACGGATTTTGTACGCCGTTACTGCGTCAAGTCCCAGTTCATTCTGGTCACCCACAGAAAGGGTACTATGGAGGCCTGTGACAGAATGTACGGTGTTACGATGCAGGAAAGAGGTATTTCGAAGATCCTCTCTATGCGCCTGAGTGAGACGTGATAGAATAGAAGTATAGATAAAACGAGGAGTAACATATGGGTTTATTTGACGTATTCAAAAGAGGCCTGGCAAAGACCAGAAACTTCGTAGCGGAAGGTATCACCAAAATATCCGCTTCTATGGGCCGTTTTGACGAGGATATGCTCGATGATCTCGAAGCGCTTCTTGTACAGGCGGACTGCGGCGTCGGCGCCTCACTTGCCATTATGGATGCCGTAAGAGATTCCATTAAGGAGACCGGTGATGACAGTAAGGAAGCGGTCATGAACGTCGTTTCCAAAGAAATGCTCGATATCCTCGGTGAAAAGAAGACGCTTAAGATCGAAGATAACAATCTGAACATCATCCTCATGGTCGGAGTCAATGGTACAGGGAAAACCACGACGGCCGGAAAACTCTGCCTGCGTTATAAGAACGAAGGAAAGAAAGTCATGCTGGCTGCTGCAGATACTTTCCGTGCCGCAGCGATCGAACAGCTCACAGCCTGGGGCGATATGACTGATACGCACGTCATCTCCCACGAAGAAGGTTCCGATCCTGCCGCTGTCTGCTATGACGCTGTTCATTCGGCGATCGCCAAGCGTGCGGATGTCCTGATCATCGACACTGCCGGTAGACTTCACAATAAGCAGAACCTGATGGACGAATTGAGCAAGATCTGCCGCGTGATCGACAGAGAAGCCCCGTCTGCGAATACACAGGCACTTCTGATCATCGATGCCACGACTGGCCAGAACGCTGTCATCCAGGCAGAAGTTTTCAGTAAAGCCGTGAAGATCTCGGGTATCGGTATCACGAAGCTCGACGGAAGTGCGAAGGGCGGTGTAGCCATTGCGGTAGCCCACTCTACAAAAGCCCCGATCTTCCTGGCAGGTTTAGGAGAGAGCGCAGAAGACTTAGTCGACTTCGACCCGGAAGTCTTCGTAAAGTCACTTCTTCCGTAATCATATATTGTTCTGTTTATATGCGAAAAAGAATATGTCTCTTGAGACTCAAACAGTTTGCTTACGCAAAACTCGTCTCTCGAGACATTTCATTTTTCGCATATTCAATACAGAAAATATTGTTCGGAAGAAGTTCCCTGCGAAATGTGGGTGAAAGAAAATGAATTTCGAAGTGCCTCCGCAGGGCGCACGCCCGAGGACCAGCACGAGAAATCATTTTCTTGAACTTGTGACAAGTAAAAGTGCTTGACAGCGGGTCTGAAGTCTGTTATTCTTCATTATCGTGTGAAGGAGGGTACCTCTATGGACAGCGTACAGGTTTGCATGTTGCTTGATTTTTACGGGCAGTTGCTGACTTCCCGCACCAGAGAGATCCTCGAGCTTCGTTTTCAGGAGGATATGTCGCTTGCTGAGATCGCCGAAGATCTCGGTATTACAAGGCAGGCCGCCCATGATGCGATCCACCGAGGAACAGCCTCTCTTTCTGAGTACGAAGAGAAACTGAAACTCGTAGAGCGGTTCACACAGCAGAAGAAAACGATTGCCAGTGCTTTTTCGGCATTGGAGGAACATAACGAAGAGAAGGCAAAAGAGCTTCTCTCCACATTGGTTGAGGAATTATAAGAAGAATGTTTGAGAGTTTATCATCAAAACTTCAGAATATCACCGCGAAGATCCGCGGCAGTGCCCGTGTTACGGAAGCCGACATCAAAGCCATGATGAAGGAGATCCGTATGGCGCTCCTCGAGGCGGATGTTAATTATTCCGTCGTAAAAGAATTCGTCGCGGATATGTCCGAAAAGTGCAAGGGCGCCGATGTCATGAAGAGCCTGACACCGGGGCAGCAGATCGTAAAGATCGTACATGAGTCCCTTGTCGAGCTCCTCGGTCAGACCACCAGTAAGCTCGCTGTATCTCCTTCGGGATTTACCGTGATCATGCTCTATGGTCTTCAGGGTGCAGGTAAAACAACGACGGCCGCCAAGCTTGCGAATATCCTGAAGAAGAACGGCAAGCGCCCATTACTGCTTTCTCTTGACGTTCACAGACCGGCCGCGGCAAAACAGCTCGAAGTTCTGGCCCAGAAGGTCGATGTACCGTCGTTTATTATGCCGGAAGAAAAAGATCCGATCGTGATCGCCAAAGCGGGTATCGATCGTGCAAAATACCTGCTCTGTGATACGCTCCTTGTCGATACCGCCGGTCGTATGACCGTTGACGAAGAACTTATGGATGAGCTCATCAAGATCGGTGACTTCGTAAAGCCGCATGAGAAGCTCCTCGTCGTCGATGCCATGATCGGTCAGGAAGCCGTAGCTGTAGCTCAGAGCTTTGAAGACCGAATCGGTCTTGATGGATTTATCATGACTAAGCTCGATGGTGATGCCAGAGGCGGTGCTGCGCTTTCGATCCGTAAGATGACAGGAAAGCCGATCAAATACATCTGCGTAGGTGAGAAGATCGACAATATCGAAGAGTTTTATCCGAACCGTATGGCCGACCGTATCCTCGGCATGGGCGATGTCCTTTCTCTTATCGAGAAGGCTCAGCAGAACATTGATGAGGAAGAAGCCGCCAAGTCCGTGGAGAGAATGCTCAGCAATACCTTTACGATGGACGATCTTCTTTCCCAGTTCGAACAGCTGAAGAAGATGGGTTCCATGAAGGATGTTCTCGGCATGATCCCGGGTGCAGCCGGTAAGATCAAGGATGCTGATATCGACGATAAGGTCATCGATGTGAATATGGCGATCATCCGCTCCATGACGAAGAAGGAAAGAAGAGTTCCGAATATCCTGAATGCGAGCAGAAGAAAGAGGATCGCTGCCGGTTCCGGTACCACGGTCCAACAGGTCAATCAGCTGGTCCGCCAGTACGAGCAGACTTCGGAGATGATGAAGAAGTTCTCTAAGATGACCAAGGGCGGCAAGAAGGGCTTCGGCAAGATGCCGGGCATGGGCGGTTTCCCCGGAATGGGAAATTTCCCGGGAATGGGCGGAAAAGGCAAGTTCCCGTTTTAAACTGATGTTCACGCGAGATCCCGAATCGACAGTTCTTTTGCTTAGGGAAAAGACGCGAGAATATATAAGAAACAAAAAAAGAAGAATATTGCTAGGAGGAAAGAAAAATGGCAGTAAAAATTCGTCTGAGAAGAATGGGTGCAAAGAAGGCTCCTTTTTATCGTGTAGTGGTAGCTGACGGACGTTATCCGCGTGATGGCCGCTTCATCGAGGAGATCGGCACATACAATCCGCTGACTGATCCGGCTGAGATCAAGATCGACAACGAGGCCGCTAAGAAGTGGATCGCTAACGGTGCACAGCCGACAGATACAGTTCGCGCTCTGCTTAAGAAGTCTGGTGCTATCGAGAAGTAATTCACTTCGAATACAATAAGGAGGCAAGCAGCACACCTACTTCTATCTACATGCTGCAATTGTAGAAAAATGGAATTATTAACTACAATGGCCAAGTCTTTGGTCAACCATCCTGAGGATGTATCCGTAAAGAAGTCTGAAAGAGGCAACACTGTTGTTCTGGAACTTGCCGTGAACCCGGACGATATGGGTAAGGTCATCGGTAAGGGCGGCAGAAGAGCTCAGGCGATCCGTTCCATCATGAAGGCCAAGTACCTTCGTGAAGGAAAGCGCGTGATCGTTGATATCATCGGATGAAAGACTATCTGATCATCGGAAAACTCGGCGGTGCACATGGTGTTCGGGGAGAGGTGAAAGTCATCCCTCTCACGGACGATGTGCGCCGTTTTTCTTCGCTTAAGGACTGCATGCTCTTAGACGAAAGAGAAAACCTGAAAGAAAAAAAGACCGTAAGAAGTGTCCGCTTTGATGAGTCGCGCACCCTGATCCGTTTCGACGGACTCGATGACCGCGACGAAGCCTCAAAGCTTACAGGTCTTTTCCTTGCGGTATCAAGAGAAGATGCGGTAAAACTCCCGAAAGGAAGATATTTTATCGCCGATCTTATCGGCCTTACTGTCGTTGACGATCTCCGTGGTGACTTGGGAACCATTAAAGACATCATAAACACGGGTGCCAGCGATATCATTATCGTAAAGAGAAAAGGGAAGAATGAGCTTTTGATCCCCTACCTGAATTCCATCGTAAAAGACGTGGACATTTCCGGCGGCGTCATGAAGGTCATCCTGCCTGAAGGTCTTTATGAGATCTATGAGTGAGGATTGCTCATGAAGTTTTCGGTACTGACCCTGTTTCCAGATCAAGTGAAGAACTTCCTTTCGGAGAGTATAATCGGAAGATCGGAAGAAAAAGGTATCCTGAATATCGATACCATAGATATCCGTAACTTTTCCGGCAACCGCTACGGGAAAGTGGATGATACACTCTTCGGAGGCGGTACCGGTATGCTCATGCAGTGTGAGCCGGTCTATCAGGCCTTTACCTCGCTTTATGATGCAGATAAAGAAGAAAAACCCCATTGTGTTTTCATGAGCCCGAAAGGCTCGGTCCTTACACAGGAGAAGGCAAAAGAACTTTCTAAGTACGATCACCTCGTGATCTTATGCGGTCACTATGAGGGGATCGATCAGAGAGTCCTGGACGAGATCGTCGATGAGGATATCTCGATCGGAGATTATGTTCTGACCGGTGGGGAAGTCGCGGCGTGTGTCGTGATCGACTGTGTATCCCGCATGATCGAAGGCGTCCTTCCGAATTCGGAAGCCTACGAGGAAGAATCCCATATGCAGGGGTATCTTGAAGCGCCGCAATATACCAAACCGAATGTCTGGCACGATAAAAAGGTACCGGAAGTCATGCTTTCGGGAAATCATGCAAAGATCAAGGAATGGAAGCGTATCCACGGGCTTTACGATACTTGGAAGCGCCGTCCGGATATGCTTAAGAATTTAAATATCAGCGCTGAGGACTGGAAACAGATCCTGCTGATCGATAGTGAAAAGAAAGACACGTAAGGAGAAGGATATGAGGATCGAAGTCGAAAACGATCGCATTCGTGAAAGAAAAAAGCAGGAGTATCAGGATCTGGTCGATGAAATGGACCAGAAGGGTTTTGAGGCGAATCTTGAAAAGATCAGTATCAAGACCGCAAACCTTTTCGGGATCGTGCTTTTTATTCTCGTATCGCTGATCGCATATCCGATCTATTATCTCGTAAACGGGAGAATCGATCCGGCTCTCATCTTCGGATTTGAGGGAACAAAGGGGATGCTGATCTTCTTTGGAGCTTATCTTGTTTCTATATTCGTTCATGAATTCATCCACGGATTTCTCTGGCAGTTTACCTGTGAGAAAAAGTGGGGCAGTATCGATTTCGGTTTTAACCCGAAGACATGTACACCGTATTGCCATTGCTGCGAGGCATTATCCTTCGGCAGATATTTCTTCGGAAGCATCGGACCGACGCTTTTTCTCGGGATCATCCCGATCATTTTAGGGATCATCTTCAAAAGTCTGTTCCTGGTATCTTTCAGCGTATTAGGCGTCGTCGGGGGAGCCGGAGATCTCATGGTGATCTTTTCGCTTAGAAAACATCGTGAAAGCAGGCTTTTCGACCATCCGTACGAGGTCGGATATGCCTATTTTACGGCAAAAAACGGCGACTGATCTCGCCAAAGTCTGATATCCGAGCACTTTTCTTAAGAAAAGGCTTGCATATAAAAATCCGTTATGGTATCATTTAACGGCTAAAAGGGATGGTCCGCTGCGTGATCCCGCATGAACATCTATCGGAAGAGGAGGAAACTGATATGGATTTAGTAAAAGCAGTCGAGCAGGATAATCTGCGTAATAGCTATCCGGAAGTCGAGGTTGGTGATCTTGTAAAAGCACACCTGAAGATCAAGGAAGGTTCCCGTGAGCGTATCCAGGTATTTGAAGGCTATGTGATTGCACGTAAGGGCGGCGGTCTTTCTGAGACCATGACAATTCGCCGTCTCTCCTATGGCGTAGGTGTTGAGCGTGTTTTACCCGTTCATTCTCCTAACATTGATAAGATTGAGATCGTCCGTAAGGGCCGTGTAAGAAGAGCTAAGCTTTATTATCTGCGTGGTCGCGTTGGTAAGGCAGCCAGAATTACTGAGAAGCTTTCTTCTAAGAAGTAATTTCAAAATTGCTAGAGCTCGAAGGGTGTTTTCCAATTCGGAAGACACCCTTTTTTCATGCAAAGAAAAATGCCCCCGAAAGGGCATCTTCCTACTTGAAAAATATATTGGAGGGTAGATAGAAAATTGCTGGCTGTTTAAAGATTAAAAGTCCTTCATGTACACATCGAACATCTCTTTGAAATCGCCTTTCTTCGTCCAGAAATCGACGAAATCGTCCGGGGTGACTTCCGTATAGGCGAAGGTCTTTATGTAGTCGGAAATGGCTTCGAAGAAGGATTCCGATCCCATATGGGAATACATGTGATATATCATGGCGGCGCCCTTATAGTAGATCATGCCGTAATCTTCGGTCTTCTTTTTATAATCGTAGAGAGTGTCATTGAGATCGATAGGGTAGGATTCTTCGACTTCTCCTTTGAATTCCTGATAGATGCTCTCATCTTCGCTTTTGAATCTCTCGAAAAGAGAGAAGCTGGCAAGCGCCTCGTTATAGTATTCGCAGTACAGGCCTTCCATAAAGCGGCACATGCCCTCATCGATCCACGGGTAGCGCACTTCGTCGTTCCCGACGATGCCGTAGAACCACTGGTGAGCGATCTCGTGTGCGGTCGATTTCGTGAGCGAATCCACGTCGTAGATGAGCATGTTCTTTATCTCTGAATCACTCAAAGTCTCGACAGTTCCGTCAATTTCCGGAACAGAGTCGGACGGGCTCTGCATGGATGTGCCGTTCATTTTTTTATTATACTGATCGACCGAGATACGGTCGTAGTAAAGATCGAGAACATCCTCAATATCCGAGTTGACCGTCAGCATCACAAGACCGGGATATTCCATACCGCCAATACTTCCAGGCATGGAAGTGCAGACAAGATGCAGCGTCTCGTACGGATATCCGCCCAGGATCTGATTAAACAGATCCATCGATCTTTTCGCGACTTCCATCACGTGTTTTCCCGTGTTCGGGCAGTTCTTCGGATAATGAACGATAAGCGCGGTATCTCCATGTTCTTCACAGAGCATCATCGTTTCAGAAGAGGCGGTGAATGCGAAATCACGGACATCGTCTGCAACATAAGTGTCATCTTTCAGCGTTCCGGTCGCGGCGATCGTATAGCCTTTCGGAACATCGATCTTGACTCGGTAATCCGAGATCTCTGTATAGAAGGCATCTCCCAGATCGATATACGGCTGGACCAGCCATTGCCCGTTTTCGAAAAGAGCCGGTGTGGCCAGCACGTTCCCGAGATTGTAGTTGTTCCCGAAATATCCGAAACGGTCAGTGTTTTCAGGAATATTTACCGTGTAGTTCATATGGATGTCGCAGCTTTCGCCGGGCGCGAGTTCTTTTTCAAGGGAAAGGGAATAAACGGTTTCCTTCACCTGTTTGATGGTTAGATCTTTTCCATCGGAAGAGACGGACTTCATATCAAGTCCGCCGCCCTTGGACTTAAAGGCTTCCGGGATCAGGTTGAAATAGATCTCGTCTATGGTCTTCCCGTTGTTATTTACATAGTGGAGCTTCTGGTCCACATCTAAAGTGTGTTTTTCGTCGTCGAGCTTAATACTTACTTCGTACTGGTTTTTCTTTCTTTTTGTCTCGTTTCTTAAAAGCGCAGGCTTTGAATCGGAAGCGGGATCCGTTTGGCTCTCATCGATGTCTTTCTCCTTTTCGTCTTCGGAATCTTCTGTTTCAATATCACTTGCGACTACTGTTTCTACAGTGGTTTCTGTCTCTTTAGGTCTATATACCGTGTTCTGACATGCCGCGAAAAGTACCACAGATGCCAGAACAAAAGTAAGAACTTGCTTTCTCATTGATAACTCCTTTCGCTGTTGTATCCATCTTAAACTTCTTTTATCTTCGGTAAATGAAGGATACGTCACGTGACAGAACCGTCATCTGAATTGATGTATGGTACAATAACAGGGATTGATTCTGATTATCTGAAGGAGAGAGATATGAGCGACAACAGATCTAACATCAACTGGTTTCCCGGTCATATGCGAAAAGCGCTCAACGAGGTTTCCGATAAACTGAAGTTTGTTGACATCGTGTATGAGACGGTCGATGCCCGTATCCCGATCTCCAGCAGGAATCCGGAACTGGATAGCCTGGTTTCCGGGAAGCCGCGTATCGTCGTTTTGAATAAAGCGGATCTTGCAGATGAGAAAGTGACGTCCGCCTGGCTCGATTACTACAAGAATAACGGCATCCGTGCCGTGGCGATCGATGCTTCCCATAAAAAAGGACTGGATAAGCTGAAGTCTTTGTCTATTGAACTTTGCAAAGATATTCTTCAGAAGGCTGAAGCGAAAGGCCGTATCGGTCGTCCTGTACGTGCGATGGTCGTCGGTGTTCCGAATTCTGGTAAATCCACGCTCATCAACTCGCTTTGTAACCGCAAGATCGCCGTGACCGGTGATATGCCCGGCGTGACCCGTGATTTTAAATGGGCGAGGACCGACGGACAACTCGAACTTATGGATATGCCGGGCGTTCTCTGGCCGAGACTTGGCACACCTAGAAATCAACTCGTGCTCACGCTGACCGGCGCAGTAAAGACTGAAGTCGTCGATGTCGTGGAAGTGGCCTTTTCCGGCATGAAACTGATCGAAAAGCTCTATCCTGAGGAACTCTATTCGAGATACCGTCTCGCTCCCGAAGGCTCTGAAGAGTATATAGAAGATGATTATGAGCGTTTTGAGGAAGCGGCCAGAAAGATGGGCTGTATCCTCTCAGGCGGCCGTATCAATGATGAGCGTTTCGCCAAATTGTTCCTCGATGATTTTCGAAGCATCCGTATAGGTCGGATCTCTCTTGAGACACCGGACCAGCCGAAGGAGTGATCTTATGACTAGAGAAGAAAAACTGATCGAGAAATATGAAGTGATGTCGCAGTTCGAAAAGGAATGTGCGGCAGAAGGAAAGCCCCTCTGTTGCGGGATCGACGAGGCGGGAAGAGGCCCTCTTGCTGGGCCCGTTGTTGCCGCTGCCTGTATCCTGGATCCGGAAAAGCCGATCTATGGGCTGGATGACTCGAAGAAGCTTTCTCCGAAAAGAAGAGACGCCCTTTACGATGAGATCCTCGAAAAAGCCAAGTGCTTCTGCGTGATCCGAGTGGAGCCGAAGGAGATCGATGAGGTCAATATCCTGGAAGCCACGAAAAATGCTATGCGCGCCTGCGTAGCCGGGCTTACCATAAAGCCGGACATTCTCCTGATCGACGCGGTCAATTTGAACGGAACGGGTATTGAAGTAAAACCGATTATTAAAGGTGATGCGAAGTCGAATTCGATCGCTGCCGCATCGATCCTGGCCAAAGTCTCCCGAGACCGTATCATGGAAGAATACGATAAGGAATACCCCGGATACGGATTCGCCCAGCACAAAGGTTACGGGACTGCAGCGCATTACGCCGCGATCCATGAGCTCGGAATTTCCCCGATCCACCGTCTTTCTTTCTTAAAGAAGATGCACTGATCTTATCGTATGTCGAAGATCCATGAGGTAGGAAAGAGATCGGAAGAGTACGTCGCAAAGTATCTCGAAGAAAGAGGCTCGAAGATACTTTCGAGAAACTATGCGGTCCATTACGTCGGAGAGATCGATATCATCTGCGAGTATAAGGGCAAGATCCTGGTCATCGAAGTCAAATCCCGAAATGCCCACATGAACTACGGCACCCCGGAAGAAGCAGTGACGAGGCAGAAGCAGAACAAGATCCTAAAGACTACAGTATACTTTTGCCAAGAAAACGGCTATTCCCTCGATCAAGTATCCTACTTCGTCGCCGGCGTGATCCATGACGCTTCAGGAAACCCCATTAACGTGCAGTTCACCCCGTTTTATTGACTGTTTCGTCATAGTCTCTTCACAAACCATTGTTAACATGTTGTCAGAGGTATTTTGTTTAGGTATGTAATGATATGAAAATGGGATTGATGAAAAGACTAAAAACCTTCCTGGCGTTTGTACTTACGCTTTCGCTTCTCATGGCTTCCGGCTGTCCTTCTTTGGAAACATCGGTAAGTGAGAATAGTTCTTCTGTTTGCGAAACATCTGTAGAAGAATATACAAACGCATCCGAAATTCCTGTGAAATCCGAATCTACGTTTTCCTCGGACGCAGTGAATAGTGCACTGCCTACAAATAAAACAGATGGATTTGTGGAACCATCTGAAACTTCGCAATCCGAGGAATCCTCTGAATCTTCTGAAACGACTGCTTCATCTGAATCTTCCGAAAACACAGAGATAACCGAAAGCGCTGAAACTGAAGAAACAACCGAACCTACAAATCTTATCACTGAAGATACTCTTTCTGAAACTGCCCGGGAGACATCTTCTTCCGAAACTTCTGAGCCGTTAGTAGAGAGCCATGAAGTAGCCGAAGAGGTGATCCAGCAGTTTGAAGTTCATTTTATCGACGTAGGACAAGGTGATGCCTCGCTTATCATTTGTGATGGGGAGGCAATGCTGATCGATGGCGGACCTTCGGATAAATCAGATCTTATCTATTCGTATTTGCAAAAATGCGAAATATCTCAACTTAAGTACATTGTTGGTACACATCCTGATGATGACCATATCGGTGGACTGTCAGGTGCACTGAATTACGCAACTGTTGAGCGGGCATTTTGTTCTGTGGATGAATATGATAGCCGACCGTTTTCCAGTTTTCAGAAGTATCTTAATAAACAGAGAGTGGTCCTTGAGATTCCTGAAGCTGGGACCGAGCTTGAACTGGGCAGCGCAAAAGTGCAGATTATAGGGCCAAGAGTAAAACTTGAAGACACGAACAATAACTCTATTGTTATACGTATTGTCTATGGACAGTATTCCTTCCTGTTTACAGGAGATGCGGAATTTGATGAAGAGAATTCTCTTTTGAATTCTTCGTATGATCTTTCTAGCACCGTATTAAAGGTCGCACATCACGGAAGTGAGTACTCAACATCCGATAGATTTCTGAAGAAAGTGGATGCGGAATATGCCATCATCTCCTGTGGACGTGATAATGCTTATGGCTTCCCTAAACAGAGCATTCTGGACAAACTAAAGGATCAGTCGGTCGATCTTCTTCGTACGGATATTTATGGGGATATCGTCTTTGTAATTGAAAACGAAGAATGTCAGATCTATGTCGAAAAGGACGTATCGGACGATGTCTTTATTGCGCCGGGAACTATTGAAACAGTACCGGATAGCGCCAATACATGTGATTACATCGTTAATACCAATACCGGAAAATTCCATTATCCGGGCTGTAGTGCCGTTTCAAAGATGAAAGAGAAGAACAAGTGGTACTACACAGGAACAAGAGAAGAATTGATTGGTTGGGGATATGTTCCCTGTAAAATCTGTAAACCATAGCAGATCAACAATTTCATACGAAATACAGGATAAAACGGAATCAAAAGTAATTTCGACGTGCCTCCGCAGGGCGCACGCCCGAGGACCAGCACGAGAAATTACCTTTTGAACCGTTTTATAGAGTAGTTTTCACGTATGAAACTTGTTAATTTGACATGCAAATACCTACTTTCCAGGGTTCTTTTGGGCATTTCATCGATTTTGCCCCTTTTTCTTGCAAGTCGCTTGTCAAAATCTTTCAGTTATACCATAATATGTACGGCTAAAACCCTGCATTGTTTTCTAAAAATGCAAGACCAGATAAAACAAAATTCTTTTTGAAACGCTTTTACAGCAAAAAAATGTGTAGTTAGGCAAGGAGGCCGATGTCATGAAGACTTATCTTGAATTGAGCAAAGCGGAGTTACAGGACACTCTCAAGATCTTGGAGATGCGCTATAACGAACTCAAATCCCGTAATCTGGCTCTGGATATGACGAGAGGTAAGCCGAGTCCGGATCAGCTGAGCATTGCAAATGAGATGCCTGGCCTTCTTGATCTTGATAATCTGAAAGCTGAAGATGGTGCGGATTGCCGTAACTACGGTGTTCCGTACGGTCTGACTGAATCCAGAAAGCTCTTTTCCGAGATCCTTGATGTCGATGCTTCTCTGATCACTGTCGGCAACAACTCGAGCCTGCAGCTGATGTATGATACACTTTCCCGCTCATTGATCTTCGGTGAGATCGAGTCTGAAAAGCCATGGGCACAGATTCCGAACCGTAAGTGGATCTGCCCGGTGCCGGGATATGACAGACATTTCCTCGTGACTGAGACTCTCGGCTTTGAGCTGATCGCGGTTCCGCTTAATGAAGACGGTCCGGATATGGATATGGTCGAAAAACTCGTTGCTGAAGATCCGTCGATCCTCGGTATGTGGGCGATGCCGCTTTACAGCAATCCGGACGGATATATCTATTCTGAAGAAGTATGTAAGAGACTGGCTTCCATGAAGACGGCCGCTCCGGACTTCCGTATCCTCTGGGATAACGCATATGTCGTACATCACCTTTACGATGATCCGGCAAAGCAGGGCACTCTTCCGGAGATCCTTTCTCTCTGCCGTGAGGCCGGAAACCCGAACCGTGTATATGAATTTGCTTCTACAAGTAAGATCACTTTTGCCGGGTCCGGTATTGCCTGCATGGCGGCAAATGAAGAGAACACCACTCGCGCCAGAAAGTACCTCGGCGTGCAGTCCATCGGTCCGAACAAGATCGTACAGCTCATGCATGCAAAGTATGTCCCGGATCTTGACTCTGTCAAGAAAGTCATGAAGAAGCAGGCAAAACTTCTGCGTCCGAAGTTCGAAATGGTACTGAAGATCTTAAACGATGAGTTAGAGGGTTCCGGCATTGCCCGCTGGAACAGCCCTCTTGGCGGATATTTCATCTCTGTGTATCTTTTAAATGGTACAGCGAAAGAGACCGTTCGTCTTGCCAAGGAGTGCGGCGTTGCCTTCACACCTGCAGGTGCTACTTATCCATATAAAAAAGATCCGAACGACAGCAATCTTCGTATCGCGCCGAGTTTCCCGAATGTAGAAGATATCGAAACAGCCGTTACAGTTTTCTCTGTTTGTGCTAAACTAGCAGCTGTAAGAAAACTTTTGGAGGAGTAAGACATGAAGGATATCTACGAAAGTCCGCTGAATTCCCGTTATTCCAGTAAGGAAATGAAGGCGATCTTCTCGCCGGATCATAAGTTCAAGACCTGGAGACAGCTCTGGATCTATCTGGCTTCTTGTGAAAAAGAACTCGGCCTGAACATTACTGATGAGCAGATCGCTGAGCTCGAGGCCAGCAAGGAAGATATCAACTACGATGTGGCGGCAAGAGAAGAAAAGCTCGTCCGTCACGATGTTATGGCTCACGTCCATGCATACGGTGAGCAGTGCCCGAAGGCGAAAGGAATCATCCACTTAGGCGCGACTTCCTGCTATGTTGGCGATAACACGGATATACTTCTTATGCGTGAGGCTTTGATCCTGACAAGAAAGAGACTTCTTGCAGTTATCGAGAAACTTGCGAAGTTCGCAGATGAGTATAAGGCGATGCCGACACTTGGTTTTACTCACTTTCAGCCTGCACAGCTCGTTACTGTCGGTAAGCGTGCGACTCTGTGGCTGCAGGATCTTCTGATCGACCTCGATGAGCTCGACTACACACTTTTCTGCCTGAAACCTCTGGGCTGCAAGGGCACAACTGGTACACAGGCAAGCTTCCTGGATCTTTTCCAGGGGGATCACGAGAAGGTTGAAAAACTCGACAAGATGATCGCCGAGAAGATGGGCTTTGAATCTTCCATCTCCGTTTCCGGTCAGACATATACCAGAAAACTCGATGCGAAAGTTCTCAATACTCTTTCCGGTATTGCGACATCCGCGCATAAGTTCAGTAACGACATCCGTCTCCTCCAGCACCTGAAGGAGATCGAGGAGCCTTTCGAAAAGACCCAGATCGGTTCTTCCGCTATGGCGTATAAGAGAAACCCGATGAGATCCGAGCGTATCTGCTCTCTGTCCCGTTATGTTATCGCAAATGCCCTGAATCCGGCTATGACGGCTTCCGAGCAGTGGTTCGAAAGAACGCTCGATGACTCGGCGAACAAGCGTATCTCCGTACCGGAAGCTTTCCTCGCAGTTGACGCGATCCTGAGCATCTATCTCAACGTTGCCTCCGGACTCGTTGTTTACCCGAAGATGATCCATAACCACATCATGAACGAGCTGCCTTTCATGGCAACCGAGAACATCATGATGGAGGCGGTAAAGCGCGGCGGTGACCGTCAGGAACTTCACGAGAAGATCCGCGTGCACTCCATGGCAGCAGGTAAGGTAGTAAAGGAAGAAGGTCTTCCGAACGATCTTCTTTCCCGTATCGCAGACGACCCGGCTTTCGGCCTGGATAAGGATTCCCTCGATACACTTCTTGATCCGAAGCTTTATATCGGTCGCTGCCCGGAGCAGGTCACTTCTTTCTTAAAGAACGATGTGGAGCCGATCCTCAAGATGTATGCTTCCGAGCTGGATATGGAAGAGCCGGAACTCAACGTCTGATCCGATCTTCTTTTTGAGGTTTGTTAAGGAACGAATATGAGCATTTATTTAGACAATAGTGCAACCACGAAGCCACTTCCCGAAGTGGCTCGTTTGGTATATGAAAGCTTAAGCGGTGAAGAGTCTTTCGGTAACCCTGGATCTCTCCACCGTCTTGGTGTGCTTGCGGAAAAGGACTTAAACGACAGTCTCGATAAGATCAGCAAGCTGCTTTCCTGCAAAAAGGACGAGCTCTTCTTTACGTCCTGCGGCTCCGAGTCGGTCAATACTTCGATCCTCGGGTATATGCACAGTAATCCGAGGGCCGGAAAGAAGGTCATTTCGACAAAGACGGAGCATAAGGCATCTCTCGAATCTCTTTCCAAACTCGAAAAGGAAGGGTATGAGGTCTGCTATATTCCTGTTCTTTCAGACGGGAAACCCGATCTTGCGGCGCTTTCGGATGCGATCGATGAGAACACCGCGCTTCTTACCTTTACCCATGTGAATAATGAAACTGGCTCGATCCTTCCTCTTAAGGAGATCATCGAGATCAGAAATAAAAAGAACCGAAACACGAAGATCCATCTGGACTGTGTGCAGTCTCTGGGAAAACTTCCGATTTCTCTTTCCCGTATGGGCATCGATATGGCTTCTTTTTCCGGACACAAGATCCATGCACTCAAGGGTTTCGGACTTCTTTACATTAAGACCGGCGTTCGTGTATCGCCCCTGATCCTCGGTGGAGGACAGCAGAAGGGAATGCGATCCGGAACGCAGAGCGCCTATCTGGCGAGTGCTTTTGCTTTAGCGCTGGAAAAAGCAACGGAGAATATCGAAGAGAACCTTTCGAATATGACGGCTCTTCGGGACCGGTTTGCCGAGGGCTTACGAGAACTCGGAGCTCAGATCCTTTCTCCCTCCGATGCGCTTCCTTATGTGCTGAATGTATCTTTTCCGTCTTTTCAGTCGGAAACCATGTTACACTGTTTAGAGGAAAAAGAGATCTACGTTTCGACCGTTTCGGCATGCTCGTCAAAAAGCAAGAAGATCAGCTATGTTCTTTCTGAGATGGGCATAAGAAGAGAGATCGCCGCTAATGCCGTCCGCTTCAGTTTTTCAAGATTTACTACTAAAGAAGAACTGGATGAGACGATCTGCGCGATCAAAGAGATCTACGAAAAATATAAGGTCTGATAAGGAGTATCATTCATGAGCAAATCATACCGCACCATTATCCTTGCGAGAATGGGTGAAATCACACTGAAGGGTTTAAACCGCGGCAAGTTCGAAAGACAGCTGATCGATAATCTGCGCTGGAGACTTAAGGAGTACGGCGCTTTTTCCGTCGTACAGAGTCAGTCCCGTATCTGGATCGAGCCGAAGGATGTAAATCCGGATGTCTTAGAAGATAAAGAGACCGCGGATCTCGTGCTACACGCGGTAACACAGGTGTTCGGACTCGTTTCCGCATCCCTTGTGTGGAAATTCCAGGGTGATCTTCAAACGATCAAAGATCATGCAAATATGCTCACGGACGAGATTCTTTCCGAACATGACTATAAGACCTTTAAGGTCGAGAGTAAGCGCGGAAACAAGCGTTTTCCTCTCGCATCTCCGGAGATCTGCGTCGAGGTCGGTGAAGCGGTCCTGATCGCCCATCCGGAACTGTCTGTTGACGTGCACGAACCGGACTTCATCATCTATGTGGAAGTAAGAGAGGATCTTTTCGTATATAGTGAAAAACTGGAAGGACACAGAGGTCTTCCGGTCGGAACGGCAGGGAGAGGAATGCTTCTTCTTTCAGGCGGTATCGACAGCCCGGTAGCCGGTTACATGATGGCTTCCCGTGGTATGCAGCTCGAAGCGATCTATTTCCATTCGTATCCTTATACCAGCGAGCGTGCTCTTGAGAAGGTCAAGGACCTGGCACGTATCGTTTCCCAGTATTCCGGTACGATCAAACTCCATGTATGTAATTTCACGGAGATCCAGCTGAACCTTTATAAGAACAGCCCGCAGGATATGCTGACGATCACGATGCGCCGCGTTATGTTTAAGATCGCTGAGGAACTTGCGCATAAGCAGGGCTGCCAGTGTCTGATCACGGGCGAATCCTTGGGACAGGTTGCCAGCCAGACGATCGAAGCGATCCAGATCACCAACGAAGCAGTCTCGGATCTTCCGGTGTTCCGTCCGCTTATTGGCCTGGATAAGGAAGAAACATGCAATATTTCCCGAAGGATCGGCGCATTTGAGACATCGATCCTGCCTTACGAAGACTGCTGCACGGTATTCGTGGCTAAGCACCCGAAGACGCATCCGCAGAAAAAGCATATCGTCGAGGCTGAGGCCAATCTCGATATCGATGCTCTGGTCAAGCAGGGTGTGGAAGGGATCGAGACCTATAAGATCGAGCGTACGCCGAGAACATAATTTCAACCATAACAGGTCCGTTTTGAAGCGGGGAGAAGGGAATCAGGAGGTCCTCTATGTATTTGCGGGATAAAGTATTAAAATTCCTGAAGGTCAAGAACGTATTACTGGTCATTGCCGGTGTGTTCTTCCTGTTTGCCGGATCATATAACATCATCAGTCTTTTCGTCTATTACAGCGATGACATCGACACCGCCATTCACGCAAAAGCCATGCCGGGTTCGATCCAATGGGTGGTCAATGCGGTAATGATGCTTCTGATTGCGATGATTTCGAGAAAACTCATCGGCGATGCTCGTTTTTATTCCAGTTATTTTGAAGGTTCCCTTGACGGAAGGATCAGTTGCAAAGAGCTTTCCAAAGTTACGGGCAAGCCGAGATTTATCATTTATCTGGAGCTTTCTTTCTTCCGATATATCTACATGAAGAAATATACCTTCGTTAACATCGAAGGGAAGACTCTGATCGAGCTTTACAGTAAAAGGACCCTCTGTGAATGCAAAAACTGCGGTGCTCCGATCGATAAGAGGATCTACTTTACCGGAATATGCAGTTACTGCGGAAGCTCGGATCTTTTCGCGAAGATACTGTCGGGAGACCGTTTTTACAGTATTTCCAACGAAGTCAGGAAAGGCTATAACAAGCCGGATTTCTATAAGAGCAAGAGCCTCGACACAAAGAAGAATCTGTTCATCACGTTTGTCATTATATGTGCGGCGGTCTGCCTTCTTCTTGCATTCATGATCGGCGATGATATTTCCAAGTACAACAGTAAATCGTATCTTACGAAGACGATTCTCGATCCTTCGAATCATCTTTACTCTTTCGAACTGATCAAGAAGCAGCTGATGAACTTGATCATCTTTTCGGGTATTCTTCTGTTTATCCTTCTGATCCTCGGCATTCGAAGGATTCTTAAGATCTTCTTCATCTATGAGGCCGATTCATGCGCATCTTTCTTTTCTAAAAGCGAAAAGCCCTTTATCCCGACAGAAGAGATCCCTTCCATCAAGGCAAAAGGGAATAAGAAGATGAGAAGGGTAAGAGGAGCCCTCCGAAACGGGTACCTCGCAAACTGTACACTTGAAGCCCATGATGATCAGATGAAAGTCGCTTTGGCTAAAAAGATCGTCAAAGACACCTGCCCATCCTGCGCATCACCGATCGTAGATCCCGTCGATGAGAATTATACCTGTCAGGTCTGCGGAAACAGGATAATGGGCGTAATTGAGAAAAAATAGCTTCGTTACATCAAAAAGGAAAAGTTTCTCGTGCTGGTCCTCGGCCATCGGCCTGCGGAGGCACTTCGAAATCTTTTCCATTTGCATGCAAACGAATGCATTTTTGTGCAGTTGCACTCCTAATTACTCTTTACGCAGAGTGATATTTTGATTATCATATTAGGGTAATTTTGTATCACGATGTTGGAGGTATCCCATGTTTGAACATATTAAAGCGGAAGATCCTGAGGTATTTCAGGCGATTACACAGGAAGTGGAGCGTCAGCGCAATAAGATCGAACTGATCGCTTCTGAGAACTTCGTAACGGAAGCTGTTCTTGAGGCAGCAGGTTCCCCGTTAACGAACAAGTATGCTGAAGGATATCCGGGAAAGAGATACTATGGCGGATGCGAATATGTAGATATCGTTGAGTCCCTCGCTATCGAAAGAGCTAAGAAGCTCTTCGGCGCCGAGCATGTAAACGTTCAGCCGCACTCCGGTGCTCAGGCAAACACAGCGGTTTACTTCGCGATCCTCGAGCCGGGCGATAAGATCCTCGGTATGGACCTTTCTCATGGCGGACACCTCACACACGGCATGAAACTCAATGTTTCCGGCCGCACATATCAGTCTGAGTTCTATCAGGTAGATCCTGAGACACAGACCATCAATTACGACAAGCTTATGGAGCTTGCCAAGGAAGTAAAGCCGAAGGTCATCGTTGCCGGTGCTTCCGCTTATCCGAGAATCATCGACTTTAAGAAGTTCCGTGAGATCGCTGATGCTGTAGGCGCTTATCTCTTCGTAGATATGGCTCACATCGCAGGCCTTGTTGCTGCAGGTCTTCACCCGAACCCGGTTCCGTATGCTGACTTCGTAACAACGACCACACATAAGACCCTCCGCGGACCGCGTGGCGGTATCATCATGTGCAAAGAAGAATATGCCAAGAAGATCGATTCTGCCGTGTTCCCGGGCCAGCAGGGCGGTCCTCTGATGCACATCATCGCTGCTAAGGCAGTTGCATTTAAGGAAGCTCTTTCCGATGAGTTCCGCGCTTATCAGGGTCAGATAGTTAAGAATGCAGCAGCTCTGGCTGACGGCCTGATGAAGAGAGGCGTAAACCTCGTTTCCGGCGGTACAGAGAATCACCTGATGCTCATCGACCTTCGCGGCACAGGCGTTACAGGTAAGGAACTCCAGCTCCGTCTTGACGATGTAAACATCACAGCGAACAAGAATACCATTCCTTTCGATCCGGAAAAGCCGTTCGTAACTTCCGGTGTTCGTGTAGGTACAGCTGCTGTTTCTGCTCGTGGCATGAAGGAAGATGATATGGATGTGATCGCAGACTGCATTGCCAAGGCGATCTTCTCCTTTGAGGAGTCTAAGGAAGACATCAAGGCTGCTGTTGCAGGTCTTACATCCAAGTATCCGCTCTATCCGGATATGAAATACTAATACTTTCGATTTTGCGGATCACCGCTATTTCGAAAGAAATTGAGGAACGATAAATATGGGCGTCAATGAGGAATACAAAAAGAGAGAACCTTTGGCATTCCGCATGGCGCCTCGTTCTTTGTCCGAATATATCGGCCAGGAGCATATCCTCGGTGAGGGAAAGATGTTACGAAGGATGATCGAGGCAGACCGCCTGTCTTCAATCATCCTTTTTGGCCCTCCGGGAACCGGTAAAACGGCGCTGGCCCGTTTGATCGCTCATACCACGTCTGCCAAGTTTGAACGCATAAATGCCGTGACGGCGGGCGTTTCAGATATCAAAAGGATCGTAGAAGATGCGAAGAACCCGATCCTGACACCTAACGGCAGAGTGGTCCTTTTCGTCGATGAGATCCATCGCTTTAATAAAATGCAGCAGGACGCGCTGCTTCCTCATGTTGAGGACGGAACTGTGATCCTGATCGGTGCGACTACCGAAAACCCGTTCTTTGAAGTTAATAAAGCATTGATCTCCAGATCCACCGTACTCGCGTTAAAGCCGCTGACCGAGGAGAACATCATTGCTATCCTCCGGCAGGCCTTAAAAGATAAAGAGAGAGGCTTAGGAAACGAACCGATCGAGATCTCTGATAGAACTCTTGCTTATATTGCGGATCTTTGCAACGGTGATGCGCGTATTGCGCTTCGTTCCCTGGAACTTGCGTATATTACCACGCCTCCGGATGAGAAGGGGACCATCACTATCAACGAAGAGATCATGCAGGACTGTATGCAGAAAAGATCACTTGCCTTTGATACGGACGGGGAGAGCCATTATGACAATATCTCCGCCATGATCAAGTCCATGCGAGGAAGCGATCCGGATGCGGCCATCTTCTATCTGGCCCGTGCACTTCACAGCGGGGAAGATATTGAATTCCTGGCAAGACGTATCCTGATCTGTTCTTCTGAAGACGTCGGCATGGCCAATCCGAATGCGATCCTTGTAGCGATGGCGGCATATCAGGGTGTAATGGCCGTCGGTATGCCGGAAGCACGGATCCTCTTAGCGGAGGCTGCTGTTACAGTAGCGACCAGTCCCAAGTCCAACAGTTCCTATCTGGCGATCGATAAGGCGCTTTCTGATGTCGCGAATAAAAGGACCGGAGAAGTCCCGATGCATCTTCGCAATGCCCCCGCCAAGGGCATGGAAGATCTCGGATATTCTGTCGGGTATAAGTATGCTCATGATTTTCCGGAGCATTACGTCGACATGCAGTTCCTTCCTGATGAGATGGTCGGAACGAAATACTATGAGCCCGGAAACCTCGGCTACGAGGTCCAGATCCGTAAATGGATGGATCATCTGAAGAATAAAAACGAGGGCAATTCCAACGGATCTTCTGACAAGAAGTAACAAATAATTCACGAAACATTTCAATTATTCTGTGTAATTGTGCATTGAATTTTCTGCTTTCAAAAACTATAATCTAACCCAGTTAGCAATTTGGGAGGAGAGTATGGTTTCAGATCAGGAAGTTCTCGAATTACTTCAAGATTTTAACAGCATAAAGCCGCTGGAATTCCTGCAGAAGATCGATATACAGACCATGGGCATCGGGAATGTCCTGGGGTTCCTTCTGCATTCAGATCACGTCGTATCTGCCGGCGAGATCTCCGAGTATACGAATGTAAGTACGGCACGTGTCGCGGTTCTTTTAAAGAAGATGGAAGATAAGGGACTGATCACCAAAGAGGCGGATCCGGCCGATAAAAGACGTGTGCTCGTTTCTATAACGGAACAGGGAAGAAATGTCTTTTTTGAAAAACAGAAAGAGATCATCTACTATACCAGCGCCATCGTTGAGCATTTCGGAAAAGACCGTATCCTGGATTTTATCGAATCCTGTAAAGAGATCAAAGATGTGGTCGATGAGGTCGAGAAAAAGCAGGCAAATAGAATTGAATAATCTTCTAAATGACAATATAAGAAACTGAAAAAAGGGAGACAGAAAATGCTAGAACTAAAAGACATCGTAAAGATCTATCCTGCGGGTGATAACCCGGTCGAAGCATTAAAGGGCATTAACCTGAGCTTCAGAGACAGTGATTTCGTATCGATCCTGGGTCAGTCCGGATGTGGTAAGACGACCATGCTGAACATCATCGGCGGCCTTGACCAGTACACTTCAGGTGATCTGATCATCAATGGAAAATCGACGAAAGAATACAAGGACCGTGACTGGGATACCTACCGTAACCATTCCATTGGTTTTGTTTTCCAGAGCTATAACCTGATCCCGCATCAGAATGTGCTTTCGAATGTAGAACTCGCGCTTTCCCTTTCCGGCGTAAGTAAAAAGGAGCGCCGTGAAAGAGCCACGGAAGCACTGAAAAAGGTAGGTCTTGAGGATCAGCTCAAAAAGAAGCCTTCCGAAATGTCCGGCGGTCAGATGCAGCGTGTAGCCATTGCACGTGCGATCGTAAATGATCCGGATATCATCCTCGCGGATGAGCCGACAGGCGCTCTTGATACCGAGACCAGTGTTCAGGTCATGGATATCCTGAAGGAACTTTCCAAGGATAAGCTGGTCATCATGGTCACGCACAATCCGGAGCTTGCTGAAAAGTACTCCACTCGTATTGTAAAGATGCTTGATGGTAAGATCACGGATGACTCTGCGCCGTTTACGGAAGAAGAACAGAAGAAAGCCGATGAGATCTTCGAGAAGATGAGCAAGCTCGATAAAAAGGCAAAGAAAGAGGCTTCAAAATCCGAGAAGAAACCTTCTATGTCCTTTGCCACATCTTTTGGACTTTCCCTGAAGAATCTTTTCACAAAGAAGGGAAGAACGATTCTGACATCGTTTGCCGGTTCTATCGGTATTATCGGTATTGCGCTGATCTACTCGGTATCCCAGGGTACAAATAACTTCATCAACGAAGTTCAGGAAGATACGATTTCTGCTTATCCTTTGGAGATCCAGGCCCAGACAGTAGATCTCAGCACTCTTCTGAATGCTTTTGTCGGCAATGACGAGGCATCTACCGTGCATGAGAGAGATGCCGTGTATCAGCAGTATAAGATGTACGACATGATGAACTCTCTGATCGCTGTGGAGACGCAGGAGAATGACCTTTCTTCCTTCAAGACATATATCGAACAGGAAAAGCAAAAGAGTGACAGTGAATTCGCAGGAGCCCTTTCCGGTGTACAGTATTCCTATGACTTGAATCTTGCGATCTATACGAAGAATGTGGAAGGAAACATCATTCATTCCGATACGACGGAACTGATGTCTGCTCTCTTCGGCGAATATACTTCGGCTATGTTCAATGTGGATATGAGCGGCCTTTCACAGAACAGTCAGAGTGCTCAGATGATGGGTTCTTCGATGACTCTCTGGAGCGAACTGCTTCCCGGAAGTAACGGTGAAGCTACCAATCCGGTCACACATAAGCAGTATGACATCGTCTATGGACGCTGGCCGGAAAACTATGATGAGATCGTTCTTTTCCTCGATGAAAACAACGAACTGAGTGACTATACGCTTTATGCACTCGGTCTGAAGACAAAAGATGAGATCACTTCCATGATGAAGGCCGCCATGAACAAGCAGCCGCTGGAGTATTCTGATCAGCACTGGTCTTACGAAGAGATCTGCAATCTTGAGTTCCGTTCGGTACTTCCGTCCGACTGCTGGAGCTACGATGCGGCTACTGGTCTTTATAACGATCTTCGTCTTACGGAGCAGGGTCTTCAGTACCTTTACGACAATGCGATGGTATTGAAGGTCGTCGGCATCGTCCGTCCGAACGAGGATGCGGTTTCCACGAGCCACCATGGTACACTCGGATATACGCACATGCTTACCGAGTACATCATCGAGAAGAGTAATTCGGATGCAATCGAAGCCCAGCTCAAGGATAAGGATTTCGATGTTACCTCCGGACTTCCTTTCAAAGATGAGAAGACAGCTTCTTTCGGCGAAAAGGAAAAGGCGGATTACTTTAGAGACTATGTCGGAAAGCTCGACGATCAGGGCAAAGCGGATATCTATGTGAAAGTCATGAGTATCCCTTCCGAGTCCATGATCACGGAGTATGTAGATGCTACTTTGGCTATGCTTGACCGTCCGACGATGGAACAGATGATGATCGAGCAGATGACAGGTGAAATGGGCATGGATATCGAAACTGTCAAAGGCTATATGGCCCAGATGTCCGACGAGGATATGAAACAGGCTTTTGCGCAGGGCATCCGTGAGAAGTATCTTGCCGAATATGCCGATAATATGCAGAAAGAACTGACCACTAAGTCTGTTTCTGAACTGGCCGCTTCACTTGACCACGCAATGGAAGGATTTGATGACACGTACTGTGCCGGCTTCTTCGACAGTATTATCGAGTTCTCCGGTTTCACATATGACTATAACCTCATCCGTCTCGGTCATCTGGATCTGAATGTGCCGTCTTCGATCCGTCTTTATGCTTCCACATTTGAGGATAAGGACACGATCGTCGACTGCATCGATGAGTATAACAACAACGTTCCTGAACTTCAGAGACTGAAGTATACGGACTATGTCGGTATCCTGATGTCTTCGGTAACGACGATCATTAACGCGATCACATACGTGCTCATCGCATTCGTCGCCGTATCCCTGATCGTATCTTCCATCATGATCGGCGTCATCACATTGATCTCCGTTCAGGAAAGAACCAAAGAGATCGGTATCCTCCGTTCACTTGGTGCTTCGAAGAAAAACGTCTCGAGAATGTTCAATGCGGAGACAGTGATCATCGGCTTTACCTCCGGTCTTCTCGGCGTACTGATCACGTATCTGCTTTTGATCCCGATCAATATCATCGTGCATGATCTTACGGGTCTTAACAACCTGACCGCAGTGCTCCCGATCATTACGGCAGTGATCCTGATCGCCATCAGTGTGCTGCTTACTCTGATCGCAGGTATCATCCCGTCGAGATCTGCCGCGAAGAAAGATCCGGTCGTTGCACTTAGAACAGAGTGATCATATAACTCTATAAGACTGATAACAGGAAAATGTTTTCTTGTGCCTGCTCTTTGGATTTTCCTGGAGCGGCACAGAAAACATTTTTTATTGACTGTTTTTGAAATATAATTATCTTAAGATGTTTATCGGAAGGAAGCCTTTTTCATGAATAGAGTATATCTGGATAATGCTGCCACGACGAAGATCCGGCCGGAAGTGGCTGAGGTCATGTCTTCTGTGCTTTTCGAAAACTATGGCAATCCTTCGTCTGTTCATAGAGAGGGTCGATCTGCAAAAAAGTGTCTTGAAGATGCAAGAGATAGTATTGCCGCATCTTTTCACTGTGATCCGAAGGAGATCCTTTTTACCTCCGGTGGGACCGAGTCCGATAACTGGGCCGTAAAATACGGAAGCAGGGGAGGACATATCATTACTTCATGTATCGAGCATCCTGCCGTTCTTCAGTCTTTCCAGACGATGGAAAAGCACGGCTTTAAGGTTACCTATCTTCCGGTGGATAAATATGGTCTCGTATCGCCTAAGGATCTTAAAGACGCTATTTCCGGGGATACTACTTTGGTGTCTGTCATGATGGTCAATAATGAGATCGGCACGATAGAACCGATCGCCGAGCTTTACGGAATTGCACATGAACAGGGTGTACTGTTTCATACCGATGCGGTCCAGGCGGCAGGACAGATACCTATTGATCTATCTGCTCTTTCAGTAGATATGCTTTCTTTTTCTGCACACAAATTCCATGGCCCGAAAGGTGTCGGAGGTCTTTTTGTCCGAAAAGATACGAAGCTTCTATCTATGCTTTCCGGCGGGCATCAGGAGTTCGGGTATCGCGCCGGTACGGAAAACCTTCCGGGTATCGCGGGTATGTCAAAAGCATTGGAATTGGCATGTGAAGAAATGGATGAAACATCGTCCCGTATCCGCTCTTTAAAGGAACTGATGCGTTCGGAATTAAGCAGGAATATTCCCAATATAATCTTCCATGGTGCGACCGATCGCAGCCATCCCGGCATTCTCAATTTCTATATCCCGGGAACAGACGGGGAGAAGACACTTCTGCTTTTGGACCTGAAAGGTTTTGCCTGCTCTGCGGGAGCGGCCTGTACATCGAAAGCAGATACGGTTTCTCATGTGATCACTTCTTTGGGAGGTTCAAAGGACGAGTCAAAGAATTCGATCCGTGTCAGTATCGGACGAGATAATAGTGAAGAAGAGATTAAGTCATTTGTATCTGCGCTTTGCTCTATTTTGAGCGCATAGTAAGGAGTAACGCATATGGATGTTGTTTACGGAAAAAGGTCTGACATTTCTTCCTGGATGGTTCTGGTCCGTCTCGTGCGTGACGAGTTTCCTGGTCTTGAGACCGAGGAGGCGCTTTCAGATCATGAGAAGACGGTCCTTAAGTTTATGGATAAGATGCAGGCGATCTGCGTCAAGGAAAATGATGAGATCAAAGGTGTACTTCTGTTTTCCAGAACCCGCAACATGATCTGTTTTCTCGCTGTAGCGCCCGGTTCCCGCAGAAACCATATAGCATCCGCGCTGATGGAAAAGACCCTTTCGGAACTGGACCGCTATCGGGATATTACCGTATCCACTTTCAGAGAAGAGGATCCCAAAGGGAAAGCACCCCGCGCACTTTATACAAAATTCGGCTTTGTAGAAGAAGAGCTTACGGAAGAATTCGGGTATCCGAACCAGGTGTTCATTCTGCCGAGGATCTTCCGTCCGATGCGAAGGATCAAGCAGCAGATCAGCCGTGAGGAATGTGAAAAGGTCCTTTCCGAACAAAAACGCGGAGTCCTTTCCATGATCGGTGACGGCGGTTATCCTTACGGTATACCGATGGATCATTTCTTCTGTAAAGAAGATGGAAAGCTTTATTTCCACTGTGCCAAAGAAGGCCATAAGCTGGATGCCGTTTCCGAGTGTGACAAAGTCAGTTACTGCTGTATGGATGAAGGATATAGAAAAGAAGGGGAGTGGGCCTTAAATATCCGAAGTGTCGTCGTTTTCGGACACATGAAACTGGTCACGGATCCTGAGAAAACGAAGTGGATATGCACGAATTTAGTCAGAAAATTCACAGACGATGAAGCGTATCTTCAGCATGAACTGAAACATGCTCTTCCACGTGTGCAGTGCCTGGAACTCATCGTGGAACACATGACCGGTAAACTGGTCAACGAATCCTAAATCAAGGGGGGCAAAACCATGAAAATAATCACTCTTGGAAAGACCGGCATTACTACACCGCAGAATGCTTTCGGAGCCGCAGATCATGACTGATGAGATCTCTGCCTTTATTGAGAAGGATAAGCTCGATCTTCAGGGAGATTTCTGCAGAGGATGCGGTTACTGCATGCCGTGTACTGTGGATATCCAGATCAATCAGTGTGCGAGAATGTCGCAGATGATCCGCCGTTCTCCCTCCGAAAACTTCAAGGGAGAATACTGGCAGGGAGAGATGACCAAGATCGAAAACTGTGTGGATTGCGGCATCTGTAAAACCAAGTGTCCATATGGTCTTGATACCCCCAATCTTCTTAGGAAGAACCTCCTCGATTATAAGAAGATCATCAGTGGAGAAATCGAAATATAAATTCTTTCTTATGTTGCTCATCTGATATTTCATATCGACAAACTCTGTGATAGAATTTTCAGGTAGGGTTGGGGTATGTATGTGTGTTTCTGTATTCAAAAAGTGATCACATATCGTTGCCCCTATATATTTTGGGAGGAATATATATGAATCGATTAGTGAAGACTTTGACAGCCGCGTTAGCTTGTGCGCTCATCATCCCTTCGTTTGCATCTGCGAAAACACTCTCCGCAGATACTTCCAAAGTGAAGATCGACAGCACGAATTTTTCTTACGTTCTACTCCGTTACATGAAGGCAGAAGGAATAGACAGAAACAAAGACGGATATCTTACCAAAGATGAAGTAAAACTGGTAAAAACGATCGAGATCCTTGATCCGATCGAGAAGGGTCAGCCGACGGATTGTGATAAGGGACTGGAGTACTTTTATAACACTACCAGAATGCTGATCAGATGCGGTCTCACATCGATCGACATTACGAAGAATCCTAACCTGGAGTCCATCGGCTTTGATGGAAACAATCTGACGGAGCTCGACATCAGTAAATGCCCGAAGATGAGATCTGTAAGCTGTGAGAAGAATCAGATCAAAGAACTTGATCTGGTATTGAATGAGACTCTTGTGACCCGTATGAAGGGATGTTTCGTTGAAAAAGATGATGGCATCATTTCCTATAACGAGCGGATCACCGACATGATGTCTTATATAGTTTTGAGCTATGACTCAGACGTAAAACTCGTGACCAAGCGTGAAATGAGTGGGCTTTCTTCAGCTCCTGCCGGAAAGAATACAGTGCGCCTCGCATGGAATTCCGTAAAGAATGCGGATGGTTATCTTATTTATGCGCAGAAGGATGGCGTATATGGCTATCTCGGTATGACATCCAATACTTCTTACGTCGATAAGAAAGCACTTGATTCCGATTATAACTATTACTGGGTGTTCCCGTATAACATGAATAACAGCGGCAAGATGATCGTCGGCAACTGTACAAAATACACTTTTGCCAAGGGTGTGACCTCTGCGGTCAAGAATCTCCGCGCGAATGGAACAAAGGGAAAAGTCACTCTCTACTGGTCCGCATCTGAAGGCGCAGATGGTTATCTGATCTACGGCATCCGTCCGGGCGGATCCTACGGATATATCGGTACGACAACTTCCGGTACGACATTTGTGGATACGAAAGCCTCCACAGAAAACTGGACATATTATTGGGTATATCCTTATCACATGGATATGTATACGATGATCGTAGGTGGCACGGCTCCATACGTGTACAGCAAAGCCAGGTAAGAATCATTCATTAGAATCGAAAGGGGCTGTCTCACAAGGCAGCCTTTTTTCTTTGTTTTTGTTACTCTGATTTTTGTGGAAGAAGCGGCTCGCCATACCTTTTGCGGCCGACATAGTAGGAGTTCTCGGTAAAGCCGAAAGAAGCAAGATATTCGGCTACTTTCGGAAAGTGTACGCAAAGTGTATCCGAACTATGTGAATCCGATCCCAGGGAGATGTTTCTGCCGCCCATTTCGTAGTAACGGGAAAGGATCTCCTGATCCGGAAGAACATCGGAGTGGCCGTTTTTGATCATCTTGTCGACTGATCTCGTGTTGATCTCGAGGCACTTATCTTTTGCGATGATCGCAGCAAGGAAACGATCGAAGCTTTCGGGACACTGGCTGTACTTGACCTGCGGATGCTCATAGGGCGCATACCGGTTGATGTAATCGTAGTGTCCGACGATATCGAAGTTGTTGCACTTTTCGACCATCTCCGCCATTTCCTCGATATATCTGGTATATACGGAGACCATATCTTCCTCGTAGCACTGACGGAAGAAGTACGGATCTTTTCCCTCGAAAAGGTGATCACTTAAAATGACGCTGTCAAACGGGTATTTGGCGACCATATCATCGTAGAAAGCGCAAAGGTGTTTCTGATATCCGAGCTCAACGCCCTTATATAAAGGCAGATCACCGGCGTATTCGGTCCATTCTTTCGCCGTTTCGAAAAAAACTGAGATGTCAAAGCATTGCGGTTCACCGATATCATGAGGGTAATCGCCCTCGTAGTGTTCGGTAACTGCCACGCCGCGCATATTCAATGATTTGCAGGCGTCGATCAGTTCATGTGCGGACATTTTCGCATCTGAACTGAAGTGTTTCGTGTGATTATGGTTGTCTGTATACATTATTTATCCCAATCTAAAAAGAGTTAGTCATGCTTAACACGATAATATGGTATCATATATTCGTATTTTTTGTTTATATTCTTTCTATAAAGGAGATGATCATATGGCGAAAGAAAAAAAGCCTGTAAAAGAGCTGAAAGAAAAGAAACCGAAGGCAAGTAAGAAAGAGAAGAAGGAGCTTTTCGCAGAGTACCCGAATCTTTGGGAATCCAGATCTTCTGACGATATCGAGCATACTATGGCTTTTGCCGAGGAGTATATGGCTTTTCTCGACATTTCCAAGACCGAGCGTGAGTTCGTAAATAATGCGGTTTCCGCGCTTACCGATTCGGGCTACGTAGATATCGAATCCAAGAAGTCCCTAAAAGCCGGTGATAAGGTTTATTCTTCCATTAAGGGAAAAGGCCTGATGTTCGCAGTCGTCGGTAAGGAAGATATCGTGAAGGGCATGAATATCCTGGGTGCTCATATCGATTCCCCGAGACTCGACTTAAAGCCGAACCCGATCTATGAAGAGGATGATCTTTGCTTCTTTAAGACCCACTATTACGGCGGTATCAAGAAGTATCAGTGGACGACCATTCCGCTTGCGATCCATGGTGTCATCATGAAAAAGGACGGAACAAAGCTTACGATCTGTGTCGGTGAAAAGGACGACGATCCGATCTTCTATATTACAGATCTTCTCCCGCACCTGGGTTCTGAGCAGATGAGCCATAAGGCTTCTGATTTCATCAAGGGTGAGGACTTAAATGTTCTGATCGGCGGCAGCAAGCTTCCGGGTGATGATTCCTCTGATGCCTGCAAATACGCCATCATGAAGATGCTGAATACCGAATATGGTATCGATGAGAAGGATTTCGTTTCTGCAGAGCTTGAGATCGTTCCGGCAATGAAGGCAAGAGATGTCGGATTTGACCGTGCCCTGATCGCGGCCTATGGACACGACGATAAGGTCTGCGCATATCCGGCCCTGATGGCTCTGATGGCACAGGAAGCTCCGGCAAGAACATGCGTATGCATGCTTTCCGATAAGGAAGAGATCGGCTCTTACGGTAACTCCGGTGCTCAGTCCCGCCTTTATGAGAATTTCCTTGTCGAACTTTTTGCTAAGGTAAACGGCGGTTATGATGAACTCGGTTACAGAAAGTGCATCGCCGGTACGAAGATGCTCTCCACAGACGTTTCCAACGCATATGATCCGAAGTATGCGAGCGTTTCTGATAAGAGAAATACCGCTTATCTCAGTAAGGGCGTAAAGATGGAAAAGTATACAGGTGCCAGAGGTAAGGCGGGCGCAAGTGATGCCAACAGCGAATTCTTCGCATCTATTCTTCGCATCTTCGCCGAGAATAATATCCCGTGGCAGACAGGTGAACTTGGTAAGGTAGATGCCGGTGGCGGCGGAACGATCTCCGCTTACCTGGCCAAGCTTGGAATGGAAGTCATCGACTGCGGAGTTCCGGTACTTTCCATGCATGCTCCGTATGAAGTGATCTCCAAGATCGACCTGTATTTCACGTATCTTGCATATAAGTGCTTTATTGAAAACATAAAATAAGGTATAATGCCTTTTCGTAGTATGGTAGGTGTGGTGCATGGAGCACCACGAGAAAGAAGGTAAAACATGATTATTGTAGTAAAACCGGGCGCCAGTGAATCCCAGGTCCATGAGATCATTGACGTATTGGAAAGAAACGAACTGAAGCCGCACGTTTCCGAAGGTGCGGAGCGCTTGATCATCGGTGTCATCGGTGATAAGTCCCGTCTTGCTCCGGGCTCTCTGGAAGTTCTTTCAGGTGTTGAAAAGATCGTTCCGATCATGGAGTCCTATAAGCTTGCGAGCCGTCAGTTCCGACCGGAAGGCACTTCCTTTAATGTAAAAGATCTCGTCATCGGCGGCAATGAGCTCGTCATGATGGCAGGTCCCTGTGCCGTGGAGAGTGAAGAACAGGTCGAGGCCGTCGCTTCGAAGATGGTGGCCTGTGGCGTCAAAGTGCTTCGTGGCGGCGCATATAAGCCGAGAACTTCTCCGTATGCTTTCCAGGGTCTCGAAAAAGAAGGCCTCAAGATCCTTCGCCGTGTCGCAGACAGATATGGTCTTCTTGTGATCAGCGAAGTGACTTCCGAGAACGATATCGAATATGCATCGAACTACCTGGATATCATCCAGATCGGTGCTCGAAATGCCCAGAACTTCCGTCTTTTGTCGGCTGTCGGCAAGTCCGGTATCCCGTGTATGTTAAAGCGCGGTATTGCCGAGACTATTGATGAGTGGCTCGGATCTGCCGAGTATATCATGAGCGAGGGCAATTACCACATCATGATGTGCGAACGTGGTATCAGAACCTTTGAGACGGCAACCAGAAGTACGCTGGATATCAGCGCTGTTCCGGTTCTTAAGGGCAAGACACATCTTCCGATCATCGTCGACCCGAGCCATGCAGCCGGAAAAGCCCAGTATGTTGAGCCTTTAGCTCTTGCAGCTATCGCTGCAGGTGCAGACGGACTCATCATTGAGGTTCATCCGGATCCGAAGCATGCTCTTTCGGATGCCGCTCAGCAGCTGACACCGGAAGCTTATGCTGAACTCGCTCAGAGAGTCAAAGAGATGGCCGCGATCGTGAAGCGTTCTTATCCTATTGTCAAAGAGTAACATTTATGTTAAGTTAGATAAGAACAACACGTTGATGGGGATTAGTAAAGACCCGTTTCTTTCTTCAGAGAGTCTGCGGCTGGTGAAAGCAGATGAAAGAGAAGTTTTGAACTCGCCCCGGAGTGCGCCGCCCTGAAAGGTAATAAGTAGGGGAGGTCGGAGGCTCACCGTTATCAGAGAGCAGGATATCGGATTATTTCCTGTATCCGACGAGTGCATCCCGAGGAAGGGATGAACAAGAGTGGTACCGCGGAAGTTAGGCTTTCGTCTCTTATTGGAGACGGAAGCCTTTTTGTTTTGACATTTTTAGAAAACAGCAGAAGCAGAAGAGGAGGGAAGAGCATGAATTCAGGTAAATACCGTATGCCGGTAAAAATCGATTTTCCTGAGCGCACATGGCCGAACAACAAGATCACCAAAGCACCGATCTGGTGCAGCGTCGATCTAAGAGACGGTAATCAGGCGCTGGAGGTCCCGATGGATCTAATCCAAAAGGTCCAGTTTTTCGATTATCTGGTCAAGCTCGGATTTAAAACGATCGAGATCGGCTACCCGGCCGCGTCCGATACGGAATATGAATTTACACGTTATCTCATCGATAACGATCTGATCCCGAAAGATGTGACCGTACAGGTATTGACCATGGCCCGAGAAGACGTCATCAAAAAGACCTTTGATGCCGCAAAAGGCGCCAGATCCGCGATCGTGCATCTTTATAACTCCACGTCTCAGCTTCAGCGTGAAGTTGTCTTCGGATTTGACAAAGATCAGTGCAAGAACCTCGCTGTGAACGGCGCGAAGATGATCCAGGCCGAGATCGATGCGGACGAAAGTAACACAGAATGGCTTCTTGAGTATTCTCCGGAAAACTTCTCGGAGACCGAGCCGGATTTTGCCGTGGAGATCGTGGATGCCGTACTCGATGTCTGGAGACCGACACCGGAAAACAAGGTCATCATCAACCTTCCGGAAACCGTGGAAATGTCCTCACCGAACGTATTTGCGGATCAGGTGGAGTATTTTGCGACGCATACAAAGTACAGAGATTCCATTATTATTTCTGTACATACGCATAATGATCGAGGCACCGGTGTGGCATCTACAGAACTCGCCCTGATGGCCGGTGCTGAACGTGTTGAGGGAACTCTTTTCGGAAACGGGGAGAGGACAGGAAACGCTGATATTGTTACGCTTGCGATGAATATGTTCATGCAGGGCGTTGATCCGGAACTCGATTTTTCGAACATTGATGATGTCATCGATATGTATGAAGGATGCACCGGAATGCGTATCGGAGATCGTCAGCCGTGGGCTGGAAGGCTTGTATTTACGGCGTTTTCGGGCACTCATCAGAATGCGATCCAAAAAGGTATGGAAAATGTCAAGAAAATAAATAACTGGTATGTCCCATATCTGCCGATCGATCCTACGGATGTAGGCAGAAATTACGATCCGATCATCCGTATCAACAGTCAGTCCGGCAAAAACGGCCTGGCATACATTATGGAGCGCAATTATGGCTTGCATCTGCCAAAGGCATTCCAGAAAGACTTCATGCAGATCGTTACATCGGAATCTGAGAACCGTCACAGCGAGATGATGCCTCAGGAACTTTTCGAATTGTTTGATGAGGTCTATGTAAATGTCATGACGCCGTATCACATGGTGGGATATCGTGAAGAATCTCTCGGAGATAAAAAAGCTCATGTAACTGTCAATCTGAAATACGGCGAGGATCTGATCGAGGTCAACGGAGACGGTATCGGTTTACTCGATGCGTTCTGTAATGGTATCGAAAAAACGCTGAACATCAAATTGTCGATCCGTATGTATAACGAGCATGCTATTAAGAGCGGATCTGACTCGGCAGCTATCACATATGTACAGATTGCTGATGAAGATGGAAATATGCATCTTGGAGCAGGCATTTCAAGTTCCGTAACCAAATCATCGCTTCGAGCTGTCGTATGCGCATTAAATAGAATGATCCGTTAAGTACCAAATATCGTTTGGAAGAAAATAAAACGCTCCTGAGCGGTCTGTATTTAAAGCGAAATCTCGACGCTGGTCCTCGGAGATAAACAATAAAAGCTCAATGTGGTTCATACAGTTTTCTGTTTTTCTTCTTCTCAATTAAACAAAACTGTGATTTTGTTTAATTGCGTATCGAATTTTGAAGGCTTCTCTTTTGAAAATTCAAAATGAACTTCTTCTGCTTTACCTCTTTTGTTTTGGAAAAACTGATCAGACGACTTCCTGAGTTGTTTCTGTCGTTTTTGTTTCGTCAGATGGATTCAACTCGGCAGTGCTTGACGGGATCGGTGTGACATTCTGGATATCCGGAACGACAGCTTCGTTTGTTGTCTCTGTGGCAAACGGATCGCTCTGGGTCAGTTCGTCAAATTCGTTGATACCGATCATCTGTTTATATTCATTGGTATCGAGCTTCGGTACGAACCATCTGTAAGCCATGATCAGCACAATAACGATAATGCAGCCGATCAGGACACGACGGATGATCAGTAAGGATCTTTCTTTACGGAATTTACTGTCTACATACTCTTTTGTGGTATATCCCACGAGTACATATACCTTATGAATGGACTTTCTTTTCGGCATTCTGCGGTATTCCGCGATCTTCGCCTTGATCCTGTTTCTGATGGAATTCGGGAGATTTTTGAAATACTGAACGGTCGTACGCCCTATAAAGGCGAAAAAACCGCCGATTTTCGACAGGATATCCTCGGAAGGTTCCATTTCTTCCGTAAGATCCATCTCCTCTTCTTCAACTATATCCTCGATTTTGATCTGTTCGTCGTCCATATTCATTTTCCTTAGTCATGAAGATTATAGCACAACGACTTTTACTTCGCATTACTTTACCGTAACCTGTGCTTTCATCCACGTTATAAGGCCTTCCGGCTATTGTAAGTCCGCAGAGGATCAGCATGATGACCGTGCTTATAGTTATGATCCACAGAGACACTTTGTTTATTTCACGTGTTTTTTTCATGATTTTTCCTCGTTCCTTCAAATACGAACAATCGTTTGACAATCATATATAGTAATGTTAAGATTAGTTTGAAATCTAAGTACGGAGGCATGGATATGAGCGCATATAGATTTACTAAGAGCAATCTGAATGAGACTTTGGAGATCATCTATTCATATATCGTTTCCTACGTGAAGAAAGAGGGTTATCCGCCGTCTGTCCGTGAGATCTGCCAGGGTGTCGGCATCCGTTCCACGTCCACCGTACATGCTCATCTGCACCGCTTAATGGAAGAAGGACGTATAGAGTACGTTCCCGGTAAGCGCCGTGCCATCATGATCAAGAATGAAGAAGATTCTTCTACTTCGCAGGCGACGAAGATCCCGCTCGTCGGTACAGTTACCGCAGGTGTTCCGATCCTTGCTGAAGAGAATATCGATCATTATATGCCCTTCCCTTCCGAGTATTTTACTTCCTCGGATTACTTTGTACTGAAAGTCCGTGGTGACAGCATGATCAATGCTCATATTATGGATGGCGATTATGTTATCGTGCGCCGGGATAATATGGCGAATATGAACTCCATTATCGTTGCTCTGATCGGTGATGAAGCTACCGTCAAGCGCCTCTGCTATAAGAGAGGCCATGCTGTCCTTATGCCTGAAAATCCGGCCTACTCCCCGATCCCGTTTGAGGATGACGATTGTAAGATCCTGGGAGTGGTGGACGGAGTTTTCAGACCATCGGTACAGTGATATTTATCTAGCCGCGCATAAATATCTTTCCTTCTTTACGTAGTTATCATCCCACTTGCTGTTCTCGGGTTTGATCATCTGCTTTCCTGATCTTGGGGAAATGTAGCTGATACTATGCTTGAATATCATCATCTGCGCCATTTCGTTATGGACGATGATCGTATCCTTGTCATAGCAGTCGATGATCCCTTCAATGATCTCCCCTGACGATGTGACGATCTCTAATGAAGTGTGCTCTTTCCTGCATTTGTTCAAAAAGACATCGTGGACACGAAACTGGATGTCGCGGATCTGTTCCACATCTTCGTAGTTCATATATCATACCTCCTAAAAAGTTTGCCTGTGTTTAAACTATAGCAACTCGGAGCATGATTATCTGTATGTTATATGCGAACTTTTAGGAAATTTAGGTATATCGGTTATTTGATATATAACGAAATATCATAATCCTTAAGATCCGAAGAAGATATCCAGGTCACATCGTCCATGTGACGGAACCAGGTAAGCTGTCTTTTCGCGTAGTTTCGGGAATGCTGCTTCAAAAGATCCACGCATTCGGAAAGATCCTTCTCCCCTTTTATATAGGGGAAGAGTTCCTTGTATCCGATGGCCTGCATGGCCGTACAGCTTTCCGGAAGAGACAGATCAAAAAGATACCTGGCTTCGTCCAGGATCCCTTCTTTCAGCATGAGATCGACACGAAGATCGATCCGGTCGTAAAGTTCATCTCTCGGCCAGTCGATCGCAAATAACTTAAACGGATATCTGGGACCTTCTTTTGTCGAATCTTCATGTATCTCGGAAGTGGTCTTATCGAGTGTCTCCAGAAGCGCCAGCGTATGGATCACGCGCTTTGTGTTATTCTTATGGATCTTTTCCTCACAGGACGGATCCAGGGTAATAAGACGCGCGTAAATGCCGTCGATCCCCTTCTCTTCATACTCTCTGCGGATCGCCTCTTCTCTTTCCCTGTCAATGGGTGCAGAATCGAAAGCGAAACCTTTCTGAAGTGCCTTTACATACTGTCCGGTCCCGCCGCAGAAAACAGGCAGTACTCCCCTTCCGAGAAGCTCCTCGATCTTAGAATAGGCAAGATCGATGTATTCCGCTACATTAAACGGAGTTTCCGGTCCGAAAAGGTCGATCAGGTGATGCGGAACCTCTTTCTGCTCCTCTTCTGTCGGTTTCGCCGTTCCTACGGAAAGGTGCTTATATATCTGCATGGAATCGCAGCAGATGATCTCCCCGGAAAGCTTTTTCGCCGCCCGGATCGACAGGGCGGTCTTGCCGCTGGCGGTAGGCCCGCAGATGATCGGTATTTGGGAGTATCCGGTCTTTTCAAAAATGCTTTCCATAAGGTTCACCTTATACGATACGCTTAAACTGCTTCTCGATCTCTTTTTCCGAGATACGGATCAGGATCGGACGTCCGTGTGGACAGTGATACGGATCCTTAAGCTTTGAAAGATCTTCCAGAAGGCCCTTTATCTCGATATCGTGGAGTTTATCGTGACCCTTGACTGCGGCCTTGCAGGCACATGTGGCCAAGGACAGTATGAGTGCATCTTTTCTCGTCTTGCTCTGATGCATCCATTCATCGACCATCTCGATAAACGCGGAACTTACGCTGTTCGGATCTATCTGCGCAGGGACTGAACGGATCGCCATTTCACTGTCGCCTAAAGATGAGATCTCAAATCCGAGGTTTTCGAGTTCTTCGCTGTGCTCATCGATAAAGCTGATATCGGATCTTGACATAGAAACGATCGCCGGAGAAAGAAGCGGCTGGGAAACGATTTTCTTTTCGGCTTCCTGGGCCACGAGCTTTTCGTAAAGAACTTTCTCATGGGCGGCATGCTGGTCGACCATAAGAAGTGTGCGGTCAGCAGATTCCATTAGAATATAGGTATCGCAGAAAGTACCGATCACACGGGCAGCCATAAGCTCGTGAAGGCTTTCTTCTCTTGTCTGAATGAGCGTTTCAGGAATCTGTTGCTGGGTAAGTTCCGGCGTTTTTGGCTCTTCAGGTTTGACCTCATAGACAGGTGCAGGTTCGGAAAGTGTCTCCTTATTCTCGTATGCGATCGCCGGAGATGGCTCATCGAACGGGATCGTGGAGAACGGCACCTCGATGGTAGAATCCGGCTTTTTTATTTCAGGAGTCTTTACCACCGGAGTCGGCGCAGGTATCGGTGCCGGAGATGGAGCGGTTGCTGGAGCCGGAGCCGCAACATGGCTTTGCGGAGCGGATGCAACCGGTGCGCTGACCGGTTCTTTTCCCGAAGAAGGAAAAGAATAATCGATGCTCATCGACTCGGTCGCAAGCGTGCTGGAAAGCGCGTGATACACGGCGCGGTAGATCGCGGATTCATTGGAGAAACGGACCTCTGCCTTCTGCGGATGGACGTTGACATCAAGATCCTGGGAAGGCATGTAGATATCAAGGATCACGAAGGCGTATTTTCCCTTCATGAGCATATTCGTATAGGCGGAATCTACGGCAGATGTGATCGTCTTACTTCGGATGAGACGCTGATTGACAAAGAAGATCTGCTCGGATCTCGACGCTCGGGAGATCTTCGGAAGTCCGGCAAATCCCTTGACGGTGATCCCGTCGACAGAGTACTCGATCGGACGGCAGGCACTTACGATATCTTTCCCATAGACGCTGTATAGCGCGGAACTTGAATCGCAGTTGCCCGGGCTCTGGAGGACCGTCTTCCCGTTCTTGATGAACTTAAAGGAAATGTCGGTGTGACAGAGGATAAAGCGCTCGATCAGGACCTGGATATAGTTGGCCTCGGTCTGATCCTTCTTAAGAAATTTGAATCGTGCCGGCAGATTATAGAAAAGATCCCGTACTTCGACAGTCGTTCCAGACGGCATACCGATAGGATCGCAGGAGATGAATTGTCCTGCTTCGTAGCGGACGCAGGTACCCTTTTCAGCAAGCGGTTCCTTGGTCGAGAGAGTAACGCGGGAAGCAGCGGCGATACTGGCAAGAGCCTCGCCTCTGAAACCCATGGAATGCAGGGAAAACAGTTCATCTAATGTCGTGATCTTACTTGTGGCGTGACAGATAAATGCATTTTTGGCATCCTCTTCATCCATTCCGCATCCGTTATCCCGAACGCGGATCAATGTAATACCACCGTCCTGGATCTCGATTGTGATCTGTGTGGCTCCTGCATCGATGGAATTCTCCATCAGTTCTTTTACGATGGACATCGGCCTTTCAATGACTTCACCGGCAGCGATGGCATTGGAAGTGGCCGCATCCAGAAGATGAATTCTTGACATAACTAATCTTCTCCTTTGGCTTTCTCAATGAGTGAATAAAGTATATTCATCGCCTCCAGCGGCGTAATACGGGAAATGTCCATGTTTGCCAGTTCCGACCTGAGGGAGTGGGAATCGGCAGTTTCCGTGCGGTTCGGGGCAAAGAGCGGGATCTGGCCGGAGATAGGTCCTTCGAAGCTCTCCCCTTCCCCATCAGAATAAGTGATCTGCATCTTTTTCTTCTCAAGCTCGGAAAGGATCACATTGGCACGTTCGACGACTTCACTCGGAACGCCGGCCAGACGGGCTACTTCGATACCATAACTGTCAGAGGTACCGCCGTTTGAGATCTTATGCAGGAACTTGACTTCCTTATTCTTTTCCTCGACCTCAACATGCGCGTTATAGACGCCGTTTATCGTCTTTTCGAGCTGGTTGAGTTCGTGATAATGCGTAGCGAAGATCGTTCTTGCGAACATGATCGTCCGGTTCGAAATAAACTCGATGATTGCCCAGGCGATGGCCAGACCGTCGTAGGTACTGGTGCCGCGGCCGACTTCGTCAAGAAGCAGAAGGCTCTTATATGTGCCGTTTCGCAGGATCCCCGAGACTTCGTTCATCTCCACCATAAAGGTAGACTGCCCAAGCGAGATATCGTCAGATGCGCCGATACGCGTAAAGATCCGGTCAACGATACCGATGTGCGCAAAGGAGGCCGGGACAAATGATCCGATCTGGGCAAGCAGCACGATCAGTGCGGTCTGACGCATATAGGTCGATTTACCGGCCATATTCGGACCCGTGAGGATCATGATGCGGTGATCGTTTTCATCCATCTCGATGCCGTTAGGGACGAATTCGCCTTCTTTCAGCATCTTTTCAACGACCGGATGTCTTCCGTCTTCGATGACAAGGGCCGTCGTATCGTCCACCTTCGGACGGCAGTAATTATTTCTTTCTGCAAGTTCTCCGAGTGACATAATGACGTCGAGCACAGAAAGCGCAGATGCTACCTTATAGAGACGGTGTACCTGGGACGCGATCTTCTCTCTGATCTCGCAGAATAGGTCATATTCCAGGGATACGAGCTTGGCCGTGGAGCCGACGATCGTATCTTCAATACTCTTTAATTCTTCAGTGATATAGCGTTCACCGGTCGTTAATGTCTGTTTTCTGATATATCTTTCCGGAACGAGCGGGACATTGCCTTTAGAGACTTCGATATAGTAACCGAAGACCTTATTGTAGCTGATACGAAGGTTCTTGATCCCTGTCTCTTCTCTTTCTTTGGCTTCCATCTCAAGGATGATGGACTTTCCGTCTTTACTTGCGCGGCGGAGGCGGTCGGCTTCCTCGTTATAGCCTTCCTTGATCATGCCGCCTTCTTTTACCGAGATCGGCGGATCCTCATCAAGGGACTTTTCGAGAAGCTCGTAGATATCAGACAGATCTTCGAGATCTTTTACCGTATCGGAAAGGATACCTGCCGAAAACTGTCCGGCGCATTCCTGAATATACGGAAGTTTACTTAAGGTGTTTCGCAGATTTAAAAGGTCTCTGGCGTTGACAGAAGACAGCGCGATACGTGATGCGAGTCGTTCCATGTCATGTACACCGAGAAGGGCTTCACGGAGCTCCTGGCGGTGAATAAAGTCATTCTTGGCCTGCTCGACTGCATCGAGTCTTCTGGTGATGGACATAACATCGATCAAAGGTTCCTCGATGTATTCTCTCAGACGTCTTCCGCCCATGGAGGTCTGGGTCATATCGATCGCCCAGAGGAGGCTTCCTTTTTTCGATTTCGAGCGGATCGTAGAAGTGATCTCCAGATTCGTTCTCGTCGCTACATCCAGTTCCATCGTATCAGAAACTTCGTAGATCCTTGCAGTAGAAAAATGCGTAACTTCGGCCTGCTGGGTCTCATCGAGATAAGCCAGGATCGCATCGATCGCTGAAAGAAGAAGGATATTTTTGGATTCTTCGGCAAAAGAACTCTTCCCCTTCCCTTTCTTCCCGATATTTCCTTTCTTATACTCTTCCGGGAGCACACGGTCGGAAAGACCGGAGGAAAAATCCACATTCGGACGAAGGGTCACGGAACCGACGAGGTTATCGCAGACATAGGAAAAGAGGCTGTCTTTGGAAAAATCTTCGTTAAAGATCAGTTCGGAAGCACGGTATTTCGAAAGAAGATTGACGAGGTGCTGGGATGTATTTCCCGTAATGAGCTGCGTTGCTTCCATCGTACCTGTAGTAATATCCGCCGCAGCAACACCATACTGCATTCCGATCTTAAACACACAGACGAGGAAGTTATTCTTCTTCTCATCCAGGCCGTTGGTGTCGATCACAGTACCCGGAGTCAGGACTCTCGTGATCGAGCGCTTTACAAGACCCTTGGCCAGTGCCGGATCTTCCATCTGCTCACAGATCGCGACTTTATAGCCCTGGGTGATCAGACGCTGCATATACGAAGAGGCCGAGTGATGTGGAACACCGCACATCGGTGCGCGCTTTTCCAAGCCGCAGTCTCTAGAGGTCAGCGTCAGTTCCAGGATGCGCGATACGAGGATCGCATCGTCGAAAAACATCTCATAGAAGTCGCCGAGACGGAACATCAGGATCGCATCTCCGGCGGCCTTTTTCATGTCGAAATACTGGCGCATCATCGGAGAGAGCGTCGAACTGTCGACAGATGCATAAGTTAAAAGATCGTCGTTACTCATCGATAAAACTCTCCAATTCGCCTTCTACGGAATAGGGCTTCGCCTTAAGGATCTTCACCATAGCCAGAAGTCCCTCGAACTGATCGGCATCAAAATCCGGGCTTTCCGCATCAATGGCTTTTCCTTTATACATCGTCCCTTTCGGGATCTTAAAGTTCACAAGTCGGTTCGAATTCGTTCTTCCGGTCAGCACATCCGGTGCCGTCGCACTCTTTCCTTCGATCAGGATCTCTTCCGTCGTTCCGACCACGGATTCATTCGATTTAAATGTCAGATCGTTCTGCAGAGCCAGAAGTCTTCCAAAACGCTCCGTGACGACATCCTGCGGGATCTGGTCTTCGTAAGATGCAGCCTTGGTGCCCGGGCGCCTTGAATACTGGAAAGTAAATGCACTGTCGAAACGGCAGTTCTTTACGACATCCAGCGTCGCCTGGAAATCTTCTTCCGTCTCTCCCGGGAATCCGACAATAATGTCGGTCGTAAGCGTCGCGTCAGGAAGTTCTTTTCGGAATAAAAGAGCCGTCTTAAGATACTGCTCCTGGTCGTAATGACGGTTCATGCGCTTTAAGACAGTGCTTGAACCGGACTGCATCGGAAGGTGCAGATGGCGCTCGATATTCGGATATTTTTTCATGGTATAGATGACTTCCGGAGAAATATCCTTCGGGTGGGAAGTCATGAAACGGATACGGGAAAAACCGGGGATCTTCGCCGTCTCTTCAAGAAGCTGCGCAAAGGAGATCTCCCCTTCTTTATCGTTTCCGTAGGAGTTTACGTTCTGCCCAAGAAGCATGACTTCTTTAAACCCTTCATTTGCCAGGTCAGAAAGCTGCTTTAAGATCTGCTCCGAAGAGCGGCTTCGTTCTCTTCCTCTGGTATATGGGACCACACAGTATGTGCAGAAATTGTTACAGCCGTACATGATCGGCACAAGTGCGCGGAATTTTCTTTTCCTTTCGACCGGCATATCGTTATCGTCAACGAGATAATCCTCTTCGGATATCGAGAATACACGTTTCCGCTGGCTTAGTTTCTTATCGAGGATCTCCGGCAGAAGATGAATATCTGAAGGCCCGAAACAGGCATCCACATATGGGAAACTCTTCTTGATGCGTTCAACGTTCTCCGGCTGCTTCATCATGCAGCCGCAGACAGCAATGAACATGTTCCGGTTCTGCTTCTTCATCGGCTTATAGGCGCCGAGGTTTCCGAAAAGACGCACATCGGCGTTTTCTCTGATCGTACATGTGTTAAGGATAAGGAAGTCCGGATCCTGATCTTCAGAAGCTTCGGAAAGACCAATATCCCGAAGGATACCTTCGATCTTCTCGCTATCGGATTCGTTTAACTGGCATCCGTATGTCTTCACATGGTAGACCAGGGGATGCCCCGCTTCGATGCCCATCTCGGCAATGCGGTTTTTCAGCTTAGAAACAAGAGAGTTATAGCGCAATAACTCATCTTGCGATACAATAACAGTTGACACGTAAATGACCTCGATTTCTCTTTCGATTTATTTCGTTGTTTTTGCTCCTTTAATGATACATGAACAATGGATTTTTGTCAGCGGAATCGGGAATATTTTTGAAGAAATGAAGGGGCTTTTTCTGATGCTTCAAAAGAACTTTATAAGGCGCATTGTTTCAGTCTTTCTGGCCGTTTGCCTGACATCTTCCCTTCTTTCTTTTACGCTTTTTGCCGATGAGACGGAAAGCTCACCTGCCCCGTCGCAGAATGAATATGTTCTGACTGACCCGACGGATGGCGTCCTTGACCCCGAACCGGAAAACCTTCCTTCTATAAGCGCATCCGCATATCTGATCTACGACGGCCTTTCCGAGGCGATGCTGATCGGTAATGCTTACGATGAAGTAAGGGCCCCGGCAGCGATCACGCAGATCATGACGATCCTTTTAAGCCTCGAGGAACTCGAGCTTTCGGACACGATCACGATCACCAAAGAGATGTACGAGACGATCCCCGATAAAAATGTGCGTATCGGTTTTACGGAGGGTGAGATCGTAACTGTCGAGCAGTGCATCAACGCCTGCCTTTTAAAATCCGCCAATGATGCCTGCATGGCACTTGCCGTACATATTTCCGGCAGCGAAGAGAATTTCGTAAAGAAAATGAACGAACGTGCCAAAGAACTCGGCTGTAAGGCGACGAATTTCACAAACCCCTGCGGATACAGTGATCCCGAGCATAAGACGACTTGCCGCGATATGGTACTGATCCAGAAAGAAGCCCTTCGTCATCCGGATTACAGAAAGATCGCCACTTCTGCCTCTTTTACCATTGAACCGACGAATAAGTTCAACGATAAGAGGATCTTAAATAACGCCAACCGTTTCATCTCCACACCATCCACGGCGTATGAAAACTATGTGGGCGGCAAGACCGGTTATTCGAATGAAGCAGGATATACGATCATCGCCGGTGCGGAAAAAGACGGAAGATTGCTGATCGGTATCCTTCTTGGCGCAGCGGATGCAGAAAACAGATATCAGGATCTGACCGAGCTCTTCGAGTTCTGCTTTGCCAATTATACGACCACGATGTTAGAGGCTTCGGAAATGGATGGCGCCATTAATTCAGTGGTTGAACAGATCGGAAACGCGATCGCGGGAACGAATCTTTTCATTCGGGACAAAAAGCTTCAGATCGAAGATTACTATACCGTGAAGACCTATCTGGCCAACGGCGGTTACAGTAACAGCGTCGATGTCGAGGGACTCATCATCGACCCGCTCTCCCCTCTTCAGGTGTTCGAACTGCCGGTCAACCGACGTTTTTCAAATAATGAGGTGTATAGGATCGGCACACTGACCATAACGATAGCGGACCAGCTTCTTGAAGCGACTCCGGTACCAAAGACGGAAGAAAAGTCATCGAACAGCATCCGTGACCTGATCCTGACGATCCTTGTTGCTGCTGTACTGATCGCCGTCATGATCTTCGCCGTCGTTCTTCTCTTGAAACTCATGAAGAAAAGAACATCGGACAAGAATCACAGAAACCCCACCATCCTTTAAGGAAAGCAGGGTCTCTTCGTAAACTCTGTTTATATATGTAGAATCATTCTCCTGCTACGGATACGTCCGGGATCAGAAGGCTCGGCGACTGCGTGTGTGAGGAATCCGGAGAAAAATAATCAATATCGTTACCGAGAGCTTCCACTTTCATAAGAAGGTCGAAGAAATTGTCGGCGATCGTGATCTGATTTACCGGTTTATCGATCTTTCCGTCTCTGATCGTAAAGCCTTCCGCCATCAGCGAGAAATCTCCGGAGATCGTATTGATGCCCGCATGCAGTCCGTAAAGTGCTGTGATATACACGCCATTACCCATTTTCTCGAAGAGTTCTTCCTGCGAAAGAGTTCCGTTTTCAAAATGGAAGTTCATCGGCGCGATCCCGATCGAGCCCTTCGCTCCGGAACGGTACGCATTACCAGTGCTTTCCACACCGTCCACGAGAGCGGTCTTTCTGTTATGAAGCGGCGAGGTAAAGATTCCTTTGTCGATCAGAACGGTCCTTTTCGCGAGGACGCCTTCAGAGTCAAAACCCTGGCTCAGAAACGAACCTTCGATAATGCCTTCATCGATCAGGGTGATCTTCTCATCGGCGATCTTTTCGCCGAGTTTGTCACAGAGACGGGAAAGCCCCTTCTGCATCAATTCCGCGGAAAAAGATCCGGAGAAGGACGAAAGAAGGCTTTTTGCGGCCTTTTTATCAAGAACGACCGAAGTCTTTTCGGAAGGGATCGATGTCGATCCGAGCTTAGAGATCACTCTCTTCCCTACTTCGTTTACACATTTTTCTTCATCAAGTTCAGAGAGCTTTTTAAAAATCCAGCCTTTTCCATAGGTCTGAACGTCTTCTCCCTCTTTAGCTCTTACTCCGAGATAAAGATCGAAACCGTTATCCCTGTCGTGACATACCATTCCCTTACTGTTCTGGATATAGATCTCTCCGCTGCCGGAGGAAGCAACACAGTCTTCTACGGCTTCTATCCTCGGATCATAAGCAAGAAGCGCTTTTTCGAGCCGTAAAGTCAATTCCGAAAGGAAAGCATAGTCGATCTTTTCAAGCTCTTCGTTATAGAGATTCAGCTCCGGGTATTCTTTTTCACCTTCATATACGGTGATCTTCTCTTTTACTTCGAGGACACCGCAGTTATCTTTGGCCTGAGAAAGCAGAAACGGGATCATGTCAGGCTGAATGTCTTCCGTGCTTGCATATCCCATCTGTCCGTTATAAAGCCCGCGGAAAGAAAGTGCCGCCATATCCGAGTTTTCGAACTCGACGATCTTCCCTTCTCTTGCCGAGACCGACATCGAAGAATCGGACTCATAGTAGACTTCAGATTCCAGAAAGCCTTCTTCTTCAGCCTTTTTCAGTAATTCATCGATAAAACCAAGTGTTTTCTTATCCATACTTACTCCCAATCTAAGATCTTATGCCTGACCGCCTACCGTGATCTCGGAAACGCGGATCGTCGGCTGACCGACATCTACCGGGACACCGCCGCTTACTGAGCCGCAAACGCCCTGCGCGAGCTTCAGATCATTTCCGACACGGTCGATATTCATAAGAACCTCTCCGCCTTTTCCGATCAGTGTGGCTCCTTTTACAGGCTCACAGATCTTTCCGTCACGGATCATATAGGCTTCATTGACGGCGAAGTTGAATTCGCCGGTGGATGTATCTACAGAACCGCCGCCCATACTGGCCGCATAAATGCCATATTCGGTATCCGCGATGATGCTTTCCGGATCCGATTCTCCATTGGCGATAAAGGTGTTGGACATACGGGATGTCGGAGCGAAGGAATAGTTCTGTCTTCTGGCACAGCCCGTAGAAGGCATGTTCATTCGGCGGGAACCGATCTTATCGATAAGATAACTGTTCAGAATGCCATCTTTAATGAGAAGGTTGGTCGTAGACGGAGTGCCTTCATCATCGACCGCATAACTGCCCCACTCTTTCTCGATCCTGGCATCGTCAAAGGCAGATACGATCGGACTTGCGATCTGCTTTCCAAGCATATCGGTAAAGCAGGATGACTTGATTCCGACAGAGGTTGCTTCGAGAGCATGTCCGCAGGCTTCGTGGAAGATGACTCCGCCAAAACCGTTTCCGATAACGACCGGCATCTTTCCGGAGGGACATGGCTTGGCATCGATCATGGTCACGGCGATCTTTGCAGATTTTCTGGCCAGTTCATCGAGATCCAGTCTTTCGAAGAATTCAAATCCCTCGGAAGAACCCGGCGCGAAGCTCCCCTGCTGCTTATCCTCTTCCGAGCTAGCGATTGCGGCGATGCTGGCACGGATACGGCAGCGGTTATCCTTCACATAAAGACCGTCGGAGTTAGCGATCCATATCTCTTTTTCGGAACCGGCACAGGAAGCGCTGGTCTGGGTGATCAGCGGAGAATACTCCTTCGCGGTCTCTCCGGCTTTACGGAGCTTTTCGACCTGAAGCTTCTTGGAAACACTGATGAGAGAATTTTCGGGTTTCCCGGAAAAATACTCGACCACCGGCTCAAGATAGATCGTCTTGCCGCACGGAGCATCCGATAATGAAGCGGAGGCATTCTGCGCCATGCGGATCAGTTTATCTTCGTGATACAGATCATTGGAATACACATAGACGCATTTGTCGCCTTCTAAGATACGGATGCCGATGCCCATATCGAGCGATGAACCGGTCGACTCCACGACACCGTTAACAAGAGCAACGGATGTGGTTTTCGAATGTTCGATGAATACTTCGGAAAAATCACCGCCACGGGAAAGTGCCGCGGCGAGGATCCTTTCGATACAGGATTGACTGAGCATTAAGATAATGCCTCCTATCTAATCGCAAATGATGTTATTTCTTATACTGTCTTCTGATCTTCTTGCTGGTGGTCTTGTCGAACTCGGTATCACGCAGGATAACGCGCTTGATGTGCTTATAGTTGACGAGATTTTTGTTGACCTTGGCCACTTCGTCCTCGAGGAGGTTCTGTACAGCATCATCGTCCGGGTTATCGCCGAGCAGCTTCTTCACTTCTTCCATGCACGGGAAGATCGTCGCGGTGATGATGACGTCATCGTTTTCATCTTCGCCGGAAACGAGGCACTCTTCAACATAATCCGACATGGAAAGCATCGATTCGATCTCTTCCGGGAATACGTTCTTACCGTTTTTCGCGATGATGACGTTCTTTTTTCTACCGGTAATGATGCAGAAACCGTCCTTATCGATATACCCGAGGTCGCCTGTGTGGTAGTAACCATTCTCATCGATGGCTTCCTTCGTGGCTTCTTCGTTCTTATAGTAACCCATCATGACGTTATCGCCCTTAGCAATAAATTCGCCGATGCCGTTTTCGTCCTTGTCGATGACCTGAACATCAACAGCCGGAAGCGGAAGTCCCGCTGCGCGGTTATTAAAGTCACAGTCACGGTTCAAGGCCAGGATCGGGGCACATTCGGTAAGACCGTAGCCCTGAACACATCCGAATCCCATATCCTGCATATCCTGGATGATCTGCGGATCGATCGCCGCACCGCCGCTGATGATCATGCGGAGGTTGCCGCCGAATGTGTCATGAACCTGTTTAAAGATCTTCTTTCTCTTATCAATACCGAAGAACAGGAGGAAACGGCAGAGCTTTCTGCCGAACTCGAACTTTCGGGCCATCTTCTTCGTCGCCTTGGCCTTCGACATGATGCTCTTATGGAACTTTTCGAGCATGAGCGGAACCACGAGGATGATGGATACCTTAGACTGCTGCATATTCGGTACGATATAGCGGAGTCCTTCGCAGATCGCGATATGGGAACCGCGGTATACCTGACAGAGGAAGCCGCACGTGCACTCGTAGGTGTGATGGAGCGGCAGGACAGAAAGGAACATATCGTTCTGGTCGATATAGAGCATGGAGCACATGCCCTCAAGGTTTTTACAGATATTTCTCTGGCAGAGCATAACCGCCTTACTGCGATCAGTGGTACCGGAGGTAAACAGAAGGATCGTCATGGCTTCTCTGTCGATCGGCGCGTCGAGGAACAGACGGTCGCCGGAATCGAGGAGTTCCTGACCCTTGTTAAGAACGTCATAGAAGTACTCAATGCCTTCTCTTTCGGTCTTATCCATGCAGATAAAGTATTTTACGTTCGGGATCTGTTCACGGATCTCATCGAGAACATTCTGCTTCGAAGAAGAATAGATCACGCAGTTGACTTCCGCGCGGTTTAGGCAGCTGGCTACTTCATCCGGCGGGAGTTCTTTATCAAGAGGAACGACAACACCTGTGCCGTTCGTAGTGGCCAGGTAAGAAACATACCATTCATATCTGGTCTCGGCCAGGATCGCGATTCGGGAACCGAGTCCGCAAAGATGCGAAAGGCCTGTGCCCATTGCCTGGACTGACTTGTTATAGTCGTTGAACGTGTAGTACTCGTAATCTCCGCCTTTCACCTTTTTATAGTAAAAAAGCGGAAGATCTCCATACAGTTCGACGCTCTGCTTGAGCATGTCCCGGAGATCTTCAATATGGCGTACATCATAAAGCGGAATGTTCTTCATAAACTCGTTCCTCGTATTCTTCACAAATTCCGTCAAACCCTAAATTATTCGACTTATTTAGTATATCGAAATAATTTCATTTAGACAACTGAATCTGCCTAATTTTCCTTCTTCTTCGGTATCTCGTACATCTTCAGTTTTCGGCGTTTTTCCTTATAGTCCGGGCAGTATTTTGCTACCTGCGCCCAGAACTTCGGTGAATGGTTCATATGGTAAAGATGTGACAGTTCGTGTATCAGCACATATTCGAAAAGTTCCGGCTCGACTTCCAGAAGATATACGTTCAGGGAGATGTTCCCAAGAGACGAGCACGAACCCCATCTTGAACTCATATTCCGGACATAGATCTTTTCCGGAAGTTTACCGTCATATACCGAAAGAAAAGCACTGGCCCGCGCTTTTATGACCCTTGCCTTTCTTCTCTGCTCAGTGGAATCGATATACGGAAGATGGATCTTCTTTTCCAGTTTGATCTTCTGCTTTTCGATCCAGACGAGGTTAGACTCGACGAATCTGTCAATATCGGAAAGTGTGGTACGGATCGGTGCGTGGGCGATGACGTTGCCTTCCGGATCCAGATTGATACGAAGACGACGAAGTCCCGTGCAGAAATAAACAGTTACCGGGATCTTAAAGGTCCCGGTAACATGATAAGTCGTCTTTTTGATACGGCGGCGGGGCAAGGCTTAAGACCTTCCCGGCACATAGCCGCGGGAGATCGCCATCTCAGCACGCTGCTTCGGCTTTCCGCCAAGTGCGATCTGCTCATCGATAAAGGAAGGATGCTCTGTAAGGAATGCCTTCATGTAATCGATCGGGTTTTCCATAAAGTGGGCAACCATATCTCTCTGCGCCTTCGTCAGGATCTCCTTCTCTACGCCTTCATCGAACAATGAAAGTTCGATCTTGGCAAATGTATACATATTGACGCCTTCTTTTCTGAGGTTTGCTTCCCCACCCTGAAGACGGTCGATGACTGCGATGGTATCCGTGATATTTGCACCGACACCGCGGATCGACGGGATCCAGGCATTGGTGTAGGACGAGGCCTCGGTGATCAGATCGGCGATATGAAGGGACTTCTTGCCGGAAAGATCATCTGAACCGACTTTTACGGCTTTCTCTTCGACATTAGCGGAGAAATACGTCTCACCATCTTTGAAGATGGAAAGATGCGGTTTTCCGAGAAGATAAGCAGGCATAAGCGAGAAGAAAAAGTCACGGCGCTCACCGCCGGAGATGATATCGAAATCCAGTTCTTTTGCCTTTTCTACGATCAGGTCAATGACCATCTTATAAGACTCAGATGTCTCATACTGTTTCTTTACAAACGGCAGGATGTTCGTAAGAAAGTCAGATCTGTCGCCGGCTGCAGATTCTTCGATCAGCGCGAGAAGCTCGTTGGCCTTCTCTTCCGATTCGATCAGAAAGTGCGTATTAACATAAAATGGGCCAAGTGTACCGGAAGCGTACCAGAACGGCTTTTCCGGATCGCTTACGCGTACCGCTTTTGTATCAAATAAATAATCCGCAATCGTTTTCATGTAATTACCTCCACATTTGAAGTGTTCCTGTCAGCGACGACAGTTCTTCGATATTATTCTCTTTGCAGTAGATTTCCAGCTGTTCTACGATCTCGACAGGTCTTGTCGGATGAACGAGTGTGATCGTGCCAAGTTCAACAGCCGAAGCACCGGCGATCATGAATTCGAGAACATCTTCCATGGTCGAAATACCGCCGCATCCTACGACCGGGATCTTTACGGCTTCATAGATATCGTGGACCATGCGAAGTGCCACCGGTTTTACGCACGGCCCGGAAAGTCCGCCGGTATTGTTGTGAAGCAGCGGTCTTCTCGTTTTTATATCGATCGCCATGCCGAGCATGGTGTTGATCGCCACGATCGCGTCTGCACCGCCGGCCTCTGCACCTTTGGCCGTCTCGGAGATCGATGTGACATTCGGTGTCAGCTTGACCCACATCGGAAGATCTGTTCTTTTCCGAAGGTCAGAAACAAGCGCTTCGATCGCTTTCGGAGAAGAACCGATGACCATGCAGCCTTCTTTTACGTTCGGGCAGGAAAAGTTCAGTTCCAGTGCATCGATCTTATCCTTAAAAGGATCGAGCTTTTCTACCATGGCGATATAGTCTTCATTGGAGTGTCCGGCGACATTGACGACGACACCGGCACCGCTTTGGAACATATAATCAAGTTCCGTCGCAAGAAAAGCATCTACACCCGGATTCTGAAGACCGACACAGTTAAGCATACCGGACGGTGTCTCCGCGACACGAACGCCCTGATTTCCATCTCTCGGAAGAAGTGTCAGACCTTTAGAAGAAAGTGCTCCAAGTTTGCTTAGATCCATATACTCGGCAAGTTCACGTCCGAATCCGCATGTACCTGAAGCGAGGATGATCGGGTTTTTGAAGGAAACATCTCCCACATTTACTTTAATACTCACCAGATCACCTCCTCAGCCTTAAATACCGGGCCGTCTTTGCAGCAGCGCTTATGAACGAATTCTTTACCTTCCTGTTCGGCTTTGATCTTACAGATACATACCAGACAGGCACCGATGCCGCAGGCCATTCTCTGTTCAAGAGAAACATAGCAGGAAAGACCCTTATTTATCGCCCATTCAGAGACTTTTCTCATCATGATGCCGGGACCGACGACCATCACCGTACTTTCGGATAATTCTTCATCACTCATCGTCTCCAGATAAGCCATAACATTTCCTTTGATACCGAGATCGCCGGCATCTGTCGTGACGGAAAAATCATCACAGATGCAAGAGAACCGGTCATAAAGGAAAGCATCGCTCTGGCTTCTGTATCCGTTTACGACTTTACAGGGGATCCCGTTTTCTTTTGCATAGCTTGCAGCAAAGTAGATCGGGAAGATGCCCGTTCCACCGCCCACCAGAAGGAGTTTCTTCACTCCGTCAAAGCAAAAGCCGTTCCCGAGCGGACCGAGACAGGTAAAGGTCTGTCCTTCCTGGGCTTCGATGATCTTCTCTGTTCCTTTTCCGACTTTTCTTACACCGATAGAAAAGGTGTTCTTTTCTTTATCGACACACATGATGCCGAACGGGCGCTTCAGGAAATAGTCACAGGACAGGTTTACGAATTGGCCAGGACGCCCGTTCTTCGCAATTTCCGGGCAGGAGAACGTAAGGACGGCACAAGCGGGTCCCAGGATGTCCTTTTTTACCAGAGATATGGTATATTCTTTTTTCATTATTTCTTCCTCTATTACCTTTAATCAGCTGTTCGAGGCTTCTTTGATCGCATTATTCAGGTCTTCTCTCATGCGGAGAGCTTCTTCTCTTGTTGCTCTCTGGAATCCGAGAAGCGGAGCACCGGACGGGCCGTGCATCTCCGTAAGTTCCATCGGATCGATGTCGTCTCTCTTTTTCCATGCACACATCAGGCTTCTTGAAGCATTTACGATACCGCCCTTTCCATTTACGAAAGAAGCGACAGCATCTTTACCGGATCCGCCCTGAGCGCCATAACCCGGAACCAGGATCAGTGCGTGCGGCATGATCTTTCGTGCCTTTACAGCCTGATCCGGCCAGGTCGCGCCGACAACGGCACCTACGGAACTGAATCCACATTCACCGATCAGCTCCTGGCCCCATTTTTCAACGTTTTCAGCCATGGCTTCAAATACCTGGCGGCCGTCTTCCAGCTTAAGATCCTGAAGATCTCCGGCAGAAGGATTGGACGTTCTTACGAGTACATAAAGACCCTTGCCCTTCTCTTTTGCAACATCCATAAAAGGCTTGATGCCGTCGATGCCGAGATAGCCGTTAACTGTGATACAGTCGCAATCGAACATGCAGGGTGTTGTATCGTTGATGATCTTTGTTTCCCCGATGATGGCATTGGCATACGCGGTGGCCGTCGTGCCTATATCGTTTCTCTTGGCATCCGCAATAACGAGCATACCCTTATCGTGAGCATACTGGATCGTCTTTCGAAGCGCCATGATACCGTGGATACCATACATCTCATAGTACGCGAACTGCGGCTTGATCGCCGGGATAATGTCATACACAGCGTCGATGAGACGGCGGTTATAGTCGAAGATCGCCATCCCTGTCGCCATCTGCATATTGGCGCGCTCACCGGATTTTTCCTCGTGCTTTTTGGCCTCCTCGAGCCATTCGTTGATCATATCGGACGGGATATAGTCCAGCTTCGGGTCAAGACCCATTACGGTCGGGTTATTGCATTCCTCGATCTTTTTGGTAAGTCTGTCAGCGAAGTTCGTCATAGGTGATTTTTCCTCCTGAGATGGTAAGTTTTACGCGGCCGGTGAAATCCTGGCCGATATACGGAGAGTTATGAGATTTGCTTAAAATCTCCTCTTCCGTGTAGGTAAAGTCGGAGGAAAGATCTGCCAGCATGACGTCGCCCGGCATTCCGTTTTCGAGCGTTCCTCTTCCGAGGCTGAGGATCGAAGATGGGTTGACGGTCATCGTCCTGATCAGTTCTTCAAGAGTTAAGTGACCCGGCTTTACCAGATAAGTATAACCCACCGCGAAGGCGGTTTCAAAGCCGATGATACCATTATTCGCAAGGGAGAACTCGATGTCCTTCTCGTCGATATGATGCGGTGCGTGATCCGTGACGATACAGTCGATCGTGCCGTCCTTTAATCCCTCAATGACCGCCAGGCGGTCCTTTTCGGTCCTTAGCGGCGGATTCATCTTAAAGTTTGTATCGTAGGTCTGGCAGCATTCTTCAGTCAGGGAGAAGTAATGCGGGCAGGTTTCGCAGGTGACCTTGACTCCGCGGGCCTTTGCCTGACGGATGATCTCGATGCCTTTTGCCGTACTGACGTGGCAGATATGGATCGGCATATCGAGGTATTCTGCTGTCTGTATGTCACGGGAGATCATGATCTCCTCAGCGATTGCAGGGATTCCGCGAAGACCCAGGGATGTGGAGATCGCTCCTTCATTCATGGCACCTTCGGAGATGGACATCTCTTCACAGTGATTTAATACCGGGATATCAAAGTCAGAAGCATACTCCAGCACTTTCTTAAGAAGATTCGCTGTTGCGATCGGCTTTCCGTCGTCAGAGACTGCGACGATGCCGGCCTCTTTCATCAGGCCCATCTCGGAGATCTCTTTACCGTTTAAGCCCTTGCTGGCTGCGCCAATCGGGAATACATTGCAGGAACCCACCTGCTCGGCTTTTCTAAGGATACCTTCTACTACTGCTGCGTTGTCACAGACAGGGTTTGTGTTCGGCATACAGCAAACGCTCGTAAAACCGCCCTTAGCTGCACTCTTCGTACCGCTCTTGATATCTTCTCTGTACTCATAGCCCGGTTCTCTTAAGTGACAGTGCATGTCGATAAGTCCAGGAAATACGGTCAGACCTTCCGCATCGATGACCTCATCCGGATCGCCCGAAAGGTTTTCGGTAAACACACCGTTTTCGATGCATATCGTTACTTTTTCGCCGGAAGCGTAGTGCTTTCCGTTTTTAATCTCAATTCTTTTCATTCTGGTTTCTCCTTGCCATCAGTAAGTACAGGACCGCCATTCTTACGGCCACACCGTTTGTGACCTGTTCGTTGATCACGGACTGGTCGCAGTCATATACACATGTCGGAAGCTCGACACCGTGATTACACGGACCCGGATGCAGAAGATAAGCGCCGGGTTTTGCGAGTTTCAGAACATCCTCGGAGATGGAGTAGAATCTTGCATATTCCGCTACCGAGGGGAATAGAGACTTCTGCTGACGCTCCAGCTGAACACGAAGGCCCATGACAGCATCGGCGTCTTTGACGGCTTCAGAGACGGATCTGCAGACTGTGCAGCCCATCTGTTCGAGTCCTACCGGTACCATGGTACGCGGACCGGCTACACTGACCGTCGCACCAAGCTTGGTAAGACCGATGACGTTGCTTCGTACGACGCGGCTGTGGTAAAGGTCACCGCAGATCGCGACTTTCAGTCCGTCGATATGGCCGTATTTTTCGTAGAGAGTAAACATATCAAGGAGTGCCTGTGTCGGGTGCTCGTTCATGCCGTCACCGGCATTGACGATGCTCGCCTTGACTCTCGGAGCCAGATAGTGCGGCGCACCGGACTGGCTGTGGCGCATGATGATGATATCCGTGGCCATCATGTCGATGGTCCTTGCGGTATCCAGAAGTGATTCACCCTTATTTACCGAGCTTCCGGAGGTCGTGATATTCGCACTTGCGGAGCCCATATACTTCGAAGCCAGTTCGAAGGAAAGTCTTGTTCTTGTACTGTTCTCATAAAAGAGAGTTACTACCGATTTACCCTGAAGATGCGATGTCTTTTTATTTCCTGAAGTCAGCACCATCTTCATCATTTTCGCGGTATCCAGGATCTCCAAGATCTCTTCCGCGCTCAGCTGCTTTAATCCCAGCAGATCTTTACTCTTAAGTCCCATTATTTCACCTCTTCACAAAGAACGACCTGATCCTGTCCGTCGATCTCTTCTAACTGGACCGAGATCATCTCCGAAAGAGATGTCGGTACGTTCTTGCCTACATAGTCCGATCGGATCGGCAGCTGTCTGTGACCTCTGTCGACCAGGGTCGCCAGCTGGATGCATGCCGGTCTTCCCATATCAAAAATCGCCTCGATCGCAGCTCTTACTGTTCTTCCGGTGAACAATACGTCGTCGATCAGGACGATCTTCTTATCATTGATATTAAAGTGGATGGCGGTTCCGTTTACGACCGGGTGCGCCGCGAGAGTGGATAGATCATCTCTGTAGAATGTGATGTCCAGTACTCCGACTTCGGGTCTTACCCCCTCTACGTCTTCCATGACTTTGGCGATCCTTTCCGCCATGGGGACACCTCTTCTCTGGATCCCGACAAGTGCCACATTATCGAGGCCTTTGTTCTTCTCGATGATCTCGTGAGCGATACGGATCAAAGCACGGTGTACGGCTTGTTCATCCATAAGGACTGTTTTCTCGACATACTCTTTCAAAACAACCACTCCTTCCGTTTCCTAAGTACAAAAAACCGACTTAGTAAATGACCAATTCGGTACCCTTTACAAGTCGGTCTCATATAAACGTCCCCTAAAAGGACGGCTTTGAACTATTCGACATACGACCTTCCTGTTCTCTCATGGAACAGACTTAAAGGATACGTTGTTAAGATAATAATCCAAAGGATGCATATTGGCAATAGGCATTTTTACCCTTTTCGAAAAGATCCGGTTTTCATCACCAGACGGGCTGTTCATCGTATTCCCAGTTCCAGTCTTCGTCCTGCATTCTGCTTCTTTTTCTGTCAAACTGACGCTGTTTGTTGGCATCAGACATACGTCTCTGCATCTCGTCCTGGATCTGTTTTTTTCTGGACTTCTTCTTGTCTTTATCGGACTGGTTGGGATCAGAATTCGATCCGCTGGAATCTGATTCATCCTGAGATTCGTCAGAAGTCTCCTGTTCCGATTCTTTCTGCTGATCCTGCTTTTCCTTTTCTTTCTTTGTTTCTTCCATCAGCTCTTTGATCTCATCGTAAAGACGCTGCGCACGGTTATTATGACCATAACCATAATCATTCGCACAATTCTCTTCGGAAAGGATATCCAGGCATTCCTGCATGATCTCCAGGCTTTCATCGATATGTTCGCGAGCCATATAATCCGGATCCATCAGGGCGAGCTTGGCCAGCGCGAGGTTAATACGGATCGGACACTCTTTTCCTTCAGGAAGAACATATTCCAAAGCTTTTTCGTAATACTCGATCGCGCGTCTGTAATCTTCCAGACGATACATGACATTTCCGTTGTTATAATAGGCGATATAAGGCTCATTTACATTGGCCACTTCCAGAAGGTTGAAGTTTTCGGAATAGTCCTCCTCCTCATACTTGGAAATGACCCATTCATTATATCCGTAAGAAAAAGCGAGCTTAAAGAGCACGACACCGATGATGATATACGCTGCGACAATTAGACGTCTCTTCATGCTTTCAGCCTCCTTTTATAGTAGATCAGGTCATAGACAAGAAGAATGACCAGCGGAATAGCGAAATAGTAATACGTCTCGGAATACCCTTCTGTGCCGGACATTTCCGATTCCGAATAATCTTCCAGATCTGCATTTATATCGTCGACCACATCGCGGATCACGGTATCATCTACTACATGGTAATACGTGATGTCCAGATCATCCGCGATCGAATTGAGATTTTTCTCATCGATCTTCGAGATTGCATCTTCGAGGAAACCATCCTTGCCTCGGGTCTGCATATAGAAACGGGCTCCGGTATCACCATCGAAGTTTCTTACCTGCATGCGGCCGCCTTCTGTGGTTCCGTAACCTAATACGGCTCCGGCAGATACAAATTTTTCCGCTTCTTTGTAGGACCCGAGTTTTCCGTTCTTTTCCGTGATCTCACCGTCACTCATGAAGAAAACGACACGGGCGCGGAATCTGTCTTCTTCATAACTTCTCTCCAGAGTATCACGCATGACCGTAAACGGAAGATTCAGGGATGTACTGTCCGCATAGTACTTCGTCTGGCCTTCGAGAGTTTCGATCGTCGTCATAACAATGGATGCATCTGATGTAAACGGCATCAGCTTCTGTGCCTGATTTCCGAAGGCGATCACGCTGAATCTGGCGCCGGCCATCATGTCCATGATATATTCACAGTCTTCTTTTACCGCATCCAGACGAAGACCGCCATCATCAAAATCCTCCGCCAGCATACTCATCGTGTCATCGATAACGAAAAGAACATCGACATTGAGTTCAGTTTTCGGGACATCATAAGCGAATACGAGGATGCGAAGATTCATGGCAAAAAGCAAAAGGACGATCAGGATCTGACGGATATAGTTCCACAGACCTTTGCGTTTCATAAGGAGCATTCCGATACAAAGGATCGTCATCAGCCAAATTGGAAGTATCGGATCAATCTTCATAGTTTCACCCTTCTGCTTACCACAAAATATACACAGAGAACAATGACGAGCCCAGTAACAAGTTTTTCAGGGTATTCAGTAACCATGACCTCACTTTTATAGATCACGGATGTCTCTGTCTTCTCTACTTCATTTACAAGGTCTTTCGCGACATCATCCTCATCCAGGATAAAGAGCTTACCGCCTGTGCTTTTACAGCAATCCCTAAAGACTTCCATTTCCTCCACAGTATCCGGAGCGGCACCAAACAACTTGATATCATACGAATCGCAGATCTCTGTCGCTTCTTCGATCTGGACAAAAGGAGTACCATTCAGCTGGTTATCTGTTGCTAGGATAATGACTCTTGTACGTTCTTCCTCATCATCCAGTCCCTGAAACTGGAAAACAGTGGATGCCAGACCATCGCCAATGAGCGAAGATCCGTTGCCATATTTATCCGTAGTCGTTCCATCGACCATGTACTGATATACTACATAATCGGATGTATCGTAGAAGTTTCCTTCCAAAAGGACATCGATGGCGACCTGACAGGATTCTTCCAGCTGATCGAGTACTTCAATAACATATTCATAATCCGTAGTTAGAGGTACCAGAGTCACGGTTTCACAGTTAAAAATCGTTATACCGAATCTTTCGCCCTGAAGTTCCGAAACGAACTTCTTCAATTCTTTACAGACCTCGAGATCCGTGTAGAACATGGAGTAGGACGTATCCAGACAGAGCATGATGTCACGGTTACGGATTTCTGTCTCGTTCTGGTGGGCGCGGTTTGGTCTTGCAATGATGAACATCAGGATCGAAAGTGCTAAAACCAGACATACGATCGAGACGACCGAACAGAAACGGAATTCAAACAGTCTTCTTTTAAAATACTTCGTATTCTCGATAAACTCGGTGTTAGCGACTTTACGGCCTTTTTTAAACTTGTTGGAGTAACCCCAGTAGCCAATACCCAGGAATATAAAGATCGGGATACCGATATAGATAAAATACGGATTCATCAAGTCCATGAGGTGACCACCTCCCTGGCATCGCGGATCGAATCCATCGTTTCTTTATCCGTGCGAAGATCGAACTCAGGTTCATAGAACTGCTCGATCAGACCGCTCAGCTTGTCGATACCGTGTGCTTTCAGTTCATTAAGAGAAAAGGTATGAACATTGATGCCGGTCATCTCGTGAACGAAAAGACGTACGCAGGCGGAAAGTTCCTGATGCGTAATACGGACATTTGTCTTGCCGGAAGTATAATCATGTTCGATCTTGTCGATACGGGCAAGAAAATCTTTTCTGATCACTTCCGGATGACGGGCCTTAAACACTTTTACTTTCTCTTTTGGTTTCATCTGTCCGTTAAGTCTTCTCTGAATGAGATGAATGGCGAAAAGGACGACCGAAAGAATGATTGCGGCTGCGACAACAAGAACGATCGGCAGAATGCTATAGGAGAAAGGATCTTGTAAATCAACGGATGTTTGCATACTTATGTCTCTCCAGTAGATCTGTGATCTTCATCGTGATATCTTCTTTTGCGCTGATATCCGTAGAAATGACGGCATGATGCTTCAACATGGCTTCATTCTTCGTTCTGATCTCTTTCTTGAGCTGCTGTTCCATAGCCAGGAGCTTTTTATCCTGCGTCAAAAAGCGCGGAATATACCCTTCTTTTTCAACGTCATACGAATGGTCACCGGCAAGATCCGCATCATTGATATTAATAAACAGAATATCGTGCTGGCAGATCAGTTTTTTGAGGAGTGTCGAGGAAACATTTGCTGTTCCCTTCATATCCGTAATAACAAAAACGATCATCTTCCTTTTGAAATTCTTAAGAAGATATTCAAGTGTCTTATTCAGATCCGACTTCTTCGTTTTCTGCACGTCCTTGTCGTAAGAGGCCAGGAAATGCTCCACATCGTAAAGTCGGGTACGAAGCGGGAAAAAGCGCATCTTGCCGTCGTTATTGTAAAGAGAACCGATGAAGTCGCCATTTGAATACGCAAGATAAGCAAGGGTGCCCGCAGAGTATATAGCGACATCCTTTTTCACCTGCGATTTATCGGTTTCCGCAAGCATCTTCGCTCCACTGTCAAATACGATCAGGATATTATGCTTCTTCTCTGCAATATAGCGTTTCACAAGGAGCATACGGCTTCTAGAAGAAGCTTTCCAGTCGATATCACGGATATTGTCTCCGGGAACGTATTCTCGAAGATCCTCGAAATTCAGGCTTTTGCCCATGAAAACGGATTTATAGGAGCCATCGAGGATCGACGTGGCTTTGATGTTTGTGTTGATCGATATATTCGCTCTTATTCTTGTTACATAATCAAGAATCATGGTGTACGAACAGCTCCTACGATCTTATCGATGATGTGTTCAACAGTCACACCATCGGCAACTGCGGCAAAGTTCAAAGAAATACGGTGACGGAGAACGCTGTGGATCAATGTCTTAACGTCATCCGGTGTAACATAGCCTCTGCCGTTGATAAGTGCTACGGCCTTGGCTACCTGCATCAGGGAGATGCATCCACGGGTACTCGAACCGAGCGTGATATACTCGCCCAGATCTTTTCCGATATAATCGCCCGCATGACGGGTCACGTTTACGATTTCGATAATGTACTTTTTGATTGCATCGTCGAGATATACTTTTTTCGCCATCTGCTGGAGAAAATAGACATCTTCGAGTTCGACGACCGCCTTGGAATTAGCGAATACATCCTTTTCGATACGGTTTAAGATCTCGAATTCCTCATCCTGTGTCGGATAGTCGATCTTCTCTTTTAAGAGGAAACGGTCGAGCTGGGCTTCAGACAGAAGATATGTACCTTCCTGCTCGATCGGGTTCTGAGTCGCAATAACGGTGAAGATCTTCGGCATTGCGTAGTTATAGCCGCCGATCGTGGTCTGGTGTTCCTGCATGACTTCGAGCATGGCGCTCTGTGTTTTAGCGGAGCTTCGGTTGATCTCGTCGAGAAGAACGAAGTTCGCATATACAGGACCGAGTTTGGTTTCAAATGTGTTGGTGGTGTAGTTAAAGATCTGTGTACCAATGATATCACTCGGGAGAAGGTCCGGTGTACACTGGATACGGGAGAACTTACCGTTTACGGCATCCGTAAGAGTTTTGGCGGCCGTTGTCTTGGCAAGACCCGGGACAGACTCCAGAAGAATATGTCCATTTGATATGATCGCGATCAGAAGTGACCAGCCAAGTCTTGTCTGTCCGACCATCTTCGAATAGTAGCATGTCGTGATCTTGGAAATGATATCTTTACATTTTTCCATCTCGACATTTGAAATTTCAGATACGTTCTCCATCCTCGTCTCCTTCCAATAAACCTCGGGATTTATTGCTCAAAAATTTCATACTTATATATACTATTCCATAAAAAAATGGAAAGCAAATGACAGATTATTCACTTTGGGACGCCAAAGGACCGAATTGTTGGAAATTAGCGGTTTTTGTACATTTCAGCGTAATAGGACTGATACTGGCCGCTCGTTACACGATCCATCCACTCTTCGTTCGCCAGGTACCAGTCGATCGTCTTGACGATACCGACTTCAAATGTGGTCTCCGGATACCAGCCGAGATCTTCCTTGATCTTGGTCGGGTCGATACCGTAACGGCGGTCGTGTCCCAGACGGTCCTCAACGTGATTGATGAGGTCTTCAGAGATGCCGTCATCCTTCAGACGGTCATGCAGCTGGGAAATGATCGTTTTTACGATAAAAATGTTCGGGCGCTCGTTATGTCCGCCTACATTATAGACTTCACCGATCTTACCGCCTTCAGCGACCATATCGATCGCCTTGCAGTGATCCTCGACATAGAGCCAGTCACGGATCTGCATACCGTCACCATAGACAGGAAGCTGCTTATGATGCTTGACGTTGTTGATCATAAGCGGGATCAGCTTTTCCGGGAACTGATACGGTCCGTAGTTATTGCTGCAGCGGGTGATATTGATCGGCATACCATATGTATCATGGAAAGCTTTTACGAAGTGGTCGGCAGAGGCCTTACTGCTGGAATACGGAGAATGCGGGGAAAGAGGTGTCGTCTCCATGAAGAATCCCTCGGCGCCGAGAGCACCATAGACTTCGTCCGTGCTGACCTGAAGGTACTTCTTCCCTTCCTTCCAAGTCTTCTTTTCCGGATCATACCAGGCTTCTTTTGCATTCTGGAGAAGATTGACCGTACCGAGAACATTGGTCTGGACGAAGATCTCCGGATTTAAGATCGAGCGGTCTACGTGAGACTCAGCTGCGAAGTTAATGACATAATCGAAATCATACTTTTCAAAAAGGCCCTTGACCAGTTCCTTATCGCAGATATCGCCCTGTACGAATACATGACGAGGATCTCCTTCAACACCCTTCAGGTTTTCAAGGTTTCCGGCATACGTCAGAAGATCGAGATTGACAAGAAGGATATCATCGTACTTCTTGAGCATGTAATATACGAAATTGGATCCGATGAATCCGGCACAGCCTGTGATCAAGTATTTCTTCATAATAATGTCCTTCTTTCTTTTCGATCTATATATTCATATCTTAACAGATTAAGTCTCACCTGTAATGTATGTACGGTAATCCTCGTGAGTATTCGTTCCCATTCCGCTTGGATAGAAGACGCAGTAATAATCATTTGCATAGCCCACGTGATAATCGTTCCTGTCGAGGAATTCGAGGAAGATCTTGCGTTTTCCGCTATATCCGCTGTGAAGCTGGGACTGGATCAGTTCCTCATAATTGCTTTCGTAGAAACCATAATAGTTGTTCGTACGGCAGAAAATGATGATCGGAAGCTTTACATTCGGATCGGACTCATTCTCTTCGATATCACTGATCAGCTTCTCATTCGCATATACACCGTTGGTAAACCAGGGCTGTACATAAGAATCCATATCCAGAAGCGTATAGAAAAGGATCGATCCGCCATAGACCATAAGATGTCTGTCCTGATAGGATTCATTGTCGCGGATGTTATAGAGGACACCATTGACCGCATCTGCTTCTCTCTGCGTTGTACGCAGTAAACGGACCTTATCACTGTCGATCGATGCGACAAGATCCAGACGATGGATACTGTCGAAGTTCGTGGTCTTATAGATCATCTCCGTAAACTTAAAAACGAAGGAGAAGCAAACGATCACTACAGCGAGTTTAACAGGCCAGGTGGACTGTTTCGGAACATATTCCTCAGAAGACTGGCGCACGATCCTTCCGAAATAATCGTTTGTCCAAAGCTGCTTCATTACATACATGCCGATCGGGGCGATAAACCAGAAGCTTAAGATAACGTGCTTTGTACCGGTATTTGAACCGGCTATGGTAAGAAGCGGCAACAGGAAGGCGAAAAGCGAGATATAGATCAGCTCATTCTTTCCTTTGCTACTGAACATGTTATAGATCAGGACAATGAAAGCCGACACATAGAGTACGCCGATCGAATAGGACGGGACAGCCGTCATCTGCGGCCATGGCGGAGCATCATATACGTTGTAGGCATAGTAAAGCAGATAGACTGCGATGAAAGCTGTGGCTGCGCAGAAACAGAAATACAGGAAAACTCTTCCCTTCTTCTGACCGAGGTTCTTCTGCAGTACATAAAAAGCGAGGATCAGGAGGATGAGCCCGGCATAAAAAGCGATACCGGAAACGATCGCGTAGAGGTTTCCTTTAACGAACTTTTCCAGAAGACTCTTAAATCCGTAACCGCCACCGCCGTTTCCGCCTTTTTCAGAAGCAAGACCGGCAAGACGCTTGATGTTCTCAACAAAAAGACCCAGGTGGCCGAAGACCTTCAGAAGAACAAGCATACATGCGCCCATGGCAGCCATACCGCCGGCAGCACAGGCAAGATGCGTGATGACTCTTTTTGCCTTCTTAGATTCCTGGGCAGACCAGATCAGATAGATCACAAATGTAGAAATGACCGTTACACTTCCCATACGGGAGGCAACTACAAGGACAAAGGCAAGACCGGCAAGGAAACTGTAGCGCAGTTTATCCTTGGTTATGGCATTTATTTCAAATGCCATAATGACCACGATCAGAAACACATTGAACTGATGGTGGTTGAAAAGATTAAGGTAAGTATCCATCGCCAGAACGGAGATCAGAAGACCGATAAGGGTCGTCAGTTCTCCTAAGTGCGGTTTCAAAAGACGATAGGAGATCACGGCAAGTCCGATCTCGATCAGGACTTCCACGAGATTTAAAGCAAGAAGGCCTAAAGCCGGGAAGATCTTGGTGCATGCCCAGCCGAGAGCCATGGTGAAATATGCGGTGAAACTCAGATTCTTCGGATCACTGAAAAGATGTTCGTATCCATAGTAATGGATACCGGTATCGCCCAGATCTACGCCGAGAAAAGCATTAACAAAAGGATACATGACGATCAAAAACCACAAAAAGAGTTTGATCGCGTTCTTATTCTCGCTTGCTAATTTCATCAACGGATCACTTTGATTCTTCTTCACTGGTCTTCTTCTCGCTTTCGTCCGGAGATATTACATATTGCGGAGAATTATTGATGGAAATAAAGATCCTTCCGATATATTCTCCTACAATACCTAAAGAGATCAGGATCCATCCGGCCAGGAATAAAATGATGCCCGTCTGGATATGAAGTGCAATGATAAAGGAATGGTCAACGATCTTAATGATGATCATCGTAAGAATAAGCAGGATGCTGGCGATCACACTGAAAACGCCGACCGAAAAACTCAGATGCAGAGGTTTGATGGAAAAAGATGTGAATCCGTTGACCCAAAGCTTCAGAAGAGTTTTTAAACGATAGCCGCTCTTTCCGCTCAGTCGGTCCTTCTGCTCGATCTCGATATTAGCGATCTTCGAAGTAGAACGAAGAACGAGTCCGGCCAGATACGGATATGGACCTGTATAGCGTGTGATCTCATTGATCAAAGAACGGGTGGCAATAAAATAAGCCGACATATAAAGATCGTCCGGCTTACCGAGTAAATGCTGCTGCATATATTCATTCATCGAAGAACCCATCTTACGGATGATGTTCTTCTGCGGGCGTGCGCAGTACTTCGCACATACGAATTCATAACCTTCCATGAGCTTGTCATAAAGACGCCACATACTCTCGATCGGAGTCTGTCCGTCATCGTCGCAGGTTACGATATAGTCGCCCTTTGCGGTACGGAACCCTGCCATAAGAGCCGCATGCTGACCAAAGTTCTTGGAAAAATTCACGCCCACGATGTGGTCGTCATTTTCAGAAAGCTTTTTGATGAGATCCTTTGTGCCGTTTCCATCCGGAGAACAGTCATTCACGAGAACGATCTCATAAGAAAACGAAGGCTTTTCGCTCATCGTCTTCTTGATATCTTCTACTACATGTTCAAGATTATTCTTAGAACAGTAGCAAGGGATTACAAACGAAAAGTCCGGCATTACTTGCGATCCTCCAGATATTTTTTCAGACAGACAATATCGAAGGTATCCCACTTCATACGGTCAAGACAGTCAAACCATATATCTTCCTGCTGCTCGATGAAGTCGAGTTTTTCGAGGAATTCCTCAGTGAATTTATCTTTCGGGATCACAACGACACCAGTATCGTCGCAAACGGCGACAGCACCGTCGTACATCTCCTTATGCGTTTTTATGATCTCCGGGTCAAATTCCTTCGACGGCTTTCTGTTAAAACAGCCTACAGGAGTAAAGCCCTTGCACCAAACAGGATAATTCTCCTTGATCAGGTCATTAGCATCACGCATCAAACCATTGGTAACCACAGCTACCGCCTGACGGTAAAGCACCATGAACTTAGTGACCAGCTCACCCTGGAGCGCACGATCACCACAGTCAAATGCCTCGATAAAGACAACATCGCCTTCATCAATGTCACGAGCCTGCTCATGGATCGGCCAGTTGGACTCCTCATAAGCATAGATCCACTTCACGGAACCAACCGCAAAATGGCCGCGGTTGACCGCATTAGCATACGGGATCACGCCCGTTTTTCCAAGACAATCAGCGACCTCAGTGGTTGAGATCTTGTTTCTTTTGATCTTATCGATGATTTGACGCTTGATATCCATTTTTAATTACACCCCTGATACAAATATCTTTCTCTCATTTTAACTTATTTATTTACATTAGATCTGTGCTGATCTTATTTTCCAATTTATAAGTTCTTGGAGGAACATAAATATCATAACCTTTTGTACTGAAATTGACAAATGACATGGCACCGATCAGAGTATGGTCCTCCAAAACCGTACCTCCGCGGATGACACTGTTCATTCCGATAAAGCAGTTATCCGTGAGAACCGCACCACCTCCAAGAGTGACGCCAGGTGCGATATAGTTATAATCCCCAAGCTTGATCTCATGGGACAGAACACATCCACTCCAAATGATATTGCCGTTGCCTATGGAAGATTTATACGAGATCACAGTATTCTCCAGCACAATGTTCCCTTCTCCCATCATGACATTATCGGAGATCGTAGCCGTAGGATGAATGAAACTTGTAAGAGTGTATCCGAACTTTTTCGCTTTTTCTGATTTGGTTTTCCGGGGATCGTTCATCCTTTTATAGCCAAGACCGATGAGCATACTGTACTCGGACGGCGGAAACTTCTCAGATACCTCTTCCCAGGGAACGACAGGAAGTCCGTCAAATGTCGGTTCGGATATATATGCTTTATCAAGGCAGAAAGCCGCGACATGCATATCTCCGGAATTCTCCAGATGGTAACGCATCATCGCTGTAAAATTCGTAGTTCCGAATATAACGCACTGTTTACCCATGAATCTGCACCTGATACCAAGAGTTATGAATCAGTATTCGATGACCAGAGTCTCCTCGATCTTCTTCATAAGATCACGAAGAGCCTGCTCGCTCTCTTCATATGCAATATAATAGCCTACTCTGGACTTGTCATCAACCGGAAGGCTTATAGTGTCGCCTACTTTGAAACTCAGGCTGAAATCCATGACATTCTTCATGGAACGGATCTCATCTTCGCCCTTGATAGAACGGACCGGTTTGCCCTGAGAATCGTAGTTTAAGAACTTAAGAACACAGCAGCGCTCGGAAAGAGCCGGATCCGGTTCCATTCTTCCCTCGTACGGGGTTCCTGCAGCGCAGCAGAAAAGATATGCATAATTATCTACATTCGTCATGATCGGAACGATATCGGAAGAGATCTTCGTTCCGCCGCCTCTTGCAGCAATCTCGATCAGATAGAACTTACCGTTCTCGTACTTATACTCGGCATGAGTAAGACCGTAAGGAAGTCCTGTCGTATCGACCAGATGATTATTGGTCTTTCTGAGAAGATCATAATCGAAACGGTCATTCTTATGGGAGAAGAACAGCTCGGAAGCAATACTCTTGTTATAGGAAAAATGTCTCTTTTCGGAGATACAGAGGGAAACATGGCCCTTCGGAGAAACGATACCATCAACAGTAAACTCTGTACCGGTAACGAAACGCTCGGCGATAACGCTCTTCTTGTCGGATGTAAAACTTGCTGCGTCCTCATAAAGGGATTCGATATCCTTTGTATCCTTGTCAATAATATGGACACCACGGCTGGCCTGGGAATCCAAAGGCTTGATGATGATCTTGGCATCGATCTCATTCATAAAAGCGATGATATCATCTGCGGATGTGCAGCACTTAAACTCCGGATGCGGGATATCGTGAACTTTGCAGAATTCACGCATCATGTACTTATCTGTATAAAGCTTTGCCATATCTTCGCCAATGGAAGGAAGGCCTAAAACCTTCGATACATAAGCGACCGTCGGTACAGCAATATCGCTCTGGTCAGTAACGATCGCATCTACCTGATGCTTTTTCGCGAAACCTAAGTTCTTCTCTTTATCTCTAACGTCTGCTACTTCGGAAAAGTCGGAGTATTTAAAACCAATGGAATCTTCATAAAGATTGCTGTTTACTACTGTATATCCGAGAGCCTTGGCTCTTTTGATCAACGGAACCTGAAAATCCCCACCTGCCACAACAAGAATCTTCTTCATACAATTATCTCCCCATTACTTTCGTTAATACCATTATATATTAATTATCAAAAAAGAGTGTCTTTTTCGCACGAAGAAAATTATATGTTTAATGTCCCCATTTTACAAGGGCTGAATACAAATACTTACCCTGCCCGGGACGATTTTTCCGGAAAGATCCTTATGATAGGCAAAAACCCAGTAGAAACAGCCGTCTCCTTTGTTGGTTTTGTCAATAAAAGCCGTCCCTTTTGTGGTCATGCCGATATAAGAATACGGCTTATCCGGGGTGATCCCATAGATCAGATACCCTTCTGCCTGATTCACCTTCTGCCAGGACAGCTTCACCCCGGTGGAAGTTTTCTCGGCTTTGGGATTGGAAACGGACGGAAGGATCCCCTTCTCATACACATATTTTTCACAGGGACCGACGGTGTAAGATCCGGAATAATTGACTACATATGGGAAGACCCAGTAGTAATTGTAATTGGTATCAAGAGCCTTGATGTCAGAAAAACGTGTGCCGGTACGGCTCATGCCGATATATCCGTATGTTCCATCTTTGATCCCGTAGATCAGCCATCCGTCCACATCCTGATCGTCCTCCCAGGAAAGAACGACACGGTTCGGGCCTCCCGCGGAAGCCTTAAGATTGGAAACCGGCGACAGCGGGTCCGGTTCGATAGCCTTAGTAAATGCCTTGATCCTGGCACATCCGGAGATGGAAGCAAGATCCTTCCATTTGCCATCCTCACAAAGGTAACTCTGCCCGCTTTCGACATGCTCCGAAAACTTGACCCATCCGATATCCCTTGAAGTGCAAAGCCCAACACGGATGTCACTACCGGCTTCAAAAGTAAAGACAACAGAGAAGATCTCCCCTTTTTTCAGTTTGACGGGAGTATTCAGATGTATCGTATGAATACCTGCTTCCGTAAGTGTCCCGCTCTGCGGTTCCGGAAGAAGCGGCGTCCCCTCTTCCGGCATCTGTCCTTCAGAAAGCTTATAGATCTGAAATGAATAACCGATGTTCTTTGTATAATTGACAACGGAAACAGCACGAAGCTCTTCGGCTTTTGAGCCACTGACAGTAAAGATGTTTGCGGCCTTTACGCCGGAATGACAGGTGCGATATCCGGACATGGAAGAACCGTCATAGTGATAGTTAAAGTCATAAAGCGAAGCATCCTCTACCGTATATGTACAGCAGGAACTGAGCGTGGGATCATAATATGAAATGTAAATATATCCGGAATCACCAAAATCAGATCCCCAGCTGTTTTTTGCGATCCATGCGCCATCAGCGGAAGGTGTATCTGTAAAGTTTCCGGCAGAATATGTATCATCCCATCCGACAAGAAGAACGGCGTGATTTACTGTGGCGGCATCGGAATCAAGAAAATATCCGTATGTCTGGTCATTTAATGCCTCTTCCTCATAATCGAACATGGTTCCGACAGGAAGACCGGAGAAAATCGCCTTCTTGATCTCCGATACATCATATGTAAGAAAGGAAGCCTCTTTTAAAACATAATCGTGAGTAAACCTTTCTTTTCGGGAAGAAAGATCCGATCCGAAAGGAAAATCTTCTTCAGAAGCAGGTCCGATCCAGGAAGAGAGCGAAAGAGCCGCCTGACGGATATTGCCGCCATTGCTGAGATAATTATTCTTCGGGATATTGCGGTCAGACGAGGTCAGGCCGAGAGGGTCTTTCTGATCATCATAAAAGTAATAAGCCAGATGATTCTCGGAAAGATCCGCTGAAACTCCGGATATATCGGATTCGATTGCACCGAGACAAGTAAAAGCCCAGCAGGTATCGGTCGCGCCCTGATCTTTTACCGAAGTGATCTTCCCCTGATCGCGAAGGTCGAATGTTTCCGGTAATGCGGAACGCGTACTTCTCTTTTTCGCACCGGAATCGACCTCTTCCTTTTCGATCGGCATATCCGGCATGACAGGATGCTCCGTATCTGCACGAAGAGAAAAAGACGAAACGAAAACTATACATATGAGCACATAGGCGAAAACGGACAATCTTTTAAACATACGCGCCCCCTGGTAAAGTACTTCGATTATAACATACCTGAGGAATTCGCTTTAGTACGGAATAACTTACGCTACTTCCGGTTTTTTCTCTTTATCCTTTAGTTTCATGACACCGATCACGAAAAGAATAAGGAATGCCAGGGTCAAAAATGCCATAAGAGATGTATAGAGGATCGACGCACCGCGGATTCCGTATTCCTTAACCACACGATTCGAAAGGAAGAATGCGGCAAGAGCCACGACCAGATAGCCCCAGAACAGGGATTTCTGGAAACGGATGATGGTGATCGAAGCATTTAAAAGTCCGGTGAGTCCTAAGAATCCTCCGCCAAGAAGAAGGATCAGAAGCTCCCACTTATACGGGGCAAGATCCGTGGCATAAAGAGCGGAAAGAACAGGAATACCAATGAGGTATGCACCGATAATGCAGCAGAGTGTCAGTCCGAAAACGATTCCGATCTGACGGACAACCCTTTTTACGAACTTACCTGTTTCCCCGTTCTGCCATAGTTTCGTCATTCCGACGATCTGCGGATTAAAGATGAAGTTGTTCAAAAGTCCTACAACGAAAACCGGCATAGCGATAAAACCGTAGCTTGCCTGCTCGGCATCAGTCATTACCGCATCGATAGCATACTTCGGGGCATTGCCGATATAAAAAGAAAGGAACGCACCGATAAAAAGCGGGAAACACTTCCATAGAAGTGACTTGATATTCTTAGCCGAATGTTTCGTAATATGCACATTCACTTCTTTATAGGAGATAGCTGTCAGATACAGCCAAAGGATCGCATTGGTGATCACGGTGATGATCAGCGCCCAGAGCATATTTTTCAGGATTATGATAAATGCGCCGAATACAAAAACCATGAAAAATGCACGAATGAACACGATGCGTCCGCCGACATCGAGACGGCCGTGATTCTGGTACTGGCCTCCATAAAGATCCTCGAAACAGTCAATGATCTTAAAGATACACATGAAGACTAAGATCCATGTCTTATAGGACGAATAGGAATTCACGAGTGCAGAATACACAACAAATATCAATGACGTGATAATCATGGCGCCGGAGGAGATCACTCGGGACGTGAAATAATCACCGAAACTGTGCTCGTGTTTTACGTCGGAGACCTGATAATAACGCATGCCGTATTTACCCATATTCAGGAAAAGGTTGGCATTTGCGTATGCAATATTAAAGATACCGGAATCGGTATCTCCAAGTGCTCTATTGATAATGATCAAAAGAAAAACGGATTGAAATGCGTTCATCAAACTTCCGGCCATATTCCAGATATAGCCGTTTCGTTCGATGTTTTTGTCATTTAATAAGTGTTTTTTAATGCCTTTGTAACTTGTACTACTATCACTCTCGAGGGTGCTCATTGCTCGCCGATCTCTTCTCTCTTATCTTTCAGAAGCGACAACAGGTAGATGCCGTACTGGGATTTTTGCAGCTTAGTTCCAAGCTCCCGGAGCTGTTCACTGGAAATGAATCCACGTCTCCATGCGATCTCTTCAATACAGGAAACATAAAATCCCTGGAGTTCCTGCATCGTCTTAACGAAACCACTGGCACGATAAAGACCCTTCGGCGTGCCTGTATCAAACCAGGAAACACCTCGGCCCAGTGTCGAAACATGAAGAGCATTTCTGTTTAAGTATTCACTGTTGATCGTAGAGATCTCAAGTTCGCCACGCTTAGAGGGCTGCGCATTTTTCGCGAATTCGATGACCTGATTATCGTAGAAATAAAGACCCGGAACGATGTAATGGGACTTCGGCTTCTTCGGCTTTTCTTCAATGGAAAGTACCTTATGATCCCTATCGAATTCAACTACGCCGAAATCACTGGCGTTACGCATGTAGTAACCAAAGATGGATGCACCGCCGTTCTCGATCTTCTTCTTTGCATCGTTCAGGATACCGGAAAGCATGGCACCGTAGAATACGTTGTCGCCAAGAACGAGGCAGACACTGTCTTTACCGATGAAATCTTCACCGATAATGAAGGCTTCGGCCAGACCTCTCGGCTGATCCTGCACCTTATAGATGATGTTCAGTCCAAGCTGGGAGCCGTCTCCTAAGAGTTTCTCGTAGAGCGGAAGATCCGTTGGAGTGGATATGATAAGGATATCTCTGATATCTGCGAGCATTAAAATAGAAAGCGGATAATAAACTAATGGCTTATCGTAGATCGGCAGTAACTGTTTGCTTACAACGAGTGTTGAAGGATACAAACGAGTTGCGGATCCGCCTGCAAGAATGATACCTTTCATAAAACCCCTCACTTAGTATTTATACATACTTGTTGCCATTGTATCAATTAAATCTGAAATTGGCAAATCTTGAATATCAAAACGTTTCTTTCAATTTATAGATGGACACGTCCCGGTTCCTGTAAACACACTCAAGATCCGGATCTGTCAGCATATACCCCTGTCCGGCATAGGCAAAGGCAACCAGATAGGAAATGTGGTTCTTCTCCATAAGTTCCCTTCTGTTTTTGCAAAGCGGATCGAAAAGAGCTTTGTTGGCAAGAAGTCTCTTTTCCAGAAGCTCCTGCATCTCTTCAGTCCTCGGCATATATGCCCATGCGCCAATGAATACCTGACGTTCCGAATATGCGGCAACATAGTAATATCTAGCAGAGTAGGAACTCGGGATAGGATGCTCCGTGTCCTGCATCTCCTTATAATTCTTGTGACGGTTCGTCGCGATGATGGTATCTTCGGGCGTGTTCTCGGATATATAATCGAGAGCGCATTTTTCGTAATACGTGATGCCGTTTGGGATGGGCTGTGCCTCAAGATTATTGTTCTTGGCCGCACGATAAAGGTTCTTTACTCCCCTTCCTCCCTGATATCCCAAGATACCAAACGAAGAAACGATACCGATCAGAGCCAGGACCGAAAGAAGGATCTTGCATGACTTCGGGATCTTTTCCCTGTTTTCGAAAAGATACGATACGCCGATCAGATCGATAAAGCAAACAGCGCAAAGGAAGAAATATAACTGACTGTTTCCTTCGATCTCGAAAATGAAAAATACGATCAGTCCACAGATGGATATCCCTGTAAGAAGCATCTCAGATAATGTGATCTCACGAATGTTCTTCAGTTTCTTTCGGATCCAGAGGATAAACGGGATCGAAGTGATCGGACGGCACATAAAGAAGATAAGCGGGATGAAAAGAAGGTATACGATATATCTGACCGCACCCTCAAAATGCAGTTTTCCATCCAGCCACTGGTACAGTTGGGTGTTTTTGGCATAAGGATCCAGACTCAAATGACTGTAATCGGAAGAATATGTATATTCATTTCCGGATACATTCTCTTCAAACAGCTTTTCCACACGTGGAAGATCATTGATGCCGACCTGTTCGCAGGCAAGTCCGTCTTTTCCATAGAAAAGGCTCATATAAGGATATTTGCCTTCCGGATCCTGGGTAATACGAAGGAATCCCACAGCATTTTCGACACGGAAGAAACTCGGGCCGGGTTCAATATACTCTTTTCCCGCACCACCGATGATCCCGCGATCGTCGATACTTGTGAGAAAAAAGGGATCAAGGGCGACTTCTTCAGTTAAGTTTTGAACCTGAAGGTCCTCCCCGCCGCAATAGTAATATCCGTCTTCATCCTGACGGATCACCGGTCCGTCGCTTAACGAATATCCCTCAAATACAGCAATGTATTTATAATCTCTACCGTCTAAGTAATTGATGTATTCCATGAGGTGAGATTCATAATCAGCATCTGTGATCTGATAGTACACCGGCTCTGCCTCCGTGGCAGGACCCTTCGCATCCGATCTTCGGATGAAATAGTAAGAGGCGCCAAAGCCAAGAGAAATGCAGATCAATGGAAGAAGGACCAGTTTAAAACTGCTCTTAAAGTCTTTCTGGATGATAAGGAAGATCAGGGATCCCACAAGGGCGCCTAGAACGCAGACCGTGAAGATGAATTTCGATCCGGAGAGAACGAAAGCCATAATAACAAACCCGATAAGGCTCATGATCCGACTCTTTTTCTCCTCAAAATAGCGGCAGATTAGATCGGCCAGAAGGCATACGGTCGGAACCGCCAGATCAATGCCGTTAGGAACATAAAGGAGATTCAATATTCCATACTCCAGAGAGGCTTTTTCGGAAGCATAACTCATCTGACGGATTGACAGCGGATGCAGGATCGCCGTACTTAAGTAACCTACAAACAAAAGAATGGCGATATAGATGACGGCTCTCTTCTTATCCCCTTTCAGGAAACGAGTCCCGATACAGTCGAGAGCAAAGATGAGAAACGGGATAAAAACAAACGGCGAATAGACGAACATGGCGTTTGCCGAAGAGCATCCGGCGAATTTAGCCAGGCAGGCACGGAAAAGATTCGCAAAATAATGGGAATCCAGGGTTTTGCCGACGAACTGTGAATATGCCGCCGGCCAGCCGTGCTCCAGGGATGCGGCATTGGAGACGTTCCAGACCATATCGTGATACCCGGAGGTGATCCCCGTGCGGTTTGCACCGATACCGGAGACCAGAGTCGTTGCAGAAAAAGTGATCACAATAGTGACTAGAAGCACGAAAGCGAGACCGAAGCGGATCTTAAAGCTCTCCTTCGTGATACGTTTTTTTCTGATATCCAGGACCAGAAAAAGGATCGAAGGCAGGCAAAGGATCGGTCCTCCCAGAAAGATCAGGAAGAAATGTCCGATTCGCGGGACCAGGATCAGAACATCCAGAAAATAGAATAGGATCGTCAAAGCGATACCGAAAAACAGCGAGTAGGCATATAGAGAACTTGATGAACTCTTATCTGCAAGTTTTCTTGCAATGAGATATCCGGGAAAGAAAAGGCAGAAGAAATAGAAACCGGCAAACCGGAGGAACTCGAAAGGTTCGATCTTCATGATGTAGATCGAGCCGCCAATAAAAACAACTGTCAAAACAAAAACAAATAGCAGAAAGAGAATTCTGTGCTTAAACAGTCTCCCGATAAAACCGTCTTTGGTTTTTAACTGATTAGTTTCTTCCATCGTGTCCCCTTGTTCTCGCCCGCAACAGTCATTTATTTTCAACGAGAGTTTACCGCAAAATACTGAAAAACTCAACAAAAGCTGATTCTTGACGCTACACGATTTAATAGTATAATGTTGTAAATACGTAAAAGTACGAAAAAAATGAGAAATTAGGAATACGATCTATGGAAACGATTTACTTTAATGTCCCTCCCTTTACAGGTAATGAATTGAAATACGTGGAAGAGGCCATCAACAGCCATCACATCTGCGGAGACAACCAGTTCTGCAAGAAGTGCAGTGAATGGCTCGAAAAGGATACCGGCGCAGCCAGAGTCCTTCTCACAACATCCGGATCCCATGCGCTGGATATGGCAGCTCAGCTCTGTGACCTGAAGCCGGGAGATGAAGTTATCCTTCCTTCCTATACATTCTCTTCTACCGCGAATGCATTTGCTCTCGTGGGCGCAACCCTCGTATTCGTTGATATCCTTCCGAACACCATGAATATCGATCCGGATGCGATCGAAAGAGCAATCACTGATAAGACCAAGGTCATCTGTGCTGTCCACTATGCCGGCGTCGGCTGCGATATGGAGCGTATCTGCAAGATCGCTAATGACCATAACCTCATTCTCGTCGAGGATGCCGCACACGCGGTACTTGCCGACTACAACGATAAAAGACTCGGTACATACGGCCGATTCGGCTGCTATAGTTTCCACGAGACCAAGAACTACAGCATGGGTGAAGGCGGCGCGATCCTCCTCAATAACCCGGCCGATATCGAAAAAGCAGAGATCCTTCGTGAAAAGGGTACTGACAGATCCCGCTTCCTCTTAGGTCTCGTAGATAAGTACACTTGGCGTGATAAGGGTTCTTCTTATGTTCCGAGTGATATGAACGCCGCTTACCTCTGGGCACAGCTTCAGATGGCTCATGAGATCAATAACGACAGACTCAGATCCTGGGGACTTTACTATGAGCTGCTGACTCCTCTTCGTGAAGAAGGATATCTCGAGCTTCCCTACATTCCGAATAACTCCGACCACAATGCACACATGTTCTACATCAAGGTCGATAATATCGATGTGCGCACGAAGCTTTCCTCTTTCCTTTCCGACAGAGGCATCAAGACCGCTTTCCACTACGTACCTCTCCACTCTGCTCCTGCAGGTCTTAAGTACGGCAGATTCGACGGTGAAGATAAAGTTACTACCAAAGAGAGTGAAAGACTCCTTCGTCTTCCGATGTACTATGGTCTTAAAGAAGAAGACGTTAAGAGAGTATGTGAAGGCATCAAGGCATTCTTCGAGGAAGAAAATAAATAAGAAAAAGGAGATCTTAAATCTCGATCCCCTCATCTACTTTATAATCTCGACCGGCTTTCTTACCGATCACCTGATCCCAGTTTCTGGAAAGTTCGCCTATATCGTTTCTTTTCACACAAAGATTGTCATCACTGAAAAGCTCATCTCTGGCGATGGGCTTTTTTGCTACGATCCTTTTGGTTACGACAGTGGAGATCTTCTTCTCAGCTTCTGTCGGTTCCTTCTTTCCGTTTCCGAGGCAGGACTCCACGATACGGATCCCGTCAACAAGCGCCTTAAACTCAGAGGGTTCCGTACTTGCCAAGTGATCCGGACCTTCCATATTCTTATCGAGAGTAAAATGCTTCTCAATTACGGTAGCCCCCATAGCTACAGCTGCCACGGATACGTCTTTCCCGATCGTGTGGTCGGAATATCCGACCGGAAGTCCGAACTCTTCCTTTAAAGTATTCATTGCGTTTAGATTGACGTCTTCATACGGGCACGGATAATTCGTCGTACAGTGAAGGACCGTGATCTCCTTCGCGCCGCCTTCTTTCAAAGCGTCGATCGAAATGCGGACATCTTCCAGCGTACTCATTCCAGTGCTTAAGATGACAGGAAGGCCGAAGCTGCCCATATATCGGAGAAAAGAGACGTTTCCGATATCTCCGGAGCCGACCTTGATGAACGGGATCCCGAGCGATACAAGAAAGTCGAGGCTCTCGGGCTCATCTGCCGTCGAAGCAAAAGTAATTCCGATCTCATCGCAGTGTGCTTTGACTTTACGGAAATCGTCGTAAGAAAGCTCGAGTTTCTTTAGCATGTCGAACTGGCTTTCATCCACACCTGTATTCTTCTTCTGGTACTCGGCCTGACCGACATTTCTGGTGATCAGATTCTCCGTCTTCCAGGTCTGAAACTTCACGACATCCGCGCCGCTCTCTTTGGCCTTATCGCAGAGTTTGAGCGCAAGATCCAGTTTTCCGTTATGATTGACGCCGGCTTCGGCAATGATCAAACATCTGTCTTTCACGATTCTTCCTCCCGTATCTTCTTTAGTATCTGTACTTCAGAAGTCTGTTGCCATACATCTCGTTCTTTTCCGGGTTTTCCTTTTCCCAGGATGTAACGATCTCATTATACTTTTCCATAAGGAATATCTCTTTTCCGATGAAAAAGCGCTTTTCGTTATTACTGAATGCTTTTTTGAACTTGTAGAGCGGATCTTCTAAAGACGAGGACGTTCCTCCGCCTAAATGGAATTCCCGGATGCCCTTTTCATGCATCTCGCAGGCGGCTTTCCAAAGAAGAAAATTATTCGCGCCGAGGCTTGAGTAATTCCTGTCACTTCCCTCGAGATGGTAGTGACCATAGCACTCTGAGAACATAAAGATCGCGGCGCAGATGAGTTTTCCGTCTTTCCGGACGGTGCCGAGGAAAGCATTTTCCTTAAGAGAGACACGCAGTTTTTCAAAATATGCATCGTCGAAGAAATAAAAGTCATCCGCAGAAAGACGCTTCATGGTCTCTCTGTAAAGCTCGATGAATTCGTCATAAGAAGCAAAATCGTATTCGGAAGCATATAGAAGATCGTTCTTCTCTGCCTTACGGATCATGTTTCTGTTCTTCGAATTGATCTGCTTCGTCCAGATATCGTCAGGACTCTGCGTCGTATCAAAGGCGATCGTCTGTCGGTCATAGATCGTCTTAATGAAACGTTTGGGATCCTCATCAGATGGACGGATATACTTCTCATTTTGAAGCAGTGGATGGAATCTGGTAAACCCGCACAGATAAGACTGATCTTTTAAATAGTCGTAGATGCCGTCAAAAGCGTCATAGCACCAGCTGAGGTCATCGGTATTCACGATCGGTCCGCCATAGCCGTAAGCCGTCTCAAAGTCATAAAAGCCGTCCTTTTCTCCTTCTATAAACGGCATAAGCATGATCTTTTCATCTTCTTTTGCGACCGCGCAGCGCGCACGGCTTCCCTCCGCTTCATAAAGCCCGATATACTTCCTGCTGAAGTAGATATCTTTCTTTTCCGGCGGAAACTTATCTAATAGGTCTTCCCAGTTTTCCAGTATCTCAAATTCCATCTTTGATCTCTCGCAATATTCTCTCCATATCAGATTCATCATAACGCTGATCGACGATCAGTGACAATTCAATATCATATAATTCGTTTTCGCCCTGCGCCTTTCTATCCTCGACCGGCCAGTGTACCGGCGCGAAGATATTTCTGCTGAAAAGATGGCTCCGGAGCTTTTTCCTGTCGCTTACGAAGATCGGGACGAAAAGCGGTGTCTTCTCCGCGTTATAGATGTAAGGAATCCCAAGTTTCGCAAGGCCGTCGCAAAGCACCTTCGCATTCTTATTTCTTCTTTCTTTCACTTCATCGATATCGATCTTAGAAAGAAGCGAAACACCCGTGGTGGAAGCTTTATAGAGATAATCCTCATCCATCATCTTCTCGCCTTTTTCCAGTAGATGCAGGAAAACTGATTCATCCATCATGCCCGGAAAGTTCTTAAGAAGGTTTCCGGAAGTCTTATAGCTTACATATTTCGGTTCGTCCTGAAAAGATCCGGTCTCTTTTCTTCCGGTCCGAGCGATCACATCTGCGCCATCCGGAACAGAGAGCCACTTACGGTAACTCGTGAAGCAGTAATCGTAGTCCGGATCTTTGCCAAAAGAATAAAGATCCTGTACGTCATCGACGATCACGACCGCATCGGGATTTAGAGATCTTACAGCGGCCACGGTATCCTTAAGATCGATCACGCCGAAATAGGAGATCAGGACGACTGCACAGCGTTTCCCGCAAATAGCATCCGAAAGAGAATCCTGCTGCGGAAGTAGATCCGGACCGATATGATAATGGGAAAAAGGGATCATCATGCGCATCGGGACTTCGGATACCGAATAGCAGAGATAATCCGGCAGGATCACTTCGTCGATATCGTCGCGAATTGCCTCGAGGATCGCGTAAAGGCAGGTCCTTCCCAAAGAATACCGGGAAGAAAGATCGTTACGTACCGGTCCTCTAAGGGTCGAGGTCAGGATCGTAAATTCGCCGCCAATGACCTTCTCACTCATCTCCCGAAAGCTCCTTTTTCAGGATCGAGAGGATCTTCTCCGAGGTATGGCCGTCGCCCCAGTATAAGTCCTTCTCAAAATTTTTCGAAGTTATGGCTTTTTCTATGGAATTACGGATCGATGATTCATCAGATCCTGTCTGAAGTACATTACTGCAAAGGTGTCTTCCGCTCTGGCGGTCACCGATATTGATGACAGGGACTCCGAGAGCAGGCGCTTCAACGATTCCACTGCTGGAATTGCCGATCAGGAACTTCACCTGACGCATAAAGCTGAGATATCTTCTATTCCCAAGTGAAGGAACAGCCTTGAACTTCGAAGGCATTTCCCCGGCAACCGATTCAAGATAATCGTTGATCTCCCTGCCGCCGAAATCGGCATTCGAATATGTAAGAACAGTCGTCACGCCGGACAGATCTTTTAGAGCGGAAATAGAGGATCTTACCGCATTCATGTTATACTCCAGGTCTTTCTTCGTCTCCGCATGGAATGTAAAGAGAACCCAGTCCGTATCGGAAGAGATCCCGAGATCTTCGGACAATTCTTCCCTGCTCATCAGGTCTTCTCTATAAAAAGAATCCAGGCCCGGCTCACCTACGGCCCAGACATGCTGATCGGATCCTCTCATACGGATAATGTTGTCTGCACTTTCAGATATCCCCGGAAAATGGTAATCGGAAAGCATGGTCACGGCATTACGGATACCGTCATCGATTGCACCACCGGTTATGTCCCCGCCGGAAATATGAATGATCGGAATGCGCATGACAAACGCGGTATTTACGATCGGAAGAAGTTCATAGCGGTCACCTAAAACGGCAACATAATCAGGAGAGAGCTTTTCAAAAGCTTGCGCCATCCCCTCACCCATTCTTCCCATGGAAGCGGCAATGGACTCCTTGGAGCTCGTATCCAGATCGCAGTCGACGATCTCATTGATGGAAAAGCCGTCCTGCCTGATAATATCGATGGTATGGCCCTGCTCCGGGAGAAGATGGGCTCCCGTGACGACAAGCTGAAGCGTGAATTCCGAAGAAGCATCCACTTCCTTCATGAGCCATTTCAGAAGTCCGTATTCCGATCGGGTCGCAGTGACAAAACAGATCTTTTTCATAGCCTCTCCTTCGAAAAATCAGGAACGATCCTTCTTGCTTAAGATCAGTTCCGCAAAAGCAAAATCCAGTTCCACATCGATATCGATCGACCGCTCACGCGGCATGATATAAGCGTAGCAGCGCTCTTTGAACATAGCGGCATCTTCTTTTTTCAGAAGATCTCTTTTGAGAAGATAGATCGCACCATTTTCCCGGTAATAGGTCGGCAGCGACTGACGCGGCATATCGCTGTATTCGTTAAAGAAGTGTTCCATCGAAAGGTCATCCGGAAGTGTATTCGACCAAAGCGGCGAATGGTCCATCTCAGTAAGAGATTCGATGACGAGCGCGTCTTTTTCCTGCATCAGGGAGATCGCAGAAAGGATATCCTCTTTTGTCCTAAGCGGAGACGTCGGCTGAAGGAGCATGACTTCATCGAAGACTTCGCCTTCTTCTTCAAATCGCAAAAGGACCTCTCTTACGACGCCCCAGGAACCCGCGTGATCGGAAGCATTCTCGGAAGATCTCAGAAAATGCGCATCAGCGCCGTTTTCGATCGCAATCTTCGCATACTTTTCCGAATCAGTAGATACGAAAACTCTGGCAAAAGCTCCGCTCGAAATAGCCGCCTCAATGGAATAGGCCACCAGGGGCTTTCCTGAAAGAAGTTTGATATTCTTATCGGGAAGACCCTTCGATCCGGATCTGGCCGGAATGATCGCTATTCTTTTTACACTTTCAGAATCAGCCATTTTTCACCTTACTTTTCTCCGTAGAGTTTCTTTCTCATCTTTTCGAGTTCGGGAAGCTGGCCCATATCCATCCAGTCCTTTTCACTTACCGGAAATACTGCTACCTTCTTTCCCTTCTTCATCTGCTCTTCCACAATATCCGGAAAACCGACGGATACACCATACGGGATCTCATCGATCACTTCCGGTTCCACGATATAAATGCCGGTATTTGCCAGGAAAGATACTTCCGGCTTTTCCTTCATTTTTTCGATCCTGCCGTTCACGCCCATCTCGACGACGCCATAAGGGATCGCGATGTTCTTATAGGCACAGATCATGGTGATCACATTTCCGCTTTCTTTATGGAACTTCAGGATACTCTCATAATTGGAAGTCAGCAGCGCATCGCAGTTGGCGAAGAAGAATGTGGAATCGATCTTCCCCTTAAGAAGAGAAAGCCCGCCGCCGGTTCCGAGTGGCTTTTCCTCATCGTACCAGGAGATATCGTAGTCATTCTCATTATCAGCAAAATACGCCTTCATGAGTTCCTTTTTATAGTTGACGATGATATGGAAATCCCTGCAGTCATAGGACTGGTATTCCTTCATGATCATCTCGATGATCGGAAGCTCACCGACCGGGATCAGGGGCTTGGGAAGCACTCTTGTAAAAGGATCGAGCCTTGTGCCCTTACCGCCGGCATTGATCACGACCGGAACCTGAAGAGAGGCTCTCGGACGGTTATCGGAATCTTCTCCGACATAGATATCACAAATGACGTTACTTTCATCAACGATCGGGATCGCGACGAAGTTTTTCTTATGGTAAAGACTCTTCGCTTCACATTCGTTCCTTGCGACTTTCGGATCTTTGTTTAAGGCAGAGATCACAGGATCTTCGAGTTTCCCGCCGGAAAGAAGATATCTTCTTATATCGCCGTCGGTCAGGCAGCCTTTAAGGCGGTCGTTTTCATCCGTGATAAACAGGATACCGCAGCTGTTATTATCGATGAGCCGCATGGCATCAACGATGCTGAGTTGATCTGATCCTAAAAATCCGCTCATACTGTTCTTATCCATTGGCCAGCTCCTTAAACAAACTCTTGATCTCTTCTGCAACATAGCAGATCTCATCTTCCGTGATGCTGGTGCTGCATGGGATATTCAGGATACGTTCCGCATAATATGGTGCTTTTTCCAGTTTATATGTGATCTCGTTTTCGTACGGTTTCTGCTCATTGATCAGTCCCCAGATCGCCCGGGTCTGGATCCCTTTCTTATCAAGAGCGAGGATAATGTCTCTCATAGATGCCGTGATACGGGATCTGTCGATCTTTAAGGAATAGAACCACTTGTTCGATTCTGTTCCTTCACGGAAAGGCATGAGCTCGCAGAGGTCAAATCCCTCGAAAAGCTCTCTGTACATTTCATAGTTCTGCTGTTTTCTTAGGATAAACTCTGGAAGTTCTTCGACCTGGGCCACACCAAGCGCCGCCTGAAGATTCGTCATACGGTAGTTATAACCGACCTCATCGTGAATATAGTAATGCGGGTCGGTCTTTGCCTGTGTGGAAAGAAAACGCATATGATCGACGACTTCCGGCTTATTGGCAGTTACCGCACCGCCGCCGCCCGTCGTGATGATCTTATTTCCGTTAAAGCTGTAGGCGCCGAAATCACCGATCGTACCGGCATATTTACCTGCGAATTTTCCTTCGGTATAGTGTGTGCCGAGAGCTTCCGTAGAATCCTCGATCACGCGTATATTATATTTACCGGCGATCTCCATGATCGCTTCCATATCCGCCATGTTTCCGAAAACATGAACCACAACAAGAGCTCTTACGATCTTTCCCTGATAGGTAAGATGTCCGTCAGCAAACTCGCATTCATTCTCGCAGAACTCAGAAAGCTTCACCGGATCGAGGCAGAAACTGTCATCACAGTCGATAAAGACCGGTGTGGCAAACTGATACTTTACCGGATTTACAGCGGCAATAAAGGTAAGCGGCGGAACTAATACGACATCGCCCGGAACCACCTTCGCTTCGACAAGTGACAGATGAAGTGCCGAAGTTCCGCTCTGGCAGGCCGCCACATTCTCCGTATGCAGGAAAGAGGCGAGGTCTTTTTCCAGACGGGTGATAAATGCACCGCCCGTGGAAACCCAGCCCTGATCAACGGCCTCATCAACGTACTTCTTCTCATTTCCCTCAAAATTCGGTATCGAAAGAGGAATATATGCACACATCTTATCTATTGTCCTTTCAAATTACATCTTACTGTCGAGGCTCTTACCAGTCTCGATATGTTCAAAGTTCGGAAGATAGTCCTTAAGTATACTGACGATCTTTTCCTTCGTTGTTTTCTCTGCTTCAAAAGCACTGCTCAGGCGGCTGCACAGTTCATCGACCTTTGCCTTATCCGGAATCTCTTTTCCGGTGATCACGCCGAGTGCGGAAAAACGATCCATATCCGCCGTCTCTGTATCCGTAACGAACTCCTCAAACGGCTTTTCACCGGAGGTATCGGATACGGAATAATGAACCGGGTACGATGTCGAGCCGTTCTTAAGCGCAACGGCTTTCTCGATAGCTTCCTGATCTGAAGCACACTTTTCGACCGTGAAACCATGTTCCTCAATGAGGGCAGTTGCGATGGCATCAAAGGTCATCATCTGTGCCTCTTCAAGTTTAGGGAAAAAGATCGCTCTGTTCTCTCCGAGCATGCAGGAAAGCATACAGATCTGACCGGATTCTTCAGGAGATACGAAGTATCTTTTTACATCGGAAGGCGCAGAGATCGGCTGAAGTTTCGAGATACGTGCCAGACAGCCGGCCGGAAGCGATCCATTTGAAAATGCCACATTGGCAAATCTTGCGGTCTTTACCGGGAACTTATCAGAATAGCTGAAGATAAGATCTTCCATCACGCGCTTGGATGCGCCCATGATGTTTACCGGATTTGCTGCTTTATCCGTGGATACACAGAAATATTCTTCCGGCGGATACTGCGAAAGCAGATCCAGAAGACCTTTGGCATGCAAGATATTGTTCTGGATCAGAGCTTCTACGGAATAGATGTCTTTTTCGGACCTTACATGTTTATGGGCAGAAAAGTTCCCGACGATCTCAAAGCCGCCTCTTTCTTTAAACATCTTTTCAAATACAGGCGATGCGAAATCCATCGGATACGGGATATAGTCGTCCGGGACAAACATGCCGGCAGTGGAGCGAAGATCACGCGTCAGTTCGGCCAGCGCATTTTCGTTCGTATCGACAACGACCAGTGTTCTCGGTTCAAAAGGCAGTATGGCGCGGATAAAGGAAGATCCGATACTTCCGGCTCCGCCGATCACGAGTACGGACTTCCCTTTGATCTTCTTAGCTAAATCTTCCCGGTTCTTATCGATATCGGAAAGAAACATGGAACGCTCTCTCTTCGTTACGTATTTCGAGATAAACTGTTCAAGATTAAACATTCTTCTTCCCTTTCACTAACTGAATGAAAACATCCTTATTCATAATAATACCACATATAAGGGCGATGGTATAAAACCCGCCGAGCACGTATCTTAGGACCGGAGCGTCGTAAAGATAATTGACTCCTAAAGTTAAGGCGAGCGATCCGCCGGCAGCGGCAAATACGATCTTATAAGGATACACCTCATGAAGCTTATAGACGAAGACTAAAAGCATATGGGAAAGCAAAAGCCATGCAAAACCGGCCAGGGTCGTATATGCTGCAGCGATAAAACCGTATCTCGGGATGAAGATCGCGTTCAGCACATAGTTGAGGATCGCCGCAGAGGCGCTGGCAAAAGCCATTCCGATCGTTTTCTTGCTGAACTGTTCGACATTCACGAACATCGTATAGAGGAACTGGAAAATGCATCCGCAGGCGACCGGCGGCATGACATAAAGAGCGACGAGATATGGTTTACCGCCCATGATATAAAGAGCTTCAGGCGCGAAGATAATGAGCATGAAAGCAAGTGCCACGAATATCAGGATATACTTTACAGAAAAATCACGGATATCCTTATACTTCTTCTCGTGAAGCTTCTTTCCTAGCCACGGGGCGAATGCGGAATTCAAAGAAACGATCAGGATCGTCACCAGCGAGCCGCATGTATATGCGAGGCTGTAAACGGCGTTGTCCTCTTCTCCGCAGATGCGAAGGATCATGTTCTTATCCATCGAATTAAGAAGCGACATCGAAAGAAGATGCGGGATATAAGGAAGACAGATCTTAATAGCATACTTCCAGTATTTCGTCGTGATGTGCTTCCCGTTTTTCAATATGACGAAATAGAGGACAAGACCGACAAGGATCGTCGGGATCAAAGAACCGACGATACGTCCCGTCAGGCGGTCGTCCATCGTTGTAACAAGCAGGACGGAAAGCAGCGTGGTACCTACCGTGACAAGACACCCGAGGAATACGGACATCTTATAGCGGTAATAATACTGCTCTCTGGCCTGAAACATATTCACCGCCGGAAGAAAAACGATATATACGAGGATACAGTTCATATAGAACCGGTCAATGAGCATCACGGACGCAAGGACCGGATAAAGAAGATTCAATGCCAGGATCGCGATCATGGACGAAAGCGTACTTAAAGACAGAACGGAAAGAATATACTCATCAAAGGACTTTTCATATTCATATCTCGCACTGATAAATGTACTGTCGAGATTTAAAGTGATCACGATCGTCAGGACACTAAGGACCGCAGTAAAGTTGTTATAGTTTCCGAATTCGCCTTTCGTAAGAATACGCGCAAAAATCGGCGTCGTAATGATACCGATACTTCGCATCAGGAAGTTCGAAACGGTATACCATGCACCGGCTTTTAATGCTTTATTCCCCGTATTACTGCTCATCTTCTTTTGTTTCTTCCACCTTCACTAAAGTTTTCTTTTCAGATACCTTCTTTTTCATCGCAGGATCCCCGTACATAAAAAGCATGAAGAACAAAGCCGCGGTTCCGTAGTTCATCCAGAAGATCGTATCCGTAAAGGCACGGATCAGAAGAGTGCCAAGACAGATAAGATAAATGAACCGCTTATTTTTCAGTGTATATAATCCCCGCTTGATGACCAGCCCGAAGATCCAGATCAGACAGAAAATACCATTGTTTGCATGGACGCTGATATAACTGTTATGGGCATTTCCGAGGTATCTTTCCCACGAAAGCGTCAGACGGATATCCGCACCAAACAGGAAGTGTTCGATATCGGCAAACGCATATTGGAGATAGTCTGCCCAAAGTTCAGTTCGGGAGCTTTTCATTCCACGGTCACGGAACGTCTCGGAAGCGACGGATTCGCCGAACATGCCTGTGATCTTATCCAGGCAAAGAAAGAATACGCCGCACACAACGATGAGGACCGGAACAAAGATCGCGCGGTATTCTCTTTTCATTTTGCGGAACACGAAGAAAGCAATACCGAGAAGAAGGATCGAGGATGAGATGATACCGCCGCGTCCGCTGGCGATCATGGAAAGGATCCAGAGAAGAAGCGCCGGCCAAAGGTAGAGCTTCTTCCCTCTTGCTTCGACAAGCGTATAGTAGATGACTGTCGGATAGAGCATATATACGGAAATATAGTTGACCGAAGATTCGAGATATATCTGTCCACGGATCCCGACCGTCAGAAACTTGAAAATAATAATGACCGCATTCATGACGATGACCGTGATCATCGCATCCGGATTGAATCTTTCATTGACGAAAAGAAACGACAGCAGAAAGATCAGGATCATGACCACCAGAGATTTGATCTGTATCGAACCGATCAGGAAATAATTAATGAGGCCTGTCACAATAATGGTCGCCGCAAACAAGATGACGCACTTTCTGAAATAGGAGATATTCACGATCAGTGATACCGCCGCGCCAAGTGCAATAGACAGATACCAGAAATACTGGACGAATACACTGTTCGACTGTGTGATCATGGCCAGAGCCACGAAATACATGGTGCCCGAAAGTGTAATGATCGAGTTTTTCGCATTGAAAGTATTCGTCATTTCTCAGAGTTCCTTCTTAATACGCACAATGCATTCATTATATTCTTCAATGGACCCGGGGATCATGACTTTTTCGTAATCTCGGTAGGAATTTTTAAGTGCCCGGAAGAAATTATCGAGAGTATCCTGCTCCATGCCTTCGTGAAGGATAAACTTATATAACAAAATGACGTACGGCTCCTGGTCCGTGATCATCTTGGGAGTCGCTACAGCCGTACTTCCGCAGGCGATAAGGACTTTGTCCTTCATCTCGTTTTTCATGCAAAGGATCTCGAAAGGTAGCGCATAGTTGCTGTAATAGCGGAATCCTTCTCTCTTCTCCCCTTTGCTTCTCGGGTGGGATTTAATGAGAAGCCCGTCCGCACCAAATGTTTCCCGGGTCTTTTCGTATGTCTCATTTAATAGTTTCAGGCAGCTGTCGCTAAAGTATTCATCCGAAAGCTCCTCGAGGATCACGGCCGTCTCATTAAGAACGTGATCGCCGCCACAAGGAAATACCTGATCCAGAAGCGCTTTATGCTCCTCATTTTCCCAGAAAGGCTTGACAGGAAGGACCTGATACGGTGTTTTCCCGTTGATCTTTTCATAAAGAGTCGGGCAAAGGAGATATCTGTCCTGATCAAAGTCCACCGCTTTCTTTCCGAAAAGAACTTTTCGGAGCGCCCCGTCAAGCTTAGACGGCTTTAGTGCGGAGTTTCCATAATAGCTTCCGACGCCGTCATCAAAATAGAAAACATTTACGTCTTTTTTCTTCTTATAGCAGCTCAGGATATATAGTCTCGGGATGAAAGCGCGTGATGAAACGAAGATATTACTGTAACTTCTATCCATCGGCACAATGATGTTTCCGACACTTTTGACATGAAGATATGTTCTTGCGATCTGAAGATGATTGATCAGGCCGCTCTCCCGAGAGATAAAACGATCATAGATCTTCTTCGAATCGATGATGAGGACATCTTCGAAAATGCCTGTTGCACGTATCCTTTCGGCATAGCCTTCCACATCTTTAAACTGCGGATCGAGATAAAGATCGGCCTTTTCATTCCTGCTGATAGCCAGAGAAAGGATGGAGAACATCTGGAAGATCGATGTACAGAAATAACAGCTGTCGCGGGAAATACGGATCTCCTTACTGGTCAAATCCATTCACCTCCCGCAGGATCCCGATCGTATGGGATACGCCGGTCTTTCCGTCAAAGAGCCCTTTCCAGCCGAGACTCTCGAGTTTATTGCTGTCAAGCGAAGAATTCTTCATCGGATTAAACGCCTTTCTTTCCTCCTCTGTCGGGATATCCTTAATGAGGGACACGCCGGATACTGATGAGATCGTATCGGCAAGTTCTGCAATCGACATGATCGAATCACGGTTGGAAATGTTATACGCTTCTCCGCTCCTGCCATCGAAAAGAACTTTCATTATCGCAGTGGCGCAGTCCAGGCAGTAGCAGTAGCTTCGGATCTGTTCCCCGCTGCTCTTCATGACGATATCCCTGCCCTTTGCGGCATCATATGCCCAGGAAGAAGAAACTCGTATATCTGAGGGAGCAGCCGTCGGTCCATAGATATGACCGGGGCGAACGATCACGGAATCAACCTCATATTCTGAAAGGAAGCTCGCGCATAGGTTCTCACCGGCTCTTTTTCCGATAGAATAGGAATTTCTCGGAAGGAGCGGATCGATAAAACCATACTCGTCTTCTTTCGACGGCGTATCCTGGGACGTTTTCCCGTAGACCTCTGAACTTGATACGAAAAGAAGCCTCTTTACGCCATTATCCCTGGAAAAAGAAAGCAAAGCCTTAAGGCCTACCGTATTACTTTCGAAGGTCTCAACGGGATTTTTCACGATCGCATCCGGAGAAGCCGGACTTGCTGCGTGGATGATATAGTCGATATCCTTAAACCCGGAAAGGTCGGGATCAGCTGCATCAAACGGCGCGAAGAAAAGATCATCACGATCCAGAAGATCGGAATAGTGCTCCTTTACGCGTTCGAGCGTACGGCCGGTCGCGAGAACATCGATCTTCCTGTCACTGGTATCGTTAAAACGAAGAAGCAGATGAACGACAGCAGTTCCTATCAGGCCGGTACTGCCGGTCACAAGAACAGAGCAAGGTGCCTTGCCGGAGAGTTCGGAAAGGATCGAAAGTGCAGTATCCAAATCTTTTTTCCATACACTACTGGAATATAGCATAACTCACCTTAGTCTTTGAGCCAGTCCGATCTTGATGCCGCCAGAAGTGCCTTGAAGATATCGATATCCTCAAGAGTCGTAAGCTTGATGTTCTTCTCGGAACCTTGGGAAAAATACACCTGTTTTCCCATCTCGATCATGAGCGTGCAGGAAGCAATGGAATTAGTGATTCCGGATTCCAGTGCATCTCTATGTAACTGGCAGATCTCACCGAGCTTGAAGGCCTGCGGTGTCTGCGTTCTTTTAAGTGAATCTCTCGGATAAGTACCGGAGCTGACTTCGCCGTCCTCGGTCTGAAGCATTGCCTCCGCACAGGGGATCACGGTGATCGCATTTCCCTTCTCTTTGGCAACGCGGATATTATCAGAGATGATCTCGGAAGAGACCATCGGACGGATCGCATCATGGATCAGTACGAGATCGTCTTTCCCGTAATGCTTTTCGAGCTCGAAGATGCCGTTTCTGATCGAATCCTGGCCGTTCTTGCCTCCTGTTACGACATGCGACAGTTTGCTGATGTTAAACTGTTTGGCATATGCCATGAGGACCTGCTGCCAGCCGTCGATGCATACAACCGCGATCGCGTCGATCTCCGGGTGCTTTTCGAAAGCCTCGAGCGTATAAACGATCACCGGTCTTTCATTTACGGTAAGAAACTGCTTCGGGATGTCCTGATGCATCCTGTTTCCGGAACCGCCGGCGATCAAAAGTGCAATGTTAGCCATATTTACCTCTATTTCTCAAAAATCGATCTTCACCGCAAGATGCTTCTCGCGCTTATCTTCCGGCGGGATCGCCATATAGTCTTTATACAGATTTTTCAGGTATGTGTCGAAGTCCTTCGGAATGTTCACGGTAAGGCCCTCGAATTCTCCCTCCGAAAGCTCCGTAAATACTTCTGCCGGCAGGATCTCGCGCGTATAACTGATCGCCGAGGGTACCGCCAGCCATCCCGTTTTCTTCTTGTACCTTCCCAGTTTATCACATATTTTCAGATAAAACTTCATTCCGCCCAGGTGCGCGAAGAAAAAACCAAGTCTTCTGCGCATTTTGTAGTACTTTCTGACCTCTTCATCCGTCTTGCTCTTTTCGATGATGACCGGCGACGGATACTTATAGTCGATGCATACGCTCGATGCCTTAAATGCGAGGTCATACACCTTTGCACGAAGATTTCTTCCGATGCCCGGAGAAGGGACATTTTCGATCACGAAGATGTCGATAAAGAGATTGCTGTGTGCCTTTATTCCCGCATACGGAATCTCGATATACGTTGTCCCCTTTTTAAAGATCTTCGGCTGCTTATTGAAATAGTCCTTGTCCAGCGGGTTAACAAGCTCATACTTATCAGAAAATTCCGCTTGAAAAGCACCTTGAAACTTCTCATATTCTTCTCTTAGCATCATCAGATCGATGTCATCATCCCAGGGAATGAAGCCCTTATGCCGGATCGCGCCAAGTAGCGTTCCGCCGCTTAAAATATACTTGATATCACGAGCATCACAGAAGGCCTTAATGTCCTTAAAGATAGAAAGGAGTTCATCGTGAAGTTTTCCGATGGTCTGCTCATCGAGTTCATACTCCTTAAAATGTTCTGAATAGATCCGTTTACTTGACTGCATATATTCTCCTGTTTCTTAACGGTGAAGGATCTTCTTAAAGATGAATCCGCGAAGTTTTCCCGGAATGAGTGCGACGACGAACTGGATAAACACCGTAACGAAATAGTCCCAGGCTCCGATGAATCCGGTTTTCCTGACCATCTTCCGGCCTTCTTTATATTTTTTGAAGTAGCTCCATCCGCCGCGTCTTTCGTACATGGCATGCCCGATCCTGGCATAAACCAGCGACTCGGGAAGATTCATGCAGCGGGCGCCGCTTTGGATCATGCGGACCCAGAGGTAGGTATCTTCCATCAGCGGACAGGGCTCGTAGTTTCCGGCCTGTAAGACTGCCTGCTTTTTATACATGACCGTCATGTGATTGAAGCCGTCTCTTCTCTTCTGGTACTTCGCGATCTCCTCATGGGTAAGAGGAACAGATCTTTTCGAGACGATCTGATCCGGGGTGGTCTCAAACTCATCGATCTGAGACCCGCAGATCGAAAGATCCGGATCATTCGAAAAAGCGGAAAGCTGTTTTTCGAACCGATCTTTTCTTGCGATATCATCCGTGTCCATGCGAGCGATCAGATCGAAGGAGCACTCAGGAATACCTGCACGAAGCGCAGCGCCAAGCCCCTGATTCTCCTTAAGCGGAACTCTTTTAATAAGTCCCGGGTGCTTCTTCTCATATTCATCGAGAAGATCGTAGAGTTCCTGCGTCAGAGGACCATCCTCCACGATCAGCCACTCCGAAGCCGGAACTGACTGAGAAAGAAGACTTTCAAAGCAGGCCCTGGCGTATTCGGGTTTTTCTTTAATGTATATGGACATCAATACACTGAAGTTCTCCATTACTGATAGTCCTTTCCCAGGACCGCCAGAACGGTCCGAAACATAGTCTTGATATCAGTAAAAAAACTGAATTCCCGGATGGATTTTAAATTCCACTTCATCTTATTGGGAAGCACTTCGGAAATATACGTCCGGTCAACATCTTCCGCGCCGGACAAAAGCTTGTCTTCATCCTTATAACGGATAGAGCATTCACTCGTGATGCCGGCCGGCATCAGAAGCGTCGCATAATATTCCTTTTCGTACTGCTCGACATACTTGACCGCTTCCGGACGGGTGCCGACGAAACTCATATTTCCTGAAATGACATCAAGTACCTGCGGGAGTTCATCCAGTCGAAGGCGACGGAGCTTACTTCCCATTTTCGTGATACGGCTGTCGTTTCCTACCGTCACGGCAGATCCGATCTTATCCGCATTACTTACCATCGTTCTGAACTTGTGGATCCGATAACGCTTACCATAACGCGTCACTCTCTCCTGACGGTAAAAGACCGGTCCCTTGCTGTCTAGCCTAATAAGCAGCGCGATGACGAGCATCGGGATAGAAACGAGAATGAGGATGATGATTCCGGCAAATACGTCAAAAACACGCTTAAAGAAAAGCTGCACTCTTTTCCTGCTTAGGACATCATAATAGGGTTTTACTTCCGGGATCTGAAGAAAGTCCGGAAGGCGGCTCCATTTCTTCAGCATGATTATATTTCCCTCATTACCTCACGCAAAGAGGCGCAGATATAGTCCACATCTTCATCGGTAAGAAGCGTATGGAGCGGAAGCGTGATCAGATTTTTATAGTAGTCGAAAGAATTCGGATAATCGCCGATATCGGCACCGAGAGCTTTATAGGCCGTCATCATGGGAAGCGGCTTATAGTGAACATTCGTAGACACACCGAGCTCTGCCAGTTTTCCGATGACCAGATCCCGTTTTTCTTCGTCAAAACCAGGAATACGCATAAGATACAGATGGCAACTCGATCCCGCATCCTCGGAGAAATGATTGAGATGAGAGATATTGAGTTCATCGCATACCGCATCGTACTTTCGGATGATCTCGGCTCTTCGATCCAAAAGACCCAGATATCTGTCGAGCTGTCGAAGACCGATCGCCGCCATGACATCGGTCATGTTGCACTTATACCAGGGCCCGATGATATCGTATTCCCAGGCACCGACCTTTGTCTTCGCAAGCGCATCCTTATTCTGGCCGTGAAGGCTTAAAAGCTGATAGAAATGGTAGATCTCGGAATCCTCGATCCCGTCGATCGTCTTCCAGGTCGCCGCGCCGCCTTCTGCGGTCGTAAAATTCTTCACGGCATGGAAACTGAATCCTGTAAAATCAGCAAGCGCACCGCAGTATTTCTTCTCTCCGGAGAATACCCGGGATCCGCCGAGTCCATGAGCACAGTCGGAAACGACCGCCACACGGCCAAGGGCTTTCTGAATGCGGGAAGACAGATCTTTTAGCGGAGAACCATCAGACTCCATCGGAGTAAAGAGGGATTTCTTCTCTTCTACGATCGAAAAGATCCGCTCATAGTCACATACGATACCCGCCAGGTCCACACATACGACGGCTTTCGTCTTCTCGGAGATAGCGGAAGAAAGTTTGTCATAGTCCATCTCCGGCATATGCGTGATCGGATCTCCGTCTTTTCGGATATCTATAAAACGCACCGTCGCTCCGCAGTGGATCGCCGCGGAGGCAGAGGCTGTATATGTATAAGCGGGAACTAACACCTCGTCGCCGGGGCCAACACCGAGGATCCGAAGATTCAGTTCTTCGGCCGCAGTAGCAGAACTTAAACAGGCCACACGGTCTTTCCATCTGTCCGGATCTGCATCTACATCAATATCCGTTTTACCTGTTTCTATATATGCGGCAAGACGCCTTTCCAGAAGTTTCGTTCTGGGACCGGTAGTGATCCATCCGGAACGAAGCGCATCACATACTTCAGCTATTTCAGCTTCGCTGATATCCGGCGGACTAAACTTGATAAAACGTTTTTCCATCCTTGTTTCTCAGACCCCAAGATTTCTAAATGATTCATTTTACTCATTATACACATACGGAAGGTAAATGTGAATTTCCTTAAAATACAATAAAATCACCCATCTTCGGGTGATTCTATTGCATAAATAACAAATATGGTGGGGCTGATGGGACTTGAACCCATACGATTTAAGGTCGGCAGATTTTGAGTCTGCTGCGTCTGCCATTCCGCCACAACCCCGTGAAATGACGGACATTATATTAGCATAGACCCGTGTTTTCTGTCAACGAAACCTTATGTTCCGGAAAGCGCATTCTTCGCGAATCTGTAAGAGTCTTTACACATTCTCTCAAGGTCATATTCGGTCTTCCAGCCAAGCTCTCTAAAAGCCTTCGAAGGATCTGAATAATTGACAGCGATGTCGCCCGGACGGCGTTCTGCCATCTGGTACGGGATCTTGATGTCATTCGCTTTTTCAAAAGCGTGCACGATATCGAGTACACTGTAGCCGACACCGGTTCCCAGGTTATAGATATATACGCCAGGTGCATCCGAGAACTTCTTCATGGCGGCTACATGGCCTTTTGCCAGGTCAACGACATGAATATAATCACGGACACCCGTTCCGTCCGGCGTATCGTAGTCATTTCCGAACACACGGAGATACGGGAGTTTTCCTACGACGACCTGCATGATATACGGCATCAGGTTGTTCGGGATACCATTCGGCTCCTCTCCGAGAAGGCCGCTCTCATGAGCACCGATCGGATTAAAGTAACGAAGCAGGATAACGTGGCTGTCCGGATTTGCTTTCTGGTAATCCGTGAGGATCCTTTCGAGCATCTTCTTTGTTTCTCCATACGGATTCGTCGTCGTTCCCAATGGACATTCCTCTGTGATCGGAATGATCGCCGGATCACCGTAAACCGTTGCCGAGGAAGAGAAAACGAACTTCTTCACTCCGAATTCATTCATTGCCGAAAGAATATTCAGCGTTCCTCCGACATTGTTTTTATAGTATTCAACAGGTTTCGCCACACTCTCCCCGACTGCTTTAAGACCGGCAAAGTGAACGACGGCATCAATTGTATTCTCGGAAAAGATCCTGCGGATCGAATCAAGGTCTCTCATATCCGCCACATAAAACTTCGGGCGCTTTCCCGTGATCTTCTCGATACGATCGAGAGCCGATTCTTTTGAATTGCAGAGATTATCGAAGACGATAACGTCGTGTCCGGCATTCATGAGCTCCACACAGGTATGGGATCCGATATAGCCGGTACCGCCGGTAACAAGAATATTCATATTTACACTCCTTTTCGGTGTTAGTAAGAGGATCGAAAGACCCTTAAAGTATTATTATCAGATGAGGCGCCAAAAAGCAAATTCATCGGACTTTCCTTTTTATCCCTCGATCACCCTTCGGTCAAGTTCTTTCTGCATATCTTTAAGGAAAATCGAAGGCTTACACGCCTCATAGGCTTCCGTATACTGTTTCCAGGCAGAATCGAAATTTTTACTCATGATGATCTTCGGAAGCCACTCGTCCTGACACTCTCCGATCCGAATATGTGCAGCTCCCCCCGGTGTACGCGAATCGAGGCTGTTCGAATAAGTCCACATCGGGAACCATACTCCATTTTCCGTCACATCCGAATGTAGAAAATCCAGATAAGAAGTATATCCGTAAGCATCGAAGCATTTTCTCATCGGCACGGAAAGCGTTGTGAAAAACTCCGAATCCTGTTCATCCGGCATCATGGCATTCTTCCCATCCTTTGAGGTTCCTCTATACTGCGGCAGCAAACTGTAACTGCAGACATGAGAATACTTATAGTACGGGTCTTCCCATTTGATACGCATTTCCGGCGTGCGATAGTACATACCTTCATCGTCAACTTCATAATCCACACCTTTGATCCCCCAGAATCGAAGATCATGGACATCCTGATCCAGACACCTGTTTAGGAAAGAGAAAGCCAGAGCCGGATCTGAACACTTAGTCGTTACAGCAATACCGCTTTCATAGTTGATCACTCGATCGTAAGAGTGATAGTGATTGCTCATACCGCTTTTGACCGTAAGAGCCAAAGGGACATAATCATAACCGAGCTCATCATATCCTTTATCTTTAAATGTGGATTCTACTGCAAATCTGAAATCCCATCTCGCGTCAAAGAACCCAAGTACCGCGCCACTTAAGATTTTTTCGATATATTGATCATAAATCATATCGGAAAAGTCTACATCGATGAGTTCTTTTCCATAGAATTCATTTAGTTTCTGAAAGTATGCTTTCGCTACCGGCGAGGTATTATAATCTTCCACCACCGGATGATCCGGATCCGTCGCATTTACATTGATAGCGCCGTCTTTCGGATACCCGCCCAGGAACTGCGGCGGAGTATCTATACAAAAGCTTCTCCAGTCTTCACGCATGATCGTATAAGGAATGATCTTTGTGCCATCCTCATTTTCCTTATGTTCAGCATAGTATCTTTCCAGAAGATCGAAATAGTCATCCAGCGTCTCGATCTTCGGATATCCCGCCCATTCGAGGACACGGACCTGGATCCAGAAAGCTTCATCGTCATGGTACTTCTCTTTTGATTCGCCATTTATTCCATATATATCTGCCCAGTATATATGCCCATCCTCCTGACGGAAATGTTCCCACTGTTTGTCCGAATAGAGATTGCGAAGATTCGAATAAGCAGGATCCGCAAGATAGTCATCCCAGGCAACGAGGCTATTACTTTGATAGAGTTTCTCCGCAGCATTACCGACTTCGATCAGATCCGGAAGACTACCATTAGCAATCATTTCCTCTACCGCTTCGATCGATTGAAAAGAATTATATCGTTCCTGCAAACGAACCCCCGTCTTCTTTCCGATCTCTTCTTTGATCTCGTTATCATCATCGATCTCCTTGCCTGCATAATAAGAAAGGAAAGTCATATCCTTGATCTCCAGGGGCTTATTGGGATCGGAAGCACTTGGATCGGAAGCACTTGGATCGGAAGCACTTGGATCAGTCAAACTTGTATCCGAAACGGATGGGTCTTTTACCTGATCAACAGTAGTAGCCGTTGTGTCAGAAGAAGACGTTGATACTTTACGTTCAGGTCTGATTTTCTTCGCCTTTTTAATACTCTTTTCCGATGACTTTGAGCAGCCTGCAATAATGGACACACTAAGAACACAGGCGATCAGCGACAATACCCTTTTATTCATATAACCAATACCTCACAACCAAACAAATTGCAATTACATTATAAATAATGGGAAGAATAAAGAAAAGAACTGTTCTTTTACGAACAGTTCTTTAACTGGTGGGAGAAGGTGGATTCGAACCACCGAAGTCGGTGACAACAGATTTACAGTCTGCCCCCTTTGGCCGCTCGGGAATTCTCCCTCGAAATATATATGATGTAGATTGGCTTCAATTTGGTGGGCCTTCAGGGACTCGAACCCAGGACCGACCGGTTATGAGCCGGTTGCTCTAACCAACTGAGCTAAAGGCCCGCTTGTTGAGTATGTACCCATTTCTCAAAGCGCAAGAAAGATTATAACGATAAACAGTAGATTCGTCAACACCTTTTCAAAAAAACTTCTCTTCGAGAAACCACTGATATAAAAGAAGCCCTGGAATTCTGTTTTCAGAAGCTTTTGGAGTTCTTAACCTCTGAAAAGAACAAGCCTCTGAAACAGATCCAGGGTCTCCTGAATGATCAGTCTTTTGCTGTCAGATAACCCTTCTTATAAAGGAGCTCAGCTGTCAGCATCGCGCCACCTGCTGCACCACGAAGTGTGTTGTGGGAAAGGCAGGTAAACTTATAATCGAAGATCGGGTCTTCTCTTAAGCGGCCGATGGAAACACCCATACCGCCCTCGAACTTCGCATCAAGTGCCGGCTGCGGACGATTGTCCTCATCGATGTACTGCAGGAACTGCTTCGGAGCGTGAGGGAGATCGAGCTCCTGCGGTGCGCCCTTATAGTTCTTCCATGCCTCGAGCATCTCTTCCTTTGTCGGCTTTCTGTCGAACTTAACGGAAACAGCAGCTGTATGACCTTCCTGAACCGCTACTCGGTAGCACTGGGCAGAGATGACCGGAGCTTCTGCCTTTACGATCTCGTTACCCTCGATGTGGCCCCAGACCTTCAGCGGCTCCTGCTCGCTCTTCTCTTCTTCACCGCCGATATAAGGGATCATGTTCCCTACCATTTCCGGCCAATCCTTAAATGTCTTGCCGGCACCGGAGATCGCCTGATATGTACATACATTGATGTACTTGATACCGAAGCTCAGAAGAGGTGTTAATGCCGGTACATAGCTCTGGATGGAGCAGTTCGGCTTAACTGCGATGAATCCACGCTTGGTGCCGAGTCTTTCCTTCTGCTTTTCGATGATCGCTGCGTGATCGGAGTTGATCTCCGGAACCATCATCGGAACATCCGCTGTCCATCTGTGAGCGGAGTTATTAGAAATGACAGGTGTCTCAAGCTTAGCGATCTTCTCTTCGAGAGCACGGATCTCATCTTTCTTCATATCGACGGCACAGAATACGAAATCGACCTTTTTGCAGATCTCTTCGATATCTTCTGTACTTTCGACGATCATATCCTTCACATAAGAAGGCATTTCACAATCGATCTTCCATCTTCCCTCTACGGCCTGCGCATAAGGCTTACCTGCGGAACGAGGAGATGCAACTACTGCAACACACTCAAACCACGGATGATCGTCCAGTAAAGAGATAAATCTCTGTCCTACATAACCTGTTGCGCCAATGACGCCTGCTCTTAACTTTGCCATGATGTATTCCTCACTTCATTGTCCGCGTGTCGTGGACATTTGTCTTTGATGGGTGTATTATAGCGCAACCATTTCGCTATTGCAAGTTATTTTTGCGGATTTATGTTACTATTATCCTGTAAGTATACGTTTTGTTTAATCAGGAGTCAGTATGAGCCGTCCAAAAGGAAAATCTTCAGGCGAAAATGCTACTTTTCCGATTCTTGAACAGTACCTTCGTTATATGCAGGCTGTTCAGGAAAAGTCACCGCTTACTATTAAAGAGTATAAATATGATCTTATTCTTCTCTTCCGCTTTCTGAAGTATGACCGAAAACTCGTCAAACTCACGGATGATTTCAAATTTGAAGATATTCCGATCAACGATATCGATGAAAAGTTTTTAAACTCCATCACCTCGGACGACCTCTTTGCCTTCCTGATCTTTTTATCCAGGGAAAGAAAAGCCTCTTCTGCTACCCGCGCAAGAAAGGTCGCTACGATCAAGTCGTTCTTTAAGTATCTTTTCCAGAAGAAAAGGATCGTCAAGGACGACCCTTCGTATGAACTTGAAACACCTCGACGCGCAAAACGTCTTCCCAAATACTTAAATCTCGAACAGAGTCGTGATCTTCTCGATGCTGCTGAAAGGTCCAAGAGCGAATTTGCCGCAAGAGACTTCTGCATCGTCACATTGTTTTTAAACTGCGGGATGCGTCTTTCCGAGCTTCGCGGGATCGACCTCTCAGATATTACAGACGATACGCTGCGTGTGGTCGGAAAAGGCAACAAAGAACGCACCATTTACTTAAACGATGCCTGCATGAATGCGCTCTCTGATTACTATCCGGAGCGTGACAAGATGAAAAAGAAAGATAAGGAGGCGCTTTTCTTAAGTTCCCGCGGGACAAGGATCAGCGGCCCCATGATCCAGAACATCATTAAAAGGCTCTTCACGGCTTCCGGTATCGATGCGTCCGCCTATTCGGTCCATAAGCTCCGCCACACTTGTGCGACGCTTATGTATAAGTACGGTCAGGTAGACATCCGTACACTCCAGACGATACTCGGACACCAGAGTGTAGCGACTACGCAGATCTATACCCATGTAGATGAAGAATCTCTCCACGATGCGGTTTCAAAAAATCCGCTGTCAGGCAGAAAAAGAAAAGACTAGTTCTCTCATCTTTTCGCATGAGAAGACTTTTAGTCTTCTTCATTCTCCATATAAGATTCAAAGAACCTCAGCGCCACATCCTTTTTATTCTGCGGATGCAGGTCATTATACTGTCCGAGATCGTATGTCGGGATCAGGTAACAGTACGGGATCTCATCGACGACCTTTTTCTGTACTTGACGAACGCCATCAAAAGGATCACTTTCATATACCGGACCGTCTCCGAGCCAGTAGGTAAGCTCTGCCATATAAAACGGGACATCTTTCCCGAAAAGAGATCTCCACTCTTTGACCATATCTTTGAGAAGCGGAGCATAATACTGCGGATACTCGCAGTTGGATTCGCCCTGGTAAAAGAGGAATGCCTTACATGAATACTTTTGGATCGGATAGATCATTGAATTAAAAAGAGCCGTAGGCGACCACAGGAAGAATGTCTGACCTTCTACAGGACCGGACGTACTTCCGAATCGCATCTTCCACTCACCTTCAAGAGAGATCTGTCTGTCACCGTTTTTCAGAAAATACGGGCATTCTTTCACTGCGCCGCCGATATTCGTATCAACGACCATGCGGACTGTGATAGTATTCTTACCAGGTTTTAACATGCCCGGCTTCAGAAAATATCTTCTAGGCGGATATTTAAATGTGAATCCCCCCACAAAGGTACCATTCACATATGTGGTATCTCCGTCCATAAGTGTTCCCAGACGAAGCTCGACTTCCTTATCGCACCAGTCTTCCGGGATATCCACGATCTTCTGGAGCCAGAAAGAGCCTTTAAAGTTTTCATACTCTGTCTGATAGAACGTTGACGGCATATGGAAGGTCTCATACTCACCTTCCGGCCATGTCTCCTGCCAGTTTCCGGAAATGCCGGGATCGTTATCATCGACGTTCTTATGCCAGGCATCCAGACGCTTCATATCCGAAGCTGTCGTCTCTTCGACAAATGCCATGTCGTACTTTTCGAGTTTTTCCTTATAGCACCACAGGCAACATTTGCTCTTATCCTGATTGCATTTACCGGAATCACTAAGTTCATTTTCGAAAGAAGCGAACGACGCACGAAGGTTTTCCTCGCTCATCAGGCTTTCCACGGGAGCTCCGCCCACCGCAGTCTGAACCAGTCCGACCGGTACATTATCCTTCAGGTACTTTTCTTTTGCAAAATAGAATCCGATCGCACTGAACATATCGATATTCTCCTGATCGGCATTGCCCCATTTTCCACCCTCAAGGATCTCATTCTTCATTTTAAATAGCGGGATCTTCGGCACTTCGAACTGTCGGATCTCAGCAAAATCCGCACTTCTTATCTCATCGTAATGATGATCTGTCGTCCATATCAGGGGAAGTTCCATGTTCGACTGTCCGCCCAGAATATATACATCTCCAAAAAGGATATCCGAGATCTCTACGGCCATACCTCCATTCACACGGACAGTGAGCGTATAGGGTCCGCCAGCAATATATGCAGGCACTTTCGCCTCAAATATCTTTTTGCTTTCATCAAAAAAGACCGGCAGATCTATTCCATCAAAAGAGACCTCTATCTTTTCGCCGTCCTCATAAATGCCGCGGATCGTGTTATCGACATCGCGCTGCAGGATCATGCCATTACTGTAGATACTGGATAATTTCATAGAAGATCTCCTTTATGAAAAAATATATTCGAGCATACGTTCATTTAATTCACTAGGATTTTCAGAATAGACAAACGTCAGATACACTTCATCTGCCGTGATCCCGAGCTTCGTCTTCATCTCATCCGGGATACGGATCGCGACCGGATTTCCCTTTATATCAGACAGGAATTCCTTATCGCTGTACTTAGAATCATTCTTATACTTGGAAAGATCAAGATAGTAATCGTATGACAGGAAATGTTCGAACTGATCCTTTGTCATCAGAAGATACTGAAACATGCCCGTCGTCATCTGGGAAATGAATGCCGCCTCGACATCTCCTTCGTTATAGCCGCCACTTTGCGGAACGACAATAACATTTCCACCGTATTTGGCGACCTTCTTTTTATAACCGGATCCCAAGTAAGAGATAAAATCACTAGTCAGAACATTCTCTGAAGCCTCAGAGATATTTACACCGACACCGGCTCCAGCATAAGCGATCTGCTTATTCTGGAAAACATCTCGTGCAAACCAGGCAATACCGATAAGTACAGCGATAACGATCAGGACCTTGATAAGATAATAATCTCGGAAATACATAAGTTTTCCGTGTCTATCCAGCGTAGAGAATTTCTCTTTTTCCTGCTCGATCTTCTTTTTCAGTGAAACTTTCTCGCCCATATCACTTCTCAGCCTCTGTTATATCCTCTATCTCTGCGGGCTTCTCATCACCGTCCTCTTCCGGATCTGTGAACTTCTCTTCAAGTTTTTTAAAGCCACGGATCAGGATCAGACAAAGACAGAATTCAACAACAAGATGAGAAAGCACGACAACGGCCGGCAAATACCTGAAATACTTTATACACGCATATAAAGAAAATCCCATGATGGACGCCACAGAAAGAAGTCCGATAAAATAGACGATCGAAAAAAGGACAGACGTCTTGAATGCTTCTTTCACCGTCACCTCAAATCGGGAGATGATCGGAAAGATCGTCATGATGATGAAAAGGACAACTAATGTAATAAATGCAGCCGCAACGAAATAGAGAACCGGGACATTCGATATACCTGTATCGATCATCCAGGACCAGTCCATACAAAGAAGCGCGCAGGCAAAAAGAAGGATGACCCAGATAATGGTCGCCTGCTTGAAATTCTCTTTAAACGCTTTAAAGAACGGCTTGAATACAGCCGGCTCTTCTCTTCTTACGATACGCATGGCCACATCATATTTCGCAGTCAGGGCCGGTCCGATCGTAATGATCGGAATACAGCAGATCGTACAGAGTACATTCAGAATAATAAGATCGACTACAGTATTTATGAACTGTATCAACGGACTGTCATATTTCAATAGATTCATTCTACTAACCTCTTCATCTGATTTTACGCATAAAAATGCTACCTGTCCATAGAAGTACAGACAGGTAGCACATATAGATGGAGATTACTCTTTTACACCACCGATCGTAAGACCCGTTACAAAATATCTCTGAAGGAACGGGTACAAGCAGATGATCGGGAGCATGGTTGCAATCGTTGCAGCCGCACGGACCTGAATTTCTGTTGTCATGTCCGTAACCTTACCCGAGCTGTCCGCGGACGGATTGAGCTGAGTAAGAGAGCTCAGAAGTTTCTGGAGCTCGTACTGCAGGGTTGTATTCTGCGACTTCAAGCGGTTATAGATCATTGCATCGAACCAGGAGTTCCAGTGCCAAACTGCTACGAACAGGAATACTGTCGCGTAAACCGGCTTACACAGAGGAGAGATGATCCTTACAAAGATCGTCATATGACCTGCACCGTCAAGCTGTGCGGACTCTTCATAAGAATCCGGGAGCGATGACATGTACGTACGAAGTACGAGAATATTAAATGCACTTACCAGACCCGGGAAAATATATACCCAGAATGTACCTGTAAGACCAAGTTTGGTCATAAGGAGTACCGACGGAATAAGACCGCCGCTGGCGTACATGGTGATGACCCAGAAAAGGGACAGGCTTCTTTTGAAAATGAAGTTCTTTCTGGAAATGATGTATGCCAGAAGAGCATTCGCACCAAGAGAAAGGAATGATGCCAACACGGTACGGGAGACCGTAACGATCAGACCCTGACGGAAACCGCTCATATTGAATACTTTCTTATAAGCCGCAGTAGTAAACTTTCTCGGCACAAGATGAATATTCTTAAGAATAGCTTCCGATCCATCCGTGAAGGAGTAAGCCAGGGTGTTCAAAACCGGGTAAAGTGTTACCGCACAGAACAGGATAAGGAAGATCGTATTACAGATAACGAACGCCCAGTCCCATCCGTTCATTTTTGTTTTCGTTAACTTTTTGAACATTACACTACCTCCCCTTAGAACAGACGTTCATCGCCGGTCTTCTTCGCAATATAGTTAAATGTGAAGATTAAGATCATTGATACGAATGTCTTGAAGATACCTGCTGCGGTACCAAGCGAGAAGTTCGACATACCATAGTTCAAAACGTATATATCAATAGTCTGGGATACCGGCAGCAATACACCGAGACCAAGCAGATACTGAATTTCGAATCCGGCATTGATAACATTACCGATGTTCATGATCAACAGGATGATGATCGTAGAACGGATACCCGGAAGGGTGATATTTTTGATCTTCTGCCATCTTCCCGCACCATCCATAGCAGCCGCTTCGTAAAGCGAAGGATCGATTGCTGTGATCGTAGCCAAATAGATGATCGCGTTCCAACCAGTCTCTTTCCAAACGTTGGAGATAGCAACGATCGGCCAGAAATACTTCGTTTCCATGAAGTAACTGATCGGTGTTTTGATGATATGCAAGTTGAGGAGCAACTCGTTGATCATACCCTTTGTAGCAAAAGCATCACGGACGATACTGGTAACCACGATCCAGGAAAGGAAGTGTGGCAGATAGGAGATCGTCTGTACGATTTTCTTACCCAAAACGTTACGGACTTCACTTAAAAGAATAGCAAATCCGATTGCAGTAATAGTAGTAGCAACAAGGTTGATAATACCCATTGCGAGCGTGTTTCTTAAAACACGTAAGAATGTCTTATCCTCAAAGAGGAACTTAAACCATTTTAAGCCGACGAACTCAGAACCAAAGAGACCATCTCTTGGTTTATAGTTCTGGAATGCCATGATCCAGCCAAAAAGCGGGAGATAATAAAAGACAATTCCGTAGATTACATATAAGCCGGCTATGATGAGCAAGATGCTCTGACGCTTGATATCGGCTTTGGTTGTCTTACTCTTAAGAGCCGGTGCGTCTTTCTCTATAAGGCTCATGAATATGCCTCCTTAACCTAGTAATGGCAACCACAGTTATACAACCGTGGTTGCCACCACAGATACTTACGTCATGAAATATTACTTACCGAGAGCTGCACGACGATCGAGTTCTTTCTGCATTTCTGCGAGGAAGAGTTCCGGCTTGCAGTCAGCATATGCCTTCTGATAAGCTGCCCAATCTGTTTCGAAGTCCTTAGAAGTAATTACCTTCGGGAGCCACTCATGCTTGCACTCACCCATTCTTACCCAAGAAGCACCATAATCTGTTGTGGAGTTCATGTCGTTGGAGTGAGAATACATCGGATACCAGAAACCGAGCTTTGTGATGTGCTCAGATCTGAGGAAGTCACCGTAAGAAGTATAGTTATACTTCTCGAAAGCCTTCTTGAGCGGTTCGGAAAGTGTAGCGAAGAACTCAGACTCCTGATCCTCAGGCTTCATTGCGTTCTTGCCATCACGGTGAGTACCACCCCACTGCGGGAGGTAGGAATAGTTACATACATGCTTTGCTCTGAAAGCATCGTTCTGCCAATTCTTTCTCATTTCTTCTGTTCTGTAGTACAGACCATCTTCGCCTACTTTGTAGTCAACGTCCTTGATACCCCAGAAACGGAGATCATGGATTTCCTGGTCGAGGCACTGGTTGAGGAACTTGAAAGCCTTGTCCGGATCTTTGCACTTTGTTGTTACAGCAACACCGGAAGAAACGTTCGGTACGTCAGCGTAAGCGTGCCACTGATTCTTTGTCTGGCCTTTTTCAGCTACGAGGCCAAGAGGAACGTAGTTGTAACCGAGCTTATCGAAGCCCTTGTCGATGAATGTGTTGTTGATCTGAGAGAAGTCCCAGTTCTGGTCGCACATACCAAGAACAGCACCGGAAGCCAGCTTAGCGATATATGTATCGTAGTCCATTGTAGCGAACTCCTGATCCATGATGCCAGCGTTGTAAACTTCGTTGAGCTTCTTGAAGTACATGTGAGCTGTAGGTGTTACGTTGTAGTCTTCGATCTTCGGATTGTCCGGATCGTCGAGATTTACGAGAACGGAACCATCGTTCGGATAACCATCGAGGAACTGCGGAGCGTTCTCAACGCAGAAGTATCTCCAGCCTTCGCAAAGAGCTGTGTAAGGAATAACGTCTACGCCGTCAGCATTCTTCGGATTAGCCTCAGCATACTTCTGGAGAAGATCAAAGTACTCGTCGAGAGTTTCGATAATCGGGTAGTTTGCCCACTCAAGAACACGAACCTGTACCCAGAAAGCCTCGTCGTTGTGTGTTCTGGATTTCGGCTCACCATAGGTCTTACCGAAAACGTTAGCCCAGTAGATGTGACCGTCAGCCTGACGGAAAAGCTCCCACTGCTTGTCGGAGAACATTTCCTTAAGGTTCTTGAACTCATCCTTCTTGAGATATTCATCCCAAGCAACGAGCATACCAGATTCAGCCAGCATCTTGGAACCGTTACCACCATCGATAAGATCCGGAAGATCATTAGAAGCGATCATGGTACCAACTGCAGAAGCAACGTCCTGTGCTGTGTTCCAGGATTCCTTTACTCTTACACCTGTCTTCTTAGCGATTTCCTCCTGGATCTCGTTGCCTTCATTCAGCTCTTTACCAGCCATGAAAGCGATCATTGTCCAGTCAACAACGGAATCACTCTTCTTCTTTGCGCAACCTGCAAATGCCCCAACAGTCATCATGCAAGCCAAAGCAAGCGCAATAATCTTCTTTGATTTCATTATGTAACCTCCTTCAAATTGAGTTGCTTGTTGCAACTTATTCTTTTTTAATTTTAGATTTCGATAGTATTTCAAACAACCCGAGAAACTCTTAATCAATTCATGAAAAAGTCTAGGTATCTTTCACAATAAAAAGAAGGCGAAATCATGTTTAATTTATGCTATTTGTCTTGTTCTTTCAGAACTTATGCCATTACCCCTCTGCATGTGTCTTTCTATACTTTGACGGGGTACATCCCATGGTTTCAATAAACTTTCGGATGAAATAGTCGCAGTCGCGGTATCCGACATCGGCTGCTATCTGGTTGATCTTCTTGTCGGAAGCAATAAGCTGTCTGGCAGCTTCGTTGATCCTGTAAGTTGTCAGGTAATCTTTGAAAGATTGCTTATACTTCTTCCGGAAGATCTGTCCCAGATAGGAACTGTTAATGAAATATTTCTCACCGAGGTTTCTAAGACTGATATTTTCCGCATAATGCTCACGTATATCCGATTCGATATAGGAAAGGATACCTCGGGAGACATTCTTTCTAAGACCATTTAAATAATCCGCATACTCGATCGCGAATCTTTCGACATGTTGGCGCGAGCCGCGCTTTATCGATTTTTCAAAGGACTGCTCCGAAATATACTGGATAACTTCTTCCTGGTTGATATTATCATCCTGTTCCGAAGCAAGATGAATCAGCTGGAAAAGAAGATAATTAATGTTAAGGTCGATCACGTTGCTGGTCTGGCCGGAGATATCCATCTCCTCGTAAAGATCTGTCACCGCTTTCTTGATTGCTTCATCATTATTGGCCTGAATGGCACTGATAACTTCATCGAGACTGTTCTTGCAAAGCACGATGCCGCTCTGGCTGAACTGGATATCATCTTCGTATAAATAAAGGTTTTTCTGCATATGGAATCCCATGATACTACTGATACGGATACAGGAACTGTAGGATTTGGAAAGTGAAGATACGTCCGGTACGGTCTTACCGCACATGATACGCACCGGCTTTGGAAATAGCACTTCAAGCTTTTTCAGAAACATCTCGAAGAATTCCCGCTCTGTCAGGTCTCTTCTCGTGGCCATGTTTTCACAATAAATGAAGCCGACATCGTAATTATCCTTGTCATAGGAAACATCAAAAATGAAATGGCTGGCATTTTCCTTAAGGATATCTTTGCAGGCTGAAAACATCTGTTTTTGCAAAATACGAAGATCATAATCGTCTTCGTCCTCGGATGCGGACTCGGTCATCATCTCGATATCGACAAAGCGGATACCGCCCGCCAGCTGCAAATGGTTCGTGACATAATCGATGTTCGTGTCGTCGAACTTCCCTTTAATGATCGACATAAGATTCGTCGCCAGGAAAGCATCCTCCATATTTCTCTGGCTCAGACGATCCTTTTCTTTTTCCTTATTGAGATTGGCGACCTTCCGAAGAAGCGACGTCAGATCATCTTTACTTACCGGTTTTAAGATATAGTCCATGCAGTTATTCCGGATGGCGCGCTGTACATAGGAAAAATCGTCATAGCCGGTAAGCAGGACAAATTTTGCATCCGAAAGATGCTGCCTTACTATCTCATCCAGAAGGTCCAGTCCGTTCATGACCGGCATCTTGATATCCGAGATGATCAGATCGATCTTATGATCGGCAAGATAGTCCAGTGCCTCTTTACCGTTGCTCATAAGGGCATCGATCTCAAATCCTTCACTGTTCCAATCGATCAAAAGCTGTAATCCCTGAAGAATATAAGGTTCATCGTCAACGATCATCACTTTTAACATAAGCCACCCCCACTTTTATTTACTTTCCCGAAGTTTAGAAAACGGGATCTTGATGAGCACACACATGCCAACGCCTACTTCACTGTCGATATTAAATGATACGTCTCCATCTGTATGAAGTTTCAATCGCAGGCAGGCATTTAAAATACCCACGTGCTTTTTACCTTTGATCATATCGATACTTACGGCATCGATACTGTTAAGAAGACTTCTTATCTCCTCCTCCGTCATTCCGCCACCGGTATCTTCGACCTCCATGCAAAGATGCTCATCATTCTTATAAACACGGACGAAGATCCATCCGGCTGAAGACTTTGACTCAATGCCATGTACGCAGGCATTCTCGACGAACGTAACAAGCGTCAGCTTCGGGATCAGATAGCTTGCGCAGGAATCATCTACATCCACACTGAAGGACAGTCTGTCTCCGAAACGGTAGCTCTGCAGGTAAAGATATGCTTCGATCGATTCTGTTTCTTTCTTGATAGTGACGAGGTCATTTCCCCACTCTACATTCTGTCTGGTCATTACGGCCAGTTTCTCGACCATCTCCGCGGTCTCATCCTCACCTTTCAAGATACTGTGCATACGGATGCTTTCGAGTGAATTAAACATGAAGTGCGGATTGATCTGGCTCTGAAGCGCCAAAAGTTCTGCATTCTTTCTGGAAAGATCGTTCTCCTGCTCCTTGAGTTTATCCTTGTAAAGGGAGTTGATCAGTTCATTGTTGACCGAAACGATCGCATTATAGTTCTTCATCAGCATGGAGATCTCATCGTTTCCCTCGATATGCGCGATAGGCTGGAATTTGTCCACCTGATCACCGTTAAATGCCGTATCTAGTTTCTTGATACGCGAGGCGAGTGATTTTTCAATCATCTTCATGATCAGGATCGGGAACACGAGTGTAAAGAACAACAGGAGAAGTATTATCCAGAGATTTGATTGTATGATCGAATTGATCAGTAGTTCATCACTGAAAACATACACATCCAGATCCGTACCATAGGCGGTATAGACCTTATGGACTTCGAGCTTATGCTCCTTTTCGACCTTTTCGATATTGATGTTTTTCACCGCTTCACCGAAACGGGCAAATACGACATAGTCGCCGTTACAGACATACATCAGATACTTCGAGGAAAACCGAAGAAGCTGGGATCTGATCTCGGAGCTATTAATATCGATACGAAGGAGCTTATCGCATTTCGAGTCATATAGATGCATCTTCTTAACGTAATAGAATTTCTGCTGACGATCGTTTAAAGGATCAATAGAATCATCGTAGTAGACCAGAAGGGCTTCTTCCCTGCCCGTTTCCTTAAAACGACGGTACCAGTCGCTGTCTACAGCTTTATACATGTGTTTAAAATACATACTGTCAGCGATGGTAGGATTATCAACATAGATTGCGACCTGGTCAGATCTTGCGGTGATCAGGGTACGAAAAAAGGATTTACTGACAAAGTCGTAGTACTTGATGAAGAAAGCACTCTTACTTTCATATTTTTCATCGAGGAAGTGGTTCAGTTCTTCATTGTCACAGATGGCTCGGGCAATTCGGGAGTTATAAACAACGGTACTCTCAATCGTGGATACATACTTGTTGGCGATGTTTTCCAGTTCAAACATGCGGTTGTTGTACTCCTGCTCATAGATGGACAGGAAAACGATCGCGTCCGTGATGATAAGAGGAATGATAACGCAGAAAACATACATAATAAGAAACTTATTATGCAGCTTCATGTTATTGAGAAGTTTGGTCAAAAACTTTCGGATCAAGGCTTCATTACGCTTCCTCTTATAATTCTTTATATTATAACAGAAAAGGACTGACCCCGCACCTTAGAAAAAGTTGCGGGGTCAGCCTTTTACTTACATTCCATTATATGCAAAGCGATCTGCTCTGCGGTAAGAAGGATCAGTTGAACGGATTCTCTGTCGGATAGAGAACGCCGGCCGGCTTATTGTAGCCGATTTTGCACGGGCAGATGCCGAGGAGCTTAAATGTCTCGAACATCAGTTTGCCGTAGTGACCGAAAGCAACTGCGCCGTGGTGCGGGAATCTGCCCTGGATGAGAACGTGACGATAGAATCTAGCCATTTCCGGAATAGCGAAGATAGCGATACCACCGAAAGAACGTGTCTTAACATCGAGGATCTCACCTTCAGCGATGTAAGAAACGAGTTCTCCGTCGCTGTTGCACTGCAGACGATAGAATGTGATAGGAGAAGCAGCAATGTCACCCTCAAGAGTACCACGTGTAAAATCCGGATCAGAACCAGCCGGTTCAAGGAGTCTGTGCTGGATGAGCTGATACTTGATGGCACGGTCGGAGCACATCTTGCAGGAAGGTGTATTACCGCAGTGGAAGCCCATGAATGTGTCTGTAAGCTTGTAGTTCTTGAAACCAGCTCTATCCTCATCATAGATGTACTGCGGAACGGAGTTATTGATGTCAAGAAGAGTAATGGCGTCATTGCTGAGGCAGATACCGATATACTCGGAAAGTGCGCCGTAGATATCTACTTCGCAGGATACCGGGATACCGCGGGAAGCCAGACGGCTGTTAACGTAGCAAGGCTCGAAACCGAACTGGGACGGGAATGCCGGCCAGCACTTATCAGCAAATGCAACATACTTTCTAGCACCCTTATGAGCTTCTGCCCAGTCAAGCAGTGTAAGTTCGAACTGAGCCATACGAGCGCTCATCTCAGGATAGTACTTACCTTCACCCATTTCCTTAGCCATATCTTCGCATACAGCCGGGATACGCGGGTCATTCTCGTGCTCCTTGTAGGAAACGAGAAGGTCGAGCTCAGAGTTCTCTTCGATCTCAACGCCTAACTCATAGAGGCCCTTGATCGGAGCGTTACAAGCGAAGAAGTCCTGCGGACGAGGTCCGAATGTGATGATCTTGAGATTCTTAACGCCGATGACTGCACGAGCGATCGGTACGAAATCAGCGATCATAGCAGCGATATCTTCAGCTGTTCCGACAGGATATTCAGGAATATATCCGTCAAGATGTCTCATACCGAGGTTGTATGAGCAGTTGAGCATACCACAGTAAGCGTCACCACGGCCATTGACCATGTCTCCATCGCCTTCTGCTGCTGCCACGAACATGCAAGGACCATCAAAATTCTTCGCGATCAGTGTTTCAGGTGTCTCAGGACCGAAGTTACCGAGGAAAACAACTAAAGCGTTGCACTCCGCCTTCTTTACATCTTCCACTGCCTTGAGCATATCGAGCTCATTCTCTACAGTGACCGGGCACTCATAAAGATCACCCTTATAAGCTGCTTTGATTGAAGATCTTCTCTTCTCAGAGAGAGCAATCGGGAAACAGTCACGAGATACAGCAACGATACCTAATTTGATTTCTGGAATGTTGTTCATGTCTTAAATCCTCCTTAATTGGTTATTCCATTATAGCATTTTTATTGACCATAATAAGCATTTTTTCCATGTTTTCTGAAATAATGTTTGTCCTGAAGTTCAGAGGGTGCAGGAAGCACTTCGCGATTGATCAATTCAGTGCGGTAAGCCATCTTCGCGACCTCTTCAAGGACCACTGCATTGTGTACCGCCTCATGCGCATCTTTGCCCCAGGTGAAAGGTCCGTGGTTCTTGCAAAGAACGCCCGGAACCGCCTCATAGTCGAGGTTTTCCTTTTCAAAAGAATCAGCGATCAGGATACCTGTGTTCGTCTCATAATCCTGGTCGATCTCCTCTTTTGTCAGGCAGCGTACACACGGGATCGCACCATAATAGTAATCCGCGTGAGTGGTGCCGTAACATGGAATACTTCTTCCACTCTGCGCCCAGGATGTAGCATAGGACGAGTGCGTGTGAACGACACCTCCGATGTTCGGAAATCTCTTGTAAAGAATGAGATGTGTCGGCGTGTCGGAAGAAGGCTTATACTTACCTTCCACATGGTTTCCCTCAAGATCCATAACGACCATATCCTCTGCCGTCATCGTCTCATACGGTACACCGCTCGGCTTGATTACGAAAAGTCCGGACTCTCTGTCGATGGCACTTACATTTCCCCAGGTGAAAGTGACAAGTCCGTATTTCGGAAGAAGCATATTCGCTTCAAATACCTGCTGTTTTAATTCTTCTAACATATCCTCTATCCTCACTTCTGAATGTCGACAGCTGCTTTTTCTACAGCAAGACCATCCACATACTTTTTCATGAAGGCGTTAAAGCCGTCCATATCCGCCTGATCCGCAAGCAGTTCGGATCCCGAAGAACCTGCGAAGATGCTGTCTTCAAGATATGCGGCAAGAGTCTGTCCTTCGTTCCTGGCGATCATGTAAAGAGCGAGAAGTGCAATACCCCAGGCACCGCCCTCACCTGCTGTCTCCATGACGCAGACAGGAGAACCGATCGCAGCGGAAGCGATGGTCTGACCGGCCTTCGGGGTCTTAAAGAAACCACCGTGGCCATACATCTTCTTAACGGAAACTTTCTCTTCGACAGTCAGAATATCCAGGCCGACCTTGAGTGCGGCAAGTGCCGAATAAAGATGCATTCTCATAAAATTGCTGAGCGTAAAGGCATCTTCAGCGGAGCGGAAGAACAAAGGACTTCCCTTTGAAAAGCCTGTTACCGGCTCACCGGAAAAATAGTTATAGGAGACAAGACCGCCGCAGTCCTTATCGCCGGAAAGCGCGATGCCATAAAGCTTTTCGAAAAGCTCTCCTCTGTCGAAATCTTTGCCCATCAGTTTTCCAAACTCATCGAATAGTCTGACCCATGCATTGATCTCGGAAGTGCAGTTGTTGCAGTGCACCATAGCGACCGGATCACCTGTCGGGGTTGTGACCATATCGATCTCTTTATGAAGATTCTTCATATTCTCTTTGAGAACGATCATGGCAAATACAGAAGTGCCTGCAGAGATATTACCGGTCTCTACGAGTACGGAATTGGTAGCGACCATACCGGTACCTGCATCACCTTCCGGCGGGCACATCGGAATACCGGAAGAAAGATCACCTTCGACATCAAGAAGTTTGGCGCCTTCTTCTGTAAGAGTACCTGCATCTTCTCCTGCAGAAAGGACCTCAGGAAGGATCTCACGGATCGTCCACGGGAAGTTCTTTTCGGCGATCATGGAAGAGAATGTATCGAGCATCTTCTCATCATAGGTTCCGGTTTTGGAATCGATCGGGAACATGCCGGAAGCATCCCCGACGCCGAGCACTTTCTTACCGGAAAGCATGAAATGCACATAGCCGGCAAGTGTCGTGAAATGACGGATCGAAGGCACATGAGCTTCACCGTTTAAGATCGCCTGATAAAGATGAGAGATGCTCCATCTCTGCGGGATATTAAAGTTCAGCGCTTCCGTGAGCTTATCTGCCGCTTCTTCCGTGATGGTATTTCTCCAGGTACGGAAAGGAACGAGGAGCTTATCGTTTTCATCAAACGGGAGATAACCGTGCATCATAGCAGAGAAACCAATGGCACCAAAGGTTTTGATGGTCACGCCATACTGATCTTTAACGTTCTTCTTAAGATCCGAGTAGCAGTCAGCAAGACCGTCCCAGATCGCTTTTTCTGAATACGTCCAGATACCATCGAGAAGCTCATTTTCCCACTCGTGACTTCCAGACGCGATCGGATTGCCTTTCTCATCAACGAGAACAGCCTTGATACGGGTCGAACCGAACTCGATACCCAGTACACTTTTACCTTGTTCAATTACACTTTTCGGATCCATAAGTACCTCACCACTTTTTCTCCGGGCATCTGCCCTTTTTGATAGCAGCACGTATCTCCACATAGCATCCGCATGAAAGACACGTTCCACTTAATAAGTTATCACAAAGACGGCATTTAGATAACCGCTCCCCGTAAACTTTTTCATCCGCTCGGTCAATTTCAGGAAGATCTTCGATCCCTTTCTTCACCAGATCCATTTTTGATGCATCATTCATCTCCGAAAGGAGGCATCTGCGGCATGGTTTTGATATGTCCATCAGAGCTCGACCTCAAGATGCACAACACTGTTTTTCGGGATCGTGAAAACGATTTTATCCTCGTTTTCGACAGACGCTTCAAACGGCTTGATCCGGACGTTATCCGGATCATCAAATGTGTTCTTGTCATCCATTTTTCCAGTAAGGATCTCACCCTTTACAACAGAGATCTTATTACCGAGAAGATCCGTTTTGATTTCATAGTCTTCTTCCACAGAAAGATTGGCCAGAGTGATGTGATACTTGCCGTCTTTTGACTTGGAAACAGACTCGTGAAGATTCGGGACCTTATACTGTTCTTCAAGCCCGATCGTCTTGGTGTCGACAAAGCTTTCGATCAGCGTTGCATCCTGATGATATTTATACATATCAAATACGAAGTACGTCGGTGTCTTGACCATCTTCTCGCCTTCCGTCAGGATGACAGACTGAAGCACGTTACATAGCTGCGCGATATTCGCCATCTTCACACGGTCGCAGTGCTTATTGAAGATATTGAGATTGATCGCCGCCACAAGCGCATCACGGATCGTATTCTGCTGATAAAGGAATCCCGGATTCGTGCCTTCTTCCACATCGTACCAGGTGCCCCATTCGTCAACGATCAGACCGATATTGTGATCGGGATCGTATCTGTCGATAATGGCCGAATGCTTCGTGACCAGTTCTTCCATGAAGAGCGTCTTCGAAAGCGTCATGTACCACTCTTTTTCATTAAAGACGGACGCAGCGCCCTTCTTCGCCCAGTCGTAAGGAAGCGTATAATAATGCAGTGAGATCCCGTCCATAAAACCATGTGCATTGTTCCAGGAGCCGGAAAGCTTATGGCACTGGTTCAGGACAGTCTCTGTCCATTCATAGTCCTGGGCATTCGGACCGCATGCGATCTTATTGATCTTCTTGTTTGGATCATACTGCTTTACATAGGATTGATACTGACGGAAAAGATTCGCATAGAATTCCGGTACCATGTTGCCGCCACATCCCCAGTTCTCATTTCCGATACCGAAGTAGTCCACAGTCCAAGGTTCTTCATGTCCGTTTTCCTTACGGAGTTCCGCCATAGGAGATACGCCGTTAAACGTCATGTACTCGACCCATTCGCTCATCTCCTGCACCGTTCCGGAACCGACATTGCCGTTGATATACGTCTTACAGCCGATCTGACGGCAAAGTTCCATATATTCGTGCGTACCGAAGCTGTTGTCTTCGATGACTCCTCCCCAGTTTGTATTGATCATTTTCTTTCGGCTCGATTTTTCACCGATACCATCTTTCCAGTGGTATTCATCCGCAAAACAACCGCCCGGCCAGCGAAGGACCGGTACCTTGATCTGCTTTAGAGCTTCAACGACATCATTTCTCATTCCATTAGTATTCGGAATCTCGGAGTTTTCACCTACATACACACCACCATAGATGCATCTTCCGAGGTGTTCAGAAAAGTGGCCCTGGATCTCAGGAGCGATGTGTCCCAGTTCTTTTTGTGGATCGATAACAAGTTTAAACATAGCGACTCCTTCTTCTTTTTCGGAAACAAACAGACGTTTTATTTCACAAAAGACTTAAATATCAAATGTTTCCCTTAATTAAAATTACATGAGACAGTATGAAAAATCAATAAGCAATACAAAGAATATAAAGTTTTGAGGGGTGAGACCTAGACTTTCTCATGTTGTGCGAAATATAGTTCTTGCTTATGATGAAATAGTGATGAAATATATACATTTCATTTCTTTGTGAAATAATTATATCGAGGAAAACCACATGCTTTGTATTCACTCCCTGCAGGAGGCGTCTGAAGTATTTAAAGCTCTAAGCGCCGATGCTCGGATCCAGATCATGGAATTGATCTACGAAAACAACAACCTCAGTATGAATGACCTGGCGAATATGGTAGGTGTTACCAACAGCGCCATTACTCTTCATATCAGTAAACTGGAAAGTGCAGGTCTTGTAACTGTCAAGACGACTTCCGGCAAGCGTGGTATTTCCAAGATCATCCAGCCTGTACATGACCGTATCATTATTGATATGTTTGAAAACGCCAAGAGCAATCCTCTTCCCTGTTACGAAGACAGCATCGGCGTCGGTCAGTACACCACCTGTGACATTCATCCGACCTGCGGTATCTGCACACCGAAAGAGATCATCGGCGAGCTCGACGATCCCCGTGTATTCTCTTATCCGGAAAGATTCAAGGCGGGCATCCTTTGGTTCGGCTATGGCTCGATCACTTATAATCTTCCGAACCGTCTGCATGCCGGTCAGAAGATCCGCGAGATCCAGATCTCCTTTGAGATCTCCTCGGAATGTCCTTCTTATAATAATGATTATCCTAGTGATATATATTTCTATATAAATGGTACCCTTCTTGGCAGCTGGGTAAGTCCCGGTGATTTCGGTGACAGAAAGGGCATGATCGCTCCTGCCTGGTGGCCGGCTCCGCTGAATCAGTATGGTCTTTTAAAGACGCTGGTCATCAACCACAAGGGTACGTTCATCGATGGAACACATCAGATCGGCAAGACGACTCTGAAAGATCTGAATATCGACTACAACTCGACCATCGATCTTACCTTCTCCGTTCCCAAAGATACCGCCAACTGCGGAGGTATGACTCTTTTCGGAGAAGATTTCGGCGACTACAGCCAGGATATCCAGATGAAGCTCTTCTATGTCAATCAGCGCACAGTTGCCGGAGAAGAACTTCCCGTCAAGGAGGAACAGGATGCTTAAAGTTGTAAAAACTGAAAACGGCCTCGTTCGCGGCTTTCAGGGAAATAATACAAGAATCTCCGTTTTTAAGGGGATCCCTTTTGCAGCTCCGCCGGTCGGAGAAAACCGCTGGAGAGCTCCTCAGCCCTGCGAAAATTGGGAAGGCGTCCGCGAGTGCGGAAAGTTTGCTCCGATCTCCGTACAGGATCAGCCGGGTGTCGGAACCGACATTTACTGTTGTGAATGGCATGTTGATAAAGATATTGAAATGGATGAGGACTGCCTCTATCTGAACGTCTGGACTCCGGCCCAGTCGGAAAACGACAGGCTTCCGGTTCTCATCTGGTTCTTCGGTGGCGGATTCCAGTGGGGATATCCCCGTGAAATGGAATTTAATGGTGAACAGATCGCCAAGCGCGGTGTCATCGTCGTATCCGTCAACTACAGACTCGGTGCTATCGGTTTCCTTTCCCATCCGGATCTTTTGAAAGAATCGCCAGATGCTCCTTCTAACTTCGGTACCCTCGACCAGCAGGCAGGTATCAAGTGGGTCGTGAAGAATATCGAGAAATTCGGCGGTGACCCGAAGAACATCACCATCTCCGGTCAGTCTGCCGGCGGCGGTTCTGTCCTTACACACCTGACATCCGAGTCCAGCATCGGTCTTTATCAGAAAGCCATCATCTATTCGGGCATTATTGAAAGTCCATTCATTAAAGACAATGTGATCTCCCCGAAGCCGATCGAAGAGACCATGAAGATGGGTGAGAAATTCCTTTCCGCCCTCGGCGTTTCCACGATCGAAGAAGCCAGAAAGATCGACGCACTTACGATCCGTTCGGTCTATGCGAAATTCCGAGAAGAAAATGGCTTCTTCTTCACGCCTTGTATCGACCATGTTTTCTTAAAGGACGAGCCGTTCAAGCTCATGCTTTCAGGAAAACAGGCGAATGTCCCGCTCATCGCCGGTAACACTTTCGATGAGTTTAAGAGTTATATCTATGCTGATAACGATGCTTCTTTTGAGGAGCAGGCAAGAAACACCTTCGGACCACGTGCCGATCAGTTCCTTTCCTTCCCGGAAGCTCACGCTGTCGAGGATGGCAATAAGTATGCTGCCCTTCGCGGGATCGAATGTTCCGTCAAATCTGTTATGGATAAGACAAAGGCTCCCTGCTTCTACTATAGTTTCGAAGTAGATATTCCGGGTGAAGATGATCCGGGCACTTTCCACTCTGTGGATCTTTGGTTCTTCTTTGAGACTCTCGCCGCCTGCTGGCGTCCGTTCGTTGGAAGACATTTCGACATCGCAAGACAAATGACAAACTATATCACGAACTTCGTGAAAAACGGAAATCCGAACGGTCTCGATATCACCGGTGAGCAGATGCCGAACTGGCTGGCCTATACAAATGACAGTCAGAACGAGATGCACTTCACCAAAGACGGCTGTATCCCGAAAGTACAGGATTCCGCTTATTACCAGTTCTTTATCGACTGGCTCACGGACAGAACACTCGGAAGTGTTGAGAGTTCTTCCCGTCCCTCGGCAAGCATTGCAGCACTTGCTGCTCCGATGAAGAAACAGGCCTTTAACCCGTATCTTCCTTCCTGGGAGTATATTCCGGACGGAGAACCCTATGTCTTCGGTGATCGTCTCTATATCTACGGTTCCCACGACTTCTTTAACGGTTCGTTCTTCTGCCCTGGCGACTATGTCTCCTGGTCCGCTCCGGTCAACGACCTCGGCAACTGGAAGTATGAAGGAGTTTCTTTCCGAAGAACAGACGATCCGGATAATTCCGAAAACAAAGGCTGTCTTTATGCTCCGGATGTCACAGTAGGTCCTGATGGACTCTACTACCTCTTCTATGTTCTCGATAACCAGAGTGTGGTAGCTGTTGCAAGAAGCGAGAAACCGCAGGGACCATTTAAGTTCTACGGTCATGTTCACTATGAAGACGGCACTCTCATCGGAAGCAAAGACACCGACGAACCGCAGTTCGACCCGGGCGTGATCACGATCGGCGATACCACATATCTTTATACGGGATTCTGCGGACAGACAGATGCTTCCCGTCACGGCGCCATGGTCACCGTTATCGGACCGGATATGCTCACGATCAAAAAGGGACCGGAATTCATCGTTCCGGGAACTATGTATTCCAAGGGAACCGAATACGAAGGCCACGCTTTCTTTGAAGCGCCTTCCATCCGCGAAAGAAACGGTATCTTCTATTTCGTCTATTCTTCTCAGGTCATGCACGAGCTCTGCTATGCGACCAGCACTTCCCCGGAAGGACCTTTCTCCTACGGCGGAGTCATCGTCAGCAACTGCGACCTGGGCATCGATTCTTATAAGAAAGCGGATAAGCCTTCCTGCTACGGCGCGAACAACCACGGCAGCATCGTCGAGATCAACGGTGAATGGTATATCTTCTATCACAGACATACCAATAACACCTGGTATTCCCGTCAGGGCTGTGCCGAGAAGATCGAATTTGCCGAAGACGGCAGCATCAGGCAGGTGGAGATCACTTCCTGCGGCTTGAACGGCGGTCCTCTTTCCGACCAGCCGGAGTATCCTTCCTATATCGCCTGCAACATCTTCTCCATGAACGAAGATCAGGAGCCTTATGTCGGTCAGCACAATGTGGCCCGCATCATCCAGGAAGGCAGAGACGGCGATCACGAGACGGGATATGTCACCCAGATCCGTGACGGCGCGACCATTGGATTTAAATATTTCGACCTTAAGGACGTAACAGGCATCACGCTGTTCGTCAGAGGTTACGGTAACGGTACATTTGAAGTAAGAACAGATCTCGACGGAGAGGTCCTTTGTGAGATCCCGGTCCGTTTCATGACGGTATGGGAAAAGTACGAAGGGAAGTTCAAGCATGCGGTCACAAACGGAAAAGCACCGCTGTACCTTACCTATCGCGGAGGTGGAGACGTCCAGCTCAAATCATTCAAGTATGTACACAGATAGCCACCGTTATTTGTTTGCATTTTTTTCTACCTCATCCTCATTGGAAAAGGAGCTGCCATAACTTCTATGGCAGCTCCTTTATTTCACAACAGATTGAGATAAGAGAAAGGATCAGAACAGGCCTTTGATCTTATCTACGATTCCGCCTGCCTTATCTGCAGAAAGCTTCGCCTTAACGCCGTCTACAACGTTATTGATCACATCATCCGGAAGATCGACACCGATGATGCCTTCAACCGTCTTGACCGGTTCTTTTTCAAAATTCTTAGCGATAGACGGATCGCCCTGAACTTTCTTTACAACTTCATCAATTTTTGCCTTAATATCCATGTTTTTCACCTCCATGATGTATTGGTTTAATTGTATCACATTTTCTTAAACACACCTAAAAAAGCATGCTGATCTTTTCTTTCAAAATCTTTGGAAATGACCTTGCATTTTCCGAATTCTTTTAGTATTATAGATAAGCATTTGCGGATATGGCGGAATTGGCAGACGCGCTAGCTTCAGGTGCTAGTGATCGCAAGGTCGTACAGGTTCAAGTCCTGCTATCCGCACCAGACCGGAAGTCGAAAGGCTTCCGGTCTTTTTTCTTTTCCGTATAAAAAAACGGAGCCGACACATTTCGTGCGGCTCCGCTGCTTTATAAAAGTGTATAACTTATACGAGTTCTTTTCTCAGCTGTTCACCGGAAAGCGGGCTTAAGTAAGCAGGAGCAATGTCCAGAACTGTCTTGCAGCCGGTCACGCCTTCCTTGGAAAGTCTGTAGATCGCACGTGCATATGCTGTCAGAACGCCAGCTGTAAATTCCGGATTGGAATCGAGTTTTAAGCTGTACTCAATAACGTGCTTGTTTTCTTTATTAAAACCGGAAACACCGGAACGGAAGCAGAATCCGCCGTGCGGGATACCGCTGTGGTTCTTCTGGAGTTCTTCTTCTGTAATGAAGTGTACGGTTGTATCGTAATCGGAGAAGTAGTTCGGCATGGTCTTGATATCATTTTCGATCTGCTTAAGATCAGCGCCTTCTTCCGGTACTACGAAGCACTCACGTGTGTGCTTCTGACGTGTGGTCAGTTCAGGCTGGGAACCGGAACGGACAGCCTCGAGAGCACTCTCTACCGGAATGGTGTACTGCTTGCCGTTCTTAACGCCCTTCACGCGGCGGATCGCATCGGAGTGGCCCTGGCTTACGCCCTTGCCCCAGAAAGTATAGCTCTCACCTTCCGGCAGGATAGACTGAGAATAGATTCTGGCCAGAGAGAACATACCCGGATCCCAACCTACAGAGATCACACCAACTGTGCCGGCAGCCTTGGCAGCTGCATCTACCTCAGCAAAGTGTGTCGGGATGTTCGCATGTGTATCAAAGCTGTCGACCACATTGAACATGGAAGCCAGTTTCGGTGTCTGCTCCGGAAGATCTGTTGCGGAACCGCCGCAGAGGATCATGACATCGATGCTGTCCTTCATGGAAGCAACATCATTAACGGACATGACCTTCGCAGATTCCGTCTGGATCTTTAATGTGGAAGGATCACGACGTGTGAAAACAGCGACAAGTTCGAGATCCGGATTCTGACGGATGCTGGACTCAACGCCTCTACCTAAATTACCATAACCATAAATACCAATTCGAATCGCCATTTTGCAACTTTCTCCTTTTAGTATTTCATATTCTTATATAACAAAGTGAAGTATAGCACTACTATTCACCTAGCACAACGCTGATATGAATTTTTTTCTGAACGAAATTGCATTTCACATCACGCATTCGGCATCTCCACCTTTTGATATAATGATTCTATGGAAAAAGCACTGCACAAGATCTCTGTCCGCGCGTTAAGCGAGCGCATTTACCGCTCCGGTTCCCTTCTGGGTGCCGGTTATGGCGGCGTGTCCGGACAGGACGGTACGAGAATGCATCAGCGTGTCTTCCGGGATCTTAAGAAGAAATACGGCGAAGAAGGCGTGATCTCCGAGTATTCCCTTGCCACCGAGATCGAATATGAGCTTTTCCGCATCCAGATCACCGGGCGTGCCGACTGCGTGATCGAAAATCCCGAAGGGGATGGTCCTGCCGTCAATCTCATTGAGATCAAGACACATAACCGTATCGTTGAAAAGGTCGAGCATCTGATCCTTCCGACCTACGAAGCCCAGCTGAAGCTCTACGCGCATCTTTACTATCTGAGCCATACCGATGTGGAGGACATCACGATCACCCTGCGATATGTATGTTTTCTCAATTACCAGTATCTTGAAAAGAGCTGGGTGTTTTCCCGCGCGGAGGCTTCCGAATTCTTCGATAATACCATGGCTCTTTACCTTGCTGAGGCCACGCGTATCTTTAATTACGAGAATGCAAGAAACGAATCGATCAGCAATATGAAATTCCCGTATTCCATGGTACGAAACGGTCAGAAGGATTTCATGAAGGCCGTTCTCTCTTCTCTTAAGCATAAGGAGACCCTGATCGCCGAAGCACCGACCGGTATCGGCAAGACGATCAGCACCCTCTACCCTGCTTTAAAATGGCTTCCGCATGCCCAGGGCGGGAAGATCTTCTACGCGACCGCAAAACTAGCCACAAGAGAAGTCGCAGACAAAGCACTTTCAGATATGCGCCAGCAGGGTCTGGTCATTAAATCCATTCAGCTCGCACCGAAGGATAATATGTGTACCGCAGGCGAGGATTTCTGCGACAGCCGTTTCTGTCCCTATGCTGAAGGGTACTATTCACGTTTAAATGCAGCTCTGGAAGAACTCCATCAGCTCGACGCGATCTATCCCGAAGATATAAGAAGAACGGCACATAAGTATAAGATCTGCGCGCACGAGCTTCAGCTCGATGCCTCAAACGCTTGCGATGTCATCATCTGTGACTATAACCACGTATTCCATCCGAGGATTCGTCTGCAGCGCTATTTTGCCGTGAACGAATTCTGCCACACGATCCTTATAGATGAGGCGCATAACATGATCTCACGTTCCAGAGACATGTTCAGTGCCGTCTTTTCCAGAAGCACTCTTATAAATGCGCTACCTCTTCTTTCGACAATATCAGCCAAGACCGAAAAATACAGTCATCAGATCGCGGATTATTTCACGCTTCTCGATTATGCCTTTGAAAAAGATGCGGCCGGGCTCAATATGGCAGAACCTTCCATCGCCGAAAAGGATATCGTCATCGGTGAGGATTTCCGTGCGACCAGATCTGTCCCGAAGAACCTCTATCAGCTCCTCTGGGCGCTTTGCTTTCACATCGCGAACATTCTTGTCGATCTGGAGGACCGTGCCAAAAGAAGGACACTCTCAGAATTCTATTTTGAAGCCCGCTTCTTCCTGACGATACTTGAAATGTATTTCGACGATGCGTATATCATCGAGGTCACGAGATCCGGCGTCTGCTCAAATGAACAGTACGATATCTCAATCACATTAGACTGCCTGGATGCCTCGGATAAGATCGCATCCATCCTTCGGGACAACCATAATGCCGTCTTCTTCTCCGCCACGATGTCACCGCAGCAGTACTACCGGAGCATGATCGTGGGAAAAGACACGACGTTTTCTACGATGCTGCAGCTCCCGAGTCCGTTCCCGCCCGAAAACCTTCAGGTACTGATCATTAAGGATATCAGAACGACCTATCAGGAAAGAAACTTTTCGAGCAGTACGGTCGCGACGACGATCCTTCGCATGATTTCGGGACACCGGGAGAATTTCATGGTCTTCTTCCCGTCATTTGCCTATATGGAGATGGTCTATAAGGATATCTCGAACCGGGTGCAGAAAGACCCGGATATCGAGTTGATGATCCAGATGCCCGGCATGAATGCCGACGATAAAAAACGGTATCTGGATCGTTTCAACCGCCATGGCGATAAAACGCTTCTCGGATTCGCTGTGCTGGGCGGACATTTCGGCGAAGGGATCGACCTTGTGGGAGATAAACTGAAGGGGGCTTTTATCGTGGGTGTCGGTCTTCCGCAGATCAGTAAGGAAAGAGAGATCCTTTGCCAGTACTTCCAGAACAAGTTCGGTGATGGATTCTCGTACGCATATAAGTTCCCGGGCTGGGAGAAAGTGCTGCAGGCAGCAGGACGTGTCATCCGAGACGAGAACGACCGGGGCTTCATCGTATTAATGGATGAACGTTACACGAGGGACGATTACCGTGTCCTCTGGCCCGAGCACTGGAGAGCCTCAGAATACATTGCTTCCGAAGCCGAGATCCTCTGGGATGATCTTTAATCAGACAGGCGGCAGCGTATCTAAGATCAAAAGCTTGTCGTAATTCTTTTCGAGCCGCTCACAAAGGTATCTGTGTGTTACGGAGAAAAGATCATCAAGCACGTATTTTTCGGCGCGAAAAGCGGTCAGACGCTCAAGCGGGGCTTCGCGGATATACCGGAGCGCTTCGATGCAGCCGAGAGAGACGAACTGGTAGTCTCCTGCTTTGGATACACATCCGACCTTCGAACAGAAAAGCTTGCATTTACTGAAGGAAAAGGCCCGCGTCGGCATCTGATCCGGCGATCCACATTCACATTCACTTAAGTCGAATGCAAATCCCAAAGCATCCATGACACGCCATTCAAAGGCCGATACGATCGCCTTATACTTTTCAGGATGTTTCGAAAGATCATAGAGAACATAGAGTACGAGAGGATACAGCGTCTGGGATGATTCAAGATCCACGGCGGTATCTTTTACAACTTCGAGTATATGCGAGGCACAGGTCAGCGCTTCAAATGAATCGTAAAGGCCACGGAAACTCTCGACCGTCTCGCCTTCTTTTACGTAGTAAAAACCCTTGCTCTCACTTAAAACGAGATCGGCAAGATGCGGCGGAGTGGCAAGAGGCGCCATGCGCGAAGAATGCTTTTTCGCACCCGGGACCATGGCCGAAATAAGGCCCTGCTGATAAGTAAGTATGGTGATTATAGCATCCTGATCACGATGCGGTTTTGAGGATATGACCACACCGCGGATCGTAAAACTATTACCCATGGATCAGTCATCCTTTTTCGTATAACCGAACTCGTCGAGAAATACCTGACGGTTCTTCCAGTCCTTACGTACTTTGACATGAAGATCGAGGAATACCTTGCAGTCACACATCTTCTCGATATTCTGGCGTGCCGCCGTACCGATGCGCTTGATCATCTGTCCGTTTTTGCCGAGCAGGATGCTCTTATGCGAATCTCTTTCACAGATGATGGACGCGTGGATCTTAACAAGACTTCGATCGTAGCTGTCGACCGCGTCCTCTTTTAATTCTTCTTCAAAAGCATCGATCTCTACAGCAGTCCCGTGGGGGATCTCTTCGTTCGTATAGTGGAGGATCTGCTCACGGATCAGTTCCGCAGAGATCTCGCGTTCCGACTGGTCTGTTACTTCCTCGATCGGGAAATATCTGGGCTGGGACGGAAGATATGAGATGATGACATTCATCAATTCATCAACACCATCGTCTTTAAGCGCAGAGATCGGTACGATCGCCTCAAAATCCGCGATCTTCGAATAATTCGCAATCAGCGGCAGCAGCGATTCCTTGGTCACAGCATCGGCTTTATTGACCGCAAGGATGATCGGTTTTTTCAGTTTCTTCGCCATTTCCGCTGCCTTGATCTCAACGTTGGCCGGTTTACTGAAACGGCCGTCCGCCATGAGGACCACGACATCAGCACCCTTAGCCGCACGGAAGGAAGAATCCACCATGAATTCGGAAAGCTTCGACTGCGGTTTATGGATACCCGGCGTATCTACGAAGATCACCTGGGCATCGTCCCGGTTATAGATCGCCTGAATGTTATTTCTCGTGGTCTGCGGCTTATGGGAAACGATCGCAAGCTTCATGCCGGAGATCGTATTAAGCAGCGTGGATTTACCGACGTTCGGGCGTCCTACGAGAGCACAGTACCCGCAGTGCGGTAGCATCTCACCTACCGGATGCTCATCGGAAGAAGCCGTTTTCTCTTCTTTTCCCGAAGTCATTTTTCTCTCAGGCGCGGAAGGATCTCTCGGAAGGCCGATCCCGACCATGATCTCTTCCTGTTTGGAAAACATCAGTTCCTCATCTCTTCCGGTTTCGTGATCGAATCCCAGAAGATGAAGAAGCGAGTGCACTGCGAGGAACAGCATCTCTCTGTCCATGGAATGGCCGTATTCAGAAGCCTGCTTCTTCGCACGCTCCGGGCAGATAACAATGTCGCCTATCGGAAGGATCTTCTTTCCTTTTTCGGAAAAAGAAAAGTCATAGGGCATAAGATCTGAGGAAAGCTTCCCATCCGTCATATCAAGGACCGGGAAAGAAAGCACATCAGTCACAGCATCTTTTCCGCGATGCTCGGCATTGAGTTTCCTTATTCCTTCCGTACCGACAAAACGGACATCCACAGAAACTTCCGCACCGGATGACCTGATCCTGTCATCCACGTAATCCTTGGAAATCAGAAGATCCATCGCCTTCTTAAGGAACTTCTGGAAGGTCTTCTCCTCTTCTTTACTGTATGATCTGGTCTTGTTTTCAATAGAAATACTCATTCAGGATATTTCACCCTTTCGTGGAAGAAGCCGGCATATACCTGGATAAAGGCACGGATCATGCGTTCAAGATCGTCAAAGGACAATCCTGAATTCACCAGCTGGTCATCTTCGATTTTAGATTTAATGATCTTTCGGAAAAGAACCTCCGCCTCTTCGACATCGTGAATGCCCTGGGAGCGGATCGCCGCTTCACAGGAGTCTGCGATCATGATGATGGCGGATTCACGGCTAGAAGGAACAGAGCCCTTATAGCTGAAGTCCTCTTTTCTCGGCATGGGTTCGCCCTTCGCTTCGGCTTCCTTCTGTGCTTTCATATAGAAGTAACCCGGGCAGGTCGTGCCGTGATGCTCGAGGATAATGCTCTGGATCGGAAGCGGAAGACGGTATTTCTTCGCAAGTTTTAATCCGTCCGACGGATGCGATGTGATGATCGCGATACTCTCTTCTACGGAAAGCTTATCGTGCGGGTTCACACCATCCATCTGGTTCTCGGTAAAGTATTCCGGCCTTTCGAGCTTTCCGATATCGTGATAGTACGAACCGACCTTCGCCAGAAGTGCATTCGCGCCGATCGCTTCGGCAGCGGAGTCGGCAAGGTTGGCGACCATCATGCTGTGCTGGGAAGTTCCCGGAGCCTCGAGGAAAAGCCTCTTCTGAAGCGGATGACTCTGCTGCGCAAGGTCCAGAAGGCGCATCGGAGAAGCTGTATTCGAGATAAGTTCGAAAAGCGGCTCACAGCCGATCGCTGCAACCACCGAACAAGCCGTACCGATCACGGCCCAAAGCGCGGAGTTAAAGGTATCTGTCTTGGATGACTGAGAGACAAGGTTAAAGCCCAGCGAAGCAAGAACCGCGGCGATACTTGTCAGGATAATAAGTGTCGCGGCGTTGTACTTATGGTTTCTCTGGCCGGCAATGACCGAGCAGATAAAGATCGTGATGATGGATACGAAGATCAGCTCGGTATTAAAGCTGCTCATCGGAAGAACGACAAGGAGCGACAGCACACTCATCGTGATACCGCCCTGCACACCGAGATATGTCGCGAAAATGACCGTCGTGAACATGATCGTCGAAAAAAGCGGCGAGATCGAGGTCAGATACCGGCTGGTGATGAGCGGTACGATAAAGGCGATCATCAGCGAGATCAATGTCTTGGAGTCATAGTTATTCTTCTTTTCAAAACGCGTCAGATAGAAAGCGCCTGCAGCCACCGTGATCGAGATATAAACGATGATACCGATCAGGAGCGTGAAGTTAAAGGAATTGGAAGGCAGAAGATCCAGATCCTGAAGCTGGCTGTACACATGCGGGGAGATCGTCTCTCCGACGCTTACGATACGGGCACCTTTCTGGATCATGACAGGTTCACTTACCGCATTCTTATACGCGGATTCTCTGGCGTTCTCCGTCGCATTTTCATCATATACGGCATTCGGCTTGAGAAGATGGTTCAGAAGCGATGTGATCAGGTCATCCTGCGAAATATAGTCAGTATTCTCATGGGTGCGCGAATCTTTTACATAAGAAGCATAGTTGTTGATCTCCACCATAAGCGCCTGCTCGTCGAGAGCATTCATGGAGATCATGTCCGTGATCTCTTTTGACTGCGTGGAAACATAGGAAAAATCAACAAAGGAAATGTTGGCAAGCGTATAGGCTGTCTCCTCAGGGAGCGTGATATCGTAGGATTCTTTGACCGCACGAAGCAGAAGATCGCCCATTTCCTTCTTATTTCTGATCACCATACCGTTTTCATCGATATTGGCTTTACGGAGCTCTTCGCAGTAGGAAAAGAAATCATCCACGAGTTTTTTGTTCCGGGCGGACACATCATCGGAAATGACATAGATCGGTTCGACCTCTGTCCGGGCGAGGATCGCACGGCGCTCGGTCTCGTAGGTATCTTTTACAGAACGGGGCGCGGTAATGTCGTATTCACTGGCCTGCCCCTGAAGAACATCGTATTTTTTCGGAAGAGATCCGATATATACGAGGGCGACCATCAGCGCCGCAAGCAAAATGATCGCAACAATACTGATCACTTTAAACAGACGCTGATTCTTCTTGGTATTACGCATTTCCGCCATGCCTCCTCTCTCTTGCATTATAAGCCATTATGATCTTTTGCACCAACGGATTTCTAACGATATCCGTCTCCTGTAGAGAAACGATGGCGATCCCCGGAATATTTCTCAGTACGCGCATGGCATCGTCCAGTCCGTTCGGATAACCGGACGGAAGGTCGATCTGGGTCGTGTCACCGCAGACACATACTCGGGAATTCATGCCCATACGGGTCAAAAACATCATCATCTGTTCGATCGTAGTGTTCTGGGCTTCATCTAAAAGGATAAAAGAATCATCGAGGTTTCGGCCACGCATATAGGCCAGAGGAGAGACTTCGATGATCCCCCGGTCGATATTCTTTTCAAAGCCTTCTCTTCCCATCAGTTCGAGAAGCGCGTCATAGATCGGACGCATGTAGGGATCGACCTTTTCTTCGATATCGCCCGGAAGATAACCGAGTTTCTCACCTGCTTCTACCGCAGGACGGGTCAGGATAATGCGGGAGACGGATCTTTCACGAAGAGCAAGAACAGCCATCGCCACGCCGAGGAATGTCTTACCGGAACCGGCAGGACCCTTGCAGATGACGACATCATTTTTGGCCATCGCATCGACATATACACGCTGTCCGAGCGTCTTGGCACGTACGGAACGTCCGGCAGGTGTCGTCAGGATCACCGGATCTTCGTCCGCCATGAATTCAGGAAGTCTGTTCTCCTTTTCCAGAAGACACAGATACCTGACAGAAAGCGCATCGAGCTGTTCTTTTCGATCCAGAACGGCATCCATCGCGGAGATCACAGAGCTGCATTTTGCGGTCTTGACCGGGTCTCCTTTGATGAGGATACCGCTGTCGAGTGTGATGATCTCACTCTCGAACATCTCGCCGACGATCTTCAGCCAGGCACAGTTATTAGAAGACAGTTCAATTAAATGATTGACAGACAGGATTTCTTCGTTCAATGCAAGGTCTCCTTTATACATCGTTTCTGAGTAGTTCTAAAAGTTTACTGTAGTGCTCGGGAACATCGGCATGGTATTCGATGAGTTCCTGCGTTCTCGGATGGATAAACTTAATGGATGTGCTGTGCAGAGCCTGCCCGTGAAGGTTGTACTTTTCTCTCTTCGGGGCATAAAGCGGGTCTCCGATACAGGGATGTCCGATATAGGTCATATGGGCGCGGATCTGGTGTGTTCTACCTGTTTCCAGTCTGCAGAGAAGATCCGTTCCCTTACGGAAACGTTCAAGCACTTCAAAGTGCGTGATCGAGTCTTTTCCGCCTTCGCAGACAGTCATCTTGCGTCTGTCATTCATGGCTCTTCCGATCGGCGCATGGATCGTGCCCTTGTCGGAATCGACGATCCCATATACGCAGGCGCGATACTCTCTGACGACTTCGTGATTTGCGATCATCTCGGCCATGGCCAGATGTGTCTCGTTATTCTTGACAGCGACCATAAGGCCCGAAGTATCCATATCGATACGGTGCACGATACCCGGACGGATGACACCGTTGATATCGGAAAGATTGCCGGCACAATGGTATAGAAGCGCGTTCACAAGGGTTCCGGAATAATGTCCCGGAGCCGGATGCACGACCATCCCCTGCGGTTTATTGATGATGATCAGGTCGTCGTCTTCATAAACGATATCGAGAGGGATATCTTCCGGTTTTGCGTCGGTATCGACCGGCGGCGGGAAATCGATGTCGATCTTTTCTCCGCCGAATACTTTAAAAGAAGCTTTTACCGTTTTCCCGTCGACAGAGACAGCACCGTCAGAAATGAGCTGGGCAGCGCGGGAACGGGTCAGGTCAGGGCATGCCATAGGAATATAGGTATCCACACGTCCCTGATAGTTTTCCACGAAATACGTCTCTACCATTACTTCTCCTCTTCGTCTTTGGACGAGAACGGGATCTCCGGAATGAATCGTTCGCTGAAAATCAGAAGGACCGCCAGGACCACACAGGAAAGTGTGACATAGATATCAGCCACGTTAAAGATCGGGAAGGTATAGTTTCCGAAATCAAAGCGCAGGAAGTCGACGACGTAATGAAGACGAACGCGGTCGATCAGGTTGCCGAGTGTTCCTGCCGAAAGGAAGATAAGACATACGGAAAGTCTTCTGCTTCTGTATTTCACCAGAACAAAGAAGGCAAGGAACAGCAGAACAAGAAGAGACAGCGCGGAAATGACACTCAGGAACGTAACTCCCCAGGACTTGTCCGCGAACATGCTGAACGCGCTTCCGGTATTTCTTACATACATCAGCGAGAAGAAATCTTTAATGATCGGATACATCGTATAAAGTGCCTGGGACTTCGTAATCAGACTCTTCGTGAACTGGTCGATGAATACCAGTACGACGAAAAGCTCACCCCAGAGCACATATGTGATCCATGTCGGTTTTTTCAGTTCATTCATATATCTTGATCCTTTCCATTTTCAGGCATTTCCCATTCTTTATATCGAGATCTGCGAGGACCGCCTGCATAGAAGCAGGTCCATCTGCAGGAGTATACCTTGCCGGAAGCTTATCGGCAAGTCTTCTAAGCGATGCATCCGGATCCATACCGAGGATCCCGCTCATTGTCCCGGTCATGCCGACATCGGTCATATAACCGGTACCAAATGGCAGTATCGTCTCATCAGAGGTTTGCACATGCGTATGCGTACCTAGAACAAGAGAAACTTCCCCGTCCGCCATGTAGCCCATCGCGGCTTTCTCACTCGTCGCTTCCGCATGGAAGTCGATGAGGATATTCGTAGGTGCATATTCCTTTTTCCATCTGGAGATATTGGTGCGGTAATACTGAAACGGCGAATTTGCCATAGGGGTCACAAAGACCTGTCCCATCAGGGAGACCACGAGAAGTCTTCCCTTCTCCTTCAGATCAATAAGGTATTCCGATTGTCCGGGCCAGGCTTCACTGACATTTCCGGGACGGATCACACGGGATTCAGAATCGGCAAACTGGAGATAATTCGGGCAGGAAAAGGAATGATTCCCTAAAGTAATACAGTCAGCGCCGAAGGAGAAGATCTCTTTGGCTGACGCATAATTGATCCCGAGACCGGCAGCGACGTTTTCGGCATTGACGACACAGGCATCTACGGAATTGTCCGTAAGGAATGCCTTGAGCTTGTTTTTTAAGATCCTTTTGCCCGGATGGGCAACCACATCACCGACAAAGAGTACCCGCAATGCCTAATCCTCAGTTTCTAAAAATCTGAAACTCATTTTACCATAAATCCTATTAAAACAAAAAGAAGAGCCTTCTCCTTTTTCAGGAAAAGACTCTTCTTTTTTGTTTTGGGTTTACTTTGCCACATCCGAGGCACGTGTTTCGCGGATGATATTGACCTTGATCTGACCCGGATAATCGAGTTCTTCCTCGATTTTCTTACAGATATCACGGGCTTTTAAGATCATATCGTCATCGGATACTTTATCCGGGCTGACGATCACGCGGATCTCACGACCTGCCTGGATCGCAAAGGCTTTCTCGACACCATCAAAACTGGTAGCGATCTCTTCGAGCTTCTGGATCCTCTTGACATAGGTTTCCATGTTCTCACGGCGTGCACCCGGTCTTGCTGCGGAAATAGCATCCGCCGCTGCGACCAGTACAGCGATCTCCGTTGTAGGTTCAACATCGCCGTGGTGGGACATGATGGCATTGATCACCGTATCGTTTTCCTTATAACGGCGGGCAATGTCAGCACCCAGTTCAATATGAGAACCCTCCAGTTCAAAGTCAGCAGCCTTTCCGATATCATGCAACAAGCCTGCTCTGCGAGCAAGCATTTCATCCAGACCTAATTCTGCCGCCATCATGCTAGCCAGCCAGGCGACTTCGATTGAATGCTGCAACACATTCTGCCCGTAACTTGTACGATAACGTAATCTACCGAGATACTTGATGATCTCTGGATTCAAACCGACGATACCTGTATCAAATGCAGCACGTTCACCCTCCTGCTTGATCGTCTGGTTTACTTCTTTACGGGCTTTGTGAGACATCTCTTCGATTCTCGCAGGATGGATACGACCATCCAAGATCAATCTTTCGATCGTCAATCGGGCGATCTCACGCCGGATCGGGTCAAAACTCGAGAGTATTACGGCCTCAGGCGTATCATCGATGATGATATCTACACCGGTGCTGGTCTCGATCGCACGGATGTTTCTACCTTCACGGCCAATGATTCGTCCCTTCATTTCATCATTCGGCAGGGACACTACCGAAACGGTCACTTCGGACACATAGTCTGAAGCATAACGCTGGATTGCGTTTACGACGACCTCTCGGGCCTTCTTGTCGGCTTCAGCTTTCGTTTGTTCTTCCATCTGCTTGAGCATGACCGCCATATCGTGGCTGTATTCACGCTGTGCAGCGTCCAGAACAAGATTTCGAGCATCACTTACAGATAATCCGGATACCTTTTCCAGTTCGATCACTTTCTGCCGTTCCAGTTCACGAGCCTTCTCCTCCATGGCCATAATATCGCTGACCTTGGACTCCAGAGCACTCTCCTTCTGTTCCATCGCTTCAACCTTACGGTTCAGTGATTCTTCTTTCTGCTCGAGACGGTTTCTTTCTCTGGCGATTTCAGACTTCTTCTCTCTAACGTCTTTCTCTAAGTCGAGTTTTGCGTTAGTGATCTCCTCTTTCGCCTGCAAAAGTAGCTCTCTCTTTCTGCTTTCTGCGTTTTTCTGCGCCTCACCAATTACTCTTTCTGCATCTTCTTCTGCTTTGGCCATATCCTGTTCCAGCTTCTGCTGCTTAGCTGACATGCCCTTGTGAAAATATAATACGGAAAATCCTACACTGATGAGAGCACCGACTACGAAAGCAATTACAATCAATAGAATTGCTAACCAAAGTTCTATGGTACTCACCTCCAATATTTAGTTTTCAAGATTCAAAACATATGTCCCTTTATTTGAACACCATATAATTTTAATGAAAGAATACTTCGATTGTCAACTTATTTGCCCTTCGAAAAGTCACTTTTTGTTACTTTTCTTTGTCATTTTTCCGGGCATGCGTCTTTTCATTGCTTCTTTCGATGCTACAGAGTAACCGAAGAAGCCTAAAAGCTCGCCGATCGTGAAGTATTCTCCGTGGCAGTAGGTCACGAGTTTCGCCTTATCCAGACGTATCTTCCCCTTGCTGTCCATCAGCTTTTCATCGACGGAAACAGCGACGACTTCCGCAAGGAACATGTCATGGGATCCGAGTTCAATAATGTCCTTCAGTTTGCAGGAAATGGACACCGGTGCCTCTTTGATCTGCGGCGCATATTTCATTTTCGGGGCCACATCCGCAGTCAGTTTCATCTTCTTAAACTTATCTTCTTTTGCCCCGCTTCTAACACCGCAGTAATCACAGGCTTTGGCGAGTTTTTCCGACACGAGGTTGATGACGAATTCCTTCGTACTGCAGATCAGTTCATGTGAGTGTCGGGACTTTCGCACCGAGATCGAGACCATCGGGGGCTCGGAATTGATAGTGCCGGCCCAGGCGACCGTAATGATGTTCGGACGCATCTCTTCTTTTTCCGGTTTTTTCCCTGCGCAGGAGATCATGACGACCGGAACAGGGTTTAACATCGTGGAGGGGGACATTTCGATCTTCATTTTTCAGATCCTTTCTCTAACTGATGACTCTCTTAACACATATGGATGCCGAACATCTCGTGATTCAGAAGATATTCCTTGATCTCGAGGCCACCCGAAAATCCGATGAGACGTCCGTCTTTACCGATGATACGATGGCACGGGACAAGAAGCGGCAGCGGGTTATCACTGCAGGCGGCACCGACGGCACGAGTCAGATTTCTCGCCGCGATCTTATCCTGACCGGTAAGGTCCATCGCGATATCTTCGTAACTTCTCGTTACGCCATAAGGCACATCGGAGACTTTCTCCCAGACCTTCTTCTGGAAATCACTTCCATAGAGTGGCTTGGCATTAATATCAAAAGTCGTTCTTCTTTTCGAAAAGTACTCATATAGCTCCATCATGCAGCGTTTGACCTCATCCGGAAACGGCATATCAAGAAGGTCTTTAAACTCAGGTGCGCCTTCTCCCTTCATGACGCCGTTACTGTCGGCAATACCGGTATGGATCGCCACATTTCTTTCCAGCGTACCTTCGATTTCTTTTCCATAAGAATAAAACTTCATCATCTCAACCACTTCATTATCTCCGCGGACAGCGACAACACCCTTTTTAAAGGCGACAAAGCCGACAGAATAATCCGGATACTCGGAATCAAGAAGTGAAAACAGCGCCGCATCCTCAAACTTATTCCCTACATACAAAGCCTCTTCTAAAAGTGCTTCCTGACGCATATGGCAGTCAAGAAGGACTTTCTCGGAAACAAGGTCGGAAGAAGGGATCAGGATCGATACTCGATGCAATTGATGGTCGAAAAATGCATATCGCAGGAGACGGTCAAACGCAGATGCGAAAAGACCATTCACATCCGATATGCCGGGCAGTTCTTTTTCCGAAGAAAAATACATCACGCATTCCGCGCTCTTATGGATCGAGGAAATATTCTCCAGGCCCAGGATCCCGATGAGCATGTCCGCACCATTCTCTTTTACCGTGCAGACGAAGTACTTCCGCTTCACATCGGAAAGGACGGCACGGATAAAAGAAGGCACATCGTCAGTGACACGCTCCAGAATGCCTTGTTTCTGGATCTTGCTGGAATCAAGAATGCGGATCGGTGACAATGTGATCTCCGGCATAGTGCTACTCCTGTAAATCTATTGCTTCGTATGCCTCCTCAAGGTACTGGGAGATATACCTGATATCCTGCTGAAAAAGCACGCTCTCCGAAACGGCGGGGATCGGGATCGCCTGGTCCATCCGGTCGTGGAACTGCTCGAGATAATAACCGTATTTCTGCGTCAGAACGACGTTCTTCCAAACCGTCGGAGATGAAATGCTCGGCATATACCCTTCTTTCGGTGAAAGGCGTGCAGCAAGAAGCAGTGCATCCTCATCAAGCGCCATAAAGCAGGCAAGCTCCGAAGCTTCTTTCGGTGACTCGCAGGAGCTCGAAATGCAGAGCGGATAAGAGATCAGAAGCGGCGATGTGTACTCGTCCTCGGTGATCCCCGGGATCTGCATCAGGCAAAGCGTATTCGGCATATAGTTATCGTAGATACTGATCTCCGATGTCGTACCTGCCCAGATGCCTACTTTTCTGGAAAGAAGAGGCGAAAGACCGGAGAAGAATGCCTCGATCTCCTCATCAGACATACTCTCGTAGGAAAAACCTGTCCCGATGATCGAATCAAGATAGGAAAGCGAATCCCGATATGCCTGGTCCGCGCGGTCTTCTTCAGTGGATGCGGAAAGATAAGAATGATTAAACATCGCACTGGGAAGATACGGGAGAAGGTTTCCTGCCAGATAGAACGGAAGTACCGTCCTCTCGGAAGCATTGAGTTCATTAAGTTTGGATAGAAGATCGAGAAGTGATGTTCTGCTCTGTTTAAAGCTGACGGTCGCAATATCGGCCATATTCATGACTTCCATGTCGCAGTAAAGTACAGCGGCCGACGTCTGGTACGGGATACCATACTGTTCTCCGGACGTAAAGAACGAACTGAGAAGTCCCGTATAGATACGGTCTGAAGAAAGAAGAGATATCTCGGAAAGGTATTTCGTGATCGGAAGCGCAAGTCCTTCCGAAACGACCTGATCGAAGCTGTCGGTCAGAAAGATGTCCGGCATATCTCCGGAAGCCCTCCACTGCTTCAGCGTATCGGCATTACAGCCTGTCTCAGACGTATCATATACGGAGAGGACGAACGGAAGGTCGATGCTGGAAAGATAACTTAAATCGACCGTCTCTCCGGTCACTCCATCGCCAAGGAGACCGGAACTCTTGGCAACATACAGTTTCGCAAGATAGGAAACCGTCTCATACGAAAGCGGAGAGGCGACCGTAAGTTCCATCGTCTTACTGTCCGGGATGCTCACACTTTCCTTATGTTCGGTCGTCTCGGATGTATCAGATGTCGGGATCGTCGGAAATTCAGATCTGACCTTCTTACAGGAAGTCAGAAAAAGGCAGGAAAGGATCGAAAATGAAAGAACCACAGAGATGGTTTTTCCGGCTCTTTTCGAAAAGCTTCGGTCTTTTTCGGTTAATTGTCCTTTTTGAAACATAAATTGCCTTTTCATCCAATCAAATTCAATCATTTCTATTATACAATAAACGTTTCAAAAAAAAGAACTGTCTTACCATTTCCGTAAGACAGTTCTTCATGGAGCCAATGGTGGGAATCGAACCCACGACCTATTCATTACGAGTGAATTGCTCTACCCCTGAGCCACATTGGCGCTTGTTCAAAGCACAAACAAATATACCGATTATTTAAGGATATGTCAAGGGAATTCCATTGACTTCTCCCTAAATAGATGATACCTTACACTAATGAGATCAAACCTCTGACATAAAGTTTTACTGAATGAAAGAAAGGATCCTAAAGATATGCAGACCAGAGTCGCTGTCATCAGCATTATTGTCGAAGACCCGTCTTCCGTGGAGAAGCTCAATTCTCTTCTTCATGAGTATGGAAAATACATTATCGGACGCATGGGCATCCCTTACCGTGAGAAGAATATCAGTATCATCAGCATCGCCATCGATGCTCCTCAGGATGCCATTAATACGCTTTCCGGAAAGATCGGGAAGCTTTCCGGGATCACCTCGAAGACCGCGTATTCCAATGTAGTCTCCGACGGATCTGTCTCCGAAGGTTAAGTTTCAGGTAAAGACTATGAACAAGAAGCGTTCTGCCCTTTGGAAAACGTCCTATATTCTTGCGCTGATCATCCTTCCCGTGATCCTTCTTCTGATCTGCCTTTGTATAGGAAGATACTTCGTATCCGTCCCGGAAGTACTGGAGTGTATCGCCGCGCGTTTTTCGGATACGGAAGGCATCAATAAGATGGCCTATATCACCGTCTGGAATGTACGTCTGCCGCGGCTTCTTCTCGCCTTTTTAGTCGGTGCCGCACTTTCCTGCGCAGGCCTGATCTTCCAGAGTCTTTTCCAGAATCCTCTGGCCACACCGGATACGCTCGGAGTCGCAGGCGGCGCAAGCTTTGGTGCCGTACTCTCGATCCTTCTCGGATTCACTGCGATCATTTTACAGCTCGTATCCTTTGCTTTCGGTTGTATCGCCGTATCGCTGACGATGCTCGCCGCACGCGGAAAGACCCGCAATATGAGCACTATCGTCCTTTCCGGTATCATGATGGGTTCGCTTTTCTCGGCCCTCGTTTCCCTGGTAAAATTCGCTGCCGATTCAGAACAGCAGCTGCCGTCCATCACCTACTGGCTGATGGGAAGCCTGCAATCGGCTACATATAAGTCGATCGCGATCGGCATGATCCCGATCCTTATCAGTATCGTCATTCTATTCCTGCTTCGCTGGAGACTGAATCTCCTTTTGCTTTCGGAAGAGGAAGCTGTCTCATCAGGATCGAATATCCGTATCCTTCGTCTTGTCGCGATCCTTTGTGCGACGGCCGCGACCGCATCTTCGATCTCCATGTGCGGTCAGGTCGGCTGGGTCGGTCTGATCGTCCCGCATATGTGCCGCATGGCGCTTGGAAATGACCACAGATACCTGCTTCCCGCGTCGATCTCTCTGGGCGGATCTTTTATGATCGTCGTCGACACGCTTGCCCGTTCGATGTCCGCTTCCGAGATCCCGATCTCGATCCTGACGGCCATCATCGGCGCACCTTTCTTCTTATTCCTCATGAGAAAGAAAGGAGGCTGGTCACTATGATCCTGAAGATCGAAAACGGGACCTTCGCATATAAGAAGGGCTCGCCGCTCTTTTCCGATGTAAACTTCGAACTCAATTCCGGCGACATCATCAGTATCCTTGGCCCAAACGGCGCAGGTAAGACGACCATGCTCCGCGCGATCATGGGTATCCTTCCCTGGAGCTCCGGAAGAAGTCTTCTGGATAACGAAGATATTAAAGACCTCTCGCCCGCCAAAATGTGGTCTAAGGTCTCCTATGTCCCGCAGTCCCACGGGATCGCGGGAAGCTATACCGTCCTGGATTCAGTTCTTTTCGGAATGACACCGAAGATCGGGGTCTTCTCTTCTCCCGGAAAAGAGGACATCGAACATGCCGAGTCGATCCTCGACCGTCTGCACCTTACGAAACTTTCTAACAGGAAGTGTAACGAGTTAAGCGGCGGCGAACTGCAGATGACTTTGATCGCACGCGCCATGGCCAGTGATCCGGGCATCATCATCTTAGACGAACCGGAGTCGAATCTCGACTTTAAAAACCAGATCATCGTACTCGATACGCTCACACAGCTGAGCGCTGAAGGTGTGGGCGTCCTTTTTAACACCCACTATCCGGACCATGCGCTTCGAAGATCCGCAAAAGCCCTTCTTCTCGACCATGGGAAAGTGCGTTTCGGTGCGACGAAAGAGATCATCACGGAAGAAAATCTTGCGGATGCTTTCGGCGTTAAGGCCATCATCGGAAGGATCGAGACCGACAGTAACCAGATCGATAACGTCATCCCTGTATCGCTTCTTCCGAAGAAGTCCGATGCTTCGGAAAAAGAACTGCCAGATGATACGGAAACTGACACCCTCGCGAGCATCTCCATCATCTGCTCAGAGTTCGAGGAATCCGGGAAGATCAACACGATCCTTCACGAATATCCCGATATCCTTTTCGGACGCATGGGCATGCCACACAGAAAAAGAAATGTATACCTGATCAACGTCAACCTCGACGGTCCGAAAAGAAGGATCGAGGAGCTTTCCCACAGACTCAGCCTCCTTCCTTCTGTCAGCGTCAAGGTCACATACGTAAAAGAGGAGGAACACATATGATCAAGATCGCTATCTACGGAAAAGGCGGTATCGGAAAATCCACAACCGTAAGTAACCTTGCCGCCGCATTCGCGGACCAGGGCAAAAAGGTCATGCAGATCGGCTGTGACCCGAAGGCGGATTCCACCATCTCCCTGCGAGGACAGGAAAAAATGGATACCGTACTGGAGCTTGTAAGAAAAAGAGGAAAAGATCTGACCCTCGATGAGATGGTCAGGATCGGTTATAAGGGAGTGATCTGCGTTGAGGCCGGCGGTCCGACACCTGGTCTCGGATGCGCAGGAAGAGGCATCATCGCCGCTCTCGATAAACTGAAAGAAAAAGGTGCATACGAAATATACAAGCCGGATGTCGTGCTTTATGACGTACTCGGCGACGTCGTCTGCGGCGGATTTTCCATGCCGATGCGCGGCGGATATGCCGACAAAGTATTCGTCATCACATCCGGAGAAAATATGGCGATCCATGCTGCTGCGAACATCGCTGTTGCACTCGACAACTTCCAAGGAAGAGGATATGCCTCTCTCGGCGGCATCATCTTAAACAGAAGAAATGTGAAGGATGAAGTAAAAAAGGTCGAAGAACTCTGCTCCGATATCGGGTCTTCCATCGTCGGAACACTTTCCCGAAGCGAGATCGTCACCGATGCCGAGGATCTCGGAAAGACAGTTATCGAGGCTTTCCCGGAAAGCGAAATGGCGGAAGAATACAGAACACTCGCACGTCAGGTCCTTGCTGCTGTGAAGAAAAATAAGGAATTACGAATATGCTTCGAAAAGTAAATGGAATAGAAGTCAATATCGATCCGATCCCGATCAGGGACATCTCGTTCCCGAGCCCTTTTCCCGCAGGACTCGAGTTCTCCTCCCCTGCCCGCGGCACCTGGAACATCGCCCATCAGGGCATGCTGATCCCGCAGGCGCACGAGATCTTCGTCTGCGCCGCCAGCTGTCTTCGCGGTGTCGTACTGACCGCATATGAGATGCGTGCCGAAAAGCGTTTTTCGACTGTCGCGGTCGAAGAAAGTAACCTGATCGAGGGCAATATGGAAGATCTCATCATCGATGGTGTCAGCCACATCATCGATGAGCTGCCTCAAAAGCCGCCGTGCGTTCTGGTCTATACTTCCTGTGTCCACCATTTCTGCGGCTGCGATCTGGATATGGTCTATAGAGAACTCCGCTCCCGCTTCCCTATGATCGATTTTACCGACTGCTATATGAACCCCATCATGAGAAAGAGCGGTCGCACACCGGATCAGATCATGAGAAGCCGTTTCTATAGTCTTCTGAAGCCGAAGGATATCCTTCCCGGATCTGTCGCCTTTATAGGAAATGACTTTTCCACGGCCAAAGACAGCACTCTTTATAAGGCGCTTGCCTCCGCCGGTATCAAAATCTATGAGCTGACGGAATGTAATACCTACGAGGAGTATCAGGAGATGGCGCGCGCCGAATACTATATCGTCGATTATCCGTCTGCTAAAGTCGGCGGAGAGGACCTCTCCGAGCGTCTTTCGGGTAAACTTCTTTATCTTCCCTTCACCTTTACGTATAAGGAGATCCGCGAAAATGTCCGAAAGCTCAGTGAAGCCCTTCCGATCGTTCTTCCGGATTTTGATGCCGAGGAAGAAAAGTGTGAAGAAGCGTTAGCTTCTGCAAAAGAACTGATAAAGGACACACCGGTCGCGATCGACTACACTTCTTTCACGCGTCCTCTGGGTCTTGCGCGTCTTCTTCTCGACCACGGATTCAATGTCTGCCGCGTCTATGCCGATGCTTTTATCGGAGAAGAAAAAGAAGACTACGAATACCTTTGCGAAAAACACCCGGATCTGGAGATCTGGCCGACGCTTTCTCCGCAGATGCGCTTTGCCGCCGACCACCAAAGATCCGATTATCTGTGTATCGGCCAGAAAGCCGCGCACTTTAACGGCGCGCCGCACTTCGTAGATATCGTCGAGAATGGCGGACTTTACGGATACCAGGCAGTCACAAAACTCTGCGAACTTATGGAAGATGCATTTATAAACGAAAAAGACATCCGGGAACGGATCTCGAAAAAGGCATGGGGGTGTGAAAGCTGCATATGAACCAGACAAGTAGGATCCTTTCCACATACAGTGCCGATGCATTCGGCGTCGCCTCTTCTCTCTTTGAGCTCGGCGGCATGGTGATCATCCACGACGCTTCGGGATGCAACTCCACCTATACGACACACGATGAGCCCCGCTGGTACGATATGGACAGCATGCTCTTCGTCTCCGCGATCTCCGAGATGGAGGCGATCATGGGCGATGATGAAAAACTCATCTCCGATATTGTCACGGAAGCCCGTAAATTTCACCCGCGATTCATCGCGATCGCAGGTACGCCTATCCCTGCCATGACAGGCTTTGATGGTCCGAGCGTGGCGATGCAGATCGAAAATCTGACCGGTATCCCTTCCTTCGGATTCAACACGACCGGCATGAAGACCTATGTCTCCGGTGCCGCGATGGCCCTTCGGGATCTGGCCGCGCGCTTCGTCCGAAAAGACATCACTCCGAAAAGGGACCACTATATCAATGTTCTGGGCGCGACTCCCCTCGATTTTTCCACAAACGGACAGATCGAGAGCATCGTAAAACTCCTTACCGGTAACGGCTGGAAGGTCAACTGCACCTACGCCATGAACACGACTTTCGAAGCCGTAGAAAACATGGGGTGTGCCGATGTAAACCTCGTGATCTCAAGTACCGGAAGAGACACCGCCAAGTTCCTGAAAGACACTTTCGGAACACCTTATCTTGAAGCTGTGCCTTATGGAAAAGAATTCAGCAGGAAAGTCCTCTCTTCTCTCGAAAAGCTCTATAACGGAGAAGGAACGGATATTTTCGAAACCAAGGAAGCGCCTTCAGACGGGTGTTTTCTCATCGGTGAAGAGATCGCCGCTCTTTCTCTTTCGGAAGCGCTGCTTCTTGAAACAGGACGCTCTTTCCGCATCTTATGTCCCACAAACGATGGACCTCTCCTTCGTTCCACTGACCGCTACACGCCTTACGAAGACGATATCGTTGATGCTTTGTCCGGCGCGGAAACGGTCATCTGCGACCCCACCTACCGGAATATCCTGACAGAAAAGGCACGTGTTATCGACTGGCCGCACGAAGCCTGCTCGGGAAGGATCTACCGTAAATATATTCCCAACTTGATCGGCGATATCTCGGATATCTCCGAAAAACTGTAAGAAAAGAAGGTAATTGAAATGAACAAAAAACGCATTCTCTCTCTGATCGTAACGGTCGTCATGGTCATGTCCTTCGGGCTGTCCATGGGCTGTAAGGCAAAATCAAAGAAAGATTCTTCGGGAACCCACGTGGTCACGGACCATAACGGCAATCAGGTAGAGGTCAAAAATCAGATCGACCGAATCGTCGTCTGTGACATCCTCCCTCTCCCTTCCGTCCTGACCGTATTCTTTGACTCAGGTAAGAAGATCGTCGGCATGAACGAAGCCAGCATGATCGCTGCCAAAAACGGTCTTCTCGGCCAGCTCTATCCTGAGATCCTTCAGGCTTCCACCTCCTTTATGGACGGATCGAACGTCAATATCGAAGAACTCACAAAGCTTCAGCCGGATATCGTCTTTTACAGCGGATCGAATAAAGAACTCGGAGAACAGCTGAGAAACAGCGGTTTTTCAGCGATCGGTATTTCCGTTAATAAATGGAACTATAACACGATCGAGACTTTGAACAACTGGTTTTCTCTTTTAGGCGAGATCTTCCAGGAGAACGATAAGGCTGAGAAAGTAGCCAAGAGAAGCAACGAGATCTATAAGCTCGTGCAGGAACGCGTCAACAGCATTCCGCAGGATCAAAAACAGCGTGTCTTCTTCCTGTTTCAGATCAACGAGACGAATATCACGACATCCGGAAAACTCTTTTTCGGACAGTTCTGGGCCGAGGCTATAGGTGCCGTAAACGTCGGCGAGGAACTGACGACAGATAACTCCGTGGCAGTAAATATCGAGCAGGTCTATACGTGGAATCCGACATTGATCTTCATCACGAATTTCAATCAGGCTTATCCGGAAGATCTTTACGGGAATACCATCGGCAACTATGACTGGAGTGAGATCGACGCCGTTAAGAACAAAAACGTCTTTAAGATGCCGTTAGGAATGTATAGAAGCTATACCCCGGGCGCCGATACCCCGATCACGCTCCTTTACCTCGCAAAATGCGCTTATCCGGATCTTTTCGCGGATATCGACATCACGGCCGAAGCGAAAAGCTACTACAAGGATCTGTTCGGGATCGATCTTACGGATGAACAGATAAACGGCATCTTTAATCCGGATGCCGCCTCTGGTAATGTGTATATCTGATAGCTGTTTAATGGATCACTCGTGTTCCATGCGCCAGTCGATGCAGCGCTGCAGATAATGGACATAGTCCGGATTCTTGCACATGCCTTTACCATCCACATCGGATATCTTCGCCACATCCTGACCGTTGCACAGCGTCGTCTTCATGACGATGTTCAAAGCAGGCATATGCGTATCGTTTGCAATATATGTACCGATACCGAAAGCCACTTTGGCACGGCTCTGGAAGTGGCGATATATTTTGTCCGCTTTTTCGAAATTCAGGCTGTCCGAGAAAAGAAGCGTCTTCGTAGTTGCATCGATCCCGAGGGAGTTATAGTGGGATATCATCTTCTCTCCCCACTCGATCGGATCTCCAGAGTCATGACGCACGCCCGAAAAGAGCGTGGAATATGTCAGCTGGAAGTCACGAAGGAAGCAGTCTGTCGTGATCGCATCGGTAAGCGCAGTACCATTTAAGACGCCATATTCATCTACCCAGGCGCGAAGCGCATACCAGTTCGAATATGCCGGGTTATGCTTGTGATCGCCCTGGCCAACGCACATGATCCATTCATGCGCCATCGTACCGACCGGTGTCAGATTATACTTCTTTGCCAGGAACACGTTCGATGTACCGACAAACTTACTGTCCGCAAGATCCGCGGCCGCGAGCGCGCGAACGGCCATTTCCTGTGCCTCAGCCGACAAACGGCGTCGCATGCCGAATTCACTGAAGGAAGAAATGCAGTATTTTCCGCTTTGGAGCCATCCGATCTTCTCGTTAAGGCGCTCTTCAAAGCTCTTGATGAGATCGTCATAGTCATAGGCCATGCGGAAATATACTTCATTTACGATCGCCAGTGTCGGGATCTCGTACATCGAAGTATTGAGCCAGGTTCCGCGTGTCTCGATCGAAAGGCCGCATTCTGCATCAGTCGTGATGTCAAAGTCCTCATATCTCGGCTTCCACAGTCTAAGGAAATCGATATAGGAGCCCTTGATCCACTTAATGTCATCCAGGTATTGAAGTTCTTCTTCCGTAAACTGCAGTTCACAGTAAGCGCGGATCTGGTCTTTGATCTCTTCGATCATTTCAGATGTAAACTTGACGTCCTTATTTCTGCAACGGAAAGTCCAGGTGGTCTTATACGACGGGAACTGGTGATAGATCGCCTGCCCCATGGAAAACTTATACATATCCGTCTCAAGGAGACTTCTGATGATTCGATGAAGTTTCATATTATGCTTTCCTCCAAGGTTCTTTTCCCTCATGGGCAATATCGATCTGACAGCACTTCATGGTAAGAAGCGAAGCTTCGTGGGAGGCCGGAGATACACCGGCACAGCAGGCCGCATCGACCATGATATCTCTTTCCGGGAAGAGGTTTTTGATCGTAAGCGCATTAGATACCACGCAGATATCCGTGCAAAGTCCGATCAGTTCGACCGGATCGGTATCACCATTAAGGAGCGGCTTCCAGCCGGTAAACCCGAAAGAAGGCTTTTCGATCACAAGTGCATCAGGTGCGGCATTACGGATCTTTTCAGGTATCATCCAGCCCTCGGAACCCTTGATACAGTGTGGAACAGGAAGATACTTGCCTTCCCTGGTCTTCATATAATTCTTCTTATGCGTGTCCTGTGTAAAGATCACGCGATCCCCGTTCTTGACATAGGTCTTGATCTTTTTGACCACGTTACTTACGATCTTCGTTGCTTCCTTGGAGCCCAAAGCCCCGTCAATAAAGTCTTTCTGCATATCTACGACAATAAGTGTTTTCATAAGATGACCTCCTGTCATAACTGATATCTGCATTATAAATCAATTTTGAAGAAAAAAGAAAGACTCCCGATAGTATAGGAGTCTTTCTTTTACTGGCGTCCACGAGAGGATTCGAACCTCCGGCCTGCCGCTTAGGAGGCGGCCGCTCTATCCTGCTGAGCTACGAGGACATATGAAAACGGAATCAGATCCGTTTTCTCTTTTACTTAAGACGAGTCATCGTCTTTTTCGTCTCTTCCTTCACCTTCTCAAGATCGATCGTCTTCAGTTCATGCTTATAAAGCACGAAGTTTCCATCGATCATGACGGATTCCACACACTTCGGTCCGCAGGAATAAACCAGCGAAGAGACCGGATTCCCGAGAGGCCACATCTGCGGGCAATCGTAGTCAATGACCTGAATATCCGCGCGATAGCCTTTATCTATAATACCACAATCTTCAAAACCGCAAGCGAGATATCCGTTTCTCGTCGCCATCGTGAAGACTTCCGATGCCGAAAGAAGCGTCGGATCATAGGTGGATCCCTTGGCGATAAACGAAGCAAGCTTCATCTCCTGGAACATATCCTGATTATTGTTGCTTGCCGCTCCATCAGTTCCGAGGCAGAGCCTTACCCCTGCTTTCTGCATTTTGAAAAGATCCGCAAGTCCGGATGCGAGCTTCATATTGCTTGACGGGTTATGTGCGACCCATACCTTACGGTCAGAAAGGATCATCCTGTCCTGATCATCGAGATGCACGCAGTGAGCGGCAACTGTCGTATCGCAAAGGAGTCCCGCTTCGTCGAGCTTTACGACAGGAGATACACCATAGCTCTTAACACAGTTTTCGATCTCGGTCTTCGTCTCGGAGATATGGACACTTACCGGAAGATCGAATTCCTTCGCCACTTCGGAAAGAGGCTTATAGAACTCTTCCGGATAAAGATAGATCGAATGCACCAGAAGGCTCGGCTTAATAAGATCCGTATTCTGCTCCTTAATGAAAGCCAGGAAATCCTCGATACTCTTACGATCGACACTCCAGACGCCGTCCTTAAAGGACTTTCCCATAACGGTCTGCTGAACACGGAATCCCGTCTCAATAGCGCCTCTGGCGATCTCGATCTGACCATCGTACATATTTGCGGCACAGGCCGTTCCGCCTTCGATCATCTCGGCCAGAGTCAGAAGATTTCCGTAGTAGAAATCTCCGGAGATCATCTTATCTTCTCTCGGGATGATCTCACCGAAGAGCCAGTCCTGAAGAGATGTATCATCTGCGATGTTTCGGAAGATAGACATCGGAGTATGCGCATGGGCATTGGCAAATGTCGGACAGAGGATCTTATTCTTTCCATCATAGACGAACCAGTCCTCAGCCCCCGAAGCTTTTAAAGCTGCTTCGGCCTCATCTTTTGAAGTGCCCACATAGACGATATGATTACTGAAAACGGAGCAATAGCCGTTCTCAATGACAGAAACCGGGGAATCGTCATGAGGGGTAACGATGGTAAAGCCGGAGAATAAAACAGATTTACTCATAGATCACTCCTCCAGATCCCAGGAATGGATATATCTGTCCTGTTCAGGGGTAAGTTTATCGATGGAATAACCCTTCGACTTTAAGAGGAACTCACCGACACGGTCATCGATGACGACCGGGGTATCATATACATGCTTCGCCAGGTCTTTTCCGTGCTCGGCAATATATCTGGCGCTCTGGGCCTGAAGAGCAAAGCTCATATCCATGATCTCTACAGGGTGTCCGTCTCCGCTGGCAAGGTTGACCAGACGGCCTTCGGCGAGGATACAGATCGTTCTTCCGTCCTCCATGACGAAGCCCTCGATATTTTTCCTTAATTCTTTTCTCTCTTTTGCTATTTCAGCAAGCTGAACGAGATTGATCTCGACGTCGAAATGGCCGGCATTACAGCAGATCGCGCCATCCTTCATCTTCTCAAAGTGCTGCTTCGTGATAACGTCCTTACAGCCGGTCACTGTTACGAAAACATCGCCCAGCGGAGCTGCTTCATCCATGGTCATGACATCGTAGCCTTCCATAATGGCTTCACAGGCTTTTACCGGATCGATCTCGGTCACGATGACACGGGCACCCATCCCCTTGGCACGAAGAGCTACACCCTTACCGCACATGCCGAAACCGGCAACGACAACATATTTACCTGCAACGATCAGGTTCGTCGTCGCCATGATAGCGGTCCATACGGATTGACCAGTACCGAAACGGTTATCGAAAAGGTGCTTGCAGCGGGCATCGTTTACGGCGATGACCGGATAAGCAAGTCTTCCCTCTTCTTCCAGGATCTTGAGTCTGTGAACACCAGTTGTCGTCTCTTCACATGCACCGAGCATACCGGATACCAGATGCTGATGCGTAGAGTGCAAAAGCATAGCGAGGTCGCCGCCATCATCGATCACGATGTCCGGACCGAATGCAAGCGTCATCTCAAGGTGTTTTCTGTATGTCTCCGGATCTGCGCCATGGATGCAGTAAACCTTCATGCCGCGCTCAACAAGAGCAGCAGCCACGTCATCCTGGGTGGAAAGCGGATTACAGCCGGTAAGTGCCACATCAGCACCGCCTTCGCGAAGAACGAGGGCAAGATTGGCGGTCTTTGCTTCGACATGAACGCTGACAGAGATCTTTAATCCCTCAAACGGACGTGTCTCTTTTAATTCTTTCTCGATAATACGAAGAACGGGCATATTTCTATATGCCCAGTCGATCTTATGGTGTCCTTCCGGAGCCAAAGCGATGTCACGGATCTCATAACGAGGTAATTCACTCATAAAAAAGCCTCCTTACAATTTGGAGAAGAACTTCTCCATCAATGCAATACTGTTTTTCGAGGAAGCATTGGCATTTGTCATGACTTCCTCATGGGAAAGCGGCTGTCCGGATATACCGGCCGCAAAATTGGTAATGCAGGAAACTGCAAGTATTTTCAACCCACTATGACTGCCGGCGATCGCTTCAGCTACCGTGGACATGCCGACAGCATCGGCTCCAAGCACGGAAAGTGCACGGATCTCAGCAGGTGTCTCATACTGGGGACCTCGGGTATAGGCGTACACACCCTCATGAAGAGGAATGTGAAGTTCGGAAGCGGCTTCCTTTAAAAGATCACGTAAACCCTTGTCATAGACTCTGGTCTGATCAGGAAAACGCGGGCCAAACTCATCCAGATTCCCACCTCGAAGCGGAGAATCACAGAAAAGACCGATATGATCGGTGATCACCATAAGCTCCGATGGGTTCATGTTTTTATTGATCCCGCCGGCGGCATTGGTCATGATGAGATTCTTCACACCGAGTTTTGCCATGACGCGTACATAGAATGTCGCTTCCTGTGTAGAATAACCTTCGTAATAATGGAAACGTCCCTTCATGATGAATGTCAGTCTATTCGAAAGACGTGCCACCAGAAGCTTACCGTCATGTCCCGCGACAGTCGTCTTCGGAAAATGCGGGATCGCTTCATAGGGGATCTCTTTGATCGTCTCCACGCGCTCGGTCAAAGGACCAAGTCCAGACCCAAGCACAAGACAGGTATCCGGAATCTCGGATACCTGTGTCTTGGTAAATTCAGATGCCTCAAGGATGTCTTTAATGTAAGACTCAGTCATTGGAATCCTTTCCACAGCAGTTCTTATACTTCTTGCCGCTTCCGCACGGACACGGATCATTGCGGCCGACCTTCTTGGAGTCACGCTTTGCCGGCTGGTTCTGTACGATACCTGCCTGCTGGTTTGCCTTTGCATCTGCACCGGACTGGGCACGCTTAGCAACCGCATCGAGCTGAGCACTGCCGTGACCTTCCTGCAGCTTCTTAACAGAAGACTTTCTCTCGATCTTCTGACCGGCTTCGATATTCGCCTTCATAACGAGTCTTACAGTATCGTTCTGGATCAGCATGTTCATTTCATCGAACATCTCAGAACCTTCGATACGGTACTCTACGACCGGATCCTTCTGGCCGACACTTCTCATGCCGATCGCATTACGGAGCTGATCCATCGCATCGATGTGATCCATCCACTTCTGGTCAACGTTGAACAGGAGGATCTGGCGCTCAGCTTCACGGAAGATCTCAGGAGTGAGTTCTTCATCACGCTGCTCGATCTTCTCAAGAGCCTGTTCGACAAGCTTTTCGGAGATCTCTTCAGCATCCGCTGTTTCTTTATCATTAATGGTCTTAGTGATCTCATCAATTACCGGTACCTGACCGAATACATCAGAGATATTGGCCTTTAAGCCCTTGCACTCTTCGGTATTGATCTTTCCGTCAAGAGCCACACGCTCTACAACACGCTCAGCAACAGCGGTAGACATTTTCTTGATGGTGTCATGGATATCCATACCATCGAGGACCTTACGGCGCTGTTCGTAGATAAGATTTCTCTGTACGTTCATAACATCGTCGTACTCGAGCACGTGACGTCTTGCGCTGAAGTTCATGCCCTCGACCTTCTTCTGGGCGCTCTCGATCTGCTTGGAAAGGATACCGGACTGGATCTCAACCGTCTCATCTACGCCGAGAGTCTCAAATGCCGCATTGGCACGTTCACCACCGAAAAGACGCATCAGATCGTCATCAAGAGCCAGGAAGAACTTCGTGCGTCCCGGGTCACCCTGACGGCCGGCACGACCACGGAGCTGGTTATCGATACGACGGGATTCGTGACGTTCTGTACCAATGATGAAAAGTCCGCCTGCTTCGATGACCTTCTGGGTCTCGCCTGCGATCTTCTCTTTGATCTCCTTCTCGAGAGTGGAGAAACGCGTTCTCGCTTCGAGGATCGTCTCATCATCTGTTTCGTTATATGCGGTGGAAGCATCGATCAGTTCTTCGGTATAACCGAGCTTTCTCATCTCCTGCTTAGCCATGAACTCGGGGTTACCACCGAGCAGAATATCGGTACCACGGCCGGCCATGTTCGTTGCGATGGTGACCGCGCCGAGACGACCTGCCTGAGCGACGATCTCCGCCTCTCGCAGGTGGTTCTTCGCGTTCAATACATTATGTTGAATACCCGCACGGGTGAAGATCTTGGAAAGGAATTCGGACTTACTTACCTCAACCGTACCTACGAGTACCGGCTGACCCTTTTCATGCGCTTCTTTTACCTGACGGAGAACAGCTGCATACTTACCGCTCTGGTTCTTATACACAGCATCGTGCTCGTCGATACGCTGGATCTTCTTATTTGTCGGGATCTGGATAACATCGAGACTGTAGATCTGACGGAATTCGGATTCCTCTGTATAAGCTGTACCAGTCATACCGGCAAGCTTTTCATACATACGGAAATAATTCTGGAAAGTGATGGTAGCGAGCGTCTTGGATTCTCTTTCTACCTTAACGCCTTCCTTCGCTTCAATAGCCTGGTGGAGACCGTCGCTGAAACGACGACCGTACATCAGACGGCCGGTAAAGTCGTCAACGATGATAACCTCACCATTAGTAACAACGTACTTCTGGTCACGCTCCATCGTACCATTGGCCTTGAGGGCGTTATTGATGTAGTGCTGAAGATCGAAATTCTCCGGATCGGAAAGGTTGTTGACGTTGAAGTGTTTCTCTGCCTTTTCAATACCCTTGGCGGTAAGAACAGCCGTCTTTGCCTTCTCATCGACAACGTAATCGCAATCGCCGCTGACATCGTCGATATCGACCTTTTCATCCGTCTCAACAACGACGAATTTCTTAAGAGTCTTTACGAAGCGGTCCGCCTTAACATACATGTCGGAGGACTCGCCGCCCATACCGGAAATGATAAGAGGTGTTCTCGCTTCATCAATGAGGATACTATCGACCTCGTCGACGATGGCGTATACGAGATCACGCTGTACCATCTTCTCTTTTCTGTCGACCATGTTATCACGCAGATAGTCGAATCCGAATTCGTTGTTGGTACCATAAGTGATATCGGAGTTATATGCTTTACGGCGTTCGTCATTGTCGAGATCATGAACGATCAGTCCGACGGAAAGACCTAAGTAACGGTAAACCTTACCCATCCACTCACTGTCTCTTCGTGCCAGGTAATCGTTAACGGTTACGACGTGAACACCGCGTCCCGAAAGAGCATTCAGATAAACCGGAAGTGTAGCCACGAGGGTCTTACCTTCACCGGTCTTCATCTCGGCGATACGGCCCTGGTGGAGAATGATACCACCGATCAACTGTACCTGGAAGTGTTTCATGCCTAAAACTCGTTTGGCGGCCTCACGGACAGTAGCAAAAGCGTCCGGAAGGATATCATCTAATGATTCTCCATCCGCCAGACGCTTTTTCAGTACGTTGGTCATATTCTTAAGCTCATCTTCCGACATCTTCTCATACTTGTCGGAAAGGCTCTCGATCGCTTCAACGATCGGCATGATGTGCTTGATCTCGTGATCGCTGTGCGTTCCGAAGATCTTGGTAATAATGCTCATTTCTTCTCTTTTCCTTCCATTTTTCCTTTTTCTGATACTTCTTCGCTAAGATCCATCCGATCGAGTACCGTACGGTATCCGTCGGCGCCGTAATCGAGGCAGCGCTTCACGCGGCTGATAGTTGCCGTGCTGACGCCTGTCTTCTCGAAGATCTCGGTGTACGTATATCCTTTGGCAAGGAGGATCGCTACCTGAAAGCGGGATGCCAGCGATTTGATCTCGGAAATCGTGCACAGATCCTCAAACAGGGAGTAGCATTCTTCCCTGGTCTTAAGCGTAAGGATCGCATCAAAGAGATCGTCCATATGATTGTCTTTCAACTTATCATTCACTAGCGTCTCACTCCGCAAGACTGATCAGATAATCCACAAAGTCTCCGAAACCGCCGGTCAGAGCGAAGAAGAGAACGATCGTGATCAGAAGGATCACAACGATAGCTGTAAGGATGCGCTTAGTCATCAGCTGTCTTCTTGCCTGTCGAAGCACGTCACCGATGGAAAGATCATTTTCAGATCCAACCGCGGACTGCCTAGTTGTAGCGACTTCTCGAACCTGCTCGATATTCTGTTTCAATCTCATTCCTCCGAATACACATACTAACTCAAAATATCAGCATTACTACTATACCGCAAGGTATCCGATGTGACAACAACTTTTTTATTATATATTATATATAAATGTCACTCGGATGGTTCTTCCTCCGTAATGTACCGGTGTGAATTCCCGTACTCTTTGATTCTGATCTCCACTCCCCGTTTCTTTGCATAATCTCTGAGCTCTTCGATATACTTTCTGCACTCCTCTGAGCCGTTTTTCGGGATGATGATGATAAGCGTTCTTTTTTTGACCTCACCACTGCTTATGGTATATCCGCCGTACTTGGCTCCGTCAAATCCTGATAGGTCTCGGATATACGAGCGGATCTTATCTTTTAAGGCCTTTTCACTCTGATAATATGGAGATGTCGTATCGATGCTTTTGATCGATATGGCTTCATTCCCGTCAAATGAGCTTATCGTCGGAAAATTGTACGGAAGATCACCTCCGAACTTCTCCCGAAGGATCTCTCCTCTTTCGAAGTTTTCTTTTTCCCAGACCGAATCTGCCTCGGGGTCTTCTTTTTTCTCTCCAGAGCCATCCGGGAACTTCTCGGCATAAAGTGCCAGCGAGGAGCAGTACGATCTTGGGATCCCTACAGGGCCGGCCGCAAGATCATAGTAAACATAAAGATAGATACTCTTCTGTTTCCCTTCGTAATCCAGATACACAGAACAGTTTTGAAGGATCTTATCGTAGACCCACCCGTCTTTTGACAGTTTCCCGTATTCGATCAGGATGCGGTCACGGACGAACCGACCAAAGATCGCTGTACTGATCACGTCTTCGAGGTCAATGCCCGTTACACCGCTGGCTATGCCAAAATACCCCATCACTTCTTCAAGTGTATGGCTTTCCGAATCCGAAGGGCCCGAAAACCCGAGGAATGAGGAGATATCGTCCACACAAAGGATACCCTGGGAAGCCAGAGGGATCGCGACATTTAGTTCCGACACCACGTTTTCTGTTGCTCGCTGGATATATAGATCCGCATTTACAGCAGTGATGGAAGAGATCATGGCCGCAAGGAACAAAAGAAATATGGGAGTCGCGATCGAGGCCTCAAGTATGATCGATCCGCAAGAAAGGAAAAGCCGTCTAACTCTCATTCTCATATAGTGAATACCTCCTTTCGACCTGATAAGAGACATCTTTCCAAGTACCCGTCGCCCGAACACCTGTATACAGGTCTTCCCCGCAATCTTTCTCGATAATGTACTGCATTCTCGAAAGAAGCTTATCTTCCGGAACCAGGAAAAGAAATACCCGATAATAGTCCCGATAAACCGTATCAGCGAATTTGCCGAGCCTGCTCGTCACTTTATCGTTATAAAAAAGCGGGACGGTCTTTCCGGACGTAAGCTTCAGCACATCACTGAACGCACGGATATAGGCCATTGCAAATATGACAAAGAACTGAAGTACCCTCGGTGAGATGATGACGGTAAAACAGGAGATCACCATGATCAGTATCGACATAACTTCCGCGATCGCCAGCGCGAGCTTCCTTTTGCCTGAATCCATTAAAAAAGCACTCAGATCCAAAATCAATCGAGTTCCCAGGAGGAAACCGAAAGATGCGGACCGCTTAAAAAAATCACTATCGTTTCCGACCAGAAGATACTCCAGATCCAGACGGTTCTCCCCGTGAATATCAGAAAACGGGATGCCAAGGATATTGCACTCCTCTTCTTCGTCCGAATCTTCATAGGATTTCACCAATGAATCGAAAGAAAACGATGCGTATTCATTAATGAGAAAACGGTCGACAAGCGTGGGCAGATCCAAATCAAGGTAACGATCGAACACACCGGCGATCGTCGAAACACAGGTCGGATCGTAGATGGAAAGGACGATAGATGTATCTCCGGCCTGAAATGCAGCGCTGCTGTCCGCGCGCCACACATCGTCGAGCTGATCCACAAAATTCGTAAATTCCCGGACTTTATCATCTATTCCCGTCGCTTCGCAGATCTTTTTCACGATACCCCAGAAGAACGAGTATTTCTCGCGGTTCTGGACATACTTTTTAAACTTCGGGAGCCAGGTAGAGAGTTTGTCTGTATTGTACGTTCCTCTTGAAAGGTCTTTGAGAGAAGCACCGAGCCTTTCGATAATGCCGTGGCCTTCAAAGGCGATACCGCGAAGCTTCATATAATCAATGATCGAGGTCCGAATATCCTCTGGCCCGAGTTTGTCTTTTAGTTCGTACTGGAAAGAAGTATCCTCCATGCCAGATGTCATGGTCTCAAACACCGACGAACCCGCTTCAATGCTGTCGAGCGCATAGATTCCGTACCAGTCAAGATAATCCTTGTTAAACTGGGACATGATCTGTTCCGCCTGGTGATTCACCGCTTCAGTCAGGATGACTTCCCGTTTTCTTCGATACGCCCCGGAAATAAATATGCTTTCTAAAACAATGATCGCCGAAAGGATCAGACACAGAAATACCGTGATCGACCCGTGCCGGCCGAATAGTTTCTTTTTCATAGACACCTCCTAAGACGCAAAGATCTTAAGAGAGTCACGGACACCTTTGCCCAGGCGGTACGCCTTTTCCGGGCAGGAGATCTGGATCTTCCAGGAAGTATTTCCCGATTCTTTGACCTTGATCTCAAAAATGGAATCCTTTGTATTCTCTTCTTCTTGACATGCGACCGAAAGCCCAGCCAGTTCCCGGGTCCTTTCATACATCCCGGGCGTCATGGAAAGCAAGCCGCAAAGAACAGTAAACACTAAAGAAAAACAAAGCGCTGTCTGAATCGTATGCATCGCTGTCACCTCCGCCATCAATATAGCAGGAAGGGCTTTGCATTAACGGGAATTAAAACGACAAAAAGCGACAAATGGACGAGCGTTGTCGAAACTAAGGATCAAATCTCAACGACACGGCCATCAACAGAAATATCGCCGAAATACAGATTATACTGTTTCTCCTGACCGATCGTCGTCGGTTCACCATGGCCGGGGAAACAAAGAAGATCATCGTCCATCCGGGAAAGAAGCTTGATCGACTCCTGCATCTTTTCAGCACTGCCGCCGGGGAGATCTATTCTTCCAACGGTCCCGCGGAAAAGCGTATCGCCTGTAAACAGCATCTTTTCACCACCAATATCCAGAAGGAAACATACCGAACCTTCGGAATGCCCGGGTGTGGGAATAACTTTGACTGTAAAAAGTCCCGGTTCGGAAAAGCCAAGTTCTTCAGATGTGATCGTATTGCTGTCCCAGGTTTTCGCTTCCACATGAAGTATGGTTGCAAATCCAAAACAGGCGGAAACATTCAGTTCAGGATCAGTAAAGCAGGAAAGCTCCTCTTTGGAGACGTAGATCGGGCAGGAAAACTTCTTGACATAATCTTCCGCAGCAATAATATGGTCAAAATGTCCATGTGTCAAAAGAACTGCTTTAACTGTGCCTTCAGGGATCATCGACCTGTCGAAACGGTTAGAAGCATCGATAACTAATACTTCCGGGCCAAAAACGACGAAATACGTATTGGCCTCACATGTCCCGTCTCTTGTGAAGATTTTATAATCTGCCATATCGATTTTTAGAAGGAAGAATCCCGGATAAGTTCACGCCAGTCAAGATCGCCACGGTCGATCGCCAGGATCAGAATCTCTGCACTTGCGAGGTTTGTCGCATAAGGAATGCTGTTATAATCACATGCCTTAAGAAGAGGGTTGATCTCATTATAATTGGCCAGCTGTGTATCACGAAGATAGATCACACAGTCGATCTCGTTATATTCGGCACGGGAAGCGAGCTGGTCAAAACCACCGGAATAATCCGTAGAAAGACCAACAACACTTAATTCTGCCGCTGATTCAAGAAGCGTAGCCGTGTTATGCAGGGAGATCAGAGTATGTTTAGAAAGAAGCTGGCGGTACGCAATACAGAAATTCACGAGGAGCTCATTCTTACGATTATCTGCCATAATAACGATCTTCATTCTTGCTTCCTCCAAAAACGTATATATATATTCTACTAACAAGAGCAGAAATCTGCAACTGAAATTTACTATTCTGCATAAAAACGATTTGATCAGTCTACTGTCGTTAACGGGACATCAGATGTCTCATTCGTATTCGTAGTCGCAGCAGGCTCTGTCTCCCCCGGAACATCTCCGAGAGGCGGAGTGGTATTTACCGGTGCTTTTTCTTTCGGATCAGATAGTCCGTAGTACGCAAGAAGAAGTTTCTTGGCGATATCACTCGTGTTCTTTCCCCACTCACCTTTTTCAATACAAAGGGCGATGCAGACCTCAGGATCATCGGCAGGTGCATAGCAGACAAAAAGTCCGTTCGAATACTCATGCTTCAGATCCTCAAATCCAGTCTCCGCAGTACCTGTCTTACAGGCTACATCAACCGGGAAATCGCCAAAAATACCATTCGCCGTTCCAAGAGGGCTGGTAACTACGGCTCTCATTCCGGCGCGGATCGCTTCAAGATAGTCTACATTGAAACCGCACGGAACAGCCGTGGTCGAACCGGTATAGAGGATCGATCCATCTGCAGCTACGACATCTTTGATCACGTGAGGCGTGACCAGGGTATTAGTTGCTAATGCCGCAGTGTAGCGGGCAAGCTGAAGCACCGTAAAGGAATTGTCGAACTGCCCGATCGCTGCCTGAGCCGTATCCGCGACGTGCCAGTCTTTATCCTCATCGGTATTATTCAGACGCAGACGGCGCTTATTGGCGCGGTTTGCGCGGACACCCGGCATCTCACCCTGAAGATCGATACCTGTTAATTCGCCAAGCCCCAGAGCCTGACCGATGCGGTCGATCTCATTGATCGTAGTATCTACACCAAGCGTGGCAAAATAGATATTGCAGGATGTCGCAAGACCTGTCGTCAGATCCAGAAGTCCATGTCCTGTATCCGGTTTCTCAAGGCACTTCCAGGGCATGCCACCGAAGTCGGTAGGACTGACGCATCGGACCTCACTGTTTTGCGGTGTAATGATACCACAATCAAGTGCTGCGAGAGCCGTGACCATCTTAAACGTGGAACCCGGCGGATATGGAGTACCGATCGCACGGTTCCACATGGGCATGTCCGCTTTCGTGATCTCCTGATATTCATCGATACCGAGATAATACTTGATCTGTGCTTTGGCCTGCGCATCGCCTTCCATGGAAAGAATAAAGTCGCCCGGATCGAAGTCAGGATACGAGCCCATGGCCAGGATCTCACCGTTTTTCACGTTCATCATGACGAAAGCTCCGGCGGAAGCGGTCTTATACTTTTCTTCCTGAAGCTCCATGGCGCGTTTTGCCGCTGCGATATAGTCCTTGATCGCCGTGATGCCGACCTGCTGGAGGTTCGTGTCGATCGTAAGTTCTACCGTCGCACCCGGTACCGGATCGATACCAAGATTCGAATCATAGAAGAAACCGTTTTCTTCATCTGTCGACCAGATATTGTAAGGCTTTTCACCGTACTGGCCGTGGAGATATCTCTCCATACGCTCCTCTACACCGCCCTGACCGACGAGATCAGATGCCTGATAGCCGACAGGAGCCAGCTCTGTAAGACGTTCCTGGGAGATCATGCCGAGGTATCCGACAACGTGAGACGAGACTTTGGCCAGCGGGGTATAGACTCTTCGGTATTCTTTGTTCGCGATGATACCCATGAAATGGTAGTTCTGTTCCATCAGATAACGGATCAGTTCTTCCGGTACATCCTTGGCGATCATAACCGGGGTACCGGTCTGGAAGGACCAGTTATCCTTATAGATCTGGTATCTCATACGAACGATACGGTAAGCGTCTTCCTCAGAATAGTTCTCATCGACCTTAAATTTGCGTCGCAGATAAAGGAAGAAGATCTTCGGGTCACTTTTCACATAATTGTCCGTATATGTAACGACCGTATTCGGGTTCGGTTCTTTTAGCGCGAAAAGATTTCGATTCGTCTGCCACAGCGCGATCTCTTCATCCGTCTTCAGAAACTCGTAAGGATCCACGGAAAAATAATCATCCAGTTCAGCGACCGGTACACAGTTATACTGATCCAGAAGATAAGAAAGCTCCAGCAGAATGGAATTGAGTTCCTGATCGGCAAGGCCGGAATTCGCGAGCATCAGAACATTGATCTCCTGCGTTGTGGCGATCACGCGGCCGTTTCTGTCGAGAATGTCACCGCGCGGAGCCGGTACGACATACTGATGGGATACACCCTCGGATGATGCGGAGATCTTCTTCGAATAGTCCGAAAACTGAAGCGACACGGTCTTGATCAGGATCAGAAGACCGAACACGCAGAACAAAAGGCCGAGCACAAAATAACGGCTCGTAACGAAATCGAGGACGCGCGAAGTAATATCACCGGCGCCGACCCGCTGGTTCGACGATACGTGATCCTCATCGAAAACATATAAATTGTCATCGTTTATATGCTTTGCCATTTACGATCCTCCACGCTGTATCCATCCACAAGACCGGAACGGATGCCTTTCTTATACGGACCCACAAATCGAAGAAGGAACAAAAGCGGAATCGTCGCAAGAATGTTCGCGAAGATCTGCGGGAGTATGCTTGAGAACAGTATATACCGAAGTGAGTGATAGGTCACAAGGTTGCCGGAGACAGAAAGAAAGATAAAGGACACGATATGCCCCAGAGAGTAGTAGATCAGGGAGATCAGTATGACCTGAAGGATCCCGAGATTATACTTTCTGCGAAATCTCTTTCTGAAAAGGACTGAGGCCAGAAACCCGATATAGAAAAAAGACAGAAGTCCGATACCAAGAACGGCGACCGGTTCTTTGTTCAGACCGGTTATTACCGGCCCGGAAAAATAATCACGGAACATACCTACGATCAGACCGACCACGATCCCATCCTTCGTTCCGAAAAGGTATCCTGCTAGGACGACGAAAACGAGCATCAGATCACATGTTCTTCCGAACACACGGAGAACATGTGAAAACGTGACCTGTATACAGCAGACGCTGGTGATATATACGGCATAAAGAATGATCTGCCGGGCTCGCTCTTTTTTATTCATACGCTACCTTCTTGCGGATCCGGCGTCCCTTCAGCTCCTTCAGAAGATCCTGCTTCGCCGGAAGTTGCGCCACCGGGAAGAGCTGTCGTGTCAGTACTCGGAGACGTTGAGCCTTCAGGGAGGGATGCTCCGGTAGGAATCGTAGCTCCCGTCGGGATCGTAACTTCAGAAGGATCCTTCTTTCCCCCGTCATCAGTCTGTGTATTCGGCACCATGATGAATACGTCCTTGATATCCGAGATGGATACATACGGACGAAGTGTCGCCGTGGGGTGATCGGGGTCGGAATTATCAAAGCTTTCAATTGTACCGATCGGAATACCGGCCGGGAAAAGTCCGCCTTCACCGGAAGTTACCAGTTCATCACCGGGCTTTAAAATGATATTCGTCGGTATCCTGGTCACGACGCAAAGTCCCTCGTTTTTAAGAGAAACATCACCGGTGACCAGGACGACGGCACCATTTACTTCGTTGACTTTAGCACTGACGGTAAAGCCTTCGTGAAGAAGCGGCAGGATCTTCGAAGAATCAACATCTGTCGTCATCACGCGGCCGACAAGGTTCATTCGGGCATCTACCACAGCATATGAGCCGTTCGATGAATCGATCCCGTTCTTTGTTCCGACGTTGACGCGGATAACACTGAACCACTCATCAGATTCACGGGTAAGTACGGTAGCTCCATGGATATGGTAGTTCTCGAAAGTATCCTGGATAAAGAAGGCACTCTTAAGCTCCTCCCAGCGGATACGGGCTTCTTCACCCTGCTGTACTTCGTATTCAAGTTCCGCGATCTCCGCACGGAGTTCTTCGTTTTCTTTACGGATCTTCATACCTTCGGCGATAGCGGAATAAAAGTCGGAGATCTGTGTACCGATCTTACGGAAAACATCCTGGATCGGATCGACGATCACGGAAACAGGCTTTGTCACGTTCGAAAGCGGGCTTCCCGGGATCGAACTGAGCGCGATAAAAGAGACCAGCAACAGCGTCGCCAGTATCATCACAAGCACTTTATTCTGAAAAAGTCTCCGCAAAATCAGATCCTCCTGCACAAACTTTTATAAAGTATACCACACTTTAAAGAAAGCTTGCTTAAAAGAATCGTCACAATACTTTGATGTCAGTTTATGCGCATCCGAAGCTCCTTGCCGTCAGAAAGATACCGAAGGCAGTTATCGCTTCTACTTACGACAAAAACCTCATCCGAGAGCATATTGTCGGCTAAAGACTTATCTGAGTTGATCGATCGGAGGATGCTGAACAGCGTCTTTTCAGCAACCTCGTCATTTTGTTCCACCAGAAGAAATTCATGCACAGATACAGGAAGCAGATAAAAATCCTTTCCTTTTTTTCTGGCAAATTCGAAGAGAAAATCGTTCCGGAGCATTGCGGCCGCGCCGTAAAACGGCGCATCGTAGGAGATCACGAACACCTTTGGCGCATTTCTGTCGACCAGTTCCTCATCTTCCGCAAAGTCAAGAAGGTCCAGCGCTTTGATCCGGTACTGGTTCATATTCGCCATCGCGATCTCAAATACGATCTCCCTGTTCTTTCCCCAGATGGTCAGAAGAGAATCATCAACCAGTACGGCTCCTCTTCCGATATTCGGATCGTCAAGATAGATCTGTATCACCACAGCCATATCTCCATACACGTGATATGGCGTATGCGCCAGCACATCCCTGTTCTTTTTAATGTTCAACATTTTTATGATCAAGTGATCCTTGACATTATTCCAGCTGGTAAAGAATTCACCGAACTCCTCTCCAGGAAGGTTCTTTTCACTAATGAATTCGATTATGCTATCGATACAGGCTTCTATGGAACTTCCCTTCTTATAGGCGTCGTAGAAGTCCTCATAGTAAAACACGGGAGCGATCTTGTTTCCCGGAACACGAACGATGAGCCCGTGAAGGTCTTTGTTATTTTTATGGATCACCTGTTCAGATACGGAAAACTTCTTTTTGAGTTTCACAGGTCCGTATTCGACCTGGGCACGGAAAGCCGCCATGAAATCTGTAAACGACAGCAGTTCCGGGCGTGTTTTATTCTCTGTTCTCATCATTTTTCTACCTCCAATAGATTTTTACTTAGCATGCTGATCGAAACACCTCTTCCGACAATGATATGGTCGATCACATCCACACCGATCATCCGGCCGTTTTTGACCAGATTCTTCGTCATCTCCAGATCTTCCGGGCTGGGGGTCGGATCTCCGCCCGGGTGGTTATGCGCGAGTATTAAACCTGCACAGTTAAGCTTTACGGCTTTCCGGAACAATTCACGAAAACTCAGGTTTACGAAGTTCAGGCCGCCCTTACAGATGATCTCGTGGGAAATCAGGCGCTTCTGCGTATCGAGAAACACGGCATGCACTTCCTCAGTTTCCAGGAAAGCCATCTTCTCTTCAAAGTACTTTCTCGCGATTTCCTCGGACAGGAACTGGATACGGTTCTGTTCAGAAAAGGACATGACGCATCTTCGTCCGATCTCCATGCAGGCGATCAGCGTAATGGCTTTTACCCGTCCAATACCTTCCTGATCGGATAGTTCCTGTAGCGATGAACGGAAGATCCCGCTTAAACCCTCTGCTCCGCCCATATCCGAAAGAAGCCTGCCCGCGATCTCCTTCGAGGATTTTCCTTTCGTTCCGCTCTTAAGCACGATCGCCAGAAGTTCCTCATCCGAGAGCGATGCGGCGCCGTACTTTTCAAGACGCTCATAAGGCCTTTCCGAGGGCTGTAATTCACATATTTTCATCTTCTCACCTCCTTTTTCCGAACAATAAAAAACCCGGCTACAAGTTGAGTTTTCGATCTCATCTCATAGTCGGGTCATTTTCCCGATATAGCGGGCATACGCCCAATATCAATACACGTATTCAGTTTTTAATCAAAGGATCAGGCTTCCTTCTTACCGCAGCACTTCTTATATTTCTTGCCGCTTCCGCACGGACACGGATCGTTTCTGCCGATCTTCTCGGAATGAGCAATATTGTCTTCTCTGTACTGCTTAGTGATCTCTTGGATCTTCTCATCCGAAAGAACATTCTTCCAGCTTGGCAGTGTGAAGAGCCACTCTGCCTTCGCATCACGCATATTGTAATAAAGCTTCTCATAATCGACTTTGAGGGCAACCTCGGAATCGTCGGTTACGGACTTGTAGTCATATTCTTCAACAAGGCTGGAGTTGATACCTTCGAGGAACCCTACGAAAATCTCCATCGTGTCCTTTGCAAAGCCAAGCTTCTCAGCAAGTTCGATCGCCTTACCATTCAGAAGGTCCTCGTTATCCGGGTACTTGGAAAGGATCGCATCATATGCATTCTTCTCCAGTTCATAGTACTTAGAGATATACGCCTTATAATCGTTTTCATTCTCTACGGTTTCGGAACGTTTTGTCCAATCTTCAAAATAGCTCATGTAAGCAACCTCCATGTCAGTTCAGTTTTTCCGCGATTGCGCGTAAGAATTCTTCTGTATTTACGACCTTTTTGTTCGGATGGTCCATAAGTGCATTCAGGTCTCCGGTGATGACACCTTCTTCGATCGTATCGATCGAAGCCTTTTCCAGCTTATCGGCAAAAGCCACAAGATCGGAAAGATCATCGAGCTGTCCTCTCTTGCGGAGAGCACCTGTCCAGGCAAACAAAGTCGCCATCGGGTTTGTCGATGTCGTCTCACCCTTAAGATAACGGTAATAGTGACGTGTGACCGTACCATGAGCTGCTTCGTACTCGTACTTTCCGGAAGGAGAAACGAGAACGGAGGTCATCATGGCAAGGCTTCCGCAGGCAGAAGCGACCATATCGGACATAACGTCGCCGTCATAGTTCTTGCAGGCCCAGAGGATACCGCCCTCGGAACGCATGACACGGGCTACCGCGTCATCGATGAGCGTATAGAAATAGGTGATACCAGCCTCTTCAAACTTATCTTTAAATTCCTTGTCGAAGATCTCCTGGAAGATATCCTTGAATCTATGATCATAGGTCTTGGAGATCGTATCTTTTGTGGCAAACCACAGATCCTGCTTGATATCCAGCGCATACATAAAACAGGAACGTGCAAATGCTTCGATAGAAGCATCGAGGTTATGCATACCTTCGATCACACCCGGGCCCTTGAAATCGTGGATCTTTTTCTTCTCCACACGGCCGTCTTCGTAGGTAACTACAAGCTCAGCGGTAGCCGGACCGGAAACATACATCTCAGCATCGCGGTACACATCGCCATATGCGTGACGGGCCAGTGTGATCGGCTTCTTCCAGCAGGAAACGAAGGGACTGATGCCCTTTACGAGGATCGGAGCACGGAATACCGTTCCGTCTAAGATCGCACGGATCGTACCGTTCGGGCTCTTCCACATCTGCTTTAACTTATACTCGTCCATTCTCTGGGCATTCGGCGTGATGGTCGCACACTTAACTGCTACACCGAGCTCAGCGGCACGGTTTGCGGCATCGATGGTCACCTGATCATCGGTCTCATCACGGTGAGTAAGTCCCAAATCGAAATATTCTGTCTTAAGATCAACATAAGGTTCGATCACGATCTCCTTGATCTGCTTCCAGATGATTCTTGTCATTTCATCGCCATCCATCTCAACGAGAGGCGTTTTCATTTGTATCTTGGCCATTTCTTCCTCCATATCCGACAAAATCCCATTGATTTTATCTTAATTCCTTTTTTACGTCAACGCTTCTCGACCTTCCCGCAGGCGGCAAGAAGAACTTCCATTGACATTCGATCCTCCATCTTTCCCGTCTTGACCCATCGGTCAGATTCAAAGCACAGGAAATAGATCTTCTCGAGTTCTTCCATGGTAAAGCCCCGGGCCTGGGAAACAAGGTTTTTCGCGACGAATTTATGGACCTTGAGGCTGGAAATGACCTTCGCTTCCGTCCCGAGTTCCTTCGCGCAGATGAGATGGCGTATGTGCCGCGCCAGCATCAGGCGGATCTTCGGGATCGGCTCTTTAAGGAGGATCAGATCATTTAATATCTGAATGGCTCTTCCCGGCTTCTTTTCACCGATTGCATCCGTCATATTAAATACAGAAGCTCTCACATCCGGGACACAGAGCTTATTGAGAAGATTCATATCGATGCGGGAAATACCCTGATTCTCGCAGTATAAAACGATCTTCGTCGTCTCGTTATGGATCATACGCATGGATGAATCCGTTCGACTGATGATACTGGCCACACAATCCGGATCGATCGAGATATTCTTTCTCGAAAGAGAGGAACGGATCCAGGTGGTAAGCGTCTCCTCGCTCTGCGTATCGATCTCGACGAGCATACCGTTCTCGGAGACCACGTCGATCAGCTGTTTTTTCCGTTTATCTACTTTATCCTCAAGAAAAACGACAGTCGCAAAATCAGGGACAGCAGCAATGGCAGCTTTCATCTTCTCCACTTCCTTAGGATTGGAAGATGCTTTTGGGGACCACCAGCCGGCATTGCGGATGACAGTCATCCTGCACCTGGAGATAAAAGCCGGAGAACCGACAAGACTTTGAAAATCCTCCACGGAAAGATCCGAGGAACCCATATCTTTCATGTAGAAGTCGAGACTTTCCGCCCCGGGAGCGATCCAGGTCTTCTTCATGAAAGCGATCATATTATCGATCAGGAACTTCTCTTCCCCGCTGACAAGGTATACTCGGGCGATGCTCCCGTTCTTTACAGAAGCGATCACGTTCGAATACTCTTTCCATCCGGTGGTCTTTTCCAGTTTTGCCATATCGTTCCTCGTTTATTACTCAAAATAATATCTAAGATGCCACGAATCTTCACGTACCGAAAGGAGAACACAGCCCTCCTGATCCGTACGGAAATACGGTATTTCATGCATATTCAGACGATCCAGGACCTCCTTTGACGGATGTCCATAATGATTATAACCCACACTTACGACCGCCGCACGATAATTTTTCTTCAAAAGGAAAGCCTCCGAAGTCGAGAAACGGCTTCCGTGATGCGCCACTTTCAGGACAGAGATCTCCGAAAAGCTTTTAAGGTCGATCAGATCTTCGATTTCCGCGGAGATATCACCCGTAAAAAGAATATTCGCTTCAAAAAGTTCCAGAAGGATCACCATCGAATCATCGTTTCCGCCATCTTTTGGTGCTTTAGGCCAGATCACATGAAAGCTTAAGTCTTCATCTACCGTAAGAACCAAATCTCCTGAAAGGACAGAGACATCTTCCGGAAGCTCCGGATAAAGGAACAAAAGCTGCTGCATCTCTTCACTATCGCCCCAGAAAGGCGCATAGAGCTGATCCACAAGTCCTTCTTTCCAAAGTTCAATGATGCCTCCAACATGATCGGAGTCAAGATGGGACATGAAAGCCATATCGATCGAATCGATATTCAGATAGTCCATCACCCCTTCGATGATCTTCCCGCAGCCCTGATTTCCGCCATCTATGAGCATATTGATCCCTTTGTGGGTAATAAGGGCGCAGTCACCCTGCCCCACATCAAGAAAGTATATGCAGCTTTCTTTTGACGTAAACATAAAAGTCTGAAGATTAAGACCGAAAAAAAGGATGCACGCGGAAGAAAAAGCCAGTTTTCTGCGAAATCCACAGGGAAGTAGAACAGAAAGGATCACAAATGAAAGAAAAACCGCAAATAACGGCATAGCGTGGTAGGAAAGGCGAAAAGCCGTCCGAAAAGATCCCAGACGGGCAAGAGCGGAAAGCAGGATCACAAGGCCCCGAATCGGGACAAACAGCATCGCGTGCAGAAACGGAATGGGAATGAGCATACTGATCAGGGTCAAAACAAGGCCGAGACTGCATATCATCTGCGCCGGAAAACCGGAAAGGAGCACAGCAATCAAAGAAAAGGCCGAAAGTGAATTACCCATAAATAGGAGGACCGGAAGCATACCGACCTGTGCACACAGGAAGCAGGAAATGGCTGATATCAGGTCTTCCGGGATCTTCCCAAAAGCCTTTCGAAGCTGTTCCTTCGCCCGTCTTTGAAAAACCATGATCGAAAATGTCGCACCAAAAGAGAGTAAAAGGCCCTGGGAGAACATGGAAAAAGGATCCAAAAGGATCAGTATCAGGGCACTTGCTGCACATGAAGAGACACGGTCGACACAACGGTCATCTAAAGAAAGGAAACTCCCAAGAAGAAAAGTCAGAATACTACGGGATGCGGAATTGGCCCATCCTGAGACAAATCCGAAGAGAACCAGCAGAAAAGACATAACCACAATCTGCTTCTTTCTGTTTTTTACAAACAAAGCACACAAAGTGCCGATCGTCGAAGAAAAATAGGCTACATGAGCTCCGGAAACCACAAGAAGGTGTGACAGATTACTCTTCCGGAACGATTCCTTCGTTTCCTTTTCCATATGCGAAGAGTCACCCACGACCATCGCCGAAAGGATCATGGCCGTCTCCTCTTCCGTTGATCTTAACCACATCCCGTAACATTTCTCCGAGATCATCGATCCAAGTCGGTATCCCCACCGCATCAGTGAATACTTTGCATGTGTCACCTTCCGGATATGCATACTTTCTACCGATCTTACGCTCCCTTTCCGAAGGTAGTAATCCCGAATGGCCATGTCTCCCGGGTTTCCGCTGTTTTTTACCGGGACAAGTTCACATCTGATCGATAAAGTATCGGAATACTCAAATAATTCTTCCGTCAGGAAAACAACCTTCTCCCCGCTTTCCAGCTCTAAAAGAATATTCTTATAGCCATCTGATAGGCCGTTAGCTGAGATCACTTTCGCCTTTCCCTCATACCACTCTTCCGAGGAAAATGAAAGAGAGCGATCCATATAAAGAGAAAATCCGACAAATGCCGATGCAAAGCCGAAAAAACCAAGAAGCAGGCAAGAAAGTTCAAGAGCCCTCCACTTCCCCTGCACCGAAATGCTACCGAAAAGGAAGCAAAGCGGGACAGCGGTCAGCATCCGGCTAAAGGAAGACCCGTAAAAAGCGAGATATCCGCCGAGAACTGTCATCAGAAGAAGGATAACAAAGGGTCTCAGCAGAATGATGTTAAAGATCCGTTCCAACCATTCCGTGAGTGAAAAGGCATCCTTTCTTCTCCTCAAAAATGTATTGGAAATCCCATAGACCATACTGCCGCTACCCTTAAAAAAAATTGGTAGCCCTATTGTAGCCGGATCTTTTCGGAAAGGATCACGGAAAAACCGACAAAAAGGACGAATCATCGGCCGTTTGTCGAAAAAACAAAGAAAAGTATCGGGAATCGTTTACTCTGTCAGCTGATCCTGTAAAAACTCCTCGATACCGGCTCTAAGATCATCAAGCCCGATCTTCTTATCGGCAGATACCGCATAGATATGGGCATCTTCATGGAAATCAAGGACCTTACTGAACTGCTGGATCTGCCGGTTGATCTGCGCACGAGAGAGCTTATCGCACTTGGTGAAAACAACAAAGTACGGAATATTCGACTGATTCATGAAGTCGAGCATCTTAATATCGTCTGCGGACGGGTTATGACGGATGTCCATAAGGTGCAGTACCAGCGAGAATTTCCTTCCCGAGACAAAGTACTGGTCACAGAGCTTATTGAACTTCTCTTTTACGTCTTTCGGAGCTTTCGCATAGCCATAGCCCGGAAGGTCGGCAAAATAGAGCTTATCGTCAACATTAAAGTAGATGACCAGACGGGTCTTGCCTGGGGTGGCACTGACACGGGCCAGTTTCCGGTTATCTGCGAGAGCATTGATCAGGGAAGACTTACCGACATTGGACTTGCCGGAAAAGACGATCTCCGGGCGGTCCGAAGGCGGACAGGCCTTGATATCAGAGGCTACGCCCCAGAATGTGGTCTTACGGAATTGGATGCTCATGTCTTCCCTCCAGCGGATTTTTTACCATGATACCACATGTTTTGTCCGCACAAAAAGCAGACCGGATTTCACAAATGTTTTTTATATGCATTTTAACGATAAGCACAAATAAAAATCAAAATAATTCGCAAAAGTTTACAGTACCAAAAAAATGGTAATAGCGTTATACTAAATCTGTGGCTTGAAGCTATAACGTTCTACGGAGGGGTGCTATGCCGGAAAACATGTCTTCAGTGAATCCCGAAACGAATGCGGATTCCACTGATTCTAAAGACTATCGAGGCTATTTACTTGAGCCATTCGGCCCGATCGGGATCATTTCGCATACCTCAAATGAGGCTTTTGTAAGGCAGGTCAACGACCTTCTTTACGAGAAAAGACTTAAGAGACAGCAGGAAAACTATAGTCCTTATGTAAACAGCACAGGCTATTTACGTAGGGATTTTACTATTTCGGCGACCATCACCCGTTTTGAGACCGGTGAAGGTAAAGTTACGCTGAACCAGACAGTCCGCGGCCATGACATCTTCATTATTTCCGATGTCCTTTCTCACGAAGAGACCTTTACTCTTTCCGGCGTGCCGCATTATATGAGCCCGGACGACCACTTCCGCGATCTTCTCCGTATCATCATGGCAGTCAGCGGAAAGGCCCGCCGTATCAATGTCATCATGCCCTTCCTTTACGAAGGACGCCAGGATCACAGCATTTCCCGCGAGTCTTTAGACTGTGCGCAGATGCTGAAGGATCTTTATAATCTCGGTGTCGCTAACCTGATCATTTTCGATCCGCATGATGCACGTATCGTCAATGCGGTACCGCTCATGGGCATCGAGATCCCGACTTCTGCCTATAAGATCATCAGCACCCTGATCTCCAAGAATCCGGGTCTTCACATCGATAAAGACAACCTCATGATCATCTCTCCGGATGAGATGGCTGTTTCCCGTGCGATCTTCTACGCTTCAATGCTGGAAGTTCCGCTGGGACTGTTCTATCGAGACCGCGACTACACAGTGGTCGACGAAGAAGGAAACCACCCCATCAAAGAATTCCGCTTCTTAGGTGATGATCCCCGAGACAAAGATGTCCTCATCGTAGATGACATGATCAACTCCGGTAAGACCATGCTCCGTACTGCGCAGTTCCTGCACGATAAAGGAGCCAGAAAGATCTTCTGTGCTGCACCTTTCGGACTTTTCACCGAAGGTCTTGAGCCGTTTAACGAGGCCAAAGATAAGAAGATCATCGATCAGGTCTACTGCACGAACCTCACTTATCGTCCAAAGGAGCTTTTCAATACGAAATGGTATGTGGATGTAAACATGACGCCATATGTGGCACGTCTCATCGATGCCATTAATGTTGATGAATCTATTGGCCATCTGATCACTCCGATCGAGAAATTCAATTCTCTTCTCGGTCAGATACGTATAGAAGAAGTTATGGGTTAACTTAAGAAAGAAAAGGAAAGAAAGACTATGACACCGATTTTACAAGGCTCAGAAGAAAGTTCTTACTCCCGCTATAACCAGTACGGCGCCAACCCGATGGCACCGGTTGGTCCGATCGCTCTTGTACCACTTAAGGGCAGCGTGGAGTTCACAGACAAAGTCAACTGGTACTTAAGCACAAGAAGATCTGAATACCAGGAGCAGGAATTCGTCAGTAAATATCCGGGCTTCTACCGTACAGATTATCGCATCAAGGTGGAAAACACCCGTTTCTCTTCCGGCGAAGGTAAAGCCGTGATCCAGAGCTCGGTGCGTGGTCATGATCTTTTCATTATCAGCGACGTGACCAATTTCTCCTGCACCTACAAGATGTTCGGTCAGGAAAACCACATGAGTCCGGACGATCATTATCAGGACTTAAAGCGTGTCATCCTGGCATGCTCCGGTAAAGCCCGCCGTATCAATGTCATCATGCCGTTCCTCTACGAAGGACGTCAGCACAAGAGAAACTCCCGTGAGTCTCTGGACTGCGCGTTTGCCCTCGAAGAGATCTACGGACTGGGCGTAGAGAACATCATCACCTTCGATGCTCACGACGAGCGCGTTGCCAACGCGATCCCGACATCCGGCTTTGAAAGTCTTTCCGCTACATATCAGATCATCAAAGAGATGTACCGTTCCATTCCGGACCTGCACTTTACCGAAGACCGTTTCATGGTCATCTCCCCGGATGAAGGCGGTATCTCCCGAGCTATGTATTTCGCATCTATCCTCGGCGTTCCGCTGGGTACATTCTATAAGAGAAGAGACTACACCAGAGTCGTTAACGGCAAGAACCCGATCATCGCCCATGAGTTCCTCGGCGAATCCGTCGAAGGTCTGGATATCCTGATCGTCGACGACATGATCTCTTCCGGTGACTCCATGCTCGATATCGCACGCGAGATGAAGAAGCGCGGTGCCAGAAACATCTACTGTGCAGTTACTTTCGGTCTCTTCACCGAAGGCATCGACAAATTCAACCAGGCGTACGAAGAAGGTCTGATCTCGAAAGTATTCTCTACAAACCTTATCTACAGAAGACCTGAACTTCTTGCCGCACCGTGGTTTGCTGATGTCAACATGAGTAAGTTCGTCGCTCTTCTTATCGATGCGATCAACCACGACTCTTCGCTTTCGAACCTGATCAAGCCGACTGAAAAGATCAGAAAGCTCCTGGCAAGCAAGGGCGATCTGAAGGATATGAACAACGTCTGATAAGTAAGCATGGCCCAGAAGAAGACGACATCTAATTCCAAGAGTACTTCTACCCGTTCATCCGGATCTTCGAAGAAGACCACGGCTTCTACCCGCGCGTCTTCCAAAAACCTTCCGCCGGAGCCGGAAAAGGATCCGATCCTTTCCGTCATCTGGTCGTATTCCTGGGGAAAGGTCCTCTATCTCATCGTCGGGATCCTGCTTCTTGTCGGCATCGATCTTCTTTTCTCCATGGATAACTACGACCGTTTCTTCATCATCCTCGGCATTGAGATCATCGCGTCCATGCTCGTCGGATGGCTGGTGTATTTCCTCCTCGACCGTAAAAAGCAGCGCGAAGCTGTTTTCGGTTCCGATCCTTCAGAAGAGGTCTGATATCTATGCCTCTGGACGGAATCTCCACACATCTTCTGGCACACGAACTCAATAATGAGCTTTCGGGAACAAGGATAGACAAGATCTACCAGCCTTCCCGTTTTGAAGTCTATTTCACGCTTCGCACGAAATCCGGAAACAGCAAGCTTCTTCTTTGCTGTGATCCGCAAAGTCCACGTGTCCAGCTGACTTCTTCCATGCGTGAAAACCCGCAGATGCCGCCGAACTTTTGCATGCTGCTTCGAAAGTATCTTCAGGGTGCGCATATTTTAAGCGTCGAATGCCCGAAATATGAGCGAATCATCACCATCACCGTCGCTGTCACAGACGAACTTCACGATACTTCGAACAAGCGCCTCGTCATCGAGATGATGGGCCGCTACAGTAATATCATCTTCCTGAACGAAGAAGACCGCATCATCGATTCTCTCGTCCATGTAGATAACAGTACGAGCCGGGTCCGTGAGATCATGCCTGCCCGTATCTACGAAGCACCGCCGTCTCAGGGCAAGACCCCGCCGGATGAGGCGCTGAATATGGTAAACCGAGGGGATCTTCCGATCCGTCCTGAATCCATGCAGCGGCCGGTCTCAAAAGCCATCCTGGACTCGATCCTCGGCTTTTCCCCGCTTCTTTCTGACGATATCTGCTTTCAGGCGAAGATCGATCCGAGAAAAGGAATCTCTTCTCTTACTGCCGAGGAGTCTTCCGCCCTTCTTACCGTCTGCAGGAAAGTATTAACGGATATCTGTGAATATAAGTCCAGCCCGACGGTCTTCTATATCGACGGCGAGCCGAAAGACTGGCATGCCTTAAAACTCCTGGATGCCGGCATAGGCAGATCTGTCTCCACCATCTCCGAAGCAATGGATCAGGTAGAGATCTATAAAGACCTTCGTATGCGCTTTGAAGGAAGACGCAGGAATCTTCGTTCGATCCTCACAGCAGCCTGTAATCACGCATCGAAGAAGCTCTCGATACATGAAGAAGACATCCGCGACACAGAAAATGCGGAAGAACTTAAGACCAAAGGCGAACTGGTACTCGCTTATCAGTATCTCGTAAAGCCTGAAGATTCCTTCATGACGATCCCAGATTATCCGGATTTCGGTCAGGAAACGACGATTGCTCTGGAACCCGGCATGACGCCTTCCGAGCAGGGGCAGCTCTACTTAAAGCGCTATCGGAAAGCAATGAGCCGCAGAGAATCGGCACTTCGTTTCCTGGAATCAGAAAAGGACGAGGTCTCTTATTTAAATTCTCTCCTTCAGGCCGTAGATGCCGCCACGGAGCCAGACGATCTTTCCGCCATCGATTATGAGATCAAGACATCTCTGTCTTCGGAAAAAGAGGAAAAATCCAAAGGAAAAGAGAGCAATCAGGTCTATCACCCCGGAAGATCAAAATCCGGAAAAGCCTCTTCCCGTGCCCTCCGTCAGGCCGCGAAGATGGCATCAAGCAGAAAGAATAAGAATGTCGCTTCGAAAAAGAACGAAGACCCGTCATCTCCCAGAAAGTATTTCGTTGACGGTGGTCTGGAAGTTCTTTCCGGAAGGAACAATATTCAAAACGACAATCTGACATTCCATGTTGCCGAAAAGACGGATATGTGGTTTCATGCCAAGAAACTGCCGGGAACGCACGTTATTCTGAGAACAAATGGAAAAACGCCCTCGGACAAGGCCATCGTACAGGCTGCAGAGATCGCTGCCTACTATTCCAAAAGCAACAAGGCCTTTTCGAAGGGAGCATCCGAATCGAAAACAGAGATCGATATCCGTGTAGAGATCGACTACTGCCCGGTAAGCCATGTCAAAAAGATCGCAAAAGCGAAACCCGGTATGGTGATCTACGAGGAATATAGTACTCTTCTAGTCAGCGCGAAGCTTCCCAGTTCTCTGGAAAACCGGAAATGATCTTCTCTTTAAACTCTGAATCATCTAAAGAATAGATACATCCGCAGTACTTCTGACGGTAAAGGCCATGTTCTCTGGCCATATTCTGTCCTTCGCGGAAATGCGGTCTCCAGTCATAGTAGGAAAACCGGATATCATATTTCTTCGCGCATTCATTTGCGATCCTGGCGATCGTATCATGTTGCTGATAGGGACTTACGAGAAGACTGGTACCAAAAGAATCGTACCCGTTTTCACTGGCAAACTTCGCGACATAGTCCATACGAAGGAAATAGCACATCTCGCAGCGGGACGAATATTTCCCTTCCCAGCCTTTTTGAAACCATAGATCCATAAAGAAGTCATCGGAATAAAGGCATTTCAGATCGTAGATCTCCCCGAGTTTTACGATCTGTTCCTTTCTTCTTTCAAACTCAAACTTCGGATGGATATTCGGATTATAGTAAAGGATATCGGGACGGATCCCTTCGGAAAGAAGATCGGACACAGGATACTCGGCACAGGGTGCACAGCATGCATGAAGAAGCATCTTCTCCCCGCTCATATCAGGACTCCTCTCTGTTTTCCATCATCTCATCGATGGTCATCTGGGACGAGCCATTTATATCCTTGGAAGAGATACCCAGACCGCTCAGGCGCTTATCCATATCCGACGGACAAGTAAGGCCCAAGTGTTTCCAGCCCTGTGGTGCCAGAACACGGCCTCTCGGTGTCTTGGCGATAAAGCCGCACTGCATAAGGAAAGGCTCATATACATCTTCGATCGTGCCGGCATCTTCCCCTGTGCAGGCAGCAAGCGTATCGAGGCCGACTGGTCCTCCTAAGAACTTCTCGGCTATGGTGCTCATGATGCGGCGGTCGGTGGAATCAAGGCCCATCGCATCGATCGACAGCTGATCGAGACCGAACTCGGCGATCTCTTTATTAATGATGCCGCTGCCACGGACCTCGGCATAGTCGCGAAGACGCTTCAAAAGACGGATCGCGATACGCGGGGTACCGCGGGATCTTCTGGCCAGGCAGTCCAGTCCTTCCTCATCGATCCCGATATTCAGGATACCGGCATCACGCTTGAGAATGACCTTCAATTCTTCAGGTTTATATAGTTCCAGACGATGTACCATACCGAAACGGTCACGAAGCGGGGCCGAAAGCATACCGGCACGGGTCGTGGCACCGATCAGGGTAAATCTCGGAAGATCGAGACGGATGGATCTGGCGGATGGACCTTTACCGATCATAATATCGAGGGCAAAATCCTCCATCGCAGGATATAGAACTTCTTCCACACTTCTGTTTAGACGGTGGATCTCGTCGATAAAGAGGACTTCCCTCTCCTGAAGGCTCGTAAGAAGTGCCGCAAGATCGCCGGCCTTCTCGATAGCAGGACCCGTCGTGATACGGAGATTCACGCCCATCTCGTTAGCAATGATGCCGGCCAGTGTCGTCTTACCCAGACCCGGCGGACCATAAAGAAGGCAGTGATCTAAAGACTCACCTCGACGCATCGCCGCCTCAATGAAGATCTTGAGGTTATCGGTCACCTGTTTCTGGCCGGAATAATCCGCCCAGGTCAGCGGCCGAAGCCCTTTTTCGTCACGATCCTCGGGAAGTCTTTCCCTCGCGATCATACGATCATCATGATCAAATTCCGTATAGTCCATATATATTCATCTCCCTGATCCCGATATTCCGGGATCACCTTATCTTATTTTGCAAGGATCCTAAGCGCATTTCGGATCATATGCTCCACACTTGCGCCTTCTTCATATACCTTACGGGCCGCTTTATTCGCATCCGCAGCAGGATATCCGAGCACGACGAGAGCGGATACGCAGTCCTCCAGTTCAGACATGCCCGCTTCCGGAACGATCGATACGACATCGCTCTGTTTGTCAACAGAAGCCATATCAAATCCTTTAAGCTTATCCTTCAGTTCAAGGACGATCCTCTCAGCGGATTTCTTGCCCAGGCCCTTCACCGTGCAGAGTGTCTTGATATCTCCTGTGATCACGGCAACAGCCAGTTCCGAAGGACGAAGCACTTCCACGATCGCAATGGCACTCTTTGGGCCGATCCCGCTGACTGTAAGAAGAAGCTCAAACATATCCTGATCTTCCGGCTCCGGGAATCCGTAAAGTGCGATGATATCCTCTCTAACGTAGTGGTACGTATATACGCAGACTTCCTCTCCGATATGTCCGATCCTGCCCTGCAGCATCAGCGGCATATAGATCTTATATCCTATGCCGTTATTCTCGATAACGATATTCTCACCTCTGGCCGAGACGAAAGACCCTTTGATGTATGCGTACATTTAGATATCCCACTCCTTTTTTCCATATCGGCCGTACTGATAACCGGCCACCGCGGCAAATGCGGAATTGATGCCTGTATGTGCCTGACAGATTGCGATCGCCAGAGCGTCCGTCACGTCATCGGGCTTCGGAAGTTTCTCAAGATTCAGAAGCATCTTCACCATCTGGGAGACCTGATTCTTATCGGCGCGTCCGTAGCCTGTGACCGCCTGCTTGATCTGCATCGGCGTATATTCGTAGACTGGAACATTGGCCTCGGCCGCGGCAAGTATCTCTACACCTCTGGCCTGCGCCGTACCGATCGCCGTAGTCGTATTCTTCTGGAAGAAAAGCTCCTCGATCGCCATGACGTCCGGATGAAATCTCTCCATTAGAGCATCCATCTGCTGATGCAGCGTCAGAAGCCTCTGTTCGAAAGGAGTATGTGCTTTGGTCGTGATGGCGCCGTAATCTAAAACGGTGAAATGGTTCTTCTCGTAAGAGATCACCCCATATCCCGTGATCGCATAGCCCGGATCGATTCCCAGAATGACCATACACTGCCCCTTTCTCAAAATCTGAACATTCGTTCTTTTAGCATTATAACAATCATTTTCCGCACGTGCAACCGTTACGGATTAAGTATGTCGAATATCTCCTCGGGCGCATCAACAGGCGTATCCGAGATCTCGTACGCATTCTGCATGCGGAAAAGCGCTTCGTCGATGCGATCATCTCCGACCGGGTCTTTTGAACCCGTATACAGCGTGAAAAGTTCCTCTCCCCGCTTGACCTTGTCGCCGATCTTCTTATGGAGGCGGATCCCCGCGCCCATATCGATCACGTCATCCTTTTCCATTCTTCCGGCACCCAGAAGGCACGAAGCCTCTCCCACCGAAAGAGCATCACAGGAAGAGACATAACCGTCCTTTTCAGCAAATACCGTCATGACCTCAAACGGCTGGTCCGAGAAGACCGGAGTTCCGTCAGAATTGAGAATTCCGCCCTGCGAGAGGATGAGTTCTCCGAACTTTTCAAAGGCTTTACCGGAATCGATCTTCTCCTTACACATGGCCATCAGAGTCTTCCGGTCCTTATCCTTGCCCACATCTGTGAAGCGGAGCATCTCGGATGCCATGGTAAGAACGACTTTCAGGACATCTTCTTTTCCTCTTCCGGAAAGGACATTCACGACTTCCTGCATCTCCAGGATGTTTCCGACCATCTCGCCGAGAGGCTGCTGCATCGAAGAAAGAACACATGTGACCGGTTTCCCGGAAAGCTTTCCGATGGAGATCATCTGCCGGCTCAGCTCTCTTGCCGAATCAAGATCTTTCATGAAAGCACCGCTTCCGCAGGTGATATCGAGTACGATGGCGTCCGCTCCGCCGGCGATCTTCTTACTCATAATGCTTGAGGCGATCAGGGGGATCGAAGGTACCGTACCTGTTACATCACGAAGTGCATAGAGATACTTATCACAGGGCGCAAGATCAGATGTCTGTCCGCCGAGGAGCATACCGCACTTTTCGATCTTTTCCTTAAATTCCGAAGGAGAAACGGATGTGCAGAAACCTTCTATGGACTCAAACTTATCGATGGTACCGCCCGTAAAGCCCAGTCCCCTTCCGGAGAGCTTGACACAGGGGATCCCGAATGAAGAGACGATCGGCAGAAGGATCGGCGTGACTTTATCGCCGACACCGCCTGTACTATGCTTATCCACCTTAATACCGGGAATATCCGAAAGATCGCAGATCTTACCGGAGCGGGACATACTGATCGTAAGATCTGCCGTCTCCTGATCCGTCATTCCCTGAAAAAGGACGGCCATAAGAAAGGAAGAGATCTGGTAGTCCGGGATCGTCTTATCGGTGACCCCAGAAACAAAGAATTCGATCTCATCTTTGGCAAGGGCCTTCCCGTCACGTTTCTTTTCGATCAGTTCCAGCATATTCATATATGTCGTCCCCCTTCGTTTTCATTCTATTGATATTGTACCATTTTATGTTGGTTTCTCTTCCCGTTATGTTAGAATATCGATATACCATCAGGAAGGAAGGGGAATTTATGCCTGAACAAGCAGAACAACCCATCAAGCTAAAGGTCGCCATCATCGGATGCGGAAGAGTCAGCGAAAAGCACATCCGCGCCGTCGCCAAACTTTCAGACCGTCTTTGTCTTTCGGCACTTGTGGATAATAATCCGGACGCCCCGAATAACCTTCTGAATGCGTGCAAAAAGAAGATCAAGAAGATCTCGGAACTGAAAAGTTCCCTGAAAACATATATCGACTACAAGGAAATGCTCAAGGATATCCATCCGGATATCGTTGCGATCACGGTTCCTTCCGGACTTCACTACGAGATCGCGAAGGATTGTCTTACGGCCGGCTGCAATATCCTTCTGGAAAAGCCCATGACCATGAGCAACAAGTCCTCCCGCGAGCTGTATGAGCTTTCTTCCAGTCTGGGACTTAAGATCGCCATGGGTCATATCTACCGCTACTTCCCGATCGTGTCTCTTCTTCATGAGGACATGGTCAATGGTGTGTTCGGTAAGGTCGGTCACGGTTCCGTCATCGTCCGCTGGGGACACGATAACGACTACTATAAGCAGGCGGCATGGCGCGGCACATGGAAAAGTGACGGCGGCGCACTCATGAACCAGACGGTCCATGCGCTCGATCTGATGTGCTATCTCATGAATGCCGAAGCCGTAAAGGTCGATGGAATGCTTTCCCGCCGTTTCCGCGATATGGAAGCCGAAGATACAGCCATGGGCGTGTTCACCTTCTCTAATGGTGCACTCTGCCAGGTGGAAGGCACAACGGCCACTTTCCCCAAGGATCACGAGGCCTCATTCTTTATCAATGCGGAAAAAGCCGCGATCCGTATCGCTCTTCGGAAAGGCAAGCCTTCCTATTCCATCACTACGGAAAAAGGCAAGAACCTGGCGTTCCGTTATCTGCGCAGATACATCAAGAACGTCGGTATTTCCTATCTCATCTCTGTAGCAAAAAATCCGCATTACGGCATTTACTGTGATCTGCATAACGCGATCACGACAGGCACATCTCCTGTCGCAGACGGAAGATCCGGTTATCTTTCCGTGGACATGGTCCTGGGATTTTACCGTTCCGTACTGAAAAAGGGCGATGTAGAACTTCCCCTGTCGTCTGAATTCAAGATCGAGGAAATGTCGAAGCTGGAACTGAACTGATCAAATCACCTGTAAACGAAAAATCAAGCCTGCGGCGCCGGCTCCGAAGCACCTTCGGAAGGCGTCGTATTTGCGTTTTCTGCAGGTTCAGCCGAACTGATCGGTGTCTCTTCCGGAGCAGTCTGGGCTTCACTTGTAACTTCGGATGCACTTTCAGCAGAACTCTCGGACGAAGATGCCGGTGTCGTGCTTTCAGAAGGCGGAGTCGCGCTGGTTTCCGAAGGGGTCGTCTCCGCTGGCGTCTCCGAAGGTGTAGTATCCGCTGTCGACTCAGAAGGTGTCGTCTCCACGGATTCCGTTGTGGATTCTGTGGTATCTTCAGGAGTCGTCTCTGTCGTTTCTTCCGGAGTCGTCACTGCTTCAGTAGACTCACTCGGTTCATCTGTAGCTTCCGTCGGAGCTGCTGTTGTCGTCGGGACCGGTGTCGGATCGTAGAATTCCGTCGGATGTGTATCGTTGATCGTCGGATCTTCGGTAGAGATCATCTCGAGCGGAACATAACCCATCAGGCCGTTCTCTTTCTTTACCTTCGCAAAACTGTCGTTGGAAGCAAGAAGCGTCACAGCTTCACCGCGAGCGAGAGTATCGATCGCCTGGCTGTCGAGAGACTCTTCTACATAAAGTGCAGTATCATCGTAAAGCGCATATACGACCTGACCTGCGTTCTCGTCGTTGAATTCAGAGGTCGCTTCCGAGGTCTTGATCGGCTTTAAGTTACCTGTCCAATGTCCTGCATTAAAGAGGATGTACATCGCCACATAACCCAGGATCGCAGCGACAACAAAGATCGCAAGACCGATCAGGAAGGTCTTTAAGCCCTTCTTCTTTTTCTTATCGGACTTCTCTTTTTTCTTCTTCGGTGCGTAAGCGACTTCGAGATCGTCGTCTTCATCCTCAAACTCGTCTTCCTCGTTTTCATCCCCGACCGGCGGCACAATATTAGTCATCGCCTGGTTCATCTGATATCGGAGTTCTTCGGATTGGATCGTAGGTGCATCTTCCGCAGATACGGCCGGAGAAGGTGCAGAAACAGGCACTTCCGGAACGACCGGGCGCGGTGCTACGGAAAGATCATTCGTAACAGCAGCTTCCTCGATCTTCGCATCACCCGGCAGGAGCAGCGTGCTCTCAATACGGATAACAAGTGCGGTAAGACCGAACTTGACCTGATTGTCCATAGCAAAAGAGATGATCTCCGATGCTTTTGTTTCAGGCTGCGTCGGACGTGCGATCACGGTACCGAGCTTCTGGATCGGCACACACTGGTCAAGACCGGTACCGAGCATGACGATCTCGTCCCCGTCTTTGAGCTTCAGGTGTACTTTCTTATCCGGGATCACTTCCCCGTCCTGGGCGAAACGTCCGAGGTACTGGGTCAGTTCATTTCTTCCTTCGTGCGTATATTCGGCTTCCTTCGTAATGGCGCCCATCTGCACATAACGGTGAGCGACCGTCTGATTTTCAGTAAGAGAGATCAGCTTGCCGTCACGGAAAAGCCAAACATGTGTATTACCGATATTTAAGACACGGAGCGTATCCCCTTCGATAATGACCATGGACATGGACACACGGAGGTTCGCGCCGTTGTTCTTGACGGATTCCTGGCAGACCGTGTTATTCAGCACGGTCACGACCTGATTGGTAAAGCTCTCATAGTCGAGAACGCTCATCAGCTGTGTCTGCGCAGTGATCTCCTGCATCTTGGAAAGAACAGACTGGAGCGTCATGGCCGCAAGGGTATCTTCGCCCTGGGCCGAGAAACATGCACAGATCTGGATCGGTGCCGTAGATCTGGCGGAACGGACATATGAAGATGTAAACTCTTCCGGAACGCGGTAAAGGCTGTGGAAGAATACATTTTCCTGATTTTGTCCTTGGATCTGATTGGTTTCACAAACCACTGCAGATGAAGTCTTACTCATTTTTACGATTCCTCCCAGATGAACCTGTGGAGATCCTTAAGCTGGGCATCCCAGTCTACGATCATCATCCACGGGTTTTCCTGTACTCTGAACATACCGTCGCTCGGGGCACGGTATTCACGAACATTTCCTAAGACCTCCATAGCGGAGATCGCTACACGCATCATATCCATCGCATTCATGTTGGTCTCGAACATTCCGGCCGAGTCCTCCAGAAGCGCTGTCTGTTCAAGTCTTCCGTAAGATGCCACCTTATTCATCAAAGCGATAGCAAGCGTTCTCTGACGGCCGGAGCGGACATAATCAGAGTCCAGATAACGGATACGGGCCCAGGAAGTCGCCTGCACGCCATCCAGCGTCTGTACACCGCCATGGGTCAGAAGCGGAACATCTCTTCCGAGAAGCTCACTTTCTTCCTGAATATTGTGGTTGGCATACTTTACCTCACCCGGCGTAACATCGATCTCGATGCCTCCGACCATATCGATAAGGTTCGAAGAACTTCCGAAGTCGAGCATAACGAAACGCTGGATATCCAGGCCAAAGTTATCGTTGATGGTGTTGATCAGAAGACCAACACCGCCGTAAGCATAAGAGTGCGTAAGCTTATCCGTGGAGGATCTGCCTTCGATCTTTACGCCGGTATCTCTCATCAGGGAGATCATCTTCACGGCATCAGTTCTGTGATCGATGGAGACGACCAGGATCGCATCGGCACGGCAGGTCACATCATCTGTTCCTCTTGAGTCGATACCGAAAACAAGGATATTCTCGACTTTACTGTCCTTCTGTGCCACTTTCTTGATCGGATATTTCGGATTGACATAAACGCGCGTATGACCGCCATCCTTCCAGGAAGACGCAACATCACCATCATCCAGATCGATATTATCGAGATCGTCAAATTCGATCGTCTCGTACTTTTCTTTGCTGACAAAAGGCGTATTTACAAATCCGACAGCGCCCATCAGCTTATATACATATAGCGAAACGCCCGTACCAAGGCCCAAAACAGCGCAAAGAACATAACAAAGAATCTTGATAACAAGTTTTCCTGTAGACTTCTTCGGCTTTTCTGAAGAATCGCTGTATGAACGGTTATCGTTAGTATTTACAGACATATTGATCCCTTTCTTTACACTTGAAACATATTACCCGATTTTGTGTTACATTTCAATGACATGGGGAATTTTCGCATTGTTATGTTAAAATATACACAAATTTCAAAAAGGAGAGAGCAAATGAAAAAGCTATTCACCAAACTGAGTGCCGTTTCTATCGCCATCCTCATGATGACGTCTTCACTTACGGCATGCGGTAAAAAAGAATCAGAATCTGAAAGCTATGAAACATGGTGGACTTCCGAATCAACAGAAGCTTCTAGTGAAACCGAAGCTTCAACTTCTGCTCCGACTACTTCTGAGACAACATTAGCAGCCCCTTCGGAATTCGCCAAAAACCCTCTGACGGGACTTGAGGAAATGGATGCCGCCAACGTAGGCAAGCGTGGTGCAGCGATCACCATCAACAATTGTCAGGTCGCTAACCCTTCCCGTGGTACCAGCGAAGCCTCCGTCATCTTTGAGTATGAGACCGAAGGTGGTCAGACAAGACTTCTCTGCGTATTCCCGGATGTTGCCCGTATCCCGCTCCTTGGTTCTATCCGAAGCGGACGTGTAGGAGCAGCAGATATGGCCGCCGGTACCGGTGCCATATTCATCTGCTGGGGTTCCGACGAAACTGCCGTTCCGAGTCATGTAAGAAAGAACAACATTGACTGGATCGACATCAACAACAATATCTATGACTCCAGAAGAGGCCATGATCCGGCCGAAGTTACAGGTAACTGCTTCTGCTGGCGTGACCGTGAGTGGATGAACGAACCGAATCATCGTGGTGGTATCGAGCACTGCGGTGTATCCCGCGGCGACTTCCTCATGAAGGCCATCGACTACTACAAGATCGACATCAAGGGTGAAATGCCGGATATGTTCAAGTTCGTTGAATCCGGTTCCGCAGCTATGGCATCTGACAGCCAGCCGTGCTCCGAGATCAACGTATATTTCTCCAGCACCAACGATGATGCTCTGTTCACATATAATAAGGACGAGAAGGTCTACTACAAAAGCCAGTACAATGGTAAGCCGCAGGAAGACTGCAATAACGATGTGCAGATCCACTTCACTAACGTATTCGTTCTTTACTGCCCGATCAACCCGCGTCCGAACGACAGCTCCAAAGAGCGTCATAAGGACATTCACCTTGAAGAAGGCGGCACAGGCTACTACATCTCTTACGGAAAGGCTGAGCCGATCACATGGACCAAGCCGACTCCGAACGATCAGATCAAGTGCTTCGACAGCACAGGAAAAGAGATCGATGTAAATGCCGGTAAGTCTTACATCTGCGTAGTCGACAGCGACTATATGGGCAAGACAACTATCACACCATAATCTTTATCAATAACTTAAGAACTGATGAAAGGGGCTGTCTCACAAGGCAGCCTCTTTTTCATTAGATCGATATTTACTCAGCGTATAGACAGGCAGACGCTTCTGCCAAATACGGACAGATCACTTCGCTGCAAGGAACTCCTGAAGATCAGTATACGAAAGCGGACGGATGAGGATCTCGTCACGGGTCTCATCGATCTGGAATTTTTCAGCGGTCTTCAGTGCTTTCTCATACGGAATATAGCCTATGATCTTATTTTCCGTAGCGGAGATCAGGATAAGCGTGAACCGGTCCGTTTCCTCATAGAACTCGCGCGGCTTCTTAAGAAGTCGAGTCGCGATTCCTTCACTCAAGGCAAAAGCAGCAGATGGAGCCCCTTGATCATCTGTGATAAAAGAATACGATGGAATATAGGCCTTCTGCCACAATGGCGAATCCATCTTCTCATTATCTCTTTCTCTTCGGCGATCAAAAATACCCATTTATCACATCTCCTCAATATGTGGATCGGAAGAGACCACGTTAAGCGTGATCTGCTTTTTATTCTTTACATAAACATGGATCGAAACGACGATTCGTATGATCATCATCAGCACAAAGGCGCCGGACAGGTCGAGGAAAACATCCAGAAGGCTGGCGGAACGTCCCTGTACGAAGATCTGGTGATACTCATCGGCGGCGGCGGAAAGAGCCGTGATCCAGAGAGCAACAGCGATATACACTTCGTTATCATTCTTCAGCTTATCGAGATAGGAACTCGCCGGCGGGATCTCTCCGGACTGTACATGATTGGTCGCAAACATAGCGATATAGGCCAGTGTGGAAAGGATCGTGAACTCGAAGATATGCGCACAGTTACGGACAAAAACTTCCGTCACATAAATATGGAGATTATCCGTAATCCTTCTGACCAGATCTAAAGAACGCATGGAGGAAACTTCCGCCGACTCCGCGGACAGCGAGAATATCACGGCAAGCCATCCGATGACCAGAATCCACATGATGAACGTAAATAGAAAATACAAAGGATGAAAAGCCTTCTTCTGTTTTTCCTGCTTCAAGCTCATACCGAACGTCCCCTAACAAAATTACATGTCAAGTATACCACAAATCCGAACATCTCAAAAATATTAGTGACTATTCTTCAAAATTGAAAAGACCCTTTCGGGTCTTCCTTTTTCCGCATCAGTACTGCGCGCTGTTCTTCTGGCTTTTCATGGCGCGGTCGATATCGCGCTTTGCGGTCTTTTCGGCAGCAGAATCGCGCTTATCGAAGTTCTTTTTACCTCTTGCCAGACCGATCTCAAACTTCACTTTACCGTCCTTGAAATAACACTTCGTCGGAACGATCGTAAGTCCGTCCTGCTTGACGATGGAAAAAAGCCTTATGATCTCGCCCTTATGCATCAGAAGCTTCCTGGTACGCATCGGATCGAGGTTAAAGCGGTTGCCCTGCTCATAGGGACTGATATGCACACCGACGAGGAAGATCTCCCCTTCTTTGACCTGCACATAGCTGTCCTTAAGGTTAACTTTTCCGGCACGAAGTGACTTGACCTCCGTACCGGAAAGAACGATGCCCGCCTCGAATTTTTCTTCAATAAAATAGTCGTGGAAGGCCTTGCGGTTTTCCGCGATGACCTTTATTCCTTTCTTAATTGCCATAGTTTCCTCCTAATTCCAGTGAAGGATATGCATTCATGTCCAGTTCATCACGGACACCTGAAATATAGTCATAGTAGCCCGCTGAAGCGATCATGGCGGCGTTGTCGGTACAGTACGCCATCTTCGGAAGACAAAGTTCGCACTTTCTTTTCTTCGCCAGAGCTTCCACCTTCGCGCGAAGGCAGGAGTTTGCGGATACACCGCCCGCCAGGCAGATCTTCTTCATACCAGTGAGTTTGACCGCCTGATCGAGCCGGTCGCAGAGGATCGAACAGATCGCATCCTGATAAGATGCGGCAAAGTCATCGATCTTCACATCTCCCCCGCCCTGACGGACCTGGTTGATGGTATTTAATGCCGCGGTCTTGATCCCGCTGAAAGAAAAGTCCAGGGAATCCGTGATCTTCGGAGACGGGAAAGTATAGGCTTTCGGATCTCCTGTTTTACTTGCTTTATCGAGCTTCGGTCCGCCCGGATAACCGAGTCCGATGACACGGGCGATCTTGTCGAAGGCCTCTCCCGCCGCATCGTCTCTGGTACTGCATATGCATTCCATCTCGGAATAATCCTTCACGAGCAGGATCTCACTGTGACCGCCGGATACGACAAGACACAGGAACGGCGGTTCCCAGGAAATATCTGTAAGGTAATTGGCAGCGATGTGGCCGGCCATGTGATTGACGCCGACAAGAGGGATCTTCTTTACTTCACACAGTGCTTTAGCCGCTGAAACACCGACGAGCAGCGCGCCGACAAGCCCCGGGCCCTTGGTGACACAGACAGCATCGATATCGTCATAGGTGACACCCGCCTGTTTCATGGTCTCGGAGATGACAGGAACGATCGCCTCCACATGCATGCGGGATGCGATCTCAGGAACGACACCGCCGTACTGGCTGTGCAGATCCGCCTGGGACGCGATCATGCTGGCTTTAACCACACGACCGGCTTCAATGACGGCACATGCGGTCTCGTCGCAGGATGATTCAATTCCTAAAGTCAACACACTCATTTACTGCCTCTTACTTAAAGTAGGTGCCGAGGAACTCTCGTAAAGTCTCACGGTAACCTGTCGGGTCGATCATGTAAGATTCCACATATCCCGCGCCGGCGATCATTGTTGCCATCGTGGTGTTCGGATTCAGTCTCTTTCTCTCCTCCACGATCTGTCCGATCTTGTCGGAGCCGACGAAAGTATCACGGCCGCCGTAGATGATACATACCGGGATCGGAAGACGGGAGATCTGGGTGGCCAGATTGACGCTGGAAGATTCACCGGAAGAAACCCTGATCGCGTACGGAACGAAGTGCTTCGTGATAAACGCGAAACTGGATTTTTTTACGACGAAAGGCGTGATATAGTCATCGGAGTTTTTCGCGGGCGAATCGAGGATGATGCCGGCGATATAATGCTGGTCAAAGCCAAGGTCAGCGATCTTCTGACTATAGTTCTCGAGCACTTCAATATCCGAAGAAGGCGGAAGCTTATCGATCGCAAGAAGGCAGGAACTGCAGCCGGCGCCGATGCCATAGAGAATAACATCTGTCGTGACGGAGATCTTCTTTACGTGCTTGATCGCACCGAGCACATCCTGCCACTCAAGATAGCCGAAGCCGCAGATCGCGCCTTCGCTTTCGCCCGAATGCCTCTGGTCAAAAAGAAACACGTTGAAGTGCATGTTCAGAAAATCTTCGATCATCTGCACCATCTCCACGTTATACGGGAGACGGTTGGACTGGATATCATGAACGAGGATGATCGTACTGATCGGATCATCGGTCTTGAAGAACCATCCGGAAAGGATCGTCTGGTCGTCCGCGGAAGTAAAACTCGTCGCGGAATACGAAGGAAGAACGTTCGACGGGATATTCGGAAGCTCCTTCTTTTCAATACTCATCAGACTGTTGGCCGTGGACGTGGTAAGCACGATGATCGCAACGACGACGATAGCCAGAACGCTCAAAACAAGCGCCATCCGGACGATCAGTCTGGACAGCGAGAATCTGGTTCCTTCACGTTTGGTTAAACCTTGACCCATAGATGACCTCTTACAACATCCGGTGCTTTCGGAGGATCACGATCGCAACGCCGATCGAGAAGATCCCTGACGCCAGCAGCACGAAGAACGGGACCGGATGGGAAGAAAAGCCCGCATCCCAAGGCATAACGCAATTCTGGCCGAAAAAGCTGGAGATGATGGTCGGCACAGACAGCGCGATCGTTGCCGCCGCCATGATCTTCATGATGTCGTTCATATTATTATTGATGATCGATGCATACGCATCCAGCGTATGGCTGACAACGGACATATAGATATCCGCCATCTCCATTGCCTGTTTGAACTCGATGATGACGTCATCGAGGAGTTCTTCATCCTCCTCGTATGTGCGGATCGTCGTCGGTCCATGATTCAGTTTCTCAAGGACAGCTTCATCTGACTTCAGAGATGTCGAAAAATAGACCAGCGTCTTCGACAGGTCAAGAAGCCGGTAAAGCTCCTTATTCGTCGTGATCTTCGCCAGTTCTTTTTCCGAGGACTCGATGCTCTTATCGACCTGACGGAGAAGGCGCAGGAACTCACCTGCCGCTGCGTACATGATCTGGATCGCGAAACGGTTTCTGTACCCGACTTTGCAATCCTTCACCTGGTTTTCCGCAAAAGCATTCAGGATCTTCACTTCACGAAGAGAAACCGTAATGATCTGTCTCTTTTTAATGATGATACCGAGCGGAACAGTCTCCAGAAGATCCGGGCGCCCATTATCCTGTACCAGCGGGATGTCAACGATCATCAGAAGAGAATCGGTATCCTCATCCGTATCGATACGCGGTCTCTCCTCATCATCCAGCGGACTGCGGAGAAACTCTTCCGGAACATCCAGTTTTTCAACAAGTTCAGCTATCTCCTCATCAGAAGGCGCGATAAGATTGATCCAGCTATCATCACAGATCGAATCTGTTTTTCGGATCTTACTGACTGTCCTGTCGGTTTTCGTTTTTACATTTTCCGAAATGTAGAAATTCAGCATGCTCTATCCCGTCTTTCTTCAGAATTAGAATATTTTACCACAAGAATCATACTCCGGTCGAACCAAAACCGCCTTTACGGTCTATACCGATAGTATCAACGCTCGATGTCATAACCAGTTCCGCGGTCTCATATCTCGCAAAGACCATCTGCGCGATACGGTCACCTTTTTTGATCTGATACGGGCCTTTTTTATTTCCCTTATCCGTCGCGAAAAGTACCGGTGCATCCGCATAGCTTTCCGGAGAGGTGTTTTCCAGTATGATACAGATCTCACCTCTATAGCCGCTGTCGATCGTCCCCGGCGCATTCGGAATGCGAAGGGGCGTATTGAGGGAAAGTCCGCTTCTCGGACGGATCTGCACTTCATATCCCGCCGGAATGGCAAACTTCAATCCCGTGTGGATCAGCTTTGTTTCCCCCGGCGCAAGAAGTACATCTTCCGTGCTGTAGAGATCCATGCCCGCATCGCCGTCATGCGCGTACGAAGGCAGGATCGCGTCTTCCGTGATTTTTTCGACATAGATCTCAGAACTCATACCAGTCTTCTCCTTCATCAATATCCTGATCCTCTGGATAAAGAGAATCAATGACCATTCTTCTTTCTTCCTGATCCTCGTTCATGAAACGAGCGACCGATGCGGTGGAAATGCCCATAGCGAGCACCTCACTGACCGTTTCTCCCGAGATGATATTTCTCGCATTTCCGAAAAGATCCGCCCTACAGTACCCCGGATAACATACGATATCCACGCGGTCGTCGTGATAGGAATCGCTCTTCTCTGACGTCTTCTCACCAAGGGAGACTTCCGGATGATCCCTGCAGACCGTACAGTGTACCTGGTGACGGCCTAAAGGACAAAACTCCGACTGCATCCACTCGATCGGTCCGTAGCGGTGAAGCGCCATATAGCTTCCAGAAGCATCGCCTTTGATCGAGAGCGCGAGTTTTTTGACCTGATCGTTATTGAGTTCGTAAGAAAGATACAGATACGGAATCTTTCTACCTGCCTCATAGCGGTATGTGAAATGGTTATAGATATTTGCCCCTGCAGTAAGTCCTGCGGTGTTTTCTAAGGGTGCCGTTCCGAAGAATCCGATAAAATGCGAACCGGCATGGGAAGAGACAAGATCGTAGGCTTTTCTGATCGAGCTTTCCACATCGTCCTTATAAGCGCCCGGAAGCCGGAGAGCGATCATCGCATCCGGTTCTTCATTTAAGAGTTCGTCAATATAGCGGATCCGTCCGCTCAGACCGATCTGAAGCGCCGAGAATACATAAAGATCCGCACCGCAGGCATATCCGCCCGTGATCCTTCTCATATCGAGATAATCCGCAATGATGATATGTGCTTTCTCCGGTTTGGGAAGGAAAGCTTCCTCATCTTCCCCGGAAGCAAAGGAGCAGGATCTTCCCTCTGTCTGCTTATCCAGAAGATTCTCCGCCAGAAATGCCATCACATCTCTTCTCATCGCATTGATTTGTGAGATACAAAGCCTGATCGGAAATTCACCGTCCATCTTCAGTTTTTCAAAGGAAAACGGTGTCTGACCTGTCTTCTGGAGCTGTTCTTTTGCCCGATCCCAGGAAAGCGGTTCGATGTCGGAAAGATCGGTCTCTTCTACCTTACAGGATGCGGACACGCCCTTAAACGCACCTTCTTTTACTTCTACGAACAGTTCATACCCATCTTCTGTCTTTCGGAAAGAACCGCAAACCGGCGTCTTCCGGGTCATATCTCTTGGGACTTCGATCTTCTTACTCATCCGGTAGACCTTCATGCCGCGCGAAAGCTTGCTGATCGCGTCCGGATGCAGTCCTTTTACCGAAGAAGAATCGCGCTCGACATCGATCTTACCAACCGGGAAACTCGCGACCTCTTCTTCCTTATCGCGGATCGAAAGGAAGTCGCCCTTCTGGGGCGGATCCGGAAGAAAAGACCTCACATCGATAGTTCCTGCCTTGGCATTAACGGAAGTGATCTCACCCCAGTAAAGGCCGAACTTTCCGACATATTCACCGGACAGATAATCCGGACCCTTCTTCCCCTGCATATATTGCGTCGTAAAAGAGCCTCCGCGGTTAAAAGTAATAAGAAGATCGTTCATGATTTCTTTTCTGATCTCTTCGGAATCACGCTTTTCATAGATCGCATCGATCATCTTCCTGTAAGCGGAAACGACGGCTGTCACGTACTGTTCGTCACGCATACGGCCTTCGATCTTCAGGGAATCGACACCGATCTCCATAAGTTCGGAAAGGAATGGAAGAGCGGACTGATCCTTTGGAGAAAGCAGTTTCCCCGAGCGGATCGGTTTGCCGGAGACCGCCACTTCGCGGTTTCCCTCGAAGATCTGGTAACTCTGACGGCACGGCTGTGCGCAGGATCCGCGGTTTCCGGAACGTGAACCCGACTTATTCATGCTGCTGAAAAGGCAAAGGCCGGAGTAGCAAACACACATCGCGCCATGGACGAAGACCTCGACCTCGATATTTTTCTCGTGGAATGCTTTTGCACGGGAGCGGATCTCGTCGATCGAGAGTTCTCTCGGAAGCACGACACGATCCATCCTGAGGTCCTTCATCTCCGATACAGAAGATCCGGAAAAGACGTTCATCTGGGTACTTGCGTGTATCGGGATCTGCGGAAGATAGTTTGCAAGATAGCTAGCCAGTCCCTTATCCTGGACCAGAAATGCATCTGCACCCTGCATATAGGCATTCAGGGCGAGTTCGACGGCGTCCATCATCTCTTCGTCATCGATCAGCGTATTCAGTGTGATATATACCTTCGAATTGCGAAGATGGGCATAGTCCAGCGCTTCGCGGAGCGTCTCGAGCGAGAAATTGTCCGCATGGATACGGGCATTATACTGCTGAAGCCCGAGATAGACCGCATCCGCCCCGGCATCGACCGCGGCACGGAGCATTGTCATGGAGCCCGCGGGGGCCAGAAGTTCCGGTTTTCTCATAGTATCTCCTTCGGAATGTTATTCTCTTTACAGTACTGCTCGAGAGGAAGGAGCGGATCTTCCTTCGGCTTCTCTTCTTCGGCCTGATGCAGCGCGCTCTGCCAGCGGAAACAGGCCTCCATATAAGCCAGGATCAATGCCTGATTAGTCGGGATCATGGGATTGTCGTTGAGAGTTTCTGTCAGAAGATCGTTCGCGACCTTGGCGCAGTAGAGCGTCTTCGCTTTTTCCTCATCGGAATCCACCTGGAAACGGTAATTCATGCCGGCCAGCCGCACCATAAGCGTCTGCGGGTAATTCTCCTTCCCCGCCTTCTTCTTTTTCGGCTTCGGATCATTATCTCTCGGGAGCTGAAAATACTCCGCGAGTACCGGCTTATCCTTTTTGCCCGTTTTCTTCGACTTCACTTTTCCCTTTTCGCCCGAAGATGACGAATACTTCTCGAAAAGCGAATCCGATAAACGCTCATATGCCATATTTTCTCATCCTTTCTTCCCCTGAAGGGTCTCGTAAAGGTCTAAAAACTCCTTCGGCTGAAGCTCCTCGCTTCGCACCGTTTCTTTTCGCCCGATAGCAGAAAGCGCCGAGACGATGCTTTCTTTACTGTATTTCCCGCCGGACGAAAGACTGTTGACCAGTGTCTTTCTCCTTAGCGAAAATGCACATTCTACAAAGCCGATGATCTCAGGATCGAAAGGCTCTTCCGATCCCTTTTCGATCCGGATCACGGAAGATACTGTATTCGGTGCCGGATAGAAGCTTCCGCCATCCACATTAAGGCACTTTTCCTTCTTCCCGAAAAGATCCGTAAGGACCGAAAGCGGCCCGTACTGCTTTGTTTTCGGTTTTGCGAAGATCCGCTCGAGAGCATCCTCCTCCACCATGAAGACCATCCTTCTTGTAGAAGGAAAATCCTTCATGACCTTGATCATGATCGGTGTCATTACATAGTAAGGAAGATTCGACAGGATCACATCCGGTGTAAAGGACGGATCCGGAAGATCTTCTTTTCCAAAGGCCAGATAGTCCTTAAAGACGATCTGTCCCCCGTGGTTTCGGATCACTTCGGAAAGGCGCTTTTCAAACCGCGTGTCGATCTCGACCGCAAGATAATTTCCTGCCCGAAGTACCGCTTCTTCTGACAATGCCCCGAGACCGGGACCGATCTCAAGGCATGTCACATCGTTTCTAAGTTCTGCCAGATCGAGGATATCCCCGATCACGTCTTCGTTACACAGAAAATTCTGCCCCAGGCTCTTCTTTGCTTGAAGGCCGTACTCCTCGAGTATGGACAGGACCTGCTGCTTATTCATCATCCGATAAAGTACCGCACGCCGGCTTCGAAGATCTTCTGATCCTTTTCGCCCGGGATATTCTTGGCGATGCCGTTACCCATACGTTCGCTGTGGCCCATCTTACCGAGGATACGCCCGTTCGGGGAGATGATACCTTCGATCGCGCACATACTGCCGTTCGGGTTAAAAGCGGTATCCATGGTCGGATTGCCTTCTGCATCGACATACTGGGTAGCGACCTGACCCTTAGCGAAGAGTTCCTTAAGAAGCGCTTCGGATCCGCAGAAGCGGCCTTCACCATGGGAGATCGCGATCTCATAGGTGTCGCCTTCGCTTGTGAAGCTGAGCCACGGAGAGTTGTTGGACACGATCTTCGTGGAAACATATGCGCTCTGGTGTCGGCCGATACGGTTAAATGTCAGTGTCGGACCATCATGCTCGAGCGGCAGGATATCTCCGTACGGGAGAAGTCCAAGTTTCATGAGAGCCTGGAATCCGTTACAGATACCGAGCATCAGTCCATCTCTGTTAAAGAGGAGGTCTCTTACAGACTCTGTCACTTCTGCATTACGGAAAGCAGCGGCGATGAACTTACCGGATCCTTCCGGTTCGTCACCGGCGGAGAAACCACCAGGTATCATGATCATATTCGCCTTCTTGATCCTCTCGCTCATTTCACGGAAAGAATCGACGATCTCTGCGGAATCGCGGTTACGGATGACCATGACATCCGGCTCGGCACCGGCTCGGGAGAAGGCATAGGCTGTATCGTATTCACAGTTGGTACCCGGGAATACCGGGATGAATACCTTCGGCTTGGCACCAGTAAGGAGCGTCGGAGCCGTGATCTGATTCTTCGCAACTTCGCCTCTTTCATAAGATACGGCAGCTCCTTCATCGACCGTGGTCGGGAAGATCGGCTCGAGCTTGCTCTCGAAGGCCGAGATCGCCTCATCGATCGTGATGGAAGAATCACCGTAGGTGAGCTTGCTGTCGTCTGTGGTCGTACCTAAGAGTTTACCGCCGACCTGCTCGATCTTCTCGACCGCATTACCGTCGCTTACGCAAAGGAGCACGGTTCCGAAGGAATGCTTGAAAAGATCCTCCATAGGAAACTTGTCGGAGAAAGCAAATCCGAGCTTATTACCGAAGCACATCTGTGCGACACGGGCAGCGATACCTGCAGATCTGACGACACCTGCGCAGAGCAGCTGTCCTCTGTCCTGGATCTGTGTCAGACACTTCATCACGCGGATCGCGTGGTCTTTGACATAGCATCCGTTATCGTCACGACGGATCTTGATTGCATAGAGTTTTTTGCCAGAAGCGGAAAGTGTGGAAGAAACGACCTTATCTGTCGTGGTCATGCCAACTGCAAAAGACACGAGCGTCGGCGGAACATGCAGTTCATTAAAGGAACCGGACATACTGTCCTTACCGCCGATGGAGGCTGTACCGAAGTCGAGCTGTGCCTTATACGCACCGAGAAGTGCGGATAGCGGCTTGCCCCAGGACTTCTCACCTGCCATACGCTCGAAGTACTCCTGGAAAGTGAGTCTTGCCTTAAAAGGATCTGCACCGAGGCAGGCAAGACGCAGGAGAGATTCGGTCACAGCGTGATATGCACCGTGGAACGGGCTCCATGCGGAGAAATAAGGATCGAAACCGTAAGCCATTACGGAAACGGCGTTGGTCTTGCCTTCTTCTACCGGGATCTTGCAGGCCATACCTTCTTCCGGAGAAAGCTGATAACGTCCGCCAAAAGGCATCAGGACAGTACCCGCGCCGATCGTGCCGTCGAATCTGGAAACGAGGCCCTTTCTCGAGCAGCCGTCCAGCGAAGAGAGCGTGCCTTTAACAGACTCAGCGAAGTCTCCGTCCACATAGGACTCGACAGTCTTATCGATGATGCCATTAGAAAAATCAGGCATCGTAACTTCTGCTTTTGCATAGGAAGAAGCACCGTTGGTATCGATGAAGGCTCTCGGGAGCTCAACGATGGTGTTGCCCTTCCAGGTCATCTTCATGACCGGCTCCTCGGTGACCACAGCAACGACCGTTGCTTCGAGGTTTTCTTTTGCCGCATATTCGAAGAATGCTTTTTCATCCTTCGGATCGATGACGATCGCCATTCTCTCCTGAGACTCGGAGATCGCGATCTCCGTACCGTCAAGACCTTCATACTTCTTCGGTACCTTATCGAGATCGATGGAAAGACCGTCTGCGAGCTCGCCGATGGCAACGGATACACCGCCGGCACCGAAGTCGTTGCAGCGGAGGATCATCTTACTTACTTCCGGAATACGGAACAGTCTCTGGATCTTTCTTTCTGTCGGCGGATTACCCTTCTGGACCTCAGAACCGCAGGTCAGAACGGACTTTTCGTCGTGTGCCTTGGAAGAACCTGTAGCACCGCCGATACCGTCACGGCCGGTACGGCCGCCAAGGAGTACGACGATGTCGCCCGGTCTCGGACGTACACGAACGATATTCTCTGCAGGAGCAGCACCGACAACAGCACCGATCTCCATTCTCTTTGCCACATAACCCGGATGATAGATCTCATCGACATGGCCTGTGCAAAGACCGATCTGGTTACCGTAGGAGCTGTATCCTGCAGCTGCTGTACGGACGAGTTTCTTCTGGGAGAGCTTGCCTTCGAGTGTCATGGATACAGGAACAGTCGGATCACCGGCACCTGTTACACGCATCGCCTGGTAAACATAGGAACGGCCGGAGAGCGGGTCACGGATCGCACCGCCCAAACAGGTCGCTGCACCACCGAAAGGCTCGATCTCGGTCGGGTGGTTATGTGTCTCGTTCTTAAACATAAGAACGTAATCTTCCTTCTTGCCGTCCACATCGATCTGGATCTTGATGGAGCAGGCGTTGATCTCTTCGGATTCATCGAGGTCCTGGAGCTTGCCGTCTTTCTTGAGCTTTCTCATCGCCATGGTCGCCACATCCATGAGGCAGACCGGCTTCTTGCTGATGCGCTCGCCATATACATCTTCTCTTGTGGAGAGATAGTCGGCGTAGATGCTCTTTAATTCTTCGGCAAAAGCACTGTCGCCGTCGATCTTAACATCTGTAAGCTCGGTAAGGAATGTCGTGTGACGGCAGTGGTCGGACCAGTAGGTATCGAGAACTCTGATCTCCGTCATGGTCGGATCACGCTTGATGGACTGGAAGAATTCCTGCGTAAACTCTATATCCGCATCGGACATCGCCAGGCCCCAGGTCTTACGAAGCTCGGAGAGCTCTTCTTTTGACTTCGTGGTAAATCCGTCGATCGTCGGAACGGAGGACGGTACATCGAATACATCCTCAAGTGTATCCGGTTTTTCCAGAGAAGCCTCTCTGGATTCTACGGGGTTGATCAGATATTTGGCGATCGCCTTCTTCTGCTCATCCGTAACTTCACCGTAGAAAACGATCACACGGGCCACACGGACGAGCGGTTTTTCTTTCTGGGTGAGGATCTGGCAGCACTGCGCAGCCGAGTCGGCGCGCTGGTCATACTGTCCCGGCAGGGATTCGATCGCCAGTACATACGCGCTTCCCGAAGTGTCGATGGTCTCGTCGTAGACCACATCGACCGGCGGTTCCGAGAACACAACGTTCTTCGCCAGCTCATATTCTTCATCGGTCAGGCCCGAAACATCGTAACGGTGGAAGATGCGAACGCTTTCGATTCCCTTCGCTCCCACATCCGATTTTACGTCCTTAAGGAGCCCCGTAGCTTCTACGGCAAATTCCTTCTTCTTCTCTGAAAAGATCCTTCGCACTGCTTGACTCATAAATAATCCTCCCAATATATATGTCCTTATCTATCGTAACACATTATTTCAGTTTTTCTGCGACTTCCGTAAGAAGTTCACTGTTATATTTCAGGAAGCGCTTTAAGCCCTCGGCATCGAGAGAACCGTGCGCCAGACGGGCCTGATCGTAAAGATGCTGGCAGAGGCCATCGAGCTTTTCCTTATCGTCTGCGACCGAAGCCATGCCGCGGAGACGCAGCACGAGCGGATGGTCGGTATTTAATACCAGATCTTTCTTGATCGGAAACATGTCATCGAGGTTCTTGTACGGATCGTCTTCTTTTCCCGTACGGAGTGCTTCGAACTGCTTTCTCATCTCAGCCATACGACGGGCTTCCTCCGTCTCACGGATGAAGGCCGGGAGCTGGTCGGCACCGAGAGCTACTGCAGAAACTTCGAGCTTATCGTCATTCGTCGCCGCCTTAAAGAGCTCGCCGAGTGCTTTGACTTCATCCTCCGAAGCCGTCTCTCCTTCGAGCTCGGCATCGACACGCTTAAACTTCACATCGCTCATCTTGTACTCGAGGAAGGAGATGAAGTTATTGTCGAGTTCCTCATTTAAGATCACGACATCAAAGCCTTTTTCCTTCGCCATAGCGATATAGGCAGCCTGCTGGTCCGGAGCCTTTGTATAGCGGATCGTATCTTTTTCCTTCGCCTTAGTCAGTTCTTCGATCGTGAAGAATTCGTTATCTACGCTCTTAAAGAGGCAGATGTCCTTGACCTTCTCATAGAACTTCTCGTCCTTCATCATGCCGTATTTGACGAAGATGCTGATATCGGACCAGTAGCCTTCAAAGGCCTTTCGGTCATTCTTAAATACTTCATTCAGCTTGTCGGAAACTTTTCTTATGATGTGGGAAGCAAGCTTTTTAACGTATTCGTCCTGCTGAAGAGCCGAACGGGAAACATTCAGCGGAAGATCTGTGCAGTCGAGGCATCCGCGGAGCAGGAACAGGAATTCCGGGATGACTTCTTCAATGTTATCCGCAACGAATACCTGATGGTTATAGATCTTGATGCGTCCCTCCAGCGTCTCGTAGACGTTATTCGTCTTCGGGAAATAAAGGATACCCTGAAGATTGAAAGGATAATCCATATTGAGGTGGATCCAGAACAGCGGTTCTTTCATATCATGGAAAACTGTTCTATAGAAGTTTTTATACTCTTCCTCTGTGCAGTCCTTCGGGGACTTCTTCCAGAGCGGCTCTGTATCGTTGATCGGCATGACCTCATGATCGTGCTCCTTATACTCCTCGCCCTTCTCTTCGGCTTCCTTTCTCTTCTTCTCCTCTTCCGCCTCATGCTTTCTGTCGGCTTCAAGGTCGTTATAGTAAAGATCGAAAGGCATGAAGGAGCAGTACTTTTTCAGGACTCCGCGGATCTTGGAAGCATCGAAGATCTTCTTTGCTTCCTCGGAAAGCGTGAGCGTAATGGTGGTTCCTCGTTCTTTTCTATCGGAATCCGAGATCTCATAATCCATACCGTCCTCGGAGACCCAGGAAACCGCCGGTGCGTCTTTTACAAAAGACTTGGTATCGATCTGCACTTTGTCGGCGACCATAAAGGCAGAATAAAAGCCGAGACCGAAGTGGCCGATGATGCCGCTGGCGTCAGTGCTCTGCTCCTTATACTTCTCGACGAAATCCATCGCTCCCGAAAAAGCGATCTGGTTGATGTACTTATCGACTTCTTCCTCGGTCATGCCGATGCCGTTATCGGTAAACTCGATGGTTCCGGCTTCGCTATCGTAATTGACATGAAGCTGGTAGTCATCCTTATCCTCTTTTACGGCTTCTCCGAGATCCACCAGGCGCTTGAACTTGGCGATTGCGTCCGAGCCGTTACTTACGAGCTCACGGACGAAGATGTCCTGATCGGAATAAAGCCACTTTCTGATGATCGGAAAGATATTTTCCGTAGTTACTGAAATTGTTCCTTTCTTTGCCATATCTATAACCTCCAAAACTTATTCCGTAAATTAATAAGAATCCACATGTGCATGCGTATCGATATATTCATGCACGATCTTCTGGTAGCTTCTCATCAGTTTCTGAAGCGCCGGGCAGGAAGCCGAGCGGAACTTCACATCATCGATCGAAGCCACAGGCAGGATATCAAAGGGCGAACTGGTGACAAACAGCCCCATCTTCGGCGGTCCGTCGTCCTCTTCTTTTTCCATCTTTACCAGTTCATCCATGGAAAAAGCACCTTCCTCCAGCTTTAAGCCGGCCTCGGTGATCGCATTCTTTACATATTTACGGGTGATCCCGATGAGGATCAGATCCTCAGACGGTGAATAGACTGTATTTTCATGCAGAACAAAGAAATTTGAACGGCCGCCCTCGACAAATTTCCCGTCAGTTCCACGAAGGATGACTTCGTACGGCATACCGAAAGATGTCGGCGTGGACTGAGTTTCCGCGACAGCTTTCTTATAATCGCCTCGGAACACTTTGACATGCGGTTCGACACGTTCCCAGGTAAGGCTTCTGGTCACGATGCCATCCCTGTACATTTCCTCTGTCGGATAGGTCATATTGCTGAGATAAATAAGATTCAGGGACTTTGTAAGGACCACCCGGATATTCCCGTTTGCCATCTGACTGTCCCAGATCAGAGACTCGGCAAGAAAACGATAACTATCCGGATCGATCGGGAAATCCTCTTTCGCCTCGACCGATTTACGGAGGCGTTCCATATGATCTCCCCAGAAAAGAAGTACACCCTCCTGGAAACGAATGGACTCATAGTAGGTGATCTCTTCCGTCGGAATGAACAGCTCCTGCCCTTCAATAGAGTTGAAATCGACTTTCAGCCCGTTAAGTATGCAGTATTTCCCGATGTTTCCTTCCACCAGCGGATACGCCATCTATTATTCCCCCTTCGTTTTGACGGGCATATTATGCAAAAGTGCCCCTCAGTACCGTATAATTTTACTCTTTAATATAGCTTTCGTAAACACAGAAAAAATCGTTATTTGCACAACGTTTAGGCACTTGTCTTTAGGGGTAAATATAAATAAAATGGATTTCGAAAATATCGGTTGACGCATCAGATTTCGTCTGCTACAATGCCGTTATGCAAAACGACTAATAATTATTCATGGAGGTGCCTTATGGCAAAGGAGAAATTTTTACTTGCGTATTCAGGCGGACTGGATACATCCATCATTATTCCATGGCTTCTGGAACACTATGACTGCGAAGTCATCGCAATGGCCGGCGAAGTCGGTATCGGTATCGACGAGGAATTCCTCAAGGCGAAAGCTCTTAAGTGCGGCGCTACAAAGTGCTACGTTGAGGATATCTCCGAAGAATTCATCACAGATTTTATCTATCCTACACTGAAAGCAAATGCGGTTTACGAGGGCAAATACCTCCTTGGCACTTCCTTCGCTCGTCCGGTAATCGCTAAGCGTATGGTTGAGATCGCTAAAAAAGAAGGCTGCACCACGATCGTTCACGGCTGCACAGGTAAGGGCAATGACCAGGTCCGTTTCGAGCTTTCCATCAAGGCTCTCGCTCCGGAGATGAAAGTTCTCGCTCCGTGGCGTATCTGGGATATCAAGTCCCGTGACGAAGAGATCGATTATGCAAATGAGCGCGGCATCCCGGTTCCGGTAACCAAGGAGACCAACTACAGTAAGGACGAGAACCTCTGGCACCTCTCTCACGAGGGTATGGACCTCGAAGATCCGTGGAACGAGCCGAACCTTGACAAGATCCTCGAACTCATGGTTTCTCCTGAAAAAGCTCCGGACAAGCCGACATATGTTGAGTTTGAGTTCGAAAAAGGTATTCCTGTTGCTGTAGACGGCAAGAAGATGAAACCGGTCGAGATGCTCAAGTACCTGAACAAGGTTGCCGGTGAAAACGGTGTCGGTATCGCTGATATCGTTGAGAACCGTCTCGTTGGTATGAAGAGCCGTGGCGTTTATGAGACACCTGGCGGAACAGTTATGTATGCAGCTCACCGTGAGCTCGAACTTCTCACTGTTGACCGTGACACTCTCCACTATAAGGATCTCGTCGCTCAGCGCTTCGCAGAGCTCGTATACTACGGACAGTGGTTCCACCCGCTGCGTGAGGCTCTCTCCGCATTCGTCGACGAAACACAGAAGAACGTTACAGGTACAGTAAGACTTAAGCTTTACAAGGGCAACTGCACACCGGCAGGCGCTAAGAGCCCCTTCTCTCTCTACGATGAAGAGATCGCTACATTCTCTGAGGATGATGTATATGATCAGAAGGATGCAGGCGGATTCATCAACTGCTTCGGTCTCCCGATGAAGGTCGTTGCTCAGATGAAGAAGAGAAACGGATTACTCTGATCGATCAATTTAGTTGAATGAAAAGAAGTTTTCCGGCGCTGTCCTCGGGCGAAGTTCTGTGGGAGACGCCGGGAAACTTTTTTCTTTTCCCGTTTTTACAACAACCTTTCTGGAAGGAGTTTTGATTATGGAATATCGGCTGATGACTATAGAGGATTATCCGAAAGTCTGGGATCTTTGGATGTCCAGCAAGAATATGGGCTTTAACGATAAAGATGATTCTCCCGAGGGGATCGCCCGCTACCTCAAAAGAAACCCGACATCATCTTTTGTGGCAATTCAGGATGACCGGATCGTCGGTGTGATCTTAAGCGGCCATGACGGACGCCGTGGATTCATCCATCACATGGCGGTCGCCGAGGACTGCCGCCGCCAGGGCATTGCAAAGACACTTCTGTCTATGGCTCTTTCCTCTTTAAAGGAAGAAGGCATCACGAAGGTGGCTCTTCTCGTCTTCAAGTATAACGATGTCGGAAACCCTTTCTGGGAAAGCCAGGGATTTACCATCAGAGAAGATCTAAACTACAGAAACAAAGCGCTTGTCGAGATGACCCGAATCGATACTTAAGGATCTTCCCGGAAAATACGAACAATGTAAAAGGACTGCCATGCGGCAGTCCTTTTCGTAATTGAATAAATCTACAAAAATCAATGAGGACGCTTGATTATTGTGCTTTTCCGTAGACGTACTTCGCAGTCCCGCCGACGACCATACTGCCGTCAGCTGCCTTGTGGTACGGGAATACCCAGTAGAATGTCCAGTCTGTCTTGGAGGCCTTAAGATCCGGGAAGGTCGTACCGGAAGCCATTCCGATATATCCGTATTCTTCACCCGGACGGATACCGTAGATCAGATACCCTTCCGCACCGGCCGATGCAGTCCAGGTCAGACGTACCTTGCCACTCTGACTGGTCGCCTTCAGATTCGTGACTGCAGCGCAGACACCTTTTGCGTAGACATATTTGGTGCAGGATCCGCAGATATACTTATCGTTATACTTCACATAACCGAATACCCAGTAGTAGTTATAGTCGGTATCGAGTGCTTTGGTATCTGTAAATGTTGTGCCGGAAGTCATGCCGACATATGCATAAGTACCATTCTTCTGTCCATAGATCAGGTAGCCCTGTGCATCCGTCACACGGTTCCATGTGAGCTTGACCTTATTCTTTCCGACACCTTCCGCCTTCGTGATCGTCACGGCAGACGGCTTAGAAGGAGCTGTACCGCTTGCTCTCCAGAGGGCTTTGATCGTCACGTTCTTATTGACTGTATATGTAGTTCCCACAGCATACTTATTGCCATCGATCTCTGCGCCGTCAAAGACTTTTCCACTCGGGGCCGAAAGGAAACCGGTATCCAGAAGGACAGTAAAAACATATCCCTTCTGAACATAAACGACATTCACCCACGTCGAACCTTTGGTTCCGCCGTTGGCATTAAATGTGATCGAACAGGTATTTCCATCAATTGGAACGGTAACGCCTTCATAATCGGCGTTGAGTTTTAAGGAAGATAGGGCGAGACCGGAAACAACGGACATACAGGCGCAAACAGCAAGAAGGCCACTTACGGCTTTCTTCATCGTCTGTTTAAAGGCGACAATTTTCATATTCCAACCTTTCTCATCCCCATGACGTTATCAGTTTAGCGATGGAAAGGTCACTTGTCAACAATTTGTTCACATTTTCTTCACATTCACAGGGAATTTCTGACATTTTCTTTCACAATCGCAATTCCAGTCCCCTTTTTCCAGCCCCCTTTTTCCAGCGTATCATATGCTTCATCCCCCATATTATATATATTTGTGATATTATTAACATCAAATGGGAATCACAAGGAGAAAGAAATATGGCAAAGAAAATGTGGGCAGGAAGATTTGAAAAAGCAACGGATAAAGCCGTTAATGACTTTAACTCTTCTCTACCTTTCGATTGCAGAATGTATAAACAGGACATCGAGGGCTCCGTCGCCCACAGCAAGATGCTGGCCAAGCAGGGCATCATCTCGCAGGAGGACGCCGACAAGATCCGTGAGGGACTTCTCTCCATCATGGACGATATCGATTCCGGGAAACTCACCTTTGATTCGGATGCGGAAGACATCCATATGTTCATCGAAGAAGAACTCACCAACAGGATCGGCGATGCCGGAAAGCGCCTGCACACCGGAAGAAGCCGTAATGACCAGGTCGCACTCGACCAGAGACTTTACGCGATCGACGAAGCCAAGGAGATCCTCTCCCTGGTCGGCGCTCTTCGCGATACCCTGATCGATCTTGCGGGCGAACACCTGACCACATACATGCCGGGCTATACGCACCTTCAGCGCGCACAGCCCATCACCTTCGCCCACTACCTTATGGCATATATCCAGATGTTCGGACGGGATATGGACCGTCTTTCCGAAGCCATCGAAAGAACGAACATCTCTCCTTTAGGTTCCGGCGCTCTGGCCGGCACGACCTATCCCCTCGACCGGGAATTCGTTGCCGATGAACTCGGCATGCAGGGCGTGACCTTAAATTCCCTGGACGGCGTGGCAGACCGCGACTGGGCTGTCGAACTTGCTTCCTTCGCGTCTCTTCTCATGATGCATCTTTCCCGTATGTCGGAAGAGATCATCCTATATTCTTCCCAGGAATTCAAATTCATCGAACTTGATGATGCATATTCCACCGGTTCTTCCATGATGCCGCAGAAGAAGAATCCTGATGTTGCGGAACTTACACGCGGTAAGACCGGCCGTGTCTACGGAGATCTGATTGCTCTTCTGGTCACCATGAAAGGCCTTCCGCTCACCTACAACAAAGATATGCAGGAAGTCCAGGAAGCTCTTTTCGATGTGATCGATACATTAAAAGGCGTACTTGTCCCCTTCACCGGCATGATCAGGACCATGACTGTTCGTAAAGACAACATGGAAAAAGCTGCGCTCGGCGGATTTACCAACGCGACGGATCTGGCAGACTATCTCGTAAGAAAGGGAATTCCTTTCAGAAGCACACACGAGATCTCCGGAAAGCTCGTTCACTACTGCATCGAAAACAACACGACCCTGGAGAAGCTTTCACTCTCTGAATTCAAACAATTCTCCGATCTGATCGAAGAAGATGTTTACGACGCTATCTCACTTGAAACCTGCGTAAATAAGAGAACGATCACCGGTGCTCCGGCTCCGGAAACGGTCAAGGCAGCACTCGACCAGCTGAAAGGCTGATACGTCATTTTCCCAAAGGAGGGATCACATTTATGAAGCGCATACTTCCAATCGCATTAACTGCATGTATCCTTATCGGCGGTTTTTCATTGCCGGCGGCTGCAGACAGCGAATCCACCGCTCTTTCCCCATATTCATCCTACGAAGGAGAGGAAGATATCATCGGCGGATCCTTTGTGATCGAAGATGGAGTCCTCAAGGAGTATAAAGGAACTTCAAAGGTCGTTACGATCCCCAATACCGTCAAGAAGATCGGCGAGAGTGTATTTGAAAATTCAAACATCACCAGTGTCACTATCCCTTCTTCTGTTGAAATGATTGATACAAAAGCATTTTATAAATGTGAATCCCTTAAGACCGTAAACATCAGCGAAGGTCTGACCACCATCGGCGAAAGAGCATTTGCGTACTGCGAACAGTTGGAGTCGATAACGATTCCCGACTCAGTTACTGCGATCAAAAGGTTTGCTTTCTCTTATTGCTATAAACTCAAGAAGGTTGATGTCGGTTCCGGCCTAGATGAGATAGGCCAGGGTGTCTTTATGTCTTGCTCTTCCCTGGAAAGCATTGAATTCCCGGATAGTATACATGAAATAGGTATAGGTGTTTTTGGATGGTGCTCCTCTTTAAAAAGCGTTTATCTCGGAAAAACTGTAAAAACACTCGATATCTCCCTTTTTTTGTTTTGTATATCCTTAAAGACAGTGAGCATACCAAAAAGCGTAGAACGCATAAATCAAAGAGCATTTTACGGATGCAGTGCGCTTACCGAACTGTATATTCCTTCTAGTGTCACTTACATGGAGAAGGAATCCGTTTCCAATTGCGAAAACTTGGAAAAGCTTGTCCTTTCCAGTAATCTCACCACAATTGAGGAAAATGCATTTATAGATGACCCGAAACTGACTCTTTACGTGTATAAAGATATGCCGGCTCTCGCGCTCATACAGGAGACCGGACTTCCCTATGTTGTGATCGACTATTATCCGGAAGCGGTTACAGGTCTTTCGGCCGTGAATGCAGGCAAAAATAGAGTCAAGCTCTCCTGGAACCGTATACCGGATGCGCAGGGATACCTGGTCTATGGACAGAAAAACGGAAAATACGGCTACGTCGGCATGACGACAAAAGGTACCACTTTCACCGATACCAAGGCACTGGATACGGATTATAACTACTACTGGGTCTTCGCATATAGAAAAGATGGCGACGAAATGATCGTAGGCGCATGCCAGAAATATGTATATGCTAAAGGAATAACAGTTGCAGTAACGAACCTTAAAGCCAACGGAACTTCCGGCAAAGTCACGCTTACATGGAGTGCTTCCGAAGGAGCCGATGGTTACCTGATCTATGGCATCCGTCCGGGCGAAAAATACGGCTACATCGGAATGACGACAAAAGGTACTACATTTACTGACACCAAAGCATCCAAGGCTGACTGGACTTTCTACTGGGTCTTCCCGTATCACAATAATGGCGGCAAGATGATCGTCGGCGGAACAGCCAAGTACGTGTACAGCAAAGCAAGATAAGCTTCTTTTTTCGGAGGGCTATACATTGGGACGTAAGAGAATCGGATTGTTTATGAGTGAGATCACTCAGTTCTATCAATCCTCGTGCGGCAAAGCAATCATTGATCTGGCTTCGCTTCGCGACATGGATGTGATCATCTATGCCTCTTACGGATCCTACACTTCTCCCTACGGGCGTAATCTCCTTGCGGAGACCGGCAAGAAGAACATCATTTATCTTCCCGATTACTCTTCTCTGGATGCGATCATCGCCATGCCGGGATCGTTTGACATCAACAATATGGATAACGAGTTCTTCGATATCGTAAGGAAAAACGCGAAATGTCCCGTGATCCTTCTTCAGACAGGACATCCGGACTTCTACACGATCACGATCGAGAACAGAGATTCGATGTATCAGATGACACGTCATTTTATCGACGTGCATCACTTTACGGATATCTGCTATATGTCAGGTCCTTACCGTCACAAGGATTCCCCTGACCGCCTGAAGGGTTTTGTCGAGGCCATGCGTGACGGCGGTCTTCCCATCAACCCGAACACTATCTACGAAGGTAACTATTGGAGAAACAGAGGCGCAAAAGCCATGGATTTCTTCATGCAGGGACGGCGTTCCTATCCGCAGGCCATCATCTGCGCCAACGACTACATGGCGCTCTCCATTATTGAAGAGGTAAGGAAAAGAGGACTTCGCGTCCCGGAAGATATCTGTGTCTGCGGTTTTGACGGCATCAAGGAAGGCGAAGAGACTACTCCTTCTCTTTCGACAGTCACCGTACGTCCTGAAAAATATGCGGAGGCGGCTTTCAAGCTGATCGACGATATCAAGGCCGGAAAGCAGCCTCCAAAGGAGATCACCCTTACGGACGAGATCCATTTCCGTGCCAGCTGCGGCTGCGGGAAACAGATCATCGGGAAAATCACCGACGAGATCTATCACACGATTGCGGAGGAAGAATTCCTGCTTAGAGAATCCGGAAGAATCACATCGGATTACCAGAACTCATATGATATCGAAAGCACTCTTTCGGTCGCGAACTATTATTTCAATACTCTTGGATGTAATACCGGATACATATGCTACTGTGACGAGACCGACCCGATCTTCTCTTCCGACGATCAGGATAAGCCCTTTACGGACAACATGATCCTTCTTCAGATCATGCATGCGGAAAACCGTCTGCAGGCGGAAGCCGTTAATACGATGTTTCCCCGAAAGGAGATCCTGCCGTCTTCCTTATTTGAGACAGAGAACCCCGGGGCTTATATCCTCATCCCGCTTTTCTTTAAGAATAAAGACTACGGCTATCTCGTATTAAAGCCGGATGTCGGACAATGGCCGAACTCACTGACATATAACTACATAACCAATCTCAGTTCCGCCATCGAGAACTGCTATTTCCAGAAAAAGTTCAGCGCATTTGCCGAGATCACGAAACTGTCACAGACAGATGAACTTACAGGTATTTATAACCGCCGCGGGTATGAAAGCGCGATGCAGGATCTTCTGTCGAAAGTATCTGAGGATATGACGATCACCATCGTCAGCATCGACATGGATAACTTAAAGCCGATCAACGACATCCACGGACATGCCGACGGCGACTTCGCTATTAAAGAACTGTCCGAAGTCATCAAGTCCTGTCTCAACGAAAACGAATTCTGCGCCAGATACGGCGGTGACGAATTCTCCGCCGTCCTCGTTTCCAAAGAAAAGCTTCGCGGTGTCGAATTCGTGAATGCGTTCAACAAAAAGCTCGAAGAGCTCTCCAACTCCATAGAAAAGCCATATAAGATCCACGCCAGCATCGGCTTTTGTGATCTTAACGGCCGGGATACGAACGATATCGTAAACTGCATGCGCGCCGCAGACGAGCGCATGTATAAGAACAAGCGCTCGTATAAAGGACGCGATAACAGATAAAGGAATACTTGATCAGTTCCTCATGCTGTGGATCGGAGCCGGAATACGTCCGCCACGGGCGATGAACGCCTCGGAGGAAGCTGTATTGACTTCCATGATCGGGGCATATCCCAAAAGACCGCCAAACTCGACCTGATCGCCGACTTTCTTTCCGGGGACCGGGATCACACGTACAGCCGTCGTCTTATTGTTGAAAGTTCCAAGTGCCATCTCATCGGCGATAATACCGGAGATCGTGGAGGCAGGAGTGTCACCGGGGATCGCGATCATATCAAGACCTACCGAGCAGACACAGGTCATCGCTTCAAGTTTTTCCAGTCTCAGGAAACCTTTCTCGGCCACTTCGATCATGCCCTCATCCTCGGATACCGGGATGAATGCACCGGAAAGACCACCGACGAAGGAACTTGCCATCGTACCGCCCTTCTTCACGGCGTCATTGAGCATGGCAAGCGCCGCCGTCGTTCCCCAGGCACCGCAGTGCTCGAGACCAAACTCCTCGAGGATACGGCCGACGGAGTCGCCGACAGCCGGTGTCGGAGCAAGCGACAGGTCGATGATACCAAACGGTACATTTAATCTCTGAGAAGCTTCTCTGGCCACAAGCTCACCAACACGGGTGATCTTAAATGCCGCCTTCTTGATGGTCTCCGCAACTACACCGAGATCTTCACCCTTAACGGTCTCAAGAGCGGCCTTGATAACGCCGGGACCGGAAATACCCACGTTGATGACGCACTCCGGTTCACCGGGTCCTAAGAACGCGCCCGCCATGAACGGGTTATCTTCCGGAGCATTGGCAAAAACTACGAGCTTGGCGCAGCCAAGGGCATCTCTGTCCTTGGTGGCTTCCGCTGTCTTTTTAATGATCTCGCCCATATCTCTTACGGCATCCATATTGATACCGGAACGGGTGGATGCAAGGTTGATGGAAGAACATACATTATCGGTCACCGAAAGAGCTTCCGGGATAGATTCGATCAGACGCTTATCGGAAACGGTATAGCCCTTCTGCACCATCGCTGAAAAACCGCCGATAAAGTTGACTCCGCATTCTTTGGCCGCACGGTCCAATGTCTTGGCGAACATGGTGTAGTCCTTGGCACCGGATGCCGCAGCCACGATAGAGATCGGGGTAACGGAGATACGCTTATTAACGATCGGGACACGGTACTTCTCCGTGATCTCCTCACCGACCTTTACAAGGTCTTTGGCAAGACGCGTGATCTTATCGTAGATCTTCTGACAGGACTTCTCCGGGGTTTCTGCCGCACAGTCCATCAGGTTGATACCCATGGTGATCGTTCTAACGTCCAGATGCTGTTCCTGGAACATCCGGACGGTCTCTAATACTTCAAAATCCGTGATCATATTTATACCTGCTTCATTTCAAGATAGATTAAATGCGGTGCATCGCATAGAAAAGATCTGTGTGCTGGATTCGGATAGATACTCCGATCTCCTCGCCCACCTTATCAAGCTTGTCGGAAAGAGCCTTCATCTCAGACTTGGCTCCCTTTAAGTCGACAAGCATGATCATGGTGAAAATGTCATCTAAGATCGTCTGTGTGATGTCGTTGATATTCACGCCCTCCTCGGCAAGAAGTGCGGAGATCTTCGCGATGATACCCACCGCGTCACAACCGACGACTGTAATGACCGCCTTATTCTTATCTTTTTCTGTACTCATATGTGTTTCTCCTTTCAGATACGATAAGTCTTGTTGATCTGAGCGATCTCAAAATCCCAGTCTCCGCAGGCACGTGCCTCGAGTTCCACATCTTCTCTGTCGTAGAACGGAACTAAATGGGAAAGGATCGTCTTCTTTACGCGAAGCGCCTTGGCGCAGGAATAGCATTCTTTCGGTGTCAGATGGAGCATGTTCGGGCGTCTGGCCGCTTCGATCTCGCCGCAGTCCATAATGGCCAGATCCGCATCATCGAGATATCCTGCAAAAAGCGTATCCACGGATGCATCCGCCGTATAGACAAATACCTTGCCCTCATGCTCGACACGGAGACCGTAGCACTCGACCGGATGGTTTGTACGGAAAAACTTTGCTTTCGCCCCGAAAAGAGGAAGCTCGGATTCATGACCGATATATCCGATCTTATACCCCCAGTCATTGGTCAGGGAGTTGATCACGCTCTCCGGCGTCTTCGGAGCGAAGATCGGCACATTCTTAAACTCCATGCCATGCTTGGTATTCATGTCGATCGCATAACGCATCACCATCAGGTCACTGTAATGGTCGGCATGAAGATGGGAGATCAAGATAGCATCGAGGCCGTTGAGCGGCACATGAAGCTGAAGATTGGAAAACACACCGCTTCCGCAATCGATCAGGACTTTCTTATCGTTGATCGTGAGAAGGTATCCCGACGCCGCCTGTCCGGGTCCAGGATAACCACCGCTGCAGCCTAAAATCGTTACTTCCATAGCACCGTGTCCTTTTCTTCAAAATTGACACGTCTATTTTACCATATCCTTAAGAAAATAACTTATGTAAAAGCATTTCCGCCTGCTTTAATCCGTCGATCGCCGAGCTCATGATGCCCCCGGCATACCCCGCTCCTTCGCCAGTCGGATAGATTCCTGAAACGCTGATATTCTCGCCATTTTCATCTCTTCGGATCCGAACGGGAGATGAACTTCTCGTCTCCATCGCGGTAAGGACCGCATCCGGGTCATCAAAGCCTTTTATCTTTTTGCCGAGAAGGACCAGTCCTTCATCCAGGGTCTTCGCCACATCTTCCGGAAGGATCTCCCAGAGATTAGCACGGGTCACACCGGGACGGTAGGAAGGCTTTACTTTTCCAAAAGACTCCGTCACTTTCTTTTCATGGAAATCCAGAACTCTCTGAGCAGGTGCAAGATAACCGCCCTGCCCGAGCGTATAAGCTTTTTTCTCCAGGTCCTGCTGGAAACATATCCCCGCGTCCCAAGATGAGCTTCCGAAGTCGTTCTCGTCGACACCCACAAGCATAGCGGAATTCGCATTCTCCTTATCACGGGCATATTCACTCATGCCGTTCGTGACGACACCTTCTTCTTCCGAAGAGCCGCAGACCACTTCCCCGCCGGGACACATACAGAACGAGAAGAGTTTTCTTCCCGTCGAGGTCGCTGTGACCACCTTATAGTTCGCCGGACGCAGGATCTCGCTTTGATACATTTCCCCGAACTGCGACCTGTCGATCTCCGTTTGCAGATGCTCGATTCGCACCCCTACGGCAAAGGGCTTGCTCTCCAGCTGGACGCCCCGCTTATCAAGCATGTAGAAAGTGTCTCTCGCACTGTGTCCGACCGCAAGGATCAGAGCCGAGCACGGGATCGTCACCGCATCGGATCCGTCATGGGAACGGACATGCGTGACCGCTGTGATTCTTCCGTCCTCCACTTTTATATCATTGAGTTTCCTTTCAAAAAGAACCGTTGCCCCGCGCTTTTGCAGGTCTTCTCTCATATTGCGGATCACCTTCCTGAGGTAGTCCGTTCCGATATGCGGATGGGCATCGTAAAGGATGGTCTTCGGGGCGCCATATTTGACGAAAGTGCGAAGTACCAGATCTCTTCTCGGATCTGAAACACCTGAGAAGAGTTTTCCGTCGGAAAATGTTCCGGCTCCGCCTTCGCCGAACTGCACGTTCGAGCATATGTCGAGGATACCATCCTCTTTTAGTTTCTGGACATCACCTGTCCTCGTGTCGATATCTCTTCCACGTTCAAGAAGGATCGGATGGATGCCCGCTTCCACCAGCGCCGCAGCTGCAAATAGTCCTGCCGGGCCGCTTCCGCAGACCACGACACGCTTCTTTTCCGTTTCGGAAGAAGACACACGGATATCGTGAAGGATCGGATCTTCGATCTGCTTACTTTTCTCTTCATCGGAAAACAGAGCCTGAACGACGATACGGATATCGTTCTTATGGCGGGCATCGATCGATTTTTTCAGGAAATAGCAGTACTTCGGAAGTCTTCTTCTCGACTTCTTTTCAAAGTAGGAACGAACATCTTTATGGTCAGTATAGGCCGAACTGCTCTCCGGAAATTTCTCGTACACAGAAAGCGGGATCGACAGGCGGATCTCAGTTTCCATCCGGCTCACCTGCTTTTTTCTGATAGATATCGGACTTCTTTGCGCTATGGGATCCCGCGAGGATACCGGAAGTAAAGGCCCATGTCAGATTATAGCCGCCACAGTCGCCGTCGACATCTAAAACTTCACCGGTAGCATAAAGACCGGGTACGATACGAGACTGCATCGACTTCGCGCTGAATTCCTCACAATCTGCGCCGCCGATCGTGGTCTGGGCGGATTCAAGGCCCTTCGTACCGATCACATCGAATTCCCAGGATCGCATTGTCGAGATGATCTTCTCGATATCTGCGTCCGTCAGCGCCGAGACCGGCATACTCATCGGACGGTCAAGCGCGGTACGGATCAGCATAGCACCGATCTTCTGTGGCAATATCGAAAGCAGGAGCTGGTCGAGCGGGCGGTCAGAGAACTCTTCTCTCCTTGCGAAAAGATCATCTCGAATATTCATGAGCGTCGGATCGTTAAAGAGCCTGAGACTGACCTTCATGGGCATGGAAAGTCTTCCCTTTCTCGTTCTTCGTGAGACCTCTCCGGAGACCTGAAGAACCGCGGGACCCGAAAGCCCGTAATCCGTAAAGAGCACTTCCCCGTAGTGGTTTGCGACCACGAAATCTTCGCAGAGAAGCGTCAGGTCACAGTCGAGTTTTAAGCCGGAGAGCGCCTTCGTGACGTAATTTTCCGTGACGAGCTGGACGATGGACGGCTTCGGGGCATAGACCTTATGGCCGAGCATCGAAAGGAACTTATATCCGTCTCCGGTCGTTCCGGTATATGGCGCACAGGCACCGCCGCACGCGATCAGGAGCTTTTTTGCTGAGTATGTGGACTCATCTGCACAGGTCACCTGGAAAAGATCACTTTCCGTATCTTTGGATACTTCTTCTACTTCCGCATTGGGAACGACTTTTATATCGAAATCGTCAAGCGCAAAGCGGAAGGCATCCACGACAGATGCGGCCGTCTTGCTCATCGGGAAGAGTTTATTCTCTTCATAGGTCGTAACGATGCCGATCTCGCCCAGAAAAGCGAGCACCTGCTGCTGAGGTACCAGAGAAATAGCCTTTTCCGGGAAATCCTCCACATGGCAGTGAAAATGCGAAAGCGACATATCTTTATTCGAAAGATTGCATCGGCCGTTACCGGTCACCATGACCTTTTTTCCCACGCGATCGTTCTTTTCGAGGATCACAACATTCCCCAGAGGCTTTCTTTCCGAAAGAAGCGTCTTCTGGAATACGATGGCCGCAGTCATACCGGACGCGCCGGCGCCGATCACGAGAAGATCTATGATCCCGTTTTCATTTATTTCGTTCTCACTCATTCTCTTCCTCTTTCATAAGCATCAGGCAGCGGGCAAACTTCGATATCTCCAGAGGACGGCAGGATATATGATCGCTGACCAGACGGCCCAGATCCGTGACCGATGCCATATCCCCGGAAACAAGCTCGATCTCCATCTCACAGATGGGAAGGCTTCTTTTGATCCCTATGCATTTACCGAGGTCGAAACAGACCTCCATCTTACTTTCTTTAAAGAATACCGTGATGGTATGTCGTTGAAATGCCGTGGTACAGACAGTCTGAAACTGTTTTCCTTTCACGGGGCAAAGCGCCTTTTCCAATGGTTCATAGGGATCTTTCAGATCTTTTGCATGAGAAAGGAAATACTCCACATCAAAATCCGTCCGATCCGTTCGGATCTCCCACTCATATCGGCTGGAAAGTCCCTTTTTCGCAGGATCTGACGGAACGGGAGCGGCTTTTACCGTATGGATATAATCTTCCCCGACCACATGACGGACACGAAGTGACGTACGGGATACCGATAGATCGCGATCGATCGTATCGAGGTAACGGTTCTCGTATTCCTCAGTCTTTTCGGAAAGGATCTCGACATTTTGGAGAAACCAGGGCGCGTCCATGACCGAGAGCAGTTCTTTTTCAGAAGGAAAAGCAAGCTTCAGTTCGGTCTCCATAGGCGCCTCCTGCTTTAGATCGTGATCTCGCGGACACCGGCGTTCGTAACGACACAGATGTTTTTCGAACCGAAGAAGGAAACCCGAAGTATCGGTTCATCGACTTCGATTTTGGAGTTGACCTTCGCACCGGACAGATCCACGAGATAGATATTCTCATCTACGGCAAAGAGCGCTGACGACCCGGAGACCTCAAAGCTTAAGACCTGGTTTCCGAGATCGATCTGCCCGATTTTACTTCCGGCACTATTAAATGTCACGAGCTTCAGCGGCTGTTCAATGCCGTCCGAGTAGATGATGCCGTACCCGCCGTCATAGGAGAACATACTGCTGACACAAGGATATGCGGGAGAAACGATCTCACAGTTGCCGTTGCCGACGATCGCGACATCGGAAATACCCGCTACCGCTACTTTTGCATTATTCATATAGGCCAGAAGCGGCAGAATATCTGTAACTGTCGGTGTATAGAAAGCGAATTCGGACGGGCGTGCGGTCGTTCTGTCCTTCGGAATGGTGAACTGTTTGACGTGCGGGATCATCTGCGATCCGTCCGTATCAACGAGAGATACGCTTAACGTGCTTTCATCCGGCGAGAAGGCCAGAGAGAGCGGATAGCCTGATTCGTAGGAAGACCATTTCGCGAGAAAAGATCCGTCCTTTTCCATCATATAGACTGCGCCGAAAGAATCGGCATCTTCCATAATGACTGCAGACAGTCCAGAAGGCGCAAGCGCCACATTTCCGATCTTACCGGTCATGTGGGTCTTATAGATGAGCCCTTCCTCCGAAAAAAGCGCGCAGAGGAAACCATCTACATCCGCGACCATGGCATATGGGCCGCTCTTGATGCAGACGGGACTGCTCATCTCCAGATCTTCACTGAAGATCTCATTTCCGGAAATGGAGAGATAAGCCACACGGCGGTTCGTGACCTTCAGAAGGCCGTTCTGATACGGATAGATCTGCTGGGCTTCTGTATATTCACAGTCAAAGCCGGCGATCGCCGAAAGACGGAGCTGTTCTCTGGCACCGTCCTTAGCCTCCATATGATTTCGGATCAGATATACGAGGACGACAGTAACTACCGCCAGAAGGATACATAGAGTAATAAGAAGCGGCGTCGAATACTTATGTGTGATCTTGACGCGCTTCTGCTGTGTCTCGTTTCTCTTCGCTTTTTCCGGCATTCTGTTGTCTTCCTTTTTACGGTCGGTCATAGATGTCATCCACATCCTTATTGTCGATCGCCTCATTGATAAGCAGATATGCATCCCAAATACCAAATCCAGTCATCGCGCGACCGTTATCTTTATATAATACGCTTCTGTCCAGAATAAATCCACTATAGAAGCCGTTGATGAAACAGTAGTACTCTTCCTGCGAAAGCGGGACCAGTTTCAGTTCAAGCACATCTCCATCCGTGTAATTCACGCGGATCGTCGCTACTTCGTTCTTAAGTTCCGGTGTGGCGCTGTAATCGACGCGACTGACCTTCATATCCACGACAGCTCCGAAAAGAAGCGTACCATAGCATTCTCCATTGGAATCAAAGACCTTCGCATTTCTTCCATCCAGAGTGATAGTTGTGTACTGATCCATAAAATCCATAGATTCCGCTACATTGCACTCCAGATTGAACTCTTTGTCCTTGACCTTGAAGTTGATCGTACGGACTTCCTCGAGACCTGCATGAACGACTTTGGAATCGATCAGGTCGAAAGAAGAAAGATTGAGACCCGGGATCATCTGCACATCCACCTTGAATGTATATGGATTACTGGATGTGTAACCATAGTAGAAACCACCGAGTTCCTTAGAGAGGAAAAGCTCATGAGTCTGTCCGTCCAGGAGCTTGATCGTAAAAGTATACTCCGGTTCATCAAGTCCATAGGAAGCCATATCCTCCTTTGCGATCGGCACATACTGCGTAGCCTGAAGCATATATATGGCATTGAGAAGATCGACCAGCTTTTCGGTCGCTTCCCGTTTCATCGGATAGGTCGCCTCATACTTCTGCTCGAGGATCACGGACTCTTCGTTATCTTCAACACTCTTTACGGTCCAGGCATCCCCATTGGATCTGCGTATGAAGGAGACTTCCTCCACATCCTCCTTGGTCATAAAGAAGATATACGACGACAGATAGTTCTCAAACGGCATGGAAAGCACCTGATAAAGCGTATAATCCGCGACCAGGATACGGTCATCCCCTTCCACTTTGGCATATACACCAGTCCTGCCGGAAGTAAGAGCTCCTAAAGAAAGGATCGTCTTCGTTCCGTCCAGTTTTTCTATGGTGACCTTGTATTCAGAAGGAGAAAGCCCGTAATCAGATATATTCTGTGAAGAAGCATCGAAACTTTTATTGATCTGGAAAAACAGCGTAGTTTCCAGCACCTTCTGCGCTTCCGTGAGATTCAGTTTCTCCTTGACATAATCTGTTCCATCATGGGATACAGAAGTGATCTGGCCATGTGTGTCCAGATGGAGCTGTGTCAAAGAACCGTCTTTCCCTTCTATAGAGAATTCACGCACATCCGTAGAAAGCCCGAGATGGATCGAGTTCTTATCGAGCTCTTTTTGCTTTTTCACTTTCTCTATATACTTAGCGACCAGAACGATACCGAGCACGACAAGAAGCGCCAGCAGGATAAAGATCAGGGTCTTAAGTTTACGAAGATTTCCCATGATACCTCCACCTTACAAATGACGTCTTCTGCGGTAGATATAGATGCCACAGATCAGGGTGCCGAGCGGAATGACGGTCATGATGATCGTCGCCCACGCAGTTGCCGAAGAAGCGGAAAGCGGTTTTTGAAGAATATAGCTCGGAACTGTTCTTTTCGGAACAATGACGTTTTCGACCTCGATCGGGCAGATGCTGACGAGCATGCGACGGATAAACTGCGCATTGTTATCGTCCAGTGTCTGCAGGCTATAGTAGTCATCCGAGGTAAAAGATTTCGTACCGATCAGAAGAAGACTCGGTCTTTCCTCCTGGGTCCCAAGAGAAGTATTCTGGCAGAGCATCGCGACCGGATACATGCCGGCTGTCACATCCGAATTGATCTCCGAATCTTCAAAATCAATGCTTGCCGTCTTCGATGTTACGACCAGATTCGTGACCTTGAGATTGGAGGACTTATCCAGGTACATCTTGATATAACGGCATTTCTCGACAACATAACTGTCCGGAAGGAAAGCGTTCTGCGCGACATTTTCTTCCGTTACGGCGATCGAAGAATACGGATCATCCACATTTTTCAGATATGTGACATCATTTTCGTGAAGAAGTCCCTGTTCCATGGTCGCGCCCATGTAGCGGGTCACTTCGTTGAGGTTCGTATATGAAACGTTCTTATTCGTATCGTAATCATTGACGATCAGGACTTTTCCCATATTATCGAGATAACTCTTGATCTGTTCCTTCTCCGTGAGTGTAATATCGTTCTGCGGCTGCAATATCATGAGCAGTTCGCAGTCATCCGGGATCGATGTATTACTGCCCGAAAGCGTGAGTTCGGATGTGGAAAAGCCCATAGACTTCAGGATCGTGTCCATGTTGTGATGAGAAGGAAGTCCGTGACCGCCAAGGTAGTAGGCATTGAGCGGACGGCTGGAGGAAACATAGACGATATTTCCCGTAAAGGTGTGCTCTACAAGGTTTGTGACCGGAAGCCATGCGCCGTAATACGAATACATATCCGCATCGTATTCAAAGCACGAAGACGGATCGATCGGGACCAGCCGGTCTCCGCATTTGACCACGTAGATATACTTCTGCAGATTATAAAAGTTATTCGGATCCAGCTCATTTAAGATGAAAGGATCCTCTTCCGGGTCGATATACTTCAATACGATCTTCCCGTCTCCCTTCGCCTCATAGTCATCCAGAAGAGGGAGAAAATACTCTCGAAGGGTCATATTCATATCGTTTCTATCGAAAAGACCTATGATCTCGACTTCCCGCTCGAGTGTTTTAAGATAATCTGCGGTCATGGAGCTGACGGTATTCGATTTGACCGAGGACGTATCAAAAGTCAGCGGCTTATCGAGCGTCATGTCGATGATCAGGTTAAAGACGATCGCAATCGCGATCACCAGTACGACCGAGATAATGGAGATGTTCTTTAAAGACTTGAATCTCTGGTCCATTGTGACCTTCGGCTTCATGGTCTTTACAGTCTTCTCCTGAAGGATACTTTCTCTTGCAGTTTTCTTCGCCATAATCGTATCCCCCTTTCTCAGTTCTGACTCCAGCGTTTCTTCTCAAGAACGCGGTAGGTGATGTAAATAAATACAGCTGTAAAGCTCAGGCAGAACACCAGAGGGATCAGCTTAAACACACCCGAGGTATAGCAGTCTGTCTTGGAATAAGGATCAAACCATACGATGATGGAGCGAAGCCCCTCCCCTGCAGAATAGATCGCCGAATCAGAAAGACCGAACAGGTGCGTGAATTTAAGGAAAGACTTGAAGATATCCGAAAGCTGGGAAGCGATCGATGAAAGCATACTTAAGAAAAGAAGCACGACGAAGCAGACGACAGCGGACATGATCTGATTTTCGGTAAGCGCCGAAGTCAGCATGCCGATGGAGATAAAGAGCGCTGCCAGAACAAGATATCCGAAGATCGCACCCCAGGTCGCCGAACTGACGAATCCGGAAAGGAGCACCGTAATGATCATGTGGAAAAAGACGCTGATGAGCATCAGGGCCTGAAGGGCGACCGCCGCCAGGAATTTACCGATGACCGCCTCTTTCATCGAAAAAGGCATCGTATAAAGAAGCACATCTGTACCGTTTCTTTTCTCTTCGGCAAAAAGTCTCATTGTAATGATCGGAATGAGGATAATGAAGAATGTCCGAAGATAAGCGATCTCCAGATTGATATTGACATAGGCGACCGTACTGGTCAGCATGCCGGTAAAGTAGTAGCCGCTGATCACACTCAGAAGGCAGATCGCGACCCAGCCCACCGGGGTGCGGAAATAAGATAGAAACTCTCGTTTAAATACTGCAAACATAACTTCCTCTCCTCACTTCTTGGCTGAAGTAATATCGGCAAATACATCTTCGAGCGAAGGTGCCATTGATTTAAATTCCAGGATCGGGGCCGACATGCGGGCCAGCGTAAAGAAAATGGACTTTCTCACATCAAGGCTTCCGTCAGCCATGACATCCATCTGCAATATCCCGTTCTTCTCAGAAAGCGCCGTGACCGACTTAATGCCCGGTACGGCACGCAGCGGCATCTGCAGATTCGAAAAAGACCCTTCGACAGTGACCAGATAGTGGGAATTTCCCTGCATCTGGGCCGAAAGTTCGATCGTCGGGGCATCCGCGGCGATCTTTCCGTTATTGATGATGATCACGCGGTCACAGATCGCCTGTACCTCGGAGAGGATATGCGAGCTGAAGATGATCGTGTGATTCTGCGCAAGACTTGAAATCAGTTTTCTGATCTCAATGACCTGATTCGGGTCGAGTCCGACTGTCGGCTCATCGAGGATGATCACTTCCGGATTACCGATCAGAGTCTGAGCGATACCGACACGCTGGCGGTAGCCCTTGGACAGGTTATGGATCAGACGACCCGAGACGTTTCCGATATGGACCATCTGCATGACGTTGGCGATCTGCTTTTTTCTTACATCCCTGGAGACCTTCTTCAGTTCACTGACATACTCGAGATACTCATAGACCGTCATGTCGAGGAACAGCGGCGGCAGCTCGGGCAGATACCCGATATTCTTCTTGGCCAGCTCCGGCTGCTCTAAAATATCATAGCCGTTGATCGTCACCTTGCCGCTCGTTGCCGAAAGGTATCCGGTGATGATATTCATGGTCGTCGTTTTACCCGCGCCGTTCGGCCCGAGGAACCCGAGGATCTCTCCCTGGTTGACAGTAAAAGAGATGCCTCCGAGCGCTCTTTTATCGCCGTAAAACTTTACCAGATTGGATACTTCTATCATGTAGTTTTCCTCCCTATGATCTCCGTGGTAAAGACATGTCTTCCGCTTTGGGCTTCAATGCCGTCCACGATGACCTTGTCCTCAACGAGGCAGCAGTAAAGCTGTACTTCTTCGCCCGGATGGACCTCCGAGGCATAATTGATCGTAAGTTCAGTTATCGGATCTTCATGATCGATCAGGGTATAGGCGCAATCCTCGCTCCATGCGATGTAGCGCGTGTTATTGACGTGCATGTTCCTATCGATCTCGCTATAGTCCGCATATCTGGTGAATTTTCTAAGATCCGCCCTCGTATCTTCCGGGATCGGCGAGATCTTACCGGCCTTTCTCGTCGAAGGCGTCGTGCAGGTAAAGACCTCCATGCCTGGGATAGATGTAGGACGTATCGGTCGGTGGTCACCCTGATGTGCGATCACCCATACCGAGGTAGCCGTTCCGATCCGGTTTTCGTCTTTATCAAAAATATCGAAATCTCTGCTGAAAAAGAGCCGTTCAAATCCCTGAGACCAGGTCCTGATATAGATCTCATCCTTCCACTTCGGGATCTTCTCCATAGAGACCTTCATGCGCAGTAGAAGCCAGCAGGCAGAAAGCGCATCCATCTCCGGCGAACCGAAGCCGTGGTGTTCCGCATCGAGGCAGGCCGCTTCCTGCAGCATAGCAAAAAGACAATGGTAATGTAATCTGTCGTGAATATCCGTTTCAGGACCGATGATGGTAAAGCGATACAGGTTTTTCTCTTCTATATACTGCATCTTCTCACTCTCCGGTCTTACTCTTCCCTGCATTCGGACGCGAGGTAGGACGATACATCGTATTTCTCGGGTTATAGCGGAAGAACACATTCAGCATACGTTCATCCGGCTCGATCAGAAGGAGGACCTTTACAGATCCCATCTTCGTGCTTATATACCATTCATTATCCGGATCCGCTCCGGAGATGCAGTTGCCGTGAAGGACATCTCCCTTATCGAATTCCGAGATCGGATGACGCTCATCGTTTTTCTTCGCGACCATTTCGAAATCCCTCACCGATCCCGCAAAAAGATGGGAGCGGCGCTTCTTGCCGCGGATGATATCGATATTCAGTTCATCGTTAACGAGGCTGTACTCGTATTCCTTCTCGATCCCCGTAACCGAGAAATAACAGAGAAACCCGATACCGAAAGAAAGCGCACCGGTAAGAAGGAAAAGATACGTGATCCCGAAAAACAGCGGGAGGATATTCACAAGAAGTATCGCGAGAATGGCGAGTATGACAAACAGTATCCGGCAGAATTTATCCTTGGATGTGATCTTCTTCTTAACGATCTTTTCGATGATCGTATCGTTATTGAACTGCATGTCATTTCTCCTTCACAAAAACAGAGGCCATGGCGATTGCCATAGCCTCTCTATTTTATCATAAAAATGTCTGATTAATACATACCGGCGTTCGGATTCGGCATTGGCGGCTCCGGTTGCGGGATATCACAGACAACAGCCTCTGTTGTAAGCAGTGTGGAGGAAACAGATGCCGCATTCTGAAGTGCGGAACGAGTTACCTTCGCCGGATCGACGATACCTGCTTCAAACATGTTGACGTACTGGTCATTCAGAGCATCGTAGCCGTTGCCGGGCTCGCTCTTCTTGATGTTCTCGCAGATCACGGAACCATCAAGGCCTGCATTTGCAGCGATCTGACGGATCGGAGCCTCAAGAGCCTTCGCGATGATGCGGATACCTGTCGCAACATCTCCGTCGTACTTGTCAACGAGAGCGGATACTGCCGGAAGAACGTTGATATATGCCGTTCCACCACCAGGTACGATACCTTCTTCTACTGCCGCACGGGTAGCTGCAAGAGCATCCTCGATGCGGAGCTTCTTTTCCTTCATTTCTGTCTCGGTAGCTGCACCGACCTTGATCACGGCAACACCACCGGAGAGCTTAGCCAGTCTTTCCTGGAGCTTCTCTCTGTCGAAATCGGAAGATGTCTCTTCGATCTGTGCACGGATCTGGGATACACGAGACTTGATCTGCTCGGCATCACCCATACCGTCAACGATGATCGTGTTCTCCTTCTGTACCTTGACCTGATGTGCACGGCCGAGCTGTTCCATCGTGGTTTCCTTAAGATCAAGACCGAGGTCATTCGTGATGACCTGACCGCCTGTGAGGATCGCGATATCTTCAAGCATTGCCTTTCTTCTGTCACCGAAGCCCGGAGCCTTAACAGCTACGCATGTAAAAGTACCACGGAGCTTGTTTACGATAAGAGTAGCAAGCGCTTCACCGTCAACATCTTCAGCAATGATCAGGAGCTTCTTGCCCTGCTGTACGACCTGCTCGAGGAGCGGCAGAACATCCTGGATGTTAGAGATCTTCTTATCTGTAATGAGGATATACGGATCGTCGAGAACGGCTTCCATCTTATCCATATCTGTGCACATATAGGAAGAAAGATAACCGCGGTCAAACTGCATACCTTCCACGACCTCAAGCTCAGTGCCCATGGTCTTGGACTCTTCTACAGTGATAACACCATCGGAAGATACTTTTTCCATCGCCTGTGCGATGAGATCACCGATCACGTCGTCACCTGCGGAGATCGAGGCAACACGTGCGATATCCTTGGAACCATCCACCTTCTTCGCTGCAGCTTCGAGAGACTTAACAGCCTCATCTACAGCCACCTGAATACCTTTTCTCAGGATGATCGGGTTCGCACCTGCGGCAACGTTCTTCATGCCTTCGCGGATGATCGCCTGAGCAAGGAGAGTCGCTGTGGTCGTACCATCACCGGCCACGTCATTTGTCTTGGAAGCGACTTCCTTAACGAGCTGGGCACCTGCGTTCTCGAAACGGTCCTCCAGTTCGATCTCTTTTGCGATCGTTACACCGTCATTAGTGATGAGTGGAGCGCCGTACTTCTTGTCGAGAACGACATTTCTGCCCTTCGGTCCAAGAGTGATCTTTACGGTATCCGCTACCTTATTTACGCCATTTTCCAAAGCATGTCTTGCATCTTCGGAATACTTCAATTCCTTTGCCATATTTATAACCTCCAAAAAGAAATGTGATTACTCAACGATGGCCAGAACATCACTCTGGCTTAAGATCGTATATTCAACACCGTCGATCTTGACCTGTGTGCCTGCATACTTGCTTACGAGCACCTTTTCTCCGACGGAAAGCTCCATTTTCACTTCTTTACCATCGATCACTCCGCCCGGACCTACCGCGACGATCTCTGCGATCTGAGGCTTCTCTTTTGCAGACCCCGCAAGAACGATACCGCTGTGCGTTGTTTCTTCTGCTTCAGTCATCTTAATAACTACTCTGTCACCCAGTGGCTTAATGGTCATGATGAACCACCTCCAGTAAAATTTAAACGTATTAGCACTCCAATCTCCTGAGTGCTAAATCAACTATAACACGAAACCGTCAGATGTCAAGACTAATATCAAAGAAAGTCAAAAAAGACAAAAAATGAGGAGCCGCCATGCTGGCAACTCCTCATTTCTCACTTTTTATGTTGACTCTTCTTAAGAATCGGAATCATGTTTCGGGGCCTTCGGGATCTCCTGTACAGGGTCGAAAGGATAGGTCTCGCCGTAGAAGAATTCCTGTACGAGCGGTACCATTCCGTTCCAGTCCGGACGGATGCTCCACTCATTGGCGCGAACATCAGAGAACATTCCCTGGCGGTAATAACCTTCTACCGGAATACCCATGGTCTGAAGCTCCATGTCTCTTACCTTCGGCAGGAAGTCGAATACATAATCTTCGATCTCATCCTTGGAGATGTTGGTCGCGATCATGCGGAGAATATCATCAAGTGCAGAAAGCTTCGATGTTGTGCCGAGGTCGGTAAACTTCTTCAGAAGCTGATTTAAGACCTTGACCTGTCTTTCGGATCTTCCATAAACACCGTTTCCGACTTCACGGATACGGCTGTATGCCACCGCCTGACGGCCGTTCAGATGTACCATACCATACTCATTTAATGCGTACGTGCTCTCCGGATCACCTGCGATCTTGTTCTGCTCACGAAGGTTCGCATTGAGTCCGCCCGGTTCATGGTACACTTCAGACTTCGTGACCTCAATGTCAATACCACCGACGGCATCGATTACTTTTTCCATATTATAGAAGTTTACGAATGCATAACCGTCGAGGATAATACGCAGATGGTTCTCAACGACCTTGGAAAGAAGTTCCGGTCCGCCGTAAGTCATCGCGGCGTTGATCTTCTGCGGCTTCTTATAGCCCGGGAAGTAGGCATAGCAGTCACGCTGGATCGTAACGAGTTTGATCGTACCTTCCTTATCATCCACGCTCATGACCATGATAACGTCAGCAAGGCTTCCGGAACCGTCATCTGTATATGTTCTGGAACGGCTGTCGATACCGATCAGCAGGAAGTTATGGATATGCTCTTCTTCGACCGGCGGATTATAGGTCTCCGATGTGTAGTCGGACATCGATACGACAGAACCTACCTCATCGATGAAGGTCGGGTTATCCACCTTGGAAATAAACTCGATCTGATCGAAAAGATACTCTTTGTACTTCAGATATCCGATATAAAGACCACCGGCAATGATCGCCAGTACCAGGAAGATCGGAAGTACGATACGAAGCATGACACGCTTGAATGTCCAAGGCTTTTTCTGCTTCTTCGGTTTCTTGACCTTCTCGGCGGGGACTACTTTCCCTTTAGCATCTACATGGGAAATCTGCTGTCCCGGTCTTCTCGACAGTCTTGTCTCCGGGGCTCTGTTTCCCCCATTTTCATTTTTCACGTCTTGTTCCTTCTTTTCTTCTTTTTCCTTTTTCTCTTCTTCTTTCATTTCCATTCCCTCTTTTTGATCTCCTCAAATGCTCACAAATTCAGAGCACGCAGGTAATTATACCCCACATGCCCGGAAATATCATTACAATTCAGTAAGATTTTTAGGAGGGCCGTTATCCTACTGTAGCAGAAGGCTCCGAACTGGATTCTGACGCTGCCTCTGACTCCGTAGTTGCAGACGTTTCTCCCTGATCCGCCTCGGAAGTATCAGGCGAAGATCCCGCCTGGGCATTCCCGCTTCCATTTACAGGAAGGTAATCAAGGATCCCAACGATATATTCCTCGAGCTTCTGCGAACCTCTCTGAGTACGCGTCAGGATCAGGTCGTTGGTATGGAAGAACGTAATCGCACCAAAATAGGTAACGATTCCAATAACAATAGCAAGAACTACGAGCTTGATCAGAAGGATCACGGTCACTCCGGATTTCTGCAGGAAGTCAGTCAAAGGTGTCTTCCTTCTCATCTTACTGTCAGGTGTGGACGCCATAAATTCAGCGATACGGAATCTCGGGGAATCGATCTTCTCGAGGATAGAATGCTTCATGGTGGAAGCCGTATACTCGTCAAGATTCTTCTCCACCGGAGCCGAGTCGTTGATCACCGGATATCGCGCCGCCAGCTCGTTGATATGATACTGCAGCGCATCCGAGAAATAGTAAATGACGTTATCTTCCGCAAGCTTGGCACGCTTGTGGTAAGTATCGATAAAAGCACTCTCCACACACATTTCCGCACGGGTCGTGTCACGAAGGTTCTTGTATGCACAGCGATAAGCAAAGGCGGCATACATATCATAGAACTGTTCAATATTTTCACGGGTAAGTTTCTGATTCCATATATCCATACTTACACCTCCCCGTCAGATCTGGGCATTGCCGGGCGATTCGGACGGTTCGCCGGACGCTGCGAAGAAGAATTATCCATGAGCATCAGGAGAGGATACGAAGAAGAGATCACAAACATGATCAGCGCAATGGCGATCATCGGAACTCTTACGCTTCCAAAGGAATTCGCGATACCGAAAGCTATGGCTCCTATCATGGTGCCACAGGTGAATGTACGCATCAGGATGACACGTGCGATCGGATGCTTGTCCTGACGGATCAGGGACTTATAGTAATCGAGGTAACCGAACTGGTGCAGTCCCTGGGAGAAACCTAAGAAGGTAACGCCGATGACCAGGACTTTTGCCGACGGAGAAAGTGCAAAGATAAGATAACCGATCGAGCTTAACATCGCACTCAGAGTTATCCTCGTCTTATGGGAGAAGAAATCTTCAAACCAGATGATAAGAAGCTTCATGATCAGTTCGCCGCAAACGATCGCCAGCATATAGTAGAACGCAACTGTGGCAAGCGAGATGCGGACCTTCTCCAGATAATCCGGAATAAATACCAGGAAGAACGAAAGCTGAACGCCCAGCGGGAAGATCGTGCTCCAGGCAAATGTACCGGACTTGGAGTTCTTAAGCGCATAGAAATAATTCGGCAGACGCACGATCGGCTCATTGGAAGGCGGACAGTGACGTACGAAGTACAGGACCTGAATAGCCACGACGAACAGGAAGAACGAAGAAACCATCAGGACGGTAAATAGACCGAATCTTTCGTAAAGGATGCCGCAGATAACGGCGCCGACAGATACACCCAGAACATTTCCTGTGTACTGGGTCTGATGGACTTTTCTCTCGGAAAACTCCGCCTGACCCGAGCGCGAAGCATGCAGACGATACTCTCTCTGGAACTGGAACAGCATGCCCAGGAGGAAGCCGATCGGAAGCTGCATGAAAACGGTAAGGAACGGAAGATCCGCCAGACCGCAGATCAGCAAAAGGACGAAGGCGATCACAACAGAAACGATCACGGCAAGTCTCGACGTGAGCTTGCGGATCATGAGATCGCGAAGATGTACGAATCGCCAGAAACCGAAAAGATAGAACAGACATGCGATGATGATCCAGATATGAAGAACCGCATCGCTGTCAAAATATCCCTTCATGGAATCCTTAAGATACGCGGAAAGCACGATCAGAGGCATCGAACAGCCGACACTCGAAAAGAAGGAAATGAGACGGAAAGTAGACATACCGTACATGACTGCTCTCGGAACATTTCTGTCCGGCTGCATGAAGATCGTATCGAAGAGTCTTCTCAGTTCTCCGTAGATCAGGGAGATCGCCACAGCAATGGAGATCATAGTAAATACCCAGGAAAGGGACATGCCGTTTTCTGTTGCGACATAATCACTCTGGGGCTGCATCACCTCAACGATACCCGAGGCCGTTCCGTCCATGCGCAGGACCGGTGCGACCGATGTGACATACATTACATTCTTGTCTCTTCTATGGGTAACAATGATCTGCTGCTGCTCAAAGCATTCCATGTACTCCTCACCCGCACCGGAAAGCACATACTGCTTGCCGTCATCATAAGAGCGGTCTGAAGTATAAACACGAAGGAAGGAGTTTCCGGCCTTCACATAGACATTGACGATGTACTTCTTCTGCGTCTCATTCGCCGGAATTTCGAGCGGGACCGCCATCCCCTCGATCAGATCCTGTCCGGAAAGGACTACGGAAGCACTGGCGGTATAGGATGAAAGCGCTGTCTTTCTCTGGGACTGCAGAGCGGAGACATATACATTCGTAACAACGGAAGATACGACGAAAAGAACGACGAGTGCAGTGATCAGACAGAATCCGATCTGACTGGCGATCGCCTTTTTTCCCTTCGGCGCTTTGGTAAAATTCTCGATCAGGAAATCATTCATAGCGTCGCCTCCGTGTTCTTCTTAGATGCAAAACGGATGATCGGCGGGATGATGAACTGCAGAGCGAATCCGAAGAGCGCAACGACAACAGCCGCAATAACAGTCGACAGGATCTTTGTCTCGAGTTTATTTCCCATATCGTTGATCGGACGGTACTGTGCCGAAAGCTCGAGGAGAGCAGACACTTTTCCCGCCTGGTCCTTGATCGGAACCATATAGTGATACACATTCTTATCCTTAATCTCATAAGGAGCCATCTCGGCCGTGAGCCATTCGGAAACCGGGATATCCTTTGCCACAAGAAGGTCGGAAACACTTCCTGTCAGCATATTGAGAGATCCGTTGGTATATTCATAAAGACCGAAGGCCTGAGTGGTATAGTCGTCTTCATTCGTGTCCATGAACATATAACGAAGGACCGCGCTGTACTTAGCAGCAGCCTTTGATGCATCTTCTTCGATCTCATTTCCGGAAATGATCTTGGCGGCATTTCCCGCATCCGTCTGGATCCTCGAAACAAGAGTCTTCTGGAATTCCTTCTCGAATCCAAGGCGCATATGGTGTACGGCAAACGATACCGATACAATAACGAGCACCAGCGCAAACAAAGAAAGGAAGACGATCTTCGCCACTTTCCCCGCTGCATTGGAAGCAGAAGAATTATTATCTGAAACAGGCATCCTGACACCTCTTCGCATAAAAATACACGATAATTATATCGCAATGTCTGATAATTGCAAAACTTCTTCTTAATAAGGGGAAAACATTAAAATGTCCTGAAGGGATTCCTTCAGGACTTTAGGTGGTTGCGGAGGCGGGACTCGAACCTCGCGACCTTCGGGTTATGAGCCCGACAAGCTACCAACTGCTCCACTCCGCGATGTATGTCTAAGATGATGGTGCTCGTGACCGGACTTGAACCGGTACGGGTTTTACCCCGACGGATTTTAAGTCCGTTGCGTCTGCCTATTCCGCCACACGAGCCAGTCATTTCTTAGTGCTAATAAAGAGTATCATTGACAGTTTGATTTGTCAAATCAAAATTTCCAGATTATACCACCCGTTTAAAGAACTCTTCGAGCCGGAAAAATCGCTAACGGGATTAGGTTTCATATGCAGATCAGATCCTTGATCGCCTCATACTTACTTTCCCCGATGCCCGGCACCTTCATCAGTTCATCCACGGAAGTAAATCTCCCATGCTCTTCCCTATAAGCTAAGATCTTCTTTGCTGTCTTTTCCCCGATCCCGGGAAGTGTCATAAGATCGCTCTCCCCGGCGTAATTTATGTTGACCTTTCCGCCTTTTGAGTCATCTTTCATCCCCTCATTATCCGGTCTTGGAACAAAAAGAATCTCCTCTTCCTCCTGTACATTCAAAGAAGGAATGTATATAGACTGACTGCTTTCCACCTTATACACCATGTCGAGGTGATCAAGGTCTGCATTCTCCGTAAGCCCGCCGGCCATATCGATCAATTCATATAAATAGGCAGGAGATTGCAGTTTATAGATCCCCGGCAAGTTCACTTCCCCGCAGATGTAAACGGGAAAGGATTCACTTTTGCTTTCCTCTGTATCTTCCGTGAAAGACTCTTCCGTACTTCTTTCTTCAGATTCGATGGTGATCCCGGATCTTTTCGAAAACAGAGCCGTACCCGCACACACGATTATGCCCAGAATGACCATGGCAACTGTGAAACCGACTCTTCTCTTATCCATAAGAAAATAACCTCGAACAGATCTTTTCGCACAGTATAGAACAATAATCGAAAGCACGGAGCGACAAAAACTCCGAATGTTAGACGTTTTGACGGAAAACGCATCAAATAGGAAGTCTCTTTTTGTTGTTTTTGGTTGCGGATTTTGCATATTTGAAATAAGATATTAAAAGAGTTAGTTCTCAAAAACTACTTCGGAGGGATAGCACATGCTTCGTGATCATGATAATGATGACAAAGAATTAGATCATCTTCTTCACGCACCACAGGAAGAATTTGATGATTCACAAGGACCGTCAGTATTCGGTACTTTTTATCACTCAAAAGGAAAGACAGAACAGAATAATTCGGAGTTTATGATCCGCAATGATTCAGACTCATCTGCCTCGGAAGATGACGCCGTAAAGCGTCCGCTCTTTCTTTCATTTAAGGCGAATGATCCTGCATCTGACGTATCTGAAGCCCTGCGTTCGCAGAACAATTCGGATGATGAACCAGCCGCAGAGTTCTCTGACGATATTGCCGGACTTACTATGGACGAGCCGATCGACGATCCGTTCATTACGGAAAGCCCGAGCGTTCAGGCAGATACCCAGAGCAACGATTATTTCGATGCCTTCCCGGAAGATGATCCGCTGGCCGGATATAATCCGCCGAAATTTGAAGAGCCGAAATGCGCTCCGGCAAAGCCGAACATGATGGAAACGATGTATGCCAAAGAGGATTACCTCAGCAGCATGCCGAAATACGAGATCGACAATTCTCTTGAAGAAGAGATCAATGCAAGTCTCGGAGATGTAAACTTCAACCCCTTCTCCCCGTTCGCAGCTTTTAAGCCGGCAGAACCGGAACCGAAAACACCTGCTCCGGCTGCAGAACCTGAACCGGTCGCTGAACCAGAGCCGGTCGTAGAAGAAGCTCCTGTCGAGCAGATCGAAGAGGCTGTCGAGGAGACTGTTGAAGAGATCGCCGAAGAATCTCCTGTTGAGCAGATCGAGGAAGCTGTCGAGGAGACAGTTGAAGAAATCGCCGAAGAATCTCCTGTTGAACAGATCGAAGAGGCTGCGGAAGAGACAGTTGAAGAAATCGCCGAAGAATCTCCTGTTGAACAGATCGAGGAAGTCGCTGAAGAAACGGCAGATGAGTTACAGGAATCCGTAGAAGAAGTTGTCGAAGAGACTGTTCCGGAAGTACCCGAGACTGGCAAGCGTTCTGCTTTTGCCGCTGTTCTCGCTTCTCAGGCTGCACAGGCTGCTGCTCAGCAAGAGGCTCCTGTCGAGCAGATCGAAGAAACTGTTGAGGAAACAGTCGAAGAGATCGCCGAGGAAGCTCCTGTCGAGCAGGTCGAAGAGGCTGTTGAGGAAACAGTCGAAGAGATCGCCGAGGAAGCTCCTGTCGAGCAGATCGAAGAAGCTGTTGAGGAAACAGTCGAAGAGATCGCCGAGGAAGCTCCTGTCGAGCAGATTGAAGAGGCTGTGGAAGAAACAGTCGAAGAGATTGCCGAGGAAGCTCCTGTTGAACAGATTGAGGAGGCTGTCGAGGAGACTGTTGAAGAGATCGCTGAAGAAGCTCCTGTCGAGCAGATCGAAGAAGCTGTGGAGGAAACAGTCGAAGAGATCGCTGAGGAAGCTCCTGTCGAGCAGATCGAAGAAGCTGTTGAGGAAACAGTCGAAGAGATCGCCGAGGAAGCTCCTGTTGAGCAGATTGAAGAGGCTGTGGAGGAAACAGTCGAAGAAATCTCTGAAGAAGCTCCAGTCGAGCAGATCGAAGAAGCTGTGGAAGGAACAGTCGAAGAGATCTCTGAAGAAGCTCCTGTCGAGCAGATCGAAGAGGCTGTGGAGGAAACAGTCGAAGAAATCTCTGAAGAAGCTCCTGTTGTTCAGGAAGATGTTGCCATCGATCAGGTATCCCCTGTTATAGACGTGGCATCTATGGAAAAATCTGATTTTGAAGATGATGTCTCAGCGGCATACCAGAGCCCAGCTGATCTCGACACCAATTCCCTGTATGATGATGCTCCGATCGAAGACCCGTCCATGTTCTCCGAAGATAAAGAAGAACCTGCCGAGCAGTCTGAAGACTTCGAGCCTGAGGAATATGCTTCCATCTATCGCGAAAATGAATCTATGGCTCAGGAACCGGCTTCTTATGCGGGCCCTGAAGTCCATCCACATGTATCGATCGCCTCTACCAACTTGGAACCGATCGATAATGTATACAACACTACTGCACCCGAAGAGTCTGAATCAACTGTAGCGCCGGAAGAAGCTCCGGTCGTTAAGAACCATCTCCTCTTCGGCGATGAGAGCGAGAGCGCTTTCCATGAAGCGGCTCTTAAGGATATTGAGAAAGAAAAGCAGGAAAAAGCCGCAGCAGCTGCTGCAGCAGCCGCTATCACAAAGGCAACCGATGTGGAGATCAGAAAATCTTCGGATTCTTCCAATCTCCGTCCGGGTTCCTCCTACTCTTCTTCCGACAAACCGAAGGAAAACGCTACGGAAGCAAAAGATACTTCCCCGAAGACCCAGCGTCCGGGTGCTGCTTCTGCCGCAGCCAACTCCCGTCCGGGAGTCAACAGAAACATCAGTTCGAGTGCACAGGTCGCCAAGACCCAGCACCACACCTATACTGCCGCTTCTCAGCGAGGTTCCATCACTCCTGTCGAACAGCAGGGTCATGTAAACGACAAAAAGCGCAGTGTTGTAAGACCGATCATCCTGATTGCTCTGGGTCTTATCTGCATTGGCGGTCTTGTCTTCTGCTGGAAGTACTTCAATCTCGGTAACGTCTTCTCTTCCGAGACGACAAAGCCGAAGACGACAACTTATGCGCCAAAGGAAACTTCCATTATCGAGATCTCCGAGAATTCTACAGAAGATTCGACCACTACGGAAGAACCTACGACGACCACGACCGAGGAGCCGACCACCACAACAACTGAGGAACCGACGACAACTACTACGGAAGAGCCGACGACGACTACCACTGAGGAGCCGACAACGACTACGACCGAAGAACCGACGACAACAACTACCGAAGCTACGACCACGACGGAAAAGCCGACCACGACCGAAGAGCCGACAGAGACAACAGCAGCTCCTTCCGATTTCCCGAAGACGAGTTTCTCTACGAAGATCACGAACGCGAAGGCTTCCGGCAGCAGCTGTTCATTCGACATCAAGTTCACCAATAACGGTTCGAAGACATCTTCTCTCAATGCTTCCATTGAGTATGTGACGATCCGTTTTGAGACCAGCGCGAAGATCACAGATATCACCTGCACGAACTTCACCGTTGTTCCGAAAGAAGGCAGCAAGAACACCTTCTATCTCTATCCGAACAGCAACGAAGCGCTTGCCAAGAAAGATACGATCGTTGCATCGGTCGAAGCTACCGGTGATTCCAAGATCGGTTCCTTTAAGATCAGAGACTTCTACGTGAAGTACCTCTGATCCAAAGGCAAAAGCCTAAAAGACAAATCAAAAAGGCGCTGTCTCAAAACAAATGAGACAGCGCTGTTTCTTTTCACTAATTATACATGTATCGGATTACTTTTCGATCGTCATACCGGAAAGGAATGCGTTGATAAATCCGTCGAGGTTACCGTTCATAACGTTATCGACATTTACTTCTTCGTATCCTGTACGATGGTCCTTCACCAGCGTATACGGGCAGAATACATAGGAGCGGATCTGGCTGCCCCAGGCAATATCCATCTGAACGCCCTTCAGGTCCTCGATCTTCTCCATATGTGCGGCCATAGCCAGCGCATAGAGTTTTGCTTTCAACATATTCATCGCCGTTTCACGGTTCTGGATCTGAGATCGCTCAGCCTGGCAGGCAACTACACATCCAGTCGGGATATGCGTCAGACGTACGGCCGAGTCGGTTCGGTTAACGTGCTGACCGCCTTTACCGGTAGCACGATAGGTATCTACACGGACATCCGCCATATCGATCTTGATATCGATCGTATCATCAAGTTCCGGCATAACTTCACAGGAAGCAAAGGATGTATGTCTTCTTGCCGAAGAATCAAACGGAGAAATACGGACAAGACGGTGTACACCGATCTCCGAACGGAGGAATCCGTAAGCATTCTCGCCGATGATCATCATGGAAACACTCTTGATACCGGCTTCATCACCATCAAGATACTCGAGTTCCTTGATCTCAAAATCGTGATCCTGCGCCCAGTGGCAGTACATTCTGTAAAGCATGCTGACCCAGTCCTGAGCTTCCGTTCCACCGGCACCAGCATGAAGCGTTAAGATCGCATTATTCTTATCATATTCGCCGGTAAGAAGTGTCTCCAGACGCATCTTCTCATAATCGGTAGTAAACTTCTTGACGCCCTCCTGCGCTTCAGCAAGAACATCCGTGTCCTCCGCTTCATTTCCGAGTTCACAGAGAACCAGAAGATCTTCACGGGAAGCAGCCAGGTCTTCAAAAGACTTAATGCGCTTCTGAAGTCTTTTCATCTTCGTCTGTTCTTTCTGGGCACGCTCGACGTCGTTCCAGTAATCCGGCTCCTGGGATCTGGCCTCAAGCTCCGATACCTGATCGCTTACCTGTTTGATATGCAGAGCATCACGGAGAAGTTCGATCTTCTCTTCATACCCTTCCAGTTCCAGACGCAAATTGTCGAATTCCAGCATTATTCTTTACTCCCATCTTTCAGTTCGGAAACGAACTCTTTCAATCTCTTCATAGCTTCCTGAATATTCTCCAGAGAAGCGGCATAACTGATACGGACGTGACCTTCACCGCATTTACCGAATGCATTTCCGGGAACAATGGCCACCTTCTTCTCCATAAGGAACTTCTCGCAGAACTGTTCAGAAGTCAGTCCCAGACCTTCAATGCTCGGGAAAGCATAAAAAGCTCCGGTAGGTTCAAAACAGGTAAGTCCTGCGTCATTTAGCCCCTTGATGATCACTCTTCTTCTTCTGTTATACTCATCGCGCATTTCTTCGACTTCTTTGTCGCCGTTTCTGCAGGCTTCAATGACTGCATACTGCGCTGTCGTCGGAGAACTCATGATGCAGTACTGATGCACTTTATTCATCGCTGCCAAGAGAGGCGCCGGTCCGGCCATATAGCCGATACGCCAGCCGGTCATGGCAAAGGACTTGGAAAAGCCGTTGACGACGATCGTTCTATCGTACATCTCCGGGAAGTTTGCCATAGAAGCCGGTTTTTCACCGGTATAGCTCAGTTCGGAATAAAGCTCATCGGATACAACAAAGATATTCGGGTGACGCATAAGGACATCTTTGATCTTAGAAAGATCTTCATATGTCATAGTCGCACCTGTCGGATTTCCCGGATAGCCGAGAATGATGTACTTCGTCTTATCAGTAATAGCCGCTTCCAGAGCTTCCGGAGTCAGCTTATAATTGTCTTCTTCTTTCGTTTCAATAACTACAGGAACACCATGAGCCAGAGTTACAGTTGCCTTATAAGCAACAAAACACGGCTCAAGGATAATGACCTCATCACCGGGATCGATCAGCGCGCGGGCGATCAGATCGAGCGCCTCACTGCCACCGACAGTCACCAGTATCTGGGACTTCGGATCGTACTTCAGATCGAATCTTCTCTCCAGATACTCGGAGATCGCCTTACGGACTTCAATATATCCCTGATTCGGGGAATAGTGCGTATAGCCGTCTTCCAGAGAAAAAATGCCGGCCTCACGGATATTCCACGGAGTAACAAAGTCCGGCTCACCGATAGAAAGCGAGATCACCTCACCTTTCATCTCATTGGCCAGATCAAAGAAACGACGGATCGCTGATGGAGCGATATTGTTCACTACTGTAGATATTTTGCTTTGATAATCGATTTCCATTGATGTATATTCCCCTCAGCAGTTATCTTACAGTACGATCGCCTCACGGTCATCAGTCTGTTTCTGTGTAAACAGTGTACCGTTGCTCTTATACTTCTTTAATATGAAGTGTGTCGATGTGGAAAGAACACCCTCAAGCGGTGCAATCTTCTCGGAAACAAAGTTCGCAACCTCACGAAGTGTAGAATCTTCGATGATCAGCATCAGATCAAAACCACCGGACATCAGATAGCAGGATGAAACCTGCGGATAACGGTAGAACTGGCTGGCGATCTTATCAAATCCCTGATTTCTCTGCGGGGTGATACGGACCTCGATCAGAGCCGTTACCTCTTCGCGCTCGGTCTTTTCCCAGTTGATCATGGTATTGTACCCGAGGATCACGTTCTCCTTCTTGCAGGCATCGAGCTCAGAAACGATCTCTTCCTGCGACGCATTAAGCATCACGGCCAGTTCTTCGACCTTGATCCTTGCGTTATGTTCTACGAGCTTCAATAATTCGATGCGGTTTACCATTCGATCCACCTCCGAGCCAAAATCACTTCTGATATTCTACCACAATGGTTTTGAATGTGGGCATTTTCTAAACTAACAGTTTCAGAAAATACAGAAGATGGGTCACCTTAAGGAAAGATGACCCATCTTTGAGTTACAAATTACGTATTCAGATACGAGCTACGCCGCTCTTTCTTGCAGCCTCAGCAACTGCAGCAGCAACAGCCTTACCAACGCGCGGATCGAAAGCATCCGGCAGGATGTACTCAGGATTGAGTTCCTCATCGGAAACAACGCCTGCAATCGCATTAGCAGCAGCGATCTTCATCTCGTCGTTGATGTCAGAAGCACGTACATCAAGAGCACCACGGAAGATACCCGGGAAAGCGAGTACGTTGTTTACCTGGTTCGGGAAGTCGGAACGGCCTGTAGCCATAACAGCAACGCCAGCCTTCTTAGCTTCATCCGGCAGGATCTCCGGTACAGGGTTAGCGCAGGCAAATACGATCGGATCTTTTGCCATGGTTGCTACCATCTCAGCTGTCAGTACGCCCGGAGCGGAAACACCGATGAATACGTCAGCACCAACGATAACATCCTTGAGGGAACCCTTCTTCATCTTCTGGTTGGTGATTGCAGCGATCTCTTCCTTAGCGGAGTTGAGCTTCTCACGACCCTGGTAGATAGCACCGGTTCTATCGCAGAGAACAACGTCCTTAAGGCCACGGGAGATCAGGAGCTTCGTGATTGCTGTAGCAGCAGCGCCAGCGCCGTTAACTACAACAGAGATATCTTCGATCTTCTTGCCAACGATCTTAAGAGCATTTGTAAGACCTGCAAGAGTAATAACAGCTGTACCGTGCTGGTCATCGTGGAAGATCGGGATGTCACATCTTTCCTTGAGCTTCTTTTCGATCTCGAAGCATCTCGGAGCGGAGATATCCTCGAGGTTTACGCCGCCGAAAGAACCAGCGAGAAGAGCAACTGTGTTAACGATATCGTCAACTTCCTTGGAACGGATGCAAAGCGGGAAAGCGTCTACATCACCGAAAGCCTTAAACAGAGCGCACTTACCTTCCATAACCGGCATACCTGCTTCCGGTCCGATATCACCGAGACCAAGAACAGCAGTTCCGTCTGTAACAACAGCTACGAGATTGTGACGACGTGTATATTTGTAGGAGAGATCGACATCCTTGGAGATCTCGAGACACGGCTCAGCAACACCCGGTGTATATGCAACAGAAAGATCGTGCTTGGAAGCTACAGGAGCACGTGTGATTACTTCGATTTTACCCTGCCATTCGGTATGCTTAAGAATGGCTTCTTCTTTAATATCCATAATTCAATCCTCCACATATGTATCTTTTTTACAGGAACATAACAATAATAGGCAAACTTTACTATAATTTCAACCCATGAAATCACCAAAGATACCTATTAAAAAGAAAAGTTTAGGGGCATATTGCCAAATGAAAAAGGCAAATGAAAATTAGTTTCGGTCGAGCACCGTGATCATGTGGTACCGAAGGCCCAGATTGCGGAAGATCACGAGGATGAGATAAGCGCGCAGGAAGCTCTCCACCATGCTCTGTCCGATGGATCCGTCGTTTAAGATCTTGTAGATCACAAAATGAATGACGGTATAGATCATCGAGACGACCGTAAGCTCAGCAAATATCGAAAGTTTGTGTCCGCGCGTCTTTCTAAAGCTTTCGACGATCGAGGTAAAAGGATCTCTCTTTTCAAAGAACACCAGACCCGGGATCGCATAGCAGGCCGGAAGCAGGAAGATAACGACATACGGAAGATAGCTCAGTACCAGAAGCGAAGGTACGCAGATCACGGCAGAAAACAGGATCAGCCACCAGATCCGCGAAAAATAGATCGAAGGTGCTTTTTTCAGACTGATATTTCTCTTGTCACAGGTAAAAAGGACGAAGTAGAAAAATCCGAGAAGATGCATCAGCGCCAGATATGCGCAGAATGCCATGAGATAGACGAGATTGGCCGTCGTGAAAACATCCGTAAACGGATGTGCAGAATAATAATCCGTAAAGCTGTCCGCCTCGAACATATCCTCATACCAGTACATGATCTGGGAAAAATCAGGATCTCCCGGCGGCGACAGCAGGATATAAAAAGAAACTCCCCACGCAAAAAGGAGGAGCAGCACTGCTGCCCACCTTTTGCTAAGAGAGTCTATTTTATACGATTCAAAAGGTTTCGAGAGGATCATGCCGTCTCTATACCACCGATCAGAGGTTAGCCGTAGCGATCGTCAGATCCTCGCAGACCTGACCATTAACGATGTGCTCAGCAACCATGCGCTTTGCCTTGTTCGGATCCATCTTGATATAGGTGACCTTGGAACCATCTGCATCAATTACTTCAACGATCGGCTCATACTTGCAAAGGCCGATGCAGCCTGTCATGGTAACAGCAACATCCTCGATACCTCTGGTCTTCAGCTCTTCAACGATAGCTGTCATGACCGGACGGGCACCAGCTGCGATACCGCAGGTAGCCATACCAACAACGATGCGCTTACCGGCTTCGGATCTAGCGGACATGTCGGACTTTGCCTTGTTCTTGATTGCTTCGAGTTCTGCTAATGATTTCATACTTATAAACCTCCAAGTATTGATTCTTGTTGTTCGCGATAATAATCACACAAAAACAAATATATCTCCGGTTCCTGCAAGGACATTCCATCCAGCTTTTCCTTGATTTCGCGGGTATCGATGACCGATTCGCCGTTGACATCATGCTTGAAGATCACGACAAAATCGCAGGTCTTCTCACAGGATCCGACTAAAGCGGCCAGTGACTCGCCCACATCTCCCAATGGAAGGCAGTCGATCGAAGAAGGCACCAGTGTAGCTACCACTTTCGTTCCCTCACCCAATTTGCTCGAGATCTCCAGGCTGCCGCCTGTCAGTTCACAAAGCTCCTTCAGAAGAGGAAGTCCCAATCCTACTTTTCTCGTACTTCTGGTCGTGGCAAAAGGATCAGTCACTTTCGATACGAATTCCTCGCTCATGCCGCACCCGTTATCGATAAATGAGATCACCAGGCGGTCTTCTTTCGATATCATGTTGATAGACAGGGTCACCAGCGAAGCGCCGGCTCTGGTCGAGTTCGTCAGGATATCCAGAATATGAAGCGATAATTCTCTCAAGATACTCCCCTTTTTCCTGCCTGAAAATACGGCGGGAAAAGCACTTTTCGTTCTATATTTGTTATTGTCAACGTTGCTATTATATCACTTTCTCATCAGATCCCGCAATGCATTGACGAATGTCCTTGCATCCATATCCGGATTTTTTTCAAGCGGAAGTTTCAACGAATATCCGGGATCGGCAATGTCCGGAAGCTGATGGGCATCCGAGTCCACGATATAGTGATAGGAAGCAAGTTCCGGATGTTTGTCCCAGAACTCCGGGAGATTGCATCTTCTGCTGACTTCAAGCAGTCTCCCCTTCCACTCCTCCGGAACGGTACCGAGAGATGCGACCATGCTGTAGGAATCCTTGTCGATATGTGCAGGGATCGCCGCAGCCCCCATGCTGTCGAGCTTTTCATAAAGTTCGATCATCGAAACGTCCGAACCGGTGGAAAGAAGGTACGGCAGTTCATCGACGATCTCATCGTCATCGTTCATGACGTACTGGTTTCCGAATATCTCCACGCGGTTTTTGATCTTCGGCCGGTGGGCTGTCCAGTACTCTTCAAACTCCAAAGCTGTCGGCAGATCCGGGAAAAGACCCAGCACATGAAAGCCTTCTGCGACTTCCACTTCCATGCCGGGGATCACTAAAGGTGCTTTCCCATGTTCTTTTTTCAGGAATTCAGAACAGCGGATCGCCGCTTCACAGTTTCTTGCTGAGCAGTGGTCCGTGATCGCGATGACATCCAGTCCGTTCAAAAGGGCCATAGATACCATATTCCCCGGTGTCATATCGTTTTCAGCACAGGGGGATACGGCAGAATGCATATGCAGATCACATACGAAAATGGCCATCCGTCTTCCAACCTACGCTTCCATGGTTTCCATGATGCCGTTTAATACCGCACAGGCGGTATAGGTATCCATAGACGTACTGCACACACAGATCTCCTCGGCCTTCGCTTTTTCCAGGACCGCTTCCTGAAGGACGACATCCTCGGTCAGGATCACGAGGGGACACTCATTCAGGGAAGCAACAGCGATAACGTTCATGCTGTTTAAAATCGTGAACCAGCACTCATCGTTCTGCAGGTGTGCCATAACGTGCGAAAGCATATCGCCCGCATAGCCTTTTTTCACCTCGGCATCCGGACGGAAGACCTCTGTTAATACATTCAGATCCATCGCTTCAATTATCTCAGATACTGTTCTCATATTGTCTCCTTTACAAAAAGGCCTATTCTTTCTTCATTCTCTTCTGGCGGATGATGCAGTTATTGATCGAAGCTCTTCCCTGCACGATATCTTCGGCCATCGCGGCACAGGACGGAGCTCCGCATGCACCGCAGTCGAGCTGTGGAAGTGTTGCTAAGATCTCATCGATCTGCTCATACTTCGTCATGGCTTCACCGATATTCTCCGAAAGGCGCATCGCGTGGTTTTCCGGAAGCGGCAGTTCCCATACCTGTGGGATGATATCTTCTTCATGGACGATCAGCTGCGGGAAAAGCTGCTTTTCAAGATAAAAATCATGTACATGTTCACGAAGCTTCGCAACAGCCGCAAAGCGGTTCATGACCGTAAGCGGTCCGCCGATGCATCCGCCGAAACAGCAGGTCGCTTCGACATAGGCGATCTTCTTGATGTTATCTCTGTCGATCTCCTCTAAGATATCGATCACGTTCTCGATGCCGTCGACCGACAGATAGTTCTCGATCATCATGCTCGTCGATTCCCCGCCGATGGCCGCACAGCGAAGTCCATTCGGGTCAGAGATGCGGATCGCTCTTTCCTCTTCATGTGTAAGATGGTCATGGTCGGTAAGCTTATCGAGAAGCTTACGCAGCTGCGGATACACGTCATGCGTACCGACACAGGTGGAGATCAGAGACTTCTTCTTCCAAAGAGGATTAATGACCGACGTAACACGCGCCGGGCATGGAGAGATATAGCAAAGATAGATCAGCGACTTTTTGATCTGCAGTTTCTGGCACAGATAATCGATCGCATACTGGGCAGTAAGCTCCAGCGGAGAATCCAGCGTGACCAGGTGGGAGATCAGTGCACGGTACTTCATCTGGATCAGTCTTACGACGACAGGACATGTCGTACTGATCATCGGGAAGATCTCGCTCTTCTCATCTTCGGAAAGGCCCTCTAACTGGGACTGCTTTTCGTGAAGCATCTGACGTGCGGCAGATACGTATCCCGAATACCCGATGGACTCGTCAAAGACGTAGTCGAATCCCATCTGGCGGACACACTTCATGACATCGATACGCGTGGCGCTGTTTTCAAACTGCGAAAATATCGCAGGGCTAACTATCGCGACTTTGACCTTACCGCTGGCGGCCGAAAGACGTTCCTCAAGCGTATCGGTCACGGCGATCTTGGCGTGATAGGGGCAGATACGGATACACTGGGCGCAGTCGATACAGCGGATGTCGTAGATCGTCGCTTTTCCGCCGCGCACGCGGATCGCCTGTGTCGGGCATCCCTTACTGCAGGTGGTACATCCGACACAAAGATCCCCTATCAAAGATACACTGTGTAGTTTTTTCACGTTATTCCTCTCAAGTTCCGGCAGCCGGGAGTCCCCTTCTGCCTTCAGTTATCACGTAAACTGGACGGTCATCGTTACTTTGGTGCCTTCGCCTACCTTCGTATCGATATTGAGTTCATCGCAGTTCTTCTTAATATTCGGAAGTCCCATACCGGCTCCGAAGCCCATCTCACGGGCCAGATCCGGTGCGGTGGACCAACCGGCTACCATGGCCTGGTCCAGATCCGGTATGCCCGGACCGTGGTCTTCGATCACGATCACGACGCGGTCGGGATGCACTGTCACCTCCGCCATGCCGCCATGACCATGGATCACAGCATTGATCTCGGCTTCATACATGGCAATAGATGCTCTCTTGATGTCCTCGGCCTTTACGCCCAGACGGCTTAAAGACTTCTTCATGGAGGAGCTCGCTTCGCCCGCATGGGTGAAATCGTTATCCCTTATCTCATATTGGCGTACTAACGGTTCTATACGGCAGCCTCCTTACCACGAAGTCCAGCTTCGTAAAGAAGTCCGCAGCAGGTAAACATGGAAAGCGGGCTGGTCATCAGGCCGATACCCTTATCACGGGCAAGTTCCTGCATCGTCTCATCCGGAACCTTTCCACGGACGAAGATGATCACTTTTACATCGAGCATCTCGGCGGTACGGATCGTCTGAGGATTAACAAGACCCGTGATCATGATCTGACTGTCATCGGAACTAAAAGCCATTACATCACTCATCAGATCCGAGCCACAGGCGATCTTCAGGTCTTCCTCAAAACTCTCTGATTTTACGAGGATCTCTGCATTAAGAAGATCTGCGCAATCACAAACTTTCATATTCTGACCTCCTAAACCATGCGGGGTCCTCAAGGGGAAAAATGAGGATACTAGCTTTTCCCGCATCTATATAGAACTATTATGTTAATTATATTATTAACCTGTTGTTTGTGCTACAGAATTTCGTGGAATTTCTCTACATAACTTGTGAGGTAGTTCGGATTTTTAATGGTATAATGTCTCTGATTTCTTAATTGGAAGGGGCAACCACCATGATGAACTTTCGCATTTATCCGAATCTTCTGTATCTTTTGCCACCCGAAACGCATAATACAGCAGACCTTGAACGCACTCTCGGAGAACACCCTGAGATCAAGTTCGTATCCTTCGTAGGCATCGACCTCGCCGGAAACGACACGGACGAGAAGATCCCGATCAGTAACTTCATCGATAATCTCCAGGGATACTTAAGCGGATGCGTAGTCCAGACCGATGGTTCTTCGGTTGAGCTTCCCGGCATCGCCACTTTGAACGACGGCCGTGTTGACTTCGAGCCTGACCTCAACGTCATGTGGTTCATTGATTATAACTACGAGCACTTAGCTCCGGAAAACGATCTTCCGATCGGTACTCTCCGCATCCCGTCCTTCCTCATCCATAACGGCGATAAAGTCTGCTCTCGTTCAATCCTTAAGCGCTGCGCGGACAGATTCTCCTCCGAACTGGAAAGATACCTTCGCGAATACCCTGTGCTCTGTGAAGAGCTGGGCTTCTCCATAGACGATCTGGCACGCATCGAGCTGACCACGGCCACCGAGTTGGAATTCTGGGTAAGCTCTCCGGAAGAAAAGATCAACACGCGTGTCCTCTCTACATCCCAGAGCCTCAAGGAACAGTACTGGAAGCGCACCAAGGGTGTTGTCCGTACTGCGCTTGAGCAGGCCGTCATGCTCCTTGAGCTTTACGGTTTTGAGCCGGAGATGGGCCATAAGGAAGTCGGCGGCGTAAAGGCACACCTTTCTGATGCCGGTGATTTCCAGGACATCATGGAACAGCTCGAGATCGACTGGCACTATTCCAATGCACTTCAGGCGGCAGACTATGAGCTTCTCGCCCGTATCTTCATCAAAGAGATCTTCCGTATGCATGGTCTCGAAGTAAGCTTCTGCGCCAAGCCGCTTCCGGGTGTTGCCGGATCCGGTGAACATACGCATGTCAATGCTGTGGCATTCTTAAAGGATGGCCATAAGGTCAACCTCTTCAGCCCGAAGGATATGAACAAGGATTTCCTCGGCACGATCGGCTGGGGCGCTCTGATGGGCTTCATGAAGCACTACAGCCTCATCAACCCGTTCATCTCCGTAACAACAGACGCTTTCCTGCGTCTGCAGCCGGGTTATGAAGCTCCGACACATGCGGTAGCTTCTCTGGGTCAGGACATCCACACACCGTCCCGTAACCGTTCGGTGCTTTTGGGCCTCATCCGAAACTCCGAAAGTGCTGTGCAGACCAGATTCGAGATCCGCTCCCCTAACCCGCACACCAACACATACCTTTGTCTTTCTGCAGCATACCAGTGTATGCTGGACGGTATCGAATACGCTGTTACTTCCGGTCACTCCACGCAGGAGCTGGAAAAGGAATTCTGCAAGGGCTACGGCGAGGAAGCCGAGTATCTCGAAAAAGATCGCATGTACCGCTGTGAAGAGGATATATTCACCCACTTCTCCATCGAGGAACGAGACCGTCTCTTCGGAACACCGCCGGCGACCGTTTACGATTCCCTGCGTTGTCTTCTGAACACCGATGACATGATCCCGATCCTTTGCGCAGGAGATGTCTTCAGCGATCAGCTCATCCGTTCCTACACGCATGCCATGCTCGACCGCTGGCAGATGGAACTTTCCGAGCGCATCATCCCATCGAACTTAAGCCAGATCAGAAACATCGTTCCGTTCCACGACATCACCAACAGCTACGATGTCGCCGCATGGAAAGAGATCGATGCCATCCGTAATCACCTGGCCAAAGATACCGCCGAGTATGTCTCCATCTTCAAGGAGATCCGCCTCGCGATCGATGCCAAGAACTTAAAAGAGTTAAGCAAGCTCCAGCAGAAGATGAACTCTTTGATGAACGAGATGAACAAGCTCTACGCCGATTATGGTGCAAATCAGATCTAAAGACCGGTCACTGAGTCGGCCGGCTCTTCTAAACAGGTAAAACAAAAGACCTTCCGCGCTCTACTGATTTTCCAATGGAAACGCGGAAGGTCTTTTCTATTCAAAGCGTAACGGGACGTCTTACTTCAGCGCGCGTCCATATGTATATTTCGCCGTCTGTCCGACGATCATCTTCCCGTTACTGTCCTTAAAGTACGGGAATACCCAGTAGTAGTTATACTGTGTGGCGGATGCTTTCTTATCTGTGTATGTCGTCCCGGAAGTCGTCATGCCGACGTATCCGTATGGCTTACCATCGACGATACCATAGATGAGATAACCTTCGGCATCCTGAACCTTATCCCAGGTAAGCTTCACACCGCCCTTGACTGAAGAAGCCTTAAGACCGGTTGCTGCCGGACAAACACCCTTGGCATAGACATACTTTTCGCAGCCGCCGGCGATCATCTTACCGGAAGAGTTCTTGATATAGGCAAATACCCAGTAGAAGTTGTAATCATCCGAAATCGCCTTTGTATCTGTATAGGTTGTTCCTTTGGTCGTCATGCCGACATAGCCGTATTTACCGTTTTTCTGTCCGTAGATGAGATAGCCTTCCGCTCCGGATACCGCATTCCAGGTAAGTTTTACTTTATACTTGCCCGCCGCAGCCGCCTTCAATCCGGTCACTTTGGAAGGAGCGATCTGAGGAACAGAGACGGTTGCGCTCACTTCAGAAGACAGGAGCAATTCCGAAAGTCCCTGACGATATGCCACGATTCCGTATGTATAGGATTTTCCGTACGAGATCGTATTATCCCTGTAGGTTCGTACACCACCCTTTGCGATCGTTGCGATCAATTCTCTGCTATTTCCACAGGTGCGATATACGTAGAAACCTTCCGCGACTCCATCGAATGACCATGTTACATCCACATAATCATTTTTGCCCGTGAAGGAAGCCTTCACATCTGTCGGATCCGAAATGGTAGCCTGCTCAGTAATATGAACATTGATCCGGCATTCCTTGCCATTAAAGCGGGCACGGATCACATATACACCTCCGGCCACCCACGGAGTACCCTGCGACTGAGTAGTGATCTCAGAGAACTCGATTCTTTGACCGGTCGCCAGGAAGATCTCTTTTGCTGTACCGGTAAGATCAGGACGTCCATCATTGTATGTAATGGTAAAGAGCATATCCGGATCCAGGAAAAGATAGGCGTATCCCTGTCCATCTATGTACTCCCATTGCTCTATAGAATAACGGTAGTACGGGTCATCCGATGAATCTAAATAGCCGTTTGTATTTTCCAGAACATAGCAGTCACCGGTGCTGCTGGAAAAGCTCTTCACGTCATTCCCTATGATCTGAACTTCGAGCGTTAACTTATAGCCTAAGATGTAGATATATGCGTATGCCGTCGTACCCTTCACCCAGTGTTTCTGGTATTGCGAATAATCGTATATATTCAAACTTTGACTCGGCAGATATTCTGCTAACTCTTCAAACGATCCTGTAAATCCAGCAGAGTTGTCTTTATATGTTACATTAAAGACCAGATCTGAAGCCCTAAGGGCAGAATCCACATCATACTCATACCAGGGGTTCGTGTCCCATGTGGTCAAGTACCCGCACGTATTTTCCTGGATCGTAAGAATTCCACTGCAGGATACTGATTTCACCGGTGTCGGATCAATAGCTAGATTCATCGTTCCTTCTATTCCGGCAAAATAGATACTCACAGGGTACGTATTTCCAGGAGTTACTGGTCCATGTAACTCGCTGATACGGATCTGGATGCCCGTCTCTTCATATATCTCAGATACCGTTCCGGTAAAAGGAGTCCGGTTATCGTTATACGTGATCGTAAAAGTAACATCATCCGGCACTTCATTAGTATAGAAACTATATTGGAAAACGTTATTATCACTAAAGTAACCATACGTGTTCTCTGTAATATGCATTGTTTTATTGCACTTGATACTCTTATAGGGAGTAGCATCGATGACCACGTTTAAGGTTAGTGGTTTGCCTTCACAGTAGACCTGCGCCTGATATGTGCTTCCGGGCGTCCATGGAGCAGCTCCGCTCTGCTGGGATCGGGAAGTAAAGTAGATCCCCTTATTCGTCAGCTCAGCATATGTGCCGGTAACTGACGGACGTCCGTCATTATATGCGATCGTAAACACAATGTCAGAATAACTTAGTGCATTATCTAAATAGTAATAGTAGTAACTGCCATCATCGTCTTCGTAAACACCTCCACAGGTACCCTGAACAACATGCATTGTTCCTGAAACCGTAAAACTGCTGACCGGAGATGGATCAATGACCACATTGAGGTCGACCTTCTTCCCTTCATAAAAAACCGGTACCTGATAGGTATGACCTGCCGTCCATGGAGTATATGAATCCTGATAGGCCGAAACAGAAAGCTTATATCCAAGGCTCTTCAGATGCGCATAGGGGCCACTTACTGCCGGACGGCCATCGTTATAGTTGATCGTAAATACAATATTCGAGTTCTGGAGCGCATCCCCAACATGATATACATAATAAGTACTGGATTCCGTTGTATCAAACGAGCCGTTTGTATACTCGGTAATATGTAACGGACCGCTGAATGTGATCGATTGGATGGGTGAATCATCAATCACCACATTAAGACTAAAAGGTTTTCCTTCCATATAGCCCTGGGTCTGATAGGTATTCCCCACCGTCCATGGAGTTGATGCACTCTGATCAGTTATAAGATTGATCGATATATCCTGATTGTCCAATTGCGAATAGGTACCGGTCACCGAAGGTCTTCCATCGTTATACGTTATGGTGAACTCTATATCTGATGATTCAAGTGCCTCGTCCACATAGTAATAAAAGTATTCACCAGTATAATTGGACATATAACCAAATGAATTCTCAATGATGTGCAAAGGACCACTTACCGTAATGTTCTTGACCGGCGTGGGGTCAATGATCACGTTCAGGCTGTATTGTTTTCCTTCCGAAATGATCTGTACCTGATAGGTATTTCCCACCGTCCAGGGATTATTAGAATTCTGGCTGTAATTCAGTGTAATTGGTATTTTCTGATCTATCAGCTGGGAATACGTGCCGGAAACAGAAGGACGTCCGTCGTTATAAGTGATCGTGAAGATAATATCTGACGAACGAAGCGCGTCATATACACCATAGGAATAGCAAGAAAAACCATCTGCATTTTTGCTGATGTAGCCCTTTGTGTTCTCAATGATATGAAGCGGACCGCTGCTTGAGATCGATTTGACCGGGGTGCGGTCAATGACCACACTAAGATCATAGGCTTTTCCATCGCAGTATATAGTAGCCTGATATGTATGCCCCGCCGTCCATGGATCAGAGAAATTCTGATCGTTGATAACTGAAAACAGAACGCCCTGGTTATTTAAATCATGATATGTGCCGGATACAGCCGGACGTCCATCATTATAGGTGATAGTGAAGACAATATCTGACGAAGAAAGGGCATCACCTACAGAATAGTAAAAGTACGAAATTCCATTGTTCGTGTTAAAACTGCCATTTGAATTCTCCAGGATGTGTAAAGGACCGTTCACAGAAATACTCTTGACCGGAGTACTATCAATGACCACATTAAAATCGACTCTCTTTCCTTCGAGGATCACCTGCGCCTGATATGTCTGACCGGTCGTCCACTGGTTGCTGTACCCCTGATTCGAATCAAAGGACAAATAGACCTGCTGATTCCCAAGTTGAGAATATGTGCCGGATACTGATGGTCTTCCGTCATTATATGTAATCGTGAAGATCATGTCAGAATAATTCACGGCATTCGATATGTAGTAGGAATAGTACGGAATATCATTATATGTACTAAAACCGCCGTAAGTATTCTCAATTATGTGCAGATCTTTATTCATCGTAATGCTCTGCACCGGTGACGGATCAATGATTATATCAAAACCCGTCTCTTTTCCTTCGGAATAGAGCGTCGCCGGATATGTATGACCGGCTGTCCACGGATCATCGACATTTTGTTCTGCAGAGACACTCAAATCTATTCCCTGGTTCTTTAACTGGGAATATGTGCCGGAGACTGTATCTCTTCCGTCGTTATATGTGATAGTGATGATAATATCCGAAGAAGCAACAGTATCGGTGACATTGTAGCAATAGTACCGGACCCCGTCACTCCACCTTTCCGTGATATATCCGTGGGTGTTCTCTAGAATATGCAGCGGGCCGCTTACGGAAATATTTTTGACCGGAGTCGGATCGATAATCACATTGATATCTTCGGACTTTCCTTCAAGGAAGATCGTCGCCTGATATGTATTCCCCACCGTCCAGGGATCATTACTCGACTGATCCGCCGACACGGACAGTTCGATCCCCTTGTCCCTCAGTTGTGAAGCAGTACCGCTGACTTTCGGTCTTCCATCGTTGTACGTGATAGAAAAAATCACATCCGAATTATTAAGGACACCATCCACATGATATACAAAGTAAGTGGAACCTGTATAAGAATAGGCCAAATATCCACACGTATTCTCAACTACATGGACCGGGCCGCTGACATCGATACTCTTGACGGGTGTCGGATCAATGACTACGCTTAGCTCGAGAACTTTTCCTTCGCATGTAACTTTTGCCTGATATGTATGACCTGCTGTCCAGGGATTATTCGAATACTGGCTGTAGTTTATGTTTAATGACAGACCTTTTTCGTTGAGCTGTTCATAAGTACCGGTAACTGCCGGCCGCCCGTCATTATACGTGATCGTAAATACGATATCCGAAGCGTAAAGAGCGCTGCTTACGTAATAATCAAAATATGGATCTGTATTGTACGTATTGAGGTATCCATATGTATTTTCAACAATGTGCAAAGGTCCGCTAACAGTAAAACTCTTGACTGGTGACGGATCGATGACCACGCTCATCGTTCCTTTCACACCTGTAAAAGAATACTCTACCGCATAAGTTCCCCCCGGCAGCCAGGGATTCTCTACGCTCTGTTCATCTGAGATGGCCAGACTATATCCCGTCTTTTCATAGAATTCGCTATATTTCAGCGTAATGGGTGATGTCCCCTCATTATACGTAATAGTAAATGTCAGGTCGGAATCTTCAAGGGCATCTCTTACATCGTAATAGAAGATCTCGCCATCGTATCCGTATGTTCTCTCCGGGATATGAAGAGTTCCGTTAAATGTAACACTAACGACCGGATTTTTATATATGATGACATTTAGAGTACCTTGTCTGCCCTGGAAATAGATATTGGCAGAATAAGTATTTCCACTCGTCCACGGAGATTCTCCAGACTGAAAATAATTAAATTCGATGTATTCTCCTGTCTGATCCTGAATCTCATACCTTGTTCCGGAGATGGAGCTTCCATCCTTGTACCGGATCGTATACACGATACCGGCGTTATCAGCAGCATTTCCAACAGAGTATACATAATACTCATGAGGCTCATCATAATCGTCCCAGTATGTCGACATATATCCATTGGTATTTTCCATGATACGAAGATCGGCATTACAGGTGATACTGCTGACCGAAGATTCATCGATAGTAATATCCATTGTGCCTTCAACATATTCATAAGTAATCTTCGCCTGGTAGGTATTCCCCGGCAGCCAATGAACATTATTCTGTGATGTTGTGATATCGATATACGATTCCGTTAGTTCTTCCAGTTCGTCTAAAGCTCCTGTAATCGGCGCTCTTCCATCATTATAGGAAATCGTAAAAGTAAGGTCGGAATCAAAAATTGCATCTCTAATGCTATAGATGAAATACGACTGATTATTGGTATCGGTTGTATAATAGCCATTGCTCCCTTCCCGAATATGAAGCGTCCCGTTGCAGGTAATACTCTTTATCGGAAGAGGCAGGATCTCGACCTCGATCTCACAGCTTTTTTTGCCGCAGGATACAGTCGCTGTATATGTATGCTCTTTCTCCCACTTAGCAGAATACGACTGAGTGGTCGTAACATCCACGATGCATCCCGTTAAGTCGGCAAGTTCTGAGTAGTTTCCTGTCACAGAGGATGTTCCATCGTTATACGAAACTGTAAATGAAAGATCAGAATCCGCTAATGCCTCAGAGACATTGTATGCCAGATATTCATAATACTCATCATCTTCTGTCCATCCGTACTCCCAATACGTGTATGTTCCTGTGACGATCTGAAGTTTTCCGCTGCAGGTAATGCTCTCCACCGGATCAGGGATGATCTTTACATTGATTACACATTCTTTCCCATGGAAGTAAGCTTTAATCGGATATGTATTTCCGACCGTCCATTGATTATCCCAATCCTGTCCATCTATGATGGAAAAGGAGCCACCTACCTGATTGCGAAGCTCATTATACGTAGCGATAAGATCCGAAGTTCCATTATTGTAAGTGAGAGTGAATGTCAGTTTGGAGTTTTCAAGGGCTTCCCTTACAGAGTACTGGAAATACTCTATGAGATTATCATTTTCATCCCATCCATCACTAATATAGCCATATGTCTCTTCTACGATCTTAAGTGTTCCATTGCAAGTTATAGACTCAATAGGTTCCGGAATGATTTCCACATTAACCGAACAACTTATTGAACCGAACTTGACAGTCGCAGTATATGTATTTCCGACGATCCATGGTGAATCCGCTGCCTGAGAGTCAAGAACCATCGAATAACCATCCAGGCCGTCCTCACAAAGTTTATCCTCAATATTGGATAAAGTTCCAGTATAAGTCTCTCCATCACTATATTTTATGGTAAACGTTACAGAAGAACTGTAGAGAGCATCCTTAACATAGTAATAAAAATATGTGATTTCATCGTCCCCGTCATAGTAGTACTCTTCGTAGCCACATGTTTTCTCAACGATTTTCAGAGTTCCATTCGCAGAAATATTTGTTAGGTTGAGTCCGGCCTGAGACACCGATTCCACGTCTGTCTCAATTTCATCATTCTGAATGGTTTTTTCACCATTATTATTGTTATCAGTCGGATCTGCGGATAACCTGTCTACGTCCTCTTCTTTGGACGAATCAGTGGAAAACCTGTCCACATCGACTTCCGAAGACGGGTTAATGGATAATCTGTCTATGTCCAAGTCCTCTGACTTATCCAAGGAAAATCTGTCCAACTCCAGTTCTCCAGACGATTCTTCTGAAAAAACTGATCCGGCAGATCCTTCTTCTGATGAAGATTCCTTTTCATCAGCTCGGATGTATGCCGGAAGATACGCGGAAATCATGGAAAAACAGATCAAAAACGAAATGAAACTCTTCCAACTCTTCTTCATACTAAGTCTCCTCCACCAAAGATAGACCAAAATAAAGACATCAGTGATTTCACCCCGGGTCATACCCATCACACTATCTTCATGTGGTCCAAATAACAAAAACAAATGTTAATATTAATTTAGCAAAGGATAAACTTATAATTCTTGTTTATTTTGTGAATTTTCTATTTCAGCGAACGTCCATATGTATACTTCGCCGTCTGTCCGACGACCATCTTCCCGTTACTGTCCTTAAAGTACGGGAATACCCAGTAGTAGTTATACTCTGTTGAAGACGCCGTCTTATCTGTAAAGGTCGTCCCTTTTGTCGTCATGCCGACATAGCCGTAGGGCTTTCCGGCGACAATACCGTAGACCAGGTAACCTTCTGCTCCCGTCACCTCATTCCAGGTAAGCTTTACGCCACCCTTGACAGAGGATGCTTTGAGGCCTGTGACCGCTGTAAGGATGCCCTTTGCATAGACATATTTCGTACAGGATCCCGGTATCATGTTCCCGAGTTCATCCTTTACATATGGGAATACCCAATAGTAGTTATAGTCATCGTAAAGAGCCTTCGTATCCGTGTACGTTGTTCCCTGTGTCGTCATACCTACGTAGGCGTACTTCCCATTCTTCTGACCATAGATAAGATAGCCTTCAGCGCCGGAGCTTGCTGTCCAGGTAAGTGTTACTCTTCCCTTTCCCGCAGGGACTGCCTTCAGACCTGTAACCGCGTCTGGCGGTGTGATCTTTTCAAAGACAGCATAGAATATAAGGTTTCTAGAAACTGTATATGACATTCCCGCTCTATATTGTGCTGTTGTCGAAGTGCTGCTCCTTGACCAGCCAAGGAATCTGTAATTCGCCTTAGTGGGATGAAGATTCTCGATAATAAACTTTTCTCCGTTAAATGCATAATCCTTAAAAATCGCTGGATCTGAAGCCGAAAGCTTGTACTGTACCAAGTAACTTTCAGAATAGGGAATCCATGTAACATGAAAACTGTCTGGATCAACATGCTCGCTTTCTCTCATGGTCCATGGATTGTCTTGAGGATAATACACAGAAGCAGTAACCCCTATAAACGCATAAGCTTCAGCAACACCGGGACCACCCAGCAAAAGAATGCGTGAGAGTTGATTGCATCCGGCAAACACAAAAATCTCTAATCTAATTACCTCTCTTGGAATAGTAACACTTTTCAATGACGAACAATCACAGAAGGCACGAGTTCCGAGAGTTTGAAGACCGTCAGGCAAATATATCAAAGAAAGAGACGCACAGGAGTTAAAAGCTTTTTCTCCAATAGATATTACTGCTTCAGGAATCTTTATATCCTTAAGTAACAAACAACCATCAAATGCGTTATCAGGAATAGCGGTTATATTGTGGGAAAGAATAACGCTTTCCAACAATTTGCAATCCGAGAACACACCATTTCCTATCTCCGTTACACTATCAGGTATCACGACAGACTTCAATGAGTTATGTCCGTATAATGGTGTAAATTCAAAAAAAGAGATGAGCCACATCTCAACCTGTATAATATTTGTTAACCACAACAAAAGAAACAGGAGGTACGAGATATGGCTCAAGTCAATCTTACATTA
>JAEEWG010000035.1 GCA_016287245.1 Clostridia bacterium
CGAGGAATCCAAATTCTGGTAAGGTAATGAAAAAATGTGGAATGAAGTATGAGGGTACTTTACGCTGTTCAGATTGGAATAATCAGGGAGTTTGTGATGCTTGCTATTATGGATTGCTAAAATCAGACAGATAAATATGCTTGAATGGATTGAGATAGACACTTCTTTTTAGGTAAAACTTAGCTAAGGAATGAATTATAATGACAGATTTTTCTACTATCACAGCTTGTGGGGAGTGCTGTGTTGGATGTTCAAAAAAGATAGAGGGATTATGCCCTGGGTGCATAGAGGCAGATGGGCGTGTCCCTGAATGGGCTCAGTCAGGCATGTGTAAGGTACATGCTTGTTGTAAGGAGCATAATGCTTGGTTCTGTGGTCTATGCAGCGAGTTTCCATGTGATAAGCTCCCTCAATTGATCTCATGGAATCCAGACATCATTCAACACCTTTCCGCTTTGCGGGATGAATATATTATCAATGGATTGTCCGGTGAGTACGCAGTAAGAAGGCTGGCTGAGGCTGATATCCCGGAAATCCTTGCACTTTGTGAAAAGAATACAATCTATTACAGATACTGCCCGCCATTCGTGTCGGAACAGAGTATACGAGATGACATGAATGCGCTTCCGCCCGGAAAGACAGCAGCTGACAAGTACTATGTCGGATATTATGACGGGAAGCGTCTTATTGCGGTTATGGATCTGATTATGGCATTTCCCGAAAAGACTACATCGTTTATAGGCTTTTTTATGACGGATGTAGAGGCGCAGAATAAAGGATTAGGTAGTTTCATTATTTCGGAATTGTGCAAAGTTATGACTGGAATGGGAATGATAGAGATTCGACTTGGTTGGGTTAAGGGTAATCCCCAGGCAGAGCATTTCTGGAAAAAGAATGGCTTTGTTGAAACCGGAGCAACAAATGAGACGGAAGAATATACTGTTGTAGTAGCACGTAGAGAATTATAAAACCCTATCGAACTATGGGAGATTGTTGTATTTATTCTTGATAACACTTCCGTGATAACAATTTGATAACATTAGCTGATACAGTCCGTGCGATATGGACAGTTGAAACCAAATGAAATCAAATCGTAACAGATAACCCTAACAAAAATGTTTAAGATACAGGTTAAGTTAGGGAACTCGAATAGTAGCAAAACCCTGGAAACGCTTTGATATCAACGCTTTTGGGGTTTTTATTTTGCCCTTTTGGGTACATTTTGGGTACAGATTTTTATTCTGACGTGATTTCCGTGGGTGATTTGCTGTTATTCAGGGTCCTTTGGATTGAGTCTGATCTTATCCATGAACTGATCATGCGTTTTCTGGATCTCCAGTTTTTCGGGATCCGTCTCACCTTCAGGATATGTATCCATCCACGTATCGAATGCGGCTTCTGCCTCAAGCAAAGCATTATCCGATCAAAGAGAAGAACTTTGCGGAGAAGGTTCTCGATGCAGTTTCGAAGAGGATAAAGAATGCGATGTCGAGTATCACACAAAAAAACATCAAGACCTTACAAAGTCCCGAGACGAAGAAGCAAAACCTCGATCCGATCCGTAAGGAGGCGAAGAAGTCGATACTTGCAAAACTCAAGGAGAATCAGGAGATAGTCAGGAATACGCCGAGGGCGGAAAATTACAGGAGAAAAGACATAGAGCGATGATTGGTAGGGGTCACGGGAGACATAGTCTCCCATAGACTCTTCAATTGCATCATTAATCGTTCAACTGCATCATTTCTGCGAATTTGATGCAATTAACGTTGACAATGAGTATGTTGCATTATATTATTAAACTGCATCATAATACTTTCTAATGAGTATATTGAAACAAAAAATGAGGTTATTAAAATGAGATCATTTGACTACAGTACCAAATGGCAAAAGCTGCTTACACCGGAGATCGTGGCGCTACTCTCACAAATACATGAGTATAAGGGTGAGCAATCGTTTTTTATTGAAGCCAAGGCGGATGTGCTGACGAAGCTTGTTGAGATTGCAAAGATACAGAGTACTGAGGCGTCAAACAAGATAGAAGGAATTTATACTTCAGATGCTCGATTAAAGGCGATAGTAAAGGATAAGACAACTCCAAGGACGAGAAGTGAAAGGGAGATTGCCGGTTATCGAGATGTACTTAATACAATTCATGAGAGTCACGATCATATACCGATAAGACCCAATATGATCCTGCAACTTCATAGAGATTTGTATAAGTATGATGGTTACGATTTTGGAGGCAGTTATAAGCCTACAGATAATATCATCGAAGAGGAGGACGCTCAGGGTAATAAGTTTGTCCGCTTTAGACCGGTTCCTGCATGGGAGACTCCTGAATCGATAGAGAATCTTTGTGATGAGTTTGCAAAGGCTATGGGAACAGGGACAATAGATCCACTTCTTTTAATCCCGATGTTTATTCTCGATTTTCTGTGCATACACCCGTTTAATGATGGTAACGGAAGAATGAGTCGTCTTCTTACTTTGCTTCTGTTATACAGAGCCGGATACATAGTCGGAAAGTACATAAGTATTGAGCATCTTATAGAGAAGACTAAGGATTCATACTACGAGTGTCTGCAAGAAAGTTCAACCGACTGGCACGAAGAAAATAACAATTATGCTCCATTTGTTCAGTACATGCTGGGTGTAGTAGTAGCTGCATATCGTGACTTCTCAGACAGGGTTCAGACATTGATGGAGAGTGGCCTGTCTAAGCCTGAGCGTGTGGCAGAACTCATTAAGAGCACATACGGCGAGATAACAAAATCACAGATTATGGAGAAGTGTCCGGATATCAGCCGTATTACCGTTGAAAGAGCGTTGTCAGATCTGTTGTCATCGGAGAAGATCATAAAGATCGGTGGCGGCAGATATACGAAGTATGTTTGGAACAGAGAGAATGAGTAAAGGAGTTCGAGATGTATTTGAATATATTGAGTTGTTCTATAACAGAAAACGTATGCATTCATACCTTGGCTATATGAGTCCGGTTGAATACAGATTGAAGCAGATGGAGGTATCCGCTTGAAAACACTATGTTAAGAGATGCCGATGAATGGAAAAACGACTATACATTTTTCACCGCAGTCCAGATCATGAAGAAAGAGAGTTTTTCCATCAGGATCAGTGCTGTTTTGGCATATGTTCTGATCGTGTCTTTTCTTATTACTTCGTGTAAAGCATTAGGGAAAAAGAAGTCGGATCCTCTAGGGGAAACGACGGTCAATAGTACTTTCCCGGAGCAGTTTCTCGATACGGATCAACTGGCATTTACCGTAACCGGCGTAAATGGCGGTCCTTTCCAGTGGGGAACCGATTACTGGACAAGAACAGTTTATGACATCTATTACAATGGAAAGATCACGATAAGGACCACCTATGAAGTAAGTGGTGATCTGGTAGTCACTAAAGACATCAGTTATGTCCATCTTAAGAGGATCAGAGCTTTGGCGGATTCTTTCCTTGAGAAGGAATCCGAGTACGATCTTGATTTTTCCAACTACTATGATGGAGACAGTTGGAGCTTTTGTGCTTACGATACCAATGGCAGCAGAGTATTTATCTATAGCGGATTGATATATGGAGTATCTGAACTTGTAAGCATAAAGAATATTCTTTCCGGTTACGAGGATACGACAAATGCGACTGACAGAGCATACGATATCTTTGAAGGCACATATGTCTGTCCTGATGACGATCAGCAATATGTATCACTTTATAAGAAAGATAGAAGAATCTGTCTTGAAGTGAGATACGAAGGCGCGGTGGATCCTGTTGTCTATGAGATACAGGATATAACATATCAGAATGACGGTATCTCCTTCGGTTATGTCGAAGATAAGCTATGGCATTATATTGCATATCGTTATTCGCCAGGAAAGACCCAGATCACGGACAAGGATACTTCTGTAGTTTATAAAAAGCAGATGAAGACGGAGACGACTCCGGCTGCGTCCGAAGGATAAAAAACAGAACTTTTTCTTTTTTGCTGTTCTGAGTATACGTATCCATATGATAGAATCAAATTATCTTGGAAACGGAGGTATCTCAAAATGGCAAAAACAATTACTCTTGAAGAACTGAAGACAGGTGATATCGTTCTGTATTCACCGCCGCCGGGAAAAGAAGGCAGAGAATCCCGAATTATCTGTTTCTTTACGAAATCACCGGTGAGTCATACGGGAATGATCGCCCCTAATCACGGGTATTCGATCCAGGAGATCCCGGATGGCGCAAGCTGCATCACACTGCCGGAGCCGGGGATCAGAAAACTCTATATCCGGAGGCTGGAGGGCGAACCGGATACTTCCGTGGTAGACACCATCGCGATGAAGTACGTAGAGGAGAAACTCCCGTATCCGATGTCAAATCTGGCTTTCCTGGGACTTTACATGCTGGCTTCGGATTTTATCCCGGATTCCCTCGGCGGAAGCATTTTCAAAAATGCACTGAAGGTCGCAAGCTACGAATTGATGAAGCTGATCAATAAGCACACGCACCCGGGAACAGACGAACCGCCGATGGTCTGTTCGCAGTTTGCTGCCACCTGCTATGATGAAGCGGCGCTGACATACGGACCGCAGTATAAGATCCACTATAACGAAGATGTTTCCACATTTGCCAATCTTCTGAGAAAGATCATCGACCAGCTTACCGAGGAAGAAGAGGGTAAGACCTATTCGGTTGCCCTGGAAGAAAACCATCCTCTCTTAGGTGGTGAATTGGAAGAGGATGAGGCGGATATGCACCTTCAGAATCTGGCGGATCATCTGGATCAGAAACAAATCGAGGCACAGCAGAATGAGGGACAGGATAAGGTTCTTCTTGCTGCTAAGCCGGAAAAGGTCTCTGAAGAACTTATCGCTTCTTTCTACCAGTACGGAAAAGGGATCCTCAAACTGTTCGGAAACAAAACGGAATATCCGGATAAGAAGGAGGCTACTCCGGAGGAGATCAAGAGTGTTCTGGAAGAGCTTCTCCGCATTCAGGAGACCTTCGTTACACCGGGAGATCTGCTGTCGAAAACGACCAATCTGATGGATATGGGCCAGCTCGTTTATACTGCTTCAGAAATTGCCCCGTACTGGAATAAAAACGAAGAAGCTTAATGGAAGATGAAAGATAAGCTCGGTAAATACAGATACTACCCCAAAAATCCTAAGAAACTGAAGCTTAAAGAGATCCTTCATAAGCTTCGGGACTACAGGCTTCTCTTTATCTTTTCCATCCCTGTATTTATGATGTGGGGATGTCTGGCTATCGCCTCTATATCCCTGCCTTTTATCTATGAGTTTAAGTCGGAAAAGGACCGCGCGAGCATGGCATATCTATATATTGCCCTGGTCGTGTCGGCCCTTGTGATCATTGGCATTTATCTTCTGATCTTTGCAGTCAAAAAGGCAAAAGACGTAAAAGCCGTGGTGACCAACACAAAAAAGTATCTTCAGATATCAGACAGCTTTATTGAAGAAGTCGAGAACGATCTTGAAAAAGGAATGCCCTTCCTGAAAAGCCATAATATCGGTATTTCGGAGAATTATATCATCGGAAATCTTACCCTCGTCAATTTCACTCCGGTCATCATCCCGAAAAGCGAAGTCGTCGAGATCGTTTATGAGATCTTCGAAGGTGCTTCCACTGTGGTCGCCCACAATGGACATATTACGAATGCCAGAAATTTCTATCAGAATTTCTTCTTCAGACTGAAGAACGGAAATTACGTGCCGGTCCAGGTCAACGACAAATTCAAGCTCGATCTTGCTCTTGCCGCTTTGGAAAAAGAAGGATTCAAGCTGATCGAACTTGATAGGAATGCGGCCGTAAATGCGCTGAAATCAAGGATCTCCAGGAATATTTATACCTTAGAGTCCGTGAGGATCATCGTCAGAAACCTGGATGTGACGAAGATCATCCCTTTGCCTATAAGTGAAGGATGCATCCGTTTTGAAGATATATCTTACGGCGCTGATGGCTATCTGGGCGTAACCGCAGTCTGCGGGGATGAAAGCAGAGTCAGGTACCTGATCGACGAAAGGCGCGTGCTCTTAGTTGCAAAGCAGGTATTACAGTAGTATGGATTCTTGACCGCATAGAATATACTTGTATTAGGGAAAAATATAAGGGGAGAGGAGAATCCCTGCCAGATCTACGTGATGTCGCTTACTTAATGAGCATGTTAGCGGGGGTGGATGAGAATGAAGAAGTGGTACAGCGAAGAATATGAATTCACTATCGAAGTAACTGGTTTTCTGCATGGCGACAAGACCGAAAGATATTGTAGAAACGGCGAAGAACCGGGCGATACGTATACCTGTACTTACGGCTGTCCGGTCAATAAAGACGGATACGGGATCTGCTCGAAGACGATGATGATGTTATATCCGCTGATGGAAGCTGTTAGAAGCGGTGGAGATCTCGAAAACCTCGGCGGGGACGGGAAATATACCAAGACGATCGTATGTCCTGACGGCTGTGTGATCTTCCGGCTGACGGCAACGCCGCTGGGAAATGAGAACTTTCATAAAGGCGGATTCTGGGATTATCCGGATGAGACCTGATACGGGAAGGAACTCGAAGATGGACGTCGTTTTTGAATCAGATAATATAAGATTCGTAAAAGTAACAATGGAGCTGATCCCGGAATATCTTGAGATGGTCAATGATATCGATCACGTGGCACGTTTTATCAGTGACAGACGCGATATATATACCGAGGAGGAAGAGCGCGAATATGTGCAGGAACGGATCGATAATCAGGCCATGATGTACTCGATGCTGGAAAAGAGCACCGGAGACTTTATCGGGAATATCGAGTTCTTTAACCGCCGGGAAGATCAGGCGGAATTGGGAATAGCGATCACCGCAAAGATGCAGGACAAAGGTTACGGAAAAGAAGCCATAAGAAGCATTGTTGACTACGGGTTCAAGGAAGCCGGACTCAAAAGGATCACCTTAAGTGTATTTGCGGATAACCAAAGAGCATTGCATGTATATGAGCAGTGCGGGTTTAGGGAATATGACCGCACGGATGTCGATGTGTTTATGGAAGTGACAGAAAAATGAGCAGCAAGTATGAGATAACCCGAATCAAAGGCGGAACAGATAATTGTTATCTGGTTTCCGACGGGAAGAACGCGATCCTCTTTGATACATCCAGTGGAAAAAGTCTTCCGCAGGTACTCGAGGTATGCAGCCGATATGAGATGAAGCTGCTGGTCCTTTCACATACGCATTTTGACCATGCGGAGAATGCGTCCGAGATCTCGAAAAAGTTTCAGATCCCGGTCGCTTACCATGAAGCGGATGATGAGCTTTTCGACAATTACGATGCGCAGCCTCTGAAATCTTACGGGGCGGTCGGATTTGTGGTCCTTAAGATGTCCCTGAAAGTGCTCCGGGAAACCAAAGTTATCCGACCTTCCGATCACTTCTTCGTCAAGGAAGGAGATACTTTGGCGGAATACGGCTTTCCGGATATAAAAGTCGTGGAACTTCCCGGCCACACCAAGGGATCGATCGGCCTTCTGGTACAGGATAGCGCGATCCTTGTCGGCGATGCGCTGGATAACTGGATCCGGCCGGGGATGGGTCATCTTTACTATGATCTGGATGTACAGAAGAAGACGGTCGAAAAGATCCGTTCCTTCGGGTCTAGAAAGATATATTACGGTCACGGAAAACCAACAGATACGTTTTAATGCGGAAAAGATGAAGATGGTATAATAGTTTTATTGGACGAATGGGATGACATTGATCAAACAGCTATCGTGGGGAGACGGGAATGGCGAAGAGTTGTCCGGGGTGCGGAGCCCCGATGGAATATGATCCGGGATTCGATTCTCTGGTCTGCACAGTGTGCGGGAACATTATCGATCCGAAGACGCTGCCGGATGCCGACAGCTTTTATTACAATAACGAGGATGCCGATGAGGGTCCTGAAGATATCAAAGATACACTTTCCGAATTCGAAGAACTGACCGGCGAGATGTACGACCGCCATGTGTATAAGTGCAGTCAGTGCGGAGGTGAAGTTCTGGTCTCCGGTACGGAGATCTCCACAAAATGTATCTACTGCGGATCGACATCGGTCGTTTTTTCCAGGATCACGAAGGAGAACCGGCCGGATAAGATCGTTCCTTTTACCGTTACGAAAGAAGAAGCGATGGAGACCGTGAAGCAGAAGATCCTTTCGGGGATCTTTATGCCGAGAGGATTCAAGAAGATCGACCCGGAGCTGGTCCGCGGTATCTACATCCCGTATTTTACTTACGATGGCGTGATCACGGACACGCAGCAGCATCGGGTCGGAGTCACGGAAAAGAGTTATGTATTTGATGGCAGCGCCGAATTTGAGAATCTTCTGGTCGAATGCTGTAAGACGTTAGATGACCGCTCCACAGCTCTTCTTGAGCCCTATAACGTAAAAGCTTCCGTCGATTTTGACACTTCCTATCTTATGGGCTTTTATTCGAATACCCAGGATATCACTCCACGTGGCGCCCAGGGAACGGCAGAGCTTAAGGCCAGGACGATCTTCAATTCCGAGATGAGAAAGCTGTCTCCGAACAAATCCTCCAAGACCGTGTCTTCTATGCCGAAACTGGAACTGCACCGGACGGGATATATCCTTCTTCCGGCATGGTTCATCACGATCAACGCAAAAGGTACTCCATACACTTTCCTCGTAAACGGACAGTCGGGGAGATGTACCGGAACGGCACCCTGGAGCAAAAAGAAAGTCTTTTCCACGATCGCGCTGGCTACGATCGCCAGCTGGATCGCGATCATTGCTTTGTTTACGAAAGTGATATTCCCGAATATTGAAAAGCTCAGTCTGGATGAGGCAGAAAGACTTGCCACCGGTCTTCGGCTGCAGATCATCGTCGCTGCGATCAGTCTTCTGGCGGCTTTCCTTTTTTCCATCGTGATACCTAAGTTCATAAGGCTTTCCAGAAAACTGAAGCGGACAGGTTCCGTAACGACACAGATCTTTGCCGGAAGACGGCAGGGAGGTGCCAAATGATGAATTTACTCTACAGATTACTCCTGGATACAGATGTAAACTGGGGTGACAGACTTCGCGATGGATTAAGAGAGATGTGGCTCGAAGACGTAAGAGTTTTCGCGGTCTGCATTATGATGGCGCTCTGTGTTTTGATATTCGCGGTCATTTTCCTCGTGGTGACTGTGATCATCGAAAAGAAGAATGATTACGGGGATGAGGACGAGATGAAGATGCGAAAAGGGACCAAAGGATTTGCCGAGTCCGTCAACGCAAGAGTCCATATGGATATCTCCACGGGAAGTATCAACTGCATGAAGCGCTTCCAGTATAAGGACATCACCAGACGGTAAAGCGTCAAAAAGAAGAAAAATGATCGAAGATCCCGTAGGATTTTTCCTGCGGGATCTTTTCGCAAGGAAGAAAAAAGAACGGCTGTAAACCCTGGAATCTGGCGGTTGCAACTGTCAGTTGACACATTTCCAAGCCGACTTGATAGTGTGCAATCGCAAGTTTTGCTATAGTCGAATCAATCAAGCAGGTGCACGTTCTTGAGAAATCACGAATCGGAAAACTGATATAATGAATGAAGTGAGGTTAGTAATATGATCCTGGCTGAAAAGATAATGGAAGAAAGAAAAAAGAATGGATGGTCGCAGGAGGAACTCGCGGATAAGCTCGGCGTCTCCAGACAGTCGGTCAGCAAGTGGGAAAGTGCCCAGTCGATCCCGGACCTGCAGAGGATCCTCGAGATGAGCAGGCTCTTTAATGTAAGTACCGATTACCTTCTGAAGGATGAAGAAGAGAGCCATCCGGCCTCATCGGTCACGGAAGAATCGGGAAAAGAACTCCGCCGGCTTTCGATGGAAGAGGCGAATGCTTTCCTTTCCGAGAACAGCAGTTTTGCAGGCAAGATCGCTACAGGCTGTCTGATCGCTGTTTGCTGCCCGATTCCGCTTATCACCATTATGGCACTGCAGAAGGCGGAAGTGATCGGACTTTCGGAGAATGCTGCCGGTGCGCTCGGCGTGATCGCGCTGCTTCTTTTCGTCGCGATCTCCCTGATCTTCTTCATCCCGGCCGGTCTGGGGATCGGTAAGTGGGAGTGGCTGGAAAACGAGGTCTTCGATACGGAATATGGTGTAGACGGCATGGTGAGGACCAAGTCCGATAAGTTTAAGAGTCATTTCGTCCGCGCGATCACCGGTGGAACGATCCTTACGCTCCTTGGCGTGATCGCACTGTTCGTCGGTGCAGTCATCGATGAAGAAAATGAGCCGCTGCTTATGGGGCTGCTGTGTATTCTTCTCTTTTGCGTGGCTGTGGCCGCATTCCTGATCGTCAATGCGGGCATAATCACGGATGGCTATTCCAAGCTTCTGCAGGAAGGCGACTACAGCAAAGAAGCGAAGAGCAACACCCTGCTGAAGGGTATCGCACCGCTATACTGGACGATCGCGACAGCTATCTATCTCGGTTGGAGCTTCCTGGCCGACAGCTGGCACATTTCCTGGATCGTCTGGGTGATCGCAGGTGTCCTTTATGGCGGCCTGAGCGCGATCTTAAGTCAGATCCAAAAGAATAAGAAGTTCTGAGCACATTCATTGATATGAAAGGCCCGAAAGTTCAAATTTTCTGATTATTTCTAGATTGTCACTTGTATATGTTACTATGCAGGTATAATCCGACTGATAAAAATATAAAGGCGGGATTGTAATATGGCGAAAGCAAAGAAGATCGGATGTTTGATCGTGACGGGCCTTCTTGTTTTCCAGGGATCTCTGGGGACGGCCTGCAGGAAAAAAGAAGAGACGAAGGATACTTCTTCTACTACGGAATACAGCGAAAAGCAAACAGAAGAAACGGGGGATACCAGTTCTGAAGCTTCGGTCAATGAGACCGAACCGGAGCCGATGGATCCTACTGAAAAGCAGGCCAAAGAACTTGCGCAGCAGCTCGGTGTGAAAGAATATGAGCTTCACGGAAGATATGATCTTTTCATCAAGTATGCGGACTGTGTGGTCAATAATCCGAAGCTCGGTGAATGGAGAGGTTATGCCCTTCATTTCTTCCCGTCTGTGGCGGATCACCTGACAGAAGAATACGAAGAGTTCTTCCTCGATAAAGTCAGGAATCTGCGCATGATCTCGGAGCCTCTTGAAGATGCAGCCGGTGATTTTAATGCCCTGGGTGATCAGGTCAGGGTCTATAGCGACGGTGTCGTTTGCAACAGCGATGCGTACTATACGACGCTCTTCCACGAACTGACACACTTCCTCGATGCTTTCGTTTCCGGAGATGAGGCAGGAGAACTGTACTATACAGGTGAGCGCTTCGCCTATGATGAGGATCTTACGACTGAGGAACGATCCAGGTACGACTCCTTTTCGATGAAGACCTATTACGCAAGTTTCATCACCGAAGGCGGCGCGGAGCTTTACATGAGCAAGTACTATGGCCGGAGCCCGCGTGCGTATTACAGTGCGAGCTGTTTCCTGATCGGATTCGAGTATATCCTCGGAAGCAAGGCGCTTGACGATCTTTTCTTCGCCAAGGATTCGACTATGCAGTTCATCAAGATCCTTCAGGGGATCGGATATTCGGACGAAAAGATCTGTAAAGTGATCGATTCTTTTAATTTCGAGACCTATGGCAAGAACGAGCAGCCGGAAGGCTTCATCTGTTTTGAGGATGTTCTGGTCGACCTCTATGAGCATGAAAAAGGAGAGAACTGGAAAGAAGATAAGATCTTCTGCCATATATTAAACCTGATCCATGACGGATACAGCTATTCCTATGAAACACCGGTGCCGCAGCATGAAGGACTGAAGGATATCATTGTTGAATATAACGACATGCTTCAGTGGACCAACAGCGTGATGAACCAGATCCCGGAAAACAGAAAAGGAGATTTTTTCGATCTCCTCTGTGTCATGATCCACAATGACAAAATCACTCTTCAGACCAGAGTGCAGCGGACGGACAGTCCGGACGGTTACATGCCGGATGCTGTGGAGATCGAGTATGACTGGGATGCCGGAAAAGTGCTCTCGTACGAGTACATCGAATTCGATTTCCCGTCGGCAGTGCCGAATCCGCTTCCGGCCGGAAAAGAACTCGACGACCGCCTCGGCTCTTTTATCAGAGACAATTCGAAAGCGCATCAGCAGACGCCTTATACCGGTTCTTCCGATCTAAAAGAACTGTATGAACGGGCAGCAGAGCTCGGCAACAAGTATGGCGTATATATTTATCTGGGAGAGAATCTGCCAGATCATATTGAAAGAGGAGATGTGAGCGATGCTGCTTCTTTGAAGACAGCACTCGATCAGGTCGAGAATGTTCTCGGAAGATTCCCGGACGGATATTTTGACCAGTTCAATTACGGATATTATTCGGGATTTGAGATCGTTCTCTGTAACTGGCCGATCATGAATGAGCTGATCACCTATCTTACGGAGGACGGCTATATCTTCAATATCTCGCTGGAGTGCAGAAACCAGAGCAATCTTTCACAGGTGGAAGACCGCCTGCTCGATGCGATCTTCACGGCGACAGATCTGAAGCTGTTTAACTACTTCGAGAACTTTGAAGATCCGGAGTTTTCCGAAGTCAGATGGAGCGAATTTAACACAATTGATTTCTACTATAGAGGATATCTTGATGAGGAAGAAGGCCGCTCCGTTCTTTCGGAACTTAATGACAACTTCGTCTCCGTTACGGCACTTCGCACCGCGAAAAAGGACAGATCCCAGCTGATGACGGTGCTAATGGAATCAAAGGATCTGGGATCCGGATCCATAAAGAAGGCCGAGTACTATTCCCGCATGATCCGGGAAGCCTTCGATGACTCGACCTGGCCGGAGAAAACTTTCTGGGAAGAGGAGCTTGCCAAGCAGATGAGCGGCAGCGGGCAAAAGGCGGCGTAAGTCGAAAGAAAAAAGGATAAGAAAAAAGAGATCGCGGTCACTCCGCGATCTCTTTTTGCTTTATGTCTTTTTCGATATTACTGCTCTTCGTAGGTGAGGGTCCATTCATTACTTCCGTGCATGGGAATATACTTGATAGCATTATTCTCCATATCGATCCCTTCGAAACTGACTTCATTGTGAAGCGGGGTAAACGTCGTATCTGTTGCTCTGTACTTGCTCATATCGTACTCTTTATTATGGATCAGGCACCAGTAATTGACCAGCGACAGATCCGCATTCGGTACATCCATGCCGTCCGCGATACGTTCATCATCTGTTTCCAGAAGATATTTCAGAACCAGGCTGCCGTCCGGTGAGGATTCTCTTAATCCCCAGGTGACATCGACATGGTAGCCCTGGCCGTTTAAAGAGACATATGTCCATGCATGGCACATCTGTGTCTGTTCGCCGATCTCCAATGCATCTACGCCGACCTGAAGAAGGAGATATGCATAAGCACCGGCAAATTCTGTGCAGATCCCGTTTTTAGACATAAGGCAGGCATAGGTACTGAAGGTGTCAAATGTCTCGCCCTGGTCCTGAATGTGCTGATAGACGCATTCTTTTGTCATATAATCATAAAGTCCGAAGATCTTCTCAAAGTCGGAATAGTCGGAACGGACGGCTTCGTTGAGCATTCGGGTGATCTCTTCCTCGAACGCCTTTTCCTTTTTAAGGAACTCCTCTTTATCCATCGTATACTTAAGCTTTGCGACACCGTTTTCAAAGCCGTCACCTTCTACAAGCGTGCAGGCTGGCGGAAACAGCTCACTGGTAGTTACTGAATCCGTGCACCATGCATACGCATCTTCATCAGAGCATTTGAAAGAATCTTCACCGGCGCGGATCGCATCGATCATGTTGTATAAAGATTCCCACCATTCTTCCTTGACGAACTCATCGGAAAGGATCTTCGAGTACACGTGCGGATTGAACTCAAAAGGCGCCGGTGCTTCTTTGGTCTCTTTGGTCGTTTCGACCGTCGTCTCCGTGGTGGTCGCCTCAGTAGTAGATTCGGAAGTTTCTTCTTTCGATTCTATTTTCGTTTCTGTATCTTCTGTTGTCTTGCTGCTTTTTGACGGCACTTTCTGGGTACAGCCGGAGAAGGCAAGAACGAATATAAGTAACATGCTAAGTGCTTTTTTCATCGAAATCACTCTCTTTCATTATCTTGTGCTTGATTATAGGGCATGAAAGAGGTTTTTCCGTTACGATTTCGTCACGTTGGGATCCCCGTTTTTAAGCGGTCACTCGATACTCTTCAGGGATTCGGTCATGTCGATCCGGCGGATCTTCCCGCGCATCATGAGATCGACAGCCAGCGAGAAAAGGATGACCAGGATCAGCGAGTAGAGATAACTTGGAGGAAGGATCAGGATCTTATAGGCCACGATGTCCATCTTGATCTGAGAGATGACGAAACGGTGCAGGAAGATGCCCAGTGGGATGCCTAAGATAAAGCCGAGAAGGCAGAGGATGAAGTTCTCACGGAAGACATAACTTCCGGTCTCGGATCTTTTAAATCCGAGGACCTTTAAGGTCGCGATCTCACGGGTCCTCTCGGCGATATTGATATTGTTCAGGTTGAAAAGCACGATGAACGCGAGGAGCGCGGCGCAGATGATGACCAGCACGACGACGTAGTTCATCTTCTCCATCGTTTCGGAAAAGCTCTTCCTGCCTTCGTCCATGACGTTCCAGGACTGGATATTCTCCGAAGACCCGACCGCTGAACCGTATTCGTAGGACTTGCCTTCCGGGACACGGATCAGTGCGCCGCCTGGTCTGTATTCTTCTCCAAAAGAACTCTCATAGGTGGCATCGCTCATGATCGCGTAATGGAAGGTGTAGTTTTCGAAGATATAATCGATCGGACAGGTGATCGTTTTTCCCTCTTCGCCGTATTCGAGAGTGATCTTATCTCCGGCCTTAAGATCGTTGCTCTCGGCCAGTTTCAGGCTGATCCCGACCGTTCCGGTCTTCGGAAGAGAGTATTCTTCTTTTCCGTTATGCGGGTGAATAAACTTCGTAAATTCCGGATCGTCCGCGATAAAGAGCTCGACGTCTCTGATGGCAGTCTTGCTGGTATGCTTCATGCGCTCGGTGCGGATCAGGATCTTCTCGGTATTCGTGGAAGTCTTCTGATCTGCCGCATCCAGGATCTTCTGCATCTCTTCTTTTTCCACATCGGGATCGAAGTTTACGGCGACATCGTATGTCATGATCTCATCATACTGGAAGTTGATGAGATTATTGATGGAGTCTTTAAGACCGAAACCCGTGATGAGAAGCGCGGTGCAGCCGGCGATGCCGATGAGCATCATCCACATTCTCTTTTTAAAACGGAAGATGTTTCTGGCGGAAACTTTATGCAGGAAGGAAAGGCGCTTCCATACCGGCGTGATATATTCGAGGAAGATCCTTTTTCCGGACGGCGGCGCCTTCGGGCGGACCAGCTCGGCGGGGGTCTCTGTAAACTCACTAAAACACGTAACGATAGTCACACCGACGGAACAGACCAGGGAAACGATCAGTGAAATGAGGAAGAGAGGGATCTCTGTCGTGAAGGTGATCGGGGCAAAGCCGTACATCATGTCATAGACTTTCCAGATGGTAAAGGGGAAGATCTTCGTCCCGGCGGCAAAACCGCCGACGGCACCGATCACGGAAGCGGACCCGGCATAGACGATGTACTTTAAGATGATGGAGAACTTGCTGTAGCCCACGGCGCGCATCGTGCCGATCTCGGATCTTTCGTCGGAGACCATACGCTGCATGGTCGTGGAACAGACGAGCGCGGCCAGCGCGAAAAAGAAGATCGGGAAGACCGATGCGATACCATCCACGATCTTCGCGTCATTTTGAAAACTCACATAACCGACATTCGTATTGCGTTTCAGAAGATAGAAATCAGCAGAAGAAGGAAATTCGTCCATGGACATATCGATCCCGAGCGCTTCCGAAGCGGCGGGATCGGAAGAGGTCAGTCCGTACTGCATCAAAAGGGCGGAATACTCCGCTTCGGCTTCTTCCTTCAGACGGTCATATCGGTCCGAGATGACATGCTCTACGCGCGGACGGAGAGTCTTCTCAAAGGCATCGATCCGGTCGTCGTATTCATCGGAAAAAGCTTTCGGATCTTCATCGAGTTTTACGAAGATCTCGGAGTACGCATCGAAGACAAGGGCGTCCTTTTTCACGAAGGCGAAGTAGTCGATCGAACCATCTCCGATCTCTGTGGTGCCTTTCTGGAAATTCATGTAGTACGGCGAACGCACGCGCCCGACGACTTCGTATTCCTGATATGCGAAGCCTTCGCCCTCGGAAAGAAGGAGCGTGTCGCCGATCAGGTCGGACTTGCAGGCATAAGCATCGACTACAGCTTCGTGATCGTTCTCCGGAAGCCGTCCCTCGATGAGATCCAGGGTATTCACATTTTCGGTGATCGTGTGAAAGCGGACGACCGATACGAGATCTTCGTTTCCTCCGGAGGTGCCTGTTCTTCTCGAAAAGATCCCGTCTTCATATGCGGCGCCCTCCGAGGCACGGATGCCTTCTATCTCCCCGATCTTTTTTGCATCCTCATCGTCAAAGCCGATGGTCGAGAGGATACGGAAATCGTAGAGGGACCGCTGCCGGATATATTTATCTCCGGTTGCCAGGAATGCCGGCATCGTGCTTTTTAATCCCGCGAAAAAACCGACACCCAGAGCGATGATCGCAAGGATCGCCAGATACCGCATCAGGCTGCCTTTTATGCATCGGAAAACGACCTTCCAGTAACTGCGCTTCATGGGCCGCTCACCATTCGATATCTTCAATGGATTTCGGACTCGGATTTACTTCGTTACTTTCGATCCGGCCGTTCTTGATGCGGATCACGCGGTCCGCCATCGCCGCCAGTGTGGAGTTATGTGTGATGATGATCACCGTCATCTTTTTCTCGTTACATAGCTGTGAAAGGAGCCGCAGGATCGATTTACCTGTCTGGTAGTCGAGCGCGCCGGTCGGTTCATCGCAAAGGAGCAGTTTCGGGTTCTTCGCGACGGCACGGGCGATCGCGACACGTTGCTGCTCGCCGCCCGAAAGCTGGGCAGGGAAGTTCTTTTTCCGGTCGGAAAGACCGACATCTTCCAGGACAGTGTCCGGATCCATCGGATCGGCGACCAGCTGGGACGCCATCTCTACGTTCTCGATCGCAGTGAGGTTGGGGATCAGATTATAAAACTGAAAGACGAAACCGACATCGGATCTTCTGTAGTTCGCCAGTTCTTTTTCGCGGAAAGAAGAGATCTTCACACCATCGAGAAGTACGGTGCCGCTCGTCAGGGTATCCATTCCGCCGAGGATGTTGAGGAGCGTGGTCTTTCCTGCGCCGGACTGGCCGAGGATCACGCAGAGCTCGCCTTTTTCGATGGAGAAATCAGCGCCGTCGAGCGCATGCACTTCCACATCCCCTGTCTTATATATTTTCTTTACGTCCTGGAACTCGATGTATGCCATTACCCTAGCCGTCTTTTTTCTAAATTTTTACATGAAAATTATACCCTGTAGATCAGGGAGTTTCAATTTTCCTGATTATTTCTATACTGTCACTTGAAAGAGCGCGCAGGGACGTATAATCTTTCGTGGAGCTGAAGCACGGGAACCATGGAAAGCCGCCGGGATTAGGAATCTTTCTGGAAAATGAAATCCTGTTTGAAGGTGGGGCCGACCATCGTGACCTGTACTGTGATGGCTAAGGACAAAAGAGCATCAAGGATGAGTGCGAGGATCCCTGCGTAAAGCAGCGGATGAAAGAAAATACTTCCGATAAGCAGAATGGCGGAGACCACCAGCAGATACCGAAAGTATGCGAAAAACGAAAGCAAAAAGCAGGCGAGAGCACTTCTCAGTCTTTTCTTCATGACACCCTCCTTGGTCCGTATTTCCGAGTTTTGGGAAATGTGATTTTGTAACTAATTCCATCTTAACACTCTTTTTTCATTTTTTGACAATAGGGAAACGCGATTTTTCAAGTTTTTTATGAAATGAAAGAGAGGATCTGCTTTACGAAAAGAAACGGTCACCCGGAAAGCGGCTTCTTAAAGTACGCGCGTGCGCGTTATTGACAGGAAAAAAATAGTGTATTAATATCTCGTAAGCACGCAATAAACGTGATATTATACATAGGAACACAGGAGTTTCATTAGAACTCTATTTGCAGGCGAAAAGATATGGGAAAAGAAAAAACGGTAAAAAACAAAAAAAAGATAGATATGCAATGGGTCACCCATTCTATCGTGGTACTGGTAGCTGATGTGCTCGTCGTACTGTTCTCTTATTTCGCCGCGCTCTGGATCCGCTTCGATATGCACTTCCGCGGCATTCCGAGCAATTACTTTCAGACATACCTTAAGATCATCCCTCTCTGGTGTGTGATCACGGTCGCTGTCTTCTTCCTTTTCAAGTTGTATCACAGCATCTGGTCATACGTCAGTCTCGATGAGACCTTTACCATGATCAAGGCGTACCTCGTCCTGATCCTCTGCTATGTCCTTACGAAATATCTCTTCAAGCTCGATATGCCGAGATCCTTCTATTTCTTCGGTATATTCATCGCCTTCGTACTCCATGTGGCCGTGAGATTCTCTTACCGACTGATCCGCCATATCCGCAATGAGTACAGCAAGAGCAACGAATACAGAGCCGGCGATGTCGAGAATGTCATGATCATCGGCGGCGGTTCCGCAGGAAGCGTCCTTCTCCGTGAACTCAAAGTAGATACCCACCAGAAGCAGCGTCCGGTATGCATCATTGACGATAACCCGAGCAAGGTCGGAAGAGAACTCTATGGTGTGCCGATCGTCGGCGGACGTGATATGATCGTGGAAAAAGCGGCGGAGTATAATGTCGGTTCCATCATCCTTGCGATGCCGACGGCTTCCCCGAAAGACATTAAGAATATCCTCAACATCTGTAAAGAGACCGGTGCGAAAGTACGTACGCTCCCGGGCGTATACCAGATCGCGAACGGCGATGTAAACGTCAGCCGTCTGAAGGATGTTGAGCTTACGGATCTTCTCGGAAGAGATCCGATCGAGATCGATAACAACGAAGTATTTAAGATGCTGAAGGGTAAGACGATCCTCGTCACCGGCGGCGGCGGATCCATCGGATCCGAGCTCTGCCGTCAGATCGCCGCGCATCAGCCGAAGCAGCTCATCATCTTCGACATTTACGAGAACGGTGCTTACGAGATCCAGCAGGAACTGGTCCGAAAGTACAGAGGCAGTCTCAATCTCGTCACTCTTATCGGTTCTGTCAGAAACACACACCGTATCGAAAGTGTTATGAAAAAGTACCGTCCGAACATCGTTTTCCATGCGGCCGCACACAAGCACGTTCCGCTTATGGAGGACAGCCCGAACGAAGCCATCAAGAACAATGTCATGGGTACATATAAGACGGCTGTGGCAGCTGCCGATGCAGGAGTCGAGACCTTCGTTCTCATCTCCACGGATAAAGCCGTTAACCCCACCAACCTCATGGGTGCCTCCAAGCGTATCTGCGAGATGATCATCCAGATGATGAACCGCCGCTCGGAGAAGACGAATTTCGTCGCAGTTCGTTTCGGTAACGTTCTCGGCTCGAATGGTTCCGTTGTTCCGCTCTTTAGAAAGCAGATCGAAGAGGGCGGTCCGGTCACCGTTACCCATAAGGACATCATCCGTTACTTCATGACGATCCCGGAGGCCGTCTCCCTCGTTCTTCAGGCATCCCAGTATGCCAAGGGCGGTGAGATCTTCGTCCTCGATATGGGTGAGCCGGTGAAGATCGATGACATGGCCAGAAACCTTATCAAGCTGTCCGGATATACTCCGGATGTCGATATCAAGATCAAGTACACCGGTCTTCGTCCGGGTGAAAAGCTCTATGAGGAAAAACTCATGGATGAAGAAGGCATGCAGACGACAGATAATAAACTTATCTTCATCGGAAAGCCGATCGAGATGGACGACGAGTGGTTCAGAAAGAAGATCGAAGAACTCGACCTCGACAGCCAGGAAGATGACGAGAACATCAAGAAGTATGTTCAGGAGATCGTGCCGACCTATAAACCGGGTTCCATGTGATCTATTTCAATCAATAAGTATAGAACCGAAAGGGGGCACCTCAATCCTATGGGGCGCCCCCTCTTATATTTGTGTTCGGTAGTCGTGAACTCGTTATGAAGAATCGATTGCCGTATTTTTTTGCGAAATCCGATTTCATACGGCAGCTGTTTCTGCCAAATGCTGCGATTCCCATGAATGTGTTTAAGAGAAAAAACATGGGTGTTTGAAAAAAACGCGATTCCCCATGACTGTTTTTAAGAGAAAAAGCATGGCTATTAGTTATGTCCGTATAATGGTGTAAATTCAAAAAAAGAGATGAGCCACATCTCAACCTGTATAATATTTGTTAACCACAACAAAAGAAACAGGAGGTACGAGATATGGCTCAAGTCAATCTTACATT
>JAEEWG010000015.1 GCA_016287245.1 Clostridia bacterium
AGCTCTGTGCAGATACATTCCCTAAACTGAGAAGCATTGCGCTAGAACAGTTGGCGCTGATGAAGGCGGCATAGTCAGACAGAGAATATGCAGGTTTTTGAATTTACACACAAATATGGACTTGACCCTTCAACTGCCGTACAAATAAAGAAAAACTCATTTTTACGGCATTCGGGCTGATAATTGCCGTATAAAATGAGAAAATGAATTTCTTTACGGCATCGCGGTTCAAACGCTGCCGTAAATTTTTCAGTTTCTCTTTTTCTTACGGCATTCTCATGGTTGCTTTTAACTTCTTACTGCAGGAAGATCTCTCGTGCACTTCTGCGAAACTGCTCGGAATCAAAAGGATACTCTTCTGTTTCAAATGTAATGATTAGATTCTTCCCAAGGAAAATACCATTCTTGCGGTATTCATTCAGTTTCCATATCTGATCCGCGACATAGTCAGGTTTATCTAAGCCACCGAGATGTTCGTGATATACAATACGGTGATGACTGATATCAAGGATAGTGAAATCCGGATGACATGTGATATGATTCTTCAACGGCAAGGCCGCTTCGTATCGATAAGGTATCCCATAATCAAAATATGTATTGGCAATGAACACTTCTGATTTGGAACGGACCAGATCCCCTTTGCGTGTTTGAAATTTCAAATGTTCTTTGTGACTGTCGGAACGCTCATAATTCTGAGAACTCCAACGAATGCGGGATGTCTCTTCATCCAAGAGAATCGGAGCGACGAGATTCTTTCTTGAATCAGGCAATCTCGAATACAAAAGATCCGCACTATCTCCATTTAGGTGCATCAAATACCGATCTATCATCTTCATCTCTTTCTGCGCTTTAGATATGATCTTTTCTGCATATTCCTTACCTGCGAGTCCGGAAATCACTGCTTTCTCTTTCTGAGGAATATACACTCGTTTCGATGGGCAATCACTCACACAGTAATACTGCGGCGTCTTACGACTTGCGTCAACATAGAGTCTCCCATCTGGAGCTGAGTTGATCGCTTTCTGCGCTTTCTCAATCGCTCTTTCTAAAGAAAGTTTTCTCGCAAGGAGTTCTCTTACTAGACTATCCATGGTTTTCCATCTTACCTCTTGATGATTTATTGGCTACACAATTTCTTGTGCACTCATTGAACAACGGCATCGATTTTGAAAACAAGATGATATAAGCGTTATTTTGTAAACTTCATTCGAAAAAGAAGCCAAGGAAGAAAATGAGAATGAAGAGCGAGATCAAATTGGGCATAAAAAAGCGGCTGCCATTTCTGACAGCCGCTTTCGATATTTCTTATTCGAAAGAATTAGAAGAGCTCTACAGCCTTACCATCTTTGTCGTAGATCTTCTTCTCGCCGGCTACTACATAAACATCACCGTCGAACTTAGAAGCCTTCTTCTGGATGGCCTTGATATCGATCTGCTGGCCGTCAAACTCGAAGATAATGTTACCGAGCTTCTTAGCAGCTTTCTTTGCCGGAGCTTTCTTAGCAGCAGCCTTCTTAGCCGGAGCCTTCTTAGCAGCAGCTTTCTTTGCCGGAGCAGCCTTCTTAGCAGCCGGAGCAGCTTTCTTAGCCGGTGCAGCCTTCTTAGCAGCAGCCTTCTTAGCCGGAGCTTTCTTAGCAGCAGCCTTCTTAGCCGGAGCCTTCTTAGCAGCCGGAGCAGCCTTTTTCACTTCTTCTTTCTTAGCAGCTTCTACAGGCTTTACTTCTGCAGCAACAGCCTTAACAGCTTCTTTGTTTGCACTCTCTTTAACCATTTCGAGTATCCTCCATTTAATGCGATTCTGATAGAAATTTCTGCAATTAAATCTACATCATCTCTTCATGATGCAGTGTCATTATAGCATATTAATGTTTTTTTAACTATGTACAAAATGCCGATTATTCGCGCACTGTTCGTTACATTCGTGGAGTATTTTCTACTATGATCAGCCTCTAACGACTCGTTCGAGTTCAGAAGAATTCAGCATCTCACAATTCATATCGTTGCATTTTTTCACGCTGAAAATATATACAACACTTAAATAATAATCCGCGATCTTTCCTGTATTTCCTTTTGGAAAAGATCCGTCCTTCTGTCCTTCTTTTATGATATTCTTCAAAAGATCGAACAGCTGGTTTTCATCGTGTCCGCGGCCTTTTGCGAGATCTTCGAGAGCGAGTATCATATAGTAAACATACATCTTATCCTGCGAAAGTTTTTTCAAAATATGATCCGAAACATAACGCAGTTTTCTGATAGCAGGAACATCCATTTCACCATAATTCAAAAGGTCTTCTGTGGTGACTTTTTCCTGACAGTATTTCACCAGTTCGCGATACAGATCTTCCTTCGAATTAAAGTACACATAAAGTGCTCCCTGGGAGATCTGTATGCGCTTGGTAAGATCTCCGATCTTCGTTCCCTCGAGACCGTTTTTCGCAAAATACGGAACGGATTTAGAAAGGATATTCGTCTTCGATCTTTCTCTTAATTCTTCATTCTGCTCTCTTGATCTGGGCATACTGTCTCCTCCTTTACATCGGCACTTTGGTTTGACTGAATGATTGTTCATGTTCAGAATAACACTAGCGCCGATGCAAAACAAGAGAGCATTATTTCATATCAGAAACTAAGATAATACACATTGATAACAATCTTCATCGGATCACTTTCCGACTCTTTCTTTTCGAGTGTTCCGATCAGAAGTTTTCCTGCGTTTAAAAACCGGAAAACGATCTCATTTCCACTCTCATGAAATTCTCCTATTCGAAGCGATCCCTCTGTAAAAACAATGACGTCTTTTACAGGTGGTCTTTTCTCTTCCATCATGAAGTAGAGAAAAGATCCGAGATGCATCTCGCCGATGACTTCTTTTACTTTATCCGATGGATCTGTTTCTACTTCCACCTGACAAAGAAGGAGCTTACTGATCAGCGCATTGAACTGCGAAAGCATCCGTCCCGGAAATAACGATAAGCAATCATTCTCATTTTCGTTCCAGTACTTCTTCTCATCTCTATTAAGGCGCTGTTCATAATCAGAAGCCGCCAGGTCTTTTAACTTCTCATTGCGATTGAATTCACTCTTCATTTTTGTCACCTCACAGTTGCTATAACCATTTGCTGTAAAACTAAAACTGTCATGTATCTACGTCTTATGAGGACTTTTTCTAAACTAACCTCCTTTGCTTAGTATCGATCTTAACTCGATTATAATTTGTGAATCATCCAAATATTTGGACAGCAAAAAGCCCGCCGGAAGACGGGCTTTTCGCTAGGCTCAAAGTATGGATCAATATCTCAGACTCTTGTCTCTGTGATGTAATCTAAATACTTAAATCTGACATATTCCTTTTTATTACATTTCGAGCAATAGTAAACATCTCTCGCATAAGCGTAATGGCGAACTACCTTAACCGTATACTGTCCAATATACGGTCCAACAGGACCATAACGTGTCTCGTATGAAACCTCAATCATAGCCACCAATTCGGATAGCGGCAATACACCCTGATAAGACATAGCTCTACCACATTTCGAGCAATATCTCGTAGCTTTTGCCGAAACCGTTGCCGGCACCACCATGACAACGAGCATGATCACGATCAATGCGCTTGCCAATACTTTTTTCACTCTACTCATAACCTATTTCCACCCTTCTTGATTTGGATTTCTCCTCACCCAATAAAAGCGTAAATGAAACTACAAAAACTGTCAACTTAAGACACAAATAACGGATCTTTTCGAGAAGAAAAATAGGCTTTCAAAATGAATATACGGGAAGTATAAAAACGCTTTTCCGGCGATGTGTGAATGCTATAATACGAAGTGAAAATGAAATCACAGGAAGGTCCTATGAAGATACTACATTACCTTTCGATTGAAGATAAAGAGCAGCAGTACTGGCTCGCACAGATCAGAAAAAGTGACTGGCGCGCGGCGGAATATCTATGCTCGATTCTGCAAGAAAATAAGCTTTCTGAATACTTCGGCGAATCAACAGAACTCCTATTACTGACAGAGGGTGACGCGCTCATCTCGTTCTGCACATATGCAGAGAAAGACGAGATCGATGATCCTTCGATCACACCGTGGGTCGGATTCGTTTACACCTTCCCGGAATACCGCGGGCAAAGACGCGTGGGAAAGCTTTTGGAGCACGCATATGCTCTTGCGAAAAAGCAGGATCACAAAGCGCTTTATATCTCCTCGGATGAAGAGGGGCTTTATGAAAAATACGGTTTTACTTTCTGGAAAAAGATGACGACGATCCGTGACGAGGAAACTTCTGTTTACAGGATGCCGATCGTGAATATGGATTATAGCGACACCATAGGAAAACACGTCAAAGGCAGTATCGACCGACCTCTCGGCTCCGCGCATCCGCGTCACCCGGAGATGATCTATCCGATCAACTACGGATACGTTGACGGAGTTCTCGGCGGCGATGGTGCGGAGCAGGATGTCTATGTATTCGGAATCGAAAAACCGATCATTACTTATACCGGAAAAGTTGTCGGCGTCATTCATCGTCTCAACGATAACGAAGATAAATGGATCGTCAGTGTAAGCGGATCGAAGATCCCGCGCGAAGAGATCTTAAAGCGCACCGAATTTCAGGAACAGTACTTCATGTCCGAACTCTATCTCTGAGTCTTCGAACGCCTGAGAAGAAAAGAAAAAGAACGTGTTTTCCTCTGCGGATCGCGGCCGCTCCTCAAGCTGCGCTGCATGAAGAAAACACTTTCTATGTGGGTTTTATGGTTTATCAGGATCCCGTAAAGTCGTACTTTCTGACGCCCAGCATCCAGAACTTATAACTCAAGTAGAAGAACAGGACACCGAGAGCAGGAGCGCACCATGTCAGGACCGGAATATTGTCCGATTCCAGGATCGCAAGGCTCGGGTAGTAAGCGACAAAGGCGATCGGTATCACGAAGGTGAAAAGGATCCTAAACACACCGTGAAAGATGTTCGACGGATATTTTGCAAAATCCTTAAAACGGAACATGATGACCATTACGTATCCCGAACCGACGATCCAGAAACAGGTAGCGGCTGCCGCGTTCATGATGGCGATCATGAAAAGCGATGCTGTCAGGAGGAACAGCAGGAGCTTTAAGATCACAAGAGGCGTCACCGGAATGCCGATGTTGACCCAGGCATAGACGAGTGTGCCGACACCGAACGCGAGCTGGCCCAGTCCTTTTACATCGAAAACCTCCGACATGAAGTAGAAGAACACATTGATGGGGCGGAAGCAGTACTTGATAAAGTCACCGCTCTGCACCTGAAATCTCAGGTTCCAGTTGTTGTCGAAGAAACACTGCACGGGTGTCAGTGCTATCAGCGAAAAACCGTAGAGGAAGAGCATGTGGTGGTAATCCCAGCCGTTGATGCTCGGGAAGTTTTTGAAGAGGATCAGGAAGGTCACAAAGCCGCTTAAGTTCGTCATGATCATGCCGATCGTGGAGATCACAAAGTCAGCGCGGTAACTCATCTTGCTCTTGAGATCCTGTACGAGGATCTTTCTGTAGATCCTCGCATAGAAACCGAAGCCTCTTCTTTCCTTTTGTTTTGTTATAGTATTCGTACTCATTTTTATATATCTCCAATTATGTCTATTCGTCATCGGATCCGGCGTCAGGGACTCGTATCGTGGCACCCTTCAGGATACGGCGTCAGGATCAGCCTCCATTTACGGTGATCTTTCTGACCGAATGATTCCAGAACAGGACGCCGGCCAGAGTCAGGATGACGCACCAGGCAAGCTGCAGCCCGAACATCGGAAGAAGACCCTCGAGCGTGTCCGTACCATTCTTTTCCAGAAGGATCGTCAGCGGAATGTCGTAGACGGCACGGAACGGAAGATATTCGACTACCTGCCGGAAGACTTCCGGGAAAAATGCCAGAGGGATCGATGCGCCGGAAAGCAGCAGGACGATCGTCTCTTTGACGATGTTGATGCCCCAGGTGGATTCGGTGTACAGGCAGATCGTCGCGACGATCATTTCCATACTGAAGTTGACGATCAGGGCGAACACGGTCGCGATCACGAAGTACAGGAGATTGATCCCCATGGGGATCGCGCCGTTCGTGACGATCATGACGACGATGAAGGTCGGAACGAATGTCAGTGCGAAGAGGACGACATGCGATCCGGAGTAACTCCAGAAAGTATAGGTCCGAAAGTTCATCGGTTTCAGAAGGTCAAGAATGATCTTTCCCGACTGGATCGAGCGGCTCATATCCCAGACAACGAACATCTCGAGGAAGTTAAAAAGAGCCGTGGCCAGGATCAGGTAGATCATGGTGTCGGTAAACGTCATGCCGTTCACGACGTCCGTACCGGCAGAGGCGTAGATCGCTTTCCAGAGGAAATAGACCAGCACCAGATATATCAGGTTGGCAAAGAGCGTGACCGCGGTGCCGAGACGGTACTGGAGAGATTCCATGATCCCCGCCCGGGTCAGTGCCAGATGTCTTTTCAGATTCATCTTTTAGTTTCCTCCTTCGTAGATCTTCTTAATGACCTCTTCCGTGGAGATCTCCTGGAGCTGGATGTCTTTGATCTTCTGCTCCTTCTGCTTCTTCATGATGATGTCCATGACGTCTTCCTTTGACTCATCGATCACGCGCTCTTCCCAAGTGTCATCAGAAAGACGCATGCGCAGAGTCCGGTAGGAGCCAAAGTAGGACTTCAGGTGGTCGATATCGTTGTCGTAGATCTTCTTGCCTTCGTCGATGATCACGATCCTTTTGCAGAGGGCATCGACGTCACCCATGTCGTGTGTCGTCAGGATAACGGTCGTACCTTTCTCCTGATTCAGGCCCTTAATGAGATCACGGATCTTCGACTTCATCGAAACGTCCAGACCGATGGTCGGCTCATCGAGGAAAACGATGGCCGGATTGTGGAGGAACGCGGCGAGGATATCGCTCAGCGTTCTCTGACCAAGAGACATCTGACGGACCGGCTTATGCAGGATCGGCTCGATGTCGACAAGCGACCGGTACAGCTCAAGCATGTCTTCGTACTCCTTCTTCGGAACCATATAGATGTCACGCAGGAGCCGGAAGGATTCGATGAGCGGGAGCGACCACCAGAGCTGGCTTCTCTGCCCGAATACGACACCGATGTGCTCCGAGTTTTTCGTTCTTTCCTTATACGGCACGACCCCGTTGACCAGGATATCGCCGGACGTCGGCTCAAGGACGCCGGTCATCATCTTGATGGTCGTCGACTTCCCGGCGCCGTTCGGCCCGAGATATCCGATGATCTCGCCCCGCGCGATCTCAAGAGAGACATCTTTTACTGCGGAGATCGTCTTATAATCTCTCGAGAACAGGTCGCGGATGCTACCCTTTAAGCCTTCGTGGCGGTTGAGGATCTTAAAATCCTTGCAGACATTCTTCATTACGATTGCGTTTTCCATTTGTGTTTCCCCTTATCTTTTTTACTCTTGTCTTATATATGTCTTCTGCACTGGTTTATGCAGTTCTAGTAATATTTATGCGGATTTTCCTGCTGTTTTCCGGGGGTTTTTCCGGAGCGGTCATGGGAGCTTTTGAAAAGTGCGATTCCCCATGCCACCATTTTCCGAGAAAATCATGTGCTTTTTTGAAAACAGAATTTCCCCATGACGGATCTTCTACCAAAGATGCGGGATCCGTCATCAGCAAGTGCTATTTTGCAGTGATTATATGCGATTCTTATTCAAAAGCTCTGTTTGGGGGCATGGGGATCTTCAGGTCCTTCATTTTCCCATGACCTTCCGCCTCTCAGCGGGGCATGGGATTTTTCAAAAATCATGATTCCCCATGTTTTCCATCACATCACAACATCTTTTCCGTGTATCCGCAGGTAAACGGGAAGAAATCGAACTTCTTCGTGCCGATGTGAAGGAATCCCTTGGACTTGTACCATTTACGAAGCCGCACGTTCTCCTCGACGATCCCGATATTGAGCTTGCTGGCACCCAGCGCTTTGGCTCTGGAGAAAGCATCTTTCCGTGATCACACGCACACTCTCTTTAATATCTTCTTTAGTAATCTCTCTGATCATGATCCTTCTCCTTTCTTATTCCTTATGAAAAGATCTGTTCCTGTTTCTGTTTCCGTCTGTCCCGGCGCCGGGGCTTCCCGAAAAATCAGATTCAGTCTTGCTTTTCCTTACATTTGCAAGTATATTGTAATTAAAAGTGCCAATCTACATAAATTATATGTCATTTTTATAACAATCTTCCACGCCTTTGGAAGATTGTTATAATTCCGTAGAAGATGAGGTAAATTATGAATCGGGACATCATGGGATTGATCATCAAGCGAGAAGACGGTTCGGAGATCGTTAACTATGACGATCCGCAGTTCCCTTCCTACATTTTTGAGGGCTGGGTCAAGCCGAAGGTCACTTGGGAGCGCGTGCCGCATTTCCACGAAGATATTGAGATGTGCACCGTCACATCAGGGAAGATGGCCTATAGCGTCAACGGCAAGACCATTATGCTCGAAGAGGGCGATACCATCTTCATTAACTCCAACCAGATCCACTACAGTATGGCCATCGAAGAGCAGACCGCCCGTTACGTGATCTTCATCGCACACCCCGGGATCCTCAATTCCTCTGTCGCCGTCGAGATGCAGGCGCTGCGCCCGATCATCGATAATAAGGATCTGCCGTATCTCCGGTTCCGCGACATTGATGAAATGACCGATAAGATGTACAGCCTCATGCATTCCCTTCTGGCCATCCGCCACTGCCCTTTTGAGATCACGAAGCAGTTCTTCCAGATCTGGGACCTCATCATCAAAAGGTCCGAGATCATCGGCATCCTCGGACCGGAAGAAGTGTCGGATTCGAGAATGCAGACTTTTAAGAATATGATGCACTTCATCTCAAACAACTTCCAGCGGACGCTGACCTTAGAGGAGATCGCCTCTTCCGCCAACATCAGCAAGTCGCTCTGCAACCTTCTCTTCAAGCAGTATGTCGGCGAATCGCCGATCAGCTACCTCATGCATTTCCGCGCGAGGAAAATGGCCGAATATCTCCGGTCGAGCAATCTGAGCATGTCCGAGATCTGTTCTCTTTCGGGCTTTTCCGGCGTCAGCTACATGAGCGAGACCTTTAAGAAATTCTTCGGCGTCTCCCCGCGTGAATACAGGAAGCAATGGAGCGCAGCCACTTCAAATGAAACAGCGGCCCTTCCGAAGAAGTGACCGCTGCCTCCCATTTTTGCTTTTCTGCTTTTCCTGTTTTTCGCTTTATATCTTTTCGTTTTCCTATTCTTCTTATGCCAGGAACCAGATGACCGAGTATGCAATCTGGCGGACGAAGGTGTCGCCGAAGTCCTCGAGATCGATGCCGTTGCAGGTGCTGTTATAAAGGCGGGAAACGAGCGGGTTGTTTCTGACGATCGACGGCATTCCGGAGATAACATCATGCAGGAAGATGTGTGCGTAGATCTCCTTGGCGACGGATTCTTCCGACATGCCTTCGATCTTATTGTTCTCCACGATATCAGCTGCGGCCGCTCTGCACTCGTCCTTGTCGAGCGCGATCTCTGTGATGCCGATGTTCATGGTCTTGATGAGGCCGTGGTTGATGAAGTTTGCAAGCTTCAAGCTCTTGACCGGCTTTGCGACGACCAGTGCTACCATAACCATAATTGCGATCTTAAGAAGAGTTTTCATGTCGTTTTTCCTCGCTTCGTTTCTTTATGTTTTCATTCTAGAAAAGATCCGTTCCCCGTCCCATCGATGGCGCTTACGCGGTACTTACACTTTTGTAAGGATGGTGAAAGAGTCTGTAAGATAGCGAATTAAAAACGGTATTTCGGAGAACTTCTCCATGACATCAAAATTCTTTATCGTATAATGGAAGATGACAGAAAGAATAAGGACGGTATAAGAAATGGCTACACTTTGTAGAAACTGCGGTAATCCGCTCTACTACGATCCGGTTTCCCGTCGGGTCGTCTGTGAAGCATGCGGAAGTGCATTTGACGCGGAAAGCGTTGAAGCATATGGAAAAGAACTGGAAGAGAACACCGGAGCGGTAAAGGAATTCCTCGAATGTCACGTTTACGCCTGCAGTTCCTGCGGCGGCGAGATCGTCGTTAACGGAAGCGAAGCTTCGGCGACCTGCATCTACTGCGGAAGCCCGAGCGTCATCTTCAGCCGTATCAGTAAAGAACGCCGTCCGGACTTCATCCTTCCTTTCCAGATCTCAAAAGAGCAGGCCACGGACATCATCCGCGCCCGCTTTAAGGGTGGTCTTTTTATCCCGAAGGAATTTAAGAATCTTCAGCCGGATTCCGTCCGCGGCATCTATATTCCTTACTGGCTCGTAGATGTCTATCACGCAGAGTCGGATATCCTATGCATGAAACCAAGCGGCAGCAACTCATCGACCATAAGCTACTACGCCCGCGCAGGCCACATGAAGATGAACAATCTTCCGATCGAAGCGTCGCTTCAGTTAAACGATTCGAGCTCCCAGCGCCTTGAGCCGTATGATTTTCGAAAACTCAAGCACTTCGACGAAGAGTACATGCTGGGCTTTTACTCGAACATGTCCGACATGACATTCGGCGATCTTCGAAAGACCGTGGATGCCAGAGCAGAGACTATCTTTAAATGGAATATGAGATTTAAGATCCCCTCTGGGTCCGGAAGGAATATCACCGACAGCCAGTCGGCGACCCTGATCGATAAGGATCTGAAGTACGCTCTCCTCCCTGCCTGGTTCGTGACCGTGCAGTACGAAGGAAAGCCGCACACGATCCTCGTAAATGGTGAGAACGGAAAAGTCGTCTGCGGACTTCCGTGGAATAAAAAACTCTTCTGGTCACTCGTCGGCATCGTCACCGCTTCCGTCGGCGGATTCTTCGCACTGATCAGCGGCATCATCACCGCCATATTGTCCATGGGACCCGGCGGCTCCCTAAATACTTTGATGACGATTCCTACTTTTCTCCCGCTCGCGCTCCCATGGCTTCTATTCTCGTCGATCTTCTTCCTGATCGGCCTGATCAAGTATAAGAAAGTCACCGAGCAGACGAAGCTCACGCAGGACGTCGATATTTTCAACTTCGCTAAGAAGAGACAGGGGTGATATAGATGCAGATATTTCTTATTATAATATTAAGTCTTGTTTTCGGCGGAGCCATCGGCTTTTCGATCGGATTTTTCATCTTCAGCATCATGCTGAACCGTTCCAACAATTTCGGCGATACCCGCCTCAACGACTATGCGAAAGCCTCCGAGATCGAGGTCACCTATAAGGCAGACCGGATCCAGCGGGACCCGGCCGTTTTAAAGCAGCACCTCGAGTACGGTATGCACGACCTCATCAACCAGCCGTCTTATCGCGCGATCATGGAAAGATCCGTCAAGAACCCGGACAGCGACCCGGTATCGCATAACGTCTGACCGTTCTTTACTTCCGCCGGAGCACTTCTGAAGTGAATTGCCTGCGGAAACGGGACCCCATCTGAATGGATTCATCGGCATAATTCATATTTTGCAAATAAAAAAGGACCGTTCCCGAAGGAACGGTCCTCATTTTTCGTCTTGTCTTAAGAACTCTTAAGCAGTGCGGTTAATAGCTGAGTTCTGCGTTCATGCCGAACTCTTTTGAATCTATTAGCCGAGTTCTGCGAAGTACTTGATTGTACGAACCATCTGAGATGTGTAGGAGTTCTCGTTGTCATACCAGGATACTACCTGAACGAGGTTGTCAGCGCCAACCATTGTCTGTGTAGCATCGAAGATAGAACCGTATGTAGAACCAACGATATCAGAGGAAACGATCTCGTCCTCGTTGTAACCGAAGGACTCGTTGGAAGCAGCCTTCATAGCAGCGTTGATCTCTTCCTTAGTAACGGACTTCTCAACTGTAGCTACGAGAATTGTTGTAGAACCTGTCGGTGTCGGAACACGCTGAGCGGAACCGATGAGCTTACCGTTGAGCTCCGGGATAACCAGGCCGATAGCCTTAGCAGCACCTGTGGAGTTCGGAACGATGTTGATAGCACCGGCACGGGATCTTCTGAGGTCACCCTTACGCTGCGGGCCGTCGAGGATCATCTGGTCGCCTGTGTAAGCGTGGATGGTGCTCATGATACCGGACTTGATGCCAGCGAGATCATTGAGAGCCTTAGCCATCGGAGCCAGGCAGTTAGTTGTGCAGGAAGCAGCAGAGATGATCTTGTCATCAGCTGTCAGAGTTGTGTGGTTTACATTGTAAACGATTGTCGGGAGATCGTTACCAGCCGGAGCGGAGATAACAACCTTCTTAGCACCGGCGTTGATGTGAGCCTGTGCCTTTTCCTTAGATGTGTAGAAACCGGAGCACTCGAGAACTACGTCAACACCGAGCTCGCCCCAAGGACAATTGTTAGCATCCGGCTCTTTGTAGATCTTCAGTGTCTTACCGTCAACTGTGATGGAATCTTCACCAGCGGAAACGGTATCCTTCAGAGCGTAGGAACCCTGAGCGGAGTCATACTTCAGAAGATGAGCAAGCATCTTCGGGGATGTGAGGTCGTTGATAGCAACTACTTCGTAGCCTTCTGCGCCAAACATCTGACGGAAAGCAAGACGGCCGATACGACCAAAACCATTGATTGCAACTTTAACTGCCATGTTAAAATCCTCCTATATTTTCCCCTCTTGGGGATTATTAATGAGATTGTGCACATATTCGCACCGATAAAATTCTACAACAGAACCATCTATATTACAATCAGATTTCACCCCGAAAAACCGAAAAAACTGTGAATAATTCTCATTTTCGTACATTTGCACCATCAAATGATTTTCATTAGGAAAAGACCCGTTCCGATATTGTTCCTATCAAAGATAATAGAGACAGGACCCCCGCGTCCTATACCGCAGGAGATCCCACTTTTTACTCATCTCTGGTGATGTTTTTGACCCATTTATACTTCACATAATGGATATACACCGCCGGGATCTTCACGAACTCGTCGAGCGTCAGGATCGCCGCGACCGCGACGACCGGCAGGTTCCAGACGAAAGCCGCGAGGGCGCCCAGAGGTACGACCACGAGCCAGAGGGTGATGCAGTCGCAGATCATGCCGAACTTCGTATCTCCGCCCGAGGGGAAGATACCGCCGATGACGGTGGAATTTAATGAGTTTCCTATGATGTAGTAGGCCCCCATCAGAAGCATCCACTTAAGATAACCATGCGCGACCGGCGTCATGCCCGTCGGTATCATCAGCGCCAGTGGAGTAAGCCCTAAGATCACAAGTCCGGAGATAAAACCGACGAACAGAGAAAGGCGGACGAAGCGGCCTCCGGCACGCTTTGCTTTGTCGAGTTCCCCTGCTCCGAGCATTTTTCCGATGATGATGCTGGCACCGGTGGCAAGACCCCAGCAGACCGAAGCGATGATGTTTCTTACGATCGCCGAGATGGAGTTGGCCGCCGTGGCATCCGATCCCAGGTGGCCCATAATGACCGAGTACATGGTCACACCGCCACCCCAGCCGAACTGGTTGATCATAACAGGCAGCGAGTACTTCCAGAAATCCTTATGGATGAACTTTTTGGCCAGGGATATAAGTTTTCGGATACGGAACCGGACGCAGTCAGTCCGGACGACCGCGATGATGATGAGCACCAGCTCGAGCACACGGGAAAGGACAGTCGCCAGTGCCGCGCCCTCGATGCCCATTTCCGGGAAAGGCCCGATACCGAAGATCAGAAGTCCGTTCAGAATAATGTTCACGACCACGCCGATCGTGGAGATGACTGTACTGAGCATGGTCTTCTCGCAGATCTTCATGAAGCACAGATACGTATCCACAAAACCCATCAGGACATAGCCGATCGCCACCATGCGCAGATATTTGACACCGCCGTCGATGAGCTCCTGATCACTCGTGAATACACGCATCAGGACCTGCGGGCAGATAAATGCCGCCAGCGTGAAAAGAAGTCCGACCAGCATGGCGTAACGCATCGCGACGCCGAGAACATCCTCGAGGGTCTTCGTCTCTTTTTTGCCCCAGTACTGGGCGCCGAGGACCATCGCACCGGTCAGGAACGTATTGATGAAAAGATAGTATACGAAAGCGACCTGCCCCGCGAGTGATACGGCAGACAGGGATGTCTGATTTAGAAAGCCCAGCATGAAAGCATCGGAGGCCGTGACCAGCGATGCCATGAAATACTGGAAGACGATGGGGAGCACAAGATGCAAAAGTGCCCGATAGAAGGCCTTCCGGTTATCTATGTCCGGAAAAGCCTGTACGTTTGTATTCTCTGCCATTTGAAATTATCCGATCTTAATGATTACCTCTGTTTCAGGAGACGTCTTCTTCACTTCATTTTCGAAGATCTTCCCGCAGTCCGCACCGCCGACGATGCTTCCATAGTGCGTCGGGATGGCATACTTCGGACGAAGGATCCCGGCTAATTCCGCGGCCTCATAGGCATCCATGGTGTACTTGCCGCCGCAGGGAAGAAGGAGCACATCGCAGGAGACAGACTTTGCCTCTTCCGTGATGTCCATATCTCCGCACACATAGTAGCGGAGAGAGCCGATCGTGACGACATATCCGACGAACTTCTGCTCCTTCGGATGGAAAGGCTTATTCGGATTATATGAAGCGATGACTTCAACGGGAAAGCCTGATACCTCAAGCGTATCTCCGGCATTTGCGACCACGATCCGATCGGAAGAAAGACCGAAATCCGTTACAGCCAGGCCTGCCGCGACCTTCGGCGCCACGATGATAGTGTCGTCCTTGATGATCTTCTTTATGTCTTCCGGTGAATAGTGATCGTAGTGATCGTGTGTCACGAAAATGATATCTGCGTCGGAGGTCGATTCTTTTATACGAAAAGGATCGAAGTAAATGATCTTTTCTGCTTCTACTCGAATACTGCTGTGTGAATTGATCGAGATCTGATCAAGCATTTTTCTTTTCCCTCACTTTGTGAATTTCTTACAGTTTGATTATAACATGTCACTATTCTTTTCAACGTGTTATTCTTATATCATAGGTAAATAGATTTTCATAGAAGGAGGATTTATTATGGATTCTATAAGAAAGTACTTAGCTGAGATCATCGGTACATTCGTACTGGTATTCTTCGGCTGTGGAACTGCGATCGTAACAGGGTGCAGTCTGGAAAGACCTGCCGCTTATCTTCTGACCGCTCTGGCTTTCGGTCTGGTCATCGTGGCGATGGCATATTCCATCGGAAATATCTCCGGATGCCACATCAACCCGGCTGTTTCTCTGGCCATGTTCGTCAACAAAAAGATGTCGCTTCAGGATATGCTCCTCTACTGGTGCTCCCAGCTTGTAGGTGCCTGCGGTGGAGCTCTTCTGCTCTCCGTATTCTTTAATCCGGACGACAGCGGATTCGGCTGCAATGGTCTTTTCGACAATGACGTAGCGAAGTCCTTCGTTATCGAGGGTGTACTGACATTCGTATTCATCCTCGCGATCCTGGGCGTAACTTCGAAGATCGCAAACGGCAACATCGCCGGCATGGTCATCGGTCTTACCCTGACACTGGTCCACATCCTCGGCATCGGCTTTACCGGAACTTCCGTCAACCCGGCCAGATCCATCGGACCTGCTCTCTTCAAGGGTGGTGAGGCGCTCGAGAATATTTGGATCTTTATCGTAGCTCCGCTCTTTGGCGCTGCTCTGGCAGCGATCATCTACCGCTTCCTCGATCCGTCTTCCGTAGCTAAGGCGGAAAAGAAAGAAGAAGCAAAGAAAGAGGCTTAAGCCCCTTTCTGATAAAAGCTGAATAGTAAGGCACATCGCCTTCTTTAGGGAAAAGTTTCCTACTCGGTCACGACGATGAAATTATCCCTTCCGGGCTTTTTGGGTGTCTGCGCGTTATTCTTTTGAATAAACGCCAGGCACCCTTTTGCATCCATCGGCCGGGCGTAGTAGAAGCCCTGGATGTCATCGGGACTGCACTTGGCGATCCAGTCGGCCTGTGTCGCCGTCTCTGCGCCGACTACGACGGAACGGATCTCCATCTTCCGAAGAACGTCGATCGTGTTTTCAAATAGTATCCTGCTTCTCGGCGAGGATTCCGCCTCCTCGAGGACCGATCTGTCGAGTTTTACGATAGAGAGCGGAAGCACGGCAAGTCTCCCCAGATCACCCGGGCCGAGCCCCACATTATCAAGAGCGAAGGAAAATCCCAGCGACGCCAGCTGTGTCAGGTTCTCGAGGATCAGAAGGATCGACGTCAGAAGCGCCGCTTCCGGAATCTCGAAAACGATCTTCCTGTGTTCAAGACCGTATTCATCCACGATAGCGCAGGCCTTTCGCGGGAAGGCGGAACTGGCCATGACCGTCAGTGAAAGATTCACGCTCACATACTCGATCTCTGTCCCTTCTTCCTTCGCCGTCTTTAAAAACTCGCACGCCTTTTTCAGCACAAACTCATCGATCTGCGCCACGAGGCCTCTTTTTTCTGCGATCGGAATAAACTCCGACGGCGGGACATCGCCATACTCTTCATGGGAGAAACGCACGAGCGCCTCCACCTTCTCATATTTTCCGGTATTTACACTGAACACCGGCTGAAAACGCACCTGCAGTTCTTCCTCTGCGATCGCCTTTTCCAGTGCTTTTTCAAGCCCGACATCCCGCTCGATCCGAGACAGTTCCCTCTCGCTGACCGTGACCGTATCGCCCTTAGGCACCGCCGGAAGCACGATCTCCACAACTTTATAAAGGTCTGATCCCGATGCAAAAGATCCGGTCTCCTTCATTTCCGCGACCGTCAGCATGAGGTTGAGCTCCAGGCCGCGGATGTGCCAGGGCTCCTCAAAACGGTCGTGCAGGAACGACAGTATCTGCTCATGCGTCGATTCGCTGGTGCTGACGACGGCGAACTGGTTACTCATCATGCGGAACGCCCATGCCGGCGGGAGGGTCTTTTCCATCAGACGCGCATCCGCAGCGGGCATATTTCCTTTTCCTTCATAGTCGGCACTGTGCCTTCTAAGACGCGATCTTTCGCGCAGATCCGGAGAGAACGTCGACAGATAATCCGCGACATTTCGGAGCGTTAAGCTGCCGATGGTATAGCCGAAGATGGAGTTGATCCTTCTTACGTTTTCGACCTTCATGACGAGAACATAGAAACGCTTCTCGCGCTCGATCAGCTCGTCCGTATAGGCCATCATGGCATCGAGATTCAGAAGTCCCGTCAGGTGATCGATCACGGACTCCGGCTTCGGAAGCGACAGATAGGCGATCAGCATCGCCGCTGCGATCGCCATACTGGCCACGTTATTTCCGGGCCATGCGATCTCCAAGACGGCACTGCCCACGCCGAGGAGCGAAAAACCCGCGACCGTCCGGAATGCCGAAGTCGTGAAGTGTACTTTTCGAACAGCGGCATAGAGAATACAGGCCACCGCGTAAAGTGTCGTCACAACATGCAGGACAGAAAAGAACATACCTGTCCGGAAGACGCCATTTTCATAAGTAAAGAAATGATTCGTGATCGGGGTAAATAGGATGATGCATGTGCCGACCGCCGTAGGGACCATCAGCAGAAAGATCCCCCAGAGATTCCTTATCTTCAGGTTCTTCGAGACCGAAAGGACGTAAAAGACCATCATGGCAGGGAACGAAAGACGCAGAAGATAGAAAAGGATCAGAACGATATAGGAAAGCACCAGAGGCACGTCCGTGGAATAGCGGAGCACCATGGCCGCGAAGAATTCGAAGATCGCGCTCGTGCAGGCGATCAGGATCGCCGCCGAAAAGAACCTGTTCCTCATGACCGGAAGCTGCCGTTTACTGAAAAAATGCAGCATCAGGATCAGGAGTATGACCATCGCACAGATCGGGTATTTATAAGATAATGTCAGAGCCTGATCCATTTTCCGAGATCCTTTCGAAAAGCCTTCCCCTCCTCTTTATTGTACCCGATGATCGGACAAATTTCTATCGCCTTCTTCTTCCCTTCTGCGCGTAAACAGCCGAATCGTGGTAGAATAAGGAAGGCAGTTTTCTGCCCTTTTGGAGGTAAAGTTTGAGTACGATTTTGAATTATGTCACGGACGAGAAACGCACGTTTGATGCGTTTCCTTTTAATCCCATTGACGCCCTGGTCTTCGCCGAGGCGACATATTTCCAGTGGGAGTATCTCCTCCGCAATACCTGGACACCCGAATGGCCTTACGGCGTTTCGGACTCCATGTTCTTCCACGAGATGCCGAGTACCGAGGAGATGCCTCTTTTCGGGCAGTATGCGGCAGACACGCCGAACAATCTGAAGATGATCGATCTTCTGCGCGAAAACCCGCGTTTTAAGGATATCTCGGTTTCGCACCTCTGCGCGCGCACCAATGAAAAAGAACAGATCCAGTTCGCCGCCATGTGTTTTCATCTTCCCGGAGACCTCTGCTATATCGCCTTCCGTGGGACCGACGGCACCCTTATCGGTTGGAAAGAAGACTTCCAGCTGTCTTACCAGTATCCGGTGGCCGCGCAAAAAGAAGCCGCCCGCTACGTTTCTTTTCTGGCCAAGGAACTCTCGCCGGAGATAAAATTATATATCGGCGGCCATTCCAAGGGCGGAAACCTCTCGATCTATGCCGCCACTTCCTGCATCGATTCGATCAAGTCAAGGATCCTCCGGGTCTTCTCATTTGACGGTCCGGGCTTTTCCTTTAACCTTCACGAGACAGACGAGTACAGTAAGATCGCCGACCGCGTCTCCCACCTCGTCCCGTCTTCTTCGTTCGTCGGTATGCTCCTGCAGAGCGCCCCGGGCACGAAGTTCATCACGAATAAATCGCTGTGGCTTATGCAGCACAGCCCGTTTACCTGGGAGATCAAAGAGGACGATTTCGATTACGCATCCGGCTGGGACAAGAATGCTCAGATCCGTATCGCCGCCGTCGATAACTGGCTTAAGGACCAGAGTTTCGAAGACAGAGAGAGTTTCACGGAAATGCTCTACCACATCGCCTTTTCTTCCGGCGCGAGCAATCTTTTCCGCCCCGACTCGAGCTGGTCGGTGAAAATGGCACACATCATCGACGCGACCAAAGCCGTCGATGCGAAGTCCCGCGCCAAGATCATCGAGACCATGCGAATGCTCGTGCTGTTCTCCTTCCGTCAGAAACGCTGACCGCGCGAGATTAGCCGATGAAAACGTTCGGAAAATGCAGATTTTGCATATGACTGTGCGTTAACGCATTCTTATAACAACAAAAACAAGGAAGAGGCTGCCGATTGAGGCAACCCCTTCCTTCGTTTTTCAGCTTTATTCAAGCGGAACTTAGAAGATCATCTGTCTTACTTTTCATCACGAGGTGTGTATTCCTGCTCCCAGATCGGGATCGGCTTTTCCGGAGCGGCCGGAGCAGCTGGTGCTGCTGGGGCAGCAGGAGCTTCCTTAGGAGCCGGGGCCGGTGCAGGAGCCGGGGCCGGGGCAGGTGTCGGGGCCGGTGCAGGTGCAGGGGCCGGGGCTGCCTTCGGAGCTTCTACACTTTTTACTGTCTTTGCATTTGCAGCAACTCTGTTTGCAGCTGTGGCAGGAACGACTTCGCCATTCTCTGCGCCGTCCATCTTCTTGCCGAGGAACTCAGGCAGGTTCATACCGGCCATCTCGAAGATCTCGTTCATCGGGGGAACACTCTTCATGAGGCCCGAGATGAAGTTGGCTGTCGAGCTTTTGCCGTCTACGCCTGTGCCTGCGCCACTGTCCCAAACAGTTACCTTGTCGATCTTCAGGTCGCGGATCGCTTCTACCTGGATCTTCATGAGGTCTTCCATCTTGTCGGCGAGCATGAGCATCATAGCGTTCTTCGCATCGCCACCGGCAGCGGCCACGATCTTCTCGAAACCTGCGGCCTGCTTCTGCAGGATCTCCTGCATACCACGAGCCTGCGCTTCCATCTTCGCGTAGATAGCGTCAGCTTCACCGGCTGCACGTCTTCTGATCTTCTCAGCTTCTGCCTCAGCAGCGAGCTCGACTTCTCTCTTATTGATCTCCGCCTTAACGATAACGTCGGCTTCGAGGGTTGCTTTTTCACGAGCGGAACGGGAAAGTTCTGCTTCTTTTTCAGCGGCATACGCTTCTTCCAAAGCCTTAGCAGCCTGGACCTTCTCAGCTGCGATCGCAAGTCTCATTGCCTCAGCGGCTTTCTCACGGCGGATAGCCTCGGAATTGGCAACTTCGATCTTCGCGGAGTTCTCACCCTGGATAGCGGCAGAGTTTGCGGATGCAACCTGGATACGCTGATCTTTCTGGGCGATCGCCTCACCGATAGAACCGTCTCTTTCCTTCTCAGCAACGTTCTTCTTCGCGTCGTTGATCGCCTTTGCAGCAGCCTCTTTACCAAGAGCGCTGATGTATCCGGACTCATCGGAAATATCCGTTACGTTTACGTTGATCAGACGAAGACCGATCTTCTTAAGCTCTGTCTCCACGTTTCTGGATACAGCCTCAAGGAACTTATCACGGTCGGTGTTGATCTCCTCGATGTCCATCGTAGCGATGACCAGACGGAGCTGACCGAAGATGATATCCTTGGCAAGTTCCTGGATCTCAGAAAGTTTCAGGCCGAGAAGACGTTCTGCTGCGTTCTGCATGACACCCTGCTCGGTAGAGATACCGACTGTAAAGATAGACGGTACGTCGATACGGATGTTCTGACGGGACAGCGCAGATCTCAGGTCAACGGAGATCGAGATCGGTGTCAGGTCCAAATACTGATACGACTGAATGATCGGCCAAACAAATGCAGCACCACCGTGGATACACTTGGATGAGCGGGCAGATCCGTCTGCGTTCTTGCCGACTTTACCGTAGATGACCATGATTCGGTCAGACGGACATTTTCTGTACCTGGACAGGAAAATCAGCAACAGAGTGAATGCCAGAAGAGCGATCACTACTAAAAGGCAGATGACCTCAAATGGCATGGCAGCCAACATCACATTCATTAATTTCATTGGCATTTTCGTTTCCTCCTACTTCTTAGTTATGTTTGGTCACAATCAGTGTTGTACCCTTTGTAATGCCGATCACCGTGATCTGTGTCCCGGTGGAAAGCTTTTCTTCATCGTCCGTGACCGCATCAAATTCGGAAAGCTGGTCCTGGACTTTTACCATCACTTTACCCGGAAGTTCCCGCTTTCCGGGGATCGGGATATATACCTCACCCTCCAGTCCGAGTGTTCTTCTGATGTCGAGCGTTCCATCAGATTGTGCTTTAAGCATACCCCACATCGCAAGTGCCATCAAGAACATTCCGACGAAACCGCAGAGGAATGCAAGGGGTGCTGCAAGGAATACCGTCATACCTGCTTTCAGGAAGACAAGACCTGTCCATCCGAAGAGGCAGAAGAAGGCGATGATGCCCTGCATCGAGAACATTCTGAAACCGGAGCCGTGGAGCTTGTCTGCACGATCCACGTAGGTCCTTCCGTCCGGAAGATCCTGATCCGGGATACCGACGTCCGGTCCTCTGACCATCAGATCGTGCGGTGCCGAGTCAGCCAGATAGATGTCACCGGAGTGCACATCGACAACGACGCTTCCCTGTACTTCTCCGAAATCGTGGACCAGCTGTCCCACATGTGTATCCGTATCGAGGTCGTGGTCGTAGTCAAAAGATCCGTGCACGTTACCATCGGCTCCGAATCCGGATCCATCGTGTACGTCCGCACCGGCAACATCAGCGTGTGCATGACCGCCGAAATCATGTCCGACATCCACATCGTGTCCGCCGAAATCGTGTCCAACATCTCCATGGATCCCGCCAACATCTCCGTGTCCGAAGCTGTGACCGAAGTCTCCGTGAACATGGCCGCCGAAGTCGTGTCCCACGTCTCCGTGCACACCTCCGAAATCTCCGTCGTGTCCGACATCCATATCGTGTCCGTGACCGAAATCGTGGCCGTGGCCACCGCCCATATCATGTCCGTTCATGTCGCCGCCCGCATGGGATGCGGCGCCGATCAGCAGAAGAATGAACTGGAAGATCAGAAGTGCGGTGAAGACGATCGCGATGCACGCGAAGATCTGCTCATACAGATTCATGGCTTCAAACCAATTCATAAGAAATTCCATCTCTTTTCTCCTTTCCTAAATCTCTGTTAAAAGTCTCTCGGCTTCCCTCTTCAGCAGTATCGAAAGATGCGCTGTATAGAGGATCGTCAGAAGCCTCTTAACCTGTTCCCGACTCGTCTTACTGTAGTCGAATTTCATCTGATCGATGACCCGGTCCATAATGTCATTGAGCTTCGTCTCCGCCCGGATCGGGTCGACCGGCGAAAGTGCCACCAGAGAGCAGAGCGAGCTATATACGATGCTGTCCTGATTCGCCATCCGAAGGAGAGATAAGATCCCTTCGAGTGAGAAGACATCTTTATAGTAGTTAAGGATCGCAAGTCTCACAAAGCGTTCCCGGTCGTAAAACTTCTTGACCGGCGAGTCTACGAATCCGCGCTTGACCCAGTTCTGCACCGTGTGCGCCTCGATCCCCATCAGCTGGGTTATCTGGCGGAGCTGCATACCTTCCATCAGGAACATCGGATCCAGGATCTCATCGACATTCGAAAGCCTTTCCTTAGAAACCGCTATCAGCGTTCCCGGTAAATACTCACTCATAGGATGCCTCCTTTCGTAAGATCGACTGATTGAGGATATATTATCACACGGTCACGTGACTGTCAAGCGCGTTCGCGTGAACTGTTAACTTTTTGCAAATTCATTCCTTCCAAACCCTGCAAGCACTCGTATTTCGCATTTCCTTGTGTATAATAAAATTATTATATAAATAGGCTTAGGGGGACAGGCATATGCCATTTGAGAGGAATACGTATATCGGTTCAGACGGAGAAACCACTCTCTCCTACTTTACTCTGGCTCCTTCCACTTCGCCGAAGGGCGTCGTGCAGATCATCCACGGCATGTGTGAATACATGGGCCGCTACAGCGATCTGGCACAGTATCTCGCCGATAAGGGATACGTCGTCTGCGGCGAAGACCACATGGGACACGGACAGAGCGTTCAGGAAGACGGTGTCTTCGGATACTTCGGAAGATACGACGGCGCCCAGCACCTCATCGAGGATGTGGAGAAGCTTCACCGCATCATGAAGGAAAAGTACCCGCAGATCCCCTACGTCATATTCGGTCATTCCATGGGATCCTTTATCGCCAGAAACTGGTACGCCCAGTATGGCAATGACTGTTCCGGCATCATCCTTTCCGGAACTGCCCGCTCCAATTCCCTTCTGGGTCCTCTGAAGAGACTTGCGAAGATACAGCGCTTTTTCGTCGGCGATAAAAAGCCCGCGAAGATGATCGCCAAAACCATCAACCGCACCTATTTAAAGAGGATCGACGATCCGCTCACCGGCGCTGACTGGATCTCCTACGATAAGGAAGTCGTCACAAAATACACGGGCGACCCTTTCTGCACATTCACCTTTACCCACTCGGCCTACATCGATCTGTTCACACTTCTTGCCGACTGCAATACCGATTCCTGGTACGGATCGATCCCGAAGGATAAGCCGATCCTGCTGGTCGCAGGCGACGAAGATCCAGTCGGAGACTACGGCGAGGCACCTCAGGAGATCTATAACAAGCTGATCTCCACCGGACAGGAGAAAGTCACGATCGACATCCGCCACGGCATGCGTCACGAGCCGCATAACGAGATCGGAAGGGACGCCATCTATCAGAGATATGCCGCATGGCTTTTCGATAACTGCACGAAAAAAGAAACGACCTGATACCTCAATACGATACCAAGGAAGGAGCTTTTCCAAAATGAAAAAACACTTGTTTTACATCACAATTTCCGGGCTTCTCATCACACTTTCGGTCGCCACGGTCCTGTCGGTCACATCGCCTGCTGCTTTAAGAGCAGATGATAATGTCCCGGCCGGAACCGAGATCGCAATCGACGACGAAGACAGCACCCGGGCAGGTCAGTCCGGATTCGTCCAGATGGGCGATTCTTTCCGCTACTACGATCCGAAAACCGGAAACTATGTGACCGGCCTTCAGACGATCGACGGATATACCTACTACTTCTATCCGAGTTCCGGTGTCGCACTCGGCGGTCTTCAGGTCATCGACGGAAAAGAATACTATTTCAATCCGACCACGAAGCGCCAGATGACCGGTATCGTGGAGATCACCTACAATAACGGCAAGACGCAGAAACACTATTTTCTTAAAGATGGCGGCAAGGCCAGCGGCTGGGTACAGGATAACGGGAAGAACTACTACTTCTCCGATCAGGCATCCGGCGCGGTCATGCTTTATGGAAGACAGCTGATCTACGGCCAGGTCTTCTGCTTTGATGAAAAGACCGGTGAACAGATCGTCGGCGTCGGTAAGGCGGACGACGGCAAGTACTACTTCTTCGATTCGGCTGGAGGTATCCGCTATGGCCTTCAGGAGTGGAAAGGAAACCTCTATCTCTTCCCGGACGAACAGGGCGGCGCCATGGATTACGGTCTGGATGCGATCGGAAAAGCACTGTACTTTTTTGATAAGACCACGGGCGCAGCGGTAAAGAATAAATCGATCACACAGGGACACATCATCTACACGTTCGGTTCGGACGGCAAGATGACATCCGTCAAGGCCGAAAGCGGATACGAAAACTCCAGAAGAGCCAGACTCATCATCGCAGGACTCAGTTATCTCGGCGAGCCCTATGCACTTGAAAAAGAAAACGGCTTCTCCTGCGGTTATTTCGTTAAGACCGCATTAAGCCACATCAACATCACCGTTCCGAAGAGCTCGGACCAGCAGGCCAAGGCCGTAGTTGTAAACGGCCAGAACGGCACAATGATCACAGAAGAACAGTTGCGCGTCGGTGATACCATCTACTGGATCCTCCACAACTGTACAGAACCCAACTGCTCCCACTGGCAAGAAGTGCACCACGTCGGCATCTACATCGGCGACGGCAAGGTCCTCGAATCTGTAGAGCACAGAGGATGCGTCACGGTCGATAACCTTAGGGAATACTCGACATATACGATCGCGTATTATATCCGCTACATCAACGATTCCGATGACCCGTATCAGGATGAGATCTTGGACCTCAAACCGCCGGCGGTCACCAATCTGAAAGCTGCTTCTGCAGGCAGAAACAAAGTCTCCCTTTCCTGGACAGCATCCAAGGGAGCAGAAGGCTATCTTATCTACGGCCAGAAGAGCGGTTCCTACGGATATGTCGGCATGACGACACAGGGCACGTCTTTCACAGATACAAAAGCGATCTACAATGATTACAACTTCTACTGGGTCTTCCCTTATGTGAAGACGAGCAAGGGAAAGATGATCACCGGACCCTGCACGAAATATGTATTTGCCAAAGGCGTCTGCGCCGCGGTAACTAATCTTAAGGCCTCTTCCCTGAAGGGCGGAGTCAAGCTTACCTGGACCGCAAGTAAAGACGCAGTCGGATATCTCATCTACGGAATCGTGGACGGGAAGCCCTACGGTTATGTGGGCATGACTTCCGGTACCTCCTTTGTCGATAAGAAGGCCGCTTCGGCCCAATATAACTATTACTGGGTATTCCCGTATTTCAAAGCAGATTCAAACGATCAGATGATCGTCGGTCTTACCGGCAAATATACCTATGGAAGATCTCTGAAATAATTCGTGCTGGGGATCACGAAAGGAGAGCGATCTTGATGAAGAAACAATGGTATCTAAGCATTTCCATTCTGATGCTGTGTGTACTCACCGGCATGGTTCTTTTCGCGCCGAAGGCATCACTTCGGGCGGATGAGACACTCCCCGGAGGAGAAAGCATCGAGCTCGATGACGAAAGTTCAGAGAACGCAGGTCTATCCGGCTGGGTACAGACCGGGGATTACTACCGCTATTACGACCCGGAAACGGGAGAGTATCTTACCGGTCTTCAGACCATTGACGGGTATACTTACTATTTCCATCTGACATACGGAACGACGTTAAGCGGACGTCAGACGATCGGCGGAAAGGCTTACTATTTTGATCCGGACACCTTCCGCATGCAGACAGGATTCGTGACGATCACCTATTCCCCTGAAAACACGAAGACCCACTATTTTCTCCCGGAAGGCGGTCTTTACAGCGGCTGGCTCACGGAAAACGGGAAGACATACTACTTCTCGAGTCCTTCCAGCGGCTCCGTTCTTCTCTACGGCAAACAGAAGATCGACGGTAAGTTCTACTGCTTTGACGAGACCACCGGTGCGCTTTTGATCGGTGTGGCCAAGGCCAGCGACGGACATTACTACTACTTCGATCCGGACCATCCGGACGGTTTCCGCACCGGTCTTCAGGAATGGGAAGGCGAACTGTATTTCTTCCTCGTCGAAAAGTCCGGCATCATGGACTATGGTCTCGACAGCGACGGATCGGCTCTTTACTACTTTGATCCGGATACCGGCGCCGCCGTGAAGGATACATCGATCACTCAGGGGCATATCATCTACACCTTCGGCTCTGACGGCAAGATGGTAAGCGCTGTGGCGGAAGAGGGCTATGGGACGAGCACCCGCGCCAATCTTATTCTTAAGAGTCTGAACTATCTTGGCAGGATCTACGCACTGAGTCCGTCTGATGGTTATTCCTGCGGATACTTCGTAAAGTGTGCTCTCGGAGAAGTAGGCATCAGCGTGCCCACCAGTTCTGACCAGCAGGCAAAAGCCGTGGTCGTTGATGGTACAGTCGGAAAAGAGATCACGCTGGATGATCTTCGTGTCGGTGATGTTTTCTACTGGAAGCTCATCGGCTGCGGCGACAGCAGCTGCGGTCACTGGAACGAGATCCACCACTGCGCGATCTACTTAGGCGATGGAAAAGCCATCGAATCTGTCGAACACAGAGGCTGTGTCGTCGTGGATAATGTCCGTGAGTACGAGACAGAGACCACATCTTACAAGATCGAGTACTACGTCCGTTTTATCAGCGAAGAAGGCGACCCGTACGAAGATGAGAATAAAGAGATAAATGCGCCCACCAACCTTCAGGCCGTATGGAGCGATAGCGAAGCTCTGCTCTACCTTACCTGGGATCACGAGGGACCTGCGGACGGATTCTACGTCTATTACGAAATTCCGGGCGGTTCCGTTCTTGTAAAAAACGTCACGGATGGAAATGCCAGAAGCCTCGCCACAGATCTTTTCAAATACTCGTTCAACATGACTTACGGCATCGAAGCATATAGAAATGACAGCGGAGTCGTTTCCGACAGCTGCGAGACAACTATCTATATCCCCGGGATCCCCTCGCCCGAAACCTTTGAAATCACGTATACCGATGGCGAGCCGAACCGTGTGACCTTTACCTGGGAATACGATCTTCCGGCGGATGGCTTCTATGTGGAACTGATCGATTACTACGCCAACACATTAGTTGAGTCCCTCGATGTCGATAAAACAAAAAGGAGCGTCACTTTTGAAAACCTGGAATATGGGAAATGCTATGAGATCACGATCCAGACCTACCGCATCATGGGATCTAATCCGATCACCACAACTATTTCATCGGACTATATTGATATCCCAGCTCCGGTCGCAGAAGATCCGACAGACGTAACTGCAACGTTTACCGGAAGAGATGACTTTACAGTTCTTACCTGGAGTTATGAGTCCTCTCTGGTAAGCGGGTTTAATATCTACCGCGACGGCACGCTTCTTACCACACTCTCGGACAAGACGGCGCGCACCTACAAGGATCAGACGATCGCTTACGGAAAAACGTACAAGTATGAAGTCGAGGCTTTCCGGAGCATCGGTTCGGATACGGTCCTGTCGGCAAAAGTTCCCTTCACGATCACGGTGCCGAATATCGCACCGCCGGCTCTTACGGGACTGAAGGCGCAGGCCTCCGGAAAGTATAAGGTCACACTCACCTGGGATGCCAGCGAGGGGGCTGAAGGCTACCTGATCTATGCACAGAAGAACTCGGTCTACGGCTATGTCGGAATGACCACGAAGGGAACCACTTATACGGATAAAAATGCCCTCGGTACAGACTACAATTACTACTGGGTATTCCCGTATATCAAGAACAACTCCGGCAAGATGATCCCCGGCGGCTGCACGAAATATGTCTACGCCAAGGGTGTCTGCGCGGCGGTCACGAACCTTAAGTCCTCGTCCGTCAAGGGCGGCGCCAAGCTCACCTGGACGGCCAGTGCGGATGCGGAAGGCTACCTGATCTACGGTATCGTGGATGGAAAGCCGTACGGATATGTCGGCATGACGGCGTCCACGACATATACCGACAAAAAAGCATCGACGACCCAGTATAACTATTACTGGGTATATCCGTACTTTAAGGATGAAGTCGGGAATATGATCGTCGGCCTTACCGGGAAGTACACTTACGGGCGTGCTTTGCCTTTGAACTTATAAACCACAGGAGCATGGTCACGGCGAAAACGGAAGTATCGAGGATCAGTGCCATTAACCATACCGGGAACGGCTGGTCGTACACGATCTTATCTACCGAATAGAATACCGCCTGACCGAAATACGCGAAGAATGCGAATTGACCCAGAGAAAGCGCCCATTTCCCGGCGCTTTCTTTTTGCGCGGAAAAGACATTCCCAAGTACCGGGACAAGCGCGGCCGCCATCACGAAGGTGATGATATAGTCGAGCTGTAAAGTAAGTTCGCCCGGGCCGAAGGACTGCGGAATGATCACATAGGCAAAGACCAATCCCCACAAAAGAAGGTCCAGAAGAAGAACGATCCTTCTGCCGCTTTGGGAGATGCGTCCGAAAAATGAGGTAAAAGCTTCTGACGAGACTACCGAATAGAGGAAGGATCCCAGGCTGACGGCCGCCAGTGCACGGATCGTTCCCTTCATGAGAAAAGAACCGCCGATCAGCTTATACGGATCGAAAAGATAGTCGAAATGCAGGCTTAAAACTCCATAGGAGAAAAGCGCGATGAGCGGCGCAAAATAGCGTGTAAAGCCTTCTTTGAAGCGGACCGCCAGCGGACTTAGGATGAAAGTCACGATCAGAAGCGCGGAGAAGAACCAGCCGACATCGTTGCTGTAAAAGCCTTTTTTGAATCCGAACATTTCCAGGAAGAACAGCTCATATATGCTGTTGCCGAGATTAGAAAGGATATCGTAGTCTCCTGTTCCCATGACATACATCGTGATGTGCTGTCCGATAAAGCAGAGGATCCAGGTACAATAGTACGGGATCGCGATCTTTTTTATGCGGCGAAGAAGCTGTTCCACGCTGAAATCGAAGGGCTTCTTCTCACTCTTCATGGCAGCTTTGGCCAGGAAGAATCCGGAGATCAGGAAGAAGAATTCATCTCCCATGTAGCCCCGCGCGAAGATGTTCGGGAAATCTGTGAACCACAGATGGTGGGAGAATAGATGATAGTGGATGATGACCAGGCAGAAAAGAAAGCGCAGGAATTCTATGGAATAATTCTTATTCTTCAACAAAGTCATGTTTCGGTCAGTCATATCACATATCCTCCCGGCATTTTATTCTTCCGGAAAACAGAGAAAACTCCGAAGGACATTTATCCGAAAAGTCCTCCGGAGTCTTCGTTTTTATACTCGGTTATAGTTGATCAGGCAGCCCTTCAGGATGATCTGACGCTCTTCATCTGTCAGATCGCCGAGGCGCAGATCAAATTCTTTGAGGCCGTTTTCACCGACAGTGTAGGCCTTGATGATCTCAGTCTTGTTCTCGACCGCTTCACGGATACCCGGAATGAAGATGTAGTCGAGATTCTTAAACGGAAGTTCGCCTTCCTCGATCAGGAACGGCAGCATACCCCAGTTGATGAGGTTGGATCTGTAGCGCTTCGTCGCATATTCATTCGCGATGTTCGCCCAGCCGCCGAGCACCTTCTGGCAGGAAGCCGCCTGCTCACGTGCGGAACCGTCACCCGGCTTCACGGCAAAGATCGTGGAACCGAATCCGGTGTTGCTTCTGTGCACATCCGGGAAATCCTTCTTGATCGTCTGCATGACAGTATGGATCTCCGGGAAAAGATCGCAGAGCTTCTTATCCTCTTCTCTCGCCTTTTCGACTTTCTGGATCTCCTTGGCACGTCCTACGTACTCCGGATCCTTGCGGCTCAATGTGAACTCGGCAAGACCCAGCGGGTTCGAACGGAAGGAGGAAGTCTCACCCGAAGGGATCAGCTCGTCTGTCGTGGTGACCGGATCGTGGATCTCGGAAACACAGCGCAGAACGAGGTTATCGGTAAGAGCGACCATCGCCGGCCAGTCCTTGATGTTCGGACCGAAGTGGATCTCCTGGGAAGGATCAGCCACGCCATTGCTGTCGAATACGCGGTTGGCGTAGATCTTCTGATCGAAGAAGTACTTATACTTTCCGAATTCGCCGTCAAACTCGGTCGCAGCGGTGAGCTCACCCTTGTTGGCAGCTGTTGCGGCGATGGAACGGGCATCCATAAGAGCAACGGAAGAGATTTGACCGTTCTGGAGTTTGGAGCCTTCACGGTTCGGGAAGTTTCTCGTCGAGTGACGGATACTGAATGCGTTGTTGGCCGGTGTGTCACCTGCGCCAAAGCACGGTCCGCAGAAAGCAGTCTTGATGATGGCGCCTGTCTCCATGATGGTGGCGGCGCAACCGTTTCTAACGAGCTCCATATATACAGGCATGGAAGCCGGATATACGGAAAGGGTGAACTTGTCGGAACCGATGTAGTTGCCGCGGAGGATATCCGCTGCAGCGCAGATGTTTTCGAATCCGCCGCCGGCGCATCCGGCGATGATTCCCTGATCGACCATGAACTTGCCGTTTACGACCTTGCTTCTCAGAGAGAAATCCACCGCGTCACCGAGGGAGACCTTCGCACGCTTCTCGACATCTGCGAGGATATCGTCGAGGTTGGCCTTCAGTTCTTCGATCGTATAGGTGTTGCTCGGGTGGAACGGCATGGCGATCATCGGCTTGATCGAAGAAAGATCGATCTCCACAACGCCGTCGTAGTATGCGACTTCACCCGGGTTGAGTTCCCTGTAATCCTGGGAACGGCCGTGAATGTCGTAGAAAGACTTGACCTCGTCATCGGTCTGCCAGATGGAAGAAAGGCAGGTGGTCTCTGTCGTCATGACATCGACACCGATACGGAAGTCGGTGGAAAGAGACTTCACACCAGGACCTACGAACTCCATGACCTTATTCTTTACGTAGCCGTTGGCAAAGACCGCACCGATGATGGCAAGAGCTACGTCCTGCGGACCTACACCCTTGACCGGAGCACCCTTTAAGTAGATGGCAACTACGCCCGGCATGTTGATGTCATATGTCTGGTTAAGAAGCTGCTTTACAAGCTCCGGTCCGCCCTCACCCATAGCCATGGTACCGAGTGCACCATAACGTGTGTGGGAGTCGGAACCGAGGATCATCTTACCGCCGCCGGCGAGCATCTCACGGGCAAACTGGTGGATAACGGCCTGATGCGGCGGAACGTACACACCACCGTATTTTTTCGCGCAGGAAAGACCGAACATGTGGTCATCCTCGTTGATGGTACCGCCTACAGCACAAAGGGAGTTGTGGCAGTTGGTCAGAACATAAGGTACCGGGAACTTCGTAAGACCCGAAGCTCTCGCGGTCTGGATGATACCGACGAAAGTAATGTCGTGGGAAGTGAGCTTATCAAACTTGATCTTCAGCTTCTCCATGTTGTCGGAAGTATTGTGATCGCGGAGGATACCATACGCGATGGTCGCCTTTTTCGCTTCCTCCTTGGTGACGGACTTTCCGGTCTTGCTTAAGATCGCAGAAGCCGCCTCGTGGTCATCCGGGATTATTTCGGTGCCGCGCAGAAGATACGCGCCGGAATTAAGTAAAGAAATCATGGTCTCCTCCTGATAGTTTACATGCATTTTTTCGAACACATTTATTATATGGAATTCAGAGGAAGTTGCAAGCAATTGTTCATAAACTGGCAACACTTCTCCGCTATGATGGTAGTATCACAAGGATAAAGGATCGTCCCGAAGTTTTAGGAGACTGAAGATGGCTGACAGAAAAAAAGTTGCGGTATTTTCTCCGAACATCTATGAACCTATGACACATGCCATTCAGGAAGGCATCAGTAAGGCCGCCCTGGAACTCGGCATCAAGGTCATCTATTTTGCAAGTTTCAGCGACTCCTTCAGCAATAAGATCTACGATCAGTACCAGCATTACGACGAAGGCGACACCGTCTCCTTCGAGATCCCGGACCTCGACGATTTCGACGGCATCATCCGTGTCGATCTCGCGTATGGTCCCTACACTCTGAAACATCTGGACGCGCGCCTTGAGTCCGTTACGATCCCGATCGTCAATGTCGGCGGCTACGATGAGCGTTATACGAACGTCGTCACGAACGAGCATGAGTCTTTTTACAATATCGTCGATCACATCATCAAGGAACACGGCTGCCGCGACATCTATCACCTGGCCGGCCTTCGGGAGCGAAACTTCACGCAGCCCCGTATCGATTCGTATCGGAAAGCACTCGAAGACAACGGCATCGCATATGATCCCGAAAAGGTCTTTTACGGCACGCTCTGGCATGACTGTGGCGATGCCGCACTCGACTATATCCTGCCGCTCTGTGAAAAGAACGGGAAGAAATACCCGGATGCGATCGTGTGCGCCAACGACTATTCCGCCGTCGGCCTGATCGATGCCTGTCACAAAAGAGGGATCGAAGTCCCCGGCGATCTCATCGTCACCGGTTACGACGGTCTGGATGAAGCCAAGCAGGGCTATCCGTCCATCACCACGGGCGCCCAGCCTTTCTATAAATCCGGGTACGAAAGCATCTGCTGTCTTCTAAAAATGTGGGAAGGTGACACGGAGCGAAAAGATCACCTCATCCCCGGCGAACTGGTCCTCGGCCAGTCCTGCGGTTGCAAGGCCATGACAAGCTACAACATCGAAGATATCCGAAGCCTCTACACCCGCCGTCTCGACCGTGTCGCGGATCTGGCACAGTCAACGACGAGCCTGATCCTCAGCGTCTCCAGTGCCAAGACGATGGATGAATGCTTCCGGGAGATCTCGAAAAACTCCGCGATCGATTCCGGATTTACGGCCATGCTCCTGTGTCTTGCCCCGCACTGGGAAGACCAGCGTGTAGTCGAGAACGACTTTTCCAAGCAGGACGAGGAGATGACGGTCGTGGCCGGTTTTATCGGACCGGATCCCGTGAAGCACGAGACTTTCCGGAAAAAGGATATCCTGCCTCCGGATCTTCTTTCCGACCCGAAGCCGTACTATATCTTCGCGATCCACCATCTGCAGTATTACATGGGATACCTGATCGTCTCCCCGCAGAATGAGGCGCACGAAGCGATATTCATGAAGTCGTGGATCGTTAATCTTGCCTCCATGCTCGAGAACTGGAGGATCCGCCACCAGCTGAACCTGGCTGTACAGAGGATGGAGAACCTTTACAACCGCGACATGCTCACGAACCTTTATAACCGTCACGGCTACGAGATGTTCTTCTCCGAGATCTTCAAGGAGTGCTACGAGAAGAATCTGCCGATCGGTGTCATGATGATCGACATGGACGACTTAAAGCTCGTCAACGATAACTACGGGCATGCCGAGGGTGACTACAGCCTCTGCACCATTGCCGACGGCATGCGACTTTCCGCCATCAACGGCGAAGTGTGCCTCAGGACCGGCGGTGATGAGTTCGTCGTGCTGGCCAGGAATTATACCGAGGAAAAAGCCTCGATCTACGTAAAGTCGCTTTGTGAATATATCCAGAAATGCGTCTTGCGCGACCAGAAGATCTATCCGCTTCGTGTGAGCACGGGCATTTGCATCAAGATGCCCCCGCAGGACTGCGAGATGAACCCGGCCACGATCAGAGCTTTTTCCGAGGAATACTTCAAGATCGCCGATGCCGCGATGTACGAAGTGAAGAAAAAGCACAAGGCCGGAAAAGGCTGACGGATCTTTTCAAGAAGAAAAATAAGGACCGGTCTTCTGTAAAAGAGCCGGTCCTTCCTGTTTTTCTAAGTTTTAAGGTTACGAGTCAAGTTCGGAGATGACTTCGACGATGGCCTTATTATGTGTCTCGATCGGCGGCTGTTTGTGATACTCGTGCCATGCTTCATGTGCCTTATTATCCATCTCAGTCAGGACTGCCAGGTGTACGATAAAGCATACAAATGTAAAAAACACACATACCACAAGCATAGCGGAAATACTTTTTCTTCCCACTTTTATCAGAAGCGCAGCAAGCACTATCCAGATCAGCACACAAACAAGAACGGTCACCGCCACCTTCCAATAGGCAGGTGATGCATCCGCGTACTCACTTATCTTACGGATATGTTCCGCATGATAAGAAGCATGAAAGGCTGTGATCAAACCGCCGGAAAATAACCATATCATCAATACGATCCAGACTCCGAAAGATAGCCCGGCAAATTCCCAGTCTTTCATTTTAGTTTTTTCTCCAGTTCTTTGATGATGATTTCGAGTGCCTTGATGCGTGCATATTTTTTGTCAACTGATTCGAGTACATGCCATGGTGCAAACTTGGTTGAAGTCTTCTGGATCATCTCGTTGATGGCATCTTCGTAGACATCCCATTTTTCTCTGTTGCGCCAGTCTTCTTCCGTGATCTTCCACTGTTTTTCCGGCGTGTTCTGACGGTCGGTAAAACGGGCCAGCTGCGTGTCCTTATCGATCTGCACCCAGAACTTGATGATGACCGCACCCCAGTCGTCGAGTTCTTTTTCAAACTCATTGATCTCGTTATAGGCACGTTTCCAGTCGTTCTCGGTGCAGAAGCCCTCGATGCGCTCGACCATCACGCGGCCGTACCAGGTACGGTCGAAGATCGCGACATGTCCGTCCTTCGGAAGGCGGGTCCAGAAACGCCACAGATAGTGACGCGCTTTCTCGTGCGGCTCCGGACTTGCGATCGGATGCACTTCGTAGCCGCGGGGATCGAGTGCCTCGGCGATCCTCTTGATGTTACCGCCTTTTCCTGCCGCATCCCATCCTTCGTAGGCGATGATGAGCGGGACTCTCTTTCTATAGAGACGGTTATGCAGTTCGGAAAGGCGGTCCTGGAGTTTGTCGAGTTTTTCTTTATATTCCTCGTCGGAAAGTTCTTTTCCTTCAAGCGGAATTTCTGCAAGCTTCGGCATCTTCACAAGCGGGAAAGTATTCTGCAGCAGCGGCACCGCAAGGGAGTGATTCTGAAGGGCGATATCGATGCCTTCGTTCATCCTCTCCAGCACCTGAAGTTCTGTCCATTTTTCGGACTTCGCATCGACGATATACCATGGCGCCGACGAGGTATCCGTGTCCTCGAGATATTTCTCGAAGATCTTCTCGCAGGCTTTATAGTGCTTATTCTGCCAGATGTCGCCGTCGCTGACGCGCCACTTCGTATCGATGTGGTCCTTTAAGTTATCGATCCTCTTCTTCTGCTCTTCTTCGCTGATGTGCATGAAGAACTTTAATACGAGGTATCCGTTATCCGTGAGCTGGCGTTCGAAACGGCGGATGCTCGCGATGCGTTTCTCATAGAGGGAATCAGACATGGAACCGTCGAGTCTGCTCATCACGATCTCATTCATCCAGCCGGTGTTGTAAAAGCGGAATTTTCCCGCCTCCGGAAGCGCTTCAAAATAGCGGCAGAGGAAAGGTTTTCTCTTCTCCAGATCTGACGGCATATCGAAGGTCGCGACCTTGTAAAAACGCGGGTCGATGTTATTGATGACGTTGCCGATCAGGGTACCCTTCCCGGCCGTGCCCCAGCCTTCGATGAGGACCACCACCGGGAGCTTATTGTCTTTGATCTTATTCTGGTTAACGAACAGAAGATCTTCCTGTTCTTTTAAGCGGGATTTCAGAATCTCTTTTTCAGGTTTCTCATTTAGATACGCATTCTTCAACATGGTGACTTCCTCCCTTCAAAACGGTACGGATGCATGTGCCAAGCGAATAGAAAATGTACCTATATTTTACCACGGATACACTGTTGTTCGAAGCAAATCCTAAACGTCCTTTGTGAAAATTTAAAAAATGGGTGCGATGAGACGGAGGATCAGACGGAACAGACTCCAGCCTCTCTTATAGTTCAGTTCCTGCGGGAGGATCTCGTCAGATACTTCGAAGGACCGGAGAAGATCATTTCGAACATCGGAAACCGTCTTCGTCCCGCACATCCATACGGCGCTTTCAAAATGCAGATAAAGGCTTCTGTAATCCCAGTTCACCGAGCCGACGATCGCAGCTTTATCGTCCACGACGACCGTCTTACTGTGCATGAAACCGGGCGCATATTCATAGACGTGCACACCGGCATTTACGAGATCACGGTAGTAGGAACGCGTCGCCTGATGGATCATCCATTTATCGTATTTACTCGGAGTCACGATGCGTACATCGATCCCGCTCTTAGCGGCAAGGCAGAGTGCACTGATCATGTCCTCGTCGAGGATCAGATACGGGGTGCTGATATAAAGGGACTTTTCCGCCGCGGTGATCATATTCATGAATACACTTTCGCTTACTCTTTCACGATCGATCGGAATATCGTTATACGGCTGTACAAAGCCTTCGTCCACGATATCGCACGGAGAATCTTTCCACGGATAGTATTCGTTAAAATCTTCGATCTTAGGCTGATTGATCTGCCAGATCTGAAGGAAGAAACAGGTAAGGCTCCAGGCGGCTTCGCCCTCTACCATAACGGCGGAATCCTTCCAGTAGCCGAAACGCTCTTTCTTATTCACATATTCATCGGAAAGATTCAGGCCGCCGCAGAATGCGATCTTGCCGTCGATCGAGGTGATCTTCCGGTGGTCACGGTTGTTCTGAATGGTCGTAAAGAACGGGCGGAAACGGTTAAAGATCCGGCACTCGATCCCAAGCGAACTTAAGTATTCCGGATAGTCGGAAGGAAGGCTCAGGAAGCATCCCATATCGTCGTACATGATACGCACTTTGACACCGTTGGCCGCCTTCTCTTTTAAGATCTCGAGGATCGAATTCCAGAACTCTCCTTCACCGATCGTAAAGTACTCGAGGAAGATATACTTCTCCGCCGTACGAAGCTTCTCAAGAAAGACCGGCCAGAACGCTTCTCCGGGAGAAAGATAGGTCGTTTTCGAATTCTTATACAGAGGGAAATTCTGCGCTCTCTGCAGATACTGCACATTCTTCAGGAAGACCGGATACTGTTCAGCCAGTTCATGGTCAATATCATCGGAAACCGTGAGATTATCGTTCGTGGCTTCGAGGATCTCATCGAAGTCTTTCGCATAGCGGTTGGAACTCATCTGGAAATTCAAGAATACATAGAGGACACCGCCCAGGGCCGGGAACATCAGGATCAGGAATACCCAGACCAGCCGGTATCCTCCCTTATCGTTTTTCGAAACCACATACAGGGCAACGATCACGGAGATCACGCGGAACAAGATCGAGGCCACATCAGAGATGGTCGTACCGGCAACGATGAGGGAAATGAACGTCATGATCTCAACGAGCAGGATCAGAATGATCACGGCTCGTCTCATCAACAAGGATTGAAACCATTGCTTACGCATATTATCCTCCGTTCTCCCCCTCTTTACTATTATCCTCATTATGAAAATTAAGTCAAATCCGCATGAGGTTTTACCCGCCTGCGTGATATAATGGTTGTGTATCTTTTGAATAAGGAGAAGCTTTATGAATTCGATCCGGAATAATCGTCAGAAATCCATTCTCCCGTTCTTGATCCCGGCATCTTTTATAGCTGCCGCAGCCATTATCTACTTCGTTTGCGTAACCGGTGGAACACCTAATGTATATGCTAATCTTATTCTGATCCCCATCGTTTTGACATCACTTTACATGCCGGTATGGTACAGTGCTCTTTTCGCAATGCTTTCGGGCATCGCGATGGGACCGCTCGTCAACTGGATCACGAACTCCGAAGGCCATGAACTTACGTGGCTTATCCGCGCGCTCATCTACGTCGTCGTCAGCATCGTTGTCGCGTACATTTCCACAAGAAGCAGGAAGCGTGAAAAGCACTTCGAATATATAGCGACACACGATGCGCTCACCGGTCTTCCGAACCTCAATGCGATCACATCTTCGAAGATCCCGACCGACGGTGCGCTGTCGATCCTGATGCTGGCCTTTAACGAGGACAGCGATATCCAGGGTCTTTTCGGAAATGACTTCTATCAGTCCATCGTCAGGAAGATCTCCGAAGAATTAAAGGAGCTCCTTTCTTCCTATCCGAATGCCACTTTATATAAGGGCACCGATCTCGATTTTTCCATCATCGTGCAGCACTACTCGAGCGAAGAAAGCCTCGAGAATCTCCTGGCGGCAATAAGCAATATCAACGGTGTCACGATCACCGTGGACAGCATTCCGGTCTATATTTCCTACCGTATCGGATTTACCGTGATCCGTCCGACGGGAAATATTTCCGAGGGTATCCGCCACGCGAATATCGCGCTTCGTTATTCCTTCCTCGAAGACCAGCAGATCAGCCGGTATACCGATGCCATGCGCGATTACTACAGAGGCACGGTCAGCATCGCCAGCGAGTTCTCTTCCGCGATCTCCAAGGGCATGGTGCAGGCATCCTTCCAGTCGATCCACGAGGCATTTACGCACAAACCTGCCGGCGTGGAGATCCTCGCCAAGTGGATCCGCGATGACGGATCCCGCATGACGGCCGAGGAATTCGTGCCGATCCTGCAGAAGACTTCGTGTCTGCAGCAGCTGACGATCTTCATGACGGAAGAGGCCATCAAGTATGCCAAGCTTCCGGTCAACGAAGGAAAGAAATTCAGCATCAACTTCTCCGGTTCCGAGCTTTCGGAAAGAAGTGTTATGGAATTCGTCCGCGCTGTCGAAAGATCCGGTGTCGGAAACGACCGCGTCACCGTCGAGATCAACGGAACTTTTACCGAAGAAGACTTCCTCGTACGTGACAATCTCATCTTCCTTAGAAAACACGGTATCCGTATCGCCATGGATTATCTGAGCGCAGTCGCGTCGTCCTTCATCCTTCTGAACGATGTGCCGATCGACATCCTGAAGATCAACCGCAGCATTACCTCCCATATCGACCACGAGCGTGGCGCGGAGATGATCAAAAGCATCGTGAAATTCGCGAAAGCCAACGGCATCAAGACGGTCGCCGAAGGCGTGGAGAACGAGTCTCAGGCCAGATTCTGCGAAGAAGCCGGAGTGGATTATCTGCAGGGCTATTACTTCAGTGTTCCGCAGCTTCTCGGGGACAAAGAAAAAGCACAGATCGCGGCCGAAGAATCAGCCAGGAACAGTGCTTCTGAGAATGCTAAAAAAGCAACGGAATATCCGGAGATCTCTATCGTAAAAAAGCAGGGCGAAGAGTAAGGATCAGTGTCCTCTCTTACTGATCTTCTTTCCTACACGGATGAGCTGAGCATAGCGGTATGCCGTGTGGTATGCTTTTCGCGCATTACCGGCGACAACTTTCTTAACGCCTGAGAATCCGCCCTTTCTATCTTCCTCTTCTTCTTTCAGGAAGTGGCTGTCTTCTTCCGGCGGAACCAGTTTGACAGACTTATATTTTCTCGAAAGATGCAGTTTACCGACATTGGCACGGCGGATCGCCTTCTCACGGACGTGGCGGGCGATAGCGTTCATGTAGGCTTCTTCCACGCGGACCGCGAAGGTCTCTGCGGAAAAAGAGGCGACGGTCTTCTCCGCATTTGCGGAATATCTCTCTGCCGTGACCGGATCCTTAAAGATGTCAGATACGATGTCAGCGATCTCGGATTCGTCTTTGAAGAGACGGGCATTGACCCCGTCCTGGAAAAGCTCATTCACGGCATCGTCTTTTCGGGCAATGACCGGAAGACCTGCCGCCATGGCTTCATAATAAGTAAGGCCCTGTGTCTCGGAAGTCGAGCAGGAGATGAAGGCATCTCCGAGCTGGTAGTACTTACCGATCTCAGCATACGGAGCCGCGCCGGCAAAGATCACCTTATCACTGACATGGAGTTTTTCCGCCTGATCCTTAAGGTCCTGAAGCGCCGGTCCGTCACCTACGATGAGGACGCGGACGTTCGGTGATTTTTCACAGATCTTCGGCACCTGGTCGATGATGTGGTCGATACTCTTTTCTTTGGCCACACGGCCAAGAGAAAGGAGGATCTTCTCATCCGGACGGATGCCGTATTTTTCTTTCAGCGCATCGATCTCATTCTTATCGAAATTCGAACGGTTGAAAGGCGAAACATCGATACCTGTCGGGATCACATAGATCGGCTTTACCACGCCGTAATCACGGAGTGCGTTCTTCACCTTCTCCGTCGGCACGATCAGGCCTGTCGGCACGTTACAGAAGGTCTTGCTGAACTTCTTTGCCATGTCCGGCGTAATGATGTTCTTGACCTTTCCGTTTAAGATGTAATGTGTATAGTCCTCGAGCATCGTGTGATATGTGTGCACGATGGGAAGATGGAGCGTCATCGATGAAGAAAGACCGATGAGGCCCATGGAAAACTCTGTCTGGGTGTGGATGATATCGATCTTCAGTCTCTTTAAGATCTGTACAAGACGAAGGGAGTACGGCATGGTGGTGCGGTACGGACGGACGAGAAGCATCGGGAAGCTCGGGATACGGAATACCGGCGGATGCTTGCTCACTCGGCGGATCACGGGAGAATTGGTCTCTGAAGTCGCGAAGATATATACACGATGACCTCTTTTACGAAGGGCCAGCGCGAGCGTATAGATCGAAGAAGTAACTCCATTTATATCCGGAAAATACGTATCCGTGATTATCGCTATATTCATACTCTCTCCTCGTTACGTTCTGATTATACCATAATGGTCTTTTTGCAAATGACAAATTCTTCATGGTCGGGACAAATTCATACCGCGAATTTAGTATTATAAGATAGGATTCTGTTATCTTTTCAGGTCTGGTTCTGATATACTCAAAATGTGCTGGTATCGGTTCTTTTCCAAAAGGCACCGGACAGCAACGACCCGCTACTTAGGAGGATCTAACTATGGCTTTACCAAATGACTTTATCTGGGGCGTCGCTACAGCTTCCTACCAGGTCGAAGGAGCCTGGAATGAAGATGGAAAGGGACCTTCCATCTGGGATACATATACGCACTGGAGAAACACTCCGGTGCATAATCACGAGACAGGCGATGTGGCCTGCGACCACTACCACCGCATGAAGGAAGACGTGGCGCTTCTTAAGGAGATCGGTGTCAAAGCATACCGTTTCTCGATCTCCTGGCCGCGTGTCATCCCGAACGGGACCGGCGAAGTGAATGAAAAGGGCTTAAAGTTCTATTCCGACCTCGTGGATGAGCTTCTGAAAAACGGCATTGAACCGATGGTCACGATCTTCCACTGGGATCTTCCGCAGGCGCTCTTCGAGCGTGGCGGCTGGCTGAATCCGGAGATCATCTCCTGGTTTGAAAACTACACCAGAGTCGTCGTCGAGGCACTTTCCGACCGCGTCACCTACTGGTTCACCATCAACGAGCCGCAGATCTTTATCGGACTCGGTCTTTATATGGGATCGCATGCGCCGTTCATGAAGTATGCTGACAGAGACATCTTCAAGATGTCCAAGAACGTGCTCCTGGCTCACGGCACCGCAGTACGCACGATCCGCAAATGCAGTAAGAAAGACCCTAAGGTCTCTTTCGCACCGACAGGCCCGACATTCATTCCGGAAAACGATTCGGAAGAAGCGATCGAGGAAGCCAGAAAGAAGTCTTTCGCCTTCGATAGTTTCGGATATATCCTGTCGAATTCCTGGTGGTCGGATCCGATCTTCCTTCGGAAGTTCCCGGACGGCGCGAAGGAATTCTTCGGCAATGATTTTTCCGACTTCACGGAAGAGGAATGGGATATCGTCCAGTCTCCTATCGATTTCTACGGCATGAACATCTACGCGGCGATGCGCGACTTAAGCAAGCTCTCCGCGGCTGAAGGCAACGAAGCGCTCTCCGGTGAGCCTCTCACTGCACTGAAGTGGTCGATCACGCCGGAAGTCCTCTACTGGTCTGCTAAATTCATGTATGAAAGATACGGACTCCCGATCATGATCACCGAGAACGGCTGCGCCTGCACCGACAGCGTCCATTTAGACGGCAAGGTCCACGATCCGCAGAGGATCGACTTCCTTAAGAGATACATCCGTGAATTCGCCCGCGCTTCCGAAGACGGGATCCCGCTCGTTGGATATATCCACTGGTCCTTCATGGACAACTTCGAGTGGGCGGACGGCTACGATCCGAGATTCGGTCTTGTATATGTCAACTATCAGACACAGGAGAGAACCCTCAAGGACTCTGCCTACTGGTATAAAGAAGTGATCGAGACCAACGGCGAGAGTCTCTGGAAGTAAGAGCTTTTTACGAACAGAAAAAAAGGCGCTGCCTCATTGTTTTGAGACAGCGCCTTTTCATTATCACTTTTTAAACGGATTCGGTCCCGACGGGTCGTACTCGGGAAGGTCGGACAATCCGAATTCCACGGCGATGCTTTCTCTTGTATCGTGTCGGTCGTCGAATTGTTCTTCGTTTCCGACACGGCGGTCCAGCGGCTTTTCCGGGAGGCGCTGCCCGCGTCCCAGCGAACGGTTCATCGCTTCTTCCTTCATAAGATAAAGCGGCGAATGCTTGGTCGGAAGCGGTACCGGCGCGCTCGGGATCGATGTTTTCCTGCTCTCCTTGACCGCCTGCTCTGCTTCCTCCTGATACGCTCTTGCAATCGGCACATTCAGGCTGACCTGAGCGTTCTTTCTCGTTTTTTCCAGATGCATCAGACTCTTATCCGCTGACATCTCGTTGAGCATCATTTCCGACGCGATCGAGGAAGCCACGGAATCGATCATGAATGTCCTGTAATTGACCGGCTTGTCCGGGCCGCCCAGATCCTCAAGCCGGAACGGGCGGATCTTCTTCTTGCTCATAGACTCCAGTGTCGGCTGTTCTTCCTTGACCGGTTCTTTTGTAACGGCTTCAAAAGACACTTCCGAAGACTTTCCGGAGATCGCATTCATACACCAGGTCAGGGACTGCTCCTTCTTTCTTACCTTCATGACCCAGAAAGGAATATAGATGAGCTGGCCGACGGCCGGACTGTAGACGGTGTTATCGACGAAGGAGGTGATCGAGAAATGCTCGAGATTTTCGGTGATCACACACTCTTTTACGAACTCTTTGATACGCGAAAAGAAATTGTCCTCGATATCTTTTGCGCCCCGGTCAATGTTCAGTATCACGGCATCCTTGATGTCGGAAACGCTTCCGGTCGAAGTCGTACCTGGCTTGGAAAGGAAGGGCGACACCTGATCGGCCTTCTTCTGGTCCATGACATTGCAAGCACAGATCGGCAGATTCTGCCAGGCCATTTCGCTGGCGATCGTCTTCGGATAAGGAGTGACCACATTCGAGGTCCTCTCTACAGAAATATCCGAGATCAGAAATGCAGACAGGACTTTCTCGCCGATATTCTTCGGCTGTTTTACGAACGGGACCACGCTCAGGATCGTATTGGCGAAGGTGTGGTAATCGTAGAAGAAACACGGGATATATACGGGAGTGATCGCATCGAGATACTCTCTGGTCGAATGCGCACGACCCTTGAGTTTGTCCTTCTTTACAGAAAGAAGGTATTCTTCTTCCGCTTCTTTCCGGTCACAGGAAAAAGGCGCGTAGATCAACTCTTTCGGGAAGGACATCTCACCGGATCCAGAGGTGATGTCATCTGATCCGCAGTAAAGACATACTTTCGGCTCCAGTTTTGCAGAAGCGGATTCGCCCATGGTCTTTCCGCAGTTTTTACAGGTGATCGTACGAAGAGTAAAAGGAGACAATGCGCCCACATAAAAACCTCCGTTCGGGCGGTCGATCACATTATCCTCCCGGAACTTCGTGCCGCAGAAGCAGCATTTACAGTCAGAATCATCATTCAGGATCACCGAAGCGCCACAATTCGAACAAAGGTATGCGGTTTCCATATACACTCCTAAAAGGGAAATAAATACACGCCGGGATAGAAAGGATACAGTTTTCCTATCCCGGCGCACGTTTACTGCTTATCGGTTCGGTTTAAACGGACTCGGACCGTCCGGATCGTACTCAGGGAGTCCTCTGATCGCTTTTCTTGCGGTTCTTTCGCCCTGAGCCAGTTCGTCCTGGATCTCGTCCTTGTCACGGGCCAGCGCAGGAATGCTGCTGTCCTTGGCCAGGTGATGGATGGATTCCTCACCCAGCGGCTCCGGAAGCATATCCAGCGAAGCCACTACTGACGGCTTATCTTCGAACTGTGCCGATTCAAACGTCCTGTTTACAGGTCCCCCATCCTCTTCGTCTCTGGGCATTTCAGCCGGGCGGAGCGGAGGACGGCGAAGCGGAGCTTTCTGTTCCTGCTTGGCAAAAGGACTCTGGATCTGACGTCTCCTCTCTTCTTCTTCCATCTGGCGGCGCTGCGCATATGTACGCGGACGATCGCTGCTGAATGTGATCGGAGCACTCTCATCCTCGGTAACTTCCGCCGAACGGTTCACTGCTTCTCTTCTCGGAGCAGAAACTTCTACATCAACGGTACGTCCCGGTCTTGTAGCCGGACGCTCTGCGGCAGGTCTTTCAGCTGCCGGTCTTGCGGCCGGACGGGTCGCTGCGCGGGGAGCCGGTCTTTCGGCTGCCGGACGGGAAGCCGGACGTCTGGGCGGTGCTTCACGAGGGGTCTCTTCCTCGTCTCTTCCACCGAGAGTAGCTCCACCCGGAAGAAGGACTTCCTTCGGAGACGGATCTGCGCCCCAAAGGCCCACACCTGTTCTCTCACGCGGCTTTTCTACGTCAATGATCTGACCCTTCGGCTTCATGAGAGATCCACGCGGCCTGTCATCGTCAACATATGCAGCGGAACTTCCCCATGCCGGGATCGGTCCATCGGTCTCGGGAACTCTTTCCCAGATCGGTACATTCTTCTTCGGAGCCTCTTCTCTTGCAGCCGGACGGGAAGCTGTTCCCGGACGGGCGGAAGGTCTGCTCCATGCCGGACGCTGCTGCTCCTGCTCCGGTTCTTCTTCCGGAACCTGCTGAGCAGGTCTCTGCTGAACCGGCGGACGGAATGCGTAAGCGGCCTGATTCTCTTTCTTTCTTTCCTCGAGCGTTCTGGCTCTTGCCGACGGGCGGGATGCTGCTGCATCACTTGCTTTTCTTGCAGCTTCCTGACCAGCCTGACGGAGCTCATCTCTGGACATATGGCTTCTGCCTCTCGGAGAGGTAGATGCAGGTCTTCTGAACGGAGAATCACTCTCCTCTTCATGCTGCGGCTTCGCCCACGAAGGTGTTTCCTTCGCTTCCGGCATTTCGCCCCATCTGCCGCGGCTCTCCAGCGACGGCATCTGGCGGATCTCGCTGTCCATCTCATGCTCGGTCAGGTATTCCAGACTCGGACCACGCTCCTCGGTAGCTCTCGCCAGCGGGGCCGGCGGACGCTGTGCCAGAGGACGGTTATTCTCATCGTCTTCCGGATGCGGTTCGATCTTTTCGACATAGACGTCATCGTTACGCTGGGCCAGCGGGGCCGGCGGACGATATGCGAGAGGACGGTTCGTGACGTCGGAACCAAAATAGTTCTCACTCTCTGTCGTCTGTCTCGGGACGATCTCTCTCGGTTCATCTGCAATTTCTTCACGATGCGCTTCCGCATACGGGAGCACACCATCGTCGTACTCGGAATTCATAATGGCCATGCCGAGTTTTTCTTCCGGTTCTTCCTCCGTGCGTCTCGGGATAGAATTGTTGACCGGCGGCATGTCCACACCGCTCATCGGTGCCTTCTTCTTGTTGAAGGAGAATGTGATGTTCGCCATCATCTCCTCATCTGCAGGCACTTCTTCGGCGACTTCCGGAAGTTCAGGGAATTCCGGGATCTCCGGAAGATCTACCGGATCTTCCACCACAGGAGTTCTCTTCTTGACCTGACGGCCGGAAGATCTCGTCGGAGCGACCTTCGGCATCGGGATCTCATAAGATTCCGGTGCTTCGTCTGCTCTTGAGGACGGAGCAGCGATCTGCTCACGGAAAGCCTTCTCGCCATCGTCCTTCGGCGTCTTATACTTATCCGGGACCTTCAGATAGTTGGCTGCCGGATCCGGAAGTGTCATCTTATCGAGATCATCGAGGCTGTCGACCTCATCCATCGCACCCGGTGCAAACGGAGACATGCCGAGCGGCGGCATAGCGGCTGCTGCCGGCTCTTCCTCTTCCGGAGCATCGCCACGGGCGATACGAGCAGCCATAGAATCCGATCTCTTCTTCGGGGCCTTTGCTGCGGCGATATCTTCTTCGGATCTCTCCCAAAGCGGTTTATTGGAAGCAGAAGCGGAACTCGATCTGGAAGCGGCTGCCTTCTTGACACGTGCCGGACGGGCATTCGTCTGTGTCACGGACGGCGGCGGAGTTACGGCCTTTGCCCAGGACGGAACACTGGATGCCGCAGCCATATCGCCCTTCGGCTCTTCCTTGGCGGCTGCGCGCATACGCTCGGTCATCTCGCGGGCACGCTCCATCTCCTCTTCTTTGGTCAGTTTCTTCTTCGGCTCTTTTTTCTTCGAGAAACCGATCTCAACATCCATAGCGGAATACGGCTTCTTCTGCGTCGGAGCTGCCGACAGTTCAGCAGCTGCAGCCGCCATAGCTTCCGCAGCATCTTCGACCGTACCGGCCTTTTCGCTCTTTGCTGCAGAAGTATCGATCAGCGAATCCAGATCAGAAGCGATCTGTCCCTTCGGCTTCGTTCTGCCTTCAGCGGTAACTCTCGAATCCTTCGGTTTTTCGAAGAAGGAGTAGTCTAAAAGATCGATATTCGGATCGTGCGGATTAAATTCAAAGTGTGTGTCGGTCAGCGCCGTGCAGCGAGTCTTATCCCAGTACTGCTGGTAGGTGATACCGGCATTCTTGGTCGTCCCCTTGCTCATCGGAACATTGCCGTCCACAGAACCGTCCTGACCATTCATGGCGAAGAAGAATTCTCTTCCGTTATACTCGCCCTTCATGTACCAGATCGGGAAAAGTACCAGCTCACCGATACCCAGCGGGTAGTCGGTCTTGTCCTGGAAATAGGAAATGTCGTAAGAATCGGAGTGGGCGTCCATGATCATCTGACGCGTCCACTTCTTGATGCGCTCCATGAATTCCTGCATGCAGGTGATCGGATCTTTTGTGATCGCAAGGACCGGAGTATCGAGGAGGACCTTCTCCGTAAGAAGGACCATCTTGCTCTGGTCATACGGCTGCAACATATTCATGACATTGCTCTGAAGGATGCCGGAAGCATCAAAAGGAATGCCCTGCCAGGAAAGCACACCGCCGGTCACGTGCTCGGACGGCATGTCGCTTGCGTCTTTTGCGGCACCCTTACGGTTTGCCTGGAAACGCGAGAAAGAGGAACGGAGCGCGGAGAGCTGTTCCACAATGCCCTCGGTACCGTTGATACCGAAGAGCGTCTTACTCTCATTCGCCTTATTTCTCAGCATGGCTGTCAATTTCGCATGAGCGAGGATCTCGTAGGTGAACAGCCAGATCGGCACATAGACCTTGTGCAGGAGCTCCTTGTTCTCATCGGTAGCCAGCTGACGGCCGACGGCAGAGTTATTTCTGACATAGTCCAGGAACATCTCCTGGGCCTGCTGTCTGGTATGTGCGAACGGGATGGCACGTCTCGGCATAGCACCGACCATGCCGCCTTTATCAGTAAGAGAGGTCGAGGAACAGATCGGGCATCCGATAGAGGTATTGCCGGGCTTAGCGATAAAGTCGCTGCCGCAATCTTCACAATGGAAACTGTGATATACTTTCTCATTCCAGGCGTCGCCTACATAGTAGCCGCCTTCGAGTTCTGTTACTTCGTTTTTACCTGTAAGAACCGTGTTACAAAAACAACACGTGTACTTCTTGGATTCGTCGTATATAAGATCCGCAAGACAATTAGGACAGTGAAATGCTATTTCCATAAGATATACAGCCCTCCTACTTCACTCTATAATATAAAATTTGTTTGTGAGATTGTCAATTATTCTTCGTTATGCTAAACTTTTAATATTCATATTTAACTGGAAAAGTAGGCTCTTTTGGCGCCGGGATCTTCCGGATCCGCATCCAAAAGATCCCTTTTCGGACAGAGAGCAGGTAATCTATGGGGAATGTCGCATTTTCACCTGAATATGCGGAGAGATATCAGAAGCAAAGCGAGATCCTTTTCCAGGAAAAGAACCGTCTTTCCAAGGAAGAAGGCTGTTTCGCAAACGGTTACTTCCTCCTCTGCGAAGGTTTCGGAGGCGAGATCGATGGCGAGGAGCGTCTGGCTGCCCGTTTCTCTCTTTTCACCCCGAACCACGAGCTGATCTTAAGCTACGACTGCCTCGATAATTCCCACCCGCTCTGTGAGATGATCACCCACAGAAACGGCAGTGTTTACTATGTTTTCAGAAGAGACCGTTTCGGTTTCTCCATCTTTAATCTCAACACGTTAGCTGAGCACCGCTACTACTCCGACGAGGCCTTTAAGACCGGTTCGGACTTCATCTGGTGCGGCGCTGAATACTACCCGGAAAGAGACACGATCTTCGTTGTCGGACAGATGCCGGGCGCACCCTTTGAAGTATATGAATTCGACTTTTCCGATCCGATGACCTGTATCGCCCATATTCCGGACGATGCGCTTATCCTTACGCTTCCTGTTCCGGAATTTGCCGACGAGATGGAAGAGTTCCGCGACGAGTACATCAACTGGGGCGAAGAGAATATCTACGGTTCCGCACTTCTCGGATCCTTCGAAGATATTGCCGAATGGTTCGCCTTCGTCGATACTCTGGGATCGCGTAAAACGGCACCGTCTTATTACATGCCTTCCACCCCGTTCATCGCTTTCCGCATGAAGGATGGTATCCCTGTGGGCATGATCGAGATCAAGCACGAGCTGAATGACTACATGAGCAAACATGGCGGTCACATCTCCTACTCCGTACGTCCTTCCGAGCGCCGTCGCGGATACGGAAAAAGAATGCTCGCCATGGTCCTTCCTTACGCCAAACTCCTCGGCCACAGCAAGGTCCTGGTCGTCTGCCATACAGACAATGAGCCGTCCAGGAGGACGATCCTCGCGGACGGCGGCGTCTACGAGCAGACCTATTTCAGTGAGCTCGACAATATTTATAACGAGAATTACTGGATCCGCACGACACCTGCCAGCACGGCCGAACCGAGCCGGGCGAATATCGTGTCATAAGAATTATCCGAAGATCTTACTGCAGATGAATACGAACAGCGGCAGGCTTCCCATGCAAAGGAGCATGCTCTGTACTGTGGCGCGCGCGGCAAATTCCGGCGCACAGTCATACTTTTCAGAAAGGATCACGTTCATGGAACCGCACGGGAGAGCACACATCAGGACGGCGACAGCGGCCGTCTCCGAGGTCATGGAGGCACTTCGGAAAGCAATATACATGCCCGCCAGGACCAGTCCCGGAAGCAGTATCAGCCTCATAAACGAGATCAGGTAGGACTTGGGGTCGGTGAGAACTTTAGTAAAAGGCATCGCCGCGAGATTCGACCCGATGATGATCATCGAAAGCGGCACCGTCATGGCGGCGATCAGGTCGATCGGGCCGGATACATACGACGGGAACCGGAAAGGTGATACGAAGATCAGGATCGCAAGGATAGATGCGATATTTACAGGGTTTGTGAGGATACTGCGGATGCTCCCCGTCTTTCCCGAGAGAAGATGGATCCCGTAGGTGTACATGAAAAGGTTATATGCGAGGTTAAAGACGACCGCCATGAGAAGTCCGGCATTTCCATAAAGCGCGGACATCAACGGGAATCCCACGAATCCCGTGTTGGCAAAGACCGTCATGGTGACGAAGACACGCTGTTCTTTCTCCTCAAAAGGAAGCTTCTTGCTGATAAGGCGCATCAGGATGAGCGACAGGATGTAGAAGGCCAGCGCCGCGACCAGAACGATCTGCATGCCTTCCGTGACTTCCGGGGTCTTCTCATAGTTCGAAGAGGCCAGGATCGAAAACGGAAGGATCGCCATCAGAAGCATGTCTGACAATCCTTTTTGCATACGCGCGTCGATGATTCCGGTCTTTCTCAGAATAAAGCCCAGAGTCACCGCGACAACGATCTTTATGAATACCAGTAAAAGTGCGTCCAATTATTCCTTTTCCTCCCAGGCCCCGGCGCGGGAAACGGCCTTGGCCCAGTTCTTCAGAAGTTCATTCCTTTTTTCTTCCGTCATCGACGGCGTAAAGAGAGTATCACAGTGACGCAGGTTCCGCAAGGTGTCCATGTTCTCCCAGTATCCGCAGAAAAGACCCGCGAGATAAGCTACGCCCTGGGAGGTGGTCTCACGCTCTTTGGCGCGGTCTACGGCGCAATTTAAAATATCTGCCTGGAACTGCATCATGAAGCGGCTGACGCTGGCGCCGCCGTCCACTTTCAGGGTCTTGATGTGGCAGTCCGCCTCTTCCTGCATGAGGGATACCAGATCGTACACCTGATAGGCGATGCCTTCGAGGGCCGCGCGGGCGATATGTGCCTTCGTCGTACCACGGGTAAGGCCTAAGATCGCGCCTCGTGCGTACATATCCCAGTACGGGGCGCCAAGGCCCGAGAATGCAGGTACGAGCACGACACCGGCGCTGTCCGGCACTGTCTCCGCCAGCACATCGCAGTCGGATGCATGATCGATCAGCCGCAATTCGTCCCGGAGCCACTGGATCGTGGAACCGCCGTTAAATACACTTCCCTCGAGTGCGTAAGAGGTCTCCCCGTTCAGGGACCACGCCGCAGAAGTGACCAGTCCCTTTTTCGAGATGATCGGTTCGGAACCGACGTTCATCAGTGTAAAGCAGCCCGTGCCGTAGGTATTCTTGATGTCTCCCTTATCAAAACACGTCTGTCCGAAAAGAGCCGCCGGCTGGTCGCCCAGGATGCCATAGATCCCGACACCGTAGATCGCTTCCAGTCCCGTGATCTCCGCGCTGACAAATCCGAACTCGGAAGCGCCCGGAAGCGCCTTCGGGAGCATGCATTTCGGGATATGGAAATACTGGCACAGCTCGTCGTCCCAGGCGAGCGTATGGATATTAAAGAGCATCGTACGGGACGCATTGGAATAGTCGGTGGCATGGGATCTTCCGCCGGTCAGGCGGTAAAGGATCCATGAGTCGACTGTGCCGAAGAGGATCTCCCCCTGTCCCGCACGGGCCTTAAGCCCCGGCACTTCTTCGAGTATCCACTGGATCTTCGTGGCGGAAAAATACGCATCCGGCACAAGTCCGGTCTTATCTCTCACTTTCTCGACGAACTCAGGATCAGAGTCCTTCAGTTTCTCCACAAGCGCCGCCGTCCTTCTGCACTGCCAGACGATCGCGTTATAGACAGGCCGTCCCGTGTTCTTTTCCCACAGGATCGTCGTCTCACGCTGGTTCGTGATGCCGATACCGGAGATCTCACCGGGCTGGATATTTGCCTTGGCCAGCGCCTGACGGATGCAGTCGCAGACAGTCCTCCAGAGGTCCTCCGGATCGTGCTCCACCCAGCCGGGCTTCGGGAAGTGCTGTTCAAAAGGCTCCTGTGCGGACGCCACGCAAGTGCCGTCCTCCCGGAAGATCATGGCGCGGGAAGATGTAGTTCCCTGGTCGATCGAAAGCATGTACTTATCCATAGGCTCCTCCTTTGGGCTATGTTATGAAAGCGCAGTTTCTCAGAATCTCTTATAGACCCAGTTCAGCTTACTGAGCCACTTGGTGTCCATCTGGTTGATGGAATCGGCACCGAAGCGGATCCGCCACTGTCCGGTCGGCATGCCCGGCGCGTTCATTCTCGTGTCGGAACCAAATCCCATCACGTCCTGTAACGGCGCGATGGCAAGCTTTGCGGCCGATGACCATACGGTCGTCAGCATCGCGCGGCAGGCCGGCGCATGGACACCACCGTCACCCCAGTTGTCGCCGTGGAAGCGGCAGTACTCGAGCGCGAATTTCCTGTCTTCCTCGGAGGCTTCCCAGAGCCAGCCGAGAAGGGTGTTGTTATCGTGTGTGCCCGTATAGGCGATACAGTTCTCCGGATAGTTGTGCGGCATGTGCTTACTGTCATCGTGCGGTACCATACCGAACTGAAGGACGCGCATCGTCGGAAGCCCGGTCTCCTGAAGGAAAGAGATCAGCTCATCGTCCGTCTCTCCGAGGTCCTCGGCGAAGATCGCCGGCTCCCTGCCAAACTCATCGAAAATACGGTTCCAGAGCTTCATGCCCGGGCCCGGATACCACTTGCCGTTTCGGGCATTCTCCGCATCCGCCGCGCAGGCGTAAAAGCGCGAAAATCCGCGGAAATGGTCGATGCGGATGACATCGTAGAGTTTGAAGTTCTGGTGGAGTCTTTGGAGCCACCAGGCATAGTCCTCCTTCTCGTGCGCCGCCCAGTCGTAAACAGGGTTTCCCCAGAGCTGGCCGTCCTCGCAGAAATAATCCGGCGGAACACCCGCCACGCTCTTAAACGAGCCGTCCTTATTCATCTGGAAAAGATTCCGGTTGGCCCAGACATCGCAGGAATCTCCGCTGACATAGATCGGGATATCACCGATCACCTTTATTCCGATCTCGTTGATCTTCGATTTCAGTTTCGTCCACTGAGAGAAGAAAATGTACTGGATGAAAAGATAGAAGTCACAAAGCTCCTGATGTTCTTTTTCAAAAGCTCCGATCGCCTTGGCGTCGTGCTTCTGGAGCGCCTTATCGTCCCATTCCCACCAAGCCTTCTGGCCCTGGGTCTCCTTGATCGCCTGAAAGACGATCACGTCTTTGGCCCAGGCGTTTTCCTTAAGGAATTTCTGCATATCCTTACGGATCTCATCGTCCGCCCGCGAAAATGCCTTCTTCAGCATTTCCATACGGTTTTCCCTGACCCATGCATAGTCGACACTGTAGCAGGAGCCCGGATACTTGCAGTTTTGAAGGTCCTCTTTCGAGAGGAGCTTCTTTTCGAAAAGATCCTCCGGATCGATAAGGAGCGGACTTCCGGCAAATGCCGAGTCACTCTGGTACGGGGAATCCCCCGAGCCCGGATTGGTAAACGGAAGGACCTGCCAGTACCCCATTCCGGCTTCCTTCAGTTTCTTTGCAAAGCTCTCTGCCTCCCTGCCAAATCCGCCGATGCCGAAATCCCCCGGCAGCGACGTAATGTGTAGTAATACACCTGCACTTCTTCGCACTTTCAATTATCCTCCTTGTTGCGAACGTATATGAGCTTTACCTGTGGGTTCTTCTCATTGACCCGGAGCTCGCATTCCAGAAAGTCCAGCGACTGCATGAATTTACTCATCTTCGAGAAACCGTAGTTCCTGGCGTCAAATGACGGACTCTTCTTATTGACCAGGTTTCCCACATCCCCGAGGAACGCCCAGCCGTCTTCGTCGGCCAGATCTGAAACAGAGCTGGAGATCAGCTCACAGGTAGCATCATCAATGATCTTCGCTCCTTTACCCGAAGCGCCCTTGCTCTCGGCATCCGCAGGATCCAGAAGATCCGGGATCTCCGCCACCGGCAGGATCTTCTCGGAAGAAGCATCCGAGCCCTTGCTCTTCTTTTCTTTCGGAGCGAGGATCTCTAAGAAGATAAAGCGGTCACAGGCCGCTACAAATGGCGTCGGCGTCTTCTTCTCGCCGATGCCGTAAACGATCTTGCCGGCTTCCCTAAGCCTTGTCGCAAGTCTTGTAAAATCGCTGTCACTGGAGACCAGGCAGAATCCATCCACCTTCTCGGTATAAAGGATATCCATCGCGTCGATGATGAGCGAAGAATCCGTCGCGTTCTTGCCGCTTGTGTAGCCGAACTGCTGGACAGGTGTGATCGCATGGTCCAGAAGCACCTGTTTCCAGGGACCGAGCTGCGGCTTGGTCCAGTCGCCGTAGATCCTCTTGATGGTCGGATTTCCGTAACGGGCGATCTCAAGCATCATGGGTTTGATATATGTGGCAGAGATGTTATCCGCATCGATAAGCACTGCCAATCTCACGTCTTTTACCGGCATACGCACCTCTTTTCCTTGCCCTTATAATGCAAGGCTGATATAATATTATGGCTTGTTTTGGAAGAAAGCTTTTTCTCCCCTTAAAAAGCCACTACTATTATAGCGTATTTTGGAACGGTAACCAAACCGAACGGAAGACGGCGGGAAATACTGCTTCTCCCTGTCCGTCCGACCAGAAAGGTGACACATATGGACCAGCAAGTTGTAAATGAGATCCAGCGCAGAAGGACTTTCGCGATCATCTCGCACCCGGACGCAGGTAAGACCACAATGACGGAAAAGCTCCTGCTTTACGGAGGCGCCATTCACATGGCCGGTTCTGTTAAGGCTCGAAAAGCCGCGCACCACGCGACCTCCGACTGGATGGAGATCGAGAAGCAGCGTGGTATCTCCGTCACCTCTTCCGTCATGCAGTTCAACTACGACGGCTACTGCATCAACATCCTCGATACCCCCGGTCACCAGGACTTCTCCGAGGATACCTACCGTACACTCTGTGCCGCAGACGCCGCAGTCATGCTCCTCGACGGCGCAAAGGGCGTCGAGGCCCAGACCATCAAGCTGTTCGCCGTATGCAGAAAGCGCGGCATCCCGATCTTTACCTTCATCAACAAGATGGACCGTGCTGCGAAGAATCCTTTCGACCTCATCGATGAGCTCGAGAAGGTCCTTGGCATCCGCAGTACCCCGATCAACTGGCCGATCGGCACCGACGGCGATTTTCAGGGCGTATATGTAAGAGAATCTGAAGAGGTCCTGCTTTTCGATAATGAGACGAAGGACCACGGTGCTTCCATGGTAAAGTCCATAAGCGCCGGCATCAACGACGAAGAAGCCCTCCGCAAGATCTTAAACGAACATCACTACGAGACACTTAAAAACGATATCGAACTTCTCGATATGGCAGGTGACCCCTTCGATCTCGACAAGATCTTAAAGGGCGAACTGACCCCTGTCTTCTTCGGATCCGCGATCACGAACTTCGGCGTCGAGCCGTTCCTCAAAAAGTTCCTCGAGATCGCACCGGGTCCGCAGAGCCACGAGACCTCCGAAGGGATCGTCGGACCGACCGAAGACTTCTTCTCCGGTTTCGTATTTAAAATCCAGGCGAACATGGACCCGAATCACAGAGACAGAATGTCCTTCATGCGCATCTGCTCCGGCAAGTTCGAAAAGGGCATGTCCGTCACCCATATGCGTACCGGCAAGAAGATCACACTTGCCCAGCCGCAGCAGTTCATGGCACAGGACAGAACGATCGTCGAAGACGCTTATGCCGGCGACATCATCGGTCTTTTCGATCCGGGCATCTTCCGCATCGGAGATACCGTCACGACCTCCGGAAAGAAGTTCAACTTCGCCAACATCCCGGTCTTCCCGCCGGAGCATTTCGCCCGCGTGCAGCCGAAGGATTCCATGAAGAGAAAGCAGTTCCTAAAGGGCATCGAACAGCTCTCCGAAGAAGGCGCCGTACAGCTTTATAAGCAGCCCGGCATCGGCACCGAGACCTACATCATGGGCGTGGTCGGTGTACTTCAGTTCGAAGTCCTCGAGCACCGTCTGAAGACTGAATACGGTGTAGATATCTTAAGAAATAACCTGAACTACCGTTTCGCCAGATGGTGCAAAAAGGAAGATGAAGCTTCGGATATCGATTTTTCGAAACTGACGCTCACCTCTACCTCCATGCTCGTTTTAGACAGAGACGAGATGCCGGTGGTCCTTTTCGAGTCGGAGTGGGCGATCTCCTGGGCGCTTGAGCATAATGAAGGATTAAAACTCGAAGATATTCACGAATCCTGATTCATATTTCACCAAAAACAAGCCTTTGTATCCTCTGTTCTATCTGATATACTTCACTTTGGAATAGGGTTCTGAGACAATTGGATCATTTTTTCATTTTTTCAGTGATGAAAAGATCGATGTGCTTTGTCTAATTATCAGAAGGCCGGAAACGGAGCCGCTAAAACATCATGACTGACGAGGAATTCTTCAACCGTGTCGAAAAGATCCGGAAAAAGATGTTCGCCGTTGCTTTCCCGTACTTTCGCAGCGAAAGCATGGCCATCGATATGGTCGATGAAGCGATCTACAAAGGGTTTCTAAAAAAGCGTTCTCTTCGCAAAGAGGAATTTTTCGAGACCTGGATGATCCGCATTCTCATGAATACCTGCGCCACCCAGTTTAAGCGCTCGTCCCGTCATCAGAGTTTCGAAGAATACGAGCTGGATCACCATGCGTCATCCGCTCTGGATCCGCAGAAAATGGAGCTGATGGATGCTGTTTCCCACCTTTCGAGCGATCTTCAGAAGGTCGTCACACTTAAATACTTCGGCGGCTACACCACCGTGGAGATCGCCGGCATGCTCAAAATACCTCAGGGGACTGTTTCTTCCCGCTTACGGCGGGCGCTCGAACAGCTTCGGGAAGAACTGGGAGGTGACAACATTTGAATATCGAGGATAAGCTATCAGAATTAGGCCTGGATCTGCAGGCTCTGCCCGAAGAAATGAATAAGACCGCCATGAGAAAGACCATGACGAAAAGACGCACCATCCACCACATTGCCGTGGCCGGAAGATCCGTTGTGATCACTATCGCGGCGCTGATACTCGTTCTTTTCGCCGGCGTAAACACATCTACCAAGTTCGCCCGCACCTGCGTCAACACACCGCTCATCGGAACCATCAGCCAGACCTTCATCGTCCGTGAGGATATAAGGGAAGATATCCGAAGCGCGATCGAACATCATGATGAACTGGAAAAAGCCATTGAAGCCGGCAGTTTAACTGATGTCGGAGTCACTGTCTCCGGTAAGAATCATCCGGTCGAAATGACGCTGGATTCGGTCATTTTCGACGATCACACAGCCTACGCCTTTATCAGGATCCATACGGATCTGGAACCGGAAAAAGAATTCCGGCTCATTCGCGGAAGCATATATAACCTCGACACTTCAAGGCAGATATCCATCACGAATAGTGATCCGGTAATAAGCGGGAATGACGATCTCGTCCTTCTCTGCCTTGCTTATCGGGAACTATGCCCTAACTTTTCCATCAGTTTTGAACTGGCAGATATGGGAAGAGATGATCCTTATCCGAAGGAACCCATGGAAAGCTTTCATTTCGAGTTCCATAATGTTCAGATCAAAGAAAGCCGTGAGTATTCTCTCAACTGGTCGATTGAACTGGAAGGCCATGAATTATACTTCGATAAGCTTGTCGTTTCAGAAACCGCCAGTTTATTGTTCTACCGGCCGATAGATGAACCCGAACTGAAACTTCGACTGGTCGATGCAGTCATTGAAGACGAGAACGGGAAAGTCATTGGAGATGAGCTTGATGCGGATATGGATAGTGCTTCATTTAAGGATGAAGAAGGAAATGTATATATGATGAAGATGCTCAAGAGTATTTACTATGAGAATGCTTCAACGATCCGTATCCATATTCGTTCCTGCAGAGTCGATCTGCCGACCCGCGATCTTCTCTGGATCGATCCGGAAAATAATACCGCGACATTTGACGGCACAACTTTCCCCATAACGCAATATACATATGACGAAGCGGATCAGAAATACCAGTTGACAGAAAATGACATTTTCCCCTGGCAGCTGACTGACTGCAACGACTGGAATAAGGAAGACGTCATTGTCTTTATGGTCCCGGTAAAGGAAGGTATGCCAAAACTCAATGCCCGCTTCATATCAGACAATAATACCACGGTGCACAGATTCCCGAGTCCGAAGAGAAATGTCGACGGACAGGAATACTACATGATATTAGAAAACAAAAACGAAATGTTTACGAAGAATAAGTATCTGTACTACAAAGACTACAATGACTGGCCAGAAGAAAAGATCGTCGACCAGTACTACGATCTGAAGACTTGACAGCGGCTTTCTTCTTCGAAGATCCCGTCCGACTTATTTCAGAAGATCGAGGACCGTCTGGCGCATAGCCTCTTTCTCGATCAGAAGGTTATGCAGTACCGGTTTCTTGTTGATGTCCTTAAGGCCATACGGGATCGGAAGTCCGCTCTCTTCGGAAAGCTCGTTGGAGATGACTTCATCGGATCTGCCGTTACTGTAGCCTGCGCCGTTTAACGCATCCATTACAGACGGGGCGAACTTGAAAGGACTTGCTGTCGATACGAAGACGGTCTTGGTCTCATCTCCGGATCTCTGATAGTAGCGGTTATAGATATTGAAGCCCACGGCGGTGTGGGTATCGACCACGTGATCGCAGCGGTCATAGACGTCTCTTATGGTCTTGCTGATACCGGCTTCATCGGCAAAGCCGCCAACGAAAGTCGACTGCAGGACTTTGAGAGTATCCGGATCTACAGTATAAACGCCCTTGGACTTTAATTCTTCCATCCACTCGGAGGTCTTCTTGGCATCCATGCCGGTCACTTCAAAGAGGAGTCTTTCGAGGTTGCTGGAGATAAGGATATCCATGGACGGTGAATTGGTCTTATAGAACTCACGGTTACGGTCATATGTGCCGCTTCTGAAGAAATCGGAAAGGACCTTGTTCTTGTTGGAGGCACAGATCAGCTTTCTGACCGGAATGCCCATCTTCTTGGCAAACCAGGCCGCCAGGATGTTACCGAAATTACCTGTCGGAACGACGACATTCATCTTCTCGCCGAACTCGAACTCATCATACTTCAGAAGTTCCACATAGGAAGCGACATAGTACGCGATCTGCGGTACCAGACGACCCCAGTTGATGGAGTTTGCGGACGAAAGGACACAGCCCTGTGCATCGAGGATCTTCGCCACCTCCGGATCTCCGAAGATCGCTTTTACACCGGACTGGGCATCGTCGAAGCAGCCGTTTACGGCGACGACATGGACATTGTTGCCTTCGGTGGTGATCATCTGACGCTTCTGGGCATCCGATACGCCTTCCGACGGATAGAATACGATGACTTCTGTTCCAGGAAGATCCTTGAATCCCTCGAGTGCTGCTTTTCCCGTATCACCGGAAGTTGCAGTCAGGATGCAGATCTTACGGTTCTCGCCGGTCTTTCTTGCGGAGGCGGTCATCAGGTGCGGAAGCATCTGAAGCGCCATATCCTTGAAAGCCGCCGTCGGACCATGCCACAGTTCGAGGATATATTCTCTCGGGTTGTACTTATTGAGCTGTACGAGCGGAGCCGGTGTCTCGCCGAACTTTTCCTCGGAATACGCCTGCTCGGCAAAGCCCAGGAGCTCGTCATAGGTGAAATCAGTAAGATATTTGCTTAAGACCGTCGCAGAGATCTGCGGGTAGGTCATTTCCTTCATGGAAAGGATCTCGGACTTGCTTAATGTCGGGATCGTCTCCGGCACGAAAAGACCGCCATCCGGGGCAATACCCTGCTTGATGGCCTCGGCCGATGTGAACTTCTTATCGTATCCTCTTGTGCTTATGTACATCATGGACGTAATCTCCTTATTGATATCTTAAACTTCAGCCTGTGTATCTGCGGCGGTCTCCGGTGTAGTCACATTATCGTTACCCTTGGAAAAAGCACTGTTGTACTCGGCGATGATCGCATCTACACCAGGATCTCCGGCCTTCTCGGCAAGTTTCTTCTCGAGGAACTCGACCTTCTCGGCGTCTTTGCTCTTCGCCGTAGCATTCTTCACGGCAGGCACGATCACAAATACCGTCAGTGCAACAAGTCCGGCCAGAATGACGATCGCTGCAAGTGCGATCAGGGTCATCCGCATCTTCTCCGCCGGCGTCTTCGGGAACTCGACGTTGATCTCCTCGTCCGGGATCTCTCCGTTGCTGGAGGTGGACTGCATCAGGGCGTCGCGGATCTCCTTTTCCGTCGCGATCCTTCTCTTTCTCGGCTTTCTCGGTGCCTTGATCAGGATCGGAGCCTGGACATGGATCCTCTCTCTGTTCTCACTTTCCGCCACCATCGGGGATTCCTGTCTCGTGATGGCCGTCGAAAGGGCCTTCAGCGGGGATTCCTCCGGTGTCTGGTCGGCGATGGCCTGCGCCTGCTCCGCCTGTGCCGTCGCTTCCGAAAGACAGTACTGGGCAAGTTCGGTCATGGCCTGGGAGTGAAGACCGCACGTCAGCGCATGCTCGAAGCACTTCTGCGCTCTGTGGTATTCCTCGCACTGGGCGACGCAGATGCCGAAAAGGAGCGACGGCTCGCCCCAGGTCGGATACTCTGCGATGATCTTCTTTAAGCTGATGATGGCCACATCTGCGCCATCGCTGTTCATATTAAACAGTGCCCGGTTATACTGGCGTGCGAGCTGTTCCGACTCTTCCGGCGGAAGACGGAATACCACCAGATCACGTGTACTGATCTCCGGTATGGTTTGTCCTGCTGTTTTCCAGTCCATAAGCACTTCCTGTTCTTTTATTTCATTTCCCCGAGTAGGCCTAAGTTCTCAAGTTCTTCCTCGATCACGCCCCGCGCTTCTCCGAGAAGATAGAGGGACCCGATCATGTAAACGGGGCTGTGCGTCTTCGCAGCTCTTCTTATCGCTTCCCGGGAAGCTGTCTCGGAACTTCCGATCGCACGGAGTTTATCTAAAGTATTATACATACACGACCCTGAATTGTAAAACGCTTTGCCGTTTAAAAGGGTAGTTTTCCACATATCCAGAAGGTCTTCGGCCTGCATGGCGCGCTTCTGTTTCGGGGTAACGAGCGTGATGCGACCGACCGGTACGCACCAGTTTTCGGTCAGGATCGAAAGCATCCGGCTTACGTCCTTATCCGCCATGACGCCCATGATGATCTCGCAGGGCGGCATTTCCCGAAGTTCCGGCATTTCTTTAAGGAAAGAAACGAATGAGGTGATTCCCTGCGGGTTATGGGCACCGTCGAGGATCACCGGCGGATCCTGACAGATCGCCTCGAGGCGGCCCTTCCATCTTGTATGAAGGATCCCTTCTTTTTGCGCATCTTCCGATACAAAAGATCTCATCGCTTTTAAAGCGAGCGAGGCATTTTCCAGCTGATATCCGCCGTGCATGCGGATCTTATACTCTTTTCCGTCAAGAAGGAATGTCTGTCCCGAAAGATCCTGAAAGACGCGTACGGCTTCATCGTTTCGGACCCAGGTAAGGGGCGCCTTCTTTTCCGATGCGATCTTCGAAAGGACTTCTTCCGCTTCTTTTGCATCCTCGTCCGATACCGCCGCCTGATGGGTATCCATGGCAAAAACCGGGCAGCCCTTCTTGATGATGCCGCCCTTTTCGCCGGCGATCAGCCCGAGGGTATCTCCGAGACGGTCGGTATGGTCAAAGCCCAGCGCCGTAATGATGCAGACTTCCGGCTTTTCCATGACGTTCGTGGAGTCCAGACGTCCGCCGAGGCCCGTTTCGAGCACGACGGCGTCACAGTTCTTTTCGGAAAAATATAAAAAGGCGACCGCAGTCACGAGTTCAAATTCGGTCGGATGCTCCTGCCCTTCCTTAAGAAGTTCCCTGACCTTGCTCTCAACAAGGTCTGAAAGCCTCCGCAGGGAATCCGGATCGATCTCTCCGTATGTATCGTCCTTTTCCCAGGAAAGAAGACCTTCTCTTCCCTCGAGGATACGGATGCGCTCGGAAAAGCGCTCCAGGAACGGAGATGTATAAAGCCCGACTCTTTTGCCGTCCCAGGCAAGCATAGACGCACAGTAGGCACTGACGGAACCTTTTCCGTTCGTGCCGGCGATGTGAAAAACGCGCAGATCCTTTTCCGGGTGGTCAAGCTTTTCAAGGAGCGCCATCATGCGCTCAAGCCCCAGCCGGATACCGAATTTATTTGCTGTCTGAAGGAATTCCGGAGCTGAATGATCGATCATGGTAGGCTCCTGTTATTCTCCTGCCCTGGTCTCTTCCGCTGTAATAGAAGCTTCTTCCGCAGGTTTCTTTTCAGGATCGCCGTCTTTAGATTTCTTGAAAATGAAGAGTTTACTGAAAATATAGTTGGCGATGACAACGAAGACCGCGATAAAGAGCTTGACGATGTAGATATTGGCAATATCAATACCGAAGATGCTGATCAGGATGTCGTCTTTCGGCATATTGCAGGCATTCTCCATGACCATTACGGACAGGGAGAACAGACCGAGTTCGAAAGCAAAGAAAGTAAACAGACGTGCTGCCACAAAGCTGATGAATTCTTTCTTGACGTTGCCTTTCGTATGGAAAACAAAGAGCTTGTTCGTGACATATGCGAATACGACAGCCACTACCCAGGCGATCGCATTAATAAACGTAACGAAGAGATCGAAACTCCATTTACCGATCGTGACCGGCCATTTTACTTTAAAAACCTCTCTAAGGACTGCGAAGGCAATCAGGTTAACGATCGTGGTAAGTACGCCGAATACGAAATACCAGAAGATCTCCTGGAATTTCTTATTTTTCATCAGGCGCTTAAAGCGTGAGGTTTCTTCATTTGTGCTCATTAGACTCTCCTTGGCTTGACCTGACGGCGGTATGCGATCCTTCTTCTGTAGAAGAGGATGCCAATGATCAGGGCCTCAGCCACTGCTATACTAGCACAAACGATAAACAAATACAAAAACAGGTTTCCCGTGCTTTTCGGGGCGCGGTACGGATAGAAATCCTTTCCTGTAGAATCGATGACATAAAAGCGGGCCTTGCCGTCTTCGGTCTTAAGGTAAGCGATCTTTGTCGCACCATCCTTGGAAACATATCCGTCGATCTCGGTATTTCCGTATGTGATCTTGGCCGGGGTAAATCCCTCCGGAACAAGGACATCTACAGGCTTTTCCGCCACAGTCAGGATCAGGGAAGAACGAAGGAGCATTCTACCGGGTTCGAATCTTCTCATGCTGTCTGTCTCCTGGTTATATACATAAAGCCCCGGTTCCGTTTCTCCCTCCTGCACATAGATCAGGACGCTCAGAACACCGTCTTTGCGGAAACAAGGAACTTCTTTTCCATCCACGACACAGCTTGACTGATAAAAGCCGGACGGGATCACCAGGGTCTCCGGAAACGGGACAAAGTCATAGCTTATCCCCTGGCTGTCCTGGATGCTGATGCCTTCGACCAACAGCGAGTCACTTCTATAGATGTTGATGGTATATGTATTCGTCTTTTCTCCGTCCTCGGCGGTAACACGCACCAGCACGGCGTTGTTTCCGATCTGAAGATCTGATCCGCCTTCGACGTCCACCTTCGATTTCAGGTTAAAGGCCACACCATTTACCGCCACATCGGTCGTGTTCTTGGAAACGATGACGTTGTAGCTGAATATGCCGGGATCGAATTCCGGATCGAGTTCAAAAGATCCGACGGAAAGAGAAGAAAGCGTCGCATCGGAGGAGATCTTGGCCTGAACGACTAAGGAAGCACCTGTGCCGGAACCGGCAACGACACTCTCCAGAGAGCTGTCGCGAAGACCGGAAAGCGAACCCAGCCAGGCCTTTATTTCTCCACCGGCCTGTTCGTGGATCTGAAACTTCAGCGTCGCCACGACGACAGGGGTCTCACTCGAATATACGGGAACTCTGTTCAGTGCTCTTGCAGTAGGATCCTTTGCGTTCTCGCCGGTAGCTTCCTGGATGATCTGCGCCTCGACTTCCTCATTGATCGCAGAAATACTCATGATCGAAGAGTCCGGGTCATCATGATAGGAAAAGCTATAACCCTCCATGGTCGGACCGCTTTCGATCCCCTGAAACTCCATAACATCTTTATCGTAGCCGATCTCGATCGGGCCGAATCTCGTAATAGACGGGAAAGAAGTGAAAGATACATCCAGATGAACGATATCTCCTGCCTGTGCCGATGCTTCCCGGAAGGCAAGATTTACGGTGACACCGCCGGCGGCACGGCCGCTTCCGGCAAAGGAAAAGAGCACCGTCATGCAAAGCAGTAACGGCAATAAGATAGACACACATATCTTATGCAAGCTGTTTTTCATCGTATGTAAATAAATCCCTGATCACTTGTGTTTCGTGCCTGCATTATATAAGATATGCACCTATAATTCAAATCAATTATATTGGAGATTTTCCGAACTCCGCCGGTAAGTTCTCGTAGATTGGGATAATAAACACAAATGAGCTGTCGAGCATGTCCTGAGAAGCATATGCCGTATAGTAACGGACACCCTCGTTATTCGCCATGGCGATGTTCTGTGCATACTGGTGGTTATACATGCCATCTTCGTTATCCACGATGTCGAACTTCTGGAAGTAGAGCGTATCCTGACCGATCTCGATATAACTTCTTGCGATCCACAGAGCACCGCCGCAGATCGCCTTTTCCGGTGTCGTCCAAGGAAGAAGCAGCAGTTCTTCATCCGGCGTGATCTGCTTTTCTTCCGGCTTTGAGCCGTATTTTGCATACTTCGCGCCGTTGATCAGGGCGCCGTTCTTCACGCTCGGGTCCGGGGTGGAACCGATGTTATAGAAGTTAAAGTAGCCCTCATATCCGTCCAAAGTACCGTGTGCCAGCTTCGATTCGCCGTTTCTGCCCATCTCCTGCAGGATACGGCTGGTCAGGAAGTACGGGGATACGCCCGCATCTCTTCCGGCCTTCAAAAGGATCGAGGCATAATCCGGATCCGTCTCATTTAAGAAAGAGTTCTTCGTCATGGCAGAGATGCCGTCGAGTGTATGCACCGATTCGTCAAACGAGAGCTTTTCAAACTGGAAAATGCCCGTCGGCGTCAGGAAATTTCTCGGATCGAGGAAATAGGCGACCACTTCCCGCTTGGCGGCCTTCCAGGAAGAGCCGTCATAGACCGGGCTTCCCGGCTTGACCCATGTCGGGTTATACGTCGCGCTGATCAGGCTTCGGCTGCCCTTGTCCTCATTATTCAGTACTTCTTCAAACGAAAGACCCGTCGAATACGGCTCAAAACGGTAGTCCGGATGCAGGCAGTGAAGAAGCCACAGACCGTCCGCATAGGATACCGGGAACTTGGAAAGCGTCTTCTTTCTAAAGCCCTCGCTGTCCTGGCCGTTCAGAAGATGCAGTGTATATTCTCTCGAAGTTCCATCTATGGAGCTCACGGAAACGACCAGCGTGTTGGCACCTTCACCAACACGGAGTGTGTTACCGATGACCATAGACGGGATGGCGGTCGCACGGTTTTCCAGGAACACTTTAGCGGCAAACCCCTCGATCGCCGTATATTTGATCCCGATCTCATCAAAAGAACTGCCGACGATGGCATAGTCGAAATTGTCCATAGAGAATTCCGGATAGATCGGAAGTTCTTTCTCCGCTTTATCTATAAAGGCCAGTTCGGTCAGAAATCCGTTGATCGGCAGAAAATTCAGTTGCGACCTCGAAAACTCGAATGTCCCGCCGCTTGCATCCCTGCAGGTGACCACTCGGTCCAGTTCGTCCTGCGGGACAGCTCCTGTCGGTCTCGGCGTCGGAACGATGCCCTCTTCACTGACTACCGCCAGATAGCCTGTCTCTTCGGCGGTCGCCACTTCCCTGGACTGCACAAGGACATACGAGATCTCCGCCACAGAAGGCGCAGAGGTCTCACTTCTTCTGATCCTTATGAAGAAAGCATTCTCCGCCGTGCTCTCGACGCCCTCCGGCACGATCAGGTCTTCCTCCTGTCTTTTGGCGCGAAGGACCTCGTAATCCACGTTATGCAGATCGTTCATGCCGATCAGGGTGCCATAGCGGTCATAGATAGAAGCCGAAACATCCGAAGAAGTCTCAAGGATATTGATGTAGGCATTCTTCTCCCCTGCATCGAGCGTATACCAGGCTTCCTGGTCGCCCTGACGGATAGAGGAAGAAACGACCGTATCATTTTCGATCGTAAAGAAATCCGGGATATTGACCCGGCCGCCGGTCACCACATGGCCTCTTCCGTCCGAGGTGCGAAGGAGGATGATGACGTCATGCACACCGGGGATCTCTCCCACGGTATCCCATTCCAGCGTAAAGGATACAGAGCCCGATGCCTGCGGCACATAGATCTGCCCCGGGCGCAGAGAATTGTCCACGAAGAAATCCGTACGCATCTCACTGCCTTCGACGCTCATGCTGCCGTCGATCCGGCGGATACCGAAAGCATAGCCTTCTTCATTCTGGAGCGGATTCAAAACAGTGATCGCACTGCAGGAAGTGCCTTTCGGATCTGAAAAACCATTGATGGGCGCATAGGACGGATCGACATCACTTAAGATCTTCTCGATGGCATATTTCCTCGACCCGTTCACAAGAAGGCTCTTGATCTCATCGACCTTGTAAGCATCGTTATATGCAACGCATGCCAGATCGGATGCAAATGCGCTGTCGTCTTTTCCGGAAAGAAGGTATTCGTGACTCGTGAAAAGATCCTCTACGTAGTCACTGATGCACAGGTGTCCCTGTTCGATCTCGTTTTCGAAGAAAGGAAGCGAGGCTTCATTTCCTGTCAGGACGGCCGCCCGGTACATCATGTCCTTGCCTTCCTGCGAAAGTGAAACTTCCTTATCGAGGTGGATCAGACCGCCACAGACGATCAGAACGACGACCAGACCGATAAAGGCACTCACCGCGGCCAGCGTAATATATACTTTTGAAAGTTTTTCTCCCATCTTTTTCCTTATGTCTTATTGGCTGATCTCGTCCAGTGTCATGCCGTAGGGCGGAACGAAATGCGCCAGGTAATATTCGGCTTCTTCACAGTTCAAGGCATGGATCGATGCCTCGATGGTGTCCTTGGCCGAACGGAACTCGTCGTTACTGGCCTTTTCCTCCATCAGGCACTTAAGGAATGCACTTAAGCGGTCTGCCGCCTTCACGAGACGGTGCACCTCTTTTCTCTTCTCATCCGAAAGATCCGGAAGGAGAAGTTCCTTATAATCCGGCTTGATCTGATCCGGCAGAAGCTGAAGGATATTCTCCGCCGCCTGTGCTTCCACCTCTTTATATGCCGTCTTCAGCTGCTGGTTCTTATACTTGATCGGTGTCGGCATATCTCCCGTGATGATCTCCGTGACATCGTGGTAGAGAGCCTCGCCCATCGTGAGAAAAGGATCGACCGGATCCTTCTTTAAAATGCGGTTGTGAATGAGCGCCAGGGAATGTGCGATCACAGCCACATCGAAACTGTGCTCCTTGAGGTTCTCCGTACGGGTGTTCCTCATGAGGCCCCAGCGCTGGATATACTGCATGCGGTCAAGCATAGCATAGAAATTATAAAGTTCCTTCTCCATTTCTTCTTCTCCTGCGTCAGATCCAGTAGATGCTCTCATAACAGGTCGTAGCATAGGAATCCGTCATGCCGGCGATGTAATCGACGACGATCTGCACATCGCTTGCGCTCTTGTCCGGATAGTCCGCTATGAACTTCGTGAGCTCTTCCAGTACCGGATTATCTGATTTAGCGGTCTTTTCCTTATCCGCCATAGCTCCCATCAGGGCCTCGAAAAGTCCCTCGAGGGAGTTCTTCATCGTATTTTCGTAGCGGCGGATCTTCTCGGAACGGTAGATACGCGCCACATTCTCTTCCAGAAGCTCTTTCATCGCCTGACCCGCTTCATCGGAAAGACGGATCTCATCTTTATCCAGACTGTTATGGATCAGATCCCCGACCAGCGTGTTGATGATCTGCGAGTTCGTTGTACCGAGCTGGGACTTGATCTCCGTCGGGATATCCTCGAACTCCATAATGCCTGCCACACGGGCATCTTCGATATCTCTTCCGATATAGGCGATCTTATCGGAGATACGGACCACACACCCTTCCAGGGTCGCCGGCAGCGCCCGAAGGGCCTTCTCCGGATCTAAAAGAAGCTCCGTCGGCTTTTCTCTGTCCGGATGGATAATGTACTCGCTGTAGGTCTCTCCGCAGTGGGAGACGATACCGTCACGGACCTCAAAGGAGAGGTTGATGCCACCCGGGTTTCCCTTCCTTCTTTCCTCCAGAAGGTCGACCACGCGAAGGCTCTGATACTCGTGACGGAATGTCATGGACGGATCGTACTTCTTCGCGCAGGCCTCGAGGACACGTTCTCCGGTATGGCCGAACGGTGCATGTCCGAGGTCATGTCCCAGGGCGATCGCCTCGACCAGATCGAGGTTCAGATTGAGCGCACGCGCGATCGTGGTGGCGATGTATTTTACATAGATAACATGCTCGAGCCTCGAGCAGATGTGGTCGTTTTTCGCATTGAAAAAGACCTGTGTCTTGTGACGGAGTCTGCGGAACGCCTGACTGTAAATGATCCTGCCCGTATCTCTTTCAAAAGGAGAACGGACGAGGCAGGGCTCCTCTTCGATCCTTCTTCCGCGGCTGTTCTTCGTACGGAAGGCATAGGGAGAAAGATTCTTCTCGCGCTCATCACGCAGGATCGTCAGAAGCTGGCGGTCACGCGGGTTATCGACGCCGTCATTCCGCTCCTGGATATGGGAGAACTCAGATGGAAACTGTTCAAATAAAGATTGTTCCTGCTCAGCCATAGGATCTTCCTCCTTTTTTTCTTTACCAGTATAACACTTCTTCTCCTAACACTTCCGAAGTCCGGATTTATTCAGGAGCATGTTCTTCTTCATGCCGTCAAAATCCACGCATACCAGGGCATCTCCGGCGACCTGCTCGCAGGACACCACGATGCCTTCGCCGAATCTCGGGTGCATGACGTGCATGCCCTTGCTGATCGAAGACGGTGTAAAATCCGAACTCGAAGGCTGTTTCGGCGCAGCCTGATAAGAAGGCGTGTACTTGTGGGCTTCTTTTTCTCCCGAAGATACGCCGAAAGAAGATCCGATCCGGGAAAAAGATCCGGTACTTCCTCTTCCTTCTCTCTCATATCGCGGGTTCACAGGTTCTCTCGGCTGTTCTTTACGCTTATTGGCGATCGCCCGCATATACTCGGTCGGGATCTCTTTGAGGAAACACGACGGCGACAGATTCTGCGTCTGTCCGAAAAGCATGCGGCTTCGGGCCGAGATAACGGTCAGCTTCTTCTTGGCACGCGTGATGGCAACATACATCAGACGGCGCTCCTCCTCGATATCCCCGTCGTTGACGGAGCGCGCGCTCGGGAAGATCGTCTCATCGGCACCGACGAGATAGACCGATCCGAACTCAAGTCCCTTGGCACTGTGGATCGACATGAGTCTTACATACTCCTCGCTGTCATCCGCGTTATCTCCCTCGGAATAAAGAGCCGCATTCTGAAGATACGCCCCGAGGATACCCGAAAGATCCGCACCGAAATCCGGTTCATTCTCCGCATAAGGATCTTGCTCATCAGCATTTCCGGAAAGCAGCGCCGCTTCGATCTCCTTTTTCCTTCGGGCTTCAAATTCGACGGCTTCGGAAAGGAGTTCCTTTAAGTTCTCCACGCGGTCTACCATCTCATCTTTTTTCTCTCTCTGTTCGATGATCTCATTGACCATGCCGCTCTTATCCTGCACATATTCGATAAACTCGGCAAATGTCGCCTGGTCTTCAGATAAGACCTTGCGCATATTCTCGATCAGAAGATAAAAGTCGAAGAGCTTTTCGCTGACACGGCTCAATTCCGGATACATCGAACTTCTCTCACAGACCGTAAGCGCCGGGATGCCCTCTTTTTCAGAGATCGCGAGGACCTTGGCGACCGTCGTGTCGCCGATGCCTCTTCGCGGCACGTTGATGATCCTCTCCCAGGCGTAGTTATCCGCGTCGGAATAGATGAGACGCAGGTAAGAAAGCACGTCCTTGATCTCTTTTCGGTCATAGAACCGCATGCCGCCATATACGCGGTACGGGATACCCTTTTCACGCAGCGCCGACTCGATGGAACGAGAAAGTGCATTCATACGGTAAAGGATCGCGACGTCACTATAGGGAAATGCCCCGCTCTCGGCATCTCTCTTGATGCTCTCGGCACAGTAGTAGGCCTCTATACCGTGGTGATCCGCCCACAGGAACGTGATCTTCTCACCCTCTTCCCCGCAGGTGCGAAGAGCCTTGTCCTTACGTTTCTTGTTATGGGCGATGACGCCATTTGCCGCATTCAGGATCGTTTGCGTGGATCTGTAGTTCTCCTCGAGTTTAATGACCTTGGCATCCGGGAAATCCTTCTCGAAATCCAGGATGTTCCGGAGGTCCGCGCCGCGGAAGGAATAGATCGACTGGTCATCGTCACCGACGACGCAGAGATTCCTGTATCGCTTGGCCAGGAGCTGGATGAGGATATACTGGCAGTGGTTCGTATCCTGATACTCGTCCACCAGAATGTAGCGGAACTTGTCCTGATAGATCGTCAGCACATCCGGATGCTCTTTAAAAAGCCTGACCGCGTTAAAGAGGATGTCGTCGAAGTCCATCGCATTATTGGCCAGAAGCTTATCGTTATATCTTCTGTAGATCTTCGAGATCGTGGCGATACGGACATCCCCGCCCGCAAGCCGGGAATACTCCTCCGGAGTCTGCATGTCATTTTTAGCCTTACTGATCACGCTCTGCACCAGGCGCGGGGCGAAAAGCTTATCGTTCAGCTCCATCTCCTTGATGCACTCTTTAATGACTTTCTGCTGGTCATCCGTATCCAGGATCGAATAGGTCTGGGTATAGCCGAGCAGCTCCGCATGGCGGCGGAGGATTCGCGCGAACATCGAGTGAAAAGTACCGACCCACATATTCCGGGAAGTCTCGCCGATCAGGCCGTCGATACGCTCACGCATCTCGTTGGCCGCCTTATTCGTAAAGGTGATGGCCAGAATGCTGGACGGATAGACGCCTCTCGCCCGGATCAGGTACGCGATACGGAACGTGATCACGCGCGTCTTCCCCGAGCCGGCACCGGCCAGGATCAGGAGCGGGCCTTCATCGTGCAGCACCGCCTCTCTTTGTTCATCATTCAGCTTTTCAAGCAGCTCGTCCATCTATTCCTCCATGTCGGATGAAGATCATCTTTTGATTCTTAGAGTGTCATTATACGCTATCCGCTGTCCCAATACTAGGACAGCTTACCACGAAGAAGAAACATTAATTGAAAATTTTAACTGGATTTTTCCCACATTTTTAGTCTTACAAACTAAAGGTTTAGTTTTACAAATCCAGTAGTTTGTAGATAATGTTCCTTGGCTGTCTGACCAGAAAGGAGCAGACAA
>JAEEWG010000016.1 GCA_016287245.1 Clostridia bacterium
TTCCCGGATGCAAATTTCAGAACTTATGTATCTCAGTTCGATAAAGACAACAGCGGCGGATTGAGTACAAGTGAGATCAGTGCAGTAACCGAGATCGACTGCAGTTCCAAATCTATATCTGATCTGAAAGGTATCGAATATTTCACAGCACTTTTAGAGTTAGATTGCTCTTACAACCAACTCACATCGCTTGATGTGCGTAGTAACACACAACTTATTTATTTATGTTGTATCTACAACCAATTGACCATCCTGGACGTGAGCAAGAATACGGCTCTTGGGTACTTGGTCTGTGACAACAACCAATTGACAACCCTTGATACTAGCAAGAATACGGAACTTGTAGATTTGTTTTGTAGTTTCAACAATCTGACTGCTCTTAATCTAAGCAAAAATACAGAACTTGAGTGGTTGAATTGTGGTTGTAATGAACTGACATATTTGGACGTAAGTAAGAACACGGAACTGTACGGTCTGTATTGCGTGCGGAATCAATTGACTTCGCTGGATGTGACCAGAAATAAAAGGCTTACTTACTTTACTTGTGAAGGGAATCAGATAAAGAAACTCGATATTCATCTTTGCCCGAATCTTCTTGAACTAATCACTAAGGAAACAAGGAAGGAACAAAAGACGGATTTCTATGATTCCTACAGTTACGGGTCTTTCCGCGATGGTTATTTAGAATACGATAAAAGTGTTACTCTTATCACAAAAGGTCCTTCTGTAGGAAAAGTGACCGGCCTCAAAGCTGTTTCTGCCGGAGGAAATAAAGTGAAACTGACCTGGAATGCCGTCGATGGTGCAGAAGGTTATCTGGTATATGCCCAGAAGGATAAGAAGTACGGGTATGTCGGCATGACTACTCAGGGCACGACTTTTACGGATACGAAAGCTCTGGATACAGACTATAACTACTATTGGGTATTTGCTTATGTAAAAGATGTCGACGGCAGCATGGTGGCCGGCGGTTGTGAGAAGTATGTGTATGCCAAAGGCGTGTGTCTGGCGGTAACGGACCTGAAAGCGTCTTCCGGAGCCGGCTATGTAAAGCTTTCCTGGACAGCCTCCGCCGGAGCGGACGGATACCTTATCTATGGCATCCGTCCGGGAGCGGCATATGGCTATATCGGCATGACGGCCCAGGGCACGACATTTACAGATACCAAAGCATCGAAAGCGGACTACACATTCTACTGGGTGTTCCCGTATCACAAGGATGCAAACGGGAACATGATCGTCGGCGGCACCGCCAAGTACACTTACGGAAAAGCAAGGTAGCTTGTCTTATTACAACTACTCTTCCTTCAGGATACGGACCGGCTCAAGCTTGCTGATGGAACGTGAGTTCAGATAGCTGGTTACAAGTGCGCAGACCAGAATGATCAGGAACGTCAGGAGAAACCAGATCGGGCTTGTCGTAAAGTTGTTCTGCTTGATGCCGAAGGCACTCAGTCCGATGAGCATGAAATCATTTGAAATCAAGATTTGAATGAGGAACCCGAAGAGAACCCCTATGACGATGACCGGAATATTGGTGAGCATAACTCGTCTGATCAGTTCGCCGGAGGTGTAGCCGAGGGCTTTGCTCACACCGATCTCGGTCCTTTCGCGGATGATCTGTGATCTCGTAAGGAGGATCTCGGTCAGGATCACGACGAAACATGTCATGAAGACGAAGATCACACATATGGCGACCATCGCGGAGGTCAGGGAATCGATCGTGGCACCGATGAGGTTCTGGACCAGCATAACGCCGTGGGTCGGATATTTATCTGCCCAATCTTTCGCGAAGGCCTTTGCCTCGGAGGAATCTTTGAGATAGACGACTACACTGCCATACTTGTAGTCCGGCTTGATTCGTTTGATGCCTTCTTCGGACATGAGGGCCTTTTTTCCCATGTTGTTGATCTTCTGGTCGATGCCGGATATGGTGTAGGCGACGGAGTCTTCTCCGTTGCTGCTTTTAATGTTGATGACATCTCCGACTTTGGCATCGAGTTTTTCTGCCTCGATATAGGTAATGACGACCTCGTTACCGTTTTCCGGAAGGTGTCCTTCCAGAAGATATTCATACTGCAGAAGGGAAAGATCGTTATATGTGTCTATTCCAAGGGTGGTCGTCTTGTCACGGCATGTCACTTCGATACTGGCCAAACTGGTCGATGTCATAATGTGTTCGACCCTCGGATCGGATTCAAGTACAGAAAGGATCTCCTGATCTCCGCCGGTTCCGATCTGCACATCACCTGTTTCGAAACCGACAAGTTTCAGCATAGCAGTTCTGTCCAGGGCGAAATTCTGAAGGAGAGAAAAGCCGGTCACCGTGGAGAAGGTAAGAAGGGCGACGATGAGTGCGATAAAGATACTCTTCTTCGGACGTCCGAGGATACTCTTTCCCGACAGTGCCAGGTCCGTCGGCAGGTGCGTCTTGTCAAAAGAGAAATGATTCTTCTTGAAATTGTGATTGCTGATTCCGGAACGGAGTGAATCCAAAACGGTGAGCTTCTTGTAACTTCTGGTGGCAAGAAGAGTTCCGAGGAAAACCATGAGCGGGATGCCGATCAAAGTGGAAATAAGAGCGGGGATACAGATCCCGGAAAAACCGGTAAGCCCCATGAGAGATCCCTGAAGTGTGCTGAGCGGCGGGCTGATCAATATACCGATGATTACGGCAGCGACCGTAGCCACGACGCAGATCAGCATCTCCTCGATCACGCAGGAACGGCGGAGTTCTTTGGCGGTATAGCCGTTGGCCTGTAAAATACCGATGTTCTGAATGTTCATCTCGATGAAGCTTTTGATCGAGAAGTGCATGATGATGAGTGCCAGACCAACCAGCATGATCGTAAAGAGCAAGATAATGGAGGAAGCGGTAGCCGTTACAGCAAAACTGCCGTACTCCATGATGTCTCTGGTTACTGTGGTCGGGGCATGCCCCGGGAAGGCATTCTGGACGGACTTGTCGTATTGATCCAGATCGACTCCTTCTTCGACATTGCAGTATACGAAGGATCCTGTGTATTCAGGTTCCAGAGTGGTAGACAGTGTCGAGAAAACATTCGGGCTTATCAGGCAGTAGTACCCGGAAATATTCATGGTCGTGGCGAAATAGATGTGCTCCACATAGCCCTTGACCGTAAATGTAAAAGTCATTCCGTTGGCACGTAGCGTCAGGGGATCCCCGACTTTGATCGTGGGAGAAAGGTGATAAGGGATCACGATCTCATTGTCCTGAAGATTTTGGAATTCTTCGGGATAGGAATTGAGATATGTCCGTACGGAGCTGTCCTGAAGGAAGAACTGATACGAGGCCGCATCTTCCGCAGATTTATTGCCGTAGTAGTAATCGGCTGCCCATTGTACGATCGGTACGGATTCGCAAAGCGCCGTGCCGGGAAGCGAAGCGATCGTATCTTTGAAGAATTCCGAGCTGCTCTTACCGGAAGAGGATCCGGCTTCCAGAAGGTTAGACGGCTCAAATGCCGTAAGATCGGAAAAATGGTATTTGCTGTCGCATTCCTTGATGGTGTTATCGGAGGAAAGCATCAGGGACAGACAGGAAAAGAGAAGACAAGCGGCAAGGAAGATCAGGATAAAGAGGATCGCGACCTCGCCTTTATGCTTTTTGAGATTGTTTTTTGCAATAAAGAATAAAGAATACATATCTTACCACCCCATATTCGAGAGAAATGTGCGGATCTTCTGGTGACGGTCTTTATCCGGACCGGAGTAAGGGTCAAGCTCGATCTCGTCGCAGATCACGCCGTCACGAAGATACAGGATACGGTTGCCACGCTCGGCGGCAGCCAGGGCATGGGTGACCATAACGATGCTCTGTCCGCGTCCGTTCATCTCAGAGAGGACATCGAGGATCGCATTGGTGTTTTGAGAGTTCAGGGCACCGGTCGGTTCATCGGCGAAGAGGATCTCCGGATCGTTGATGACGGAGCGGATGAGTGCGACACGCTGCTGCTCACCGCCACTCAACTGACTGGGGAACTTTCTGAAGGTGTTCTCGTCAAGCCCGACGGAAGAAAGAAGCTTTTTCGATTTTTCTGCCAGGGCTTTTCGGTCCTTATGCTTTAGAAAACCGCTGACCATAACGTTGTCCAGAACGCTCATCGTATCGTTTAAGTAGTTCTGCTGGAACACAAATCCGCAGTGCTTTCTGCGGAAAAGCGCCAGCTGGTCGTTGCTGTATCCGGTGATATCTTCCGTGCCATAGCGCACACTTCCGAGACTCGGACGGTCCATGCCGGATAGAGCATAGAGGAGTGTGGATTTACCGGCGCCGGAGTCGCCCATGATGACGGTGAAATCTCCTTTGCGGATCTGAAGGTTCAGATTTTTCAGAACATGCTGCTGGATGCTCTCGTTGGAAAAAGTTTTACAGAGATCTTTGGCTTCCAGAAGGATCTCTTTGGTATTTAAGATCTGAACATTTTCTTTCTGAAGATCAGTTTCTTTTTTTTCTTTCATAGTCTGCATTATTTGAATCTCCTTTTACTTTATTCTCTTTTGGTACCGTAGTGATGGGTTTGCGCGTCCGCTTCCCCTCACTTTTGGGATCTTACGATTTTAGTGTACGATTCTTCTTTCCGGAATGCTTTACACAAACCTTATGAGATCCTTAACTGTTTCTTACATGGCTTTCTTAAATGAGGATCCTCCTTCTCTTCGGGAAGCAGAGCTTCATTCTGTGCTATACTGATGCTAGTTCATCGGAAAAAGGAGCGGCGCCTGTGCATTACAATTGTCTGATCATCGACGATGAGATCGATCTTTCCAAGATGACGAAGGAGTATTTCGAGATGTTCGATGTCTCCTGCGCCTGTGTGGATTCTGCCGAGGAGTGTCTGGATTTTCTTAAAGAGAACACGGCAGATGTTTTCCTTCTGGATATCAATCTCGGAAACGAAAGCGGGTTTTCCCTCTGTAAGACATTAAGAAACACTTACGATACGCCGATCCTCTTTATCTCTGCCCGCCAGAGCGATGACGATGTTCTGGTTGCCCTGAATATCGGCGGCGATGACTATATTAAAAAGCCCTACACCTTAAGTGTGCTTCTTGCCAAGGTGAAGGTGCATCTGAAACGTCTTGAGGCGTTGAAGAACCGTCCTTTGGAAAAGCCTGCGGAAGAGAAAGGCCGGGACGGGTTTTCACTTGACGAAGCCACCATGAGCTGTATCCTCGACGGCAAGAGCATCCCGCTGAAGGCAAAGGAATTTGCACTTCTGTCGTGCCTTTATACCCATAAGAATACGATCGTGACCAAAGAACAGCTCTTTTTAGAGGTGTGGGGAGATTCTTTCTATAGTGACGGAACTCTCAATGTACATATCCGCAGGCTTCGTGAGAAGATCGAGAAAGATCCCAATTCGCCACGCTGGATCAAGACCATCTGGGGCACAGGGTATATGCTGGAGATCCCTTCATGAAGATACGCTACCTTGCCATCGTCTATACGCTTCTTCTGCTTCTCAGCGGACTTTTCCTGTGGAACCGCATCGGAAAAGAGACTGGTTCATCCATCGATATGCTGGAATTAAATACGAAAGTCGGAAAAATCTCGGAGGAGATTCTTGCTCTCGATATGACGGCGGAGGAATCTTTTCAATCCGAGGTCGGAAAAATCGAAGAAGAATATGACTGCCGGATCACGTTTCTTTCGGATAAGAATTATGAATCGGTCAATAGCCGTTGGATCAGAGATGGCATGTCGGTATTCGATGTCCGGGAAAACGGCGTGATCGTCGGGAAGATCGCTTTTGACACGAGGCCTCCGGAAACGAAAAACTTAGCGCAGAAACAGAAAACACAGCTTCTTTATTCTTTGGGAGCGGCCTATCTGGCGGGCATGCTTCTGATTCTAGTGATCTGGTACTTTTATATCCGCCCTTTCAGGCAGCTTTCTTCATTTGCTGCTTCGGTAAGTAAAGGCAATCTGGATGTGCCGCTTCAGATGGACCGCCATAACTACTTCGGTGCGTTTACCGAATCCTTTGACCGTATGAGAGAGGAACTGAAGAAAGCCTCTGACCGTGAAAATGCGGCCAACCGAAGCAAGAAGGAACTCGTCGCGGAGCTGTCGCATGACATTAAGACGCCGGTGGCAACCATCAAGGCGACCTGCGAGGTCATGGAAGTGAAGTATAAAGATCCGGATATGCTGGAAAAGGTCGATGTGATCAAGTCGAAGGCATCCTCTGTCGAACAGCTGGTGGATAATCTTTTCAAGGCGACCTTAGAAGAAATGGAAGAACTGAAGGTGGAGCAAAGAGAAGAGAGCTCCCTCATCATTTCCGACATGCTCAACGATCTGCGCTTCTATGGAGAGGTCAAGGTCCGGGGAGATATCCCGCAGTGCCTGATCATCGCGGATAAACTCCGCCTCAGTCAGGTCATCGACAACATCGCCGGAAACTCCTTTAAGTATGCAAAAACTCCGCTCGAAGTCGAGTTTTCCTCGGATGAAAAGACCGTGCATGTTCTGTTTTCCGACAGGGGGCCGGGCGTTCCGGAGGAAGAGATCCCTCTTCTGACCTCGAAGTTTTACCGTGGATCTGTTGCCGCCGGCAAAGAAGGCTCCGGCCTCGGCCTTTATCTTGCAGCCGTATTTATGGAGCGCATGGGCGGAGGACTTGAGGTACGAAACCGCGAGGGCGGTGGATTTACTGTCGAGATCGTACTGAAGAAAGTGTAAGTGCTCAAAGGACATATCCTTTTTTGAAATATCTGACTGGTCAATACCGGAAGAAGCGGCAAGCTCTTTTTGCGTAATTCCTGCAATCGCACGAGCATATGCGACAGCTCGAGCGGAAGCTTCGCGAACAGAAACTTTCTGATGAATTTTCCTTCCTGGTCTGCTATGATATGAAAAGACGTAAATAGGTGTTTATAAGGCAGAAAGTGAGTCAGATATGATCATTCATTGCGAGTATTGTGGAACAGAGTATAACTCCTTAAAGGGCGCATGCCCGCACTGTGGCGGTTCGCCGGCAGGAAACAAGGAGATTGAAGATAAGAAGGCACTCGATGCGCAGATCGCGGAAGATGAGCGCAAGGCAAGTGGCGAGCTTTTAAAGCGCCAGGTCGAAGAATTCGACCGCGAGCATCCGGAGAGGACCCGCACGAATCCGAAGAAGGAAGCAATCATCAAACTGGTCGCGCTTTGCATCGTGATCGTCCTTGTCGTGGTCGGAATCGCCATTGGAGCCTCTTTGGCGAAATAAGAAGACATGTTTTGAAAGAGAGAAAATAATGGGTATTGAAGATTTCTTAAGTTCGGGCAATCCGAGACTTGACCAGCAGCTGAAGTTTACCGCAGAGATCGATAAGATGACAGAGATCTATAGAAGAACGATGCTGATCTCGGGAGTCCGTCACGAAAACGATGCGGAGCACTCCTGGCATATTGCCGTTATGGCGCTGCTTTTTAAGGAGTACTGCGTTGAAGAGCCGAACGTCGAACGCGCGATCAAGATGCTGGTCGTCCATGACCTGATCGAGATCTATGCAGGCGATACATTTGCCTACGATATCGAAGGGAATGCGAGCAAGGCCGAGCGCGAAGAGGCGGCCGCAGATAAGCTTTATTCCCAGCTCCCGCCGGAGCAGGGAGCCGAGCTTCGTGCCCTCTGGGAAGAATTCGATGCGATGGAGACGACGGATGCCAAATACGCCGCCTGCCTTGACCGGACGCAGCCGCTCCTTCACAACACTCTGACTGAGGGTCACACCTGGCGCGATGGCGGAGCCGTCCGATCCCAGGTCGAGGAACGCGCGCGGATCATCAAGGAATTCATGCCGGAGGTCTATGCCTGGATCATCAAAAACCTCGACAGAGGTGTGGAAAAGGGCTGGCTGAAAGAATAAAAGTCTTGCCGTAAGAAAAAGATGGTTGTACAATGTCCTCGGGTGTGCATAGCATGCCTTACGGGGATGGAAATTTAGATAGTATAGTTCTTTTCTTTTTGCAAAAGCCCTCCAATTTGCGAAAAGTAATCAGTTGCATATTCGGAAGTGTGACTTTACTTTACGTGAATTTGGAGGATTATTTGTGCTCAAAAGCAAGTACAGCCGGATCATCTCGATCCTTATCCCGCTGACTTTATCGGCAGGCTTCGCTCTTTCTTTTACTCCTTTGGAGAAGGATACCGTGCGCGCGATCGATGAAACACCGGGCATTGTTCTGGGAACCAGAGCGCTTTCCGAGAATATGAATACTCCGGAGGCGGCGACTGTATTTCTTGGCACACATGATTCTGAAAAGCTTTCCTGGCGTGTGATCGGCTTTGATGGTGAGGGTGTCGCCTCTTCTTCGAACGAAGGTTGCGTCACGCTTCTTTCCGGCAAAGAAATCGGTGAGATCGGTGTATATAACAGAAACGACGAGGACGGAAACGCCTACGCGGGCTCGGTCCTTCAGAGCACGATCAACGGCATCTACGAAGATGACCTTATGGACCTCGACCTTCAGGGGACAGGCCTGATCTGCGGAAGGACTCTTCTAAGTGGTGAATATTCGGAAGAACTTCCTTATACCGACGGCATTTCCGGAAGGAAAGTCGAGAATGCGAAGCTGTGGCCTCTTTCTGCCAACGAAGCCTATGAGGTCTGTGACAGTATCCGCGCGATCGATCACTGGTACTGGCTAAGATCTCCGGGTCCTCTACACACGAGAGTCTATAACGTAAATAACATGGGCGTTGTGGATGCTGAGAGCTTCCCGCGCGTGACGACCGAGGACTACGTTCGTCCGGCCTTTAACCTTAACATGTCTTCCGTCCTTCTGACGACCCCTCTTTCCGCTGAAAAAGAATCGAACTCTGTCGGTGCCTACTCGCTTGCTTCTGTTAAGCTGGTCCAAAATCCCGGGAACGAGTGGAAACTGACGATCAGAGATAAGGACAGATCTGATTTTACTGCTTCCATGATCGGAGAGCGGACACTCATCCCCGGTAAGTTTGTAGATATCTCGTTTTCTGGCGGAAAAGAAGGGGAGAACGAATATATCTCGGCGATCCTTTCCGATATTTCCGGCAATATCCTATATTACGGCCGTCTGGCTAAAGGGCAGGAGAGCGGCATCGTGCAGGTGCGTATCCCGTACGAGGTGGAGGACGGCGAGTATGTCCTCATGATCTATTCCGAGCAGTGCAACGCATCGGATACGCCGGATCTGGCCTCTTCTTTTTCTGAATTTGCGATCACGATCGCAAGGCCTGCGCACGAGCTTTCCGATGTACGGAATCTGAAGGCCAGTGGTGCCGGCACGAATAAGGTCCGTCTTACCTGGGATGCGGTCGAGGGCGCGGGCGGGTACCTTGTGTATGCTCAGAAGAGCGGGCAGTGCATCTACCTCGGCATGACTCGAAAAGGCACATCCTATATGGATGAAAAGGCACTGGATACGGAGTTTAACTACTATTTCGTATTCCCGTTCGTGGAAGATGAATATGGAGTCATGACCACCGGCGGATATGAGAACTATGCCTATGCCAAAGGTGTCTGATTTTTAGGATCGCGAAGTGAGGGACATCAATAATCCTTTACAAATATATTTCCCTGTGCGAAAATACAGGCAGGTTTTGGTTGGGAAATGACATGTATTAACGCAGCGCGCTCGCTTCCGAACGTGTTGCTTTTTTTATCAACAAGGGATTGTGAAACAGGAGGTATTTTGATGAAAAACGTAATGAAAAAGGCAACGGCACTGATCTTAAGTGCCATGATGACAGCGGGCATCTTCTCGTATTCGATGCCGAAGGATGAAACTGCTGTGAATGCGGCAAGTACGAACAAGGTTTTAGCATTCGGTGAGAACATGAAGACGATCCTGAAAACGGGCGCCAACACGGAGAATGCACCCATCGTCTATTTTGGATATAACAGTAACTTCTCAACTAATCTGGACTGGAATGTTGTCGGATTCGATGGGACCGGTGTTGCCCGTTCATCGAATTCCGGGTGTGCCACTCTTCTGGCAAGGCATGTAATGGGACAAACCGAGTATGCGCATTTTGTCACAGGTATATATTCCTATTTATATAGCGAGTCTCTGCTAAAAAAATATGTGCAAGAACTTGCAGAAAAAGACACGACTGCCGAAGAAAAAAAGGTAATGAAAGAAAGAAACAACCTTGGCGCTTTTTGGCCCCTTGACATAACGGAAGCATCCGTGCTGGATTATTCATTAAGATGCATCGATTATGGAAATGGCGCCAGTATGCCGATCGTTTGGAGTCTTCGTGATCAATATTACGGTACGCAGAACGCGTACGTCATGTTAAATAGTGAAATCTCTATCCAGAATATTGATTCTCGCATATTCACCCGTCCGGCTTTCAATCTGGATCTGTCCCAGGTTGCCTATATCTCTTCTGCAAAAGACATGAAATACGGGAAGATCGGGCAGCTGGATCCGGTTTCGGACTATTCCGGAAATGAATGGAAACTGGCCATATACGATGAAAACTATGCAAATTTTAAAGTCGTATACGACTGGGATCCGTCGAATATTACCGCAGGTGACACATTGGAGGTTATTTATACGTGTAATCGTGGTGCCAGAAACTGTTATATAACTGCTGTTATTACCGACGAGAATGATAATGTCCTGAGATATGGCTATATTGGTACAAACATCTCCAGCGGTCCCTCTTACGGCGTCGAGGACCTTACGATCCCATCAGATCTTGGTGCGGGAAAATATAAACTCAAGCTCTTCCAGAGGAACGTTAATGGTGACTACTGTACAGATACCGTCTCGAATATCGTGGATATCAATATCACTGTAAAAGCAAATATTGGAAATGTCACCGGACTGAAGGCCGCCTCCGCCGGCAAGAATCAGGTGAAACTTACCTGGAATGCTGTAAAAGGCGCAGAAGGCTATCTCGTATATGCGCAGAAGAATAAAAAGTACGGTTATGTGGGCATGACGACTTCCGGTACAACATTTACGGATAAGAAGGCGCTGGACACAGACTACAATTACTACTGGGTCTTTGCTTATGTAAAAGATTCCACAGGAAAGATGATCACCGGCGGCTGTGAGAAGTATGTTTATGCAAAGGGTGTATGCCTTGCAGTTACAGGACTTAAAGCATCTTCTGTCTCGGGTGGCGTGAAGCTCACCTGGACGGCAAGTTCCGGCGCGGAAGGGTATCTCGTCTATGGTATCCATCCGGGCGGATCCTACGAATACATCGGCATGACGACGCAGGGAACGACATTTACAGATAAGAAAGCCAGTAAGACCGACTGGAACTACTACTGGGTATTCCCGTATCACAAAAACGGAAGCACGATGGTCGTCGGCGGAACCGCGAAGTACGTTTACGGCAAGGCGAAGTAAGTAGGAAGAGGTAAGACACAGTAAAAAGGGAGATGCGCTGCTTTTTGCGGGGCATCTCCTTTTCGATTAACGAAGTGATGTGCAAGTGGCATTCATAAGAAGTTGAGGGTATAATATACCGTACCACGTTTTTAAAGGAGCGAGTTCATGGCCAATACAGATCTGCCAAATGCGAAGATCATTATCCTTTACATCCTGTCGAAGGTCAGCAGTATCCCGTCATCGAAGCTGATGGACTGCGCGGTCGAATCGCTCTATATGGACTATTTCCTGTTTTCCCAGGCGAAAAAAGAACTTCTCGATCAGCACCTGATGACCGAGGGTGAGAGAAAAGGCGAGATGCGTAAGGATGCATCGGGAAAGACGGTCCTTTCCTGCGATATCACGCCGGAGGGCTCGGAGATCCTGAATCGTCTTCTGCCGTCGGTTCCGGCCGGGATCCGTGCGTACTTAAGTTCCGCATCGAAGTCCTGGCGTCACGATGCAAAAGAATCCCAGAGCGTGTATGCCGAGTATTCTCCGAACGATGAGGGGACCTGGGAGGTCGATCTGCGCCTTATTGAAAACGGAGCGACGACATTTTCCCTGAACTGGAACGCCCCTTCGGAAGAGGCGGCGGAAAGGACCTGCAGAAGGTGGAAGGAAGCGACAGCAAAAACGTATGTGGAGATTATCCGGCTCCTGTCCGAAAACCGCTGAAAAGGAGCGGAACTTTTCGAAAAATGAGAAATCACTTAACCGATTTCGACGCCCAATTTTTCTTGACAAATTATAAAAACTCGCTGTTTGCACGAAATTCTTAATGAATTCTTACGGTTTTTCAGCGCTTTGCGCCGTGCGCTCTTTTGCTTTCATGGTATACTGAAAACGGTGTGAGGACACCGAAACTTTCAAAAATGAGAATGAGGAGAATTTTTATGATCAGTCTTGATACATCCAACATTATGCCTTTTATTTCCGAAGGCGAAATGGAAAAGATGCTGCCCCAGGTCGAAGTGGCACACAACATGCTTCACAAGAAGACCGGCCCCGGCAGTGATTTCCTTGGCTGGGTAGAGCTTCCCAGTAAGTATGACAAAAACGAGTTTATCCGTATCCGCAAGGCAGCGACGAAGATCAGAAAGGATTCCGATGTTCTCTTAGTCATCGGTATCGGTGGTTCCTATCTGGGCGCTCGTGCTGCGATCGAGCTCCTTTCCCATTCTTTTGCAAATGTAGCGCAGAAGAAAGTCAGAAAAGCTCCGATGGTTCTTTTCTGCGGTAATTCCATCAGCGCGACATACCTTGCTGACCTGATGGATCTTCTCGAAGGAAAGAGAGTTTCCGTAAACATCATCTCCAAGTCCGGTACGACAACTGAGCCGGCGATCGCTTTCCGTATCATCCGTGCTTACATGGAAGAAAAGTACGGTAAGGAAGAAGCTCGTCAGAGAATTTACGCTACAACAGATAAGGCTAAGGGAGCCCTGAAGGGTCTCGCTACCAAGGAAGGTTACGAGACATTCGTAGTACCGGATGACGTCGGAGGACGTTTCTCCGTTCTGACAGCTGTAGGTCTTCTGCCGATCGCGGTGGCAGGTATCGACATCCGTCAGCTCATGACAGGTGCGAGAGATGCTTCCCGTGACTTTAAGAAGGTAGATATGGAGAACGACTGCTACAAGTACGCAATCGCCAGAAACTGCCTGCTGCGCCGTGGTTACACCACAGAAGTCATGGTCAACTACGAGCCTTCTTTCCACTTCATGACTGAATGGTGGAAGCAGCTCTATGGTGAGTCCGAAGGTAAAGACGGCAGAGGTATCTTCCCGGCCGGTGTCGATAACACGACAGACCTTCACTCCATGGGCCAGTACATCCAGGACGGTAAGAGAATGCTCTTTGAGACCGTTGTTGTCATCGATAAGGCACGTCGTTCCTTCAAGATCCCGAACGATCCGGAAAACCTCGACGGCCTCAACTTCCTGTCCGGTATGGACATGAACGAAGTGAACCTCAAGGCGATGCAGGGTACCGTTCTTGCGCACGTTGACGGTAAGGTCCCGAACCTCATCATCCACGTTCCGGAACTCAACGAATACTGGCTCGGCCAGCTCATCTACTTCTTCGAGAAGGCCTGCGGTATCTCCGGTTACCTCAACTCCGTAAATCCGTTCAACCAGCCGGGTGTAGAAGCTTATAAGAAGAACATGTTCGCTCTTCTCGGTAAGCCGGGCTATGAGGCAGAGAAGAAGGCTCTGGAGAAGCGCCTGAAGAATAAGTAATTTACGCTTATCACAGAATTGCAGAAAAACGGGTGTCTCCCATGAGGCACCCTTTTCTTTTCCTGTGGACGTATGCCGCAAACGATTAGGACAATCCCCGCGTTTTGCAGTAAAATATAGAGCAGAAACCGAAGGAGAATGGATCCGTACATGAAGAATTATCCCGTGCCGCTTAGTAAATCCGACCTGATGTCGGTCGAAAGTCCCGCCAGATATGTCGGAGGCGAGTTTAATGCTGTCATCAAGGAAGATATGATGGAGCAGCTGGAGAAAACAGGCGAAACGTCCTATGTGCGATTCGCTTTCTGCTTCCCGGATATCTACGAGATCGGCATGAGCAACCTTGCTCTTCAGATCCTCTATCACGTGTTGAATGAGAGCGATTTCGTCGCGTGTGAACGCGCCTTTTCGCCCTGGTTCGATATGGATAAGATCCTAAGGGAGAAGGATATTCCGCTATATTCTCAGGAGACGAAGACGCCGCTTTGCGATTTTGATATCCTCGGTTTCACGCTCGGCTACGAGATGTGCTACACCAATGTGCTGCAGATGTTAGATCTCGGGCGGATCCCGCTTCTGGCCAAAGACAGAGGCGAGGACGATCCGGTCATCTGCTGCGGCGGTCCGTGCGCGTATAATGTCGAGCCGATGGCGGACTTTTTCGATATCGCCATGATGGGCGAGGGCGAGGAGATGATCCTCGAGCTTTGCGAAAAGATCCGAGAATATAAACTTTCAAAAAACACCGATCATCCGATGACGCGTTCTGAGCTTCTCCGGAACTGTGATGCGATCGAAGGCATCTATGTCCCGTCGCTCTATGAAGTCTCCTACTCGAAAAGCTCCTGTCCCGGTGATGCCGGATCAGACGGGGTGATCCCTGCGGGTGCCCACGTCAAGCCGCTTTTCGACGACGTAAAAAAGACGATCAAAAAGCGCATCATCAAGGACCTGGATTCCTGCACATATCCGACCTCGCCGGTCGTATCGAATATGCGTGTCGTTCACGACCGTTCCTATCTTGAAGTCTTCCGCGGCTGTATCCGCGGCTGCCGCTTCTGTCAGGCCGGATTCATCTACCGCCCGGTAAGAGAGAAGTCAGTCGAGGTGCTCTGCGAGCAGGGAAGACAGCTCGAGAAGAACACGGGCTACGATGAGATGGGACTTCTTTCGCTGGCCACATCTGACTACACCAGGTTCCCGGAACTTGCCGAGAATCTTCTTTCCACATTCGAAGGCCACCACACGAGCCTTTCCCTCCCGTCCCTGCGTCTCGATTCTTTCTCCCTCGATCTGATGGAAAAGGTCCAGAGCACGAGAAAGTCGGGTCTGACGTTCGCTCCGGAAGCGGGCACGCAGCGCCTTCGTGATGTCATCAATAAAAACATTAAGGAAGAGGATATCTTCTCGGCGCTCCGTCTGGCCTTCATGGGCGGCTGGAGCACCGTAAAGCTTTACTTCATGCTCGGCCTTCCGACCGAGACGGATGAGGATGTCCTCGGGATCGCAGATCTTGCTTCGCGTATCGAAAAGCTCTATTACGATATCGGAAGAGAGACGGGCCAGAAGATGCGAAGACTCGAGATCACAGTCAGTACGTCGCTTTTCATTCCGAAGCCGTTTACGCCTTTCCAGTGGGAACCGCAGAACAGTAAAGAGGAACTCATGAGAAAGCAGAGGCTTCTCAAAGATCATATCCGCAGCAGGAACATCCGCTATGCATGGCACGATTTTGATTCCTCTGTCTGGGAGGTCGTGCTCGCCAGAGGCGACCGCCGCCTGGGTCCTGTGCTGCTTGAGGGCTATAGGGCCGGGCACTTCTTCGATGCCTGGGACGATCACTTCCGTCTTTCGGAATGGGTCGAGATACTCGAAAAGCACGGCATGAAGATCGAAGATTTTTCCAGAGAATATTCCGAGGAAGAGGTCCTTGCCTGGGACCACGTGAGCGTGGGTGTCAGCAAGAAGTTCCTGCTTTCGGAAAGACATAAGGCGCACGAGGAGACGACCACTCCGTCCTGCCGTGAGCACTGCTCCGGCTGCGGAGCCGCTACCTGGGGCGTCGGCGAATGCTTCGCGAAAAGAGGTGAGGCCTGATGCTTCAGAGTGAACGCGAAAAGATGATGACCATGCAGCCGCACCAGACGGCATATGTCCAGCGGGCAAGCTTCGTTAGAGAAGGTGCGACGACCTTCCTCGGGCACTTAGACCTCATGACCTGCTTTGAAAGAGCCGCCAGAAGGGCGGAGCTTCCGATCCTTTATTCCCAGGGCTATAATCCCCGTCCCATGATGGTCTTTGCCCTTCCTTTAGGCGTCGGCATCGAGACGAGGTGCGACTATCTGGACGTGTCATTGAACAGGCCCTACGATGCGGATCTTTTCGTAAAGGAACTGAATACGTATCTTCCGGACGGTCTTCGGATCTTAAAGTCGAAGGCGATCCCGGAGCCGAAAGACAGCATCATGTCGATCGTCACTACCGCGAGTTACCGTTTCGAGGCAAAAGGCATCCGCGAGGCGATGGAAAAGGCCATGCAGCAGGAGTCCCTTATCGTAACGAAGATCGCGAAGGGAAAAGAAAAGCAGACCGATATCCGCCCGCTTCTGATCTCGCTGTCGCAGGCCAGTGACGGGGATCCGGACAGCGTGGAATTCTATGCTTTTGCCGGCTCCGAAAGGAACGTCAGACCGGATCTGATCTTAGGAAGCTTAAGTAGATACTGCGGCATGGATCCGGAAAAAGCGGAGAACGCAAGAGTCATCCGCTTAGGTCTTTTCTCCGGGGAATATCCGCGCATCGTTCCCATCTCGGACGTGGAGGTGCGGTAAATCACGCCTACATTGTTTTTTAGCGCGGTTTCGTGTATGATTTTCTTATGTGTGAAAGAGGGGATAATAAGATGGATGCGGTAGAGAAAGATTTCGCGGAAAGCCTGCTTCATATATTCGACAACGTTCTGCTTACAGAGGAAATGGCCCTCTCGAAAGGCTATTTTTCCGATCTTTCCATCGCGGAACTGCATACCCTCAATGCCATAGGTCCTTATGAGGCCAGAACGATGACCGAGACGGCGAATATCCTCGGCATTACGATCGGCACACTGACGGTCGCGGTCGACCGCCTCGTGAAGAAAAAATATGTCGAGCGCCAGAGAGATACGAAGGACAGACGTATCGTCCGCATCTCCCTGACCCGCCAGGGAAAGCTCGCGTACCGCATGCATTCCAAGTTCCACAGAGTCCTCGTCAAGCGTATCATGGACCCGCTCTCGGAAGAAGAGAGGAAGATCCTTACAAGAACGATCACGGAGATCGATTCTTTTGTCGAGGAACAGTATAAGAAGTACAGCAGCGGAGAACAGTATAAGAAGATCGTCCGTGACGATACGGAGGTATGATATGGATAACTCGAAGAAAAAGACGGTAGAGCCTTCGGAGGAGGGCGGAAAGCCAGCAGCAGGCTTCAACAGAAAAGAGATCTTCGATGTCTTAAGCTCCATGCTTTCGGAACTTCTGGACATGAAGAAAGAGTCCTTTTCGGAAGATACCATGATCTTCGAAGAATTGCCTCTGGATTCGCTTCAGCTCTATGAACTGGTCGTGGATCTCGAAGAGAAGTTCTCTATCCGGATCCCCGATGAAGCCATTGAGAAGATCCAGTCCGTCGGCGATGTGGTGGACATGATCGCCAATGCGGAAAAATAAGAAAACGATATAGCGGAGACGAACTTTGCAGTACATTTTCATCGTGAATTCGAATATCCATAAGAGACGGAAGAAGGCCCTCGAAAAGGCTGTAAATGGTCTTCCGCGGGATCTGCGCTATAAGTCGAATGTCGTCTATACCGAGCATGCCGGGCATGCGGAAGAACTGGCGGTCACCTATTCCGAGAAGTATGGTTCAGAGTGCATCATCTTCGCCTGCGGTGGAGATGGTACGGTCCACGAAGTGGCCAATGCACTGGCTTTCAGAAATTCCCCGATGGGTGTGATCCCGCTCGGGACCGGAAACGATTTTGCCCGGACGATCCTTCCGAAGGAGCTCTATAAGGATCCGCTTCAGATCTTAAGACGGCTCGAAAACCCGATGATCCAGCCGATCGATCTTCTGCGTATCGACAGTTACGATTACCTCGGGAATCATCTTCCTTCCTGGAGCCGCTACAGCCTGAACATCGCTTCGATGGGCCTCGATACGCTCGTGCAGGCGAAGGCGAAGAGCATCGTGGCGAAGCATCCGAAGAGCCTTTTCTTCCGAAACAATGCCTATACTTTCGCGGCGATCTCCTGCCTTATGAACGGCTGGCGGTATGCCATGGATTATTCGATCGAGCTCGAAAACGGCGAGATGATCGAAAAGAAAAATGTGTCTTATACGCTGGTTTCGATCTGCAACGGCAGATATTACGGCGGCGGTTACTGCCCCGCTCCGGATGCCGAGATCAACGACGGTGTGTTAAATGTCTGCATCGTCGATCACATGTCGCGGGCGAAGGCCTTTTCGAGGCTTTCGAAATATAAAAAAGGCAAGCACGTCGGACAGCCGGGCTTTACCTTTTATCGTTCTACAAGTGGTATCTTCAATTCTCTGAACAGCAATATGCAGATGCAGGGAAATTACGACGGCGAGGATTTCTTCGGACATAAGGTGAGATTCGAGGTCATCCCGCAGGCCATTCAGATGGCGTTCTTTAAAGAAGATTAACGTCCTTTGCTTCCATCTCTTTCATCCAGGCATAGACAGCGTCGGTCATCTTATGTGCGTCGCGGTCATAGTCCTGCGGCATAAGCGGTTTTCCGAAATGGATCGTGATCCTCTTTTTTCTGTGGTTTTTCTTATCCCAGGTCTGCGGTCTCTTCATGTGACGGGACCAAGCCTGATAGCCGCCCTCGATATAGACGGGGAGAAGCGGGGAATTGGATTTCACGGAGATATAGGCGGCACCGTCCTTAAACTCGGCGATGCGGCCGTCGGAGGTCCTGGTGCCTTCCGGATGCACGAGGATGATGTTACCTTTCTCGACTTCCTTCTTCGCCTTGATGAGGCCTCTTACCGGATTGCCGAAACGGTCTACGGCGATACCTCTTCCGACGTGCATCATGACACGTCCGAGGCGGCCGTAGTTCGTCTCGAGATCGGAAGCGGCGAGGGCGCAGAAATACTTTCTGTGCTTTCTCGGGAGCTCACTCATGATCCACATGCCGTCGGCATAGGTCTGGTGGTTGGAGCAGATGACGTAAGGATTTGTCTCCGGGATGTTCTCCTTGCCGGCACCGCGGAGCTTAACGAGGATACGGGTAATGGCCATCGACACGTGGTACCAGAAAAAACCGGTGAACCCGCGCGGTGTCGGATATTTATTATTCAGATCTTCTGTGGAATGCGAAGCTGAAGCTGTGTTTTCTTTCTCAGACATGACCTATTCTCCTCATACCATTCTCTTCTCTACGATATGCTAGACCACATCAGGTAGATTGTCAATTGATTTTCTACTATATTTTATAGATGAAGAAAGTCCTTTGTAGGGCGAAATGACAGGGGTTTTAATGAATTGTTTTGATTTTCAAATAATTTTCCGAAAAGATAGACGATTTGAACAGAAAGTGGTATCATCTTTAAATGCGTACAGTTGCGGTCGCCCGACCCTGTACGAACTTTCTGCCGCTACGGAGGACTTATGTCGAGCATAGTCGGAAAACCATTACATGAAGGCATTCGTTACGATACGATGCGTGACCTGATCCTGGGGTCCAAGGAGAAATATGAGACCAGGGATGCTTTCATTTTCAGAAGAAAACCGAACGAGGCGGAGATCCACAAGACCTACTTTGATTTCGCTTCGGATATTGAATATCTGGTCGAAGCCATCGATCTGAATGGCTTTGCCGGCAAGCATTTAGGTGTTGTCGGCGAGAACTCCTATGAGTGGATGGTCTCTTATTCCTCTATCCTTTCGAGCGGATCCGTCGGACTTCCTCTCGACCGTCTCCTGCCGGAGCACGAGCTGGTCAGTCTTCTGATCCGTGGCAAGGTGGATGTTCTTTTCTATCACCAGAAACATCACGAGATGATCATGAGTATCGCGAAGAATGCGGAAGAGACAGGCGTAAAGGTTTCAAAATACGTCTGCATGTGCACCGAGTACATCGCACCGAATCTCCCCTGGCCGGAAGACGATGAGCGTTTCGTCGATATCAAGACCTGGCTTGCCGAAGGAAAAGAAGCGGTCGAGGGCGGCAAGAGCCTGATGCGTACGGCCGAGATCGATCCCGAGCAGACCCGGATCATCCTCTTTACGTCGGGTACGACGGCGATGAGTAAAGGCGTTATGCTCTCCCATAAGAACATCATGACAAATGTGTATGCGATCAGTACGATCCTGACACTTCGTCCGGGAGAGAGAGTCTTCTCGATCCTGCCGCTGCACCACACCTTCGAGAATACCTGTGAATACTTCATGCTCTCGAGAGGCTGCTGCATCTGCTTCTCGGACGGCCTTCGATATATCGTGAAGAACCTGAATGAATGGCATGTCGAGGCATGTATCTCTGTGCCGCTTCTTTTCGAGAATATCCACGGCAAGATCAAGGATGGTATCAAGGAGTCCGGAAAAGAATCTCTGATCTCCGTGATGATCCCGGTCAGCAATTTCCTTAGAAAGTTTAAGATCGATCTTCGAAGAGTATTCTTCAGCTCGATCATCAAAAAACTCGGCGGACACCTGCGCCTGATCGTTATCGGCGGCGCCGGCATCAGCAGAAACTATATCGAAGATTTCAATAACTGGGGATTCGAATTCCTCATGGGATACGGTCTTACGGAGACTTCTCCGGTAATTGCCGTAACGACGACGAAATACAATGTTTACGGCAGTGTCGGAAGACCGCTTACCGGCATTGAAGTGAAGATCGATACAGACAGTCCGAAAATTGGGACAGTTGGTGAGATATTATCTAAGAGTGACTGTGTCATGCAGGGTTATTACGAGAATCCGGAAGCTACGGCAGAAGTGCTCGAAGAAGATGGATGGTTCCACACGGGCGATATGGGCTACCTCGATAAGAAGGGATGCCTGCATATCACCGGACGTGTGAAGTCGATGATCGTACTTACCAACGGCAAGAAGGCTTTCCCGGAGGAGATGGAGTCCCTCGTGAACAACATTCCGGGCGTTAAGGAAGCCTTTGTCTGGGGCTGTAAGGACGATAAGGACGCAGTGGATATCTGCGCCAAGCTTCTCATCGACCGTAAGGTCATCGGTGAGAACCTTCCGATCCCGGATACCACCGCAGGAGATAACGCGGTGCGGGAATACTTGAGTGCGAAGATGAAGGAAGTCAACCGTCAGATGCCTTCGTATAAGGCGATCCACTATTTCGTCTTCTCGGAGACTGAGATGGTGAAGACGACGACTCTTAAGGTAAAACGTCCGGCAGAGCAGCAGGCGATCGAAGGCAAGCTTGCTGATGCCAATACGACGATGAAAGCAGCGAACGGACAGAATCTGGATACCCTCTAATACATAAGGAGGTCGATACCATGGCGTTTCATTTGCTTTACGGCGAGCATCCCATCTCGCTTCTGGATACCTGTCTTTCACGGATCTGTGAAGAGGCCGTGAGATGGCCGACGCGCCGCGGGTATATTATCGTCCCGGAGAAAATGAAAGCGGAAGTGGAACGCCGCTATATCGAGATCCTTCAGGAGAAGAAGGGCGGCAAAGGCGCATCGTCCGCGTTCATGATGATCGACGTCGTCAGTTTCTCCCGTTTTGCCTACCGTGTGTTAAGTGAAGTCGGCGGAATGGGCGGTAAGTCTTTAAGCCCGGCAGCCCGTTCGATCCTGATCCACAGAATTCTTTCCGAATATAAAGATGAACTGGAAGTCCTTGGCAATTTTGCTGACCGTGTAGGTTTTGTCGCACAGCTCGATGAAGTCCTCGGAGACTTTTACCGTTACGGCATCACAGGGGAGATGCTCGAGGAACTCGATCTTTCCGGCGAGAGTCCCCTTACGGCAAGTAAGATCCATGATTTCGGGAAACTCATTCATAAGCTCGATGAGCTTAGAGAGCAGATGGGATATGCCCCCGAGCGCGATTCCATGAAAAGGCTAGACGAGGTCTTAAAACTTTTCATGGAGGAGGATCCGAAGACGAAGGAGTGGCCGCTGTCGCGCCTTTCTTTCCTAAGGGATGCTTCCTGCTGGATCTTAGGCTTCGGCGAGACAAGAAACTTCACTCCGGAAGAGTTTAACATTGTTACAAAGCTTGCATCTGTCGCCTCCAAGGTCACTATGACCTGTGTGGAAAGTTCGGTCACGAAAGAAGAGATGGGCGAGGATATCTGCCATTTCGGAGAGAAGACGATCCGGGATATCCTTAAGGTCCTGCCCTTGGATTCGTCCGAAAAAGTCGGCCCGGTAAAGGGGAGAAATGCTGCGCTCTGGACGCTTTCTGCCGACTATGCGAGCCGTTCCTGCAAAGTCTGGGAGGACCTCGATGTTCCCTGTGAGATCAAGGTATTCCGTCAGATCTCGGATGAACTGGAATATGTGGCGGCGCGCATCAAGGAGGCCGTGCAGTTCCAGGGCCTTCGCTACCGGGACATCACGGTCGTCATGTGCGACATGGAGCAGTATAGTACGAACCTGCACGCAGCTTTTTCCCGATATGGTCTCGATGTATTCGTGGATTCAAAGCAGCCGCTTATGGGCACGATCTGGACGCGTTATTTGACGTCGATCCTCGACATAGCGCTTTACCGCTGGGACATCCCTTCCGTGATCTCTTATCTCAAGTCCGGTTTCGTGACGGTCGAGACCGACCTGATCCTCAAGTTCGAAAACTTTTGTCTGGCACATGGCATCAAGGGGAAAAAGAAGATGCTGTCGTGTGATAAGTTCGTCTCCACGATCTCCGAGAAGAATGTCGTAAAAGAGATATTGCCGGTCCTTTCCAAGCTTTCCGAAGAGCTTTCGGCCTTGGAGAAGGCAAAGACCTGTAAAGAGCGTGCCGCAGCGCTTCACGATATGGTCTTCGGGCAGAAGGAGACTGTCGAATTCTTTATCGATGAGTGGCAGAAGGCCGGGAACCAGCAGGCGGCTCTTGCCCTTGCGCTTTCCTATAACTACGCGGACGAAGCGCTTCTTGCCATGACGCAGGAACTCGGAGATTTTCCGATCTCGCTTGGCAACTTCAAGGAGGCTTTACTTTCGGCACTGGAGAGCAAGACCTTAAACGCCATTCCTTCCTATGTCGATCAGGTGACCATTACGACACCGTCCAATGCTTACCGCCGTCCCTGCCGGATGATGTTTATCGTCGGTGCATCGAGAAAGAACTTCCCGTACACCTCTCCTTCCGAAGGATATCTCCGGAACAGAGAGAGAACGCTTCTTTCCGAGAAGCTTTCGATGGAATTTCCGAACCATGCGAAGGACCAGGCGTATGCGGATTTCTTTACCGCCTATGCGCTCCTTGACGCGCCCTCCGAGCGATTGATCTTCACGATCCAGAATTCCGTGGAACCGTCGTCCGTGATACTGTTTCTTCGCGATACCTATCCCAGGATCGGCAGCGAAGTCCTTCACCACCTGTCTCTTTCCGATCCGCGTGTACTGATCCGTTCGAAGATGGAAGACTACCTGCGTGAAGTCGTCTCCGGAAGACTTAAGGTCTCCGATCAAGAATATGAGGAGGCCGTGCAGATCTGGAAGACCTATTTCGATGCAACGGATCTTTCCAGAGAGAATAAGGCGAAAACAGAGCTTACGATCGGAAAAGACCAGATGGACAGAAGATATGGCGATAAGCTTCTGATGAGCGTGTCCTCGGTCGAAAGCTACGTGTACTGCCCGTATCACTACTTCTGTGAGAAGGTCCTTCACATAAAAGAAAGAGAGATCCAGCAGGTACAGGCCACCGAGATGGGTTCTCTGGCCCATACTGTGATGGAGAGGGCACTGACGGAATTCCGGGATGCGTATACGAAGGCAGAGACAGAAGAGCAGAAGGCGCTGGTCCTTCTGTCTTTCCGAAACAAAGATAAATACGAATGGAGCCGGGATCTCCTTCTGGCCGCGCAGGAAGAGGAACACTATGCGTACTGCGATGATCCGGCACTGAAAATGTCGGCGGATACGAAACTTCTTTCGGGCACTTCTGAGACGCTGGCCATGATCTTTTCGAAAATGGATCCGGAAAAGAATATGCCGACCGTTTTCGAGTGGCATTTCGGCGGAGACTCGATCCCCGGATATGACATGCCTCTTAAAGACGGGCGGGTCGTGACTTTTAACGGGACGATCGACCGTGTCGATCTAAACGAAAAGGAGAAGAAATTCAATATCCTCGACTATAAGACCGGCAACAAATCGATCGATTATGATGCGCTTTATGCGGGCTCTAGCGTGCAGCTGCCGTCGTATATGCATGTTTATGATTCCCAGCATCCGGAGGTCGAACCGGACGGGGTCTCGTATATCCATGTGGCGAGTCTGAAGAAGAGAAGCAAGGGCCTGGCCGAGTCGCTGGATGAGGAGACGCTCCAAAATGCCCATGACGATGCGGTCAAGGAGACCTTCGGACCGGGCGGTTATGAGATCCGCAAGGAGACAGAAGATATGCGAAGGATGGGCGAGTTTGCGATCTCCCGCATCCGGGATAACTGCGAAAGACTCTATGGCGGACACTTCGATGCGCGCCCCGGAAAGATTAAGAAAGATCCGCTCAAGAAATGTGTAGACTGTGAATTCAGTCCGATCTGCAGCGGTGATATGAAATCGCCGGATTATAACTATCTGCCGACGATCCCTACTGTTCTAAATGACGAGGGAAAAGCCATGAAGAAAGAAGATGCTTTCTTCGAGACATTACGAAAGAAGGAGGAGTGATCATGGATCTTAGTCCGGAACAAAGAATAATCGTTGATGCACCCTCCGGGAATATTCTGGTCAGTGCAGCTGCCGGTTCAGGTAAGACGACTGTCATGACGGAGAGGATCGTCAAGAGGATCCTCGATCGGGAACTGTCTGTCGAGCATGTACTCGTCATGACATTTACAAATGCCGCGGCGGCCAACATGAGTGCCAAGCTCGACAAGCGTCTCCGTGAGAAACTTTCGGAGACTAAAGATAAAGAAACGCGAAAGTATATCAGTGAGCAGATCGCGGCGCTTCCGTCTGCCTATATTTCTACGATCGACTCTTTCTGCAGCCGCGTGATCAGTAATTTTGCCGCACAGGGCAAGGATGAAGACGGCGAGCTTCTGATCGAGCCGAAAAGCATGATCCTCGATGAAGTTCATGCCGGTAAACTTCTGATGGAGTCCTTTGATGAAGTCTTCTCGGAATCCTATGCTTTTGCCCGGAAGATGGAAGAGGAGCCGGAACTTATAAATCAGAAGATGCCGCGCCAGGATAAGAATAATGTGGTCGGCGTGATCAATGACTCTGAAGTCACGGGGCAGGAGTGGAAGGACTCTTTTCTTTCCATGGTATCCTCCTTCGGATCGGGGCGCGATGACACAGATCTGAAGGCAGATATGGCTGATAAACTGAGCTTCCTCCGAAGCCTTCCGGAGTATGAGGCCTGGGTCAAAAACGCGCTTTGGAATAAAAAAAGGGAGAGCAGATCTTTTATCCATTCCCAGCTGTTTCAGACGATCATGAGTAAGACGAAAACGGCGATCCGCCGAAGGATCGGAGATGTCTCCTATCTTCGAAAACTCATCCCGGATGTGCCTTTCGTAAAGAGTGCAAAGACCAATACCGAGAGGCAGAATCAGTTCTTTGAGTGGTGTACCTTCCTCGAAGAAAATGCATCACGTATCCTAAACGATGAGAACATGACCTGGAATGAGATCTGTGATCTTCGGAATAAAGTGCCGGACGAAAAACTGCCGTCCTACAGTGTCCGTTCTGACGATCCGGAACTTCTGGAATTTGACAGCATGGCACATTCCATCTACGAACTTGCGTATATCCTTACCGGCATCAAGAAGACGAAGGCATTCGCCGATTCCATGAAAGATGAGATCCGCTATTTCTTCGGAAAGACCGAAGAGGAGATCACGGCGGAACTAAAGTCGATGTACCCGCTCTATGAGCGCTATTTTGAGATGGTCCTTTCGGCTGACCGGCTGTATCAGCAGAAGAAGCGGCTCGAGCACGGTATGGATTTTCCGGATCAGGAACAGGTGGCATTAAAACTCCTTTCTAATCCGGAAGTAGCGGAATATTACAGAGATCTTTTCGATGAGATCTATATCGATGAGTATCAGGATAACAGCGGTGTCCAGGATGCGATCGTGCAGAGCTTTTCAAAGAATAATGTTTTCTTTGTCGGTGATGTCAAGCAGAGCATCTATCGTTTCCGTCACGCCAAGCCGTCGATGTTCATCGAAAGAAGCGATGAGTACGAATTAGGAGAAGAGGGAACGCTTTTTACGCTGAATGCGAATTACCGAAGCGTACCGGGTATCCTTCGTATCGTGAATACGATCTTCGACAGCATTATGAGCATGGAGTACGGCGATATCGATTATGACGATTCCCACGCCCTGCATCCGGGTCGGGCGGAAGAGTCTTACGAGACCTCTTCCGGAGCCGATGTCACGTTGATCCTGGCGGAGGACGATAAAGGCAGTTCCGATGACGATTCCGGTCTTGATGCCGACACCGAGCAGATCCTCGATATGAAGGAAGCCGAGAAGGTGGAAAAAGAGACTCTGATCGTCGCCAAGCAGATCTCGGATCTTAAAAAACTCAGCGGTTTTTCCTACGACCAGTGCGTGATCCTGACCACTTCGAACCGCGGGGCGATGGCTGCGGCGGATATCCTTATGAAGTGCGGGATCCCGGCGCAGGGACCAAACCTCGGGAATATCCTTACCCAGCCGGATCTTCGTGTGATGATCGATCTGGCAAGGCTTGCGGAAAACATCTATCAGGACATCCCGCTCGCCGGCGTGATGAAGTCGAAGATCCGCCAGGCGAACTTTAGCGACAGAGATCTTCTGGAGATATATCTTTTCTTCCCTAAAGAGCATGACCTTCCGTTCTGCGAGAAAGTCGTCCGTTTTGCGAAGGAAGATACCACGGAACTCGGTAAGAAAGTTATGGATTTCCTTTCGTTCATCAACGATCTTCGGACACTTGCGATGCAGATGACGGTCACAAAGTGGCTCGAACATGTCTATGCTGTGACGGGATATCCGTCCTATGTCCAGTCGCTGGAAGACGGCGATGCCCGCTACTATGCCCTGATGGTATTCGTCGGGTGGGCGACGCGTTTTGATATGGGCAGAAAGTCCGGACTTTCCGCTTTCGTCAGCTATATCGATGAACTCGATCAGGGGAAGGATAAGAGCACGGAGATCGATCTTTCCGAGCCGCTCGAAAATGTCGTCCGCTGCATGACGATCCATAAGAGTAAGGGCCTTGAGTTCCCGTATGTATTCCTGTGCGGCATCCAATCCGTCCAAAAATCGAGGGATACGAACCTGATCTTAAGTGAAGACGGAGGTATCGCAGGAAGAAGATATCTCAAAGATGTCGGTGCGATCTATGAGCCGCACGATTACTATCTCCAGTCTCTTTCAGAGCAGAGGGCTTCCGATGCGGAGAAGATCCGTCTTCTCTACGTAGCCCTGACCCGTGCCGAGAAAAAAGCCTTCGTGATCTCTCTTGTGAAGAGAAAGACAGAGGGGCTGATCACGTCCTGTGAGCCGGTGATCGCGGCCGCAGAAGATGAAATGGATAAGTTCGATCCGGAGCTGATGTGTAAACTCAAGAGCCATTTAAACAAGTGTATGGCAGGCCTTGTCCGTATCCCGGGATATCCGCTCCGCCGCGCAGTCTTAAGTCCTGAGCCGGTATACTGCGGAGATCTGGATTTCGGTCATGATGAAAAAGATCCGTCAGGCGGCGATCTGGCACTGATCTCGGATACCATCGGTGTTCTGGGAGACTATAGAGTGCCGCCTCTGCGTCCGGTCGCTGAGGAATATGACGCGGCCAGGAACAGACAGGTCGATGTTAAGTTTACCGATGAAGAGAAGAAACGCCTGAAGCTTTTGAATATCGATGTCCATGACTGGGCAGTCCTGGAACTTGTACCTTCGAAGACAACGGTCAGTGAGATGAAACGCCTTCTTTCCGAAGAACCGCAGGATGAGCCGGAGGAGCAGATGGATCTTCGTGCCGTGAACATGCTCGTCCGGGAATCCGACCAGAAGTGGAAAGAAGAAGGATATACGGCTTCTCAGCTGGGAACTCTCCTTCACAGTGCATGGCAGTATATCGACTTTACCGGCCTTCTCAAAAAAGGCGCATCGCCGGACTGGGAGGAGGTCCTTTCCGGACTTTGCGAGTACGGCATGATCGAAAAAGATCAGATCCGGATCTTAAAGCCGTTCGGGAAGCATATGCAGATGTTCCTTGAAAGTGAGCTCTGCCGCAGGATGACGGATTCCGAGGAACGTCCGGAGAGCGGACCATACCGTGAGATCCCGTTTGCTCTTGCCTGGCCGAATGAAAAAGAAGAGTTCTCGCTGGTACAGGGTATGATCGACTGCTGGTTCTTAGATTCCGACGGACAGGCGGTACTGATCGACTATAAGTCTGACCGCATAAGCGGCACGGTGGAAGAGAAGAAGGCGGAAATCAAAAGCCGCTATCAGGTCCAGCTCGACATGTATGCGCAGGCCATTACGGCGGCCACGGGGAAACCGGTGAAGGAGAAGATCATCTGGCTGATCAGAGACGGTCTTGCTTTTGATCTTTGCTCTTCTGATTCCTAAGTTCTTTGAAAAAGTCCTTGAGGAGCTGACTGCACGGCTCCTTTAGGATCCCGCCTGTATATTCCACATGGTGGTTATGCGGCAGGTCAAAGAGGTGATTGGTGGAACATACAGCGCCGCCCTTGGGGTCAAAGGCGCCGAAATACACGTGACGGATATGCGACTGGATGATCGCCCCGGAGCACATATAGCAGGGCTCTAAGGTGACGTAGAGGTCGCAGTCGAAGATATGCCAGGCGGAGAGCTTTCTGCAGGCTTTGGAGATACAGACCATCTCGGCGTGAAGTGTCGCGTCCTGTCTGGTCTGGCGGAGATTATGCGCCCTTGCGATGATCTTGCCGTCTTTTACGATGACGCAGCCGATCGGGGACTCGCCGAGATCGTATGCTTTCTTCGCTTCTTTGAGCGCAGCGAGCATAAATTTCTCGTGGACCGACAGGTCATTTTCGGGCTTTTTAGCGGTCAAGGACTTTCTCCTTCTCATTCTTCCGAAGAAAAACGGAAGAAGATGTGATATAATTGTGCACTATTTTGTTTGCACTTCCATCATAATGCGTATATAATGTACTTTGCCTATATGTGGGATTATACCCTTTTACAGGTGAACATGCAAAGGAAAAAGGAATAAATGGCTACTGAACAAGGTATTTGTAAGAATTGCGGTTCCCTTCTCATGGTGAACAGCTCTGATGAATTGTGCGAATGTATTTTTTGCGACTGCGTTTTCCCGAGTGCGGAAGCAATCGAAATATTTAAGAATCCCGATGGCGTAGAGTTCCCGAATCTTCCCCAGCCGAAGCGCGAGGGGAATACTGCACGCCATGTTGTAACGCCGGTCTTCGACGATGTCGTGGAAAAGGCTGTGAAGGTCGATAAGGCCCAGAACAAGGAGACGAAGAAGGTAGAAAAGCTCTTCGAGATCTCTCCGGATGATATCAAGACACCGAAGAAGGTCAAGACGATCGTGTATATCAGCACTGCCGTCTGCATCCTTCTCGTGCTCGGCATCTCGATCCCGCTCAATGTGATCCGTAACAAACACAGAAACCACATTGAAGATAACCTGACCACTTGTGTGGAGGCAGCAGGACTTACCGTGAATATGACTGTGGAAGATGGTTCCTCCACAGGATTTAAAGTATATGGCCAGGGCAACAACAAGGTCGAACTGGTCTCTTCGAAGGACGTGGAAAAAGAGCAGGTCCTGAAAGCATTTGAATCTTTCTGTGCCGTACGCGGCGAAGAATACGGATATGAGGCGGATGAAGGTTCGCGCTACTACAAGAATGTAGTTCTTACCGTTTATGCTCCGAATGGAAAATTTACGATCGAGGGTAAGAAGGACGGCGCCGGTATTGACCAGGTGGAGTTCGAAGTCCCTGAAACAGAAGAGTCGGAAAGCGAAGAGTAAGAGTACTTTATTGGGCAGCGAGGGCATTTCGTTCGGCAAGCATCCGAATGACATGTATTATGCAGGGAGGAAAGCATAACGAATGGCAAATGATTTTTCAACGATTCTGCAGAAACTGGAAAACCTGGCAAATGCCAGCAACAACAGCATTTCATCACTTGATGTGATGAACATTATTGAAGAACAAGACGGCGATCCGGATATGGTCGATAAGCTCTTTGATGAGCTGGAAGCCAAGGGGATCGCAATCGTAGCGGAGACCAGCGTAGAAGATGACGCGATCCGCGACCTGAATCTGGATGCTAGTGTTACCGATGGTGCAGGCATGGACGATCCGGTCCGCATGTACTTAAAGGAGATCGGTAAGGTTCCGCTTCTTACCGCGGAGCAGGAGCAGGAGCTCGCCCAGCGCATGCTCGAAGGCGACGAAGACGCCAAGGCACAGCTGATCGAAGCCAACCTCCGACTCGTCGTTTCCATCGCGAAGCGTTATCTCGGACGTGGCATGCAGTTCCTCGATCTGATCCAGGAAGGTAACCTCGGACTTATCAAGGCCGTTGACAAGTTCGACCACTCCAAGGGATTTAAGTTCAGTACATACGCCACATGGTGGATCCGTCAGGCCATCACCCGTGCGATCGCCGACCAGGCCAGAACGATCCGTATCCCGGTTCATATGGTCGAGACCATCAACCGCCTTGTACGTGAGCAGCGTGCTCTTATTCAGGAACTCGGCCGTGAGCCTACCGTAGAAGAGATCGCTGAGCGCATGAACCTTTCGGTAGAGAAGGTCCGTGAGATCCAGAAGATCTCCCAGGAGCCGGTATCTCTGGAAAAGCCGATCGGTGAAGAAGAAGACAGCCACCTGGGTGACTTTATCCCGGACGACGACGCGATGTCTCCGGCAGACCAGGTTGCCTATACACTTTTGAAAGAACAGCTCCTTGACGCCATGAAGGGTCTTACTGCAAGAGAGGAGAAAGTCCTCCGTCTGCGCTTCGGCCTTGATGACGGACGTCAGCGCACACTCGAGGAAGTCGGTAAAGAGTTCAACGTTACCCGTGAGCGTATCCGTCAGATCGAAGCCAAAGCACTTCGTAAGCTTCGTCATCCCAGCCGCAGCAAGAAACTCAAGGACTATATCGATTAATAGGCTTCTTGTGCGAAAGGTGGGCACATGAAGAAACTGACTTTCAAAACAGGTTTCATGCCAAATGACGGGCTGGACTTTGTGCATCAACGCAAGTTTATGCGCGAAGCCCTGCTCGAGGTGTGTTCCCCCCGAGAAGTTACGATCCCGATGAAACAGCACAGGGGCACGCCCTGTGAACCGGTGGTCTCCGTCGGCGACAATGTCGCGATGGGAGATCTGATCGGCGCGCCAAGAGATATGAACGGTGTGCCGGTGCATGCCAGTATTTCGGGAACGGTCACGAAGATCGACAATATCCGTCTCCCGAACAAAGTCAGCTGCAAAGCCGTAACCATCAAGAACGACCTGCGGCGCCGCGTATCTTCCAAGATCACGCCGCGCAAGGACTATTCGTCGCTGCCGCTTTCCGAACTGAAGAAGCTTTTGTGGGCTTCCGGCATCTGCGGCATGGGCGGGGAGGGGATCCCGACATATACCAAGTGCCTTCGTGCCGAAAAGCTCGGTGTCGATACGCTTTTAGTCAACTGCACGCAGAGTGAGCCTTTCCTTTCCTGCGACCTTCACCATATCCGTGTCAATCCCGGCAAAGTCCTGCAGGGCGCCATGGCGTTAAGCGGCATCTGCCGCGTCAAGCGCGTCATTTTCTGTATCGAGGACACCTGGACCGATGAGATCGAGGCATTAAAGCAGGCGATCGAGAATGCCAGGAGCCGATACATGGACCGTCGTATCGAGGTCAAGCTTTTTAAATCCCGTTTTCCGCAGGGCTGCCAGCAGCTTCTGATCAAGGCCCTCTACGGCGTCGAACTTCCTTTGGGAAAAGATCCGGAAGAGGAGGTGTCGGCCGTTGTTTTCAATTGCTCGACCTGCTTTGCCTTTTCTGAGATGATCGAAAAGAACCAGCCCCTGACATCCCGTATCGTCACGATCTCGGGAGATACCATCACGGGACATAACGTCGTCGTCCCGATCGGGACCAGCGTAGAGGAGATCCTGGAGAGAGTTCCGGGAGCCCATACTGCCCAGCGAATCGCCTGGGGCGGTGCCATGACGGGAGTTGCGATCTCGAGGCTTGATGTACCGATCATTAAAACGACGACGGCGATCACGATCATCCGAAAATTCGAGCCTCCGCGTACCAACTGCATTCATTGCGGTGAGTGCGTCGGTGCCTGCCCGGTGGGCCTTTCGCCGTATCTTCTGAACCGTCTGATCGAACTCGGACAGACCGAGTCGCTGAGAGCAGAATCCGTAGAACAGTGTATCGCCTGCGGTGCCTGTTCTTATGTCTGCCCGGCCGGCATCGAGCTTTCCACCAATATCGCCAAGGCGGCATACCGGACAAGGAGGAGTCAACTGTCATGAAGAGAAAACAGCTCGCTCCCCATATCCATGCGGACAAACCGGCGGCCGAAAGATACGTCTATGTTCTTCTTGCGCTTCTTCCGGCATGGCTCGGCGCGGTCTTCTACTACGGGATCCGTGTCGTGCTTTTATCTGCCGTTTCGATGACTTGCTTTTTCCTGTGCGACTATTTCTGCTCGCGGGCCATGTACCCGGAAATGCCTTTCCACGTGGATTACAGTTCCCTCGTTTCCGGACTTCTTCTGTCGCTTTTGGTGCCGGCGTCTTCTTCCTGCTGGGCGGTCCTTCTCGCCGCGCTTTTCGGGTCTCTTTTAGTCAAGCAGGCTTTTGGCGGCGCAGGAACGAATATCTTTAATCCGGCACTTGCCTCGAGAGCTTTCCTCGAATTTGCCTTCCCGGCCCAGATGGTGGCAAAAGAAATGCCGTTTAAAGGACTCTGGAATCTTTCGACACTTTTCACCGGCACTCCGTCCGCATCCTCGGTCGGCGCCGATACCACACTTCGATGGTCTTATACCCTTTCGGGAAGACTGGTCGGCATGTGCGGCGTGACATCCGTCGTGCTGATCCTTTTAGGCCTTCTCGTTCTTGCCGAAAGAAAACTGTTCCGCTTCGAAGCGCCGCTCGGGTATTTCCTGGCGATCGTTATCGGATACGTTCCTTTTTACTGGGAATATATGCGGTTCGATTATTTCTTCTACTGGCTTGCTGTCGGCGGACTTCTTCTGATCGGCATCTTTGCTTTGAATGACTGCACGACGACCCCGATGGATCCGCGCGGCAGATTTTTGTTCGGCATTATTACCGGAATTCTGACACTGGTCCTTTACCGCTTCGGTAACAGTACCTATGCGATGGTATTCCCGGTGCTCATGATGAACATGACGACCCCGATCTTTGACCGGTATTTACGCCCGCGCGCTTTTTCGAAAGGAAGCTGGTTTCGGGAGGTGGAGAAATGACCCGTTCGTTTTTTAAAGGTCTGACTCTCCGCGCGAGCGTCTGCGTGATATTGAGCCTCGGCTTTCTGATCTCGTGTCTTTTCTATACGAGAAGAGCGAATTATTCAAGGGAGCAGAAGGAGTATCAGGAGATCTACGGATCGTTGCTTCTGGCGTCCGAATACCGTCCGCTGACGACGGATGTCCTGAAAAACCACGAAGATGTAAAAGCTGTCTTCTCCGCCTACGATGAGACCGGCCGTCTGATCGGGTATATCGTCGATGTCGCGACACAGACAGCTGCGGGATATATCCATACACAGATGAGCATCAGTGAAAACGGTGAAAACCTCCTGAATATCCGTGTTGTGGAAACCGAGGAAGGTGGTCCTTCCTATACGGAAGAGGAGATGGAGCTTCTTCGTTCCCAGATCGAGGGAAAGCGTATCCCGATCGCGATCGAGCAGGATCTGCCTTCGGATGTTCCGTATCAGGTCGATTATGACCCGCTTCTGGGCCTTCACGACGGAATCTATTATGCGCAGGCGGAAAAAGCCGCGTCCGACGGATATCTCGACTACTGCGAGATCGAGGTCAGCGGCGGCAGGATCGTCCGCGTGACATGGGATGCGGTCAATGAGCAGACGAAGAAGACCCGTTCCGAGGATTCGATCAGCGGTGAGTATAAGATCAGCGGCAATATCTGGGCCGAGCAGGCGTACCGTCTCGGAAATCACCTCGTTCTCGTGCAGGATCCGGTGAAGCTTGCGATGAAATCCGATGGAAAAACGGAGATCATCGAGGGCGTAACGATCGATATCTCGACGTTTGTTACCCTGGTCAACAAGTGTATCGCGAACTCCCGCGCCTCCATCACGAAGTCCATGTCTCTTAATGAGCAGAAATCTTCAGAAGATCCGGACGGAGAAGATACGAAAGAAACGGAGAATACGCCGACACCTATGCCTTCGGATGCAAATATGTCGGAGGCGGAAACGGTCCCGGCCGAGACTACGCGAGATCCTTCTGAGATCGGCGTTATCGGTGGTGAGGACGGTGTCGTATCCGGTGATTCCGGCAACATCCTTTCGGAGAGTGTGGACGGCATCCCGCTAAGTGAGATCCGTGCCTATATCGACGGGATCCCGGATGATCCGACCCGAAGCGCGGCGCTGCTGTCGACCGTCAATTCGGCATATAAGTTTATTCGAGAATATTTGAACTGGGTAGGATGATATGAAAGAAAGTAACAGTATCTCTTTAAAACAATACCGCATCCTGCTGTCGTTCTCGCTTCTTTTGATCTTTACAACGAGTACGGTGCCGGCATTCCTGATCGCCCTGGTGCAGACGATCCTGTTCTGCCTTCTGAACCTTGTTATATTTGAAAAGATCCGTAACAAGAGGATCTGCTGGGGCCTTTTCCTTTCCATCTCGGTCCTTTTCGGTGAAGGCTATTTCTTCCTTTCGGAATACCTGCCGGAGGCCTTTTCGAGCAGCGGATTCTTCCTTCTTCCGGCATCGACCTTCCTGTTTTTAAGTGCGCCGATGTTCCATTACATCACGGACGAGAGAAAACTGACCTTCGGAGATATCGGGAAAGGCCTTTTCTTCTTTTCTCCGGTGGGTCTGATCATCTCTTTGATCCGCGAAGCATTCGGAAATGCTTCTATCTGCGGCACTCACATAAAATCACTGGAAAAACTGAGTCTTCGCTTCTTCGGACACACCGCCGGATCGGCGCTGCTGGTACTTTGTGTGCTGATCCTTCTTGTTTTGTATAAAAACAGTGAGACAGAGAAGGACTGGGTCCTCGATACTTCTGAAAAAAAGAACAGGATCTATCAGCCGATCTCTGCATCCGGGGAAAAGAAATTCGTGACACTTTGTATCGGTATGCTGATCTACGATCTTCTTTTCGGCGGGATCGGAGTGGCGATCCTTCTGAATACACCGCAGTCGCTGCAGAAGCCTTCGCACATCGTTCTGCTCTCTTCGGTGACTTCGCTTATTCTTCTGACACTGATCGTCAAGTTCTTCCATCTTTCGGAAACAATGGATATGTACTTTTATATCCCGCTTTTAAGCGTGATCACCACGTCCGTTCCCATGATCTTTTATACCCGGTATCTGAGCCTTCCGTCGAAGACGGATTCTCCGTTCCGGATCATCTGGTGGATCGCCCTGATGGTGGGCGTATGGCTCTTCACCGCCGCCGTGGTCGCCTACGCGCGATCGATCAACGGAAGGCTTCTTTTCGGAAAGCAGCCGAAGTGTCTCGAGGGGATCCCCCTGATCGTTCTTCACATACTTCTGGCGATGGTGGTATTTATGCCGTGGACGCAGGTCATGGCCAATCTTTGAGGAGAAAAAAGGAGAGAAATATATGCATATCGTGATCACATGCCTTTTCGGTCTGGAACACTTCTGTGTGGAGGATCTTGAAAATATCGGTTACTCGAAGGAACAGATGAAGGTGACCGACGGACAGATCCTTCTTACGACCACGCCGCAGAAGATGGCGGAAGATGCCGCCCGAGTCTGCCTTTGGTGCCGGAGAGGGGAACGGGTGCTCCTTTCGATCCATACCTTTCCTGCGCAGACATTCGAAGAATTCTTCGATGGTTTTTCCGGTATGCCCTGGGACAGCTTCATTCCGTCGGGGTGGGCATTTCATGTCAACGGTTACTCCAGAGATTCGAAGCTTTTCGGTATTCCGGCCTGCCAGAGCCTGGCGAAAAAAGCCATCGTCCGTTCGATCCTTTCCGCCCGCCACCTTTCGGAAGACAGCCGTCTTTCGGAGGATGAAAGAGCCGGCCTGATCAAGGTCGTGTTCGGTATTGTAAAGGATGAAGTCCGTGTCATGATCGACATTACGGGAGATGGCCTGCATAAGCGCGGATACCGCCCGCTCATGCACGAGGCACCGATCAAGGAGACGCTCGCTTCCGGTATGGTCAGTGCGGCCAATTACCGTTTCTTCGGCGAAGAGGCTCTCGTCGATCCGTTCTGCGGATCCGGCACCATCGTGATCGAGGCCGCCATGATGGCCCTAAACATCGCGCCCGGACTGAACCGTGCTTTTTCAGGTGAAAAGATCCCGTTTATCGGAAAGACTGCATACGATACCGCAAGAGAAGAGGCCAGAGATCTTCTGGATCTTTCACCGATGGACGATATCTATTTTTACGGCTCGGATATCGACCCGAAGGCCGTGGAGACGGCGAAGAGAAATGCCCGTGCAGCAGGTGTTTACGACTTTACGAGATTCAAGGTCAGTGATTTCCGTGACCAGACTCCGGAAGCGCTTTCTTCCTGGACGCATATGAAACGCCAGCTGATCCTTTGTAATCCCCCGTACGGCGGACGTCTTCTGACCCCGGAAATGGCCAAAGAGATCTACTGCAGCATCGCTCACACCTATCTCGACCGGGCCGGATACTGCAGAAAGGGGATCCGTCTTTCGGTCATCACACCGGACGATTCCTTCGAACGTCAGGTCATTCGAAAAGCAGATAAAAGAAGAAAACTGTATAACGGTTCCATCCGATGCCAATTGACAAGTTATTTTAAACTCCCGCCAAAAGAAAATGAGAGACGATAGTCCACCGCTCAAGGACAGCAAAAATGTCAAATCAGAAAAAAGAATGTCGCGAAAGCCCTGAAATCGCGACATTTTTCTTTTCAAAAAAACTTTGGCGTTTTTTCGAAAAACCCTTGACAAAAAATACGCCGCGGAATTTCAAGGGTTTGAGAGGGGTGTATTCCGCAAACGCTTGTCTTTGAGTTATCCACAGACTTTTCCACTTTTTCCACAGGTTTTTTCTTCCGAAGAACGGGAAAACTGTGGAAAACTTTTTGCTGTCTGTGGATGATCTTTTGCCTTCAAATGCTTTCATTTTCTTTCACATCCGAAAGTAAAAAAAGAGTGAAGAATCCCGTTCATAAAAGAGGTTATCTGCTATAATAGAGAGAAAAGATTTAATAGTGTATAAGGAGCTCTAAGAAACATCATGACAGATTTCGAGACACGCGCAAAGGACGCAAAACAGGCCTCATTCAGTATGGCGGTCCTGCCCACGGAAGTGAAGGATAAGGCGCTCCTGGCCATTGCGGATGCACTTACTGCCAATAAAGAGGCGATCTTCTCCGCAAATGCGCAGGATATGGAAAATGCGAAGAAAACGGATCTGCCGATGCCGCTTCAGAAGAGACTTCTTTTCGATGAGCATAAACTCTCCGATGTCGTAGAGGGCTTAAAGAGCCTGACTAAGCTTTCTGATCCTGTGGGAAAAGAACTGTTAAAGACCGAGCTTGACGATGATCTCGTCCTGACCCGCGTTTCCTGTCCGATCGGTGTGCTCGGCATTATCTTCGAGTCCCGTCCGGATGCACTCGTGCAGATCGCATCGCTTGCACTGAAGTCCGGTAACGCCTGCTGCCTGAAGGGCGGAAGTGAGGCTTTAAACAGTAACCGCATCCTTTTCGAGGTGATCGAGAAGGCTTCTATTGAAGCGGGACTGCCGAAGGGCTGGATCGTCCTTATGGAGAGCAGGACCGACGTTGCGGAGATGCTTCTTCTCGATCAGTATATCGACCTGATCATCCCGAGAGGATCCAATTCTTTTGTACAGTACATCATGCAGCATTCGTCCATCCCGGTCATGGGACATGCGGACGGTGTGTGCCACCTTTATATCCACGAGAAGGCCGACGAGGCCATGGCGCTTTCCATTGCCGTCGACAGCAAGACGCAGTATGTGGCGGTATGTAATGCCTGTGAGACGATCCTCGTAGATGAGTCCATCGCAAAAGATTTCCTTCCGAAGCTTTCCAGGGCACTTTCCGAGAAGAACGTCACACTCTACGGATGTGAAAAGACGAAGGCGATCCTGCCGGAGGTACAGGATGTCGAAGAATGGCATCACGAATATCTCGACTATAAGGTCTCCATTAAAGTCGTTTCGGGTCTGGATGAAGCTATCGACCACATCAACCGTTTCGGATCGGGCCACACGGAGTCCATTGTGACGACAGATCGTGCAGTCGCCGAAGAGTTTATGGACCGTGTTGCTTCCGGTAACGCATTCTGGAACTGCTCCACGAGATTCTCAGACGGTTTCCGATACGGATTCGGTGCCGAGGTGGGCATCAGCACATCGAAGCTTCACGCCAGAGGTCCGGTCGGTCTGGACGGACTGGTGACATATAAGTATAAAGTCCGCGGAAACGGCAATCTCGTCGCGGATTATGCAAGCGGCAATCGTAAATTTACACATAAGCATATTTTATGAAACGAGGGTTAAGAAGATGGTAATTTCAATTGCATCAGATCACGCGGGATATCCGCTCCGCAAGATCGTTGTGGATCACCTTGCGAAGCAGGGCCACACGGTCATCGAGGGAGGCGCCACTGCGGCAGATGTTCCGTACAGTTACGTTCTGGCAGGACAGAAGGTATCTAAGGATGTTTTAGGAGGACAGGCAGAGCGCGGGATCGTGATCTGCGGAACCGGCATCGGCATCTCCATGGTAGCCAATAAATTCCCGGGCATCCGCTGTGCTCTCTGCACGAATGAATATATGGCGAGAATGGCCCGCCAGCATAACGACGCGAATGTGCTCTCCATGGGCGCAAGAGTGGTTGGAAGCTCTCTGGCACTGGGCATCGTCGATGCGTACATGACAGAACCGTTTGACGGCGGCCGTCACCAGACACGCGTCAACGACATGAAGGAACAAGAGAAAGAACTTTTCAAATAATATATTTTGGGAGGAACAATTATGGCACAGTTTTTCTTATTTGATCATCCGCTGATCCAGCACAAGATCTCCATTCTCCGCGACAAGGACACTTCCACAAAAGAGTTCCGTGAACTGGTCAATGAGATCTCCATGCTTATGGCGTATGAAGTGACTCGCGACTTCCCGCTGACAGAAAAGGAAATCGAGACTCCGGTCGCAAAGACCACGGCAAAAGTACTTGCCGGTAAGAAAGTCGCACTCGTTCCGATCCTTCGTGCTGGTCTTGGCATGGTCGACGGTATGCTTTCGATCATTCCGAATGCGAAGGTCGGTCACATCGGTCTTTACAGAGATCCGAACACATTAAAGCCTGTAGAATATTACTGCAAGCTTCCGGAGGATATCGTAGAGCGTGAGGTCATCGTACTTGATCCGATGCTCGCAACCGGCGGTTCTTCTTCCGCAGCCATTACGTTCCTTAAGGACCGCGGCATCAAGAACATCAAGTTCGTCTGCCTCATCTCGGCACCGGAAGGCATCGAGAGACTCCAGAACGACCATCCGGACGTTCCGGTCTTCTGCGCAGCCAAGGACGAAAAACTCAACGATCACGCATACATCATCCCGGGTCTGGGCGATGCCGGTGACCGTCTTTTCGGAACCAAATAAGGAGGAAAGTAAAGTACAGCTATGAATGTGCTACTTGCCGCTTCCTGGTGGTCAGATTTCTGGGAAGCATTTTGCAGAGAACTCGGTGAGGCTTTCCACTTCGGTATCAGCGGATCGATCGGTGAAGAGATCCGCGAAGCGATACTGCAGTGGAAAGGCTATTTCCGTTCGATCCCGATCACGGATGCGATCATCGTTACATGGATCGCCGTGTTCCTCGGCATCGTCGGGTTCTGTATCTTAGGAAGAAAAAGCGAGAAGATCCCGGGCACGGGACAGGCGGTCATGGAATCCCTGATCGATCTTCTTTTCGGTGTGTGCAAAGATTACGGACTGAATCAGGATCAGGCCGAAGTGGTCGTGCCGATGGTCGGTACGATGGGTATCTTCCTGATCTCGTGTAACGTCATCTCGATCTTCAAGGTCCCGCCGCCGGCGAAGAATATCGCTTTCCCGTTTGCGATGGCGATCTTCGCGATCGTTTACGTCATCTTCACATCGATCCGTTTCGTCGGATTTAAGGGCTTCGGCAGATCCTTTATCGATCCGATGCCTTTCATGCTCCCATTTAAGATCATCGACTTCTTTATCCGTCCGGTGTCCCTCGCGCTCCGTCTTTTCGGTAACGTGTTCGGTGCTTTTATCCTGATGGAATTCCTTGGTATGGTCTGCCCGATCATTGCTCCGGGCGCCTTTAGCCTGTGGTTCGATCTCATGGACGGTATCCTGCAGGCGATCGTATTCTGCTACCTGACCATCTCCTATATCGGTGAGGTCGTGGAAAGCGCCCATGCAGTAGAAGAAAGAAAAGAAGAGAAAAAGAAACTCAAAGCAGAAAAAGCAGCGGCAGCGAAGGCTTCAAGCGAAGCCGAAAGCGCAGCCTGAGCATATAACAGGAGGAAGAGAATATGTTGAATCAGTTATCAAGAGTTTTACTGGATGCCACAGTTATGGATCCGAAGGGTCTGGCCGGTTTTGGTGCAGGTCTGGCCATCGGTCTTGGTGCCCTCGGTACGACGATCGGTATCGGTCTTGCCGCCGGACGTGCACTTGAAGGTGCAGCCCGTCAGCCGGAGATGTTCAGTAAGCTGCAGACGATGCTCCTGATCTCCATCGTATTTCTGGAGTCCATCGCCATCTACTCGCTCGTTGTCAGCCTGCTCCTGATCTTTACGTTCTGATATTTCCGAGGTGAAAGATATGTTGTTTTCAATGAAGATGCTATCTGCAGCAAATCTGGCTTCGCTGTCCGCAGTGTTTGCCCGTCTTGCCGCAGAAGCGGAAGAGACGAGTTCGCTGCTTTCCGCGGATCAGATCGCGCATTACCTCGCGACCGGTATCGTAACGATCATCAACCTGCTGGTTGCCTACCTGATCCTGAAGTTCGCGCTTTTCAAGCGACTCATGAAGATCATGAGAAGCAGGAAAGAAGCGATCGCGAAATCTGTTTCCGATGCTGAAGAAAAAGAAAGACTGGCCGAGGAGAAACTCGACGAGGCGACGAAGCGTCTGGATGCTTCCCATGAAGAAGCCATGCAGATCATCGCAGAGGCGAGAACCCAGGCCGAGAAACAGTCCGAGACGATCATCGAGACTTCCCGTAAAGAAGCGCAGGAAGTCCGCGAACGTGCGGAAGAAGATGCCAAGCGTTCCAAGAAGGCCATGCTGGGTGAGATGAAAGATGAAGTCGCCGATCTTGCGGTATCGATCGCAGGACGTGTACTGAGTGAAAATAGCGGGAGCTTAAGCCAAGATGCGCTTCGCGCCCGTGTAGATGAGGCAGTTTCGGCAGAGGTGAAGACCGGTGAATAACAGCAATGCTTTTGAAGTCATTCGGATCGTTACCGCATCTGACGATATGCCGCCGGAGAAAGTGGCGCTGATCGCCAGAAGATTTGCGGAACATCTGCATATTCAGGGATACACCATCGAACAGGAGACGGATACGTCCCTGATCGGCGGTTATGTGATCTATGCGCAGGGTACGAAGTATGACTATAGTGTCTCGGGACAGCTTTTCCGAATCGGAAGACACCTGAAGACAGACAGAGGGGACGAGATCGACCCCGAAAGCGAGACCGACGATAAGAAAGAGATCCATCGTTCCTTATCGGCGGCGCTTGCCGATTTTAAAGAAAATCCGGCCATGCTCTTTGAAGACGATTCCCTGTGGGAAGGCGATTCTCCGGAGCAGGAAGAAAAGAGAAATAAGATCCTTGCCGATTTTGCCAAGGCTTCCGAAGTGGAGCAGGTCGGTAAGGTCGTATCCGTAAGTGACGGTGTGGCGAAGATCGACGGTCTTGCCAACTGTATGGCCAGCGAACTTATCATGTTCTCTGAGTCCTCTTACGGTATTGCCATGAACCTGGAAAAGGATTCCGTCGGCGTCGTTCTTTTGAATGAGTGCAGAGATGTGGTCGAAGGCGTTATGTGCCACCGTACAGGTCTTACCGTTTCCGTTCCTGTCGGACGCGGTATGCTCGGACGTGTTATCGATCCGCTCGGTAATCCGATCGACGGAAAAGGCATCATCCGAACCACCAGCAGACGACCGATCGAGACCCCGGCGCCGAGTATCGTCGAGAGATCTCCGATCTGCGAACCGCTGCAGACCGGTATCACGGCGATCGATGCCATGACACCGATCGGACGCGGACAGCGTGAGCTGATCATTGGCGACAGACAGACCGGTAAGACAGCGATCGCACTGGATACGATCATCAACCAGCGCGGCAAGAATGTGCTCTGCGTTTACGTGGCTATCGGCCAGAAGATGTCGAATATCGTCCAGGTCGCAAACACTCTGGAACAGTATAATGCGATGGAATATACCGTCATCGTGGCGGCCAGTGCTTCCCAGCCGGCGTCGCTGCAGTATATCGCGCCTTATGCCGGATGTGCGATCGCCGAGGAGTTCATGTACAACGACCATGAGGATGTTCTGATCGTCTACGACGATCTTTCCAAGCATGCTCAGTCCTACCGTGCGATCTCGCTCCTTCTGCGCCGTCCGCCGGGACGTGAAGCATATCCGGGCGATGTATTCTATCTGCACTCCCGTCTTCTCGAGCGTGCGGCGAAGCTTTCCGACGAAAAGGGCGGAGGCTCGATCACGGCACTTCCGATCATTGAGACCTTAAGCGGCGATATCTCCGCATACATTCCGACCAACGTGATTTCCATTACGGACGGTCAGATCTATCTCGAATCCGAGCTGTTCTTCTCCGGCCAGCGTCCGGCGATCAACGTAGGTCTTTCCGTATCGCGTGTCGGCGGCGCTGCACAGACCAAGGCCATGAAGAAGGTCGCAGGACCTCTTCGTATCAGCCTTGCACAGGCCCGTGAAATGGCGGCATTTGCCCAGTTCGGTTCCGATCTGGATCCGAATACGCAGAAGCAGTTAAAGCGCGGCATTATCTTAAATGAGATCTTAAAGCAGGCGCAGTTCTCGCCCATGCAGATGGACGAGCAGGTCGTTATGCTTTATCTTGCGACCAACGAGAAGCTTACCTTCCTCGACAAGGAAGATGCAAAAGAATATGTGACCGAATTCCTCCAGAGGATCTCGGTCCTGCATCCGCACATCATGAAGAAGATAACAGAGACCCGTGTCCTCGATGATGAAACGAAGGAAGAGATCGATAAGCTCGAAGCGGAATACCATTCGATGTTCGTTGCGGAACGTAAGGAATATCAGCATCGTGAGGCGTAAGGACCATGGAGAGTCTTAACGATATCAAAAAGCGCATCAAGAGTGTCAATGATATTTCCCAGATGACCCATGCCATGCAGCTCGTCAGCGCGTCGAAGATGAGAAAGTCCAAGCAGCAGCACGAGATGGTCAGTCCTTTCTTTACGCTCTGCGCGGAAAGCCTTGTCGAACTTCACACAAACGCGAAGGATATCGACAATCCTTTTCTTCAGATGCGCGAAAAGAAGGCCGGAGACACCTGGAAGATCGCCTACTTCATCCTGACGGGTGATCAGGGACTAGCCGGTGCGTATAACAACAATATCGTAAAGATCACCGAAGAGCATATCCAGAAGAAGATCATGGAGAATGCCAGGAAGAATATAAAGACGGATTACCGGCTTTATGTTTTCGGTCATATGGGCGGGGAGAAACTGAAGAAAGACGGATACTTCGTAGATCCGGACTTCTCCTTCCCGATCTCCGAGCCTACGTATTACGAGGCCAGGAACGTGGCCAACATCATTCGTGCGAAGTACTTAAACGGGGAGTTCGATCTGGTGTATCTGATCTACACGAAGATGGAATCCATTATCAGCATGAAGCCGGTCATTACCCGTGTGGTACCGATCGATACGAAATCTTTGAAAGAAACCTTTGTGTCCGGCGCGGAAGATGCCGGGATCGCTCTGGAAAAGGGCTCGAGCGTTGACTACTATCCGAACGCCAATGCCGTGTTCTCGTTCCTTATCGATACCGGATTGAATGCAGTCATGTACGGCGCGATGGTAGAAGCATTTGCCTGCGAACAGACCGCACGTATGCAGGCGATGGATAATGCGAACAGAAATGCGGATGAAATGATGAAATCATTGACGATGATGAGCAACCGTGCCCGTCAGGCCCGTATCACGAATGAACTCAACGAGATCGTAAATGGTGCCAGTCAAGTAGAATAGAGGTAGGAAACATGGCAGAAGGAAAAATCATCCAGATCATCGGACCGGTCATCGACTGTGAGTTCAGCGAGCACGAAGTGCCACTCATCAAGACCGAAGTACGTATCCAGACGGAAAACGGAGAGATCTCTGCGGAAGTCATGCAGCAGAGAGGTGAGGGAGTTGCCCGTTGTGTTTCTTTTGAAGCAACGGAAGGTCTTTCCCGTGGAATGAAGGTCATCTCCACAGGTGAGCCGGTCATGGTCCCGGTCGGTGAGAATAATACCGGCAGACTCTTCGATGCATTAGGACGTGCCATCGATAATCAGGGTGAGGTCAAAGCCGATACCATGTGGCCGATCCACAGAAGCGCACCTTCCTTCGTAGACCAGTATCCGTCCGAGACGATCCTCGAGACCGGAATCAAGGTCATCGACCTTCTGGTACCTTTTGCTAGAGGCGGTAAGATCGGTCTCTTCGGCGGTGCCGGTGTAGGTAAGACCGTCCTTATCCTCGAACTGATCCGAAACATCGCGCAGGAGCACGGCGGCTATTCCGTATTCACCGGTGTCGGTGAGCGTTCCCGTGAAGGTAATGACCTTTGGAACGAGATGAAGGCCTCGGGCGTTCTCGACAAGACCGTCATGGTCTTCGGCCAGATGAACGAAACTTCCGGTGCGAGAATGCGTGCCCCGCTCACGGGCCTTACCATGGCGGAGTATTTCCGTGATGAGATGAAGAGAGATGTTCTCTTCTTCGTAGATAATATCTACCGTTTCGTACAGGCAGGTTCCGAAGTCTCCGCTCTTCTCGGCAGAATTCCTTCGGCCGTTGGTTACCAGCCGACGCTTGCCAACGAAGTCGGTGAACTGCAGGAAAGAATTACTTCCACAAAGAACGGATCCATCACGTCCATTCAGGCGGTATATGTTCCTGCCGACGACTTGACAGACCCGGCGCCGGCAACGACATTCGGTCACCTCGATGCCAATATCGTTCTTTCCCGTGCCGTTGTTGAATTAGGTATCTATCCGGCGGTCGATCCGCTGGAATCTTCGTCGCGTATCCTCACGGAAAACGTGGTGGGACGCACGCATTACCATGTCGCACGTATGGTGCAGGAGATGCTCCAGAGATATAAAGAGCTTCAGGACATTATCGCCATCCTCGGTATGGAGGAACTCGGTGAGAAGGATCGCCAGCTCGTTAACCGTGCAAGAAAAGTACAGAAGTATCTGTCCCAGCCGTTCTTCGTAACGGCCGACTCCACGGGCTTTGCCCCGCGTTATGTCCCGATCGAAAAGACGGTGCAGGCATTCGGTGAGATCCTTTCCGGTTCTCTCGATCACATTCCGGAGCAGCACTTCTTCATGAAGGGCGATCTGGACGATGTTCTGGCTTCGTATAAGGCGGAAGCATAAGGGTAAGTTATGGCACAGCAGGAGCAGACGAAAAAGAAAATGACGCTTGAAGTGGTCAATCCCTACGAAGTCTTCTTCGAGGGACGGGTCGAGCGCGTCGTGATCCCGACTATTGACGGCCAGTACGGCATCATGCCCGGACACTCTCCGTTAGTCATTGCGGTAACCCCGGGAATCGCCAGTGTGGAGATGGATGGAGAGAAAAAGACCTTCACGGTATCGGAAGGATTTGCCGAGATCGGGCAGCATGTCGTCATCATCGTCTGTAATGCTGCTGAATGGCCGGAAAAGATCGATATGGCGCGTGCCCAGCAGGCGTTAGAGCGTGCCACGAACAAGTATAACAGTGTTACAAGTACCGAAGAACAGCGCGTTTACGCCCGTCATGCCATCAAGAGGGCAAAGGCCAGGATCGCGGTCGCAAACGAGTGGAAGAAGCATAAAAACGACCCCTTCCATAAGTGATCACTCCTCTTTTTCATGTAGAAAAAGCGTCCGATATTCCAGATCTCCGAGTCCGACGATATCTCCCTGCTGAAGGTATGCCTTCTCATTTAAGGGGAGTCTTCTCCGGTTAAGAAATGTTCCTTTTGCTTCCTGCAGCGCTTCGATATAGAAGCCTTTTTTATCGTGCGCAAAGACCGCGTGGCAAAGTGCCAGCGAAGGATGGTCGATCGCTAGATCACAGCAGTCGGAATCCGAACCGACCAGGAGAGTATTGAGCCAGACGGTAAATCGGGGAAGATCCGTTTGAGGATCTGTTTCGGCCGCTACACTTTCAAACTGGACAGGATCCTTGGAAAAAGCATATTTATCGGATCCGGATTCTTTTGCCTTCGTAGATGTCGGAAAGAGCATCTGGGCATTTCTCGTCTTTCTTCGTTTTGTCTGTTCCTTCGTCATTTCCTGTCTTTCACTTGAGCTCTTCCGGATATGAAGAAAGAGACAGAGAAAGAGCGATGCTGTACAGAGGAAGAAGAGAAGATCCGGAAGTGACGATAAAGGGCTTTCCGAAAAGCGCTTCTCAATAAATCGGGATCCGAAAGTATATAGAACAAGGAAGAGACTAAAGATCAGGCTGATCCTCCGAAGGTGTGACGGGAAAGCGCGGGCATCTTCCCAGAAAGCGCCCTGAAGATATCTTACGGCCGATGCTTCATCGTTTTTCCGAAAGTAACTATAGAGGTTTTCCATCGCTTCCTGGGTGATCCATTTCTTCTCATAAGGAACATGCAGAAGTTCATCCAGAGCACTTTCATCCAGTTTGGAAAGAAGTACGGTCTTTTTCAGAAGACGGGACTTCAGGGGAAGATAGATACAGACGATCCTTTTCGTGATGCGGTTATAAAACAGTTTTTCTTCGAGATAACAGATCCCGGATAAACTGAGAGAATGATCCAGAGAGCGTATAAGGTCCGAAAGGAACGATGTCAGGAGCTTTCGGTAGTTTTTCTCGACAAAGGCCTTATCTTTTCCTTTCAATTCGGATAAAGGGATAGAGCCGTTACTGTCGATAATAAGTTCCGTTTCATCCTCGGAAAGATACGCGGGCAGATAGCAGGGAAGAAGGTCCGCCTGCAGAATAGAAAGCGCGTGCAGACAGATCTCTTCCTTACTGTGTAAACGGATCACGTATTGCTGTCCCAGAGGACTGTTTTCATATCGATCACTATGATCTGATCCCGTACTCATGTGTCACTCCGAAATTGTTTCTTTAGATTTGGCCGACGACCTTTCCTTCGTCGAAGACATAGTCCATGACAGAGCTTGCGTATCCTGTCAGTGCATTACGGAATGCCAGGGCCAGAGCCACCAGGATCGCTATGATGATTACTACTTCTACTGTGCCCATTCCTCGGGCTGATGTGGTGAGTGAATGTTTGTTCAGTCTTTTCATATATACCTCCTAGATAAGTTGAAATGTGTTGAGTGCCGGAGCGATCGCCACGAGAAGTACGGAGACAAAATCCAGCATCATCGGAAAGATCATGGTGAATGCTTCGCGCTCGCGCTTCTTGCGGGAAGCATTTCTGCAAAGTGCCCAGCAGGAGGATGCCTGAAGCCGCAAAAGACCAAGGACTTCATTTCCGCCGGACCGCTCATATCTTGCGGCTAAAAGCAGCGCGGACTGTGCTTCCGGAATACTGATCCTGTGGGAAAAGGATTCGAGTGCATCCGCGGCGCTGACACCGCCTTCGATGGTCGTGATGATATGCTGTAATTCCTCCCGTAAGCAGCTTTGGTCTGAAAATGCGTATCCACATGTGGAAAGAGCTTTCGGAAGAAGTATCCCGGACTCTAAAAGTGTGGAGAGCATGGAGATAAAAAGCGGCAGATCCTCCATTAGGATCAGGCGGCGTTTATTGACCATGGACTGCTGATCAACGTGGAATAAAACCAGAAGGAGAAGATCGAGAAAAAGTACAAGAAAAACAGGAAGCGACAGAAGCATAAAGAGCAGGAAGAACAGTGGTGTCAGAAGAAGGATCGTGGAGAGTGTCCTATAGATGAATCCGTCGAATGTTTCCATCGTGGAAAAGGAGATCTCATTACACCATTCGAGGACCTTCGTCGTATACATCGAAGGCAGCGAAAGCGCAAATCCGTGGATCTTCTTTTTCCATTTTTCAGGGATCTTCTGAAAGGAATTCTGAAAGGAGAATTTGTTCTTCGAAGGCCTTTCTCCAATGAGAGAAAAAAGATATGTGCAGGAAAGAATCGCGATAATGAATGAAACCGCCATAAGGATTCTGCCGACGCTGGAATTCTGCGCCTGAATCAGGTAATCTCCGCTGGTGATCGAAAGCATATAGGTGACGCCGAAGGGCATCAGGCACAAAAGGAAAGCCTCGGTGTTCTTTCCCGCATTATTTGCCTCGACTTCAGAGGCGACTGCATGAAGTTCCGACAGCATCTGGCAGCAGCTCCGAAGAATGGAGATGATCTGGTTTCCCACGGTCTTTTGAAGAGACAGTGCATGCAGTACCGGAAGCGTCTCGTAGTAGTCGAGTTTATGGCAGAACCGGATCATGCAGGAGTCTAAAGGTTCGTGGGCCGATAGCTGATGTTCGACTTCTTTTAAAGCCTGCGCAAACTGGGCATGCCTTCCAAAAGCTTTTTCGATATCGACCCTCGCACATAAGAAAGCACGTTCAATGGAGTAGCCGTCGGACACGGAGGTGCAGAGCGACTGCATGAGGACTTTGTTCTGCGCCCGAAGTGTCGATGTCCTTTTTCCGTAAAGCACACGGACACAGGAGATAAAAGGGAAGATCCCGAGGGGGACCGACAGCAGAAGACGTATCCGAAACTGCGGTAAAAAGGCGCTGGAAAGAATGAATACCAAAGCGATACAAATAGGCAGGATCGGAAGACACTTCCCCATGAAAAGAAGATAAGTCCGCCGGCTCAGGTTACGTATTTCAGAATCAGGTTTTAACAAGGCCGGATCCCTCCTTAAAACTGAAGATCTGGGAGATCTGAAACCGGTTATCGCTAATGGGGCCGACTTCCGAGATCTCATCGACGAAACGGCGGCCGTTACGGCCGCGGGTGATATGTACCAATATGTCCACGCCCATGGCGATCTGGCGGATCACGGCATCATAGGGGAGACTGGATCCCGCCATGACCATGGTGACGAGTCTTTCAAGCATTTCATAACAGGAATTGGCATGCCCGGTGCAAAGGGATCCCGGATGTCCGGTATGAAGCGCGTGAAGCATATCGGCGGCTTCACTGCCTCTCACTTCACCAACCACGATCCGGTCCGGGCGCATGCGGAGCGCGGTACGGATCAGCTGTCCGATATCGATCCCGCCATGTCCGTCGGGACCCGGAAGACGGGATTCCAGACGCACAAGGTTTTCGATCCCCTGAAGGGAAAGCTCCGCGGAATCTTCGATCGTGACCACACGCTCATTTTTCGGTATGAACGCCGAAAGAACATTCAAAAAAGTCGTCTTGCCGCTTCCGGTTCCGCCACAGAGAAAAATGGTCTTTTTCCCGATCACGGCATGAGACAGATATACTGCAGCTTCTTTCGTGATGAATCCGGTCTTCATGAGAGAATAAATGTCAGGCCGGACGCCCGTGAACTTTCGTATCGTGAAGATCGGGCCGTCCGGAGCGATAGGAGGGAGGACCGCGTTGGCACGGGAGCCGTCGGGAAGACGAAGATCCGCAATAGGAAACGCTTCGTTTAATGGACGGTTGGCGGTGGAGAAAAAGTGAAGGATCAGCTGCTCTAATGAGGAACTGCTTTCAAATTTCAATTCCGAAGCGAAAAGACGTCCGCCTTTTTCGTAGAAGATATGCTCCGGCCCGTTCACCATGATCTCCGTCACGGACGTATCATCCATCAGGGGCTGAAGGATATCCAGACGCCGCATACGGTTAAAAAGCGTGATAGCCAGGTCTCTTTTCTCCTCGAGAGGAAGACGGGAATATCTGTCGGAAGAGTTGATGATGTCCGCGATGATCTCCTTGAAGGTAGAGTCTGAGACTTCATCGTACGAATGCATCGCCTGAAGGATCATCGTCGTAAGTTCTGACAGAGAGATGTCTTCTTTTTCCTTTTGCTTTTCTTTTGTTTTTACCATATATTTTTAAGCTGCCGGATCCGCGGCAGGTCCTCCTTTCCAGACGATGATCCCATCTTTTTAGAGCCTGCATAAAGAGGGCTCGGAGAGGGAAAAAGGAAAGTCGATGTGTGATGTGCCGCAGTGTTCTTTCTGCAGCATATCGATCTCATTGCACAGCATGTAGTCTTTTTCCAGGTGAATGGGTGTCAGTATCTCCAGATGGGATAGTCTTCTGCAGAGCGTACGCATCCTTACGAAACTGATCCCGTCGCAGACGACGATCAGAAGGGAAGGCTCTTTTAGTGAGCGAAGGTACTGGTAGGTGCGGGAGATCAAAGTCAGAATCGTTCTCGAATGACAGGTGATGACATCGTCCGAGTGTTCGGGCTTTCCGAAGCGCAGATCCCCGTAGGGGTCCGGTTCCAGGAAGGAGGAGATCGAAGAAGGGGAAAGGTTTCCCCTCTTCATCTGCTGGAGGAGCTTACTGATCCCGCAGCTCTGCTTGCCGCCGGGTATGACCCAGGAAGGAGGATCCTGCGGCATCAGGATCCCGGGCATGATGTCCAGCCGGATGATGTGGGCAAAATCCGACCGGGCCCGTTCGATCTGACGCAGGACATGCGCCTCCCTTTCCAAGAGGGGGACAAAGGAAAGGGTGAGGCATGTCTGCACGGAGGATTCCTTTGAAAGGGGGATCCTCCCTAATCCCGCGCGAGACTCCACTTCGTGCACCAGCATCAGAACATCTTTGGGGGGATTCGGCTCTGTTTCAGAAAGAAGGGGGATCAAAGCCGGGGTACATTCGGGTGCACAATGTTGGAGGACCTCTTTTTGGGAGATCTCGTGCTGGTTATATAAAACGAAATCGTTATCCAGAAGAAGACTCGGATGCGAAAGGATCACATCCCGGGAAACAGGAAATGCCAGAAAATCTGGAAGGTATTTCCGAAGACGTGAGATCAGAAGAGAAGTAAAGCAGAAATCAGCATCGATAATGGCAATCGTCCGGGTCATTTTCCAAGAGCATCTCCTTTCGTTTGTGTAGGACCATTAAAGCAGAAAAAACGAAAAGAAAACTCGACAAATAACGACAAAAACGACGATGATTACGACTTTTGCGGCGCTAAGCCCTGCGGGGCCGAAGGAAGAAAATTTCAACGGATCTTTTCGAGAAAAAACACCTTGTCAAGTGAAAACATCAATGGTATCATTTGAGCACAATCTAATTGAAATGCATCTCTTATCAAGAGTGACGGAGGGAACTGGCCCTATGAAGTCCGGCAACCGCGGTAATGCAGCGGTGCCAAGTCCAGCAGGTGTGACCTGAAAGATGAGGATAGTTAAATGATATCGTAACCTTTCCTCTGAACATTTCGGGAAAGGTTGATTTTTTATATGGAGGTTCAATTATGGACAGAAACAGACAGGGAAAATGGCTTTTTACTTCAGAATCCGTAACGGAGGGTCATCCGGACAAGATCTGCGACCAGATCTCGGATGCTGTTCTCGACGCGATCCTGACAGATGACCCGAAGGCGCGTGTCGCCTGCGAGACCACATGTACGACCGGTATGGTCTTCGTTATGGGTGAGATCACCACGAGTGCCTATGTTGACATTCCGTCGATCGTAAGAGATACCGTAAAGGAGATCGGCTACGACGGTTCCGATTCCGGATTCGACTATAAGACATGCGCGATCCTGACATCCATCGACGAGCAGTCCCCGGATATTGCCCAGGGTGTAAACTGCTCCCTCGAAAAGAGAGAGCATCAGGATGAAAGCGAGCTCGACACCGGTGCCGGCGATCAGGGCATGATGTTCGGTTATGCCAACAACGACACCGAGGAGTTTATGCCGCTTCCGATCTCTCTGGCGCATAAGCTGACACGCTGCCTGACCGAAGTCCGAAAAGAAGGACTTGTGGATTTCCTCCGTCCGGACGGAAAGAGCCAGGTCACCATCGAGTACGACGGCAGAACACCGAAGCGCATCGAGGCTGTTGTTATTTCGACCCAGCACACGGCGGATGTTACCTATGAAGAACTTTCTTCCAAGGTAAAAGAACTGGTCATCTTCCCGATCCTTCCGAAGGAATATGTAGATGAGAATACCAAGATCTTCATCAACCCGACCGGACGTTTCGTCATCGGCGGACCGCAGGGAGACAGCGGACTTACGGGAAGAAAGATCATCGTAGATACCTACGGCGGATATGCCCGTCACGGCGGCGGTGCTTTCTCCGGAAAAGATCCGACGAAAGTGGACCGTTCCGCAGCATATATGGCCCGTTATATTGCGAAGAATATCGTAGCATCCGGAATTGCTGAAGAGTGCGAGATCCAGTTCGCATATGCCATCGGCGTAGCCCGTCCGGTCTCCGTCATGGTAGATACCTTCGGTTCCGGAAAGATCGCGGATGAGCAGATCACGAAGATCGTCGAGGAAGTCTTCGACCTTCGCCCGGCAGCCATCATCAGAGACCTCGATCTGCGCCGTCCGATCTATAAGGCGACAGCGGCCTATGGTCACTTCGGAAGAAACGACGCCGGCTTCCCGTGGGAGAAGACCGATAAGGCACAGATCCTGAAAGAAAAAGCAGGAATCTAAAGCAGACCGCACATTTTAAGAAGAAATCAGCAGGAGACGTTCTATGGAAGGGATGTGTCTGGATCATTTTGTCACGGACGAATTGATGCGCTCGTTTGAGAGGATCCTCGGAAAGAACGGGCACACCTTTCTGCCGATGTCGATATGGAAAGAAGAGGCGGCACGGATCCTCCGTGCGGCCGCGAATTCCTGCGACTTCAAGACGCCCTGCATCTTCTGCGATTATAAGGACACTCCGGCCTGTAACGAATACAGAAAGACCTTCATCCAGGGGATCGTTCCCCGCTGGTTTCAGGAGCAGATGGACGAAGAAAAGATCGCCCTCTGCTACTGGGATGAAGAAAAATCGAAACTGCACTTTTATAAGAAATTCGAGCGCGCCATCTCTTCGGGAAAAGACGTGTGGGTCGCGGACGATAAAGCGATCCGCGCAGAGGCGGCGATCGCCCACCGGATCCATATCGGCGGCGCAGACAGAAGCGTAAATAAAGACTGTCTCGAACGCGTGATGAAGTGGTCACAGATCGGCGAGAAGTTCAAGCTTTCTTCCGATCAGCAGGCGGTGGTCGAAAAGGTCCTGACGAAGAATTTTGTCGTCGTGGACGGCGGCCCGGGAACGGGAAAGACCACGATCCTTCGCGTCATTTACCAGTACTATTTGAACCTTTTTCCGGATAAGGTATTCTGCTGCGCGCCGACGGGAAAAGCGGCGAAGCGCCTTTCTGAAGTGACGCATTCTGTCGCACAGACACTGCACCGTCTTCTCGGCGCGACTTATGATGAAGAGACAGACCGCTCTTTCTTCTTTTTCACAAAAGACAATCACCATCCAGGGAAAGTCTTCCTCGTGGATGAGGCCAGCATGATCGACGCCGTGATCTTCGCATCGTTCCTCGAAGCGATCAACGACGATGCGATCGTGATACTCGTCGGGGACTCCCACCAGCTTCCATCCGTCGGTGCAGGGCGCGTCCTTTCGGATCTGATCGGCTCGAAAAAAGTCCCGACATATACCCTTCTGGAGAATTTCCGCCAGATCCACGACAGCATGATCGTAAAAAACGCATCCCTTATTCTGCATGGCGAGAACATGGAATTTCCAAAGGATGATTCCGATATCCATCTGATCTCCTGCCCGCAGAGCGAGATGCTCGCCGAAGTCGCCAAATGGGTGCGGGAGAATAATCCGGACGGGCATGTCGATGCCTGGCGGAAGATGGCGATCCTCTGTCCGAGACGAAACGGGCCGGTCAGTACAGACTCCATCAACGAGATGCTGCAAAAGAGCAATTGCAACCGAAAAGGCATCCGCCCGGCAACGATCCGCATCAAGGAAGGGGTGACCCGGAAATTTGCAAAAGACGACCGCGTCATCCAGATCCGAAACGATTACCGGCTTCTTTGTAAAGAGGCGGACGGTTCGGAAGGAGAAGGTGTCTTTAACGGCGATATCGGCTATGTTCGAGACCTCGAAGCCCTGTCGGAATTTCCGCTCGATATCCTTTTCGACGACGGAAGAAGAGCGGCCTATCCGGTAAAGAGCCTGACCGACCTGGAACTTGCGTATGCGCTTACCGTGCATAAATCCCAGGGAGGGGAGTGGCCGAAAGTGCTTCTGGTCCTGCCGTCCGAAAGAAGCCCGATCTTTAACAGAAACCTCCTTTATACGGCGGTCACAAGAGCGAAGGAGGAACTCTGGATCATCGGAGATGAGAAGACGCTTACCTACATGATCCGCTCGCAGTATTCGGAAACGAGAAAGACAGCGCTATCTATCTTCCTTTCCGAGTAAGGAGGAGCATATGGAAACCGCCTCTGTCCGAAGCCTTCTTGGCACCACTTTACGTTTTTTCTTCCCCAATGTCTGCATGACCTGCGGAAAAGTACTGTCATCCGGCCATAACTGCAGTGTGAAAACGAAGGATCTTCAGATCTGCAACAGCTGCCTTTCCAAGCTTCCGGTACGAAGATCCTCCGAAAGATGGTTTCCCTGTCTGTCCGATCCTTATGAGGGAGATCCGGTACCGGATCTTTTCGCGTGGGCGCTGTTTCGTTATGATATGCCGGTTACCTCGATCCTGAAGGACTTAAAATTCCGCTCGAGAAGATACGGAGGAGAGCTGATCTCGGAACTGATGGGCATGGAATTTTCCAAAGACCTTCCCGTAAAGTGGGATGCAGTCGTGCCTGTTCCGCTTTCTGAAAAACGAAGGGAAACGCGAGGCTTTAATCAGGCGGAAGTACTGGCAGAAGGGCTTTGCCGGCACCTTGACATACCACTGTGTAACAATGTTATACGAAGGACCCGGCACACGCATCAGCAGAGTAGATTCTCTGAGCCGGCGGAAAGACAGGAGAACGTGAAGGGAGCTTTTGCCGTGGATCCGGAATGGGATATCACGGGATGGAATATCCTTCTTGTCGATGACATTCTGACGACCGGTTCGACGCTTCACGAAGCCGCCCGGATCCTGAAGGAGAGCGGGGCGGCCGAGATCCTGTGTGTTGTTTCTGCGACGCACAGAACATGAAACGATTTGTACCGATCGCTTCTTCTAATTCGAAACCATTCTTGATATAATTACTGATATACACTGATGTAATGGGGAGGATTATTACATGAAGAAACGATTGATCTCATTTGCAGCCGGTCTTCTTTGCCTCTGCTGTCTCACTTCTTTTGCAGCTCCTGCAGCTTCTTTGAAGAGTGTTGATGCACAGCTTACCGTGGCACAGGCTGCAGTTACTAAGCCGGGTAACGTCACGGGCCTGAAGGCAGCTCCGGCCGGCAAGAACAGAGTCAAACTGACATGGAGTGCAGTATCCGGTGCGCAGGGCTATCTCGTATATGCTCAGAAGTCCGGCAAATACGCTTATGTCGGCATGACATCGTCTGGATCGACAACTACTTTTACCGATACAAAGGCTCTCGATGGTGATTACAACTACTATTGGGTATTCGCTTATGTAAAGGATTCCGCAGGCAAGATGATCGCAGGTGGCTGCCAGAAGTATGTCTATGCCAAAGGCATCTGTCCGGCAGTTTCCGGTCTTAAGGCCACATCTACCACTTCCGGAGTTAAGCTCACCTGGACGAAGGTAAGTACAGCGGCCGGTTACCTGATCTATGGTAAGACTGCTTCCGGCACGTATGGTTACAAGACCGTAGTGACAGGAAATACCTGGACCGATACAAAGGCTCCGTCGAATGAATACAGTTTCTACTGGGTATTCGCATATCACAAGGATGCCAGTGGCAATATGGTCGTTGGCGGAACCGGATCTTATGTGTATTCTAAGAAGTCTGTTGCTCAGTATGCGACAAGAAAAGTCGGTTCACTGACGTACTCTTACGCTACAGAATGGGATTTCTATCCGAGCGAGGATAATACTTCGGATCATTATTTCTGCATGTATTTTGACAAAAACAATGCAGGTGACATTTTCATCTACTTTGAAAAGCTCGAAGATCCGAGTAAGGCGGCGTCTTATAATATCGATAATTATGTCAAAACATATATGCAATTGATTGAGGGTGGGTATGCCGACAAGGATTTCAAGTTTACCAGCAAAGGAAGCGGGAAGTCAGGAGATCTGAAATGGTATGACTATAAGTTTGAGTACATCGATTCCGTAAATGGATCGAATTCGAGTGCAGTGGCCACGGGTCATATACGTTTTTATTATGATCTCAAGACAGGATTCTTATATGAATTCCAGAGCAAGACGAATGCTTCCGCTAAAGCGGCCGACATTGCTGCATTTAACAAACAGCTTGACGTTCTTTTCGCCAGCATCAAGAAGGCATAAGCCCGATATTGGTTAAAGCAGACTGAAAAACGGCGCCGTCTCTGCTATTTCGGAGACGGCGCTTCTTTTTGCTTCTCCTAAAGTGGTGACAGAGCGTTTTAATCCGAAAACATTCTTGATATAATGGCATAAGGAAAATCAATTCAGATGGGATAAGAGGAGGACACCCTATGAAAAAACGTTTACTTTCATTTGCGGCCGGACTGGTATGCTTAAGCTGCATGGCATCTTTTGCGTTAGCTCCGGCGACTGTTGTTAAGATCGCCGATGCGGAACTTACCGTAGCACAGGCGGCAGCTGTTTCCAAGCCGGGCACGGTCACGGGACTTAAGGCAGCTCCTGCAGGTAAGAACAGAGTCAAGTTGACATGGAGCGCTGTATCCGGTGCGGAAGGCTATCTCGTATATGCCCAGAAGTCAGGCACTTACGGTTATGTCGGCATGACGACAAAGGGTACGACGTTTACGGACACCAAGGCACTCGATTCCGATTACAATTACTATTTCGTATTTGCATATGTAAAGGACAGCAATGGCAAGATGATCGCAGGAGCCTGCGAAAAATATGTGTATGCCAAGGGTATCTGCCCGGCGGTTACATATCTTCGTGCCACCTCGGGTGCTGACGGCGTAAAGCTTACCTGGCAGAAGGTAGATACGGCAGACGGTTACCTGATCTACGGCAAAACAGACTCCGGCGCTTACGGATATAAGGGCATGACGTCCAATACTTTCTGGACAGATACAAAAGCTTCGGAAAAAGAATACACCTTCTACTGGGTATTCCCGTATCACAAGGATGCCAGCGGCAATATGATCGTCGGCGGAACAGCTTCCTATGTCTATGGAAAGAAGACCATGTACAAGACCTATAAGCTTGGCTGCTTTACTTTCCAGGCTCACGTGAAATGGGAAGTGGAGACTGAATCAGATGCGAAGACCGGAGAATATGCTTTCATATTCAATGATCCGGCAGGAAGGATCGCTGCGGTACATCAGAACGTAAAGAAATCCTTTGAAGAAAGCGATAAGGATCCGGATGATTTCGATTTCTACAGTGAGGTCGGTGTACTTGCCGCACTTATGGGAATGGGCGGATATTCCATGGATTCCTACACCAAGAGTACTGTTTACGGAATGCAGTTCGTTGATTTTTCGCTCAGTGCTTCTGATTCCTGCGGAAAAGTAAGATTCGTCGGATACTACGATACGAAAACATACGATATGTATTACTTCATGGCGATGACAGACCAATATGCCACAGCAACACAGGCCAAGACTCTGGATGCGAAACTGACTGTCTTCTTCGATAGCATCAAGAAGGTCTGATAGAGATCTTTCAGCAAAGATACTAAAAACTGATCAAATGGCGCCGCTTCTGAGCTTTCGGGAGCGGCGCTTCTTCATATCCTCAAAATGTGTTGAATTTCCAGAAAAATCGAAAGCATAAAGACGTAGAATTGTTACACTTTGGTAATGGCTTTTCCTTCCCTTTTAATAGATATACTGGTATAATAAAGACAACCTAAAGCTGATGCTCATGTTTTTGAACCTTCATGACATAATCGGGAATCCGGTGTCGGTGCAGAGACGATCAAGCCTTACCGCTTCTTTAGGGAAGCGCTCCCGAGAGGAAGATCTTAGACTGCCGCAGGATACCCACCTGGCGATCGCTAGGTGTCAAAAGTGGGCGCGGTTTTGGGCTTTTATTATTGTGTTGATACAGGAAGTAAGATGGGGCTATTTAAAGACGCAAAACAGATTGCCAAGCGTGACCCTGCAGCGCGGGGCGTGCTTTCGGTTATCCTTCTTTACCCCGGCTTCCACGCTTTAGTTTTTCACCGAGTAAGTCATTTCTTCTACAAGATCCACCTTTACGGGCTGGCTAGATGGAACTCGCAGTTCGGCCGGACCTGTACGGGCATTGAGATCCATCCCGGTGCGAAGATCGGGAAAGGGCTCTTCATCGACCACGGCATGGGGATCGTCGTCGGTGAGACAGCCGAGATCGGTGATAACTGTACGATCTACCATGGCGTGACGCTCGGTGGTACCGGCCATGGTAAAGGAAAGCGTCATCCGACTCTCGGTAACGATGTGCTCATCGGTGCCGGCGCAAAGATACTGGGTCCCGTCACGATCGGTGATAATGCCCGTATCGGTGCAAATGCCGTTGTGCTGCACGACGTGCCCGCGGAAGCCACGGTAGTCGGTGTTCCGGGAAAAGTAGTCCGCATGCAGGGACAGCCTGTCAATCACGCGGACGAGCTGGACCACCCGACTATGGAAGATCCGCTTGAATCAGAAATCCGTCGTCTTGCGCGTCATGTGGAGGCGCTGGAACAGGCTGTGAAGCACCAGCACCCGGAAACGGAGCTCCCGGAAGACACGTATGAAGACTATGTCATATAGGAGAAAACAACATGAAGATTTTTAATACACTCACACGAATGAAGGAAGAGTTTGTCCCGATGGAAGAAGGCAAGGTCAAGCTTTATGCCTGCGGCCCGACGGTCTATAACTACTTTCATCTGGGGAATGCCCGCCCGTTCGTAACCTTTGATACCCTTCGCCGTTACCTCGAGTACAGAGGATACGACGTCACGTTCTGCCAGAACTTTACCGACATCGACGATAAGATGATCAAGCGCGCCAACGAAGAAGGCACTACGGTAAAGGAGATCGCAGACCGCTATATCGCTGAGTACTATAAGGATGCAGATGCCCTCGGGATCAAGCGCCCGACCTATCAGCCGAGAGCGACCGAGACGATGGATGAGATCATCGCCCTGATCACCGACCTGATGGATAAGGGCTATGCCTACATCATCGAGGGAGACGGTGTGTATTTCGAAGTGCCGAAGTTCAAGGAATACGGCAAGCTGTCGCACTACAACCTCGAGGACCTCGTAGCCGGTGCAGGTGAGCGCGGAGCTTCCTTCGAAGGTAAGAGAAATCCGGCGGACTTTGCGATCTGGAAGTTTAAGAAGGAAGGCGAACCGTTTTGGGATTCTCCGTGGGGCGAGGGCCGTCCGGGCTGGCACATCGAGTGCTCGGCCATGAACAGAAAGTACCTTGGCAAGACTATCGATATCCATGGCGGCGGACAGGATCTTATCTTCCCGCACCATGAGAACGAGATCGCCCAGAGCGAGGCGGCAAACGGCTGCCCGTTCGCGCATTACTGGATGCACAATGCATTCGTGAACGTCGATAACGAGAAGATGAGTAAGTCTCTCGGCAACTTCTTCACGGTCCGTGATATCGTCGAGAAGTTCCCGTACGAAGTCATCCGCTTCTTCATCCTGTCCGGTCACTACAGAATGCCGATCAATTTCTCGGATGAGCTTTTGAAGTCCGCACAGAACGGCCTTGAGCGTATCTCGACAGCGGTGGAGACCTCTGACTTCATCTTAAGCCATGAGCAAGAAGCAGGTCTTTCCCCGAATGCCGATGCGGAAAAAGAACTGGCCGATGCAGTTTCTGAGGCAAAGGAATCCTTCATTGCCCGCATGGACGATGACATGAATACCGCAGATGCGATCACTTCGATCTATGAACTGGTACGTGTCCTGAACACACATCTGACTGCAAAGGATGTTTCTGCTGCTTCCATCAAGGCGGCCGCTGACATGATCTGCGAACTGATGGGGGTTCTGGGCCTGGAGATCCGTGAGATCCTTAACAAGGACAGCGGCATTCCTTCCGAGGTCATGGACCTTGTAAACCAGCGCGTGGAAGCGAAGAAGAATAAGGACTTTGCCAGAGCCGATGCACTCCGTGATCAGGTCTCCGAGATGGGTTACCAGATCAAGGATACTCCGCAGGGTCCGCAGGTGACGAAGAAATGATGATCCCGATCCCGCCGGAGGACATAAGAGAGGTCCCGACCTCCGTTCTGGCGTATGTGGGGGATGCCGTATATGAGCTCTATGTGAGGATGCATATCGTGTCACGCTTCGGCGGACAGTCCGGTGTCCTCCATAAAAAAGCGGTGCACTATGTAAGCGCACCCGCACAGGCCCAGGCGATCCGGGTCCTTCACGACGAACTTTCCGAGGAAGAACAGAATGTCTTTCGAAGAGGAAAGAACGGACATCAGGGCAGTATGGCGAAGAATGCCAGCCCGGCTGATTATAAGTACGCGACGGGGCTTGAGACCCTGATCGGCTACCTGTATCTGGCGGGAAAAGAAGAACGAATGGAAGAACTGATCAGAAGGATCTTAAGTATCCTCGAGGAGACGACATAAGGAGAGTTCGATGGGAACGAAGATGCCTGGACCGAAAGGCCCGAGACAAAATAGAAATGATCGTAAGAAACCGATGGGAATGGACCGCAAGGCCCTTCCTTCGGCGGAATCATTTATCAGAAATCTTCCGAAAGCACAGGAGAATGAGCCGACCGATGACCGTATCGAGGGCAGAAACCCGGTGCTGGAAGCTATGCGCGCCGGACGCACCATCAACAAGCTCTTTGTAGCGAAAAGAACGGACAATGCCCGTCCGGATCCGACGCTGGCAAGAATCATCAACATGGCCAAGGATCTTCGTATCCCGATCATGGAAGTGCCGAAGATCAATCTCGATGATATGTCCCAGACACATAACCATCAGGGTGTGATCGCCCAGGCCGCAAGCCACGAATATGTGGAGATCGATGATATGCTGAAGATCGCCGAAGAAAAGGGGGAAGCACCGCTTCTTCTGATCCTCGATGAACTGAAGGACGCCTATAACCTGGGCTCGATCCTCCGTATCGCAGATGCTGCCGGTGTCACGGGCGTCATCATTCCGCAGCACCGCTCCATCGGTCTGGATTCTATGGTCGCCAAGGCTTCTGCCGGCGCGATCGAATATGTGCCTGTCGCCCGTGTCACGAATCTTTCCAGAACGATCCTGGAACTGAAGGAGAAGGGCTTCTGGATCGCAGGCACAGACGCGGAAGGTACAAACCAGTACTTCGACGATGTCTGGTCCGGCCCGATGGCCATCGTCATCGGAAGTGAAGGCGAAGGCATGAATAAGAACATTAGGGAAAAGTGTGACTTCCTGCTATCGATCCCGATGGCCGGATCCGTAAATAGTTTAAACGCCGCCGTAGCCGCGGGGATCGTAGTTTTTGAAGCAGTCAGACAGAGAAGAAAGGATCAGACGTAATGACGGGTATTGCCTCAAAAAAGCATAGACGTTCTGCTGTGCGATCCTGGTCGCTTCTGATCGTTTGCTGTTTGATGGCCTCCGTACTTACTTCCTGTTCCCGTACAAGGTTTCAGAAGAAAAAGGTCGATGTGCCGGAACTGGCGCGTCTCGTCGTGGACTCCATTCAGGATATCAATGAGTCGGAGCAGTACTTTAACCGTATTCCCGAAGAGCAGAAGGACGGACTTTCTTATTCCGAATACTACGAATATATCCGCATCCTCCAGAATATGATGCCCAGATCTAGCCGCGTGGTCTCCTTCGATATCGTCCAGGGGAAAGAGAAGGACGATCTTCTTTCTGCCATGCTTTCCAATGATACGGAAGAATATGGAAGACTTATCCGGGGATGTATCCCGGTGCAGGTCACGACGACCGGGGAGAGAGTGTCGGGGACACCGCTTCTTTTCTATCTTCAGACGATGGATGACGGAAGTGTGTACTTAAGCCGTCCGTGGATCCTGAGCTGCCTGAAGCTCTATGCGTTCTCCGTCAACTATTTCGAAGCCTATGCCAATGAAAACGTCACGGACGTCATCTCGCTTCTTTCGTTTACGGAAGTGCCGGAACCTCTTCCGGAATCAAGAGATGTGCTGAAGGAAAAAGCCAAGGAGATGATCCGTTTTTACTCACATAACGTCAAGTCGAAGTACAGCGAGTATGAGATGATCTCGATCGATGCGTCCAATCTCGTTTACCTCCAGCCGGAAGTCCTTGATACGCAGCTGCAGACGAGCGTCAGACAGGTACGTTTCCGTTCGGATTCGGACGATAAGATCTCTGTGGTCGATCCGATCGAGAGTGAGCTTCGCACGGCCGACCTTTATCTGTATTACAACGGCCGGCGTACGGTACGTATCGGTGAGCATGCGGCTCCGAGCCAGCTTACCAATCTTTTCGGAGACCCGATCACGATCTCCTGCGGCCCGGTCATGGACGGATCTTTTGACAACGAAAACGGAAGAAGAAATATCCTTATCCGCTACAGCGGGTTCACCATCACGGTCTATGGCGTCTACCACGGCGAAGATGACTGGGAGGGAACGTATACACGTTTCCGTATCTGGGATTCCGAGGCAGCCGGCATCGGCGCGTCTCTTCGCGTCAACCAGACGTCATGGGATATCCTGACGAGATATCCGTTTGCCGATGAGACGGGATTTGTGCTGGAGCTCTCGATCGATAACGATCTTTACCGGCTCACCATTGACCTCGACAGAGATCATGCCAATAAAGACGGCAGTGTGCCGATCAGTACCATGATCCTCTCAAGGCTTCACGAAGGTTCTTAAAGAAGAATAGAAGTAAGAGAAGCGATCTCTTCTTCGGAAAGACCGCACAGCGAAAGAAACTTCCGGATATCCCCGTCGTATTCCTTATCCAGATAGGAAAGAAGCATCTCCATGTTTTTCGCATCGCTTCGATAGATGTGATGCACACGCGGATCGTTTTTCCGGATCAGTGGGGCGACGAGTTCTTTTACATAGGTATAAGAGATGGCGTAATTGCTGATGATGTCCTTTCGGTCAACGCCCAAGAGAAGATAGAAAATGGCGGCGATCAGACCGGTCCGGTCTTTGCCGTGCGCGCAATGGAAAAGAATGGTCCTGTCCTTTTCCTTCCGGATCGTCCGGAGGACCTCGGCGAAGTAGGGTCTGCTGTTTTGAAACATCCAGATATAAAGATCTCCGAGAGAAGAATTGATGCAGTCAGAAATGACCTGATTATTCATATCATCCGCGTTTACGCGAAGAAGCGGTATGTTGTAGTAGGTAAAGCGCGGATCGTCCCGGAGCGTATCCGGATGAGCTTCTGCTTCTTCTTGGGAACGAAGGTCAATGATCACGGATACTCCGAAAGAGGAAAGTTCGGTGATGTATGGCTCCTTAAGATGGTCGAGTGCATCAGAACGGATGAGATGGTGAAATGCGGTAATCCTTCCGCTTTTTGTCTTCATGCCTCCGAGATCGCGGGTGTTAAACAGACCCGGAATCAGAAGCCTTCCGGTGCTTTCCTCAAACTGCATATGTGTTCCTGCCTTTCTTTCCTACGAAGTATACCACCAATACCATGGTTTTTCCTACCAGAAAAGTCATATTGCGCAAAAGTATGGTATGATTAAAAAAGTGAATAAATGAGGGTATAGCATATGAAGAAGATTTTGATCATTGAGGACAATACAGAGATCAACCATCTGATGGCAGATGCGTTGAAGAAGGCGGGCTACGAGTGCAAGCAGGCATTCTCCGGTACGGAGGCCCTCCTTTATTATGAAAAAGAAGATTATGATCTGGTCCTGATGGACATGATGCTGCCGGGACTTTGCGGAGATGAGCTTTTCCCGAAGATGAAGGCGATCAAGGATACGCCGGTCATCGTCGTATCCGCAAAAGATGAGATGGACACGAAAGTGCAGATGCTGACGACCGGTGCGGAAGACTATATCACGAAGCCTTTTGAGATCCCGGAGCTTCTGGCGAGAGTGGCTGTACAGATCCGCCGTGTTTCCCAGAAGAGCGGGGAAGCGACCGGAGGACAGCTCACATATAAGGAACTGACACTCGACGAGACGTCTTTCACTGTTATGGTCAACGATCAGGAAGTGCAGCTGACGAAAAGAGAGTTCCAGATCCTCGCGCTTTTGGTATCGCACCCGAAGCGTGTCTTCACGAAGCAGGATATCTACGACTGCGCATGGAATGAGATCTATATCGGTGAGGATAAGACCATCAATGTGCATATCAGTAATATAAGAAAGAAATTAAAAGAGTTTACTGATACCGAATTTATCGAAACGGTATGGGGAATCGGATATAAACTCGCAAAATAAAGGAGTGAGTGTAAAATGAGCCTTATCCTTACGACGGATAAAATTACGAAGACGTATGGAAGCAAAAACGCCGTAAACAATGTCTCGATCCATGTGGAAAGAGGCGAGGTATATGGCCTGATCGGTAGAAACGGCGCCGGAAAGACGACGCTTCTTAAGATGATCGCAGGGCTCGCTCATCCGACATCCGGCACCTACTCGATCATCGGTGCCAATGGAGAATCTTCTGATGACATGATGAAGAAGATCGGTGTCCTGATCGAAGATCCGGGCGTCTTTCAGAATCTTTCCGCTTTCCGTAATCTCAAGGCCCGGGCCATTGCCTGCGGCGTAAAAAATGACGCATATCTTAACGACCTTCTGAATTTTGTCGGACTTCCCAACGTCGGGAATAAGCCCGTGAAGTATTTTTCCTTAGGTATGCGCCAGCGTCTTGGTATTGCCATCGCCATGGTCAATTCGCCTGAACTCCTTCTGCTCGATGAGCCGATCAACGGCCTAGATCCGCAGGGTATCGCAGAAGTGAGAAATCTTATCCACAGACTCTGTAAGGAAAGACACATCTCGATCATCATTTCGAGTCATATCCTCGAGGAACTCTCCAAGGTGGCTGACCGCTACGGCATCATCCACGAAGGCGTACTCCTCGACGAGGCAACGAACGAAGAACTTGCGTCCCGCTGCCGGCCGTATCTTTTCCTGAAGACGAGTGATCCGGCAAAATCCGCCGAAGTATTCACTTCTTTAGGTATCGTGAATTACAGGGATGCGGGCGACCACTTCGAGATCCATGATCGGGTGGAAGAAGGCGGTGCGATCTCTCTTGCACTGGCCCAGCAGAATATTCAGACGCTGGAGATGAGGATCGAAGGACAGTCCCTCGAAGACTATTACTTCCGTCTGACAGGAGGTGTTCCGAATGTTTAATATCTTCCGTATGCATATGTATCGTGTTTCCAAAGCCACATCGACATGGGTCATGGGCATTGTTCTGGCCGCATTCATGCTTTTGTCACTGGGACTTTTCATTTTCATCTATAACAATCCGTTTACGTTCATGGCGGACGCTATTTCTGTTTCCATGAATGGAGAAGGGCTTCGGCTTTATCCGGCGGATGCCCACTATCTGTTTATTCAGAGCAACGATGCTCTTCTTATCCTGATCGCGATCTTCTGCGTGATCCTGACCAATTGCGATTTTACATGGGGATTTGCCAAGAACACGTATTGCCTATTTAAAAAGAAAACAGAGCTTGTTATGGGGAAATGGCTGGCGATGGTGACCTGCATAAGCGGCGTATATATCGTCTGCTCGGGTTTCGGCCTTTTATCTTCTGCACTTTTCCTTCGTCCTTTCTGCGCAGAAGCATGGGATGAATATATTCTCGGCTTTTTCATAAGTTATATCTGCCTGATCTCGCTTTGCACCATGGTCTTCTTTATTACTTCGCTTCTGAAGAGTCCGGCAGCGGGTATGATCATGGGAATACTGATTGCGACAGGTATCTTTGTCACAGGTGAAAGACTTTTGGACCTTCTGATTGCAAGGATCGGCGGAGCTTCCGCTAAAGAAATGACTCAGGTCATGGCAGGAACCGCATCGTATTTCCGCATCTCGGATTACTGTCTGGATAATGTATTTGTATCCTATAGAGGAAGTATGGGCGCAGGCGATCAGATCAGGACTGTGATCGTCTCTTTGGTCTATCTGGCGCTGGCTTTGGGTCTTACGATCTATTTCTCGGAAAAGAAGGACGTGCGCACCTGAAGCACTTAACATTTTCTTAAACAATTCTTGTTGAATACTAAACTTCTCCTTGGCGATTGATTAGGATTTATTTTCTAGAATGAATCTGTAAGCAAAAGGAGGAGACAACAATGGATTACATTCTTACGACTAATGAACTGACCAAAACGTATGGCAAATACAATGCAGCCAACGAAGTGTCCATCCACGTACAGCGCGGAGGCATCTATGGTCTGATCGGCAGAAACGGTGCCGGCAAAACCACTTTGATGAAGATGATCGGCGGTCTTTCCCGTCCGTCTTCCGGATCCTTTGAGATCCACGGAAGAAACGGGGAGACGACAGAGCAGATGATGCCGAAGGTAGGCATCCTGATCGAAGCTCCCGGTCTTTACCCGAACATGACTGCTTTCCAGAACTTAAAGACGAAGGCGATCGCTCTCGGCATCAAGGACGATAATTACTTAAGAGGACTTCTTTCTGAAGTGGGTCTTTCCGATACCGGTAAGAAGAAAGCAAAGCAATTCTCCCTCGGCATGAAGCAGCGCCTCGGTATTGCGATGGCACTTGTGAATCAGCCGGAACTCCTGATCCTGGACGAACCGATCAACGGTCTGGATCCGCAGGGTATCGCGGAAATGAGAAGTATCCTTCACCACCTCTGCGACGACCGCGGGATCACGATCCTGATCTCCAGTCATATCCTTGATGAACTTTCCAAGGTAGCTACACAGTACGGCATTATCCACGAAGGAAGACTTCTGGAAGAAGAGAGCAAGGAAGAACTCTTCAGCAAGTGCTGTGAAAGACTCGAACTGCGTACCAACGACATCGCAAAGACTCTCGAAGTGCTCAATATGATGGGCTTTTCGAAGCTCGAGGTCAAGGATGACGCCATCAATATCTATGAGAGATTAAACGAAGGTGGCGCCATCACAGTCGCACTGGCCAGAGAAAACATCCAGACAAATGAGATCGCAGTAAAGACAGAAGCTCTGGAAGACTACTACTTCCAGCTGACAGGAGGAAGCAATAATGATTAATCTGATCAAAATGAACCTGTACCGCATGAGCCGTGCGGTATCCACTTGGGTAATGGCTATCATCATCGCAGTTTTCGGTTTTATGCAGTTCGGTTCGCTGAAGATGTTCCTGGATGACCCGCTCAATCTGTTTGACGGAAGCGGATCTTCCTCACTCGGATTTAAGACACTCGATGGTGTACAGTCAGTATCGACCTTCCTTCAGAACAGCAATATCCTTTTGATCCTGGCGATCTTCGTGGTACTCTTTGTCAACGCCGAGCACAAGGCCGGATTTGATAAGAACATCATCGGCATCACCAAGAACAGATGGAAGCAGACACTGGCCAGATGGATCTCCGCAGTGATCGGCATGACATGCCTTATTTTGATCGGCTATGCAATCATGCTCGGACTTTGTGCACTGTTCATCGACAATTTCGCTTTCGGCGCAGTTGCTCCGATGCTCAAGTCTTTTGGACTTATGTATCTTGGTGCAGTAGCATTCTCCGCGATCTTCTTCTTCTTCACCACGCTCTTCAACAGCTCTGTGGGCGGTGTCGTAGCCTCCCTGATCATTTCTCTGGGAATCCTGAACCTGATCGAGATGCTTCTCGATATGCTCGTAAAGAAGTTCATCTCCAACCCGAAGGTCCTGCCGACAGATATCTTCTACGACAGCGTGTATTTCAGTTTTAACCATGAGAGCGCCGGTGCAAAGGCGATCATGATCTTCGCTCTGATCTCTGTGGTATACATCATTGTTACTGTAGGCGGCAGCATGATCCTCCAGCAGAGAAGAGATGTTCATTAATTCGAATGACCCTCGAAACATAATACCCCCTTAGCTTGGAATAGAATTCCTGTCCCGTTACCCCCCGGAGGACAGGGTTCTATTTCCAATTTCCGAAGGCTTGCATTATAATTGTTCGAGAGGACATCATGCGGGATCTGACCCGAAGGAGCAAATGTGGAATATTTACTGGAAACTGATAACATCACTAAAGTATACGGATCGATCACAGCGGTCGATCATGTGTCCATCAAACTCAAGCAGGGCGAGATCTACGGCCTGATCGGAAGAAATGCCGCCGGTAAGACGACGCTTCTTAAGATGCTGGCGGGACTTGCGCGTCCGACAGAAGGTTCTTTCCGCATATTCGGAGAATCAGAAAAAAAGACGGCGAATATGCGTGACCGCATCGGCGTGCTGATCGAAAGCCCGGGACTTCTTCTGAATCTGTCCGCTTTTGAGAATATGAAAGTCAAAGCCCTCATGATGGGCATGAACGACGACAATTTCCTTAATGAGCTTCTTTCCGAAGTGGGCCTGGAAGGCGTGGGAAAACTCCCCGTCAAGCGTTTTTCCATGGGTATGAAACAGCGCCTTGGCATCGCACTTTCGCTGGTGGGACACCCTGACCTTCTTTTGCTGGATGAGCCGATCAACGGTCTCGATCCGCAGGGCATCGTGGAGATCCGTGATCTGATCTTAAGGCTCAATACCGAAAGAAACATCACGATCCTGATCTCTTCGCATATCCTTGAGGAGCTGTCGAAGATCGCGACGAGATACGGCATTATCCACAACGGCCAGCTTATCGACGAATTTACCCATCAGGAACTGCTTCAGAGATGCAGCGAGCGTATCGAGCTTCGCCCGAGTGATGCCACAGCGGCCGTGACCATCATCGAGAAGATGGGCTTTAAGAACTATAAGGTATTAGATAACAGCCTGATCCAGATCTTCGAGCGCCTCGACGAGAGCGGCGAGATCGTCCTGGAACTGGCGAAGAATAACATCAAGACATTAGGTATTTCCGTCAAGAACGAAGCGCTGGAGGACTACTATCTGTCCATTACCGGCGGGGCAAGACAGAAATAACGGAAGAGAGGAGGAGAGCAGATGCTTTACTGGGCGATCCTGGCAACGATCATCGCGATTGCGCTATTTATCGCGCTTTTTCACTATCGCATGCAGATCCGGAATAACTGCCATCAGCTTGAAGTGATGCAGAAGCATACTTCCAATCAGCGTCTGACTTCCGAGATTCCGTATAAAGAGATCAATGAACTGGTGCTGCGCATCAACGAGATCTGTAACCGTTATCAGGAAGAGCGGATCGCGATCGAGAAAAATGAGAATAACCTTAAAGAAGCGATCGCGAATCTGTCGCACGATATCAGGACGCCCCTGACGTCTCTTGACGGATATGTCCAGCTTCTGGTCATGACGGATTCCGCGGAGGAAAAAGAGCATTATCTGCAGATCATCCAGAACCGTATCTCGAGCCTCAAAGAACTTCTTGAAGAACTTTTCACCTATACGAAAATGCAGGATCAGAACTACGAACTGGCCATGGTCCCGATGGACGGACGCCAGTGTATCTGTGAGACGGTCCTTGCTTTCTATGAGGACTTTGAGAAAAGAGGCCTGACACCGGATGTGAATTTCTGTGAAGAGGACCTGATGATCGTGGCCAACGAAGTGGCGCTCCGCCGCGTGGTCCAGAACCTCGTCAAGAATGCCCTGGTACACGGGCACAGCCGACTGGGCCTTTCACTGGAAGAGAAGGAGAACCACCTCCATTTTTCCTGCTTCAACGATAAAAAACCGGGCGAGGTCATCGAGGTCGATCAGATCTTCGACCGCTTCTACAAGGGAGATAAGGCCAGGACTTCCACCTCTACGGGTCTGGGACTTGCGATCGCCAAAGGCCTTGTCGAGCGTATGGGCGGATCGATCACGGCCGAAGTAAAAGAGGATCTGTTCATCGTCGAGATCCTGCTTCCGCTTTCGGAAAAGGCTTCTTCCGAAAAAGAACGAAATGTTTCGAAAGACCATTGACAAGCGCCGTTCTTAGGTCTAAAATACATCATGCTGTTCATACGGCATACATCATATGCGCCCGTAGCTCAACTGGATAGAGTGTCTGACTACGGATCAGAAGGTTGTGGATTCGATCTCTGCCGGGCGCGCCAGATAAGAAAAGGCTGTCTCTTTCGAGACAGCCTTTTTCATTTTACGGGAGTCGTGACTCCGTCGAGCTCGCGAAGCGTGCGAGACAAAAAACCACCCGCTATGCGGGTGCGCGACAGATGTTATACAAAGATAATCACCTTTCCGATACAATGTAGGTTGTTCAAG
>JAEEWG010000017.1 GCA_016287245.1 Clostridia bacterium
TCCTCCGGAAGTTCATAGCCGATCGAATAAGCAACGATTGCGACATCTCCGGTATACGTACAGTCAGTGGTGGTAAGGAACTCTACTTTTTTACCCGTATCCACCGGAATATTGACCTTCTTCACATCCGCAGTAAAGTAAGGGTCCGATTCCTGGATCACCCTTCCCGATGAATAAAGACCTTCTTTTTCTTTTTTCTTGGACTTCTTACATCCCGCCACAGGCAGGATCATCGAGACTGCCATCAAGGACGCCAGTATCCTGCGTCCGTTTCTTAAGTGAACGTTTGCCATACCGTTTCACTCCTCCTTATATCTTTCACGCTTGTTTACGTTATGTTTCCGATACGATAAGTTTCGTCCGGTTCTCGATATTTTTCAGTACATCTTCTTCTGTCCGGTCTCCGGCAAAATAACCCGCCGCCTCTTCAGCGATGACATTAAAGACCGCTTCATCGATTGCAGAAGAACGGGAAACGTTCTCAACGATCGCCCGGAATTCATCGACATCCGCCTGAGTGATCCTCTTGCTATATAGAGGTTCGATCGTTACACCGCCTTCACCATATGTCTTGATCAGTTCCTCTCTCTTCTCATCGAACTCTTTATAGGATTCCTCTCTCTTCCGGAATGCTTCCGCGGCCTCCTTGTCAAAAACCTCCCGGTTCGTGGAAATACCCATGTCCGCGGACGAGTTACCCAGTGCGTATTCCATGTAGGAACGGATCAGATCCCAGGCCAGATCCTTGTAATCACTCGTCTGTACAATACCGATCGATGTCAGGCACTCTACCGTCATTCCCGAGCTATCAGAAGAAGGAAAACCGAGGAATGCCGTAGGAATACTCATGGATTCTTTCTTCGAGAAGAAATCATCTATATTCATGATTCCGGAAGTTCTTACAGCGAGCAAGCTCTTAGAGAATTTCAGCTCTGTAAGGTCTTTGCCGCCGTAGTAGGTGCCGTCACTCTCATAGTCATAACTTTGTCCCTCATCTTTAGGAATCTCTTTGACACCGTATTTCGATGTCATCTCCAGATACTTCTTCATGGTGTCATTCTGAAAATCGACTTTGCGTTTCTCATAATCCACGAATTCATTCATCGATGTAGTCAGGAGCACCTTTAGAAAATCACTGTACTTCATGCTTTCCATAAAGCTTACTTTTTCAGGCATGGAAGATGCGGCTGCATCAAACTCATCGAACGTCCAGCCGTTCCTGTTGGAGATCAGATCCGTATTCACCTGAAGTCCGGAAAGGTCGAACCGGATCGGAACGTGGTAGAGTCCGCCGTTCTTCTCCATCGCCCGGAAGATGTTGTCATAATACTTGCTCCTGTCGATGCCGTCTTTTCCATCCAGATACTTATTCATGTCGACCATGACATTGTCTGTCTGGAAAGAAGAGAAACTGCCGAAATTCACGAGAATATCCGGAGCATCTCCGGAAAGGATCTCAAGATAGACCTTCCGGGTGATATCTGCCTCGTTCTCGCTGGTTACCGTCTCGTCATAGTAGTCTGCAAAGACCGCGCGGCACCTGTTCGAAGGATCACTGTTATATGAACTTATAAATTCCACAAGCGACGTCTGGAATGCAAAAAAAGATCCACCGATCACGAGGATCTTCTTTCCCGCATGCGGGTTCTTCTCCGCCCGTGTCAGGTGAACGAGATAGGTCTTCGATTCGCCGGTATTGTTATTGTAGGAACTGCAGCATGCATAGAATTCGTTATCATTTTTCGGGACGATCGTCGTATTGACGAGATACTGTCTTCCGACATCCGTATCGTTCCAGTCAAAGACCAGCATCAGTTCACCCGTATGGATGTCGATCATATAACAGCCGGAAGCAGCCGAAACATAAAGGCCTCCCGCGGTCTCCTTTACCTTTCCGAGAGCCTGCGGGACTTTAATCTGCTGTCCTTTTCCGAGAGATCCCGTCGTCAGATTTACTTCCTTGATCTGCACATCGTCTCCGTTCTCCATATCGTACACAGACGAAGTCACATATGTTTTTCCATCCACAGTAAAGACCGTCGCGCCGAGTTTTCTTCCGGGATCTGCGATCTCCAGTGCTTTTTTACCGGCTTTATCATAGATCAGGAGTGCGTTGTCATCGTAGACCGCGTATCTTCCATCCGGAAGGATGCTCAGTTTCACGGCAGCGGGTCTGTCCATTGCGGACTGTGAGATCTCTTTTCCGAGATCCAGACTCTTTACCGTCTCTCCCTTTTCATCCAGGAGGTTGATCACATAACTGCCATCGCCTTTCAGAAGCAGCATTAAGATATTCCCGTCATCATCGGAGATTACGTTGAGAACCGTTTCGCCCGCACCTGCGGTGAGTCTTCTGATTACGTTACCCTTGTCATCAAAGAGAGCCGATGCCTCCGTGAAATCCGTCTCATAAAAGATCTCATATGTCGCAAGAGCAACCTTCCCGCGGTAATCGCACGACTTGACGTACGTATCCACGACCTTTGCGTTACTTCGTACAGGGATCTTCAGTTCATTGATCTCCGCGTTAAAGAACGGGTCCGTCTCCTGGATCTCTTTTCCTGATGCATACTTCCTGTCGCTGCTCTTCTTCGTTGATTTCCTGTTGCAAGATGCCAGAGGAAGGACCATGACTAACGCGAGGATCCCGGCGGCACGCTTCAGGCTCCGTGCCTTCCGCATTTTTGAATCCTTCATTTTCATGACCTCCATCATCTTCTATCTTTCCCGGATCGCTGTCGATGCCCGGTTATTGATGATCTTCGCCACATCTTCCTTCGTTCTGTCACCTGCGAAGTAAGCCTCCGCCTCCTCGAGCATGATCATCCGGATCGCATAATCCTGTTCACTGACACGGTCGACCCGAAGGATCTCCTGTTCCAGCTGATCAATGTATTCATTCTTCACTTCCGGCAGATGCATATGCGCAAGCACGACCGGATCATCCGCATATTTATCCCACTCCGCCTGAAGATCTTGAAGGTCTCTCTCCGCGTCTTTGCGGTACGCGCTCTTTGTCACGGGGATCGCGAACGTTTCTGTAATGGTCAGCTGTGCTTCGTCTTCATAGAGCGCGCGGATCACTTCCCAGGCACTGTTTCTGTTTTTCGAGCAGACAGGGATCCCCACCGAGAGTTCGGTCTCGGCATAATTTCCTGATCCATCCTTGCCCGGATAACCGCGGAAAGAACCCTTTGTGCCCAGAAGCTCCAGGTTCTCGCCGTAACTGCTGACACCCAGGGTAAACTGGATCAGGGTAGCAGTCAGTCCTTCCTTGAACTTCTCCTGTTCTTTATAATACGGATCTGAAGCCTCCTCGTAAGTGACCACGAGTACACCGTCTTCGGTGTAGGACATTGATTCATAGGAAGCCTCCTCGATCTTGTCTACTCCAAATGTATTTGCAATATCCATCATAGTATAGAAATCTTCTGTATCGAAGTTGACCTGCTGCTTCTCATAATCCACGAACTGTCCTGCGGACGTCATATACAGGGTACTCAATAGCTGTGACTTCAGCATAGTCTCACAGAAAGAAACATTCTCCGGCATTGAATTTCCGCAATCCAGAAATCCCTTATACGTCCAGTCGGCGTCCTTCGGGATATATTCATCATTGACCAGAAGATAGTTTAAACAGATGGAAAGAGGCATGAAGTACTGTTTCCCGTTTTTCTCATATGCGGTAAGAACATTGTCATAGAGCGTGGATCGGTCCAGACCATTTTCGCCGTCAATATAGGGCTTAAGATCCACCATGATATTCTCATTAAAGAGAGAAGTGCATTTATCAAAATTCAGAATGATGTCCGGAGCCGTTCCGCTCAGGATATCCTGCCGGACGTAGTCTTCATAGTTCTGCTCGTCCGGATCTTTCCCCTGGATCCGCAGTTCCTCGGAGTAGCATCTCTGAATAATGCGGCATTCACGGTTCGGATCCGAATTATAGATACTGACGAAGTTCTGGAATGAACTGTCCAGATAATCGCTTCCGACAGTAATCAGTTTTTTACCTGCGTGCGGGTTCTTGTCTGCTTTCTTCAGGCAGACCAGCATCGCTTTCGCCCGCTTGAGCGTCAGATAATCACTGTACACTGCATATAACTCATCATCACCTTTAGAAAGGAAGAACGCATTCTTCATCGGACCCATATTGACATCTGTCTCATTCCAGTCGAAAAGCACTTCCAGGCTGTCTTTTTCCAGATTATACTTCAGGATCTTTGAAGAGGAAGCAACGTAGATCCCATCCTCAGCATCCATGATCGATCCGTTTTTCACAAGCTTACTCGCATCCCGTCCCTGACCCAGTTTTCCGGTCGTGATGTCCAGTTCTTTCAGCATCGGTTCTCCGTCATTTTCCAGAGTATTCTTTCTGGAAAGAACATAGTATTTCCCGCCGACAGTAAACACCTTCGAAGTAAGGGACCTGCCGAAATCATTGACCTCACAGAGCTTCTTTCCTTCACCGGAATAGATGATCATGGAACCGTTCAAAGCAATCATAAAACTGCCGTTATCCAGGATCTGAAGGGTTCCGTTAAAGGATGGTGCCTGATCAAGTTTAGGGAGATAAAAGCACCTTACCCACTCTCCGTCTTCCACTTTGTCGAGTTCAAAATGGTAGGCCATACTCGAATCCAGTCTTCCGGCTACCTGATACAGGGTCCCGTTCTTATCTGCAGCCACTGCTACCTGAGATTCGTTTGGTCTGGTGTCCAGATTCAGGATCTTGTTTCCGGAAAGATCGTAGAACTCCTGCCGGTTGACCTGATACGCCATAAAATCGAAGCCGACATCTTTCGGCATCTTGTAATTGACGTGATAATTGTACAGGATCATATCCCCCACGAAGCGGACCTTCTCAACAAATGCAGTTTCCACTTCCTTCTCGGGATCGGTCTCCATTTTCAGCTCGATCATTTTCGCGCTGTAATACGGGTCATCTTCCTTGACCAGCGTCGGACTGTCTTCGTATTTTGCAGATCCGGATTTCTTTTTGCATCCCGCCATAGACAGGATCATCGACACAACCATCAAAGACGCAAGTACCCTGCGCCGCTTCCCAAAGTGAACGTCTGCCATACCGCTTCACTCTCCCTTCATGGATCACATGTTTCCAAAAAGCCTAAAAAAGCGGGTAACTCGATCTTCCCCAAAACGATATCAACCCACTATCAGAATACTGTGGATTATCAATGAGAAAAATAACTATTCTGTCACTTCGGGCAGTTTTTTGCACTTATATCACGCAAAAAAGCGGACGGTCCCGATTGGAACCGCCCGCCTGAATGCTTAGTTGAAAGCACTTACTTCTTATACTTTTCAAGCAGAGCCTGAATTGTGCCTTCTTCCGCATCTCTCATCTCCACATCGAAATCTTTTATAAAACCTTTGATTCTGATAGTGTCTGTTCCCGAGCCGTCTCTGAGCTTCCCTTCCTCCTTCAAAGACAGGATCTCCGCATAGAGTGCCGAGAAATCTTCCGGAGAGATAAAACTTTCAAAGGTGATCTCACTATTCTCCCAGGTGGTTATTTTCCAGTCACCATTCGCGTTTTTGAAGGAGGTACGACTGTCGGCCATCCAGAAAGTGATATAGCTGATGTCCCAAATCGGCTCATAATCTACGAATGTGTAGTGCTCACCATCCCAGTACTCCTTCTGGATCAGGTCACCCATCGTCCACTCATCAAAATGGGTATCCGCCCAGGAATCCTTGATGACATAAACTGTGCAAGGGACTTCATAGTAGTTTATATTTACATCCAGTGCATCAGGGAAGTTCTTTTCCTTATACTCTTTCGAATACTTGGCAAACTTCTGAGAAGTGTAATCAAAGTCGACAAAATCCACGCCGTTGAATTTTATTGAAAAGTTTTTCGGGCAATAGACCGTCCTCAGGTAAGTCTGATTATTTACCGGATCAGACGTATCGCCACAGCCGAGATATGTAACAAAAGAAGAAAATACCTGACAATCGGGGAGCACAATGTTATAGATCCTCGTATCCGTTTCCCTGGTTCTAGAGCCTCCGAATGGCATTAAATGCCCCTGACTGATATGTCCATACTCGTACTCATTCGAATGAGGCGGCATGACGAAGGAGTGAAGCTGCGGACAATCACCAAATGCACCATCTCCGACAATTTTGATCTTCTCGGGATCCTGGAATCTCACTTCCTTGAGCCAGATTGCTTCATCAAATGCATTATGTTTAATGGTCACGCACTTATCCGGGATAACCAGGACACCGGTATTCATGACCTCTTCCGGAAGAGGATCGACAAATCCTGTGATCTCGGTTCCTTCCCACTCGTAGATCGACTCCCAATCGTAAGTATCGATATCGATCGTCGGAGACGCGGGTTCCTCAGTGGGCTGTCCCGTCATAAGCGGATTTCCGCTGGGCACTCCTGTTCCGATGGTCATCGCACCGCCGTTGGTGTCCGTATTCATATCCGGAACATCCCAGGTCGCGAGTGTAACTTCCGTAGAAGTGACGTCATCTGTACTTGTCGTCACCTCCGTATCTTTCTTTTTAGTAGTCTTTCCGGATTTGTCATCCGACTTCTTTCCACAACCACAAAAGGCTGTACCCATAACGGAAACAAGACAAACCCCACTCACAAAAATCTTGAATCTTTTCATGTCCTCACCTCCAATTCCAATTCCAATTATACCAACAGAGTTTCATCTTCAAAAATGCTTTACATACTGTTTACTTCGGGCATATTCGTGCCCTGATGGCGAAATAGTCTAGGGAGCATCTCGCAACGAATATGGAAGAGGGCTGCCTCAATGTATAAGACAGCCCTCTTTGATTCTTAAATGTTCAAGGTCATCAGAGAAATGATATCTTCTGATTACTTCTGCTCAGCAATGGCAGCCTGTGCAGCAGCGAGTCTTGCGATCGGTACACGGAACGGCGAGCAGGATACATAATCCAGGCCGATCTTGTGGCAGAACTCTACGGACGTCGGGTCACCGCCGTGCTCACCGCAGATACCGATGTGCAGGTTCGGGTTGACCGGCTTACCGAGGTCGATGGCCATCTTCATGAGCTTACCTACGCCGTTCTGGTCGAGACGTGCGAACGGGTCAGACTCGAAGATCTTGGACTCGTAGTAAGCCTCGAGGAACTTGCCGGCATCGTCACGGGAGAAGCCGAATGTCATCTGTGTCAGGTCGTTAGTACCGAAGCAGAAGAATGCAGCTTCTTTTGCGATCTCGTCAGCTGTAAGAGCAGCACGCGGGATCTCGATCATGGTACCTACTTCGTACTTGAGGTCAGAGCCTGCTGCAGCGATTTCAGCATCAGCTGTCTCCACAACGATGTTCTTCACGACCTTGAGCTCCTTGATGTCGCCGATGAGCGGGATCATGATCTCCGGCTCGATGTTCCAATCCGGATGATTCTTCTTCACGTTCAGAGCCGCACGGATGACAGCCTTAGTCTGCATCTTTGCGATTTCAGGATAGGTAACTGCCAGACGGCATCCACGGTGACCCATCATCGGGTTGAACTCGTGGAGGGAGTCGATCATAGCCTTAATAGCCTCAACTGTCTTGCCCTTCTTATCAGCGAGTTTCTTGATATCAGCTTCTTCTGTAGGTACGAACTCGTGGAGCGGCGGATCCAGGAAACGGATGGTTACCGGATAGCCTTCGAGTGCCTCGTAGAGAGCTTCGAAGTCAGACTGCTGCATCGGCAGGATCTTCTCAAGAGCTTCTTCTCTCTCTTCTACTGTCTCGGAGCAGATCATCTCACGGAAAGCATCGATTCTTCCGTCACCGAAGAACATGTGCTCAGTACGGCAGAGACCGATACCCTCAGCGCCGAGCTCACGAGCCTTCTTCGCATCCTTAGGTGTATCAGCGTTTGTTCTAACCTTGAGTCTTCTGTACTTATCCGCCCAAGCCATGATGCGGCCGAACTCACCTGCGATAGTAGCATCTACTGTCGGGATGATGCCGTCATAGATCTTACCTGTGGAACCATCGATGGAGATCTCATCACCCTCGTGGTATTCCTTACCTGCGAGTGTGAACTTCTTGTTTGCTTCATCCATGTTGATATCGGAGCAGCCGGATACGCAGCATGTACCCATACCACGAGCAACAACGGCAGCGTGGGATGTCATACCACCACGAACGGTGAGGATACCCTGGGAAGCCTTCATGCCTTCGATGTCCTCCGGAGAGGTCTCGAGACGTACGAGAACGACTTTCTTTCCTTCTGCCTTCCAAGCCTTCGCGTCTTCAGCTGTGAAAACGATCTGGCCGCATGCAGCACCCGGGGAAGCACCCAGAGCCTGAGCGATCGGAGTTGCGTCCTTCAGTGCTTTTGCATCGAACTGCGGGTGAAGGAGTGTATCGAGGTTACGCGGATCGATCATCGCAACAGCCTCTGCTTCTGTTCTCATGCCCTCATCAACGAGGTCACATGCGATCTTCAGAGCAGCCTGAGCGGTTCTCTTACCGTTTCTGGTCTGGAGCATGTAGAGCTTACCGTGCTCAACTGTGAACTCCATATCCTGCATGTCGCGGTAGTGCTTTTCGAGAATGGAGCATACATCAGTGAACTGCTTGAATGCCTCCGGGAACTTCTCCTGCATCTCAGCGATCTTCATCGGAGTACGAACGCCTGCAACAACGTCCTCGCCCTGTGCGTTTGTCAGGAACTCACCGAAGAGGCCCTTGTTACCTGTTGCCGGGTCACGTGTGAAAGCAACACCGGTACCGCAATCGTCACCCATGTTACCGAAAGCCATGGACTGTACGTTAACAGCTGTACCCCAGGAATACGGGATATCGTTGTCACGACGGTAAACGTTGGCACGCGGGTTGTCCCAGGAACGGAATACGGCTTTGATCGCACCCATGAGCTGTTCCTTCGGATCTGTCGGGAAGTCAGAACCGATCTTTGCCTTGTACTCGGCCTTGAACTGGTTCGCCAGTTCCTTGAGGTCGTCAGCGGAGAGTTCAACGTCCTGCTTAACGCCTTTTTCTGCCTTCATCTTGTCGATGAGTTCTTCGAAGTACTTCTTACCGACTTCCATAACAACGTCGGAGTACATCTGGATAAATCTTCTGTAGCAGTCCCAAGCCCAGCGCGGGTTATTGGACTTTTCTGCGATAACATTAACAACTTCTTCATTAAGACCGAGGTTGAGGATAGTATCCATCATACCCGGCATGGAAGCTCTCGCACCGGAACGGACAGAAACGAGGAGCGGGTTCTCCAGGTCACCGAATTTCTTACCGGTGATCTCCTCCATCTTACCGATGTACTCAAGGATCTGTGCGAAGATCTCGTCGTTGATCTGACGACCGTCTTCATAATACTTGGTACAAGCCTCTGTGGTGATCGTGAATCCCTGCGGAACAGGAAGTCCGAGGTTGGTCATCTCAGCAAGGTTTGCACCCTTACCGCCGAGGAGCTCACGCTTGTTGCCGTTGCCCTCAGAAAACAAGTAAACATATTTAGTCATTGTTTAGCCCGCCTTTCTTAATATATCTTACTTCATACTCTATTTTTTCGGTGTTTTTCAAGAGGGAGACTCGAAAAGCACTTAAAAATCCAATTATTCTGTCCGATTTCTGATTACGGGAACCGGACATTCCCGTCGCTTCCTGATCAGAAGTCAGATCACTTATCTGACTTTCGAATCAGAAGTCGAATTTGCCTTCGAAGAATTCACCGAGTTTTTCGATCGGGAACCGGATGTTGCCCGGCTCGTACTCGACGTTCTTCATGGAATCTCTCTCACGGATCGTGACGCAGTTATCTTCTTCAGAATCGAAGTCATAAACGACACAGTACGGAGTACCGATCTCGTCCTGTCTTCTGTAACGCTTACCGATGGACTGTCTGTCATCGAATTCGCACATATACTTCTTCGAAAGTTCTGCGAAGATCGGCTCGGCCTTCTCACTGAGCTTTGCGGAAAGCGGCAGGATACCGATCTTGATCGGAGCGAGGAACGGATGGAAGTGCATGACTGTACGTACATCTTCCTTATCACCGTCGACGATCTTCTCTTCGTCATAAGCGGAGCAGAGGAATGCGAGCGTTACACGGTCTGCACCGAGGGACGGCTCGATAACGTACGGGATGTACTTCTCGTTCTTGGCCGGATCAAAGTAGGAAAGATCCTGCTTGGAAAATTCCATATGCTGCTTAAGGTCGTAGTCGGTACGGTCAGCAACGCCCCAGAGCTCACCCCATTCGCCTTCTTCCTTGAAGGGGAACCAGAACTCAAAGTCCGTGGTCGCATTGGAATAGAAAGCCAGTTCCTTCGGATCGTGATCTCTTGTTCGAAGCTCATCTTCCTTCAGTCCGAGACCCGTGAGCCAGTTGTAGCAGTACTCTTTCCAGTACTTGAACCATTCGAGGTCAGTACCCGGCTCGCAGAAGAACTCGAGCTCCATCTGTTCGAACTCACGAGTCCTGAAGATGAAGTTACCCGGTGTGATCTCGTTTCTGAAGCTCTTACCGATCTGGCAGATACCGAACGGGATCTTTTTTCTTGCGGAGCGCTGAACGTTTAAGAAGTTAACGAAGATACCCTGAGCGGTCTCCGGACGGAGATAGACCTCGCTCTTGCTGTCTTCGGTAACACCCATGAATGTCTTAAACATCAGGTTGAATTTTCTTACATCGGTGAAGTTATGGCCGCCGCATGTCGGGCACGGGATGTTCTTTTCCTTGATATAAGCGACGAGTTCTTCATCGTTCATACCCTCGACAACAACGTCGGTGATGCCGTTCTCGGCGTTATAATCTTCTACCAGTTTATCTGCACGGGCACGTGCCTTGCACTGCTTGCAGTCGATCAGCGGATCTGAAAAACCGCCGACGTGACCGGAAGCTACCCATACCTGCGGGTTCATGAGGATCGCGCAGTCAACGCCGACGTTATACGGGCTCTCCTGTACGAATTTCTTCCACCAGGCCGCCTTTACGTTATTCTTGAGCTGGACGCCGAGAGGACCGAAGTCCCAGGCATTTGCCAGACCACCGTAGATATCGGAACCCGGATATACGAAGCCTCTTGTCTTGGCAAGGGCTACGATCTTTTCCATTGACTTCTTAACAGGCATCAGGACTCCTCCTCTTCCGCATCGGTGGATTCGTCAAGAGCGACGATCTCGTCCTCGGAAGCTTCTGCTTCATCGGCGATCACTTCGGTATCTGCGCCTTCGGACTCTGCATTCTCGGAATTAGAAGCTTCTTCAGCAGATTCGCCATCGACACCCTCTGCGTCCATACGAGCCTGATTCTCTGCAGCCTCCTTGGCCAGACGGCGGGCTTCCTCGATCTCCGGACGGAGCGGTACATACGGAGTATGCTGTCCTTCTACACCGACGACCTTATCTGCTGCTACTTCCTTGCAGGCAAGGGTAACATAGCTCGGTGTCGGGTCGTCTACCATCGGCTGGGCTCCATCTACGAGCTGGCGGGCACGTTTTGCAACGAGCATGCACAGAGAGTAGCGGCATTCGGCCTTTGGTAACAATTCTTCAACTGACGGATCTACTAACATTTTCAATTCCTCCCTTTAGTTTCTCCTCAAAAAAGAACTCTCTTTTTTCTTTCGTCTTCTTATTGCAAGCAGTATCTCTACTGCGTCGCGGCTTCTTTATTCAGCGAGCAGCTTTTCAACTGTTTCGCTTCTTCTTTTGAATCGGCCATGCTCGGCGAGCATAATGGCGGCGATCTCTTCTGCTGCCTGTTCGACCGAGTCGTTCGTGACCACATAATCGAACTTCGGCGCATCGGCGATCTCTTTTTTCGCCTGGCCCATCCTCTTATCTACGAGTTCCTCTGATTCGGTACCACGACCGGTCAGACGGTTTCTCAGTTCTTTTAAAGAAGGCGGAAGAAGGAAGATCGTTACTGTCTCTTCAAACTTCTCCTTCAGCGCCAGACTGCCGGCCACGGTCAGATCCAGAAGGACGTCCTGTCCTTTTCCCGACATCGTGATCAGCGGTGTCAGCGGAGTGCCGTAGTAATTTCCGACGTACTGGTCGTATTCGATGATCTCGCCTTCGGCGATGAGTCTTTCAAATTCTTCTCTGGTGCGGAAGTAATACTCCACACCGTCTTTTTCCTCTCCGCGCGGGTCTCTGGAAGTGACGGAGATCGAGTGTCTGCAGTCCGGAAGCATCTCACGGAGTTTGGCGATCACGGTGCCCTTTCCGACTCCGGAAGGTCCCGAGATGGAAACGATCAGGCCATTACTCATTTTTTACCTCCTTCTGCTTTCGAAAGCATTTCGGAGATCTCTTCCGGCGGGAGTGCCGAAAGAACGATGTGTCCGCTGTCGGTCACGAGGACGGCCTTGCTTTTCTTGCCGGAAGAGCAGTCTACGAGCGCGCCTCTGTCTCTGGCATCCTGCACCAGTCTTCTGATCGGCGCAGAATCTGCCCCTGCGACACAGACAAGCCTCGTGCTTGAAACCATATTTCCGAATCCGATGTCAATAAACGCCATTGCTTCCTTCTTACCTCTTATGCCAGATTCTGGATCTGCTCACGGATCTTCTCGAGTTCCGTCTTCATATCCAGCACGTAGTTCGTGATGGTGATATCGTTGGCCTTGCTGCCGATGGTATTGACCTCACGGTTCATTTCCTGAAGGATAAAGTCGAGTCTTTTGCCGATGCTGCCAGGTGCCTGAAGTGTCTCGCGGAGCTGGTTCATGTGGCTGCTCAGACGGGTGAGTTCCTCGTCGATCGCGCACTTGTCGGCGAAGACGGCGACCTCGGCCTCGCGGCGGGTCTCGTCATATACGAGGTTGGCCTTCTCCTCGAGAAGATCCTCGATCCTCTGCATCAGGCGCTCCTTATACTCCTTCGGCACCATCGGCGCGCGAAGTTTCACGGCTGCATGCATGCTCTCAAAAGCACTGACTTTCGCAAGAAGATCGGAAACGAGCTTCTCTCCTTCGATGCCGCGCATCTTCAGGATATCTTCGATCGCCTGATCGAGTACCGGCAGAAGTTCTGCGCCCGCTTCCTCAGGGGTCAGACTGTTGGCACGTGCCACCAGCACATCCGGGATGCGTCCGATCTGATATGCATCCGCATTATCCTCACGGCCGGTCAGTTCAGAGATCTTCTTTATCGCTTCCGAATAAGCCTTCGCAAGGCCCTCGTTCATTTCTACTGTGGAATTACCGTCTCCGACGTCCTCGATGGTAACAAATACATCGATCTTGCCGCGGATCAGTTTATCGGTGATCTTCTCACGGATCTTCGTCTCGAGAACCGCATACCCTCTGGGCATACGTACAGATATATCGCAAAAACGGTTGTTGACTGATTTGATTTCTACCAGATAGCGCCGTGTCGCGTAAGTCGCTTCGGCCCGGCCATAGCCCGTCATGCTTGATGCCATGAAAAAGACCCCGTTTCGTAAAGATATGCGCTCGCATGGCATCATTGCCGCAGGGCGCATTTTTGGTACATAGAATTATATTACAGGGCGCAAAAAAGCGCAAGTGTCAAAATCACAATTCGTCTTACAGCCGCAGGGGTTACAAGAAATTTTCACCTAAGCATTTTCATGTGTTTTCCGGATCTTTTTCCACCAAAACCGGATCAAAACGCAAAAAATCGGCCGAGATGAGCCTGTAATCGACCCCGTTTTTCACGCCGTTAAAGGCGTTCTGGTGGGCTCTTCCGTGCAGATGCCCGTAAAGGCAGATATCGACGCCGAATTCCTCGAGCGCCTTCGTAAATCCGTTCGCATTTCCCGAAACATAGATCGGCGGATAATGAAGCATCGCAATCTTTCTTGCGGGACGGATGTCCGCCTTCTCCTCGCCCTCGACTTCGCCGGCCTCATAGGCGCGGATCGAATCGAGAAGAGATCTCTGCAGACGCCCGACTTCGCGGACATAGATCTTCTCGTCTTCCTTTTTGCTTTCGGGATTCTCCGGAAGAAGCCAGCCGCGGGTGCCGGCAATAAGTGTATTCTCCACTACAAAACCCTTATTCTTCAGGATCTTCATGGAGGTAAGGCCATGTGAGGCCATAAACTCCTCGACCTTTTTCGTGGTGCCCCACCAGTAGTCGTGGTTGCCTTTGCTCAGGATCTTCGTACCGGGAAGGGATTCGATGAACAGGAGATCCGCAAGAGCTTCTTCCATCGAGATGCCCCAGGAGATATCGCCGGGGATCAGGACCGTATCGGAAGGAGTGATCTTACTCCTCCAGTTTTCTTCAAGACGGGAAACGTGGTCCTGCCAGGAAGGTCCGAAAACATCCATGGGCTTATCTACCGATAATCCGAGGTGCAGATCTGCGATGGCAAATATACTCACGGCTTCGTTTCTCCTTCCAGTATTCTTCTGAAATTATCTTACCATACTTACCCGGACAGAAAGCCGGCCTTCTTTCCAAATGCGGACCTACTCCTGCTGAAAATGCCGGATGATCGCTTCCGCATCCTTTTCCGAAATGCGCTCGGCCTTCATGAGTTCTTCTTTTGAAGCCTTCGAGATCTCCTTGATGGAGCCGAACTGCTTCATGAGGGCCTTTCGCTTCGCCGTACCAATCCCGGGGATAGTCTCCAGAGAATACGTGAGATTTCTCTTCTTGCTGAGTTTCCTCTGATATGTGATCGCGAAGCGGTGCACTTCATTCTGGATCGCCGTGACCAGACGGAAAAGGACCATCATGTCCTCATCTTCTCTGGCATCTTCTGCCAGATCGATGGTCTCGCCGTCAAGCGTCACGAGGCCGTGCGTTCTGTGGCGGCGGTCCTTGACCATGCCGGCCAGCTGGATCTTATCCGCAAGGCCCAGTTCTGTAAGGACCTCGTAGATCGCATGCACCTGCCCGAGTCCGCCGTCCGCCAGGATCAGGTCCGGCATCTTCGCGAACTTTTCATCGCCCGAACGCGCGAATCTTCTCGTAAGCACTTCTTTCATGGAAGCGTAGTCGTCCTGCCCTTCCACGGTCTTGATCTTAAAAAGCCGGTATGACGCTTTGTCCGGGCGGCCGTCGGTAAAGACCACCATGCCGCCGCAGCGGTCATCATTTCCAAGGTTACTGATATCGTAAGATTCGATCCTCTCCGGCACGTCCCGGAGACCCAGTTTTTCAGAAAGGAGCCTCAGCGCCGTTTCCACGCTCTGCTGGGACGTTCCCACGCGCAGGATCCTCCGGCGGAGCGCTTCTTTTGCATTGGCATTGGCCATCTCGAGAAGCTTCATGCCGTCGCCTCTCTGCGGAACGTGCAGATGCACCTTGTGTCCGGCCATGTCGGAGATCGCCTGCTCCACGGAATCGTGGTCCTCAAGATCGATCGAAACGAGGATCTCTTTCGGGATCTCCGCTGCCGTCGGATAATACTGCATAAGGAAGGCCAGAAGAAGGCTCTCTTCGGACTCCCCTTCGTCCTTGAGGAAATACGTGGACGAGCCGATGATACGCCCGCCGCGCAGTTCGAGTTTTCGAAAGCACATCTCGCCCGCATCGCGGAAGAAACCGACCGCATCTCGATCCGATTCTCTGGGAAAAGAAACGTTCTGGCTGGCCATTACTGCGGACAGCGCATTTATGCGGTCGCGATATACAGCGGCGCGCTCGAAATCGAGGTCTTCGGAAGCCTTTTCCATCTGCGATTGCAGATCGCGAAGGATCCCGTCGTACTTTCCTTCGAAGAACCGGCACATATCCTCCATGACTTTTCTGTATTCCTCCACGGGAACATCGCCGCGGCACGGGCCGACACAGCGGCCGATGTGATAGTTCAGGCAGGCGCGTTCTTTTCCTATATCTCTGGGAAGGACTTTCCGGCATGTCTTTGTCGGGAAGATATCGCGAAGGGCCTGAAGGGCGCGGTAAAGATCGCCGCCCAGGTAAGGTCCGTAGTACTTCGCCCCCACCATGTTCTTGTCGGGGCGGAATACCTTCATGATGCGCGGATATTCCTCCTGCATCGTGATGCAGACATACGGGAATCCCTTGTCATCACGGAGAAGGATATTGTAATGCGGCTGGTATCTTTTGATGAGGTTGCACTCGAGAAGGAGTGCCTCGAGTTCGGATCCCACGACGACATATTCGAAGTCGGCGACGTGGGAGATCATGGCGAGGACCTTGGCATTGCCCTGCGGGTTCTTGCCGAAGTAGGAACGGAGACGGTTTCTCAGATTCTTCGCTTTTCCTACATAAATGACAGAATCCGAGGCGTCCTTCATCAGGTACACTCCCGGATCCGTAGGTACTATATCTAATCTTGCGTCGAATTTGGAAATATCGGCACCACTCATTGGATCTTCGGATCATTAAGATATCCGATCAATGCTTCAATGGCTTCTTCCTGATCTACGCCGTCTGCGGTAACTTCGATCTCTGCATCGTTCTCGATCCCCAGAGACATAACGCCGAGAAGACTCTTCGCATTCGCTCGTCTGCCGGATCTGGTGAGATATATGCTGCTCTTAAATGCAGAAGCCTTCTGAATAAGGATCGCAACCGCCTTCATCTGGAGCGCTTCGTCGCACTGAAAAGTAACTGTCTGAGAAACCATGTTTCTTCCTCCTGAAAGGTTCGTATATTCCTGTTTGCCCAAAGTTGCGCAAACTTCCGTTTTTATGCTACAAGCAAAGTATATGGACAGTTAAGTTCAATGTCAATCGTTTGCCCGACGCCCGTTCTCAATTTCGTGTTTTTGCGACAAACACGCGGTCCTCGGCGGAATTTTCTTGTCAATCTGTCAAATAGACAAACAGAAGAGTATCGCGTCATCTTTCGGGGCTTCGTAGTAGTTCTTTCTTCGCCCGACTTCGACGAATCCGAAGCTTCTGTAAAGGTGCACGGCCGCCTCATTTTCAGACCGCACTTCCAGGTGGATCTTCCGGATCTTCTGTCCGATCGCAAAGGACTTTATCTCTTCAAGGAGCCTTCTTCCTATTCCCTGACGCCTGAACTTTCTTTTTACGGCGATGACGGCGATCTCCGCCTCGTCGAGGACATACTGGAGCGCATAGTATCCGACCAGTTCCCCGCTTTCCATATCTCTCACCGCGATAAGCGTTCTCACCTGCTCATCCGACGCAAATGCCCACAGAGAATCTACGCTCCATGGATCCGGAAAAGAAGCGACTTCGATCTCATGGATCTCTTCGAGATCTTCTTTTTTCGCTCGTTCAAAAGTGAGAAGCATGGTGGATCTCCTTTCTTTTCATGAGGCGGTCTTCGGCGCCTCAATCGTTCCGTCCTATCTTCAGTCGTTCGTGCTGTAGTAGCGGATCGGGATCTCTTTTGTCTCCTTCCCCTGCTCTGCCGCCGTTCTCTCTGCCTGGGTCTTCGAAAGGTACACTGGCATCAGCGCCGCTGCAGGGTATCTCGAAAGAAGGGCCTCTTTTATCGCCTTATCTTCCTTTTCGCCGTCAGCAACAGTTGCCGCCAATGCGCTTTTCTCTGCCACAGCGGCTACATTTTCCGGCAGGATCTCATCAAATCCTTCCCGGTATTCCACATCTTCATTTTCTTCTTCGAGGAAAAGCTTTGCACCGGTCCCGATCAGCAGGATCTTCTTTCCCGGAAGATCTGTCTTCCGGAAATCGAGGCAGTCTTTTCGGATGGAACTGATATCGGAAGCCACTTCGGGCAGGACTTTCTCCCCTTTATAGTACGCGGCTCCCCAGGTTCTTTTGTTTCGGCAGTCGATCAGCGGTACGATAAGCGCATCTTCTTCCCGAAAAGAAAAAGCCATTGCTTCTAAAGAGGAGACCGGGATGGCCGGTTTTTCCAATACCATCGCCATGGTCTTTACCGCCGAAACACCGATGCGGATTCCGGTAAAAGATCCGGGGCCGACCGTGCAGGCCAGAGCATCCAGCTCCTCGTAGGTGGAACGGTTCTTTTCCATAAGATCATGCATCTGGGGCATAAAGGTCTGTGAATGAGTAAGGCCGTCGTTTCTATATCTTTTGTCGATGAGCTTTCCGTCTTCCCAGAGGCACACTGAGCAGGCGCGGTTAGATGTATCACATGCCAGGATCTTCAAAGCGCATGCCCTCCTTTTCCATAGTCTCCTTTACCTTCAAAAACGCTTCGTAGAAGCGGTCCGGGAAGGATATACTGATTTCTCTGGTATTATCGTTTCCCGAGATGGAAAGTGCAATACGATCCTCCGGAAGGGCCTCCTCGATCACTGAGCTCCACTCGATGGCGCAGACACCTTCGCGGTCGAAGTATTCGTCCAGTCCCGCGTCATAGAAATCATCGACACAGGAAAGTCGGTAGGTATCAAAGTGAAAAAGCCTCGGGACGCCCTGCTGGTCGTTATATTCGTTAACGATCGTAAAGGTCGGGCTCGTTACTCTCGAAGAAAGACCCATCCCGCGGGCAAGTCCCCGCGTAAATGCCGTCTTTCCGGCGCCCAGGTCTCCGTCGAGGGTGATGACATCAAAGGGCGCGGCCACTTTGCCGATCGCCTCGCCGAGTTTTTCGGTCATCTCAACTGATGTACTCACTGTCTTCCAAACCGTCATATGCTCTTCGCCTTCTTCTTACGATCTGCTGTCCGCAACGATGCGTCCGGAACCGATGACGAGGAGGATGTCGCTTTCCAGAGACAGCGGACTTCCTGACATAAGCACCATGTCCGGTGCTTTTCCTTCGGAAAGCGAGCCATAGCGGTCAGAGACACCGAGGATCTCGGCGGCCCGGATCGTAACCGCTTCCAGCGCGCCCTGTTCGGACATGCCGCCTTTTTTGGCCAGCGCAGCCGAGAGCGGGAGATACTGCTCCGGCACACACGGATGATCCGTCATGATCGCGACCGGAAGACCTTCCTTTTCGAGGATGCCGGCCGTTTTCAGACTGAGGTTGCTCAGTTCCGGCTTGCTCCGATCCCCGATGACCGGCCCGACGATAATGCCCAGAAGCTCACCGCCCGAGGGCTTTCCTTCTTCGGACAGGATCCCTTTTCCGCGGTTTTCGCCTTTACCGTCCTCGTATTCTTCCTTAAGGACATCTGCGATCAGATGTCCCTCTGTGCAGTGATCAAGCGTATATTTGAGGCGGAATTCATTCGCGATCCGTACGGCCGTCAGGATATCATCCTGGCGGTGAGCATGGATCTTCAGCGGCTTCTGCCCGAGGATCACGGGGATCATGGCTTCAAGCTCCAGATCCTTTTCGAAAACATCCGGTCGTTCCGGCTTGTCGTCTTTATCTTCCTTAGAGGATCTTCCGTTCTTTCCTTCTGAAGACTCCTTCTTCGCCGATGCGACCGCCTCGTTATACTCCGCCCACTTTTCTTCGGACTGCTGCTTCTTCTCGTAGTATTCGATCGCTTCCGAGAGTACACCACGGAGAAGCGCTGCATTTCCCATACGGGTCTGCGGAGCTTTATTCTCCTTGCCGTAGCACATCTTCGGGTTCTCTCCGAGCGCGGCCTTCATGGCAATGAACGGATCGACCAGTGCCCGGTCGATGGTCTTTTCATATGTCTTCACAAGTGCGAACTGGCCGCCGACGATATTGGCAGATCCGGGACCTGCCGCCACGAGCGTGACGCCGCCTTCTTTTGCTTCGCGGAAGCAAGGATCGCCGTTATGCATGCCATCGATCGCCCGAAGATCCGGGGAGATCGGAGATACGATCTCATTTCCGTCCGATCCTTCGTCCGTAAGTCCATCATCAAAAAGACCCAGGTGCGAGTGGGCATCGATAAATCCGGGATAGAGTCTTGCGCCCTTGGCATCGATCGTACGCAGAAGTTCCGTCTTCTCATCGTTCTCTGCAAAATCACGGCGAACATAAAGATCCGGATCTTCTTTTCCAGCCTTGTCCAGGAAAGCCTGCCATCCGTCTCCCGTACCGACTTCCAGTATCTTCTTTCTGTCAAAGATCACGTATCCGTCAGAGATCGGCTCTTCGGATTCCATCGTATAGATCTGCGCATTATAAATGATCATCTTTTCCTCTTTCTAAGGCGCGCCAAATTCCATCTTCCCGAGGATCCGGGGGAAGTTCTCCTTCATTCCCGGTCCCGCCTTAAGGCTTACTTTCATTTTCTGCCCCCTATTGTGCCAAAAAGCGAGCGGAAATACAATTCCCGCCCGCTTTACTTAAGCAATTTGCGTTGTTTTCTTTTAGCCTTGACCGATCACTTTTCCGTCTTTATCTGTTACTGTCAGAGTATTCGAATCTGCATAAAATGCATTTACTTCTGAGCCCGGCTCAACACTTCCAAGCGATATGGTAACAGTCCAGCCGTAATCCATTACGATCTCCAGATCTATATCCAGAGAATTTCCCGCTCCGACCTCATACACACCTGTCACATTTGTTTGGGCATATTCTCCATCCATTTTGACGGGACAGCGCTTTAATTCCTTATCTCCTGTACGGAGCACCACACAGACACTTCGGACGTTTTTCTCCTGCAGGATCCCTTCTTTGGAATTGATCTCTCCGTTTGAAACCAGTTCAACTTTTTTCCTTCCTGCATCGGGATCGGCAGTGACATCGAATAAAAAACTTCCGAATAATTCTGATGCCGGAGATCCATAGGGTCCGCAGCTTAATATCTCGGTCTTCAGGATGTCCCCGCGTTGGATCGTGAGCACCGGTGATTCATCTACATAAGTGAACACAGGTGCAGCCAGGCTTCCCTTATAGCTTCCACCAACGGCCTTCAGTTCAGCGACCATCCCACCCCACGAAACAGACAGTTCCGAATCGGAAGTGACCTCTTTGGGAACGACGGTAAAAAGCACATCGATCGTTTTCTTCTCCGGATCGATCTCACCGAAAGAATAGGAGCAGTCATGAACGAGAGAATCCGAAGACTCTCCCCTGTTTTCCGGGATATTCACGACAACTTCGTTATTTCTTATCTCGTTTCTTACCGTTTCCAGCTCCGCTTTGATGTCGCTGACCGTGACCATCGTCCATATCATCAGGATCATCATGCAGATAGCGAAGATGACTTTCGCCACTGTCAGTGGATCCGCCACGCGAGTATGCAGGTCTCTTTCCGTTCCTTCCACCACCCGGTTCAGATGGGCCGTATACATCCGGCGGGAAATAATAAATACCAGAAACCCAACCAGAATAATCGTTCCGATCACTAAAATGGTTATTGCAGTCAAACCCAACGTTCTGTCAGCTTCCGCTGAATCAAGAATAAACATTTGCTTCACCTCCGTATCACGATCTCCGGGTCAGATCCCGAAGAAATCCTTAAATGCATAGTAATAACTTCTCGTCACATCGACGATCGTGCCGTCGTCCATCGTCAGAACAAACTTCATGGACAGGGACGGGCGGATCTTCGTGACATGTTTTCTCGAGATAATGACAGAATTACTGACTCGGGCAAACTGCTCCCGGGGAAGTGTTTCCGCCAGCTGGTACAAGCGGTCCGAAGCTAAGAAGGTCCCCTCCGTGGTGTGCACTTCCACATCGTGTCCAAAGCTCTCGATATAAATAATGTTATCGGGAGTGACATGGACCTTTCTTCCCTCTTCGTCTCTGGCGATGACAAAAGATGCGCCGTGATCGACGGATTCAGAAAGGACAAATTCGCCTTCGTCACCGATTTCAAAACCGGCGTCGAGAAGTTTCTTTTTCACTTCTTCGTAATGTCCGTCAGAAATATTCAGCCGGATCTTCATCTTGCCATCTTCCTTTCGCTTGCTGATGATTTTATTCTATCGATAAATCCCCTGTTTACAAGGGCATTTGCACAGTCTGCACTTATTGGATGCATAGTTTGCATCAGGATACGGAAAAAGGACCGTTCCACTTGGGAACGGTCCTTTTGAAAAAGCAACTTGAATCTCGTCCGAAGACGCAAAGCGAAGTGAACCTCCGATTAACGCTTACTGAACTGGGAAGCCTTACGAGCTTTCTTGAGACCCGGCTTCTTTCTTTCCTTCATACGTGCGTCACGTGTGAGGAAACCGGCCTTCTTAAGAATGGACTTGTAAGCCTCTTCATCTGCCTGAACCAGAGCACGGGAGATACCGTGACGGATCGCACCGGCCTGACCGGCAATACCGCCGCCGATCGCCTTGCAGATGATGTCGAACTTGCCTTCTGTAGCGGTAGCTACGAGCGGCTGACGAACGATGAGCTTCAGAGTATCGAGACCGAAGTAATCGTCCATATCCTTATCGTTGATAGTGATCTTACCTGTGCCAGGAAGAAGACGTACGCATGCTACAGCATTCTTACGACGACCTGTGCCATAGAAGTAAACTTTAGTAGCTTTCTTAGCCATGTATCTTATTCCTCCCTATATTAGCTTTCGAAGTTCAGGACTTCCGGCTTCTGTGCAGCGTGCTCGTGCTCAGCGCCTGCATAAACCTTCAGCTTCTTGAACATCTGACGTCCGAGAGCATTCTTCGGGAGCATACCCTTCACTGCCAACTCGAAAGCCTTCTCCGGCTTCGTATCCATGAGCTTTCTGTAGGTTGTCTCCTTGAGACCGCCTGCATAGCCTGTGTGATAACGGTACATCTTCTTGTCAAGCTTGTTACCTGTGAGAACGAGCTTGCTTGCATTGATGACGATTACATAATCTCCTGTATCGATGAAAGGTGTGTATGTCGGCTTGTTCTTACCGCGCAGAACAGTTGCAACTTCAGTAGCCAGACGACCAAGTGTCTTGCCGGAAGCATCAACTACGTACCATTTTCTCTCGATATTTGATGGTGTAGCAACAAATGTCTTCATAATGGACTTTTTCCTCCTAAAATAGTTCGCGTGAACAATTCACGCACGAAGCCCTTTCTTTTGGGCGCTTCCCTATAATATATGCGCAAGGAGGTTATGTCAACACTTTTTCTTAAAAAATCTCACGAATTTTCAAAAATTCGTCGATTTTCGCCGTTTTTCTCGTTTATCGACGTTGATTATAGCATAAAAACGGGCGGAGGTTTCTTCTTCCGCCCGATCTATTTAATCCTGTGCATCGTCCGGTGCGATGATCCCGAGCTTGCTGCAGATCTCGCTGATGATCTCCTGCCCGTCCGAATCGATCGTACCATATACATATATGATCTTGTCCCGGGACTGGTAAAGGCCGCCTATTGCCGACTTATTCTCGATCAGAATGTAGTTATAGCCGCTCTTCTCCTTTGTGGATTCTTCGACCTTCTCAACCTTCAGTTTTTTCTTCATCTTCTTGTACATCTCTTCCGCTTTCTTATCGGATTCGAGTGTAAGCATATAGATCGTGTAGGCCTCTTTGCCGCTGATGCCCACGGTGTGGAACAGTTCTTTTACATCATAATCCGGGAACTGGTTTAGACGGTTGATGACCGCATCATATGCATCCTGGGCATCGTCCCCGCTGCACCACAGATATTTCGGCTGGCCGTCAGTGCCTTCCGGATGACTTTCCGTGTATTCCTCGACATCTTCGTAGGCCTCGAAATCATACTCTTCCACTACTTTCACGATCGTCTTATAAGAGAAATCCTTCCCTTTCTTTTTACAGCCGGCGGCACCAAAAACCACGGATGCCGCAACAAGTATGCTCAGGATATTTTTTGTCGTCTTCATGATGATTGCCCCCTTAGATTTCCTTTTCCATCAAAAAATCATCACAGATAAAGCCTTCGCCGATATCGGTCTTGATCTCATCCACGATGCGGTATCCTTTTCGAAGATACACGCGGATAGAATTATAGTTATGCCGGTTCACGAATAAGCGGACTTTCGAAAAGCCCTTTTCTTTCGCCACTTCTTCGGCTCGGTCGAAAAAGAGGTTGCTTCTTCTCTGGCCGCGGAACGGCTTCATGAGATAGAGTTTGCTTAAGAGAAGCGCGCCGTCGTCCGGTGCGACACCCATGTAACCGATCGGCGTATCACCTAAGATCATGAGGAAGTACTCATAGCCCTTTTCCCTGATCGCTTCATCGATCGCGGGCATGCTCTGAAACTTCTCGACCATGTAGTTGACCTGTTCCTGGGAAATGATCGACGGGAACCACTCGTTCCAGATGATCTGTGCGAGGGATACGACTGCCATTTTTCTGGTCGGAGAGGTGACCGGCAGGATCTTCACTTCAGAGAGCTGTTCAATGATCTTCGGCACCTCGGAAAGAGACTTGATCACAACATCAGCCGCGCTCACATTCTGTCCGCCGCTTGTCGGGTTCTCATAGCCGAGCGTATACATACCGGCCATTCTTCCGGCCTGCACGCCTGCGGTAGAATCTTCGATCACGAGACAGCGCTCCGGATCGATATCCAGTCTTGTCGCCGCCAGAAGGAAAATATCCGGCATCGGTTTTCCGTTTTCGACTTCCGCACCCGTAGCAAATACTTCCACATATTTCCACAGATCGAGAAGATCGAATACCGCTTCCACATAGTCCTGCCGGGAGGAAGAAGCTACTGCAATATGTATACCTTTTTCATGGCAGTAATCTAAAAGTTCAGAAAGACCTTCGGATCTCTCAAGTCCGGAATCCGGGATCCCCGCAACATTTTTCTTCCACTGAAGTTCGACAAGATCTTCGACGGAGGCCGGAATATCGTACTTGGTCTTCATGGCGGCCCATAGATCCTCGCTGGATCTTCCCACATACGGGCGGATCGCTTCGTAGGCCCCTTTGGCACCGTAGCTCTCGAGGATCGATGTGGTAGTCTGGTCATGGAAAGGTTCGCTGTCGAGAAGTACACCGTCCAAATCGAAAATCACTGCTGAGATCATGTTCCGCTCCTATCTTCCCTTCCGGGCTCACGGCTCTTTTTCGTCTTATTCTTCCATCATATCGATGCCGGTATCGTAGTTCGGATAGTTTCCGGTAAAGCAGGCATCGCAGAAATTATGTCCTTTGTCTCCGATCAGATCGCCCAGAGAATCCACTTCGAGGTAGCCGAGGGAATCGGCGCCCAGGATCTCACAGATCTCCGGGATCGTGTGCTGGCAGGCGATCAGAAGTTCACGGGAAGGTACATCGGTACCGTAATAGCACGGAGAGATGAACGGCGGTGAACTAATACGCACATGCACTTCGGTCGCGCCGGCATCACGGAGCATCTTGACGATATTCGCCATGGTCGTACCACGGACGATGGAGTCATCGATCAGGACGACACGCTTGCCGCGTACGGCCTCCGCCACCGGATTGAGCTTGATATGTACCGCTTCCTGGCGCTGTCCCTGCTCCGGCTTGATGAATGTTCTTCCGATATAGTTATTCTTCATGAAGCCGCGTACTGCGGGAATTCCGGCTTCTTCCGCAAACCCGCTGGCCGCATCGAGTCCCGATTCCGGAACACCGATAACGACGTCTGCATCCACAGGATGCTGGCGGCAGAGAAGTCTTCCTGCCTGAAGGCGTGCTTCATATACGCTCTTTCCGTCGATCCGGCTGTCCGGACGGGCGAAATAGATATATTCGAAAATACACATATTGCAGACACCTCTGCAATGTGTACGGATAGACTGTATTCCGTTTTCATCCACAACGATGATCTCTCCCGGCTCGACGTCGCGCTCATACTTCGCGCCAACAGCATCGAGTGCACATGTCTCGGAAGCAAACACATAGGACTGTCCGATACGGCCCATGCAGAGCGGCTTAAAGCCATACGGATCTCTGGCTGCAATGAGTTTTTTCGGGCTCATGACTAAAAGCGCATATCCGCCCTGGATCTGCTCCATGGCTTTTTCCACGGCGGCTTCAACAGAAGGTGTCTTCGTGCGCTCTTTAGCTACCAGGTAAGCGATGATCTCCGAATCTACGGTCGTCTGGAAAAAGGCACCTTCCTCCTCCAGTTCACGGCGCAGCGTGATGGCATTGGTGAGGTTGCCGTTATGGGCAAGGGAAAGCGTTCCCTTTACATACTGGGTGACCAGCGGCTGGGTGTTCTTTAAGATGCTGGCCCCTGTTGTGGAGTATCTTACGTGGCCGATGGCGATCGTGCCTTCGAGGGAATTGATCATGTCATGGGTAAAGACCTCGCTGACGAGACCCATGTTCTTCTGACAACGGATCCATCCGTCGTTATTGATGGCGATGCCGCAGCTCTCCTGGCCTCTGTGCTGAAGGGCAAAAAGACCATAGTATACGAGTGGCGCGATCTTTTGACCTTCACGGTCAAATATCCCGAAAACACCACATTCTTCATGACGGGAACCGATCACACTACATCACCTTCCTTTTCCGAGTTTATTTTATGAAATGAATCTTTTTCCTGTCAATGCGATATACTGATAAGAAATGAATGGAAAGGAACTACTTTTTCGTGGAAATGTGCTCAAAAAGCATACCGGATGCATATTCTTCCTGCCGTCTCTGCCCGCGCTCCTGCGGGATCGACCGGCACGTGAAGACGGGATTCTGCGCCATGCCTTCGGATCTTCACATCTCGAGAGTCGGCCTTCACATGTGGGAAGAGCCCTGTCTTTCCGGGACGGCCGGATCCGGCACCATCTTCTTTACGGGCTGTAATCTTGGCTGTATCTTCTGCCAGAACTTTGAGATCAGCCGCAGGACGAAAGGTCCCTCATCCACGCCCTATTCTCTTCCCGGAAAAGTTTATACCACGGAAGATCTTTGTGAAGCCATGCTTTCTCTTCAGAAGATGGGCGCCCACAACATCAACTTCGTCACCGGCACGCATTTCGTGCCACACATCATCGAAGGCGTCCGCCTCGCAAGAGAAAATGGTCTTACGATCCCGACCCTTTATAACTGTGGCGGATATGAGTCCGTGGAAACGATCAGGGCACTTTCGGGCACGATCGATATCTACCTTCCCGACATGAAGTTCTTTTCCCCGGAGATAAGCCGGAAATATGCTAATGCTGAGGACTATTTTTCTGTGGCAAAAGAAGCTGTCGCAGAGATGGTCAGGCAGTGTCCCGAGCAGCTCTTCGATGACGACGGTCTTATGAAAAAAGGAGTCATCGTCCGCCACCTGATGCTTCCCGGGCTTCTTTTCGATAGCAAGCATATCCTGGACTATCTCTGTGAGACTTATGGGAATAAAATCACGATCTCCCTCATGAATCAGTATACGCCGATGCCTGGCGCGCCGGCAGAGCTTCAAAAGCCGCTGTCCGCCGAGCACTACCGTGCGATGGTCGACCACTTAAGGATACTCGGGCAGGAAAACGCCTATACGCAGGAAGGCGGAACGGTAAGCAGCAGCTTCATTCCCGATTTCGAATAACTCCTATTTTCTTTTGAAGGAACGTTTTGCTATACTGTTAGAAGTGTGGAGGGTCCCAATCACCATGAACGAAGAGATCATACAGAATCATACTGAACCGGAAAAGTCTTCCGATATCACTCCGGTCATCTACAGCCAGCCGGTAAGGAAGTTTTCCAGCCGTATCCTGCATGGTGAGGATGAGGATGTTGATCTGGTTCCGGAAACGAGTATGCGTATCTGGTACAACAACCAATTCCGAAGCTACTCGGCCCATAAGCACGATGTTCTGGAGATCTGTATCCCGATCGAAAACGACTATAAATATATCGTGAACGGCAAGTCCTACTCACTGCTTCCCGGAGATATCCTCTTTATCCCGCCGGGAACGCTTCACGAGATCGAATGTCAGAACGAGGGATGCCGCTTCATCTATCTCTTTGTGATCGATTTCTTTAAAGAGTTCTATGACTATGTCTTCATCAGCGAATTTCTATCCGAAGTCCGTCTTGTGAATGCCGCGAACTATCCATCGATCTACGGCAAGATCTATGAAGCTTTCATGCGGATCAATGACCAGTACTTCATGTATACGAATATGGTCCTCGAGATGCCGATCTATTCGCGTCTGCTCGAGGTCTTCAGTCTCCTCGCATCGCTGCACCCGCAGTTCTCTCCGATCCGTCTCGAGGATGCGAAGACGAAGAGTAAATATGAGAAGTTCCGCTCCCTTATCAACCACATCAACACCCATTTCATGGATGAGATCACGCTCGAGTGGGCCGCGGATTATGTCGGTTTTTCGAAGTATCACTTCACACGTCTTTTTAAAGAATACACGGATGTGACTTTCTCCGACTTTCTGACTCACCGCCGCATGCAGGCAGCTCGTGTCCTTCTCGGAGATACTTCCCTGTCCATTACCGAGATCGCTTTCCAGACCGGGTTCAATAACCTTACGAGTTTTACCCGCTGTTTTAAAAATGCGACCGGCACGACACCTTCTCTTTACCGGCAGGCCAAGATCGCTCAGTACTCTGCGCCTGTCGCTGAGAAAAAAGATCTTCCGAAGCTTTCCATCGACCCGGATTGATTTCCATTTTCTTATTTCAATAAACCTCTGTTTCAGACATAGAAAAAGGACCATCGCTTTCGAGACGGTCCTTTTTGATCTGTAATCTGATCTTCTGTGTGCCTTGGAATTAACCCTTAACGGAACCGAGAGCAACACCGGAAACGATGTACTTAGACAGGAACAGGTAGATGATGATCAGCGGAAGAGCTGTCATGGACAGTCCGAGATAGATACAACCAAACTCTGTCTTGTAGATATCACCGTTGAGAAGAGCAACCATGATCGGCATAGTGTAGTTCTGCTGCTTGTTCATGAGGATTCTCGGCATAAAGTAGTTATTCCAAGAACCTACGAAAGCGAAGATAGCCTGTGTAGCCATAGCCGGTTTCATGATTGGAAGTACGATCGAGTTAAATGTGCGGAACTCGCCGGCGCCGTCGATACGGGCAGACTCAACGATATCCATCGAGAGAGCACCTTCGAGGTACTGCTTCATGAAGAATACTGTCATAGGAGCTGCGATAGCCGGGAGAATGAGCATCAGCTTGTTGTCCGTAAGGTGGAACTGATAACATGCACGGTAGAAACCGATCATTGTAACAGTACCAGGGAGCATCATGATACCCATGATCAATCCGAAGAATGCTTTCTTCAGCTTCCAGTCATATGCGAAGATCGAATACGCTGTCAGAGAAGCAAAGTAAACAGTAAGGATCGTAGTGCTGACAGAAATGATAAGAGAGTTCTTCATACCTACGAGAGGCTGGAAAGTCTTCTTCGTAGAGAGGATCTTAATATTCTTCGCCAAGCTGGAGCCCGGGATCAGGCTAACAGCGTGAGCCTGGATCTGAGCCGTCGATCTTGTTGCGTTTACAAGCATTACTACGAACGGGAAAAGGCTTAAGATCGCCAGGATAGTACATACGATATAGATCGTTGTTTTAAATGCAATATCCGACTTTGTCTTTGAATGCAAAGCTACTTGATTAGATGCCATATCTTAAACCCCCCTTCCTAAAGCTTTTGCGCGCTTGAGCTCAGCTTTTCTCATCTTCTCCAGTTTAGCTGCGTCTTTATCTCTCATGATGTAGAACAGCGCAACGGAGAGCGCGATGATGATTAAGAAAAGAACAATACTTGCTGCAGCGGAACGATTGTATTTGTAGGGCTGCTTGAAGGAAGTATTGTAGATGTAGATAGCAACGGTCTGTACGCCGAGATCCTGTCTACCTTCAGCAAAGAGGAGCGGAATATCGAACATGGACAAACCACCGATCATACTGGTAACGAGAGTGAAGAGCATGATAGGACGCACACTCGGGAGTGTAATGTTCCAGAACTTTCTCCATCTGTTCGCACCGTCGATTTCAGCCGCCTCGAAGATCTCAGGGTTGATACCGATAACGGCAGCAATCAAAGTGATCATCGTAGATCCGTACCATTGCCAGCACTGTATGAACTCAACGATAGCTCTGGTGGATCTCGGCTTATTCAAGAAGTAATAAGGTGTCTTTAAAATCTTCAAAGACGTGAGAATGTCGTTGACCGGTCCGATCGGGTATCCGAACAACGTACGGAAAAGAATAGCAACTGTTGCTGCTGTAATAATATTTGGCAGATAGAATACTACCTTATAGAATCCCTGAGCTCTTACCTTTACACGGTTATCTGTAAACCATGCAGAAAGCAGTAAAGCGAGACCCAACTGCGGAATGAAGTTTACGATCCAGATTTTTGCTGTTGCAATCAATGAATCCAAGAAGTAACTGATCTTACCGGAATTTCTCTTTTTGAAAAGATACTTAAAACAAGAAAGCGGATCCTTGAGGAGTTTGATCTTCGGCGGAATAACACCTTCCTGGTTTGTAAACGCAATAAGTATCGTGTAACAAATCGGATATAAAGTAAAGATTAGAAAAGCAAGAATAAATGGAATAGCAAACAGGTATCCGTATTTTGAATAGTTAACGAGTTTTCTTCGTTTCAAAAATCAACACCACCGTTCACTTAAAGATATAAAGAAAGGAGGCGGCGAAATCCCTTTCGTCCGCCTCCGAATCTTTACTTGTTACGCGCTTCTAGTTAATTAGAAGCTAAGGTGTTATTACACCTCGAGACCGATCTCAGCAGCTGCGTCCTTGAACTCAGCAATAACTGTATCCTTGTCCTTGTCGCCGTGGCCGTAAGTGGAACCACAGTTCTGCCATGTACCGTTGAGAGAAGCATCGTAGAGGCTCTTGCACTTAGCAGAAGCAAAAGCTGTAGCCTTAACGAAAGCATCGAACGGGTTCTGACCGCCGAGGAAATCCATGGAACCATCGGACATCTTCATAACTGTACCGGAAGCAACTGTATCCTTTGTGCCGTTCTCGTTCATGAGACCGTTAGCCCAAGCATACTGGAGACCATCCTTTGTGCAATCGAGTGTTACCCACTCAACGAACTTAGAAAGGAATGCCTTCTTGTCAGCGTTCTCTACTGCAGCCTTGTTTACGCAAAGCCAGGAACCGCCCCACCAGAAGCCTACCGGCGGCTGGCATACACGCCAATCACCAAAACCAGTTTCCGGAGTTGTGGACTGTTTACCCATTACGTAGTTGATGAGCCAAGCAGGTCCGAAGAAGCAGAAGCACTTACGTGTTTCGTTTGTCTTAGGATCCTTACCTACGCCCTGCATGTCAGCGTACCAGGACTCGTTCCAAGCAGATGCATCGTTGGTGTAGTCATTCTCGATGAATGTCTTGCAGAGGTCAAGATACTTTTCTCTCTGCGGGTCGATCTTGAGAGCGCCATCAACAACCCAAGGTGTCTGAGCAGCCTTCTCGCAAACGTTCCAGAGGTCACCAAGAGCGGATACTGTAGCATAGCCCTTTTCCTTCAGCTTGCCAGCAGCCTCGATGAACTTGTCCCAAGAACCGGAACCAGCACCGATTGCAGCTTCAACTGTAGCAGCATCGTCGCCACCGAATACTTCCTTAGCGATCTTAGCGCTGTAGATCATAGCACCACCTGTGCACTGGTAGCAGAGAGCAACCAGTTCACCGCTCGTGTTAGTACCGAGCTCAACGGTGTACTTAGCGATGTCAGCTTCTGTGATCTTTCCATCAACACCATCGATGAAGGAAGAGTAAGGAGCAGCAAAGGAAGAAAGGTCACCCTGTGTGTAAGGCAGAATGTAGTCAGCCTCAGCAACATAGAGGTCCGGAGCAATGTCGCCACCAGCGGACAGAGCAGCGTTGAGTTTTGTCTCGTAGCCGTTACCGTCGTTGTTGGAAACAAGAGCTGTTACCTTGTACTTGGAAGCCATGTCAGGATTTCTCTTAAAGAACTCCTCGATCATGCCCGGTACTTCGTTAGACATTGCGTATACGTTGATAGCGATGTCACCAGTACCCATGGAAAGCACTGCAGTTGTGTCTGTCTTAGCTGTGCTCTCGCCTTCAGTCTCTGTGTCAGCCTGAGACTCTGTGTCAGCCTGAGACTCTGTGTCAGCCTGAGACTCTGTGTCTGCCTGAGTCTCGGACTGAGTTGGCTGTGTGCCTTCTGTAGCTTTGGTTGGGTCGTCTTTTTTGCCTTCGCAACCAGCAATCATTCCAGCGCACAATGTGAAGCAAAGAATACTTGCAACAATTTTTTTCATATCGTCCTCCTGATATTTGTAGATTTCCGACGAAAATTTCGCCCGATTCTTGTAACTACAGGTACATAATAACCATTGCAAGGACTTCTTTCTTTACAAATCTTGCGAAGTGAGTGACATTTTAGTCACATTTGTTGCGAAAACACAAACGAAACGTTTCGCGTTGTGGTTTTATTTGACATATTGGTATAATCTTTTCCGTAAGCACTGAACGAAGTGTATTTTCCCTATAGAGGTTTGTATATATGAACGAAACTTTTAATTCAAACAACCCTGCTATGCGCTTTCTTACGGGCCTTTTTAATCTCTTCTGGGTAAACCTGCTTTTCCTTTTCACATCGATCCCGATCATTACGATCGGACCGTCCCTTTGCGCGTTATATAAAGTTTGTATCCAAATGGTAAGCGGAGATGATCCGCAGGTATACTCCACATATTTCCGCGAGTTCAAGAACAGTTTTAAGAAAGGCCTTCTCCTCTGGCTCGGCATTTTAGCACTGGGCGGATTCTTCGCTTATGAACTGTATCTTATCTATTTTACTGACATGGTCGGTGACAGTTTCTCTTTTCTTCAGTATCCGGTCTGGGTCATGATCCTGCTGATCGTCCAGGTCTTCCTTTACGGATTCGCACTTCTTGCGATTTTTGAAAACACGCTGAAGAATACCATTAAGAACGCGATCCTTCTCAGCATCAAGCACTTCGCCATCACGATCTTCCTGATCGTCTGCTGGCTCTTTACCCCGATCATCGTCAACACCTTCCCGAATTTCTTCTATGGTGCTGTCGGTCTGGAACTGTTCATCAACATGGCGCTTCGTGTCTTCATCTGTTCCGTGTTCCTGCATAAGGCCTTCGACCTTAAGAGGATCAAGGTCGCTCGCGACGGATCGCTTCGCGAGATCTCTTATGACGATATGATCGAATACGCGGATGACGGACCGGACGGAGAGAATGAAGAAGAGAGATCTTCCGAATCAGATGATAACTCTGACGAAGGATCAGACAAAAACGAAAGAGAATAACAAAAAAGGAGCTGTCATTACGAACAGCTCCTTTTCATTTTACGGCTCTTTTTCATCAGGAAAAGAACAGGTATTCCAGAAGTTTTCTTTCCTCTTCGATCTTTTCGTCCCAGTTGGAAAGGATCAGGTAGTGTTTCTCTTCCGAGCCTTCGTAGGCGGCTTTAAAGAAATCGACATCGGTAATATTGATGCCGGCCGGATAGGATGAGCCATCCTCCAGTTCAAGATAGTAGATCATGCCGCGGGACTCAAGGTCTGCAAACTGGCTCTCCGTAAGGACCTGACGCAGATCTCTTACGCCTGACTGGCCGAACTCCTTTATGGAACGCGCATTCGTGATCAGGACATTGGTCACTCCGGACCGCACAAGGGCTGCGAGTTTCTGCACTTCGGAAGCCACATCCTGGCTCATGGTGAGACCGTCCTCATTGGTCGGATAGTGGAATGTGCTGTCGACGCTGATCCTGACCCCCAACGACTTGGCATAGTCATCAAAAAGCGTGTCCGATTCATAACGCGCATTGACCAGAACGATGTTGAGGTACTCCTTGCGAGTGGCCTTGAGATAGGAGTTGAGCATGGAAAGAAGAACGCCGATCACGATTAATGGAATGATGAAGTGCCATTTATAGTATGTCCAGATATGGATCAGCGCTTTGCGGAACCCCATTTCCCTGAGACTGAACTTCGGTTTTTCTAAACTCGGATCCGGCATTTTTACCTGCCCCTTTCTTTTACTATCGATATGATAGCAGAAACGAAAAAAAGTGCAAATCCGCGCTTTGCTCAAAACGCTTTGACATGCACTTCATCGAAAGAATAAACGAAACCGTTTTCGACTTCGAAGACTCTATATATTACCTATATAATATTTATATAGAAGAGTGAAGTATTCCACATTCATTTAAACAAATACTGAACTAATTCAAGCCTGCCCTTAAAGGAATCTTTTCCGACATATCAGAAAGCACGGAACCGGTCATATCTGCTCTGCGGAAGTGCGTTTTTATCCGCTTCCATGTATTTGCAGAGGAACCGCTTGATGACGCGCTCCAGATAATCGCAGGTCCTGCCGAAGTTCTCTTTGTTCAGGTCTTCCTTCGGTTCCGGAACGATGCCGTCGATGATCTTCATCTTCAGAAGATATTCGGAGGAAAGCTTCATTTCTTCCGATGCTTTCGGAGCAAGTGTGGCATCCTTCCAGAGGATGCTTGCATATCCTTCCGGAGAAAGGATCGCATAGATCGCATTTTCCATCATCCAGACTTCATCTGCGACCGCCATCGCCAGCGCTCCGCCGGATCCGCCTTCGCCGATAACGACGGAGAAGATCGGTGTCTTCAGTGAAGACATCTGATAGAGATTATCCGCGATCGCCTGTGCCTGGCCTCTTTCCTCCGCTTCAATGCCGCAGTATGCGCCGGGCGTGTCTACGAAAAGAAGCACCGGGCGGCCAAACTTTTCCGCCTGCTTCATGAGGCGGAGTGCTTTTCGATATCCTTCCGGAGAAGGCATACCGAAGTTACGGGAGACATTTTCCGATGTGGACTTGCCTTTAGCTTCCGCGATAACAGTGACATTCACACCATGGAATGTCGCCAGTCCGCCGATGATGGCTTTATCATCGCCGTAGCTTCTATCTCCGTGGAGTTCGAAGAAATCCGGGAAGATCCTCTCGATATAGTCCGATGCGATCGGGCGCTCTTTCTGACGGGAAAGGCACACCTTATCCCAGGCCGAACGTCTCGCATTCTTTGTCGAATGGGAACGCGGTTTCTCCGGCGGATTGAACTTCGGGACATCATTTCCGAGATGTCGGGAAATCAGATTCGAAAGAGTCTCTTTCATGTCGCGGCGGTCCACGATGGCATCCACAAAACCGTGATGCAGCAGGAATTCCGAGCGCTGGAAGCCTTCCGGGAGCTCCTGTCCGATGGTCTGGGAGATGACGCGCGGTCCGGCAAATCCGATCAGTGCGTCCGGCTCTGCGAGGATAATGTCGCCGAGCATGGCAAAGCTTGCGGAAACACCGCCGGTCGTAGGGTCTGTAAGTACGGAAATATAAAGAAGGCCTGCGTCGCTGTGACGCTTTAATGCTGCAGAGGTCTTCGCCATCTGCATCAGGGACACGATGCCCTCCTGCATGCGGGCACCGCCCGAGCAGGTAAAGATGATGACCGGAAGATGCATCTCTGTCGCGCGTTCCACAGCGCGGGTGATCTTCTCACCGACGATCTTTCCCATGGAAGCCATCATGAAAGTACTGTCCATGACGCCGAGCACGGCATCCAGACCGCCGATCTTCGCACGGCCCGTCACAACGGCTTCATTCAGGGACGTCTTTGCTTTCAGTTTCTGAAGTTTTTCTTCGTAGCCGGGTGTATCCAGCGGATTGGCAAATCCGATATCACTGTCCCATTCCTCAAAGGTACCTTCATCGCAGACTTCTCTGATGCGCTCTTTCGCCGACACTCGCGTGTGGTGCGAGCACTCCGGGCAGACGCCCAGATTCTTCAAAAGGTCTTCCGTGAAGATGGTCTTGCCGCAGTGGGCGCATCGCATGATGATGCCCTCCGGCGCAGCCGGTTTTCTCACCTGACCGTCCTCAAGGCCTGCCAGTGCGGCCTCTTCGCCTTCTCTTAAACGGCGGGCCGCCTCATCCAGGGACATTTCTTTTTCCGCGGAAGCCGGTGGAGCGACCTGATTCGTCTTCTTAAAAAGATACCTCAGTTCCATTTCTTACCTCTTATTTCTTCTTCGGCGACTTTCTTTTCTTCGCCGGAGCTGTCTTCTTCTCTACCTTCCCGACCTTCTCGGAACGGACTCGCTCGATAAAATCGATGTCGGTCTTTCCGGAGATGAAATCCGGGTGGTTGATAAGTTCATAAAGATAGTCCACATTCGTTTTAATGCCCGTGATGATGACTTCGCCGAGGGCGGTCTGCATCTTGCGGATCGCTTCCGCACGGGACGGCGCGAATACGCTCAGTTTGGCGAGCATGGAATCGTAGTACGGCGGGATCTCGAGTCCGGCGAAGATCGCGGAATCGATACGGACGCCCGGTCCTCCCGGAAGATATACGCCGGTGATCTTACCCGGGCACGGACGGAATTTCTTCTCCGGATCCTCGGCATTGATACGGCACTCGATGGAGTGCCCGGTAAGCTTGATGTCTTCCTGTGAAAACCACAGGCGCTCGCCGGAAGCGATGCGGATCTGGGCTTTGATGAGGTCGACACCGGTGACCCATTCCGTGATCGGATGTTCGACCTGGATACGGGTATTCATTTCCATGAAATAGTAGTTTCCGTTCGGCTCCAGAAGGAATTCGACGGTTCCTGCATTCTCGTAATGGACGGCCTTTGCGGCATCCACGGCACTGGTACAGATCTTTTCGCGAAGCTCAGGGCTCAGCGAATCGCAGAGCGTCTCCTCGATGATCTTCTGATGATTTCTCTGGATACTGCAGTCACGTTCTCCGAGATGGACGACGTTTCCGAACTTATCGGCAAGGATCTGCACCTCGATATGCTTGGGGTGCTCGATGTAGTGTTCGATATACATGGAGCCGTCGCCGAAGGCGTTTCTCGCCTCGGCCTGCGCGGTGAAGAATGCCTGTTCGAAGCCCTCTTCGCTCTTGGCTACACGCATGCCCTTTCCTCCGCCGCCGAGCGACGCCTTGATGATGACCGGATATCCGGCACGAAGCGCCAGCTCTCTTCCCGTCTTTACGTCAGTGACGGCTTTTGCGGAGCCCGGGATCGTCGGCACACCGGCATCCTGCATGGTCTTTTTCGCCTGCGCCTTATTGCCGGCGGCAGCGATCATTCTGGAATCCGGTCCGATGAATGTGATATTACATTTTTCGCAGATCTGGACGAAACGGCTGTCCTCGGAAAGGAAGCCGAAGCCCGGATGGATCGCATCGGCGCCGCTGACGAGCGTGGCGCTGATGATGCGGCTGATATCGAGATAGCTCTCGGTGGACGGAGCTTTTCCGATACAGATAGTCTCGTCGGCCAGCTGTGCGTGGAGCGCGTCCTTATCTGCTTCGGAGCAGACTGCAACGGTGGCTATCCCCATCTCGCGGCAGGCTCTTATGATGCGTACGGCGATCTCGCCGCGGTTGGCGATCAGAACTTTACGGATCATGCTTCGTTCCCACTTTCTTCGGAAGATCCGTTCTTTTCGGGCAGGATCGCGAATTTGATGATGCAGTCACAGGCCACTTCCCCGTTTACGGAAGCGACGCCGTGTCCCATGCCGACCGGGCCGCGGAGTGCGGTGATCTCGGTCTTTAAGGTCAGAACGTCACCCGGGACGACCGGGCGCTTGAACTTGCACTTGTCGATGCCGGCGAATACGGCGATCCTTCCTTTGAACTCTTCCTTGCACAGGATCGCGACCGCGCCCGTCTGGGCCAGCGCTTCTACCTGAAGAACACCCGGCATGATCGGCATCTCCGGGAAATGTCCCTGGAAATACGGCTCATCGTAGGTGATGCATTTTCTGCCTAATGCATACACGCCCTCTTCGTAATCCTCGATGGCGTCCACCAGAAGGAAGGGGGATCTGTGCGGCAGGATATCCATGATCTGTTTCGTTGTCAGTGCTTTTGCCATATGAATCAACCTCAATTATCGTGCGCCGATGGGGCGCTTCACTTCCCGTTTTCCCGGGGAGCTTACTTACTGATCCTAAAGAGAGTCTGTCCGAACTCGACCTTGCCTTCATTCTCGACGAGGATCTCCTCGATGACGCCATCGAATTCGCTCTCGATCTCGTTCATCATCTTCATGGCCTCGATAATGCCGAGGACCTGTCCCTTCTTGACGGTGTCGCCGATGCTGACGAACGGCTTTTCACCGGCGGCCGGGCTTCTGTAGAAAACACCTACGAGAGGTGACTTGATCTCCTGGACGTTCTCCTTCTTTTCCGGTTCAGCGGAGGCTTCAGCAGGAGCTTCTGCCGGAGCCGGTGCCGGGACAGCCATCGGGAATGGCGGAGGCGGCATCTCGCCGGGAACAAAGCACATCGGTGCTTTTCTTCCGCTTAAGGAAATATGGGTGTCACCCTGGGTGAACTCGAAGTTCTCGATATTGGAATCCGAGACGGCCTTAATGATGGAGATGACCTCATGAACGGTCATGCCGGAACTGGTATTGGACTTGTTATCTGTAGCCATTTTTCTAACTCCTTTATTCTTATCTTCGTCTTTTCGACGGGAGCTTATTCTTCAAACTTTTTCATGATGATCGACGCGTTGTGTCCGCCGAAACCGAGGGAATTGCTCATCGCATACTTCACTTCCTGTTCGTAGGACGTACCGAAGCAGTAGTTGAGATCCATCTCTTCCTCCGTCTCCTTCGATCCCACGGTCTCATGAATGAAGCCCTCTTCGATGGACTTCGCCATAACGATCGCTTCCACAGCACCTGCTGCACCGAGAAGGTGTCCGGTCATGGACTTCGTGGAGTTGATCTTCACGTTATAGGCGGCATCGCCGAGAGCAGTCTTGATCGCGCGTGTCTCGAAAAGGTCATTGTGGTGGGTCGATGTACCATGTGCGTTGATGTAGTCGAGATCCTTCGGCTCGATACCGGCATCTGCGATCGCCGCCATCATGGCATGTGCCGCACCGATTCCGGATTCCTCCGGAGATGTGATGTGGTATGCATCGCAGGAAGCGCCGTAACCGGCCATCTCTGCGTATATCTTCGCACCGCGTGCTTTCGCATGCTCATACTCTTCGAGAACGAGAACGCCGGCGCCTTCGCCGAGAACAAAACCGTCACGGTTCTTATCAAACGGGATGGAGGCCTTCATCGGGTCTTCGCTGGTGGACAGTGCTTTGAGAGCACAGAAACCGGCTACGCCCATCGGGCAGATCGCTGCTTCCGTACCACCTGCGAGAATAACATCCGCTTCGTTGGCCTTGATCGTACGGAATGCTTCACCAATGGAGTTTGTGCCGGATGCGCACGCAGTTACTACGTCGATGTTCTTTCCCTTGAACCCGGTGACGATGGCAATGTTACCTGCAGCCATGTTACCGATCATGAGCGGGATATAAAGCGGTCCGATCTTGTTCGGGCCGTACTCGAGGAGACGGCTGTGTTCACGCTCATTTGCCTGCATGGAGCCGACGCCGGAACCGACGATGACACCGCATCGGTATGCATCTTCTTTTTCGATATCGATACCGGAATCCTTCACAGCCATCAGGGCCGCCGCAGCAGCATACTGAGAGAACGGTTCCATTCTTTTCGCGGTCTTAAAGTCCATGAACTCGTCGGCTTTAAAATCCTTCACTTCGCCGGCGACCTTCGCCTTAAAATCGGTCGTATCGAATCGGGTGATCGGGCCAATGCCGACTTTGCCGGCACGGATGTTCTTCCAGAACTCCTCCACAGTGTTGCCCAGCGGAGTGATCGCGCCCATACCTGTAATCACAACTCGTCTCATGTTTCTTTACCTTCCTTTATTTCAGTTCGCGGATGCTTTCCGCTCTATCACATGCACATGCCGCCGTCGACGGTCAGCACCTGGCCTGTGATGTAATCTGCTTTTTCCGATGCGAGGAAACCGATTGCATTGGCGATGTCCTCCGGCTTCGCGGTGCGCTTTAAGGGCACCATGTTGAGGAATGCTTCCTTGACCTTATCGCTCAGCACGTCGGTCATGTCTGTCTCGACAAATCCCGGAGCTACCGCATTGACATTGATGCCGCGGGAGCCGAGTTCTTTTGCCAGAGACTTCGTAAAGCCGATGATGCCGGCCTTCGAAGCTGCGTAGTTCGCCTGGCCCGCATTTCCCTGGATACCCACGATCGATGCGATGTTGATGATCTTTCCGGATCTCTGCTTCATCATGATGGCGGAGCAGGCTTTGCTCATAAGGAAACAGCCTTTCAGATTCGTGTCGATGACCGAATCGAAATCCTCTTCGCTCATGCGAAGAAGGAGACCGTCCTTCGTCACACCGGCGTTATTTACAAGAACGTCCACCGTGCCGAATGTCTCCTGGACCTTGGCTACTGCTTCATCTACCTCGTCCTTCACTTTTACGTCGCATTTGATCGCGATGGCCTTTACGCCGTTATCCCCACAAGCAGTGCAAACTTCATCGGCCTTTGCCTGGTTCCCGTGATAGATCACGGCAACGTTCATCCCCATTTTGCTAAGTTCAATAGCTGTGGCGCGCCCGATTCCCCGGGAGCCGCCGGTTACGATCGCGGTCTTACTCATTTTTCTTCCTCCATAGCCTTTCTGACCTCTTCTGCGACATGCATCGCATCCTCGATGGTCTCGACATTATAGATATTTACGCCCTCAAGGGTCTTCTTAACAAATCCGGAGATCGTCTTTCCTGGACCGATCTCAATAAAGGTGTCGATGCCGGCATCTCGGAGCGCTTCGATATCCTGCTGCATCCGGACAGAGCCGCTCACCTGCTTTTGAAGAAGCTCCGGGATCTCCTTGCTGTCATGTACGAGTTTGCCCGTAAGATTGGCGGCGTACGGAGCTTTTAGATCAGAAAAAGTGATCTCATCGATGTACTTTCTCAGTTCTTTTCCCGCAGTCTCCATGATCGGTGAATGGAAAGGTCCGCTGCACTTAAGTGCGATCACTCGCTTCGCGCCCTTTTCCTTCAGGACTTCGCCGGCCTTCTCGACCGCTTCCTTATAACCTGTGATCACGATCTGTCCAGGGCAGTTGAAGTTAGCGACATACACCCCTTCGATCCCGTCGATCGCTGTTCTTAAGTCTTCTTCGCTCATCCCGATGACCGCACTCATACCACCGATATCGGGAGCGGCCTCTTCCATGATCTTTCCGCGGATCGTCACGAGTTTGACCGCATCTTCAAAGGACATCGCACCGGATGCCACGAGTGCCGTATATTCTCCAAGCGAAAGTCCGCAGGTCGCGTTCGGCTCGATCCCCTGTCTGCGGAGAAGATCCGTCGCGGCAAGGCAGGCTGTCATGAGGCAGACCTGGGTGTACTTCGTCTGGTTCAGTTCTTCTTTTTCATGAAAACAGAGATCAGGAATATCGTATCCGCTGATCCGGCTGGCCGTATCAAAGAGTGCTCTGGCTGAGCTATCCTTCTCGTAGAAGTCCTGCATCATGCCGTTTTTCTGGGCGCCCTGGCCCGGGTAAACAAATGCGATCTTCATTATTTTCTGCCTCCGAGAAGAGCTTCCGCCTGATCCATCATGGAGACCATTCTGTCCTTGACGGTCATCTGCTCTTTAAGAAGTCCGGAGATCTGGCCGGCCATGAAGGAGCCCATGTCCTTGTCGCCATCGAGAACGGCTTTTCTCAGAGAACCGAGGGAGAGCTGCTCGAGTTCGTCGAGAGTCGCGCCTTCGGCTTCCATCTTCAGATAGAGCTTGGTCAGCTGGTTTCTGATCGTTCTTACCGGATGGCCGGTGCTTCTTCCGGTTACTTTTGTATCGATATCGCTCGCCTTCAGGACGAGGTCCTTATAGTTCTGGTGGATGTTCGTCTCATCACACGGGATGAAACATGTACCGCACTGGACACCCTCGGCACCCAGCATGAATGCTGCGGCAATTCCTCTGCCATCTGCGATACCGCCGGCAGCGATGACCGGGATCGACAGTGCATCTACGACCTGCGGCACGAGCGTCATGGTCGTCAGTTCACCGATATGTCCGCCGGACTCGGTTCCTTCTGCCACAACAGCATCGACACCGAGCTTTTCCATTCTCTTCGCAAGACCTACAGATGCGATGACCGGGATGATCTTGATGCCGGCTTCCTGCCACTTCTTCAGATATCGCTCCGGGGAGCCTGCGCCTGTCGTGATGACGGCTACTTTTTCCTCAGCAAGGACATCTGCGATCTCCGGGGCATGCGGGTTCATGAGCATAACGTTGACACCAAACGGCTTGTCCGTCAGCTCGCGGCAGCACTTGACCTGGTTTCTGACCCAATCCGCATCGGCTCCGCCGGAACCGATAATACCAAGTCCGCCGGCATTACTTACTGCGGCAGCAAGGTGATAGTCTGCCACCCAGGCCATTCCGCCCTGGATGATCGGATATTCAATATTGAGTAATTCTGTCAGTCTCGTTTTCATATGTAACTCCTTTTTATCTGTGATCAGATCTCTGTCTGGAATGCTCCCCAGATCAGGCCTGCGCCGAAGCTGGAGATGACGACTTTCTTCTTCCCTTCACCAAGTCTTCCGTCCTTTTTCATCTCATCGAGGAGGATCGGGATGCTGGCCGAGGAGGTATTTCCTGTTCTTTCGATATTCATCGGGAACTTTTCGAGTGGCTGCTTTAAGTGCTTGGCTACGGACTCGATGATCCTGCGATTTGCCTGGTGCAGTATGAAATAGTCGATCTCATCCGGGTCTGTCCCGGTCTTTTCGAGCAGATCATCGATGACTCTCGGCACTTCCGTAACAGCAAACTTAAATACCGTCTGTCCGTCCATGTTGATGTAGTTGGACTTTCGGAATTCTTCGGTCTTCTCTTTCCCCTTCTGCATGACGGACTCGCAGCGCAGGCAGCCGCTTCTTTTTCCGGATGCGCGCATAATGGCATCGTACTGGAGTTCCGGGTTCGCCTTAAGCACAACAGCACCCGCTCCATCTCCGAAGAGGATGCAGGTGCCGCGATCTTCATAGTTTGTATAGTTTGAAAGGTTTTCGGCGCCGACGACAAGTGCGCAGTCGACCATACCGGAACGGATGTAACTCTGCGCCGTCACATAGGCGGTAAGGAAGCCCGGGCAGGCGGCATTTACATCGAAGCACATCGCATTATCTGCATCGACTGCTGCCTGGACACATGCGGCAAGCGCCGGGAATAGAATATTCGGGGTTGTAGATGCGACCACGACAAGTCCGATCTCCTTCGGGTCGATCCCGGAATCCAGGACAGCTGCTTTTCCCGCAGCGACCGCCATCGACTCTGTCGTATCTTCGGCAGGATCCGATATGTGGCGCTCCTTGATGCCGGTGCGCTCCGTGATCCACGCATCATTCGTCTCCACGATCTTCGCCAGATCGTCGTTAGTAAGAACATCCTTCGGCAGGTAGCTGCCGATACCGATCACCCGGCCAAAACCGTTTGCACGATCCGAGGATGGATTTGAAGTCAACATAAAAAATACTTTGCCTTTCAAACTATTTTATATTCAAAATATTATATCTTATATGTACTAATGTCAATAACGGTTTCTTGATGTTTCGGATTTACAGGCATCCGGGGACTTTCTGAAGAAAGTGGATTCTTTCAGGAAAAAGGTGTTGACAGATACCCTACCCGCGCATATAATATTCACGTTGACCAAAAACGCGGGATTAACTCAGTGGTAGAGTGTCACCTTGCCAAGGTGAAAGTCGCGAGTTCGAATCTCGTATCCCGCTCCACTTAGAGGACTGACTCAGAAGAGTCAGTCCTTTTTTCGTATGCGCCTGGTTCTGTGGGTGGGAGATCCACCCGGATTTCTTCGTATAGCATGGGGGCGTCGCCTCTTCTTCTAATTCCCATGTCATGTGAATGAGAGGAATTCATGGGGATTGGGAGTTCCCCAGTTTTCCCATGACCTGGAAATTGAAGAAATTCATGGGGATTCTTTATTTCATGAATTTCCCATCACTATTTTCTGTGTGCAAGTCATGGGAAAGCATCTTCTTTCCAGTTTCCCATGCCGCTTACATCATGGGAAAAACCAACTCCTAAAAATCCCCATGATTTTTCAATCAAAAACAGGCATGGGAAAGTCTCCCTTTTGCAGATTCCCATGAAAACCCGATTTGAACCGATCATGGGAAAAGACACCCTTTGCAGAACCCCATGAAAACCGCACCCGAACTGGTCATGAGAAAAGACATTCTTTATTGATTCCCATGAAAACCGCACTCGAACCAGTCATGGGAAAACCCCATTCCCGCAATCCCCCACAAAAAAGCAGCACCTCGCTTCCCGAGATGCTGCCGCCATTTCTCATATTAACAAATCAAGCAGGTCCTGCCGCGGCCGCAGCCGCGCCCGCGCTACTTACAGATCTCCAGGATCTTCCCGCACGACAGTTTCCCGCCGAAAAGATCCAGAGCCGATCCCACGGTGATGTTGACTCTTCCTCCGGAAACCTTCTTAAGCTCCCGAATGTCCTTATATGTGTGGATGCCACCGGCGTAAGTAACGGGAAGCGCCGCCCCGCCCTTCTTCTCCGCCGCATCGATATACTCGCGGAATATCGAAAACAGCGCCTCGTCCGGGCCCGCGGCCTTACCTTCCACATCTACCGCGTGGATAAGATACTCGGATGCATATTTCTCAAGCTTAGTGAGAAGCGCTGCCGAGAGCTTCGTTCTTGTAAACTTCTGCCAGCGGTCGGTCACGATATAGTAGTCGCCGCCCTTCTTTCTGCAGCTCAGATCGAGCACCACGTGCTCACGTCCGACGGCCGCGACCAGCTTCTCGAGATTTTCGTAATTGATCCTGCCTTCCGAAAAGACATAGGAAGTGACGATCACGTGGCTCGCTCCCGCCGCTATAAAAGAACCGGCATTTTCGGCATTGATGCCACCGCCGACCTGAAGACCTCCGGGGTAAGCCTTAAGCGCCTTGAGCGCCGCTTCCCGGCTTGCCTCATATTCCTCCGTCCCCACGCGGTTGAGCATGATGATGTGCCCGCCGCGGATCCCGAGATCCTTGTAGTAGCGCGCGAAATACCCCGAGTCCTGTTCCGCGACGAAGTTCTCCTTCGCGCCGGAATCATTCAGGGTCCCGCCAACGATCTGCTTGACCTTTCCGTTATGGATATCGATACAGGGGCGAAACTCCATCTGGTCCTATCCTCACTTCTTGCTCTGATCCTTCTTCGGCACCTTCTTGGTGAAATCGTGGAAAGGATCCTGAATATCGTTGATCTCGCCGCCGAGTCTTCTGATCGCGGAAAGCGCTTCATAGAAAGTCTCGCGGTCGATAGTATGTACATTTCTGTCAAGATATCCCTTAAGGAGCGGAATACCTCTCGGATCACCGTAGTCACCAATGCAGATGACGGCGATGACCTTGGACTTCATGCGGCGGAAGCCGGCACGAAGTGCCTGGTAGATCTCGTTATCCGGTTGCTTGATACCCACGTGGGTCAGGATGATCATCATGTCCTCATAAGGACCCGAGATCTCCTCATCCGAGCGGTTGAGCATAAAATCGATCAGTGTCGGAACGCCCTTGCTTCCGAGGCCGAGCATCATGACCTTAACAGAATCGGCGATATACTCCTGCGTGCTCGAAAAACTGCAGAATCTCGTCAGAACAGGCTCCATCGCCGGCTCATATTCATCCGCCCCGAAGAAACGGATCGCTGCCACGCAAGGCTGGAATCTCACGAAGAACTCGTTCTCGTCCTCACCCTCAGCCGGCTCCCAGGACGTATCGAGCACCATCTTCAGAAGACGCTCCGAAGACTCCGGAGACTTTTCCTTCAGCGCAGACACCAGCGGATACGGCGTCGCCTCATCGTCGATGATCTTCGCCGACTCGCAGAACGCATCCAGAAGCGCATCCAGATCCAGATTCGAGATGAACTCCTCGCCGGTCTTCCCGTCGAGATACTCCTTCGACTCCTTCCAGAAAGGCTCCGTCTGCTGTTCGATATATGAACGGAAATTCTTAAAATGCTCCGCCATCTCGCTCTCGGTCGGTCCCTCACTCGAGGACACCTGATCGGCGAATTCCTCGCAGACCTTCGAAAGTCGTTCATTAAACTCGGAAAAAAGTTTCGTAGTGCAATCCATGTTGCGCCTCCCATGCGATGTTACCTATGCATTATAACATCTTTCTTTTGCAGTTCCTATTTATACTTTTTATAGTTTAAGGTTCATTTAAAGTTCGCGCGCGATAATGAACTCGTGATAAGAACAATGCCTCCTTAACACAACCCAAAACCAAACACCCCAACACAATCCCATGTATGGGCTACCCGGTACACATACCTCACGGGTAGCTCTTCTTCTTTGCGAAAAGATCCCTTCCCGCACCTTCTCCATCCCCGCTCTGTGTTATAATCTTCTCATGCGAAAAGTGCAGGATGTCCCTGCATCCAAAGGAGGAGTTACTTATGGTTAAGCACGTGATCATCTGGACATTAAAAGACGAATATTCCGATTCTGAAAAAGCTGCTATCAAGGCAGAGATCAAAGAAGGACTCGAGGGCCTGAAAGGCAAGATCGACGGCCTTTTGGAGATCAGGGTCATCACGGAAGGCCTTTCTTCTTCGAATACCGATCTGATGCTCGATTCTCTTTTTGAAAACGAAGAAGCCCTGAAAGGCTACGCTGTGCATCCGGACCACGTGGCCGTCGCCACCGGCAAAGTCCGCCCGCATGCCAAGATCAGAAGCTGTTTCGATTTCGAAGTATAAGACCCGTCCCCGACCCGGGCGCATCGCCATATATAGCAAAGAAAAAGGGCTATCTGCATAAAATGCAGGCAGCCCTTTAATGTGCAGGGTGGGGCTACTGCCGAACAGCAGATTCATGCCGCGCTTGTTTCCGAAGATGTGGAAACCGAGAAAGTTGACGTCAGCAGTTTTTCCATTACTCTTTCCGTGATGTACAGATAATATGCATCGTCTGCCGAATTCAGCTTGCTCTCATCTACCGCTTCGATCTTCGCATCCCATTCCAAGACATCCTCCATCATCTTTGTATAATCTTCAAGCATTTGCATGTAGTTCCCTTTTCCTGACAGGTATTTCCCCATGAACTCGATATACTTGTCATAGAATTCTTCATAGGCATCCATCTCTTCTTTGAACTCAGGCGTGACCAGAGAGAAATCACCATTTTTGAACATCTTTATGTATTCTGCATACGACAATCCCGGATCCGGTCGTGTCTCTCCCTGCTCTTCAGTTACGCCCTGCTCCTGCTTGTCCGTTTGCGATGGATTCGCCAGTTCTTCCGAATCAGACGGTGCTTCCGTCCCCGTAGTCTCTTCAGTTGTAACGAGAGTTTCCTTCGTGGTAGTGGCCGTTTTTTCCGTCTTCTTCGTCTTGTCATAGGCTGTTTGATCCATAGGCTTAATAGCAGCGTATACTCCTGCCAGAAACAGAATAACCATGATCACCAAAAACCAGAAAACGCATCCTCTTTTTTTCATATTCACTCCCCCTTTTCGGTCATCTTTCTTCAGGTAGTCATTTTTGTCTTCATCGCTTCATATCGGACCATCTCAGCATCGATCTTCTTTTTGTAATACTCGATCAGATCCTTCCCGTCGCCGCGTTCCCTGGCCCGGCGGACCATGTTGTGAAGGCGGCAGATCCTGTTGTGGTGTTCATGTTCAGCCCCGTCGCCGTTCCGCTTATTCCGTCTCCTGATCTGAGCCCCGATCTCATTGCAGGCTCTTTGAGGATCCTGCGGGGAAGGCTGGTCGCAATAGATCGCATCCACCCTTTTCTGCGGAACGAAAACGCGCCCGCAGTTCGCGCAGAACTTGATCAGCTTGTTTTGTCTTCGGATCCGGCTGTATTCCAAAAGCAGAAGTTGAAGCCATCCGATGACCCGATAGGTATAAACAGGCACTTTACCAGGCTCACAGAGTTCCCCGCATTGTCCGGGCGACTGGTCACAGAACCCTTCTGCCCAGTTTTCAAAAAGTTCAGCAACACGGGAAACTTCCTCATCTGCTTCTCCACTGTTATTGGCGGCCAGCGCTTCCACAAACCCGGCAAATGTCATGAACCGGTCAAGAAAGTATTCGTAGCATTCTATGGGAAAAGAACCTTCCGCCTCACCATTCTTCTCTCGAATCATCGTGTGAAGGACCGCTTCATAAAGACTGGTCCGGAACAAGGCTCCGGCGGCAGGAGCCTTGCGGACAGAAAAATCCTCCAGTATCTGAAAGATCGGAGCAGGGATCCTTTTCCCCGACGAGAACTCTTCTTTGGAAACGGACACCATGATCTCACGTGTATCCTCGGTGATCAGCGATACTACTTCGTCACGAAGCACCTCTTCGATGATTCCTCCGATCCGATAATCACGGTATGTTCCGTCCTGAAAGAAAACAACGTTTCGGTCATTCTTAGTGCTTCCATAACAGATGTCGATTCCTTGAGCAAATCCCATCATGAAATCACCTCCTACACTTTGTTCCCTATCGATTTCATCATAGAAAAACGGCCGTTCCTTGGAAACGGAAACGGTCGTTTTTTGTTAGTCATCGATAATTATGGGTTTTGCTGTACAGGAATCAGATTTTCACGCGAATCCTTCCGAAACTTAACTTCCGTAATAGAACGTCTTCTCTTCCTTGTCCTCATTTTCGTAGACGATGAGGTGCTCTTCACGATTCATGCCGATGTAATAATACTCCCCTTCCCAGAGGTCTTTATAGCGTTCATCCGTGCATGTGAAGTCGTAAGTCTTTCTGCTCTCGTCCGCTTTTCCGCCAATGTTCATCGAGTCAAAATCGAACTGATCCCGATCGACTCTGGCTTCGTCCGTCATGAGAAAATAGTGGAGCCGGGTCTTCCCCTCATCTATTCCCCAGGTAGGATCTATGTGGTAAGGCTGTCCGTCGATCGTCACGAGCACCCAGGAGTGTCCGACCAGTTCCGTATCCGAGATGAGCGTTCCACCGATCGCGTCCGAATCAACGCCTGCCTGCAGGAGAAGATAGTTGTAAAGAGAAGCGATCTCACTGCAGATCCCTTTCTTCTCGATCAGGCACCGGTAGGCAGAGATCTCCTCGGACCTCTCGCCGGTCTGCTCATTCATATCGTAATCATAGGCATAATTCGTGCACATGTATTCATATAGAGCCATTGCTTTTTCGATATCCGTGTAATCGTCGCTGATGCAGTCGTTGAGGATCGAGACGATCTGCGCCTCGAACTCGGTCTCCTTCATGCGGAATTCATTGACCGGGATCTTGTAGATGATCTTTCCCACACCATCTACAAAGCCTCTCTGGACCTCCGCTGAAGCCGAGTCGATATAGCTCGGCGCGATGGGGAAGAATGCGTGCGCAAGGGATCCGAGACACCAGTAGTAGGTCTCCTCATCCGGACAGACGAAGCTGTCCGCTCCGGCGATCAGGGCATCGCAGAAAGAAAAGAAAGCGTCTCTCTTCTTCTCTCCGAAATCCGAAAGATAGTATTTGCTGAAAATGTGCGGATTGAATGTATGGTGGCCGTTAGTGTTGGTCTTATTGTTCTCGACCTTCGGCTTTTCATCAGGTGTCGGTGTAGAGGTTGCCTTCTCCGATTCCAGTATATTTCTGGAACGGCTGGACGGCGTAGATTTTTCTCCGTTTTCGGAATCAGATGAAGAGGAATGAGAGGGTTCGGTCACGCCTTCGGACAGTGTTTCGATGGCATTTTCGCCGGCATCAGAAAACTGTGTGTCCGTCATCCCCGATCTGGCTTTGCAACCGGTAAAGATCACTGCGGAAATCAATACGACAGTCATCAATCTCTCAAATCTTTTTTTCATATACACTCTTCATCACTTTCCTCGTCCCGTACTCTGCGATCGTATTCTAGCACAGCGGTTTTCCCGGGTACTGACAATACTGTCACATTCAGGCGTTTCGAAGAAATTTTCATGAAAATGAAATAAAAAAGGAGTTATCTTCCGATAACTCCTTCTCGTTTGGAGGCACCACCCGGATTTGAACCGGGGATAAAGGTTTTGCAGACCTCTGCCTTACCACTTGGCTATGGCGCCACTTGCTTAGTCAGCGTATGAAATGATACCACCAAACGCGCCCCTGCGTCAAGTATTCTTCTTATTGAAAAGCACTTTTCTTAGCACTTACCTGCGATCCGGTCCGGAAGGTTCGCCATGGCTTCCTGCACGGTCTTAGAAAGAAGAAGTTTGCCGATGACTCCGATGTCCGGTCTGGGGAAGATAAACGGAAGGTCCGTCTCGCCGAGACCCGGTCTTACGGGGAAGGCCAGTTTTTCCTCTTCGACAGAGAACTGCGCATCCACGCCCTCTTTATTTCCTCTGGCATCCAGACGGATCCATTTGCCGAGAGATTCGAAATATACGGCATTTAATCCGTGAAGAATCAGCGGCGACGCATCGTCGTCTTCATTAAGTCTCAGATACTGATAGCAAAGACCCGCCGGGATCCCTGATGCGCGGAGAAGTGCACAGAGCAGGTGGGATTTTCCGAAGCACAGACCCGTTCTCTTGTCGAGGACATCGGATGCACGAAGGCACAGTTCTTTTCTGCCGGCATCGTTACTGTGGGAGATCTCATCTCTTACGAACCGGAACGCGCGGGAAGCGTACTCGATCTCCGGATCCAGGTAGTCCATTGCCTTTCCTTCGCTCATGTCCTTCATGATCGTCTCCATGAGGTAATTTGCTACGATCATGACCTTTACGTGATTGTGGTTGATATATTCGGAGACTTCCAGATACTCCTCCGGGTTTTCTGCTTGGGTGATCAGTTCCATCTGTTCTCATTTTCCTTCCTGCGGGAAGAATAATCTCTTGCCGTCTTTTTCTATTATATCAAAGTCGACTTCATATACCTTCGAAAGAAGATCCGTGGTCATAACATCTTTTGTCTCCCCTGTCGCGACGATTTTCCCGTTTTTAAGGAGCACCACACGGTCACAGTATCGCTCGACCATGTTGAAGTCGTGCATGACGACGACTGCACTGGTCGTCTTCTCGTCCACCTTTTCGCGGACGATCTTCATGATCTGAAGCTGGTGGCGGACATCGAGATTCGACGTCGGTTCATCGAGGAGGATCCACGGCGTCTTCTGCGTCAGCGCCCGTGCGATCAGGACGCGCTGGCGCTCACCTCCGGAAAGTGAATTGAAATCACGCTTTTTGAAATCAAGCACATCGACCGTCCGCATCGCTTCGTCGGCGATCCGGAAGTCTTCCTCCGAATCGTCTTCCCACGTGCCCTTATACGGATATCGGGCCATCAGGACAACGTCTTCCACGGTAAAAGCATTTTCACTGCTGTTGCTGCTTTGCGGGACCCATGACAGGATCCTGCTGCGCTCCTTCGGAAGATATTCCTGCGCATCTTTTCCGCCGATCAGGACCGCGCCGTCGGGGCTTTTGATCTGTGACAGAAAATGCCTGAGGATCGTCGTTTTTCCTGAACCGTTCGGCCCCAGAAGAGCTGTCATGTGTCCTTTTAAAAAGGTATAGGAAACATCCGAAAGGATCGGACTTGTGACCCCGGATGGTTGATAAGTCAGGTGATTTGCCTGAAGTTCGGTATTCGGAGTATCGCTCATTATTCTTCCCCCTTTCTTCTTTCTTTCCAAAGAAGATATAGGAAGAAAGGTGCGCCGGTGACCTGTGTGATCGCACCGACAGCGATCTCATGTGGCGGCACGGCCGTGCGGCTGATCATGTCGCAGAAGATCATGAAGATCGCGCCGCCGAGAAGCGATATCGGGATCAGGCGGCGGTTCTTCGGTCCGGCCAGCATGCGCATGATATGCGGGATGATCAGGCTGACAAATCCGATGATCCCGCTGACCGATACACTGGCGGCCACCAGAAGCGAAGTTGCGACTACGGCGATGGTACGGGTCCTTTTTACGGATACACCCATGCTCTGCGCTTCGTGATCCCCAAAGCTCAGAAGGTCGAGATCTCTTCCGAGAAGGAAGAAGCAGATGACGGCGCCCACCAGCACGATCCCCATAAAACCGACCTTGACCCAGGTCGCGGCGGAGAAACTGCCGAGCATCCACAGATAGATCTGCTCGAGCTTTTCATGGTTCCACATCATCAGGAGCGTGATCGCCGCTGTAAGCATCGAGGAACAGGCAATTCCCGCCAGCAGGATGCCTGTCACGGACCGCGAAGTCGCGATCCTGGCCACTCGGAATACCAGGAGCATCGTAAGCATGGCCCCGGCAAAAGCAAAAAGCCAGATGCTGCTTATACCGGATACGGTAAATGTGATGCCGAAGGCGATCGCGACCGCGGCTCCGAAAGCCGCGCCGGAAGAGATGCCGAGCACCTGCGGATCCGAAAGCGGATTTCGGAAAAGCGCCTGCATCACGACACCTGCTGCGGCAAGTCCACCTCCGACAAGTCCTGCCAGCAGGACTCTCGGGAGACGAATATCCCATATGATCAGTTTGTTCGAACGGGGGATCCCGTTAAGAAGCGCTTCCTTATCTACGAAAGGAAGTCGCGCCGCGACGATCCGCGCGCTCTGTGAAAAAGGCACGGAGACCGAGCCCACGGCGACGGCCCAAATAACAACAATGACCAGAAGGAGCGCAAGGCTCCCTCCGGCCACCGTTAATGTCCATGTTTTCAGCGGACCCTTTTTCATAAGAAAGAGGGATTATGCTGCCTTATCTTCCGCGAAGCACTCCGGGAAGAAAAGCTCAGCGAGCATCTTTACCGCCTGCGGGTTTCTTGCGCACTGACGGTCGAGTGTATCTGTGCTCGGAAGAACGATCACATTACCTTCCTTGACAGCCGTCAGTTCAGAGTACGGAGCGGTCGTCTGGAAAGTACCATCTGCCCATGCCGGCAGGATGATGATGTTCGGGTCCTGGGAAATCAGGTCTTCTACGTTGTAGCTGTAGAAAGAGCCGCTCTTGGCGATGTTGTCGCCGCCGGCCATGGTGATGATGTCGTTGATGAATGTGTCGCCTGTAGCTGTCCAGTCGCCGCCTTCACCGAAACCGACAACATAGTAGACCGAAGGATGCAGTCTAACGTCCTTGATCGCTTCCTGAACTTCTGCGAGTTCCGCCTTCATGTCAGATACGACTTTGGCCGCATTCTCATCTGCGTGGAAGATCTTGCCCATGTCCTCGATCTTTTTGTATACGCCGTCAAAATTCGCGCTCTCGTCGAGGATAACGACATTCAGTCCGAGCTCGATCATCTTGTCATAGGAATCCTTCGGCAGGATCGAGGAATCTGCGACGATGAGATCCGGGTTGAGGCTTACGATCTTCTCGATGTCCGGTGCATACATATCACCGATCGATTCGACAGAAGCTACAGCTTCCGGATAGTTGCAGACGCTGGTGCGTCCTACGAGTGTTGCTTCCTGGCCAAGAGAATAGATGATCTCCGTGCAGGCCGGGCTACAGGATACGACGCGCTCCGGTTTTGCCTTAATGATAGCAGTTGTGCCGTACTTGTCGGTAAGTTCTACCGGATACCCCTCCGGATAGGTCTCTGCAGTAGTTGTCGCTTCAGTGGTAGATTCGGTCGTGCTTTCGACCGCAGTCGGCTCTGTTTCTTTTGTCGTCTCCGACTTCTTGCACGCCATGATGCTGGTGCACATCAAAGTAACGACAAGAGCAAGGCTCATTGCCTTCATGATCTTCTTCATTATTTACTCCATTTCTGCTCTTTCCCCGTCCCCGAAAAGAACTAAAAACAAAAAACTCACCGGCAGGTCTCCTGGCTTACCCGTTTCGCCTACTCTCCACGCCTTCTCAATACGTCTTCCGGATCTTTTCGAAAAGAACCGGCTAATCGTATCAATGACCATTTTGGATTTCGTACCGGGTTACAGTAGTGGGGGCTGCTTCGGATCCTCACCGAATTCCCTATTCTCCTCTTTTACGAGGCACCGGCGGCCACATGAACATTATACAAAAATCGCCCTCTTTACAAAAGAGAGCGATTTTCGCCATTTTTCACAAAGTATGACGGATCTGGTCCTTATCTTGCTTTACTGTACACATACGGAGCCGTGCCGCCAACGATCATGTTGCCATTTGCATCCTTGTGATACGGGAATACCCAGTAGAAAGTCCAGTCGGCCTTACTTGCCTTGGTATCCACATAAGAAACACCTGTGGTCGTCATGCCGATATAGCCGTACTTTCCACCCGGACGGATGCCGTAGATGAGATAACCATCTGCACCTGCGGAAGCATTCCAGGTCAGAGTGACTTTACCGGTCGTACCATTTGCCTTGAGGTTCGTGACCGCTGCTGTTACGCCCTTCGCATACACATACTTGGCGCATCCGCTCGGGACCATTTTGCCATCCTTGTTATATACGAATGAGAAGACCCAGTAATAGTTATAATCTGTATCCAAAGCCTTAGAATCTGTGAATGTCGTGGATTTTGTCATACCGACATATGCATACTTTTTATCCTTCTGGCCATAAATGAGATAACCATCCGAGCCCTTATCACCTGTCCAGGAAAGTGTTACCTTCTGTCTTCCGGCAGAGGCTGCCTTCAGGGAGCCGACAGGCTTGGACGGCAGAATGAAAGTCACAGAGGAATAGTAATCCGTGTAAGTGCCGACATCCTGAAGTGCCGCGTAAGCCGTCGAATTGATCTTGATCGTATATCTTCCTGAGAAACTGCAGGCATTCAGTCTTTCAAAATCATAGACCCCGCCGGCGATATTGAGAATGATATCGTTGACGCCATTCTTATCCACATCTTTAGATCCGGAAGATGCATAGTCAAAACCCGTTTGCTTCTTCAGCGCATAGGCTGTCGCCTGATATGCGTTCTGATTCTTCCACGTATCTGCAGAATAATAGTAAATGTACTGATTATCCTTAGTCATATCGATGACCAGTTCACCAAGATCGTTAAGATCCTTCTTACCTGCTACGGTAAATTCGATTACTACCGCAGGGTAGCCGACTTCATAACGGCGTAATTCGATCACCTTACCTGCATCTACCGTGACGCTGGACGCTGTCAGCGTTTCATATGTATTGCCTACCGTTTCAAAATGGATCAGCATCAAATATTTCTCGCCCGATTTGAATGTGCCATCACTGGCAAATGAGCCATCCCATTCGATCTTCCCCGGTTTGAGATAACTAGTGGAGAATGTAATACCGGAAGTCTGAGGTTTAGCTCCCTTTGCCGGAGTTTTGAGTCCGGTGATCGAAAGGGACGTGACTTTGTTCGGCATTGAATCATAGTGCAGTTTAACTGTAGCCACTGTGCCTGAAATAGAAACATCCTGCGAATCACACAGGGCATCTACCTGAAAATACGAATCAAAACGAACATGATCCTTTGCCGTAAGTTGGAATTCCAGTGTATAGGGAATGTTGCGGATATAAAGATCGTTAGGTCCCATAATGGAGGACGGCGAGTTCGTCGGATACCACTTCATAGTGTCTTCCAAATCGCAATATCTGGCGTCCGTCAAGGAAAAAGTATAATCCGCCTTGCCACCTGCGTAGAGAGACTCACCGAAATTTTTCAGTTCCACGCTATAGCAGTTTGTGATGACCTTGAACGTAAGTGTTACCGTCAGATGGAACAGATCTTCTCCGCTTGACTCTCTCCATTTTTTCAGTGATTTGGTATACACTGCCGTGTTCGTATTCAATGTGAAGCTTCCAACATCCGCCGGAACCCATCTGTAGAACCCATATCTTCTGAAGTCCACCTCTTTAAACTTCACATCGATTTCCAGCGTATACCAATTAAAGTCTTCGAAACAGTCATCTGTATCCAGAACGTTTCCGTTCCCGTCTTTCCATTTTCCCGGAGTAACTATGACCTTACTCGAGTTTGTCCCTGATGTATAGACCGAATTGTCTGCCAACTCGCCCGAAACGGGTACATGATCTACATAAAGATCCAGACTGCTGACTATGTCTGACGCTGCAAACAGATTGCCCATCGGCAGCAGGGACACCAACATGGCAACCATCAAAACAATAGTTCCTAATCTTCTTTTCACGAATACAACCTCCTTGATACCTCTACCAATCTTTTAAGATTTCACCAATAAAAAAACAACATTTTTAATTATATCGGTATCAAGGGATTTTTACAACTTATTCGGAGAATTTCATGCTGACTTTCCGTACTTCTTCCGCTGCTGCTGAAAAAGCGGCGACTACCTTCGGATCAAAATGCGTACCGGCTCCTTCTTCGATCAGGGACATGGCCTTTTCGAATGTAAAAGGTTCCTTGTAGCTCCTTTTCGACATCAGCGCGTCAAAGACATCCGCCACCGCCATAATACGCGCCGACAGCGGGATCTCCTCGCCTTTAAGATGGCTGGGATATCCGGATCCGTCCCAGCGTTCATGATGGTAGTGCGCCATCTGCTTGGCCTGTTCCAGATAACCGGTATCTTCGAGATTTGCGATCGCTTTTTCGATGATCTCATATCCGGCGACAGTATGGGACTTCATTTTGCTGTATTGTTCATCGGTCAGCTTTTCCGGGCTGTTTAATATCGCATCCGGAATGTTGATCTTGCCGATATCGTGAAGCGGCGCCGCTCGAACAACATTCCCGATATATTCGTCCGTCAGGATCTCCGGGTACTCGCCCATCTCTTTCAGTTTTTTCAATATGATCTTCGAATATTCTGCCGTCTTTCTTATGTGGTCTCCCGTGCATTTATCGCGGCTTTCGATGATATCCGCCAGGACCATGAGGAGTCCGCCCTGAAGCTTGTCGATCTGCCGGGACTTCCTTCTGCTTTCCGTCAGGTAATGCATACTCTCTTCGGTCGTTTGCGCGTATGCGTTATACAGATTCTCGATCTCATCACCGGTATGGATATCCAGTGCCTTGATCCTTTCGACGCTGGCATTTCTTTCATCCGTCGAGGTATATGCGAATGTGTTTGCGCCATGGGACATCGAGTTTAACGGAAAGATGATGTGATAATCGGCAAGCCATACACCGATCACCAGGACCAGGATAAAGATCCCGAGAAACAGAGAGATCTCTTTGGCCAGATACACATGCGTCAGTTCGCTCAGCTGGTTCATGGAAATATCCGCACATGAATAACAGACACAGCGGCCATCTTTATCGTAGATCGGCTCATAGACGGACAGCACCCAGCCGAATCGTTTGTCGTTACTGACCGTCGGCTCGACGGGGTTACCGGCAAGGAAATCATCCAGATGTTTTTCAATATCCTCCGGATGGTGAATGACGATGCCGGGATCGTTTGCCTCCACTTCTTCCGTATCCATATCAAAAACGACACGGCAGCCGTCTTCGAGCACCTGGTACACATACATGAACTGGATATTTTCCGAACTGATAAAGGTAAGCCGGAGCTGTTCTTCCGTCTCCTTATATTCGGGCAGCCCTCTGCCATACGTCAGATATTTATCGATCATCTCGGGGTCGATACAGTCCGCCTGATATTTCACGATACCGCGTGCAAACTCCGTGTGGTCCTTGATCGTGGTCTCACGGAAAAGATAATAGCCGATCGCGATGGATACCACGGCAATAGTCGTGATCGCCGCAGAAAGTAAAAGGAGGAGTTTGGTGCGAAGAGACATCTGTCTGACCCGTGTTTTGTTGATCATCTTCAGTTCGCGGAACGAGAGCGGTCTTTGGCACCAGCCGTAAAAACGGAGTTCCTCCACGATCGGCTTCGGGACGATGAGGAGCACCAGAAAAGCGGCCACTACAGATATGGCTTTATCTCCGAGATCGATGCAGAAATCCGCCGTCAACTGCGAAAGGACCGTGCTTTGAAACAGATGTGTATGTATCCATGTGGCCAGATCCGCGCTTATGCCTTCACCGGCAAATCCGAAAAGAAACCAGGTCAGAACGGATCCGAGGAATCCACCGATCGCGGCCAGGACGAAGATCAGTGGCAGGATATGTTTTTTCTTAAAACCATCTCTCGTAAAAAGCGCTGTCGCCACGGCGATCATGACATTCAGCGTGCCATAGTATACCGACGGCCAGTCAGAAACTGATTTGAGTACATTGGTGGTCAGTCCGACGATAATGCCGGGGAGGAAACCTCCGATGGACGCGGAAATGATCGTGCCCACAGAATCCAGATAGAAAGGCAGGCCATATTTACCACTCAGGGAAGATAAAAGCACATTCACGGCAATGCCAAGGACACAGAGGATGACCATTTTGATCACCCGTCCGGCATCGATCAGACGTCTGCTTTGCAAATTTTCAGTCATACCATCCCCTCCATATCGAATGCATCGACATCGGTAAGACTTTTGCTACTACAGCTCCATTATAGCAACGGTGCCCCCCGTTCTCAACAGAGAAAACGGAAGGCACCGTTTGAATTCAAAAATTTTTACGTTTTTCTACTTTCTTTGCCTTTTCTTCGGCTCGCTTACTTAGCGGCCTTCGCAGCAAGGATGTAGATGAACGGAGAGTTCCAGTAGATCGCTACTTCGTTGATGGAATAGGCCGTGTCATTATCCACATAGCAGCGGGCCGGAGCTTTTCCTGTAAGCACATTGATCGCATACGGATCTTCCGGGTTACCATTCGGACCACCGACGACCATGCCCGGAACCGCATGTCCATTCGCCTGGGACGGTCTGTGGTGCGGGTTCGCTGCCGCATTCGAGCCGAAGCCTGTAAGGAAGCTGTAGCCGCAGCAGTTCATGCCCATGATGTAGTCTACCTGATAGAAGCAGAAGTCACGGTATTCTGTCTTCTCGCTCAGAAGATATGCCAGATAGTAGAGGATACCGTTATTGGAAACGGTAAGGTTACTGCCCCACGGATAGTTAGTGCCCATCGCACTATAGTAACCATCTGCAGTTGCTTTCTTCAGGGCTTCCTCTACTTCAGAGAGAACGCGGGTCTTCAGTTCATCACCAAAAGCCGCATCCTTTTCAAAGGAAGTCTCTGTGGTCAGGTAAGCGTGTACGCCGTAAAGGCCCATCTCGATCCAGCCGAGTCCGAGCTCCATATCCTTGGAATAAAGCTCTTTTGCCTTGTCGAGGTAAGCACTTTCGCCGGTTGCCAGATAAAGCTCAACAGCTGCCCAGAAGAACTCATCCTTGTTGCTGGCATCCGGATATTCACCGGTGGCCACGTCGGAAGGATTGAGGAATCCTGTGGTATCAGCGGCCGCATTCGCCTCCATGTAGGCATACGCCTTCTTGGAAGCTTCGAGGCACTTATTAGAAAAATCCTTATCGATCGATGCATATACGATAGATGCCTGCGCCATAACTGCAGCGAAGTCACCTGTTGCTGTTGTGGAAACAGGCAGAACGAGAAGCTCTGCTGTCTCTTCCTGAGGCATAACCGTTGCCGGGAAGTTTCCGCAGGTGACCTTGTGGTATACGCCACCGTCTTCTGCCTGCATCTTGAACATCCACTCGAGCTCGTAACGGGCCTCATCGAGAAGATCCGGCACACCATTGCCGCTCTCCGGGATACCCAGGTCATCTGCCTTGTAGCCGGTGTCATCATATGTCATGAGAAGGTCAGCGACCGTCTTTGCGCCCGGTACGACATATCTGCCGTAGTCGCCGGCATCGTGCCAGCCGCCGCTGACGTCGATCTTCTTATCTGTGCCGTAGATCGTTGCTTCTGCAGTATGGCATTCCGGATGTGCATAATCCGCATACTCGTCGCCGATATCGGCCTTGACTTCACAGCCGCAGCGCTGGGTGTAGAGCATCAGAATGGATGCGCGGAGGGCAGCACTATATACGTCATCGGCGATGGTGAACTTATAGGAATCACCGGAAGAAGCCGTACGGATAAGGTAGGTGCCCGGAGTCTTAAATCCGGAAAAATCACCGGAAGCGATCTCGGTTCCCGAACCGATGCAGGCAAATGGTGCGGACAGATCGCCGGTAAACACGACTTCATCTGTCTCGGCATTTACGATATCGAACTTAGCGTCCTTCGCACCGTCAACAAAAACGGTCTTCGGATCGTTCGGCTGGTAACCGATCTGGTTGACCGCGATCGGGTTTACCGGATTCTCTTCTTCAAAACCGGCAGCATTGCTAGCGTCAAGGATGACGAGTGTCAGATTGTCAATGTACACGTTATGTGCAGTATCCGCTTTGAGGTCGCCCGTAATACCGAGGTTAAATGCGAATCTCGGAGCCGGATCGCTCTTCTCTTCCATGATGAACTCTTCGGTTACGTGCTGCCAGGAAGTGCCGACCTTAACATCCTGCTGTCCGCAGTATGCGTGGTAGTCACCACCATTCAACTGGATACGCCACTCATATTCTCTCTCGATATCGCTCTTGATATCGAAATCGAGCTGGTACTTTACGTTCTGCTGCAGGGCAATACCGTCACGGTACACCTGGCAGGCATAGTTGACGGAACCTACATTCTTGATCTTCACGACCATGTCGCCGTTTTCCTGCAGGAGCTCCATGTCTCCGCCGGACTCCATGTAGGTCTGCCAGACAAATTCATTTTCATCTGCGAAATTGTCATCGATCACGAAAGCGCCATCGACAACGTCTTTGGTTGCACGCTTGCCGGCGTTCTCGGCTTCCGGAGCCTTTGTTGCCTCGGCCTCCGTCTCCGACTCAGACACCTTCGTCTCCACGTCACTGGACTGCTGTTCAGTTGCAGTCGTTTCTGTCGCGCTTTCTTCTTTGCTTTCCGACTTCTTACATGCAGCAAGTCCTGCAATCATGGAAGCCGCAAGCAGCAATGCCACGAACTTTTTCATAAATTTCCCTCCAATATGTATTTTCTTACCCCATCACGCATTTTGTGCGCTATCACTTATTATAAGGAGAAAAATGTCAAAAGAAAAGACGAAAGATGCTTTTGCAGCAAAGAAAAAAGCTGTTTCTTTTGTTTTAAGAAACAGCTTCTTCTTTCTGGTGACCCGTAGGAGAATCGAACTCCTGTCTTCGCCGTGAAAGGGCGATGTCTTAGCCGCTTGACCAACGGGCCGTGGATGTGGTAGCGGCAGTGGGATTTGAACCTACGACCTGCCGGGTATGAACCGGACGCTCTGGCCAACTGAGCTATGCCGCCATATCCACGCGTTTTTTGACGCCATTAAATATTATCAGCAGAAACGCTTAGTGTCAAGCATTTTCTGTAATTTCCACATCGACAAACGTCTGTTCTTTTGCAATATATTCAATCACATTTTTCACAGAAAGAATCCTGCCTTCCTTTACAAATCCTTCCAAGCTTGAATAATGATTCGCACAAGTACAAACTACTCTCTTTGCTGTCGTCGCATCACAATCTGTTTCACTAATCAAGTATGCACAACAAGCTGATACAAACGGCGCAGCAAAAGATGTGCCAGACAAATACGTTGTCCGGCCTGACTCTGTTATGCACAGTACATTTTCTCCTGGTGCTGCTATATCAGCCTCACTAGAGTAATTTGAAATATCACTACAGATTCCGCGATTGTTTATCCCTATGACTGAAATCACATTATCAAGATCAAACGCTGCCGGAAAACTAATATGATTTCTTCCACCGTTCCCAGCTGAACATATGAAAAGCATCTTGCTGTTTCGCATATAATCGTATAAGTCTTGAGAGAATCGTTCCATAGTAAAGCTCATGTTAATGACGCGAATTCCACATTCTTCAGCATTTTCCAAATCATTAATCAGTCGCAAAATATCTATTTCCGCTGGATCAATCACTATGCTATAAATCGACGCATTTTTCAACACGCTTTCGTAGTTACTTTCACTGTTTGTTGAAATTATGCCAGCCACTGAAACAGCGTGATTGTTCTCTTCATCGCAATCAGTTTCTGATGGATTCGTAATGATTCCTTTCAAATCCTTGCATGTCACCGGTATTTCCGAGTCAACAACAGCAATAATCATCGGCTTGCCAGCCCAGTCCAGCACACTTTCGCCTATGTCTATGTCTGCACCAGCAATCCCTTGAATTCCGCAAACAGGTTCTCCTGTATTATTATATGCCCAATTTGACGTTTTGCCTTTTTTATTCACGCAAGCGGATGCTATTACAACACAAGCAGTTATGCTGGCAACTACATATTTGATAATCTTCTTATTCATAAATATTCCGCCTGCAGAAAACAACGTAAGAAATAATAAAGAATAAAACGGAATATGCAACTAACAGGCATGCTGATTCGCGAATATCTATCCTGTAAGAAAATTCGCTTTTCATATGTTCAAAAGCTTGTAATTGCATATTAGGGAAAAGAGTATACTTCATTAAAATGCTATTTCGGAAAGCAATTGTAAGTTGCGCACCAGAAAGATATATAAAAGAAGACACACAAGTGGAAATAATGCCGTTCTTACAGATAACGCTCAGCATCATAGTCATCATAGCGCAAGTTGCCAATGCAAGAAAATTGTGCACACTTTTTTTCAGCATCTGCATCAATGCGGTCCTGCACTGTATATTCCCTTTTTCGATTGTAACAACTTTTGCGAACACGCCTTCTATGTTCCAGAAAAGCCCACCGAATACTATCGACATCACAATGAAAACAAATACTATGCAACCACACAAAAGCATCAATGCTATAACCTTTGAAATAAATATCGTTCCTCTCTTATTAGGTGTAGTAAGGAGTAATGAAATCGTTCCATATTTATACTCATCCGTAATCATTTTTCCTGAAACAACTATGCTCAAAAGAACAACAATTGCGAACCAACTGTTCATTTCAAGAAGATAATTCGTACTACTTTGCGTTTTGTATGGCGCAATTCTATGATCTCGCATATATTCATCCACTCGAATTTGATCAAGTAACAACTGTTTTTGTTCATCATCGAGGTCTAAGGTCGAATCATCTAAACTGTCATATAAATCTCGTATCTCTGATTCGTAATACTCTTGAATATCATCAAAAAATACGCCTTCGTAATCACCTTTCACCTTTGCAGCTAACAACAGCAACGAAAATAGGATGAGAAGAAAAACGACAAATACCGATCGCTTGCTAACACACTTTTTTAGTTCATTTTTAATCAATACGATTTGCTTTACGCAATAGTGTGAGAAGTTATTCAATTTGACCTCCCCCCACAGTTTGGATATATATGTCCTCAAGAGCATTGGATTTATCTACAGACTTTACTATGTACCCATTCTCGCGAATAACACTTAGAACTTGGTCAAGACTGATGTATTTATTGGAAATCCTTATAGCATTCTTGGATAGGAATTCAACTTTCGCAGAATTGGGAAAGAGATCGATTGTAAACCTGTTGTCCGAATTTCCTATGGTTATGGTGAAATTATCCCATGTATTTTCGTGAATGAATATCTCCTTTTCAACTCTTCCACCTGCAAAAAAAAGTAATCTGTCTGCTATCTGCTCTATTTCTGAAAGGTGGTGGCTAGAGACCAAAAATGCCATACCTCTATCTTTTCTAAGTTGCATTATTGTTTTGCGGATTTCAATAATACCTTCGGGATCAATACCGTTAAACGGTTCATCTAACACCACTAGTTTTGCCGCAGTCATAATAGATTTAGCAAAGTTTAGTCTTTGACGCATTCCAAAAGAATATGTTGATACTTTATCATCAATCCTTCTCTGCAAGCCCACTTCTTTTACACATTTATTTAACTCTTCTTCAGTAAAATCCCTATAGGAAGACACAAATATTTTGATATTGTCACGCCCTGAAAGATTTGGATAGTAGTTTGCTTTATCAAAGCCAAATCCTATTTGTTTGATATAATTCTCAAAATCTAGATCCATATCATAGTCTAGGCAATGAATAACTCCAGATTCTTTTTTTAATAAACCAGCCATGGCTTTTATTGTTGTCGTTTTTCCTGAACCATTAGGGCCAAGGAGACCTACAATTTCCCCATTCCCGATTGTTAGAGATAAGTTCTTTATTATTCTACGTCTTTTTACACGCACAGAAATGTTTTCGACAGACAATACATTATTGGACATACATCACTTGCGCTCTATAGTCGTGAGCCACACATATACAGGAAGATTCAATTCCATATTTCCAATGTCTTCGGGGTTCATCTGAGTATTTTCAGCTGGACGTAATTCTATATAATAACTTTTTCCCTTCTTTTCTCCCGGCCCTTCTCCGGAAAGATAGTAAAGCAATTCGCCCTTATCAGTTTTCATTGTCTGATTATCAAAAGGAACGCCTGTCTCTAAAAGAATCCCTTCCTCAAAAGATCCTTCGCCATGTGAAAAAAACTCAAAGGAGTATCCAAACTCATTGAATTCAATTGATTTAAGTTCAAGATATACGTCCTCATTGTATTGATATACTTTCATTGGTTTATTGTCATATGAATTGGGCACTATTGTAAAATGCGAAAGTGGAAGTATTCCCCCTATGGTCCTTTCATACTCATCATCACCATAGTAAGCAAATCCTGTCATAAAAAAATGTATTCTTGCCGGGATTTGATAATGTACTATAACAATACAGACAAGAATGATGGCCAATAACGATATTACATATTTCTTCACAATTCACACCTTCCCTAGGAAAAGAGCAATCTTATCTCTCACTTACCATCAACAATAGCTGCTTCTCCTTCTAACATAACCACATCAGAGTATTTTTCGGCAATGTCAATAAGGTCCTTGCTATTCACTTCAAGTGAAGATTGAAAATGAGCCGGTTATGAAAAATCAGTTCCAGATGTTTTAGTTGTAGCGGTGTTTTCCGAAACCAACAAAAACGATGCCGTAAGACAAGCACATAGCATCGTTCGCAAAAAAATCACGACACATAATAAAATACCTCCATATTTGACTAACCCCAAAAAGTATTTTATCAACGCTTCAGATGCCTGTCAAACATGAATCAGATCAATCCGACTTATCTTCGAGAATAATATTTCATCCAGGCATAGATCGGAAGATCGATCTTCATGGAGGCGAGATCCTCCTGGGAGATCCCGTCGATATCCGCCGGTGAGATCGCCAGCGAAAAGCCTATTCCGTTCCTCTCTCCCGGGCCTTCTCCTTTCAGGGAATAAACGATGCTTCCCTTATCTGTCTGGAGGATCCTTTTTTCAGACGGAACTCCGAATTCCAGAAGTTCGCCTGAATCATAAGAGAAGTTTCCATAGGAAAAGAACCGGAGATTATAGCCATATCCGTCATAGTCAACGGATTCCAGCATCACGTACGATTTGTCATACTTATACGCGAGTTTCTGTGAATTGCTTCTTGAAAGATCGAGGTTTAAGTATCCGAGCGGAAGCATGTCCGAATAGGAAGACCAGTAATGGTCTGAATCATATGAGTTATACCCGTCCATAAAGAATTTGAGTTTTCCCCGGACATCCGAAAAGATCAGGAAAAGGCACAGCAGTAATACTGCCGCCACGACAAAGCCACGTTTTTTCATAATAGAAAGCCCCCAATTTCAATGCCATCTGCATTTGATTATATCAAAGCATGCGTCAAATTCAATTCCCGAATCGGGAGCAGGATCATGTAATTTCTTCCGCGCGAAAAAAGACCGTCCCCGAATAAACGGAGACGGTCTTTGCACTTGTTAAGCGATTCGACTAAGGGTCAGATTACTTGATCTCAACCTCAGCGCCAGCTTCCTGAAGCTTAGCAGCAGCTGCATCAGCCTCTTCCTTGGAAACGTTCTCTTTAACAGCCTTCGGAGCTGTGTCAACGAGTTCCTTAGCTTCCTTCAGGCCGAGACCTGTGAGCTCACGAACAACCTTGATAACAGCGATCTTCTGAGCACCAGCGCTCTTGAGGTTAACTGTGAACTCTGTCTGAGCAGCAGCACCGGCATCAGCTGCACCACCGGCAGCCGGAGCAGCAACTGCTACAGCAGCTGCGGATACGCCAAATTCTTCTTCGATACCCTTCTCGAGCTCGAACAGTTCCATAACGGACAGTGTCTTGATTTCGTCGAGAAGCTTAGTAATTTTTTCACTAGCCATTTTTATATTCCTCCATTAATTTTTTAATAAACGCCTTGCGGCTTAACTAGTAACTTGCCGGGATCTCTGGATCCCGACGGGCTGATATTACTCAGCAGGTGTTTCTGTTGCTTCAGCAGCAACAGCGACCGGCTCTTCTGCCGGAGCAGCCTCTTCTGCAGCCGGAGCGGCTTCCTCTGCAGGAGCCTCAGCCGGAGCCTCTTCTGCCGGAGCAGCTTCAGCAGCAGGAGCAGCAGCCTCGCCGCCTTCTGCCTCGAGCTTCTCTGCAGTAGCTTTGGTGAGCATAGCGAGCTTGGTGATAGGGAAGAGCAATGCATAGACGATCTGGCTGAGCAGTACATCCTTGGACGGAACGGCTGCGAGAGCTTCGACCTCTGCGACTGTTGCAACTTTACCTTCGATGATACCGCCCTTGATAGAGAGCTTCTCGTAATCATCAGCAAACTTCTTGCAAACCTTTGCAGGCGCCATCATATCTTCTTTGGAATAAGCAACAGCTGTCGGACCCTTGAACATTTCGTCCAGACCTTCGATACCGAGCTCCTTGAAGACAAGATTCAGTGTCGTGTTCTTAACTACCTTGTAGCTAACGCCGTTCTTACGCATTTCTGTACGAAGAGCAGTGTCCTGTTCTACAGTCAGACCACGAGCATCAACAAAAGCGAAAGAAAGAGCTTCTTTGTAATCTGCAACGAGATCAGCAACGATCTTCTTCTTTGCTTCCAAAATCTTTTCACTTGGCATGATCTTTTTACCTCCTTATATTGATTACTAAAATACCCCACGCTGTTTCGCGAGGGGTATCAAAGTACTCAATACGGTTCCTCACCTCGGCGGGACGACTTAACGTTTACGATCGCTCTCCCGCTGTCTTCAGCAGTGGATATTTTATTAAGTTAGGATATCCATCCGAAACAAGATGTGTTCCGGTTCGGGAGTGGATACGCCCCCTAGAACGTTCTATTCCTTAGAGCTTAGCCGGGTTCACACGGATACCGGGACCCATGGTAGCGCAGATGGAAACGTTCTTCAGATACTGACCCTTAGCAGCGGCCGGCTTTGCCTTGATGATAGCATCCATGATGGTCTTGAAGTTCTCTTCGAGCTTCTCCTGACCAAAGGAAACCTTGCCGATCGGGCAGTGGATGATGTTTGTCTTATCGAGACGGTACTCGATCTTACCGGCTTTGATGTCTGTAACAGCCTTAGCTACATCCATGGTAACCGTACCGGCCTTCGGTGTAGGCATCAAGCCCTTCGGGCCGAGGACCTTACCAAGACGGCCGAGCTTCGGCATCATGTCCGGTGTCGCGATGAGAGCGTCGAAATCGAACCAGTTC
>JAEEWG010000036.1 GCA_016287245.1 Clostridia bacterium
TAATGTAAGATTGACTTGAGCCATATCTCGTACCTCCTGTTTCTTTTGTTGTGGTTAACAAATATTATACAGGTTGAGATGTGGCTCATCTCTTTTTTTGAATTTACACCATTATACGGACATAACTGGATTTTCCGTTTTTATACGGCACTTCGCATCAAGAGGCTTATGTTCCGCATTGGAAGGCATAACAAAAGGGTGCCTTTTCAGAAGACACCCTTCATATTTGTTATTCTTTAGACCTGTCCGATCCTTCGGATCAGCCCTTCTTTCTGACTTCGAAGATCATCTTGCTGGCGGAGTACGCGTAACGTACACCATAGACCGGGCCGCCCGGATAGGCTTCTGCGACGAGCGATGTGTCGTAGCCTTTTGCGATTGCTGCATCGGCTGTAAGTCCGAGTTCTGCAGATCGTGCTTCGAGGAGCTGGGAAACGGTTACGAATGTATATCCCTTGTCTTTGAGGCCCTGGATGATTGCAGGAAGTGCATCTGCGGTCGACTGATAGGAGTCATGCAAAAGTACCATTACACCATCTGTTGCGTTGCTGACGACGTGGTTGGCGGTATACTCGGCATCGCCGCGTGCCGGCTTCTGCCAGTCTGCCGGACAGCTGACATCATCCCAGTTAACAACGTATTCCTTGTTGTCTCTGGAATACTTAAAAAGACCATCCTGCAAAAGACCCGCGCCCTCCGGCGGACGGATGACCGTCGCCTTGTGGCCTACTTTTTCTTCGATCGCCTTATCGCATTTCTGAAGCTGCTCGTAAGCTTCTTCTTCGGAAAGCTTTGTCAGCGTCTTGTGGGCCCAGGTGTGGTTTCCAAGCTCACATCCTAAAGATTCCATTCTCTGAAGGAGTGCTGCATCTGTGCCGGATACGTTCTGGCCGATCATGAAGAATGTTGCGACAACGCCTTCTCTCTCGAGTGTATCGAGGATCTGCGGGGTGCATTTATCCGGACCGTCATCGAAGGTCAGCGCGATCAGCTTGGTTCCTTCAGGGAACGAAGCGTGCTCGGCAGGAGCGGTCGTGGCTTCCGTCTCCGGTTCTGTTTCCGTCGTATCGGTTGCAGAGGTATCCGAAGTGGATTCGGATACGGTCGTTGTCGCCGACGTCTCCGTCTTGGACTTGGATTTCGACTGCTTGCTGATCGCGGTCAGCATCCAGACAAAGGCGACCAGCAGAACCATAAACACAGTAGCCAGAACAGCAACAGTATTACCCAGCGCACGAAGCTGCGCTGTCATCGTTCTTTTGGGATTTACAGGTGTCTTTCCAGACATATAACTCATAGTAAGTCTTCTCCTCCTGTATGCATTTCATAAGTATTCAACTATAGATTATAACATACATATTTTTCTCGGCTTCAATATTTCGGCAAAAGAAAAGGCTGCATCAGGGAAACCCCTGACACAGCCTCCTTTATGACTTTGTTACTTAGGAGATCAAGCCTTGCCATCAGAACCCAGAACGTACTGGATCTTATGAGCAACCATATCCTTAACCGCCTGGCGAGCCGGCTTGAGGTATTGACGAGGATCGAAGTGATCCGGGTGCTCAGCAAAGTACTTACGGATGTTACCTGTCATAGCAAGACGGATATCGGAGTCGATGTTGATCTTGCAGACAGCGAGAGTAGCTGCCTTACGGAGCTGCTCTTCCGGAATACCAACAGCATCCGGCATGTTACCACCATACTGGTTAACCATCTTTACGAACTCCTGCGGTACGGAAGAAGAACCGTGGAGTACGATCGGGAAGCCCGGGAGTTTCTTCATGCACTCTTCGAGAACGTCGAAACGGAGCGGCGGCGGTACGAGGATACCTTCCTCATTTCTTGTGCACTGTGCAGCTGTGAACTTGTAAGCGCCGTGGGATGTACCGATAGCGATCGCAAGGGAGTCACAACCTGTTCTGGATACGAACTCTTCAACTTCTTCCGGACGTGTGTAGGACTCATGACCAGCCTCTACAACAACTTCGTCCTCGATACCAGCGAGAGTACCGAGCTCAGCCTCAACAACTACGCCGTGAGCGTGAGCATATTCAACGACCTGCTTTGTAAGAGCGATGTTATCCTCAAAAGACTTGGAGGAAGCGTCGATCATTACGGATGTGAAACCACCGTCGATGCAGGATTTGCAGAGCTCGAAGGAATCACCGTGGTCAAGGTGCAGAGCGATCGGGATTTCCGGATTCTCAGCAACAGCAGCCTCAACGAGCTTTACAAGATAAGTGTGGTTTGCATAAGCACGAGCGCCCTTGGAAACCTGAAGGATAACCGGGCTCTTCAGTTCGCCTGCAGCCTCTGTGATACCCTGAACGATCTCCATGTTGTTTACGTTAAAAGCACCAACAGCATATCCGCCGTCATAGGCTTTTTTGAACATTTCAGTAGTAGTAACTAATGCCATAAATATATCTCCTTTGTGTTATTTGTTATATATGTAAATAAATTTACACCAAACCTTATTTTACGAGGAACAAGGGTATTCGTCAATTGTCCGCGCTATGCGGACAACATATCGAAAAGATCACTTTTCCTCGCTGTTTTCCTCGGAAACTGCCTCTTCAGCGGCTTCCTTGATCTCCTCGGAACCTTCCTCTACTGCGTCAGCTTCTTTTGCCTTCTCGATCGCTTCCTTGAGTTCTTCTTCCTTTTCCTTCTTCTCCTCATTCAGAGCATCTTTTACGAGGGAGACGGACTCGTCACCGGAAGCCAGCGCTTTCTCATCTTCTTCATCTGTCTTTAAGGCATCGTACTTTTCCTTTGCCTTATAAACAGCAGCTACGGCTTTGGCTTCCTTGGCAAGAAGATCGAAGTCCTCCTGACTGGAAAGATCCTTGGAAGATGTCTGGTAGCAGACTTCTTCATAGACATTATCGAGGATCAGGTAATCGACATGAGCCATGTTCGCGCCCAGTGTGGAATTCTTCAGCATCTGTGTGGCACGGTCTGCCTCACCGTCTCTTGCGTCAAAAGAATCGAACGGGATCGTGATCTTGCTGAACATATAACGGAGAGCCACTTCGTTATTCTTATAGTCCATAGCTACACGATACTTGGCGATAACGAAAGTATGAATGAATACGATCGCGCAAATGAGCAGGATCGCTCCGAATACACACCACAGCATCGGTCCCGGATCTGTGCCGCCCGCGATCAGATAACCGGCAGCGCCTGCATCCAGAGCAGCGATGATCAGCGTGATGATCCTTCTCTTGATGATCTGCGTCTTGGAAGCCGGAAAACAGTGTACTGTATCCTTCGGAAGCTTATCCAGTTCTTCCTGTGAGATCTCCAGGTTTTTCTCTTCTACTTCACTCATAAATATACCCTCCGAACCTGTTATTTTTTCAAAGCGTCAATTCTAGAAAGGACGTTGTCGAGCATCTCCTGATACTTCGTCTGCTTTTCTCTCTCCGCATTGATGACCTTCTCCGGCGCCTTCTTGACAAACTCTTCATTGGCAAGCTTTGCGTTAACACGCTTCATCTCGCCCTCGAGGCGCTCCTTCTCTTTTCCGAGACGCTCAAGTTCCTTATCGATATCGATCAGGTCTTCAAGCGGGATATAGATCTCACCGGCGGAGCAGACGCAGGCGACTGCTGTATCCGGGATACCTTCTTTGTTCTGCTGGGTCGTTACCTCGGTAACATTGGCCAGACGCTCGAGGAAAGCCTTGCCGTCCACGAACATGGCACGGTTCTTTTCCTCGGAAGAAACGAGGATGATACCGATCTTTCTAGACGGGACAACGCCCATGTCCGTTCTGACGTTTCTGATCGAACGGATCGCATCCATCAAGATCTCCATCTGCTTCTCTTCTTCTGCGAATACTTCATTTTCACGGTATTCCGGCCAGGAGGAGATCATGATGGACTCGCTCTTGTTGGTCAGGACCAGATATCTGTAGACCTCTTCTGTCAGGAACGGCATGAACGGATGCAGGAGCTGCATGGATCTGCCGAGAACATCGTTTAAGATATACTGGGCTTCTTTTCTCGTACTGCATTCCTTATCGAAGAGACGGGACTTGGCGATCTCGATATACCAGTCGCAGTATTCTTCCCAGATGAAAGAGTTGATCTTGGAAAGTGCCACGCCGAACTCGTAGTTGTCGAAGTTGTCGGTAACTTCCTTGATCACCTGGTTCATACGGGACAGGATCCACTTATCTTCGAGAGTGAACTTATTGGGATCGACATCGTCAAATGTCAGATCGTCTTCGCAGTTCATCAGAACGAACTTCATGGCATTCCAGATCTTGTTACCGAAGTTTCTTCCGGCCTCGATCTTATCCTGCTGGAAACGCTGGTCATTACCCGGCGCATTACCGGTAACCAGAGCATAACGCATAGCATCTGCACCATACTGCTCAATGATCTCGAGAGGATCGATGCCATTACCCAGAGACTTACTCATCTTTCTGCCCTGGGAGTCACGTACGAGACCGTGGATCAGAACAGTATCGAAAGGAGTCTGCTTCATGTGGGCGCAGCCGGCAACGATCATACGGGAAACCCAGAAGGTAATGATGTCATAACCGGTAACAAGTGTATTTGTCGGATAGTAGCGCTTAAGGTCTGCTGTCTCTTCCGGCCAGCCGAGCGTAGAGAACGGCCACAGTGCCGAAGAAAACCATGTATCCAGTGTATCCGGATCCTGACGCATCGGCTTTCCGCACTTCGGACAAACTGCGGAATCTTCCTTTGTCACAACCAGTTCACCGCAGTCATCGCAGTAGAAAGCAGGGATCCTGTGCCCCCACCAGAGCTGACGGGAGATACACCAGTCACGGATGTCCTCCATCCAGTTGAAGTAGTTCTTATCGAATCTTTCCGGTACGAACTTTGTCTTGCCGGAACGAACTGCCTCGATGGCAGGTTCAGCCAGAGTCTTCATCTTAACGAACCACTGCAGGGAAACGCGCGGCTCAACAGTCGTTCCGCAACGGTAGCAGGTACCTACGTTATGTGCATGCGGCTCGACCTTGATGAGGAATCCGCCCTCTTCGAGGTCCTTAACGATCTCTTTTCTAGCTTCATAACGGTCCATACCGGCATACTTCGGATAATCGTCCGTGATCTTGGCATCCTCAGTAAGAACAGTGATCACCTCGAGGTTATGACGAAGTCCTACCTCAAAGTCATTCGGGTCGTGTGCAGGTGTGATTTTAACGACACCGGTACCGAACTCGATATCAACATAGCTGTCAGCAATGACCGGGATCTTTCTTCCGACGAGCGGGAGAACGAGCATCTTGCCGATCACATCCTTATAGCGCTCATCTTTCGGGTTAACAGCTACAGCTGTATCGCCGAGGAGAGTCTCCGGACGTGTGGTGGCAAGTTCGAGATAACCGGATCCATCCTCGAAAGGATAACGGAGGTGCCAGAAGGAACCCTGCTGGTCTTCGTATTCAACCTCGGCATTGGAGATCGAAGTGAGGCATTTCGGGCACCAGTTGATGATGCGCTCGCCACGATAGATCAGCCCTTCGTTATAGTACTTAATGAATACATCTTTAACTGCTTCGGAGCAGCCTTCGTCCATGGTGAAACGCTCGTGATCCCAGTCACAGGAAGAACCGACCTTCTTGAGCTGTTCGACGATACGTCCACCGTACTGCTTCTTCCATTCCCATGCACGCTCGAGGAACTTGTCACGGCCGAGGTCATCCTTGGTAAGGCCCTCTTCTTTCATCGTCGCGACGATCCTTGCCTCAGTAGCGATAGATGCATGGTCCGTACCCGGAACCCAGAGAGTATCAAAGCCCTTCATTCTCTTATAACGGACGAGGAGATCCTGAAGGGTGTTATCCAGAGCATGACCCATGTGGAGCTGGCCCGTGATATTCGGCGGCGGCATAACGATACAGAAGGGCTCCTTCGACGTATCGCCCGATGGTTTAAAATAGCCTTTATTCATCCACTCCGAATAAAGTCTGCTTTCGGCCTCTTTCGGGTCGAAAGCCTTACTGATATTATCTGTGCGTCCCATTATTTCGCCTCCAACTTTTCACTGTCTCTTTTACGGATATCTGCACGTTTGATCTTACCGGATGTAGTCTTCGGAAGTTCATCGACGTACTCGACGACACGCGGGTACTTATAAGGTGCAGTTGTCTTCTTAACATGATTCTGAAGTGTCTTTGTGAGTTCTTCAGAAGGTTCATATCCCTTGGTCAGTACGATGGTCGCCTTAACGGCAAAGCCACGGACCGGATCCGGAACACCGGTGACGGCACATTCGAGAACAGCCGGGTGCTCCATAAGAGCGCTTTCGACCTCGAAAGGTCCGATACGGTAACCGGAAGATTTGATAACGTCATCGACACGTCCGACATACCAGAGGAACCCGAGCTCGTCTCTATATGCGGTATCACCTGTGTGATAAAGGCCGTCGTGCCAGGACTTCGCCATAGCCTCCGGATTCTCTTCATAACGGAGGAGAAGTCCTACCGGACGTCCGCCGTATTCTTCGGAAGTTCTGATGCAGATCTCGCCGGTCACACCGGTCGGGCACTCATTTCCGTCCGGATCGACAACAGCTACGTGGAAACCCGGTACCGGATAACCCATGGAGCCTGTTCTCGGCAGTACCCACGGGAAGAAAGTACCGCAGACAACGGATGTCTCGGACTGGCCGAAACCTTCGTAGATCTTGCAGCCCGTGTTTTTGAGCCACTGGTTGTAAACCTCAGGGTTTAATGCCTCACCTGCGGTGCAGCAGTGCTTGAGGTGAGAAAAGTCGTAGCCCTCGAAGCTCTCCTTGATCATGAAACGGTACATCGTCGGCGGCGCACAGAAAGTCGTGATCTTGTAATCACAGATCTTGCTTAAGATATCTGCGCCGTTGAACTTATCGAAATCGTAGATGAAGAGGGTCGCTTCGCCGAACCACTGTCCATAGAACTTACCCCACATGCACTTCATCCAGCCGGTATCGGAGATCGTGAAGTGGAGTTTTCCATCTTCAACTCTGTGCCAGAATACACCTGTAAAGAGATGTCCCAGCGGCAGGGTATGGTCGTGAAGAACCATCTTCGGGTAACCTGTCGTACCGGAACTAAAGCACATGAGCATCGGGTCGGTAGCTACCGTTCCTTCTTCGCCGGTCGGGCGGGTCCACTCAACGCTCTGCTTTAATACTTCCGCATCAAAGTCGATCCAGCCTTCCTTCTTCTTACCCCAGGTAACGCAGCGGATGACCTCGTGATCGTACTGGTCCTGATCCTCATCGAAACGCTCGGTGCAGTCGTCATCACCGGTGATGACCGCCATCTTGACGTGCGCACTGTTGACTCGATAGACATAGTCTTTTGCCATCAGCTGGTTGGTCGCCATAACGGTAACGGCGCCGATCTTGTGAAGTGCCAGTACCGAGAACCAGAACTGGTAGCCTCTTTTAAGGACCAGGAGGACACGGTCGCCCTTCTTGATGCCCTGGCTCTTAAAGAAGTTGGCACACATATTGGAATACTTTCTTACATCGCCGAAAGTGAATCTCTTCTCTTCATTGTGTTTACTTACCCACAGGATCGCCGGCTTGTCCGGTGTTCTCTCTGCGATCTTATCCATTACGTCATATGCGAAGTTGAACGTCTCCGGATAAGTTACCTTATAGTTTTTCTTCAGATCATCGAGGGTAACAAAATCGTCTCTGTTTCTACCCACAAATTCTTCATATATTGCCACGGATCAAATATCCCCTTTCATTACGATCGCCAGGAATTTACACGGTTTCCCGTTCGTCGCCTTCATAGCATGCGGAATGTCGGAATTAAAGTACACGCTGTCGCCTTCGCTTAATTCGTAGACGATATCGCCGATGAAGAAAGTCATCGAACCTTCGAGTACATAGTCGAATTCCTGTCCCTCATGGGCATGCTGGGTCGGCTTCTCGATATCATTCGGTTCCACCGTTACATAGAACGGCTCCGCGATCTTTTTTCTAAATGTGAATGCTAAATGTTTATAGTTGTATGCCGCACGGCGGTCAATTTCAAATCCCTCGCCCTTGCGGACGACACACGCTATAGAGAGCTTCGGTGAGTCACCGACCATAATGTCGACCATGTCGACGCCCAAAATCACCGCGACGTTATTGAGAAAAGAGACGGAAAAGTCTTTCTTTCCTTCTTCGTAAAGAATGTAGTCTTCTTCAGACATGTCGAGTCTTGCTGCCATGGACTTCACATCGATTTCTTCGATCTCACGAAGTGCTGCAATACGCTCGCCGATCTGACGCAGTTGATCTGTCATAATAAACCCTCCTAAAACGTTTCGTACCGATTTTCTACACAATTAGTCCATAATATCGGTCTTATTATAATAGTTTTCACAGAATAAAGTGTCAACTGACAAAGTGCCTAATATATTGTATAATTAAAAAACGTTGGGTTTTATGTCATATATCTAACTTTAATGGCATATTTCCCGATCGAAAAGATCTATTCTTCGGGGTAAGATATTTCCCGTGTTTCGGAGGTTTTTATGGCTAACGTCGAGAGTCAGGCAGCGAATTCCGTCGCCAACAAGATCATCAGCAATGTAGGACAGGTCATCGTAGGTAAGGACAAACAGATCAAGCTTCTCATGGTTGCCCTTCTCGTTGGCGGACATGTACTTCTGGAGGACGTTCCGGGCACCGGTAAGACGAAGACCGCGCGCGCCCTGGCCCAGTCCCTGAAGCTGGACTTCAAGCGTGTCCAGTTTACCATCGACCTTCTCCCTTCAGATCTAACAGGTATCCACTACTTTGACAGAAGTTCCGATCAGTTCATCTTCCGTCAGGGTCCGATCTTCACGAATATCCTTCTGGCAGATGAGATCAACCGTGCGACCGCCCGTACCCAGTCTTCCCTGCTCGAGTGCATGGAAGAAAAGCAGGTCACAGTCGATGGTGAGACCAGACCTCTCCCGCCGCCGTTCCTCGTTATCGCCACTCAGAACCCGATTGAGTCCCAGGGCACCTTCCCGCTTCCGGAAGCCCAGCTCGACCGTTTTCTCCTGATGCTTTCCATGGATTATCCGACACACGACGAGAGCATCTCGATCTTAAAGCGTTTTGCCACCTCGGATCCGCTGACGGATCTACAGTCCGTCGCTACCCCTGAGGAGCTTTTAGATATGCAGAAGAAAGCCACCGAAGTATATGTGGCCGACTGCATCTACGACTATGCGACCAATATCGTTGAAGCGACGAGAGTTTCTGCCGAGATCCGTGTCGGCGCCAGCCCGCGTGCTCTCCTGGCACTCGTCTCCGCAGCCAAAGCACTGGCCCTTCTTTCCGGCCGTGACTTCGTCACACCGGACGACATCAAAGAACTCACCGTTCCGGTCCTTGCCCACCGTCTCTCGATGCACGCTTCCGGCGCTATCAGCAAAGACGGCAGCATGCTGACCCAGCACGATCACGCAGCCTCCATCCTCAACTCGATCCTGGGAATGGTCTCCTGCCCGACAGAAAACTTTACGAAGAAATGAAACTTTTTGTATTCCTCATCCTTCTGGCTCTCCTTGCCATCATCGAGCTGGTCTACTACCGCAAGCACGCGCTGAATGACCTTTCTCTTCACGTGTCTTTTTCCAAGCCGGTGGCAAACTTTAACGAGGTCATTGAAGTTATTGAGGTCGCCCAGAACGATAAGCGTCTCCCGCTGCCGTTCGTGCTTTTGAAATTCGAGTCCCCGACTTCCTTAAACTTCCTGGACATGACGAACACGTCCCTTTCCGACCTGTTCTACCGGGAGGATATGCTCACCATGAAGCCCTTTTCCCGTCATACGAGAAGGATCAAGGTCAAGTGCGTCAAGCGCGGCTATTATTCCTTCGTCCGCGTCAACCTGACGACCTCGGACATCCTTCTGATCGAAAAGATCGCGCGGATCTACGATAACGATGCCAGCATCACGATCCTTCCCGAGGAGATCCCTCTTCCTGAGATGAAGACGCTTCTTTCCGTCACTTTCAGCGATGTTCTTTCCCGAAGGACGCTTCTTACGGACCCCTTCTCTTTTTCCGGGATCCGCGAGTACCAGCCCTGGGATCCGATGCGCGCCATCAACTGGACCGCGACCGCAAGGGCCGGAGATTACATGGTCAACCAGAACACTTCCACCTCCACCAAACAGGCGGCGATCTTCGTAAACCTCGAATCCTATAATCTAAAGGACTCCGTTTCACTCCTGGAAGTGTCCATCAGTCTTGCATATTCCTATGCAAATGAACTAGCCGCCCATGGTATCCCCTCACAGATCTTTACGAACGGAAAAGACGTGATCACGGGGCTTCCGGTCTCTACCGGCATCTCTTCGGAATCGGCTGATAAGATACAAAGAGGCATAACGCTTGCCCGTATCGATCTAAACGCCGGTGTGATCCCGTTCCCGGACATCGTGGAGGAGCATCTTTCCTCTACCGGCATGAGCGACTATATCCTCGTGATCTCCGCCAAGCCGGATGGATCCTTCCGTCCTGTTCTGCACAGCATCAAGAGACAGCGTCCGTCGCTCCTTTGGGTCATGCCCGCTTACAGGACCTCTCCGCAGGCCGTTTTGGAACCGGACATTGTCGGAAATTATATGAGATGGGAGGTAAAAGGCCATGACCGATAAACCGAAAAAATCCCCCCGTTTCGTATCGAGCGGACTGATCGTCGACCTTCTGCTTTCGATCTCCACCGCCATCACGCTGACATCGCTCGAGTCGATCAGTCTTTACTATCTTTCCATAGCGAATATCTATTATTCGCACCTGATCTCTACGACGATCGTCTGCGCCGCTTTTGTACTGATCCGAAGACTTCGTATCCCTCAGGTACTCATGATCGGTCTGCATTTTGTGGCGGGCGGGATCTACCTGTTCCTGCTTTACTACTTCAACATGCGGTTCCATAAATACCCGACGGCAAGCGTGATCTGTATCAGCTTCTGCGTATTTTTCCTGTTCATCCATTCGATGCTTCACAGATACGCCCACCGCTCAAAGCACGTGGCCTTCGACACACTGATCGTGACGCTTTCGATCCATGCCGTGATCCTTATAGGATTTATCGTCATGCAATCCCCGTATGGCGCTTTTTACACTCTGCTCAATGCGATCTTCATCGTGATACTTTACTGTGTCGCCCGCCAGATCGATGTTTTCGAGACGAGATACTACCATAACCTGCACTCGTCCACACAGCCGGTCCGTGCCATTAGAACACAGAATATCTATTCCATATTCCTGATCTTCGGCGGTATCGGCGTTGCACTGGCACTTCTTCTGGTGATCCCGGTCGATCAGATCGCTAAACTTCTGCAAAACTTTGCGTATGTCATCTTCGGACTGATCGGAAAATTCCTCGAATGGATCAACAGTGGCGGAACCACCGCGGATCCTGGAGAAGAACCGGACTGGACGGATCTTCTCAACAAGATGCAGGCGGAAGAAGCCGATCAGTCGGAGCCATCGGCTTTCTCGATCATCCTGACCACGATCATCTTCGGCATCCTCTTCCTGCTGATGTTCGTCTTCTTAATTAAGACCATCATCCTCATCATGAAGCATTTCCACCATGAGCAGGGAGAAGAAAAAGTCGTAGAGAACGATGCCGTCGTCGACATCATCGAAGAAGTCCCGAAGACGAAGCTTGCGCCTTCCCTTTCCCGACAGGATTTCGGCGAAGGATATGAAGGAAAGATAAGAAAGCAGTACTATCAGCGCGTGGCCCGGGCCATGAGAAAAGGCATGAAGGTCAAGCCCTCGACCTCTCCACGTGAGATCGAAAAAGAGATAAAAAATCAGGGAGACCCGTCCATCTCTGAACTGACCTCCCTATATGAATCTGTACGTTATAACAAGCGGCAGGATTAAGCTTTCAGCATCTCATCGATCATGGCCAGTGCGCCGTAAAGGATCGAATCATCTCCCAGTGCCGCAGCTTTGATCGTCACCGTATCGCGGATCGACGGCATACAGTAGCGATCCACGTCTTTGAGGATCTTTTCGAGGAAAACAGGCCCCATCGCTTCCATGACACCGCCGCCGAGAACGACCATCTCCGGGCTGAAGGTGTTGATCAGATTGCCGATACCGATCGCCAGATAATGGCAGGCGCGGTCAATGGCTTCAATCGTCACTTCATCGCCTTCGTCGTAAGAAGCTTTCAGTGCCTTGCTCTTAAATACGCCCTTTTCCACGGCTTTTGCCATAGTGGTGCTTCTGCCTCTTGCTGCCTGGGTACGGATATAATCCGAGATGCCCTGCTTACTGGAAAACGCCTCGAGGCAGCCTCTCTGTCCGCAGTTGCACTTCGGGCCTTCCGGATCAAGGACCATATGTCCGCATTCGGCACCCTTGTCGAGATGTCCCGTGAAGAGCTTGCCGTCGAGGATCAATCCTGCGCCCATACCGGTTCCGACAAAGAGTCCCACTACCTGGGTAAGTCCCTTGGCCGCGCCGTATTTCCACTCACCGTACACACCGACATTGACGTCGTTTCCGATGAAGAACGGCACTTTGAACTTCTTCTCGATCGCCTTTTTGATCTCGTAATTTCTCCAGGGAAGATTCGGCGAGAAAAGAACGATGCCCTTCTCGATATTGATGACGCCCGGAGCGCCCGCTGCGATCGCCGCAATGTCCTTAATGGAGATCTTATACTCGGAGATCAGCTGCTCGACAAGAGAGATGATCGTGTTTTCGATATTCTGGGAGTCATCTCCGCCGGCCTTCGTTTTCTTCTTGACGCGATACACGATCTCGCGCTTGCTGTTGAAGATCACACCTAAGACCTTTGTTCCTCCGATATCCAGACAGATATAGTACTTCGCCATAGTCAATTACTCCTTCCGTTTATAGAATGCATCAATGAGATCATAGAGTTTCTGCACCCCGTTCTCGAGGTGGAAATAGTGAACGATATACGGGACTAAAAGCACGACGATCAGACCCAGGAGCGGCAGCAGATAAAGCTCGCCCGACAGCACGAATACGCCGAACACGATCAGCATGCTCAAAGCGAAAAGCACGGTCACGATCAGATGGATCAGCCGCTCATGCTGAAAGTAGGGAAGCCATCTCTCCATATACGAAAGCAGGTCGAGAAGCCGGCTTTGATCGCCGCCCGCACCACCTGCTGCTGTTGCGTCGTATGTAGAAAGAAACTTTTCCGCTTCGGAAATGAGTTGTTTCAGTTTCTTTGCCATGTTTTAACGCCTCTTTATGCGCCCTTTTCTTCTGTCTTCTCCGATCTGGAACTGGTACGCTGTTTCTTGGGCTTGGCTCCCTTGATCAACTCAGGACGCTTGTTTTCCGTTACGCAATCCTTGTGAACGATGCACTTGACGGCATCCTGCTGGGACGGCACGTCGTACATGATGTCCATCATGAGATCCTCGAGGATCGCACGAAGACCTCTTGCGCCGGTCTTTCTCTCGATCGCCTTCTTCGCGATCGCTTCGACAGCATCGTCATCGAACTCGAGTTCGACGCCATCCATCTTCAGCATCTTCCAGTACTGCTTGAGAAGCGCATTCTTCGGCTCGCGGAGGATACGTACGAGAGCCTCCTCGGAAAGACCGTCCAGCGTGACGTTGATCGGCACACGTCCTATGAATTCCGGAATAAGACCGAACTTCATGAGGTCCTGCGGAACAAGCTCGGTGAGCCATTCACCCGCCTGCTTTTCCTGCTGGGAAACGATCTCGGCACCAAAGCCGAAGTTCTTCTTACCGATACGCTGCTCGATGATCTTCTCGAGTCCGTCAAAAGCACCGCCGCAGATAAAGAGGATGTTCGTCGTATCGATCTGGATGAACTCCTGGTGCGGGTGCTTTCTGCCGCCCTGCGGAGGTACATTGGCTACAGTGCTCTCCAGGATCTTAAGAAGAGCCTGCTGAACGCCTTCACCGCTGACATCTCTTGTGATGGACGGATTCTCGGATTTCTTCGTGATCTTATCGATCTCGTCGATATAGATGATACCGCGCTGTGCGGCCTCCACGTTATAGTCTGCTGCCTGAAGGAGTTTAAGAAGGATGTTCTCAACGTCCTCACCGACGTAACCCGCTTCCGTCAGTGTCGTCGCATCAGCGATGGCAAACGGCACATTGAGCGCGCGGGCCAGTGTCTGGGCCAGAAGTGTCTTACCGCAGCCCGTAGGTCCGATCAGGAGGATATTACTCTTGGTAAGTTCAATATCATCCGAAGTGGAGAACTTGGAGAACACACGCTTATAGTGGTTGTATACAGCGACAGACAGAGCCTTCTTGGCCTGCTCCTGACCGATAACATATTCATCGAGAGCCGCCTTCAGTTCCGCCGGCGTCGGCAGATGGTCTTTGGGACCGGCTCCGCTCGAGAACGAGCCTTTGAAACTGACCTCATCTTCTGCCAGGATCGACTCACATATCATCACGCACTCATTGCAGATATAGATGCCCGGCGGGCCCGCCAGCATGCGGGAGACCTCCTGCTCACTCTTTCCGCAAAAAGAACAATGGATGATGCCATCAAAATCTAATGTATCGTCTTTGCTCATACTTTCTCCTTACTTTCGGACGCGCAAATATGGAACGAATACGCACCCCTCGTCTATATCATGTTAACCGAACAGAACTTTTCTTTCAATTCTTCCTATGTTACGAATCGTTTTCATTTTTTCCTTACATAAAAACGGGGCCGTCTCGTTTTTGAGGCAGCCCCGGTCGTTTTTGCGTTTCGGGAAAGATCACTCTTCGGTCTTTTCTTCCTTCTTCTCTTCCTTCTTTTCGGTCTTTACAGCCTTCTCAGCAAGAGCGTCAACTGTCTTTCTGCCGACGATGCTCTCACGCAGGAATTCGTCGTTGTCCTTGATGCGGGCCATGAAATCTTCCTTCTTCATGCCGTACTGGGAAGCGATCTTCTCAGCTTCTTCTTCAATATCCGCATCGGTAGCTTCGATGTTCATTGCCTTGGCGCAGGCCTCAAGTACGAGAGAGGACTTCACGCGGGTCTCCGCCATCGTGCGCAGGCCGGCTCTGTACTCGTCCATGGTCTGACCCATGTACTGGAGATATGTGTTGAGGTCGATGCCCTGGGAACGCATTCTGTAGTTCTGCTCATCGATCATGCTGTCGATCTCTGTATCGACCATGCACTCCGGAATGTCGACCTTGGCGTTCTCGCAAACAGCCTTAACGACTTCATTCTCGAAAAGATCCTGTGCAGTCTTCTTTGCACTTTCTTCCTGGGACTTCTTAATGTCTGCCTTGTACTCGTCGAGAGTATCGAATTCGCTGACATCCTTTGCGAAATCATCGTCGAGTTCCGGAAGTTCTTTTACCTTGATGGCGTGGATCTTGACCTGGAAGGTCGCTTCCTTACCCTTGAGGTTTTCAGCGTGATACTCTTCCGGGAAAGTTACCTGGATCGGGAACTCTTCGTCAATGTTGTGACCGATGAGCTGATCTTCAAAGCCCGGGATAAAGGTGTTGGAACCGATCTTGAGGTCGTGTCCCTCATCCTTGCCGCCTTCAAATGCAACGCCATCTACGAAACCTTCGTAGTCGATCGTAACGGTATCACCGCTTTCAACGGCTCTGCCCTCGACCGGTACCATACGGCCGTTTCTGTCCTGAATGCGCTTCAGTTCAGCTTCGACTGTCTCATCAGAAGGAGCAACATAGCTGTAAGCAGCCTCTACGCCCTCGTACTGGCCAAGTTCAACTTCCGGCTTCACAGTAACGGTAACTGTGTACTTCATGCCTTTATCTGCACCGATCTCCTGGATGTCGAGCTCCGGACGGGAAACGACCTTGATGTCGTTCTCCTTTACAGCTGCAGTATATGCCGGGTTTACGACAAAATCGATTGCGTCATCGTAGAGGACGCCTTCACCGTAGTACTGGGTAACGAGCTTATATGGTGCCTTGCCCTTACGGAAACCAGGGATCTGAAAACGATTCTTATTCTTGTTAAAGGACTTCATCAATGCGTCCTTAAATTCTTCCGGGGATGCTTCCAATGAGATAACGACGATGTTGTTATCCTTTTTCTCAACAGATGCCATTTCTATCTCCTCCATATTATATATAATGAAAATCTAGTCACACGAACAGGTATTTTATCACAGACTATGCCACTTTTCAATCATTTTTCGCATCCTTCTTCCTGCTTCGGAAATTGCACTCCGTAAGAAGAGAATTCCGCTCTCTATCGCGTTTTTTTACTGGATTTGGTATGATAGTTAGGATAATTTTCATAATGGCAAAAAAAATCACCAGGATAGGAGTCTAATTAGTGAGGATCCTAATGGATACTTTTCATCTTAGGTGAAGGAACCGTAGCATGACAGACGAGGTCTTTTTTAATCGGGTCGAAAAGATCCGCCAGAAAATGTACGCCATAGCCTACTCTTACTTTTATAGTGAGAGTATGGCCATCGATATGGTGGACGATGCCGTATATCGCGGCTACCTCAAGAAGAACTCTCTGAAGCAGGAGCAGTTCTTCGAAACATGGATGGTACGAATCCTCATGAATCTGTGTGCTACACAATACAAAAAGTCGAAGCGCCACAGGAGCTTCGAAGAGTACGTCGTGGACCATGAGCCCTCGGCAGAGATCGCCACAAGCCGTCTGGAACTGATGGATGCGATCTCCCACCTTCCCGATGATCTGAAAAGGATCATTACCCTCAAATATTACGGTGAATATTCCACCAAAGAAATCGCCGACCTGCTGAAGATCCCCATGGGCACAGTAGGAACGCGGGTCCGGAAGGCATTGGACCTTCTGCGGCTGGAACTCGGAGGAGATGACATATGAAATTAGAAAATGAGATCCAGAACCTCGCCAAAGAGGCATTTGTCCTTCCGGAGAAGATGAATATCGACCGGATCCGGAAGGTCACGAAAAGAAGAAAAGTGATCCATGATGTGGCTGTGGTCGGAAGAACACTGCTGGTGCTGTTTGCGACCCTGTTCCTGTCGCTGTTCATCGGCGTCAACACATCCACTTCTTTCGCCAGAGCCTGCGCTGACATGCCGATCATCGGCGACCTCAGCCAGTCCATGGTCGTCCGTTCGGAGATCCGCACGGCGATCCGCCATAACAAAAACGTACATGAATATATCCAGGCCGGCGGCCTCCACGAATACCATCAGATCCAGGGCGGTTCGAACAGCCAGATCCGCTGCACTGTCGACTCTTACCTGGCCGACTCTCTGGCCTTCAGTTTCCTCGTCAAGATCGATACTTCGATCGATCTGCAGAAGGAAGACCACTTCTCTCTTTCCGATCTTTGTCTCATTGACCTTGACACGAATGAAGAGATCAAATGCCCGGCCATCAGCGGCACCGATATCAAGGAACCCGGAAAGCTCCAGCTGGTTCAGACCTACTGGGAAGAGCCGCATAAAAACTTCGAGGTCAAGTTCAAGATCAATAACGTGATCGGTAAATCCCAAAAAATTGAAGAGACATTCACTTACGAATTCCGAAACGTTGAGATCAACCCGGTCAAGCATTATCCGATCGACCAGACGATCGATTTCGAAGACAGACAGATCCATTTCTCTGACCTTCTCGTTTCGGAAACGACGACACTCGTTGCTATCGAGCAGCCGAACTGGGACGGATACAAGTTCCAGAGCATCGACCTTTTCATCACGGATGAAAACGGCAACACGATCTCCGATCCGGGTCTCAATAACGGTCAATTCAACGAAGGCTACCAGCTCAAGGGCGAAAACGGCAAGACATACACCTACATCTTTATGCCGACGATCTTCTATAAGAACGTACAGAAGGTGAAGATCCAGATCACCGCCATCTGCTACACCCGTTACGACAACCGCATCCTGACCGTATATCCGCACAAGGATATCGCGACGATCGGCGGGCAGACCATTCCGATCGAGGTCTATGGTTCTGACCGCTCCTACGGTGATTTCGGTCTTCCGGATTACACCAGAAACGATGCACCTGAAGAAGGCACGATGCTCTTCGTGATCCCTTACGACAAACAGATGCCGCTTTATAACTATGTATGCTCTCAGTCCCAGAATGGATTAGAACTGCTCTACGAAGAGCACTTTGGTTATCCGACCACCACGATCGACGGCAAAGAATACCTGATCATCAAAGTCTCCCGTGAATACGAAGAAATGCTCGGGCAGGATCCGGTCTACAGCTTCGTCAGCAACGGCGATTCCGAGACTTCCCGTCTGGTATCCGCCGTCGAGGTCGACCTCACCGAAGCTTCGGATACGGTCTGAACTTAAACCCGGAATAACGAAATCATAACCACCCGTCGAACGGGTGGTTTGCTCTAGGGCTATAAGCCCATGTTACCGGCCAGCGCCTAAAGACGCTGGCTTTCACATGTCGTTCAAGCCTAACTGCCTTTGACT
>JAEEWG010000018.1 GCA_016287245.1 Clostridia bacterium
AAGATGAAGATCGAGGATTGGAAGCAGATTCGATTTGTCTGATAGCGAAAATTGTTGACATTTTGTTGACGAAGAAAAATGAAACGCCCTGTTTCCAGGGCGTTTCGGCGTTTTTTCATTATTCGAGCTCGATCGTGGCCGGCGGTTTACCGGTGCAGTCGTAAAGGACTCGGTTGATGCCCTTGACCTCGTTGACGATGCGGGAGCTTACGCGGCCGATCAGGCTCCACGGAAGTTCTGCAAACTCTGCGGTCATGAAGTCGGTCGTGGTGACGGCGCGGATAACGCAGGCATAATCGTAAGTTCTCTCATCACCCATGCAGCCGACAGAGCGCATGTTGGTGAGTGCTGCGAAGTACTGGTTCGCATTTCTGTCGAGACCGGCTTTCGCCATTTCCTGACGGAAGATCGCATCGGCGTCCTGAACGAGACGTACCTTCTCGGCGGTAACTTCGCCGATGATACGGATCGCAAGTCCCGGACCCGGGAACGGCTGACGGAAAACGAGGTTCTCCGGGATGCCCAGCTCGAGGCCGGCTCTTCTTACTTCATCCTTAAAGAGCAGACGCAGCGGCTCGATGATCTCCTTAAAATCTACACAGTCCGGAAGACCGCCAACGTTGTGATGGGACTTGATAACGGCACTCTTGCCGAGGCCGGATTCGATGACGTCCGGATAGATGGTGCCCTGTACGAGGAAGTCAACAGCGCCGATCTTCTTCGCTTCTTCTTCGAATACACGGATGAACTCCTCTCCGATGATCTTTCTCTTCTTCTCCGGCTCTTCGACACCGGCGAGCTTGCTGTAGAAGCGCTCCTGGGCATTGACGCGGACGAAGTTGAGGTCATACGGACCCTCCGGACCGAAGACGGCTTCTACTTCGTCGCCCTCGTTCTTACGAAGGAGACCATGGTCAACGAATACGCAGGTGAGCTGCTTGCCGACTGCCTTAGAAAGGAGTACTGCGGCAACAGAGGAATCGACGCCGCCGGAAAGTGCGCAGAGGACTTTACCGTTTCCGACCTTCTCTCGGATCTCCCTGATGGAGGTCTCGACGAAGGAATCCATCTTCCAGTCACATGCACACTTACATGCACGCTTTAAGAAGTTCTCAAGGATCTTGTTTCCTTCTACCGTGTGGGAAACTTCCGGATGGAACTGTACGCAGTAAAGGCCCTTCTCTTCGTTCTGTGCAGCTGCGACCGGGCAGGCCTTTGTTGTAGCTGTAACGGTGAATCCCGGTGCGGCTTCTGCGATATATACGGTATGACTCATCCAGCAGACGGTCTTTGCGGAAACATGTCTGAAAAGTGTGGTGGAGTTATCTACATCGACCTCGGTGTGACCGTATTCACGGACCGGTGCTTTGGCGACCTTGCCGCCGAGGAGGTAGTTCATGAGCTGTGCGCCGTAGCAGATACCAAGTACCGGGATGCCCAGTTCGAAGATCTCTTTGCTGCACTTCGGTGCATCGTCATCGGTAACGGTACTCGGGCCACCGGTGAAGATGATGCCCTTCGGGTTCATCTCTTTGATCTTTTCGATCGGCATATTGTACGGATGAACTTCGCAGTAGACACTTAAGTCACGGACTCTTCTTGCGATGAGCTGGTTGTACTGGCCTCCGAAATCCAGGATAAGGATCATTTCATTCTGCATGGTGGCGCCTCCCTATGATACTAGGTTTTCTTTTGCCGATATGATACCGCAAAACCCCTATAGATTTATATCCTCAATATGCACAAATTTTGCGTGTTTTCGAACTTTTTCGGGAAGAGACAGGCAGAAGAAAAGAATATCCTCCTGCATCAGTGCCAGTCGGCCTTTTCCTTCGTGACTTTTTCTCCCCAGTAGGAGGCCCATTTTTCGCAGTAGAGCTTCGTATACGGGATCTTCTTTTCCCGTCTCATGCGGGCAAGGTGCTTATTGCTGGCCCAGATCAGTGACGGGATACCGACGACGATCAGGTAGAAAGGTCCGAGCAGCAGCGACTGGAAAGTGTGTCCGTATTCGTGGATCGCCACTTCCTCGTTATAGATGCGGTCATTTTGGGCCCACTCGCTCTGATCTTCCGGATCAGGCTCTTTCGGCGTGAAAATAAACATTCCGAGGGAGACTGCGGAGTCATACGGCCAGATGGTGCGGATCACGCCCTTATAGTAGAAATGGCGGCATCGGAAGAACCACAGAAATACGAGAAAACCGGCGGATGTCTGGATATATCCCCACGTCCAGTGGAGAAAAACGGCGACCGGATAGAACCAGCGGCGGTCGTCTTTCCAGTGCGTCTCGAGCGCCAGGAACAGGCCGATCAGCAGAAATCCGAGAAGGTAGCAGAAGCCGTCCTTAAAGTCGAAAACACCGCCCAGAGCCACGCCCAGCGGGGAATCCGACGGGATCCCGAGCGACTCTGCAAAAGAAAGCGCCTGAAGGACTTCGGCGAGCCAGCCGAAACCGTAGCAGATGAACGGCAGGACATAGATCGAGAAGATCGAGTCCTTCGGGAAAAAGAAGGCACGGAAGAAAAAGTACAGGAGCGGGATCACAAGAACATCGCCGAGATAGCCGCGGACAGGGCCTCTGGCGAATAGAGCGATCAGGACCTCGACCATAAAGACGGCCAGGAAAAGGACCGCGTATTTAAATCTCGGATGGAGCTTTCTTCTTTCTCTTCTCATGTTATCCCCGTGTTGCTAAAGCCTGAAAGGCGTGCGCCCGGGCGCTGCCTTTGACTTATTGTGCTATACTGGAAACCATATTACCAAAGGTGGGACAAAAATGACAGCATTTGAATGGTTAAAACTCATTATCATCGGCATCGTGGAAGGCATCACGGAATGGCTTCCGGTCAGCAGCACAGCACATATGCTATTAATAGATGAGATCATTCCCATGGCGCAGAGCGAAGAGTTCAAAAACATGTTCTTCGTCCTGATCCAGCTCGGTGCCATCATGGCGGTCGTCGTCACCTTCTGGAAAAGACTCTGGCCCTTCGGCTACGGTGAACAGCCGGGCATGGAAGGGAAAAAATGCTACATTAAAAAAGACATCTTCATGATGTGGTTCAAAGTCGTTGTTGCCTGCATTCCGGGCTTCATTGTAACGATGTTATTCGACGACTATGTAGAAGCGCATCTGCAGACACCATACGTGATCGGCGCCGCGCTTGCCGCCTATGGTCTGATCCTCATCCTTATCGAAAGAGACCGGAAGAATAAGCTGCCCCGCGTTTCCACCGTAGATGACCTTTCCTTTAAGGATGCCTTCATCATCGGCATTTTCCAGTGCCTGTCCATCATCCCGGGCACATCCCGCTCCGGATCCACGATCATCGGATCCCTTTCGATCGGCATCAACCGCACTACCGCAGCAGAATTCACCTTCTTCATGGCCGTTCCGGTCATGTTCGGCTTAAGCTTCATTAAGCTTTTAAAGTTCGGATTCCACTTTTCTTCGATGGAGATCGTGACGCTCTTTGCGGGCTGTGCCATCGCTTTTCTCGTCTCGATGTTCGTCGTCCGCGCACTTCTTAACTACGTAAAAAAACACGACTACAAGGTGTTCGGTTATTACCGTATCCTCCTTGGTATCGTCGTGATCTTTTACTTTGCACTGAGCTGATTTTTCGGATTATTCCTTCTCGTCCTCGTCTTCTTCTTCATCCTCTTCCTTCGGAATGATATGTAAAAGAAGCTTGGAGATCCAGTTCTCCTCCACCTGAATGACTTTGATCTTCAGATTCTTGTACTGTACTTCCGGCGTCTCGCCATGTTCCGGCACACGGTCCAGAAGGCTCAAGGTAAGACCTGCGATGGTATCGTAGTCTTCGCTGTCGAGATCCACGCCGATCGCTTCCTCGAGGTCGCTTAAGGTCATATCGCCCTGGACGAGGAATCCGCCGTCGTTCATCTTCAGGAGCTGCTGCTCTTCTTCGTCAAATTCGTCCGTGATATTGCCGACGATCTCCTCGAGCATATCCTCGATGGTCGCAATACCCATGGTTCCGCCGTATTCATCAACGATAACAGCCAGCTGCATCTTACCCTTTTTCATCTCATGGAAAAGATCCGATATCTTCTTCGTCTCGTGCACGAAAAGCGGCGGACGCATGATCTTTTCGAGTGAAAATGCGCCACTTTCGGCATCTTCCCTGGTCGTACCCAGAAGGTCCTTGATATGGAGGATACCGACGATCTCGTCGATGGTCTCCTTATAGATCGGGATACGGGTATATTTCTCGTTTCGGGCGATGTCCATGATCTCGTCGTAGCTCGCATCGATCGGGAGTGCGACGATCTTCTTTCTGTGCGTCATGATTTCCACGACATCCTTGTCGTTGAACTCGAAGATGTTCTGGATCATCTGCTTCTCGGAATCCTCGATGGAGCCCTCTTCAGATCCGACATCGACCATCATGCGGATCTCTTCTTCCGTGACGTTTGTCTCCTTGACCTCCGGATCGATATGCAGAAGACGTAAAACAGCATTGGTGGAGATCGTCAGGAAGCGGACGAACGGCTTCATGACTGTGCCGAATGTACGGACGATCGTAGAAGAACGGAATGCCAGTTTCTCGGCATTATTCTGTGCAATACGCTTCGGGACGAGCTCACCGAATACCAGTGAGAAATACGAAAGGATCACCGTAACGATGACGGTGCAGACTGTGCTTAAGAAGGAATACTTCCCGTTCGGATCGAGCCAGGAGGAGAGTCTTCCGGTAAATCTGTTCGCGGCAAAAGCACTGGCCAGGAATCCGGCAAGTGTGACACCGACCTGAATGGTCGCTAGAAAAGTAGATGGGTTTTCGATAAATTTCAGAACTCTCTTGGCCTTGCGGTTACCATCTTCCGCTTGTTTTTTTACTTTTGCGTCATTAAGAGAGATGACCGCCATTTCGGCAGCCGAGAAAAAGGCGTTGATAAGAATAAAAATAAAAACTATGACCAGGTCAAATATGATTTGGCCTATACTGTCGTCAGGCACGTTCTTTCCTTTCCTTCCTGTGTTCCGCAGAAAACCCTGCGGTTAAACGGTGCTCAAGCGTTTTCATAATAGATGTAATTAATGACGAATATAACAGATTTAGCCGAGTATTTCAATATCGGGTGTGTTATCATATGTGGAAAGGTACGCCCGACCGTACCGGAAAGGATGCGTCATGTCGAAGAAAAAGAACCTGACTTCCAGATCCTCCGGATCTGAATCCGGCAAGCTCTCCCGCCCGATCCTCTGTGGCGGAATATGCTTTCTTTTCTGGCTGCTCCTCTTCATATTGACAGACATCTATGTTTCCGATCCTCTGGGGTTCGGAGAAGGTCATACCACCTTCCTCCGGGTCTTCCAAAACCGCTTCCACAAGGCTGATTTCGGTACCTACACCTTCGAAGAAGGCATGGGTATGAGCATTTTCCGCCTCTATCTTTCGGGATTTGGCGGGATCCTGTCCTTCCCTGCATCTCTTCTGCCATCCTCCGTTCATCCTCAGGTGGCCTCTGTGCTGGATGCGCTGCGTCTGGGTCTTTCCGGCGCTGTATTCTCCTACTTTCTTTCTTCCGTTTTCCCTGAAAAAGCGGGATCTGAGAAGAAAGGTCCTGTTTCTTCAAAAGTCATCTTCCTTCTTTGCGGCGCGGGCTATACCGCCGTCTGCTTCGTGCTGAGCCTTCTTCTCCGTTTCCCGGTCGCAGACACATTCTTCCTGCTTCCGCTCTCGATCCTTTTTCTTCGCCGGGATAAAAAAACGGGCCGCTTCTCGATCCTTCTGCTGCTCCTTCTCTTTTGCACCCTGGTCAGCAGTGCCGCCTGGGCACTCATCACTATCCCGGTGCTTCTGATCTCCTGCTTTTTCCCACGAAGTTCCGGATCCAAAAAACGGAAAACTCTTCAGCTCCTTCTTTCCATAGGTCTTTCGGCATTCATCCTTCTTCCGCAGTTCCTGCAGATGCCATACGCCGTAAAGGGCGAGCCTTCGTCCGCATTTCTTTCCGAGATGGGAAACGATACGGAAAAGTATAAAAGTGACGTCACCTTCCACAGCGAAGCCACCGCGGCGCTTTTCGATACCTCGCCGAACCTTCTGTCCATCGAACGGCAGACCGATGAGACAGGAGCGATCCGCCCTTCGGACTATGCCACGTACTTTTCTTTCCTGAATGAGTGGTTCTATTCCCTCTGGCCGTCCCTTCCGATCCTTCCGTTCCAGGACACCTCGGCCAACGGTCCGACCTCTGATGCCGTCGGATCCATCTCCTATTCCATCACAACGACGTTCATCGATCCGCTTTACTGCGCAGTGAAGCTTCCGAATCGAAAAGGATCCGTCGATGTCCTCGTAAACGAAAGGAAGATCGAGACCATCTCCAATAGTAAAAACACGGTCCTGATCGATCTGGGAAAATATAATGCCGGTCAGAATCTGACCGTGACGCTCCGGTCCCAAAGAAGCGACGATCTGATCGGCGCATCTGCCGATTTCGGTTATCTCAATTCGATCAACTGGAATGCCTATACCCGTGAATCCAACTTCGGTACCTCTTCTCTGGAACAGAATAAAGACGGCATCACCGCCGAAGCGCTCGTCGGATCAGACGTCACGATCTTAAGTAATGTACCATACGAAAAGGGCTGGTCACTTTACGTAAACGGAAGTAAGACCCCGATACGGGCCTATCGCGACGCATGGATATGTACGGATCTTTCCGCCGGGAATTATATTCTCCACCTGCATTACACTGCACCGGGAAGTACCTGGGGCGGATGGATCAGCGGGCTTTCGTTCCTGCTGCTGGCAGTCCTTTGTCTAAGACCGGATCACTCTTCCTCGTCGGAAGAACCGGAAACAACATCCAGCTCCGGCGCATCGTCTAAAATCTTATAAGTGAATCCCTGATTCTGCAGTTCTTTCAGGAACGGGAACGGATCGAATTCGGAGATCATGTGCACACCGTTCTGCTTCCATCTTCCGAGGAAGATCAGGATCGCACCTGTCACCAGTGCCGACGCCGCCATAAAGTCTGTAACTGAAGCGCCATATTCCGCAAAGCACTCCTGATGATCCACGAGCGTATAGATGAGGCACTGCTTGCCGACACCTTCCTTGCTGCCTCTAAGGAGCATGCCTACACCGGTCTTGCCGCGTGCGGTAGCAACGACGTCCTCCTGCTGAGGCATGACCTCGGAAAGGAAGTCGAGAGGTGCGATGCGCTGTCCGTCGATATCGACCGGCGTCGTCGACGTCATGCCGACTTCGCGGAGGATCTTGACCATAGACAGGAAGTTTCTCTTAAATGCCGAGAAATAACGGATCGATGTGGCTTCCGGAAGCTCTCCGCCCAGTGCATCCAGGACTTCGTGGTCGACCATGTAGAGGTTTCTCTTGCCGATCTCCGGGAAGTTATACTTGGCCTGCACGCTCATCGGCGGGACCTTCACGATCTGTCCGTTGGACCACATGCGGCTGTCGGAAGAGATCTGACGGAGGCTCTGCAGCATCGGTGTATTCATAAGATAAGGATGGGCATTCGTGCCGGCATTCATATCGAGGATATCCACAGTCTGAATATCGTCCATCAACTTGATGGCGGCATACTGGGCCAGTGCATTGATGATGCCCGGGTTAAAGCCGCAGCCGATGATGGCCGTTAGCTCCTTCTCGCGGAACTTCTGGTCGTAGGCATATTCTGCATTGATATCGCAGTGGGAAGAGCCCTTCGGCATATAAAGGGACGCATCGATATAGTTCGCCCCCATCTCGAGGCAAAGATCCATTACCTGCAGATTCAATGAGGCAGGCGCAAGATTGATGACCAGATCCGGATGATAGATCTTGGCCATAAGAAGTGTCTTCTCCATATTGCGGATATCCGCAAATGCAGTAACGATCTTCTGCTTGTCGGAACTGTATTTCTTCTTATATTCATCGCACTTGGTCTTCGAGCGCCCGCTGAGACACACTTCGCGAAAGTATACAGAATTCTTGGACAGCATCGGAATGACGGCGCGCGCTAACTTGCCACAACCAATGACCAGTACCCTTTGCATATTGGACAACCCCTTTATCTATTCTCATGCGGCGAGTCTTCATCTCCGGAAGATCCGTTCCGGAACACGCCGTGGATTATTTTGCTTACCTTACTATTTTATAGCCTAAGACCGAATAAGGAAAGAGTCAATTAATGAAAAATGGTCTGTGATAGTTCGAATTGTCGATCACGAAGTCACGTCCGTCAAACGGATCGTGCCGCTGGATGTACATTTTCTGGGCCGGGATCTGTTTTCTCCTGTACTCTTCGACCGGGTCATCGCTATAGACCGGTATATCCTGAAGAGAGGCGCGGTGCTCCGCTTCCCGGTAATCTACGCGCATATAGACAGTCGCGTCAAAATACCGCATCAGCGGCTCTCTGTACATCATGGTGCCGATCAGGATCAGCACACCCTCCTGCGAGAGCTTATAATGGCGCTCATTGACGAAGGAATCGTTACTGCTGTCGAGGCAGTAGACGACCTTATCGATCTCGCCTGACTTCGAGAAGGGCTTTAACACTTCCGAGATCAGTTTGTCATTATTGAAACCATTGAAATAGTAGGATTCGACCGGATTCTCACCCTTATAGCTCTGTTCGACAGCACGGTGATAGTCCTCCAGATCAACAACATCGTAATCCTTGCCGAGCAGGTCGAAATACCGCCCGAGTTTGGCCGTGAAGAACTTCTTGCCGGCAAACTCGATCCCGTCGATGCCGAGGACACGGGCATTCTTCTCGATCACCCGCTTCGCGACTTCATGGATCACGATGCAGGTATGGATCTGATCTTCGACTTCCAGCGGATACAGTGCCCAGCAGAAAGGCTCTCTTTCGATCTCGCTCATATTTTCCCCATAGGCGATAACAGGCATCTGGCAGAGATCCGCCGCTTCGATCATCAGATCGTTACTTCCGACAAACATGGAAAAATCGTCGCGGCTTCGCACTTTGCACATCTTTCCCGACAGGGCATTCGGGGACCTGGAGCCCATTACTGTGGTAAACATCGAATCAATGCCGTAAAGGCTCAGCTTCTTCTTAAGTTCAGCCGTCGTGCAGCTGTCGCAGACATTCAGTTCGAAGCCGGATCGGAGAAGATTATTGAGGAGTTCAATGATATCCGGATCGATGGGCTCTGTGCCGTCATTTACACTCTCCAGCGCGGTCTCATCGGAGACAAGAACGCCACCTCTGGAGATGAGTCGTCTGCTTTCCAGAGACTCTTCTGACCAGTACGTAAAGACGCCCATGTCAAAATAAACCCGATACATTCCTTCCTCCCGCTTTCCGCAATTGCATATATTATACCCCATTACTTCTGTAAAATGACTGATTCCTTTCTATTCTTTTACAAAAGACCTCTTCCGGTTAATTATTTGTTTTAATCGTGATATACTAGGCTTGTCTAAATATGAACTCATTTTGGGAGAAGGAGTCATCAGATGCGCCATACAGCACGGGACAAAAAAGTGGTCGAATCCTGGCAGGAAGCACCCGTCGAGCCGGCCGTTCCGGTATCCACCGTGGAACAGCCTCTCATGGAAGAGCTGCATGCTGTTTCGTCTGCAAAAGCACCTGCATGGAAAACTCCCAGCGTCGTCGTTTCCGAAGAGAAAAAAGATCCTTTCAGATCGAGCAAGATGTTTGTGTCGATCGATGAGGAATACACAAGTCCCGACAGCCGTCCGATCGCCCCGTCCAGCGCGACCATTCTTTCTGAAAAAGAAGTCAAAGAGCGTTTTTCCTACTCGGATGACCAGCTGGTCTACCGGGAGGATATGACATTCGGTCAGAAGGCCGGCGTGACTTTCCGCAAAGTAGCTGTCTGGTTTTCGGACCAGTGGGATAAATACGTGCTCTTCATGAAGAAGCACTTCCCGTCTCTTTTCGAAACACATGATACGAATAAACTTACGGCGTTCTGCTGCGGTATCTGCTTTATCGTAGTCGCTATCGTCGTGATCGGGGCACTGATCTTCCGCTGATCCGTTCCTTGCATCCTTTTCGGGGGGGATCTAATTATGTCGAACAACAATGGTTCCTCAAAGGAATTCTTCAATAAGCTCCCGAAGGAGGAGCTGTTCCACGTCCTTTTAAATCAGATCGATCATTTCGTCTGCTTCAAAGATCAGGATCACCGCTATGTTCTCTGCTCATCCTCTTTTGCCCGCCTCCTCGGTTATAAGACACCCGATGAACTGGTCGGGAAGAAAATGGATGCTTTTGTTCCGAAGGAAGAGGCACAGGCCCATACCGAACTGGAAGACCGCGTCATGGAAAGTAAGACTCCGGTCCTTCACCAGGAAAAGCACATCGAGATCTCCGGCTCCCGTGCGACGATCGGCACGCTCTGGCTATCCACTTCGATCTATCCCCTGATGGATGATGACGGAAACGTCTGCGGTACCTGGAGCATCACGAGCGATATCTCCGAAGAGAAAAATACCGAGCAGAAGCTCATGCAGAAGAATAAGCAGTGTGATGATCTGAACTCACGGATCCACCTTCTTTCCACGGTCGACGATGTGACCGGGCTTTATAACCGGAAGTATTTCGAGGAGATGGTGGAACGCAATATGCGTGTATTCTCCCGTGTCCGCGGAAGAGGATACAGCGCCGGCTTCTCCATTATATTGATGGATATCGATGGATCTACAGAGTTCTACAATAAGCACGGCGGTCCGACCAAGGATGTCCTGCTCAAGTACATGGCTGATATCCTCCGTTCCTGCTCACGCACCTCGGATGATATCTTCCGCGTCGGCAACGACGAGTTCGCGCTTCTTCTGGCGGATACCGGGCTCGATGGCGCGAAGACACTTTCGTCCCGTATCTCTTCGACACTGAGGAGAAAGCCCCTGATCCTCGATGAGAAGGAGCATTTCTTCACCTTGAGTTTCGGATTCTCCGCATACTCGGACCAGCTCGATGCCTCGGAGCTCATCATGGAAGCGGACCAGAGTCTTTTCGAAGCAAAAAAGAAGCGCTCTTCCAGGTAAGAGCGCTTTTCGTTTATCCCTTTTTGAATGGATGGATGTCGAAGGATTCGAGGAAATCCTCGCCTTTTTGTACCTCATGAAGTGAAAGATCCGGATAATCCAGCTGCCGCATGACCTCGTAGAGTGCGATGGCCACGGCATTCGAAAGATTGAGGCTCCGGCAGTTTCCCGACATGGGGATCCGAAAGCAAAAGTCGAGATGATCGCGGAGCCGGTCATAAGGGATCCCGGTGCTTTCTTTTCCGAAGATCAGATAGATATCGTCTTTTACGGAAGCAAAATCGAAACTGCTGTGCGGTTTTTTCCCATAGCGGGTCATGTAGAAATACGTGCCCGGGTTTTTCGATTCGAAATCCTGAAAGTCCTCATAGAGTGTATATTCCGCCATATCAAGGTGATTTGAAGCACTGCGCTTTAATGTCTCCTTACTGAGTTCAAACCCCAGAGGCTTGATGATATGTACGCGGGTATTCGTCGCCACGCATGTGCGAAGGATATTGCCTGTATTCTGCGGGATCTCCGGCTCAAAAAGAACTACGTGTACTGCCACTTATGCATTCATCTCCATTGCCGGTGTAAGTTCGTCAGCCGGCTTAAAATCAATGATCTTCGCCGAGTCGATCGCTTCGGCGATATTGAGAAGGTGGTCACCGATCCTCTCGAAGTCTGTCAGAAGCTCCGAGTAGATGACGCAGGCTTCGCCGGAGCAGGAGCCCTTCTGGAGACGGGCCATCTGGTTGTTGCGGAACTCACGCGTCAAGTCGTCGATCTTCTGTTCGATCGCCTGCATCTTTTCCACGAGGATAGAGGTCGTGCCGATCTCCTTGAACTCATAGATCAGATCCAGTGCCTGAAGGCTCGCTTCCTTCATCCGATCGACTTCAGAAAGCGCTTCCTCCGAGAAATGCAGACCTTTCTCATCCATAAGATTAGCATAACCCGCAATATTTGTCGCATGGTCGCCGAGACGCTCGATGTTGCCGGTGATCCTGAAGAAGGAGTTGATGGTGACGGAGTCCTGCTCCACCATTTCGAGGGAGATCACATGGGAGATGTAATAGGAGATCTCCTTGTTGAGATAATCGATATATTCCTCGGTATTCCAGACCTGTTCCTGGATCTTCTCCGACGTCTCCCGTATTGCGTTAAAGCTTCTCTCGATATTTGTCCTGGCAAAAGAGAGCATGCGCTCCGTCTCACGCTGGAGCTGGGTGACGAAGATCGCGATCGCACCGACTTTGTGATGTTCGACCTTCAGGATCGAAGGTTCCAGGAAGCGGAGGTGCTGCTCGGTCATCAGTTCTTCCGGACGTTCCGGCAGGATCTTCTCAGAGAACTTCACGATGTATTTTCCGAACGGGATCAGGATGATGGTCGTGGAAAGGTTGAAGATGAGGTGGAGATTGGCGATCTGGACCGCCGGGTTATCCGGCCACTGCGAAGCAAGCCACGGGACGAAAGGCGTAAAGATCGTGACCATGGAGAAGAGGATCGCACCGATGACGTTAAAAGTCAGGTGCATAACAGCCGTTCTTTTCGCATTTCTGCTGGAGCCGAGAGAGGACACGAGCGAGGTCACGCAGGTGCCGATATTGATGCCGTAAAGGATGAACACGCTGTTGGAAAGCGTCAGGGATCCGGACATGGCCAGCGCCTGAAGGATACCGATCGAGGCAGCCGAAGAGTGAAGGATCGCGGTGAACACAAGACCGACTAAAAGGCCGATGACCGGGATCTTAAACTTCGTCAGAAGATCGATAAAGGCCGGTTCCTGCTGAAGAGGTGCCAGGCAGTCCTGCATGAGATGCATGCTGTAAAGAAGGATGCCGAGGCCCGCGATGATCTCGCCGATATAGTAGAACTTCTTCTTATGGACGAAGACGACCAGGATGACACCCAGAAAGATCAGGACCGGTGCGACCTTTTCGAAATTCAGGGCCACTAACTGGGAAGTGATGTTGGTACCGATGTTGGCACCCATGATGATCCAGAGCGCCTGCTTGAGATTCATGATCCCTGAATTAACAAAACCAACCACCATAACGGTCGTGGTCGTGGAGGACTGGATCAATGCCGTGATCCCCGCTCCGACCGCAATACCTAAAAAGCGATTGGTCGTAAGTTTCTCTAATGTACCTTTAAGCTGATTTCCTGCGGCTGCTTCCAGACCGGAACTCATCATCTTCATCCCGTAAAGGAACAGCGCTAATGCTCCTAAGAAGAGCAGCACATTCTCGTATGTCATTTCTTTTTCCTCTTTACTCCGCGGGACCCCCCGCAACCATGTTCTCTTAAACTCTTTATGTCGAGTTCATTATACTTGCGGAAAAACACGTTTTCAAGAGAGAAATAATAAGTCTTTTCTAATATATTGATGCCTGTCGATGCTTACTTCTTCGAGGTCCTGTTCTGATGTCTGATCAGAAGTTTGGCGCCCAGCGAGAGAAACTCGAAAACCAGGATAAGCACCAGCATAGCTTTAAGATAATACCGGAACAGAGTATAAAGGGCATCCAGCGACTCCTTCTGCGTAAAGGAATAGTGGTGCGTATCGGTAATGTAGAATAAGTGCATGAGCACGACCAGCAGAAGTCCCAGGACCCCCACGATACAGAGGATCGGATTCTTTAACGTATCGAGTTCCTGACCGGTCGCCAGAGAATACTTCTCCATGTTGTCCACTTCCCCGGATTTGATCGCCTGGTGGTAGAACTCCTTCGCGGTACGGATAAAATCCCCCCTGCCCTTGTTCTTTTCCATCCATTTCAGATTCTCGTTCATCTGGGCCGAGATCGGCTTTTTAGCATCTTTACCGATAGTAAGATCGTAATTCGGGAAGTTGGAAAAAAAGCTCTTCCCGTATGCCAGGACCTGCACATCCGCTTTTCTGTTTTTAAAAGGATGCTTCGCCAGGTTCTCATAGAGATTTCCCAGGATGTGATTGACGTTTCCCGCAGAGAGTTCCGTCTTCGCCTCGAAAAGATACTTGACCGCTTTTTCCGGATCCTCCGGGGAAAGGATCGCAGAGATCAGGCCCAGGGCATAGTTCTTCTCCCGGGACCGCGGAAGGGCCTCGATGACCGCAAGGTCGGCTTTTTCCTGTTCAGAAGAAAGATCCGATCCCAGGATCAGCGCGCGTACGATCGAAAGGAACATCTGCGCCTCCGGGACTTTCTCTTTGGAAAGATCCGTCAGGATCAGAAGCGATTTGATGAAATTCTCGTCCTTCTGCACGCGTTCCCGTTCTGAATACAAAATAGGCGCATTGCTTTTCATCGGAAAACCGATGTTTCTATACATCCATTCTGCGATCAGAAGGATCCTCGTGTATGCATATTTCGCCTTAAGACCCAAGTCATCCAGTTCTTCTCCGGCCAGATGGTAAAGGCCACAGGCAGACTTCAGGCTCACGCGGATCTCATCGCCCCAGAAACTTCTTTCAGCGACTTCGCGGGCCGCTTCCGGGATCCCGCCCGATGCGGCGATGCAAAGATAATGGATCTTCCGTCTCTTCGCTTCTTTTTCATCCTCAAAAGACTCGACGTCATCGTAAAACTGTGCCATCTTATAGGCCGCCAGCGGATGCCCCGCATCGGCACTGTCCTGATAAAGCTGGTGGATCTCTTCCTGCAGATCTTTGTTATCCTTATTCTCTTCGGTATCCAGAAGATCGGCCAGTTCGAACTTGGCCGACACCTCTCCGTGATCGGAAGCGATACGGAAATAATATTCGGCTTTCTTCAGATCCGGACCGAACTCGCTTTTCTGCATGAACATATCGGCCAGAAACATCGCCGATCTCGCAAAACCGCTTCTGGCAGAGACCATCTCGAGGTTGACGGCACGTTCATCGTAAGGATCCTGCTCAAAGAGCGCGATGGCCAGAAGGTGGTAGGCACGGGTATTTCCGAGCCGTACACCCTCCTCCAGAAGCTCAATAGATTTATCTTCATCTATGTTACAGCCGATCCCGGCTTTATAGCATACCGCCAGGCACACGATCGCCGTATGGAGCCCGGCTTTTGCACCGATCTCATAGTAACGGAATGCCTCGTCCTTATTCTTTTCGGTTCCCACGCCGTTCTCATAGCAAAGACCCGTCTCTACACATGCCGGCGCAAAGCCCTTATCTGCGGCTCCCTTGAAGTATTCGAAGGCTTTCACATCGTCCTGTCTGGCTTCGGAAGTGCCTTCCCTGTAGTGGAAAGCGATCCGGTACATCGCTTCCACGATGCCCTTATCCGCCGCTTCCTTTATGAGCTCGAAACCTCTCTTCTCGTCCTTTTCGCATCCGAGTCCCATCTCGAGCATCATGCCCATATTGTAGGTACCGAGAGGGAAGTTATTCTCATGCGCCGTCACGAAGAGTTCATAGGCTTTTTCGTAGTTCTTCTCACAGCCGATCCCGTCTCCGATCGCCTCGCCGAGGATATAGCTGCCCACACTCTTATCGATCTCCTGGGCATCCTCAAAATACTTCAGCGCCAGCTTCGGATCTCTATCGACACCATCTCCGCGCGAATACTTCTGACCCATGCCGATCATGGCGATAGGGTGTTTCTTGGCGGCGGCACGCGAAAGCCACATGGCCGCTTCCTTCGGATCGCGGTCCACATAGGTCCCGGTATCGAACATCTTCGCCAGAGCAAGCCAGGCGTTTACATCACCGCCGGTGGCCGCTTTTCTGTACCATTCATACGCCTGCTCGAGGTCCTTCTCCACGCCGGATCCGGTCTCGTAGCATCTGCCCAGGTTAAAACAGGAAAAAGGATGCCCGGCCTCTGCAGATTCCCGAAACATCTGCAGGGTCTTCTCGTCAACCGTCTTCTTCTTTTTCTCACGGTCAAATGCCGTGGCCGCCTGCGCATTCGGGTCATGAAGCAGATAGGCGTTGACGACGTCTTTTATCTTATCGTAAAAGTTTCTTTCCCTGTTTTCCATGCCTATATTTTCTCACAAAAAGTGTGTTCTGTCGTGGTATCTGAAGTATACGGAAAAAGACTTTTATAAGCGTTTACGCCTCGTCCTTTTCCCGGGAAAGCGCCGTCTCCAGAGCGGTCCGAAGCGCCCCCGGATCGGCTTTCCCACGGGTAAGCCGCATCGTCTGTCCGAGGAGGAACTGGAAGTTTTTCGTCTTGCCGGAAAGATACTCCTTTTGCGCTTTTTCATTCTCCTTAAGCACCCTGGCCACCGCATCTTCCAGGATCTTCGGATCCGAGATGAGCCACAGATCATGCTCGTCCGCGTATTCTTCGGGAATCGCATCCTCAAGGAAAGACTCCCGCAGGATCTCTTTTCCGGCTGCCCGGGAGATCTTCCCGCTTTTTACCATCAAGATGATCTTCCCCAGCGAATCTTCTCTTATCTTCATGTCTTCAGGAAGCGTGCCTGTATCGTTTAGGAGCTTCATGAGATCGCCCATGATCCAGTTGGAAGCTTCCTTCGGATCGCCGCATATCTCCGCCGTCTTTTCGAAAAGCTCCGCCGTCTCTCTTGATCCGGAGAGGATCCCCGCGTCGTAAGAAGGAAGATGCATTTCTTCAATATAGCGGCGGCATTTTTCTTTCGGAAGCTCCGGAAGGATAGATCGGATCTCATCGATCTTTTTCTCCGTCACCAGGATCTCCGGAATATCCGGCTCCGGGAAATACTTATATTCTGCCGCGTCCTCCTTCTTCCGCATGGAGAAGGACTGCTCCTTTTCCTCATCCCAGCGTCGGGTCTCCCGCTCGATCGTCCCGCCGTTACTTACGATCTCCCACTGGCGGGAAGACTCGTATTCGATGGCCTTGCTGACCGCGCGGAAAGAAGAGAGATTCTTCATCTCCGTTCTCGTTCCGAGCGCCTCATCTCCTTCCGCCCGGACCGACAGATTGACGTCCACGCGGAGAGATCCCTCCTGCATCTTACAGTCGGAAACACCTATGAAACGCAGCATCGTGCGAAGATTCGTAAGGAAAGCGACCACCTCTTCGGAAGAGCGGAAATCCGGCTCGGTGACGATCTCCAGGAGCGGCACGCCGCATCTGGAAAAGTCGATCTTCGTACGGTTTGAAGAATCCTCGTGGATCAGCTTGCCTGCGTCATCCTCCATATGGAGTTCATGGATGCGGATGATCTTTTCCAGCGGAGGATCGATCGTAAGGAAACCGTTCCTTCCGATCGGAGCATAGAGCTGAGAGATCTGATATCCCTTCGGAAGATCGGGATAAAAGTAGTTCTTTCTGTCAAAACGGCTCTCCCTCGTGACTTCGCAGTTCAGTGCCAGAGCGGTCATGATGGCGTAATCGAGGACTTTCTTATTCAGGCGCGGAAGCGCACCGGGAAGTCCGGCACAGACTTCGCAGATATGGGCATTCGGCGGCGCGCCGAAATTCGTCGGGCAGGAGCAGAAGATCTTCGATCTCGTCTTGAGTTCCACATGGACCTCCAGGCCCACGACAGTCTCATGATCGGTCATGCTTCCACCCCCTTCTCTTTACCGGTGTAAAAACCGGATCTTTTCTCGAGGAAGCGGGAAGCGCCCAGGATCTCCTGCTCGCTAAAGGCGGGGCCCATGAGCTGGATACCGACCGGAAGACCGGTCTTTTCGTCTTTTCCAAAGGGAATGCTTATGGCCGGGATACCGGCAAGGCTTGCCGGAACGGTACAAAGGTCCGCGATATAAGAAGATAGCGGATCTTTATCGATCTCTCCTAAAAGCGGCGCCGGACCCGGGGATACAGGAGAAAGGAGAAGATCGTATCTGGAAAAAGCACCGGAAAAAGCTGTCTTCACCATGTCTCTGGCGCGTTCGGCCTGCCGGAAGCAGTCGTTGAAATGCTCTGACGAAAGCACATAGTTGCCGAGCAGGATCCTTCTTTTGACCTCTTTTCCGAAGCCTTCGCTTCGCGTCTTCGTATAAAGTTCAGACACATCGGCTACATCCGATGCGCGGTAGCCATAGCGGATGCCGTCGTATCTTGACAGATTCGCCGAGGCTTCCGCCGATGAAAGGATATAGTAGATCGCCACGGAAAAGTCCAGGACAGGCATATCGATCTCTTCGACGGTGGCGCCGTTTTCGGTGAAAAAAGCCATCGCTTCCCGCAGGACCTTACCGGAGCTTCCCTCATTTTTAAGCTGTTTCGGGACGCCGATGCGTTTTCCTTTTACGGAGTAGTTTTCTATCTCTGAAATATCGACTTTCGGAGCCGAAATGGAGGTCTGATCCTTCGGATCGCGGCCATTAACAATGTTAAAAAGCATGGCAGCATCGGATGTTCCGCGTGTTATGGGGCCACATACATCCATCGATGAGGCAAAGGCAACAAGGCCGTGTCGGGATACTGATCCATAGGTCGGGCGGAGGCCGACGAGGCCTAAAAAGGACGCCGGCTGGCGGATGGAGCCTCCGGTATCCGTACCCAGAGAGGCAAACGCCGCACCATAGGCAACCGCCGCAGCCGATCCTCCGGAAGATCCGCCCGGGACTCTTTCCGGATCCATCGGATGGCGGGTCGCCCCGAAGTAGGAATGCTCCGTGGATGCGCCCATTCCGAACTCATCCATATTCGTCTTTCCGATGATGACCGCACCGGCACTTTGAAGCTTCTCAACACATGTTGCTGAAAACGGAGAGATATACTCTTCGAGCATCTTCGAACCGCAGGTCGTTTTCTTCCCGCAAAGAAGGAGATTATCTTTTACCGCGACCGGAACTCCAAGCAGCGGCGGAAGTGCTGAAATATCCTGGCTTTCACGCACCATTTCATCGCACTTTCGCGCCAGATCCAGTGCTTCCTCTCTCCAAAAAGAGAGATAGGCATGCAAATTACATTCATGTTCGTCTATATTTTCAAAAACAGCAGTTACGGCTTCTTCCGAGGTCACTTTCTGCTCCCGGATCGCCTTGGCCAGTTCCAGCGCTGTCAGGTATAGGATCTTCTCTTTATCCATCGGGCACCTCACACGATCTTCGGCACGGTAAACATGCCGTCATCCGCCTGCGGCGCCTGTTTCAGGATCTCTTCGGCCAGCGTGGATCCCTCCGCTTCGTCGGGACGAAGCTCTGCTTCCGAAAGGGGAGGTCTCTTCGCAGATGAAGTGTCGAGTGCACAGATCCTCTCCATATAGGGGACGATCCGGCTTAAGTCGGAAAAGAGGATCTCTTTTTCCTCTTCCGACAGCTGAAGGCCCGAAAGCCGGGCGATACGTTCCAGTTCTTCTTCTCTGCTTCGACCCATTTACGTTCCTTTCCGCTTCGAAAAGCGATCACCTTATCATTTTAGCATTCAGCAAAAAGCGAGACAAATACCGCACGAAATAAGACCATTCCGAAAGGGCTCTCCCCCGTATCTGCGTCAGGGGGCGGAAATTGTAGTAAAATAGGCATATTACGAAAAGAGGAAAGGAGAAACTATGGTCTCGTTTTTGATCCGAAAACTGGTACCGGGTATCAGGGATCCGAAGAACCCCGAAGTGCGCCGATCTGTCGGCAGCATCTGTGGTGCCTGCGGGATCTTTTTCAACATCCTCCTCTTCATCGGAAAACTCGTCATGGGTCTTCTCACCCACTCGATCGCCATCGTCGGTGATGCTCTGAACAACCTGTCCGATGCGGGCTCTTCGATCATCACCATGATCGGTTTCCGTCTGGCGGGAAAAGCTCCGGACGCCGACCATCCTTTCGGACACGGAAGGATCGAATATATCTCGGGGCTGATCGTTTCTCTGCTTATCTGCATCATGGGCTTTGAGCTCGGAAAGTCCTCCATCGAGGGCATCATCCACCCGACTCCCGTGGACTGCACGGTCCTCGCGGTCGCCATGCTTCTTGCTTCCCTTCTCGTAAAGGCCTACATGATGTTCTATAACTTCAAATGGGCGAAGATCATCGACTCGACAGCGATGCGTGCAACAGCCGTCGACAGCAGAAATGACATGATCTCCACCTCCGTCGTTCTTCTCGCCGTGATCTCCACGAAGTTTACCGACCTTCCGGTCGATGCATATATCGGTGTAGCGCTTTCCGTATTCATCCTCTATTCCGGGATCAATGCCGCAAAAGACACGGTCGAACCTCTCCTCGGCACACCGCCGTCAAAGGAATTCCTCGATAAGATCGAGGAGATCGTCATGTCCCACGAAGCGATCAGCGGGATCCACGATGTGGTCGTTCACGACTACGGTCCGGGTAGAAAGATGATCTCTCTTCACGCAGAAGTATCGGCATTTCAGGACATGTTCTACGTCCATGACGTCATCGATAATATCGAGTATGATCTGGCAAAAGAACTCGACTGCGAAGCCGTGATCCATATGGATCCGATCGATACAAAGAATAAAGATCTCATGGCCCTTCAGGAAGAGGTCCGGGCGATCGCCAAAGGCATCGACGGAAAGATCACGATCCACGATTTCCGCATGGTCCCGGGCGACAGTCACACCAACCTCATCTTCGACATGGTCGTTCCGCATGAAGTGAAGACTTCGGAAAAAGACCTGATCGCCCATGTTCAGGAAGAAGTCCGTAAAGCACATCCGCACCATTACTGCGTCATCAAGATCGACCGGTCCTATGTCTAAACCGAGGTCGGAAGATGAGTGAAAATGACCTTAAAAACCTTACCCCGGAAGCAGGAGAAGAAGCCGCCGTCCGATCCGCCAAAGGCGACTTTTCCAAAGGCCGCGTTTCTTTTCTGATTTTAAAACTCGGACTTCCGATCATGCTGGCCGAGATGGTCGTCGTTCTGTATAACATCGTCGACCGCGCCTACATCGGCCATATGGGAGATACGAGCACATTCGCCATCACGGGGCTTGGCGTATGCTTCCCCCTGATCACGTTCATCAGCGCATTTGCCAATCTGTGCAGCACCGGCGGAACGACGCTCGCCACGATCGCCAGAGGCGAAAAAAATGACGATAAAGCCGAGCGCATGATGAGCACATCCTTCACGCTCCTTCTTCTGATCGGTGCTTTTCTGACAGTGATCCTTTTTGCGATCGCGCCGTGGATACTGGAACTTCTCGGTGGCGACGAATTTTCACTTCCCTATGCAGTCGGATATTTCCGCATCTACGTGATCGGCACGATCCCCGTGCTGATCAGTCTCGGCATGAATCCTTTCATCAACGCGCAGGGCTTCCCGAAAGTCGGCATGCTTACGGTCATCCTCGGCGCGGTCCTGAATATTGCCCTGGACCCGCTTTTTATCTTCGCGCTGGATATGGGGATCCGCGGGGCGGCACTGGCCACCGTCATTTCCCAGAGTGCAAGTGCACTGTGGGTGGTTCTTTTCCTTCGGAGTAAAAGACCGCCGCTTCGGCTTCGTCATCTTCAGATCGACCATTCGCAGCTCGGAGGACTACTAAAGCTCGGCGCCACGGGCTTTACCTTCCGCGTGACCACCAGTTTTACCCAGGCGATCGTAAACATTATGCTCAAGGCGTGGGGCGGCCCGCTGAGCACCCTTTATGTCGGTGCCATGAGCCTCAATAACTCCATCAGAGAAGTCATGAGTCTTCCCAACAGCGGAGTTACCGCCGCGGGCCAGAACGTCATGAGTTACAACTATGGTGCGAAAAAGGATAAACGCGTGTCCGAGTGCATCCGTTTTATCTTCTTAAGCGGCCTTGCCGTCAACGTTATCCTCTGGATCCTGATGCTCTTTATCCCGCGCCCGATCATCAGTATTTTCTCCGACGATCCGGAACTGATCGACCTGACGATCCACTGCGCGAGGATCTATTTCGGCGCTTTCCCGTTCATGGCTCTTCAGATGAGCGGCCAGACCACATTTGTGGCTTTGAACTATCCGAAGCACGCGCTCTTTTTCTCCATGCTCCGAAAGATCCTTCTGGTGACACCTCTGACGCTTCTTCTTCCGAATATCGGACTGGGTGTCGATGGTGTTTTCTGGGCGGAATTCATAAGCCAGCTGACGGGAGCCACCATCTGCTTTACGACGATGAATCTTCTGATCTGGAGAAAACTCCGAAAAGGAGAAGGCAGTATAAAAGAGGAGCCTATCTCTCGTTAAATACGGTCTTCGTCCGGTTGTTGATCGTCGCAATGACCGTGTTTAAGTCCTTCTGCCCGAGGAAGAATCCGGGAAGCTCTTCCGACACGATCATCATGACAGAATTATCCGAAAGAAAGATCGTACTTACTTCTTCGATAGCCTGAAGGAAAATATCCGGGAGTTTTGAATCTGGCACGAAAAGGCTGGCTTCACGCATAATATCCGGGGAGAAGAGCGCATTCGGATTCTCTTTTTGGGAAGTATATCCTTTTCTGTTATTCTCCTTCTCTTCTTCCACCTTATATGTGACTGCCGCGCGGTTCACGGGGATCGCCGAACGGATTTCTTTCTGAATATCTTCACGAAGCAGGGTATCAAGAAGTGCATATGCGCCTTCTTTTACCGCACAGCCTTTTGTGATCGAAAAGGATGTGGTGATGCTGGCGGAAGGACCGGTCCCGTCTTCGGACGGAAGTCCCAGGATCCGGATCTTGTCTCCGAAATAGTTAATATGGGCAAGCGAGGCCACACTGTCGATCTTCTCGAGAAAATAGGCGTCTTTTTCTTCCGGCGGGATCCCGATCATCTCCATTTGGGTCTCATCGGCATTCGGAGATACGGAAACGCCTTTCGGGATCGAATTTTTAAAGAATTCGGAAAGCTTTCTAAACCCTTCCTGATCAAAATCCGTCGCCTTTCCTTTACACCACATCGCATAATTCCTCTGGAAGCACAGGTTAAAGAAATGCATGCGGCTTATATCTTCCGTGACCGGCTCGGTCCCGTTACACTGATCATTTACGAAAGACACATACTGTTCGTATGTAAATCCTTTCTGCTCCGCGGGAAGGGAGGATCCATCCGTCACGATGCCGGACAAGGTGAAACTGGTCGGAATAAAGAATGTCTTCCCGTCTATCTTCGCCGCACCGAAGAGGTTCGTATAATAGGACGATGCACTGAAGCTCCCGCTTTCCAGATACTCATTCAGATCCAATAAATAATCGTCATCGAGCACATCGATCGTCCCTGCCGCACCGAAGATCACATCCGGGCCTGTTCCGGAGCGGATGTCCGAGATCAGGCTTCCGCTGACCATGGACATGGCATTATAGAGCCTTTGATCCGTCGCATCGATATCTTCTGTGGTCTCTCCCGCAGAAAGATACTCGCTCTGATCGTAGAGAACGAGTTTTGCATAGTAATCCGCCTGCTGATCGTTAAAGGCCAGAAGCGCTGTCCCTTCATAATAGGTAAGCGAATCGCCGAGACTGGCGACAGTAAGCACCTTTTTCCCTGCATGGGGATTCTTCTGCGCTTTTTCCAGTGTATAAACGACCGCAGGGACAGAAAGCGAATAAACAGAATTGATCGGTTCGAAGAATCCGAGGATCACTTTATTCTCATCCATGGAAAGCACGGAAGATTTCTGGCTCTCATAACGGTTAATGCTGCAGTTGTCAAAGTCGAGAGAACAGATCTCCTGTCCGGTCGATACATCAAATGAATATATGCCTGTCGCCTTTGTCAGATATCCTCTGCCATCGGTCGTAGAAGAGATCCTCTGATTATCGGAGATCGGCTTTCCTTCCGTGATCTTTGAAGCTTTTCCGGTCTTAAGATCAATAGATGCCATTACCTGTGTCCTGCCGACACCGTTGATCAGGACCGTACCATTTCCGCCGCCAAAGAAATCCTTGACAAACTTCAGTTCGCCGGGGCCGAGTGTCTTTTCAAAATCGACGCGGTAGAGGGCTTTCCCGTCTTTTGACACAATGATCGAATCCTGACCGCCGGAACCGTTGCTGATCGCGAATACTTCGTATCCTTCGATCACTTTCACATAAGAAACGTAATCCTTGATCATATATTTCTCATTGTTCTTTTCGGCTTCCGCTTTTTCTTCTTTCAGGACCGGCGTAAAATCGATCTCCCTGATCGACCCGGTCATAAGTCCGGTATACGGATCGATCTCACAGCTGTATGCCTCCAGCGCATCCATTCGGGATAAATAGATGCAGAAGCCCTTTTCCCCTTCACTGAATGACAATACGTTGATCGAAAAGGGCGGGCCGATCTGTGAGATGATCTCCTGAAGGTCGATCATCCGGATAAGATTTCCGGTTCCATCGAAGATCCCGACCAGTGAACTTACCGACTCCTGTGAAGAAATATCCTTCGAAGGATCGATTTTATTCATGGTGAAATACTGCATCAGGTACCTGTCGTGAAACATCCACGGTCCGTTCGGGTACACCGCCTCGTATTTGTCGGAACTGAACTTCGGATCCAGAACGACTCTAGTTGAGTTGTACCAGGGATCTGTCTCGGAGACCGTCTTTTTCACAGAAGCTCTCTTCTTACACGAAGCCCCGGAAAAACAGAAAGATGTCAGAAAAACTGCTGATAATACTAACGAAATGAGCCTCTTAAAAATTCGCATGCCCTACCTCCGGAAAAATGGAAAAACCCATAATACCATCTTCAGTGTAGCAGGACGAAGCCGGATCCTCATGACATATCTGTCATATATGATCCGATGCTGATGCATTCTTTCGCGCTTCTTTCTCCACTTCTGTACGCAACGAATTCATCGGTAAGGGAAAAAATAGTATAATGGGTGCATGTCAGGAGGGAAATGACGCATGAAGATCACGGAAAAACTGGATAACAAACGCATACTCATCTGGGGAAAAGGAAGGGAAGGAAAATCCTCCGAAAAGTTTCTCCTCGAGCACTGCCCCGGCGCGTCCTTCGAGATGGTCGAGGGTTCTGAGGACGACATTCAGAAGCTTTCCGCAAACTTCGACTTTATCCTCAAAAGTCCGGGGATCATCACGAAGATATCTGATCCGAAGTATATTTCCCAGACAAGACTTTTCATGGAGGAGTTCGGGTCTAAAGTCGTCGGCATCACCGGTACCAAAGGTAAGAGTACGACTTCCTCTCTTCTATATCACGTCCTTCACGACGTAAGGAAGGGGAATGCCATCCTCTGCGGAAATATCGGCCTTCCGTGTTTTGACTACTACGATGACATCTCCGAGGATACCATCGTCGTCTATGAGCTTTCGTGCCATCAGCTCTCCGACCTTGAGACTTCCCCGCATATCGCCGTATTCCTGAACCTTTACGAGGATCACCTCGACAGATATATCACGATGGAGAACTACTTTTCTGCCAAGAAGAATATCACGATCCATCAGGGGCCGGACGATTTCCTTTTCTACGGAAACGACGTCCCGGAGATCGAGACGAAAGCGAAGAAGATCCTCCTTTCCTTCGATAGATCGATGAACTTCAATATGAAGCTGCAGGGCGCACATAACCAGTTCAACGCGACCTTCGTTTATCGGATCTGCACCGAGGTCTTCGGCCTTGATCCCGATGAAGTAACAAAGAGTATCGAGACTTTCACAGGACTTCACCACAGACTCGAATTCGTCGGAAACTTCGACGGTATCGACTTTTATAACGACTCCATCTCAACGATCCCGCAGGCGACGATCCAGGCAGCCACGAGTATCCGGAATACCGGAACGCTCCTGATCGGCGGCATGGATAGAGGCATTGACTACACCACACTCATCGCCTTTATAAAGGACCATCCGGAATATCAGTACATCTGCGCATACGAAAGCGGCAGGAGGATCTTCGACGAGGTCGGCGATCTTCCCTACTGCCACCTCGTTTCCGATATTAAGGAATCCGTTGAAATGGCAAGGAAGATCACCCCGAAGGGAAAGGCATGCATCATGTCCCCGGCGGCCGCTTCCTACACGCATTTTAAGGATTTCGAAGCCCGTGGCGAGAAGTTCTGCCAGCTTGTAAAGGGCGAGACGACTCTCGTATTTACCGGAGATATCGGATTTGACAGGTATATGGATCACAAGTGGGAAGATCCGAAGCTTCTTTCGAAGAGAGTCCGGGATGTTCTTTCCTTTGCCGACCATGTCATCGCCAATGTCGAGGGCCCCATTATGGAGTGCCCGAAAAACGAAGTGAACGAAGGGGCGAAGCAACTTCTTCATTTCATGGATCCGGCTGTCGCGGATTTCCTTTCGGATAATCACTGCGATATCTGGAATATCTGCAATAACCACATTAAGGACGCCGGTGAAGAAGGTATCGCTTCCACGATCCGTGAAGCGGAAAAACGCGGGATCAGGACCATCGGTGCCGGCATGAATATAAAGGAAGCCAGGAAGATCCTGACCCTTCCTGAAGCCGGCGGTATCGGCATGTTCGGTGTCGGCTACCAGCGCGCCTGCCGGAAAGCCGGAGAAAACGAAGCCGGCTGCTTCAGCTGGAGCGACCTGGATGCTATTTCAGAAGCCATAAAGGAAATCAAGAAGACCTGCCGCTGGTGCATCGTCGTATCGCACGCCGGCGAGGAATTCACTCCGCTTCCGTCCCCATATACCCGCGACCGCTATCACCTCTTTCTGGAGATGGGCGCAGACATCGTCGTATCTCATCACCCGCATGTACCGATGAACTACGAAATGGTCGGCGACAAAGCGATCTTCTATTCACTCGGCAACTTCATCTTCGATACCGACTACCAGCGCTCCCAGTACAATACGGAAAAGGGGCTTCTGCTCTCACTGAAATTCTCCAAAGATGCCTTCTCCTTCACCCCTTACGGGCTGGACATCCTCCGCGGGGAAGAGCATGTCGATCTCGGGGAACTGCCGGTCATTTTCCAGGATGTGCAGGAAGAAGAATATAAGCTTCTGTCTCCGCTTTCTGCGAAGATGCATATCGCCGCGACGAAAAGACAGATGATCTATCTCGACCCGAAGCGCTTTAAGGAGGCCACGGAAGAAGACTGGGCCGCCCATTTTGCCGAGCCGATGCGGACAGGAAGAGTGCCGGGAGAGACTCTGGATTTCTTTATCCTCTGCCCTCTGGCGGAAAAGGAAAAAGAAGAAGCCTGGAAAAAGAGTAAACACCAGGATATCGTCAAATACATACAGGATCAGATGTAAAGTCCAAAATCTTACGTAAGTGCGCTGTCGATGAAGTGGTCGAACATCTCGCTTAAGTGATCGACTTTCGTATCCACGTCATCCTCCATATCATCCCAGATGTATTCGAGGAAGAATCCGATAAATGCATAGGTATAGAAGCGGGCGATCTCGCGGACTTTCTTGTCTGAAACAGATCGGCCCGCTGCTTTTTTCTTGACGTAACTGATGAAGACTTTGTCCGTGATCTCGAAGATATAGTGCTCGAGCTGTTCTCTCGAAAGCGAGTCGACGATGTGGTGGATCAGCCGCGGATTATCGTGGCACATGCGGAAAAAGATCTTGATGCGCTTCTGCCAGCCGGCATAGTCATCTTCGTCTTTTCGGATATCACGAAGCTTCATGCCGAACCATTCATTCAGAAGGGCATATTTATCGCAGTAGTGATAGTAGAACGTATTCGGACTGATGCCGCTTCTTTTCACGAGGGCAGAGACCGTGATCTTATCGAATGCCATCTCTTCCAGCATCTCTTCAAAGGCACGCATGATCGCACCTTTTGTTAACAGTGCCATTTTAATATCCTCCGTTTCTCCCTATGAAGAATGATACCATATTTTTTCCATGAAACCGCTCGTATTTCTGAATTTGCGCATCGGGGGCGATTTATCCTATTTTTCATGTTTTCCCGTTTTTGCACAAATTCGGAGACTTGCCCTCACTTGCCCGTTCACGTTTCCCGTCGGATTGTTTACACTTGGTACTCGTAATACATCTTCGCAAAGAAGGGCTTTTATGGAAACGAGAAGAGTCGTCGTAACAGGAATGGGCGCAGTCACCCCGCTGGGCAATAACGTGCTTTCTTTCTGGAACGGACTTAAAGACGGAAAGAACGGCATCGGACCAATTACAAAACTGGACGTCTCTTCTTCCCCCGTCAAGCTGGCCGGCGAGGTTCGTGGCTTTGATCCCCGAGACCATATGGACTTTAAGTCTGCCAAGCGGATGGAGCTTTTCTCTCAGTACGCCGTAGCTGCGACGAGAGAAGCCTTTCAGAGCTCCGGGATCGACCTTACGCGGGAGGACCCGTTCCGCATGGGCGTGATCGTTGGCTGTGGCATTGGTGCGATGCAGAAGCACGAGATCGAGATCCCGAAGTTTCTGAGTGGTGCGAAGACCGATCCCCTCTATATCCCGCTGGTCATCACGAATATGGCCTCTGCCAATATCGCGATCCAGTTCGGATTGAAGGGTAAGAATATGGACATTTCCACGGCCTGTGCCACCGGCAGCCATTGCATTGGTGAAGCCTACAATGCCATCCGATTAGACGAAGCAGATGTGATCGTTGCAGGTGGTACAGAAGCCGCAATTACCAGCTCCGCGATCCGTGGTTTTTCCGCGCTGAAAACTCTCTCCATCAGCGCGGACCCGGATCAAGCATCCCGCCCTTTCGATAAAGACAGAGACGGTTTCGTGCTCGGTGAAGGAGCCGGTATCCTGATCCTCGAAGAATACGAACATGCCCGAAGAAGAGATGCGAAGATCCTGGCCGAGATCGTAGGCTATGGCGTGACCAATGACGCCTACCATATCACCTCCCCTTCGCCGGATGGAAGCGGTGCGGGAATGGCCATGAAGATCGCCATGCGGCAGGCTTCTCTTCTGCCGTCGGACATCGACTATATCAATGCGCACGGGACCTCTACACACTTAAACGATCTCTACGAAACACGCGCGATCAAATACGCTATGGGTGAATCCGCCGGATCTATCTCTATAAATTCCACAAAGTCCATGACCGGACATCTTCTCGGCGGCGCCGGAGCCATCGAAGCAGTCGTCTGCATCTGCTCGATCTCCGATAATTTCATCCACCTGACCCGTAATTCCTCATCCTGTGAAGATGAACTGGATCTGGATTATACATTCGGGAAAGGAAAAGCGCGTTCTGTCCGCTGCGCCATGAGCAATTCCCTCGGCTTCGGCGGGCATAACGCCACTCTGATCTTTAAAGAAGTGGGATGATCCTTACTCTCCCAGCTGCTCCTGCTCGTAGATGATATTCAGCATCTTCGCAGTTGCCTTGATCGCAGCCGCGACCTGATCTCTGTCGAGACCTCTGGTCTTAAACTCATGCTCCCCGTCACGCCAGGTGATGACACTCTCTACGAATGCATTCGTACGGCCTCCCGGCGGGATCGTAACGGTATAGTCCGCGAAGAACGGAAGCGTCCTTCCGAACTGCTGGTAGATCTTCTGCAGGGCTCTCATGAAGGCGTCGAACTGACCTTCACCGGAAGCGCTGGCTTCATGTACTTTATCGTCGATCTGGATACGCATCGTCGCGACAGGCTTTAAGTCTCTGGCGTGGCAGACATAGTAATTCAGGATCTTCACGTTCGACTCGCCGTTTCCCTTGCCGAGAACGTCGGCCACGATATACGGGAGCTCATCGGTCATGATGCTTTCTTTGTTATCGCCCATCTCCACGATACGGGCAGTGACTTTTTCCAGCGAATCCTGATCCAGATTCAGACCGAATTCCTCGAGGTTTTTCGCGATGCTGGCGCGTCCGCTGGACTTGCCGAGCGCGTACTGGCGGGACCTTCCGAATCTCTCCGGCGCGAGCTTATTGCAGTAGAGGGAATCCTTCGTATCGCCGTCCGCATGTACCCCGCAGGTCTGCGTAAATACGGAAGCGCCTGTGATCGGCTGGTTCTTCGGAATGCGCATGCCCGAAAAGGACTCGACCATCTTACTTACGTGCTCGAGTGCGGTTTCATTGACGCCCGTCGATCTATTCTCGCAGAAGTCCGTAACGGCACCGACGATGGAAGCCAGAGGCGCGTTACCGGCTCTTTCGCCAAGGCCGTTAACGGTAACGTGAACGCCCTTAACACCGGCCTTTACGGCCATGATGGTATTTCCCACCGACATATCGTAGTCATTGTGGGCATGGAAATCGAAGTGGACATCCGGGAAAAGGGAGACCATCTTCTTTACGTATTCATATGTCATGTCCGGTGTGAGCACACCCAGTGTATCCGCCAGCATGATCCTCTCGACCGGGAGGACCGAGATCTCGGAAACGAGCATTTTTACATAGTCAAAGTCGCTTTGGACACCATTGGACCAGTCTTCGAGGTAAACATTGACCTTCATGTCGCGGAAAACGGCATCCTCGATGACGCGGCGGATCTCGCCGACATGCTGCTCCGGAGACTTTCCGAGCTGCGCCGTAAGATGGTGAAGAGAGCTTTTGCAGAGGAGATTGATGACGCGTCCGCCGGCATTCTCGATCCAGGACAGGGAGTGTCCTCTGTCGACGAAAGCGAGCACTTCGACTTTCTCGAGATAACCCTTGCCCTTGGCCCATTCAGTGATCTTCTGGAGGGCTTCGAAATCGCCGTCGGAAATACGCGCAGAGGTGACTTCGACGCGGTCGACCTTGACCTCATCAAGAAGGATCTTCGCGATGCTGAGTTTTTCGGAGGGAGAAAAAGAAACTCCCGGGGTCTGTTCACCATCCCGAAGGGTGGTATCCATGATTTCCAGCTTCATACTGTCACCTTTTCTACTTACTTCTTGTCCCAGTATAGCAGAAACCGCGAAGAATTGCTTTTCTCTATTTCTTTTTTTCTTTTTTTTTGAGATAATAAAGTTCGTGGGAGAAATGAAACGGACTAATCGTCTATGTGGGAGGAGCTTTTTTAAGGAGCGATAAGAATGGGTAGAGAGAAAATGGATCCCAACTTCTCCAACGAGAAGATCCTGGAAGTAATACGAGATTATTCGAACGATACTATCTATTTCAAAGACAGTAATTCCCGCTTTGTCTGGAACAATCGCGCACATGCCGCGCAGTTCGGCGTATCCGATCCCCGCGAGATGAAAGGAAAGACCGATGCGGACTATTTCCCGAAGGATTTCGCTGCCCGTGCAAGACGCGAGGAACTGGAGATCATGGACACCAGAACACCTCTCATTTCCAACATCGAGAAACTGGAGAAACCGGATGGCTCGATCATCTGGTATTCCGCTTCAAAATATCCGATCATCGACAATGCTGATAACGTCATCGGTACCTGGGGCATCAGCCGAAACATCACCGCGCTCAAGATCGTGGAGGAAGAGCTGAGCCGCACTAACGAGAAACTGAAGAGATTGTCGCAGGTCGACGACCTCACGGGTCTTTTCAACCGGAGATATTTCTATGAGATGATCGAGAAGACCGCATCCCAGTACGACAGAAGAAATAACAGAAGAAAAGACGATCCGGACGATACGTTCTCACTGATCTCTCTGGATATCGACTTCTTTAAGAAGATCAACGACGATTACGGTCATAACAAGGGCGACGATGTTCTGCGTCTGGTGGCCGGCATCCTGACTTCCTCCTGCAGAAAGTCGGATATGGTCTTCCGGATCGGCGGAGACGAGTTCATGATGCTGCTTCCGGATACGCCTTTAAAGGGCGCGAAGGTCCAGGCCGAGCGCGTGCGTTCCGCACTTTCCGGCGCACCGATCGTTCTCGACGACAATGCCGCTCCGGTACGTCTTTCCGCCAGCATGGGTATTTCCTGTTACCGGGACTGCAGTGATGTGGCCGAGCTTATCCATACGGCGGACGACCGTCTCTACACATCGAAGAATCTGGGCCGCGACCGCGTGACCTGATCCCTCCGGTACTTTTCGAAAAGAACGAATAAAGGCGTCATTTCCATGGCGCCTTTTCTGTGTCGTTTTCTTATTCAATTCCTGTGATTACGGGGCGGTGTTGCCCTTCTCCTTATAGCGGAGGAGTGCGGCTCTGGCAAAGTCCTCGTTCTCCGTGGAGAGCTCCGGCAGCTCATAGTCCTCTCCGTAGCGGCGTTTCAGCGCAAGCGACAGGAGATGGTCCGTCATACGCGGGTTCTTCGGGAGGAAACTGCCGTGAGAATAGGTGCAGTAAACATTGTTATAAATGGCACCCTCAAATCCGTCTTTCCCGTTATTTCCGGCTCCTTCCAGGACTTTTGCCATCGGTTTGACCGAAGGGCCCAGATACGTTCTTCCGCTGTGGTTTTCAAAGCCGTAAAGGATCGCACTGTCTTCGATGCCTTCTTCTTTTAGAAAAGAAGCTTCGTAGGTGGTGTCCTGGATATATCTTACGTCCTCGCCCACCGTATAGACATCGATGGCGCCGAGGCATTCGATCTTCGTACCGTCGTGCTCCTGATAGTATTTACCGAGCATCTGGTAACCGCCGCAGATGCAGAGGAATACCATGCCGCTCTCGATCGCTTCTTTTACCTTCGGGCCCTTTTCCTCGACGAAATCCCTGCGGATCACGTTCTGTTCCGCGTCCTGACCGCCGCCCAGGAAAACGATGTCGAAATCGTTCTGGTCGAAGTCGTCTCCGATGGAGACCGGCACCAGTTTGACGGAGATTCCGCGAAGTTCCGCCCTTCTAATCAGGCTCAGCACATTCCCGCGGTCCCCGTAAAGATTCAGAAGGTCCGGATACATATGACAGATGCGAAGTTCTTTTTTACTATCTTCCATATTCAAAAGCACTGTCCTTTCGTCATTTCCAGAAATCCTTCAGGTGATAACGCTTGACCAGGATCGACCGAAGCGCCAGCATCGAGGTGTAGTTCGGCAGGATATAAAGGCACTTGCCGGGCGTCGAATCCGAGATCGCCTGATCGAGAAGATCTGCACATTCCTCCATAGGCCTTGCCACGATCCGGGATCTTTCCACACCGGAATAAAGGATGCGGAGCATCATGTCGCCGTAGCGGTCGCCCGATACATATACCTTCTCCGGAAATTCCTTGGACTCGAAGTCCACATCCCAGATCCAGGAGACGTCTTTACCATCTGCGATATTACTGTTCAGGAGCATATAGATCCCCTCGGCATCGGAAGCGCCGGCCACAAAGGACAGGGCGCGATCGAGTCCTACCGGGTTTTTGACGAGAAGCACACAGATCTTCTTGTCCCCGATACTGATCTTCTCCATTCGTCCGAAGGCTGCTTCCACATGTTCCAGCGCGGCAGCACATTTTTCAAAGGAAAGTGCTTCCGTATCTCCGATCTTCTCGCCCATTCGTACACAGGCGGAAACGGCAGCGATGGAGTTATAGAAATTGTGCATGCCGGGGATCGGGAGCTTCACGCGTTTTTCCGTAATACCGGTCCCGGACTTTTCGTCTCTTCCCTCCCCTGCATCCAGAAGACTCAGCTCATAACCTTCATCGGAAGGATTCTTCGCCAGATCGTATTTTACGAAGAAGCGGGGATCTTTTCTCTTCTTGCCGCAGGTCTTGCAGGAAAAAGCACCGAGATGTCCGAATGATCTCGCGGTATAGTCATATTTCGTCTTACAGCCCGTGCAGTATTCTGCATCCGAGGATGCCGGGAGCACACCGGATTTATCGGGATAGGTGACGTTATTATAGTGCATGGACTCTTCGGAAAGACCGTAGAATATCGTCCTTCCCTCACGTCCTTTATAAAGCTCGGAAACGAGCGAATCGTCGCTGTTTAAAAGGATATCCGCCTCACAGGAATCCAGTCCCCTGGCAATGAGATCTCTGGTATGCGCCAGTTCTCCGAAACGGTCCAGCTGATCTCTGAAAAGATTCGTTACCACGGATACTTTCGGCATGATCTGGCAGGCGATCTTCCCGTAGGCCGCTTCATCGGTCTCCAGAACGCAGATGATCTTCCTTCCTTCTTTTTCCGCCTTCTTCATGTCCTTCATGCCGAAGATCATGGAAGTGGTCACACCGGAAAGAAGGTTCGCACCGGATACGTTGGTGACTACGGTATAGCCGCAGTTTCTGAAGATATCGGTGATCATGTGAGTCGTGGTGGTCTTGCCGTTGGTACCGGTAATGGTCACACAGTTCCGTCCCTCACAGAGCTTTTTCAGGATCTTCGGATCGATCTTGACAGCTACCTTGCCGGGAAGGGTCGTCGCGCCGCGCCCCATCAGACGGAGCGCCAGATGTGTACATTTTGCGGAAAACACTGCGATGTGAAACCGGATCGATGCCATTTCTTCCTCCGCTTCACTCCGAAAGATGTCCGACGACCAGTAAACGGTGGGTAGCAACACCCAGCGGTGTGCAGGTCACAAGTGTCACCTGCTTGCCCGTTCCGTCGTCGATATCGATATATTTGTCGAGATCCGAAGGCTCTACAGCCTCATAGATCGTATCGACCACATAGGTATATACATGTCCATCGATCGTGGAGATCTCGATCTTATCACCGATCTGCACATCTCCGAGACTGTGGAAAAGCTTACCTGCAGCACGCATTCTGTGTCCGAGGATCGTCATATTCCCTTCCTGACCCGGATCCGCTGTGTCTTTCAGACGGCCGGCACCATAGCGGAGAGAAACGATGGTCGCATCGTCCCAAAGCGGGATATTGATATCTACTGAAGGAATGGAGATCGTGCCGAGAGCATTGAGAACGACCTCTTCAGGAAGCTCTGCCACGATGGTCTTATAGTCGAGCTGGCTTCCGCCCGCTTCTTCTTCACCATAGTAATATTCGAATTCCTCGCCGCTGACTTCATTACCGGAAGACTTGACCACGAATGTCGCCTGGCTGACTTCCACGATGCTCTCCATCATGTCATCCGTGATCTTCTGGCGCTTATAGTTCTTAATGGGATCGATAAGAAGAAGGACGACACCGACTATCAGACATATCAAAGCTACGCCTGTGAGGATTATATTTCTCCAATTGATGTCACCGTTTCTTTTTCTAAACATATATTCCCCGGCAAGAAAATTTCTTCGCGAATTATTATAACAGATACTTTCGGAAAGTGGAAAATTCTGATATGATTATTCTACTTTTTATCTTCGCTGGAGCCAAAGCACGTAAATAGCGGAAATTTTAGTGGGTGGATAGTATGGAAGCGAGCAGGATCTGGAGTCAAACGTTGACTTTATTAAAGGACGAAGTGTCTGACATCAAGTTCAAGACATTCATTCAGCCGTTGACCCCTGCTTTTTCCAATAACGACCTCCTCATCCTTACGACCCCGGACTCCTTTTCCCAGGAGCAGGTCATCCCGATGATCCCTCTGATCAGAAACTGTATTTCCGCCGCGATCGGTAAAGAACTGGACGTGAAGATCGAGCTTCCGGAATCTTCCCTTACTTTGGACATGATCCATCAGCACACCTCCAGTGCGCCGGCCATGAATACGGAAAACTCCGCATCCCAGCTGAATACAGCTTATACTTTTGATTCTTTTATCGTCGGTGCCGGAAACCGCTTCGCACATGCTGCCTGTGTTTCCGTAGCTGAAGGCGGTAAACAGTATAATCCCATCTTCCTCTACGGCGGTTCGGGCTTAGGTAAAACACACCTGATGCATGCTGTAGGTAATGCCGTTATGGCGAAGATGCCTTCCAAGAAGGTCGTTTACGTAAACTGCGAACGTTTCGTCAACGAGTTCATCGCGACGATCCAGAGCGGAAAGTACGATGATTTCCGTGAAAAATACAGAAATGCCGACTTCCTTTTAATTGATGATATCCAGTTCCTTGAGCGAAAAGAACAGACACAGGTCGAGTTCTTCCATACCTTCAACGAACTATATGAGTCCGGCAAGATGATCCTGATGACCTGCGATAAGCCGCCGCAAAGCCTCTCTTCCCTTGAAGAAAGACTCCGCTCCCGCTTTTCTTCCGGTCTGATCGTCGATATCCAGCCGGCAGACTATGAGACGCGTATCGCTATTCTTAACAGAAGAATGCAGGATGACCACATCACCCTTCCGGATTCTGTCGTGGATTATATCGCTTCCAACTTCGCATCGAACATCCGTGAACTCGACGGTGCTTTTAAAACAGTAGTCGCCTACTGCTTCCTGGCCAATTCCTTCACGTTAGATGATGCGAAGATCGCTTTAAAAGACATGATCTCCCCGAAACAGGCCAGACAGGTCACACCGGAGCTGATCGTGGAAGTCGTCGCCCGTGCATACAACATCACGGTCAATGACATCATGTCCAATAAGCGCAGCAAGGAGATCCTGGTCCCGCGCCAGATCTGTATGTTCCTTTGCCGCTCGGAACTGAATATGACGTATCCGAAGATCGGTGAGTTCTTCGGGGGCAAAGACCATACGACGATCCTTCACGCCTGTAACAAAATTGAAACAAGTTTGAAAGACGAGAACTCCGAGATATTCATCCGCATCGACTCGATCAAAAAGCGTCTTTTTAACTAAAGTTTTCCACCTTTTTTCGTTCATTTGTGGAAAACTTCCTAAGGAAAACAGGTGCATTCCATGTGGATAAAACAGGTCTGTGTATAATGTTGAAAAGATCTTTCTTTTTCAACATTGTTTTTCACTTCTTTTGCACATGAAAAACCTTGATTTACAGGTCTTTTTTCGGGTTTTCCATAGAATTCACAGAGCATAATAAGAGGAAGAATAGTTACTTTAAATCTTATTGTTGTTTCTTTTAATCCGGATCGGGAAGAGCGCATCGCGCTTTTTTTCTATTCCTCTATATATAAAAAATGTGGAAAACTTTTCTTGACTTTTGAAACTTCAAAAAAGGTGTTTTTCGTCCGTCTTTTCAAGTATTCTCTGTAGCATTTTCGTAATTTTCCTGTATAATATATAGTGTTATTTGATAAATTCAACTGGAGGAAAGACAACGATGAAACTTGTAATTTCAAGAGACAATCTGGTCGAAGCGATTTCGATCGTTCAGAAGGCAGTTTCAACTCGTTCTACTTTGCCTATATTAGATGGTATTTTAATCGAAGCCGCAGCTAATGGAGTCAAGCTGACAGGATATGATCTGGAAACAGGTATTGAGGCACTGGTGGATGCAGACGTTATGGAAGAGGGATCGATCGTTATCCCTTCCAAAGTCTTTGGAGAGATCATCCGTAAACTGCCGGATGAGGAGGTAGCCATTTCTTCGAATGAGAGAATGGTGATCGACATTGAGAGCGGTACATCTAAGTTCTCTATCAATGGTATTTCTGCAGAAGGATTCCCGACGATCCCGGTAGTAGGCGATGAGAATAAGATCATTCTGAACCAGGAGATATTAAGAAACATGATCAGCCAGACGATCTTCGCGATCTCTACTGATGAAGGACGTCCGATCCTTAATGGTTCTCTTTTCGAATCTGATGGAAAGAATATCAATGTAGTATCTATCGATGGTTTCAGAATGGCACACAGAAAGCAGGAGATCGGCGAAGACCTTCCTGTAATGAAGTTCCTTATTCCTGGAAAAGCTCTTCATGAGGCTGCCCGTATCCTGACCGGAAAAGATGCGGAAGTAGTTATCTATGCTTCTACGAACCATATCCTTTTCGATACAGGTAAATTCAGGATCGTTTCCCGTCTGATCAATGGCGAGTTCCTGGATTATCACGCTATCGTTCCGAAGAATTCTTCTACGACGATGATCGTAGATAAGAATGCTGTTCTGAACGCAGTTGAGCGTGCTTCCCTTATCATTCAGAAGGAAGATCGCCGTTGTCCGGTAAATCTTTCTATGACAGATGAGGAGACTTTAGTGATCCGTTCGAGCACTGAGCTTGGTAATCTTCGTGAGGATGTCAGCTGCCAGATCACAGGTGAGCTCATCTCCGTAGACTTTAACCACAAGTACATCATGGATGCACTCCGTGCTATCGAGGATGATACCGTGAAATTCCTTTTCTCCGGCGCGAATGGCCCATCCGTTGTCGTTCCGGTAGAAGGAGAAGGATATACCTATCTGATTCTTCCTCTTCGTAAATGATTATACGATCTATCGAACTTCAGAACTTTAGAAATTACAGAAGGCTTGATCTTAAGGTCGAGCCTTCTGTAAATGTTTTTTACGGTTCAAATGCGCAGGGCAAGACCAATGTTCTGGAGTCGATCTATCTTTGTACATCTACGCATTCCCACAGAACGACGAAGGACAGTGAGATGATCCTTCACGGAGAGCACAGCTACAAGGTAAAACTGAAGCTGACCTCTTCTTTTCATGCGTACGATGAGTCCGTTTCCGTCGTTTATGAGGATGGTCAGGGAGATCTTTCCTCAGTGAAACGTCCGAAAAAGACAGTTTTCCACGATGATGTTCCTTTCGAGAAAACATCCGAATATTTCGGCATTTTTAACGCTGTTATTTTTGCCCCTGAGGATCTGATGCTCATTAAGGATGGTCCTTCGATCAGAAGAAAGTACTTAAATGTCCTTCTTTCCCAGGTAAAACCGTCGTATTATCACGAACTGAGTAATTATGTACGTTTCCTCATGAATAGAAACAGGATCATCAAGAACGGCCGTTCCGGCAATAATAAGATCCTTTCCGAAAAGATCCGTGAGGAGATGTCCATCTGGCATGAACCTATGGCCAGATCGGCGGCGAAGATCATGTACGACAGATACCTCTTCTCTCTTCGCATCGATAAATTTGCGAAGATCCATCACGAGAAGATATCTAATGGAGCGGAATCTCTTTTCGTGAAGTATAAGACCTGTATCCCCATCGAAAAGCTGGAGAATTATAACGAAGAAGAAGTGGTCTCACTTCTCATCCAGAAATGGGAGAATTCCCTGGAGGATGATTTTATCCACGGAACGACCGGAAACGGTCCCCAGAGAGACGATCTTCTAATGTCTTTGGATGGAGATGGTCTTCGTATGTTCGCATCGCAGGGACAGCAGAGATCGGCGGCTCTTTCCATGAAGCTTGCTGAACTGGATATCGTCCGTGAAGAGACGAATGACTCACCTGTACTCCTTCTCGACGATGTTTTCGGGGAGCTGGATGCCAACAGAAGAAAGTGTCTTCTTTCCGAGATCGGAGATGCCCAGATCTTTATCACATGTACGGATAAATCCTTTATCGAGCAGGAATTGGCCGATTCCCTCGAAAAAGCCTCAAAAATAGCCTTCTTCGAGGTGGTGGAGGGATCCGTCCGAAGAATAGAAAACGGGTAGAAAATTGACCGTTCTGACCCCTTTTATGGTATAATAATAGGGTTATAACAGAAGAAAATAAGGGGCGTTTAGATGTTCGTTCATATTGGCGGAGAATATACGATCCTGATCGATTCGGTGATCGGCCTTATAGACCTTGATACGGTGCTGGCTTCTTCTACGGATATGAAGGCTTTTCTAAAGCAGCAGGAGGATGAGAATATCCTGGAATATGTCTCGGAAGAGATCCCCAGATCTCTGATCCTCACTGACGATCGGACCTATGTGTCCCCTCTTTCGGTTCAGACACTGAAAAAAAGGATCGAAAACGCACGATCAAATGCCTGATCCGGATCCGTAACACTGTTACAGATCCCGAAAAATAAGACTTTTCCCGATATACGGATCTTTTCGGGAAAAAAGGAAGGAAAGACAAAAAAATGGACGACGAGAAGAACCTGCAGAACGCTTCCGCTTCGAATGAACAGCAAGGACAGCCGGAAGGACAAAGAGAATTCTACTATGAGGTTCAGGAGGAGACGGATGGTCTTGTGAACCTGGCTGCTGACCCGCGTGCTCTGACGGAAGACTATAAGGAAGATTCCCTTGAAGATCTCGAGCAGGCCACACAGGGACAGGATGATTTCGATACCACCAACAAGAAGGAATACAACGAGGAAGATATTCAGGTCTTAGAGGGTCTGGAAGCCGTCAGAAAGCGTCCGGGCATGTATATTGGTGATACGACCTTAAGAGGCCTTCACCACCTCGTATATGAGATCGTAGCGAACTCTGTAGACGAAGCTCTTGCCGGACGCTGCGATACGATCCACGTAACTGTTAATACAGACGGTTCTGTTACCGTAACAGATAACGGTTCCGGTATTCCGGTCGGTATCCACCCGAAAATGGGTATTCCTACCGTTGAAGTCGTACATACCGTACTTCATGCCGGCGGTAAGTTCGGCGGTGGCGCATATAGCGTTTCCGGCGGTCTCCACGGCGTTGGTGCTTCCGTAGTTAATGCTCTGGCTTCCAAGATGGTCGTAGAAGTCCGTCGTGAAGGCAATATCTATCACATCGAATTTGAGCGTGGCAAGACTACTTCTCCCCTCGAGATCGTCGGCAAATGCGACGAGAACGATACCGGTACGAAGACGATCTTCACACCTGACCCGGAGATCTTCCCGGACTGCCGTTTCGACTTCGATGCCATGATCACACGTTACCGTGAAATGGCCTTCTTAAACAGAGAGATCACCATCATTCTGCGCGATGATCGTGCGGAAGAACCGGTCGATAAGGTACTCCATTATGATGGTGGTATCATCTCCTTCGTAGAGTACCTAAACCGCCACAGAGAGGCTCTTCACAAGCCACCGATCTATATCGCCCAGAGAAGCGGTGAATGCTTCGTAGAAGTGGCGATCCAGTATAATGATTCCTTTGCGGAGAATGTTTATTCCTATGCGAATAACATCGCAACCGTCGAGGGCGGATCCCATCTGACCGGCTTTAAGAGCGCGCTGACAAAGGTCATTAATGACTATGCCAGAAAGTATAAGTTCATTAAGGATTCCGACAGAAACCTCCAGGGTGAGGACACCAGAGAAGGTATCGGCGCCATTATCAGCGTCAAACTTCCGGAGCCTCAGTTTGAAGGTCAAACAAAGTCAAAGTTGGGAAATGCCGAGATCAGAACGCTTGTAGAGACTGTCATGTCTGAAAAGCTGGCCCAGTATCTCGAGGAAAACCCGAACGTGGCGAAGATCGTTATGGATAAGTGTCTCAGTGCTTCCCGTGCCCGTGAGGCCGCGAGAAAAGCCCGTGATATGACCAGAAGAAAGAGTGTATTTGAGTCCAATGCCCTTCCGGGTAAGCTGGCTGACTGCCAGGAGAAAGATCCTACATTCTGCGAGATCTTTATCGTTGAGGGTGACTCGGCTGGCGGATCTGCTAAGCAGGGACGTGAGAGAAAGTATCAGGCGATCCTTCCGCTCTGGGGTAAGATGCTGAATGTAGAGAAGGCACGTATCGATAAGGTATATGGTAATGAGAAGCTTCAGCCGGTCGTTATGGCGCTGGGCGCCGGTATCGGTGAAGATTTCGATCCGGAAAAACTCCGTTACCATAAGGTCATCATTATGGCTGATGCCGATGTCGACGGATCCCATATCCGTACACTCCTTCTCACCTTCTTCTTCCGTTATCTTAGACCTCTTGTAGAACTTGGATACGCTTATATCGCCTGTCCGCCGCTCTATAGAGTATATCAGGGCAACGAAGGCTACTATGCTTATGACGATAAGGAAGTCGAGGAGATCAAGCAGAAAACAGGCTGGAAGGAACCGAAGATCCAGCGTTATAAAGGTCTTGGCGAGATGAGTTCCGAGCAGCTCTGGGAAACGACAATGAATCCGGCTACCAGAAAACTTCTTAAGGTGACGATCGAAGATGCTCAGGCAGCTGATGAAGCGATGACACTTCTCATGGGTGATCAGGTAGAGCCGAGAAAAGAATTCATCCAGGCTAATGCGAAGTTCGCACAGTTGGATATGTAATTCGAATTATCTCAATATAGAATCACGAGACTCCGTTGCAGAAAACCTGCAGCGGAGTTTTTTATTCTCGAATGTTTCACGTGAAACAATGTAAGAATAGAACACGCGAAAGTCAAAAATGATGTTTCACGTGAAACAATGATAATTCTCCAAATGATCTTTTATATGTTTCACGTGAAACAATTCAAGAGTGCAATTTGCATTGAACTATGAAAGATTTTGAATTTTTATAGTAAAAGTGTAAAGTAACTGACATATAATGACGTTGTTTTTTCTGATACTATTAGAGTAACAAAATCGATAAGGAGCACATATGGCATACGTAATTTCGATCGTAAATCAAAAAGGCGGCGTGGGAAAAACCACAACTGCGGTCAATCTGAGCGCATTTCTTGCGAAAAAGCGCAAAAAAGTCCTCATTATTGATCTGGATCCACAGGGAAATGCGACCAGTGGATATGGTTTTGATAAAGGACAACTGGAAAATACAGTCTATGATCTTCTCGTGAATGAAGAAGATATCAATAACGTTATTTCCGCTACATCTGTAAAAAACGTGGATATGTGCCCGACAAATATCAATCTGGCCGGTGCAGAAGTCGAATTGGTATCTGCGATCAGCAGAGAAACGATATTAAAGAGAGCCATCGAGCCAGTATTGGATAAGTATGATTACATTATAATCGATTGTCCCCCGGCTCTCGGATTACTCACGATCAATGCATTAGCTGCATGCGAGGGTGTGATCGTTCCGATCCAGGGCGAATATTATGCGCTTGAGGGACTTACCCAGTTGATGGATACGATCAACATGATCAAGAAAAAACTGAATCCGAAGATCGGCATCCTCGGTGTGGTCATTACTATGCATGATCGCCGTACCCAGCTGACAAAGCAGGTCGTAGAAGAAGTACAGAAGTACTTCGGAGACAAGGTATTTAAGACCTTTATTCCGAGAAATGTCCGACTTGCCGAGGCACCGAGCTATGGTCAGACGATCGAGGAATATGACCCGAAATCTAAGGGTTCCCTGGCTTATCAGGCCCTGGCAAATGAGGTATTAAAAAGAACATAATCACTGACTATAAATATAGACAGACATCAATATATGAGGTGATAACATGGCTGTGAAAAAAGGATTAGGAAAAGGATTAAACGCGCTGCTTCCCGGTGAAGGAATTCCGGAGACACAGATGGATTCAGTTGTGGAATTAAAGATCAACGATATCTCGCCGAACAGTGAGCAGCCGAGAAAACGTTTTAATGAAGAAGCGCTCCAGGAGCTGGCGGATTCAATTAAAGAAAACGGCGTGATCCAGCCGATCATTGTGGCGAAAAGAGGTACAGGATATCGTATCGTCGCAGGCGAAAGAAGATGGAGAGCCTCCCGTCTTGCCGGCATGAAAACGATACCGGCGATCGTGCGTGATCTTACAGACCAGCAGACGATGGAGCAGGCCCTGATCGAGAATATCCAGCGCCAGGATCTCAATCCTCTTGAAGAAGCATTTGCTATGGATAATCTCATGAAAGAGCATGGCCTCACACAGGAAGCCCTTGCCAAGAAGCTTGGTAAAAGCCGTCCGGCCATCGCAAATACATTAAGATTGATAAATATCGATGAATCCCTTCAGGATTTCATCCGGAACGGCGACCTTTCCGCAGGACACGCCAGAGCTCTTCTTGCTATTACAGATAAGGAAGAACAGAAAAAAGCAGCCGATATCGTCATGATCAAGGAGCTTAGTGTACGTGAGACGGAAGAGTTTGTGAAGAAGTTCCTGAGCGGAAATACAGCAGCACCTCGTAAAACGCGCGAGAAGGGGTCTTCTGCGGTCGCCATAAGCACAAAGGATGTGGAACACAAACTGGCCTCGTACTACGGCACAAAGGTCAAATTAAAGCTTAAGGACGAGGTTAAGGGAAGAGGCACGATCGTCATCGAATATTATTCGTACGATGATCTGGATCGGCTTTTGGAAATGATAGACAACTGATGCCATATACTTTCACCATTTGAAGAGGTCTTCCGGTTTCGGAAGGCCTCTTCGCTTTAGTTGACATCACAAGGTAAAGTTAGTAAAATTAGCACGCTATAAAGATGGAGCTGTATCGAAGCGGTCATAACGAGGCGGTCTTGAAAACCGTTTGCCCAAAAGGCACGTGGGTTCGAATCCCACCGGCTCCGCCAAATTTCAGATCCTGAAAGCTTGATATATAAGGCTTTCAGGATTTTTCTTTCCTATGAATCACTGGTTTGACCAACAAATTGACCACAATTACAATGATTCAAAATATGTTTATGATACGTTTTTGATGTATTTTTCCATGTTTTCTGCAGACTTCATTTGCATCTTTCTGGATACATGTCCGTAGACATCGAGCGTGAAACTTGCTGTAGCGTGTCCCAAGTTGCTCTGAACAGTCTTGATATCATCGCCGCTTTCAATCGATGCAACAGCATAGGAGTGGCGCAGATCATGGTATCGAGCACTAGGCAAACCAATTGAAGCAGCTACTTTTTTGAAAGCTTTGTAGATAGCGTTCTGTTTCAAGTGTTCTCCCAGTTCATTAGTGAACACAAGATTCCACGCATTGTCCCAAGCACCCGATGCTTTCTCTGACCATTCATTCTGAAGCTCTTTTTGCTTCTTTAGAACGGTCATGACAGAAGGGGCAACCGTAACATACCTGCTCTTACTGTTTTTTGTAGGACCAAGAGAGTAGGTGGGTCCGGTATGATGTGTGCTGGTAACCAACTGCTTGTTGATGAGAAGGAGATTATTCTCGAAATCCACACAATCCCATGTGAGAGCAAGTACTTCGCTTTCGCGAAGCCCACTGAAAAGGGTGACAAAGAAGATATTCTCGTACTTGTGGCCTTTTATGGCTTCAATAAACCGTGAAATCTCTTCGCTTTCCAAGGGTTTGATGGTTTTCCGATCTGTTTTCGGCAGAGAACACCTTCTTGACGGATTCTCTTTAATCAAACCAGCAGTTACAGCCTGCTCCAATGCCCGATGAAGAACACCATGGATGTTCTTAACAGTTTTAGTTGACAAGCCGTTTTCGGTCAGCAACCCGTTGTAAAAGCGCTGAATATCGGAAACAGTAATACTTGTCAGAGTCTTGTTTCCAATGACTCTCTTAATGTGCTTATCGCAAAGAGACTGGTAAGTTTCCAGAGTATAGTTCTTTACGGAAAACTTTACGTAGTCGCGAAGCCAAGTATCAAGCCACTCTGAGAGTTTCATCTTTGAGGGAGCTACATATGTACCATTATCGATCTCAGAAATCACTTCCGTAAGCTTCTTTCGGACTTCTTCCTGAGTCTTGCCATACACTGATTTACGGATATATTTTCCGCTACCGTCTGATGCTGCAATGGAGTATTTGCCTTCCCATCTCCCATCATTTCTCTTGTAGATTGCTCCGCTTCCGTTTGCATTTCTTTTCATTCGTTTCATGAATCCTCCTTTCTTCCAGACTTATAAAACAAGTGTGTGGTCAGCCCACTTATTCCCGTAAATAATTATCTTTGAACCATTTTTCCAGTTCATCATAGGTAATCTCACCTTCGAGGCACAGGTCTCGCATAGCCCGTGCTACTTCGCTCCAGGCAGCAAAATGATCCTCTGAGATCTGTCCCTTCTTCTTTCTTGCAAAAGTTGCTTTATAGTTCCTCTGGTAAAGCACTTGCGTTTCGTCGCTATATAAACTCCGCACATGAGAGCGAAGCCGTCCGACATCAAAGCATGTTTTTCCAATATCCTTTGAGTACCGAGCAGTCTCGATCACTCTCGGACAGTTCTTGATCTTGCTGTCTGTAGCAAAAGCGAAGTACCTTCTGCAGTTCGAGCAGCATTGGAAGTGATAGTATTGGACATATCTGCTGCATAGATATGAGATCAGGTCATCAAAGGTATCCGGTACAAAAGATTTTAAATACTTCGGACCGGAATACGGATCATTGACCATTACGGAAGTAAGCCCCGAATACGAAAGAGATGGAATCTTGTTCCGATCAATCTTTGTAAGCGCTATAGCAGGCTCGTTATTCTTGTCATAGAACATAACATCCTCAGCAAACAGTGTAAGTGACTTCTGATACTTCTTCAGGGAAGCCAGGATCTTATCACTCTTTTTGAAGTTGTACTTTTTCCCGGATTTTACGATTCCTGAGATGACTTCAACGACAAGAGGCAGAGCCAAGAGGTTTCTGTTGTCACTAGACTCTACCTTACAATTAAATAACCTATCACTAATTAGAAGAATGTCGTTGATCATATCCACCTTATCCTTAGACCTGGAAGATTGTACGCACGACCTGATCTCCTCGTATATCTCTTCAATCGAAGAAATGGTCTTTTCAGGATCAGGAATGCCGTCCATCGGTTCTACAGAACCGATCAGATCACCAAAAGCCACACCATAGCCGCAAGTAAAAGACATAGGAATCAGATTGTCCGGACCGTTTTCATCTTTGCCTGTCACAAAGAAGATTTCTTTTCCGTCGTGCATAGTGATTCCTACCCGGATATCGGTTCCCAACTGGTCTAAAGAAAGAATAGGTGTAATCTGCATTATCGTGTCCTCTCGAAATAGATTAGACACATAATAACCTATTGCAATCTATTTTGTCAAGTGATATACTACAGAAAAAAACGAACAGATGTTCTAAAGAAAGGAGGCAAAGCCTATGGAAAAAGAAATGAATGTAAGTGTACCGGCCGTAATGAACGCCATGCAGGTGGCCAAGTATCTTGGTATCTCAAAGCAGGGAGCCTACAATCTTATGAATTCAGAATCTTTCCCGACACTTCGTGTGGGGAAGAGACTTCTGGTTTCATCAGACAGATTCCTGGAGTGGATCGGGAAACACTCGAACGATGTCGGATGAATAGATCCACGAACTAATCAACAAAGAAAGGAGGAATGCCAAATGAAACAGAAAGCTTTTGTAGTATATCCGTCTTGGAGATACTACATGGATCTTCTGGAAGATCCTGAACTAATCACGGAATTTGCCTATGCGATGTTTGACGCAGGAGAAGGCAAGGAACCGCGCATAGCAAATTCGAAGGTGGAGGTTGCAATCAACGCTATAAAGCCGATTATTGATGCAAACAACGCAGCATACGAGGAGCGTTGCAGGAAGAACAAGGCCGCCGCCAGAAGGCGGTGGTCTAATGCGGATGCAGATGCACAGCACACGGATGCAAATGCATTTCATTCGGATGGTGATAATGACAATGAAAATGAATCTGATAATGATAATGAAAATGAAGATGATAATGAGAATAATAAGAATTGTCTGGCATGTCAGGCAGGCCCATCCGATATTCCTACGGAAACAGAAGTTATCCAAGCAGCACAGATTCGGGGACTGGATTTTTCTGAAGAAGAAGCCAGACACTTCATCCAATACTACTTTGTGGAAAAGAAAGGTTGTATCGGAGGAGAACCAATACGAAATTGGAGAAGTCTACTAAGGGGATGGAATCTGCACATACTTGTAGACCCGGAGGATCTGTTCGGAGATATGACTAGCTGGTATTACACAACATATAAAACACTTCCGGAAGGTCTTCAAAAGAGACTCGAGAGAGATCAGTGTCAATTTAGCAACTGTATTACAAAAGAAACAGCTGAACTTGTCCAGAAATATCTGAATGAAAGGTGCTGAATATGGTGGCATTCACAATTAGTGGGTTCGGGAAAAACTTTTGGAATAAGGCAAGCAGAGCATTTGGCTTGCCACCGAACACGGAAGAATCGGGCGGAAGCCCGAACCCACTTTTTTCGTTCTGATCCAGGTTTTTGATCCGTTTTGAGAATATTTTTCGATCAGCACATTGTTTTCGGTTATATACAATTGACGTCACATACATGTCCTGTTTTCAGCACTTTGCAGGTTTTTGATGTCATATTTCCAAACTTTCCGGAAAATTGACGTCACAAATCGGACATGCTTAATTCCCCGAAATACCTTAATGACGGGCACTGCCCGACATTGTTGATGAGTGACATATCAAAATTGATGTCACTCCTTTATCCTGCTTATAATTTGCTTTCGAAAAATGCAGAAAAACACCCCTAGAAGTACCTCGGAAAAAAGTAGAAAAAAAGCAGGATAAAGGGAGTGCGTCGATAAAGATCGACTTCTCCAAACACTATGGCCGGCAGGGCCTGCCATTTCGAGTTTTTACGATTGTATACAACCTTCGGAGTAAGTGCGTCGATAGAGACATTTTTTTAGAAACCGTGCGTCTTTCGCCTCAAAACAACTGAAAACAAGGCGAGTTTTGTGTGTTGGGGCTATTCCGGATCATGGATGCCCTTGCTCGGAGATAGTTTGTTATATTTCAGTTTGCCGACGATTCTTGAGATTGCTGCTAGGAAAAAAGCGGCAGAAAATGCACATAAGAATCTGTCAAAGAATATGCTTACGAGTATTGTGAGAATTAGAGTAGAAAGAGTCACAATGACCGAACGGATGGACAAGGGCTTTCTTTTAGGCTCGAGAAAGGATTTGTTCGGATGAATCGTTAACGGAATCATAAGTAGTACGAGCGTGCTGATACCTGTGATAATATGAAGAACGGCAGGGTAATCTTGTAGAAAAACAAATGATAGACCAACCATCAATCCGCACGTCATTGTCAGAAAGCATTTTAGATGTGAGTTTGCATGATACCCTCCACCGAATGATTGGAACGTATAGAAACCAAGAATAATAATAGCGGCGCTCCAGAACTGTTTCAAAACAAGACCGATGAGCAGGAGAGCAAGCGTAGACCAGATTGTATAGAAGATAATATCAAATCCATATTCGTAGATTTCACGATCGTCCTTGGGAATATACTCATTTTCTATCAAATGGTCAGTAAGTTTTTGAATCAGTGTCATGAGATTTACTCCCCATTGCTTTTGTCTGACGGGTGCTTTTCTGGAGGAATGAGTGCGAATACTCTAAACAGATTTTCTGATAGTGCAACCTCGAAAGTGCCATTTGATTCATCTACGAGTCGTTTCATGATGGATATACCAAGTCCATGGTATGGTTCAACCTTATTACTTAAAAACGAAGCACGTTTCATTTTGGGAAGAACTCCTAGTAATGGGTTCTCGCATATGATAGCTAGACCTGCAGGAGAGTAAGTAAATTGTAGATAAACATACCGATCTCCTTGGCAATGCTTTCTATTATTTAGTGCTTCTACAGCATTATCCAGCATATTGGAAACAAGAGAACACAAAGCAAAATCAGAGATATTCATGCCGCCGGTATAGTGAAGGTTTGATCCGCGAAATTCTATACCATTAGTGTGAAGTTTATTTAATTTGACTGCAAGAACAGAATCCAGTGTCTGGTTTCCGGAACTGTATAGTGGCAATACCTGTAACTCCAGGTTGCTCAGATACTCAGGTTCTCTCTGGAGTATTCCGGTTTTCACCATTTCCTGAATATCACGAACATATGCCCGCATGTCATGACGCAACTGAAGCATCTCACCATACACATGTTGCAGATCCTCGGATTGACTACGAGCTTCTTTTAGCATTTCTTCCTGTAAAACGAGGGCTTGCTTTTCTTTTTCATATTGCTCAAGAAGACGATAATTTATCAGGATGATAACTGCAATAGAAATTGAAATGATGCATCCTATGAAGAGCCAAACAAGTGATATTTCAAACTGATTTCTAAGTTTAAAGAATACATCGACCAGAAAGGAACAAAGAAGAACAGCAAACAATAGAAGATACGGAGGTTGAATAGAATGTGATTTCCCGGGAAACAATCGCGTAATTAGCCAAAGACCGAGCCAGACTAGGAAATTAGCGGATAACGTGAATATTATACGAACTACTCCTGAGGAAAGAAGTTCGTCTGTGTCCGCACCTGCTATCAAACTAACGAATTGATAAGATATGCCAGTGATTCCCATGGACATAATAATCAGGATAGTTACCCAAAAGAGTTTTTGTAAAAGAGTTCCATCGAAGAAAAACGCTGCGTAAAATACTATGAACACGAAGATCCAAGTATCCCATTCAGGTAGAGAAAAGAATAGATACATTGAGAGTGCGGTAGCGGTCATTAGAGCGCAAATCCCAAAGGACCAATGCTCCCTCTTTCTTTTGCAAAGCATTTTTGTAATGAACCACGTGAAAAGCAGCCCTTGAAATAGGTTTATCAGTATTTCATAAACTATCCAGAACATCTCAATAGACCTTTTTATAATGTTCAATCATACGGTTAGTAAGTTCTGCTTTGTATTTTCTGCTGACTGGAACTTCGGCATGATTCTGCAAAACAACTATATGGTTGCTGTATTGCAATACATAATTTAAATTTACTATGTAACTGCGATGGCATTGAAAGAAATCTGAGGAGAGCGCCTCTTCAATAAGATTTGAGAAACTTGTGCCAGAAAGACTGATCTCGGTAACAGAACCATCTGTTAGTATTAGTTTTGCACGATGATCAGTTGTGATCGATTCGATATATAAAATCTGATCACTTTCAATAATGATTCTTTGACGATCACTTTGAAAAATGAATGCATTATTCTTCTTTTGTCTTGATTTGGAATATAACTCGTCAAGAGCAGCATGTATTTTTCGAGGATTAATTGGTTTTAACATATACCGAAAAGCAGAGATTTCAAAAGCGCTTTCAAAATACTCCGGACTATTAGTTGTGAAAATGATAGAAGCACGTCGATTGTAATGATGTATTCTTTCGGCTACACGGAACCCTGTGCTACGGTCTTTGTTTGTCATTATATCTAAGAAAAAAGCATCATATGAGTTGATTTCCGGGAGCGCAAAGAGAAAAGCGTCTATATCGTGATAAGAGAATATGACGATATCAGAATAAGAATGTTGCTGCTTCCAAGTTTGAATGGTACAAACCAACTTGTTTAGATCTTTTTCGTTATCATCAAATACCACAATTTTCATGATGTCTATACTTCCTGATAATACCCTGTAGAATACATGTTGAAATCTATCTTCAGTATAGCATGGCCGTAATAACGCTATCCATACCATTCTTGCATATTTTAGGGGGGTTCTTGCATATTTGAACAAATTCGTGTTGATTCGTGGTAGGCTGAATCTATCAAAAAATAAGGAGGATATGCATTATGACACACCAGAAGACAAAAGAATACAAGGTTAAGGAAGCAATTCTGCATTCAGTTAAGAAGACAGCTGTACGGAATGCAGGGATTCCAAGTTTAAAAGGAGCTTTCGAAAAAAGAGTACCGGAAGAACTAAGAAAATGAAGAACGACGAAAGGCGTCAAAATTATTTGACGAGGGGGGGGTACGCCTCGAAAAGGAAACTCAATTTGATTACTTTTGCAGAGTTATTGTTCCTAGTTGGTATTTTTGTATTGATACAACATTTTTAGAGGAGGATATTATGAAGACATCATCAAAACACAGACGATTACTGTTTGTGACAATTGCTATCTTTGTACTTGCATCGTTTACAACAATGGTCAGTGCATATTCGAACAGTGGTAGCTTTTTCCTTATCTATAAGAACGCACCCACAGGAAATACTACCCACAAGGCTTTGGATATCACGGTTTCAGGTAATGGATACAGAGCAACTGTGACTGAACTTTCGGGTGGTGCGATTTATAGAACAGTGTCAATTGGATCAGCAAATGCAGACAGTGGTGCGTACACTACATTCACTGCAACCGGCTCGCATAATTATACTTGCTATCCATACCCAAGTTCTTCACAATATGTTACGTTCCATTGCTACTTGCACTATTATGATAATCAAGGTTCAGCTGCGGCAAGGGGTACAGTTGAACGAAGATGAGATTACGTAGGTTAGAAGTAATCGGGCTTATTTGCACAATTGCATTAGCTGGAGTAGCATGTAAAGCTGCTCCGGCTAATGCTTCTTGTGATAAAAACGATTATGAGTCATTGTATACTGTGTACGATAATCTGGATTTCTCTAAAACTATTATATGCAGTCAAGGATGCCCAACGACACATGAAATACGAAAGGCAAAAGGTATTCCTTTGGAGAAATTGACGGAAAACGATGTTCAAGAGTATTACAATTGCCTTAAATCAATATTCCCAACAGTAATGGAGGAGTTAATCAGAAATCATAGTGAGGATAATGCTGCATTTTTGGAATATGATGATGGAATCGTGAAGAGCGAATTCATGCATTCAACACTACATATTAATACCGGAATAGTCGCACGAGACCTGGGAAAGCATGCAAGCACAACATATTTGCCAGAGTTCCAAACCATTGAAGATGAGTATTATCTTCCTGAATTTGATGAAATTGGAGAAAAACGCATCCAGTTAATTCAGGGTTCGGCATATCTCAAGGAAATCATTCAGAATAATGATAAGTTGCTAAACACTATAGATTTTCCTTATATGGATTCTTCGATTAGCGTAAGAACTAACAGAGTCAGGATTTACAAAATAGATAATACGAAAAGTGTTGTAGCCTGTTATTCTCAAGCTATAGTTAGTGAAATACCGGTGGATAATGAGTCTGGCTATGACAACCTTGAAGACAGCACTGAGGACGTCTCCTCTCAAACCTGGAGATGTGTTACGATATATGTTGATGAGAATACTGTCGACGTTTATGATATTTACAGAGGAATCTCTTTTGAGACAGCGATAGAAAAATCGGAGCAAGGAATAACACTTGAAGAAGCGCTGAACAAGGTAAGTGCGGTGCTACAACATGATCGGCTGTACAGTGTATTAACAGTTGAGTATGTATACGCATATCTTCCATCAGATCCAGAGTATCTGTATTATAACGGAGAAGGCCCGTTCGAGTGGTTTACATCATACATGCTTTTACCAAAATGGAAGATTGTAGTTCAAGACCACTTAACTGGAGACAGATACTCAGTCCTAGTTTCATTTTTGTCAGATGAAGTAGATGTATACAGAATAGTGGAGCTTGGTTATTGATGGAAACGGAAAACAAAAACAGACGTATATTTTGGCCGAATAAACGTGCTATGTGGATGACACGAGTACTTATGCTTACTTCTGCTTTTTTCTCGGTCCCGATGTATATTTCTTACTTTAAGAACTCTGTTTCATCGAACATAATGGAATCGTTCGTTTCCGCTGGGAATACGGTCTTCGTGATGATTATATTATTTGAACTGCTGATATATGCAGATACGTGTGCCAGAAATCCTAAATCATATAAGAGTCTTGTTAGAAATCTCTTGCTCTCCTATGTACGCTTGAGCATATGTTTAATAGCTTTTTTGGTTTCATTACAAATGCTCTGTGCGCCTATATCTTTCATATCAAATAAATGGAGTTTTCAAGTAGTAAAGAATTCTGTTCCTATTCCAGTGTATCTATACACTAGAAATAGTGTGGGTGAAGCATATTTGATCACGATGCTTTTGATTCTTCTTGCGCTCTTTGCATGCATGACGGTGTTGTACTATTTCAGAGTTTCGAACGATCATCTTCAAGGATATGTTTTTCTATTTGTTTTTATGTTTATGGGATTCTATGCATCATTAAAAGAGTTCAGGTGGGCATGGTTGTTTCCATATTCACATACGATAGCTGCCGAGCATTTCAAACACATATATATCGGAGAAATCCAACCTATTTGGAGCTCGTTTCTATATTTTGTTTTGGTAATTGTTGTAATGGTAATAGTGACTAGTCTAGCACTAAGAAAAGAGAAAAAACAGATGGAGCACTTTCAACTAAGAAGAATGTGAATTTCTGCAAGTAAGAGAGGATGTGAGAGAATATATGAAGAAGATTATAGCGTCAAGCATTTGTTTTATGCTACTGATTCCAATGACAGCATGCCATAAGTCAGATAAAGATCAGGTGACGAGAGGTTCGGAAGAATCTTCTTCTCGAGTGATTACCGAAGAAACATATCCTCATATTCTGAACGAAGAATCATACATGGAATGGTGGGATGATAAAGAAGTCGAGATTTTGCCGGATGCCGTTCGAAAAGCGGAAGTTTGGGATGACGGCTACATGCAATCTGAATTCTATGCTTTGGTAGGAGAGAAAGCATATTTCATTCATGAAGGACAACGTAGTCAGAGGGATACTGAGCAATGCCTATATAGATTTCTGTCCTGCTATGATACTGCTTCCGACAATCAGAGTGCTTTGTGGTGCGTAGATTTACTCTCATCTTTTGATGTCGGAGAGAATGATTCAGTTACAGTAAAGAACATTCATGAATCAGATGGGAAGACAAAAATACTGGTTGAGAAGCGCATATCTGCGGACATGTCGACAGAATGGTGTGAGTATGACGTAAATGCAGAGACCGGCGAAATGACCGATCCTCAACCTATTATTCTTGATCCGGATAATGGAACCAAACTGAATCCCGGTACGCTAGGAGGATTTGTGTTTGCTTCAGGGAAGTATTATCTCTATGGCTATCCACAAGGCGCAAATACATCCGGGAAGCCGGCAATAGTCGTTTCTGATGGTTCTTCCTGCTCACAGATCAATACTGGCGAGATTGAAATCATCAATGACATTGGAGTGTTCGATGATAACACAATCATCGTAAATGGTTCTTCTGCTCAAAGTGCAAAAGCCTGGCTGATCAGTACTTCGAGTGATAGCATTACCGGAACGGTCGATATCCCGGAGCAGTATCTCCATTTCAAACAGTTAATGAACGGACTGGGTTTTGTTTCTGTCGAAAATAGAAAACTAATGTGTTGGTCTTTCTCAGAAAAGCAAGAGAATAAGATTCTGGATTTTAACTTTACAGGTATTTCGTATACAGATTCCCGAGATGCACAGCTTGTTTCAGCGAAAGAAAATCAAGTGATTGTGGTAAATACCATAGAGGCGGTTCCATATATGCATACTTTGACCAAGTCCTCTAATAACCCACATATCGGAAAACGTGTAATCAAATGTGCATATTTTCAGGAAGTTACTGAACTTGCTGCAAAGGCAGTACAGAGATTCAACAATAACAGCAATGAATACTATGCGATCATTATCGATGATTATCGTTTCTGGAATTATGTAGATGATGATGCACTTTCTGAAGATACGACGCGGGAGTTCAACCGTGCTCGAGGGGAGGCATCGACTGCTCTGATGGCAGATATAGTTTCCGGAAAGGGCCCGGATGTGCTTCTGGACGGATCTGAATACATGGAGATCCAAAGCCCCAAGTATTTGGTCGATCTGAAAGGGAAAATCGACGAGTTGCAGTTGAACCAAGATGACTATTTTCTTCATATTTTCGAAATGGCAGAACTAGAAGGCAAAGAATTCTACATTCCTCTTCAGTTTACGTTATCCGGATTTCTTTTGAGCGAGGATAAAGCTGACAATCGAAAAGGTATTAAAATATCCGATTATCAGTCGTTTGTACAAACCGTCTACAATGGAAATGACCCGCTCTACAGCTTAGCGGACAGAACGACTTACTTTGATTATCTTCTTGGGAACTGCTTTGATATGTTCATAGGAGAGAACGGGAAATACGATTTTGATAACAGTGCTTTTCGAGAGATTGCTCAGTATATTCAGGCGAATATACCTGAAAAGATCAACATAGAAAGCGGATCGGTTATCCCGGTTGCCAGTATGTATGGATATTCATTTGATAAAAGGAATGGAACCGCGGTAAATGGGAAGGTGTTGGTTGGTATTCCATCTCCTGACGAGCGGGGCCCATATATGAAGTTGGTATCTTGTGCTGCAATTACAGCGTGTTCATCGTGTCAGGATGGCGCATGGGAACTTGTTCGTACGATGCTTGACGAAGATGTACAGACTCAGGACTTGTATTTTCCGGTTTGCCGAAGCGCATTTGAGAAAACCGATATGGATCAATCTATCGAAGATAGTTACCTTCGTGCTATTGAAAGCTGCTCAAGATATTGGATCAATGACTACACGGCAATCAGTATAATCAACGAAGAAATGCCGGCATACTTCTATGGACAAAAGAGTTTGGATGATGTAATAGCCATCATCAATAACCGAATATCCCTGCTACAGGATGAAAGAGGATAAGTATAGACATGATTTTTTTACTTCAAAGCACATAGATGTTGTAGTGCCGAAATAGTTTTCATTTACGCTTGCCAAGCTTATTTTCAAGAGAAAAAGCAGCAATACGGCTTCAAATACTGACGACAGTTTTGACGACATTTATGAAAGAAAGCAATGGAAAAAGTGGACTGACCGATACTTTTCACATTGTTATATGGTCTAGAAGTGCCTATTTTTAATATATTGGTGAGAAAGGGTTATTTCGATACTGGTTCGAATCCCACCGGCTCCGCCATGAACACCCGGTAACATGAGTTATCGGGTTTTTTCTTGCTTTCTTTTGTAAAAATAGGTTGAATAATAGCTATAATTGATAGTATAGTGTAATCAAAGAACGGAGGTGTTCTCATGATTATTGATACGAATACAATGATTTCTATTACAGAAGCCAATCAGAACTTTTCGAAAGTAACTAAGCTTGTTGATGAAAAAGGAACAGCGATTATTTTGAAGAATAACGTTCCAAGATATCTTGTAATTGACTTTAGTAAAGCTGAGGAAAGTGCGGTCGCATCTGTTGAAGATGTACTTGCCATTTCTAAGAGACTTTTGAAGAAGAATAAGGAAGCATATGAGGTACTTGCCAAATGATAAGACTGAGTAAAGAGCAATCCTTAGTATGGAATGATTCAGTTTATATGAGGTTGGTGGCTTGAAAATGGTTGTGGAGTTAAATGATACATCTAAGGTGAAAGATTTATTTGCTGGTTGGCAGGAAACACTGATCTATTCTTGCCTTCAAAAGGTTATGGGAAGGATTTATGTTACAGATCCCGACAAGCCGGTATCTGCTTTTGCATATGTAGGTTGTTTTGGCTTTGTGGCAGGACAGCCGAACCGGGAACTCTTAGAGAACAAGCCGGATGGCTTTGCGATTATAACTCCTCAGAACGAAGCGTGGGCTGCTCTGATAGAAGAGGTATATTCCAATGTCAGGAAAGTAAAGAGATATGCTATCAGGAAGGATACCAAATTTGATACAGCAGCTTTGCAAAAGAACATGGACATGCTTCCCAATGGGTATGAGATAAAAGAAATAGATTCAGATCTCTATGACAAATGTATGGAAGACCCTGTGACAAGAGATTTTGTTTCTTCTTTTGCGAATAAGAAGCAGTATCTTGACCTTGGCCGGGGAATAGTCATTTTGAAGGATGATAAAATTGTATCCGGTGCATCCTCTTATACCAGATACAAAGAAGGAATAGAAATAGAAGTCGATACTGTTGAATCTGAAAGAAGAAATCATCTTGCAACAATTGCTTGCTCAGCACTTATTCTCAGGTGTCTGAAAGAAAATCTGTATCCAAGTTGGGATGCACAAAATATAAACTCCGTTCGCCTGGCTGAAAAACTTGGTTATGAGTTTGATCATGAGTATATAGCTTACGAAGTGGACAGGACGTGAAGAGTACATTAGCGCGTTATATCGGAAGTTATGATGAGTATGCATGAAGTAACTTATAGTAAAAAGAATAACGACATTGAGTGTGTTCATTATGTGGAATCACGGAAGTCATACCTTCCGCATACTCACCCGAATCATCTTACGATAGGTTATATCGAAGAAGGACATGTCTGTATTACGATCGATGGTGAAAGTTGTATTTATGAGAAGGGCGATGAGTTCAGGATAATGCCCAATGTTCTTCATGAGATAAAGCCGGTTGATGATACTTCCTACTCTATGATGGTGTTATGTATCAAGACAGAGGCAGTTGTTAATGATGATGATCTAAAAGAACTTCAACATGCCATTATGGAAAAACCGGATAACATATATCTTATCGAAGAAATGGCAGAGGATGTAAAGATCAGCCCATACCATATGATACGTAAGTTCAAGAAGGCTTTCGGACTGACGCCTCATCAGTTTCAGATTCAATGCAAAGTGCGAAAAGCACAACAACTCCTGGAAACAGGAAAAAGCATTTCCGAAGTGGCTTTGGAAGCAGGGTTTTGCGATCAAAGCCACCTGGACAGATGCTTTCAGAAGATAGTTGGAATGACTCCTGTTCAGTATCAGGCATCAGTAATTAAGAGTGATTAACATAGCGCAGGAAAGAACTTGGCGAACAAATATAGACCGTCTTTACCTGCATTAACTGCATGATGCACAGCCTTGGGCATTATGGAGATCACTCCCGGTTCGTAGACAAGTTCACATCCGTCATTGATACAAGTACCCTCGCCTGTAATAACTTCATGAGTTTCCAGTTGAGTTTCATGGATATGATCGAGAATACTCTTGTTCGGAGCGATCCTTACCAGATGATAACTGTATTCTCCGTTTGTATCTTTTGCGGTTAAGATGTGCTTTAGTTCAACACCTTCAAAAACAGGATGTTTGGACCATTCGATCTCCTCGAAAAAGATGGTCTTGTCAGGAAGACGCAATTGCCCATGATTAAAAGCTTCAAATGTTTCGGTGTTCATTATGATTCACTCCTTTCTGTTTGTGACACGATATTATCAGAAGCAAATTTCTGTGAATTGGATAAAATTGCGCTAATAAGCACGAATGACCATGATAGGGTTCATTCTTTACTGGATTTCCCGAAAAGGACAGGAATATCGTATTTCCTGTCCTTTGTTTTTGTCCGGTAATACATAGGGTAATCTCAGTCAGATGCTGGTTTCAAAGCAGATCCGCTTTATCTTGACACGGTGTCAGAATGGAATTATAATGTATTCTGACACGAAGTCAGAATACAAACAATCCTTAATGAAATGGAGATAATGATATGCCGAAGGGATCACCGGAATTAACGGCTGCAAGGAAAGAAGAAATCATAAATGCCTGTGAGCAGCTTTATCAGACAATGAGTTTTAAGGATATCACACTGAAAGAGATCGGAGCAGTGACATCTTTTACCAGAACATCCATCTACAATTATTTCCAAACAAAGGAAGAAATCTTTCTTGCTCTTTATGAGCGTGAGTATGACAGATGGAATGAGGAGCTTGTGGTCATCAGGAAGAATAAGAGTTTGAGCAGACGAAAGCTGGCGGAAAAGATCGCTTCCTCTATTGCAAACAGAAAGCAGTTATTAAAACTTCTCTCCATGAATAATTATGACATGGAAGCCAACAGCAGGCCGGAACTTCTTGTGTCGTTCAAGAAAGCATATGGAGAATCAATGAGAAATATATGCCGGCTGCTTGAAAAGTTCTGCCCGGAGATGACAGTTGAGGATATTCAAAACTTTATATATATTTTCTTCCCGTTCATGTTCGGGATTTATCCCTATACCGAGGTTACAGACAAACAGAGGGAAGCAATGAAACAGGCAGATATAGATTTTGCTTATCAGTCAATACAGGAGATTACCTATGCATGCCTTATCAGGCTGCTGGGAGAAAAATAAAAAGCACAATAAAAGGAGGAAATCATGATGGCGAAGAAGGTTTTAGTGGCATGCTTTTCAGCAAGCGGCGTGACGAAACAGGTCGGAGAGGAAATCGCCCGAATGAGAGTGAGATAAAGAAGGGGCTTGCCGAAGTATTGTGAGCTTTTGCCAAATGAAAGGGGCTAACCTATGAGTATTACTGTTAATATCCGGTACAAAGGGAAAAGTGGCGCTGCGAAGAGATTTGCAGAAGAAATGATATCCCGAGGAACAGTGGATGATATTAGAAATGAGGCCGGAAATCTGAAGTATGAATACTTTCAGTCACTTGATGATCCTGAAACCATACTGCTTATTGACAGCTGGGAAGATCAGAAGGCTATCGATATTCATCACGGCTCTCCTATGATGAAAACAATCATTGAACTTAGAAAAAAGTATGATCTTCATATGACAGTAGAAAGATATAAGTCTGATGACACTATGCCTGAATCAGATAAAAGTTTTATCAGAGAATAGAAAGGAAGGGACGGAGAATGGGTAAGAAAATCGTACAGACAGCGGGAAGAAACCAGCTTGGTGAATTCGCACCGATGTTTGCGCATCTGAATGATGATGTACTGTTCGATGAGGTGTGGAATGACGAAGCCATTGATGTGAAGACAAAATGCATCATCACAGTGGTAAGCCTTATGGCGTCAGGTATTACGGATTCTTCCCTGCAGTATCACCTGCAGAACGCAAAAGACCACGGTGTGACGAAGGAAGAGATCGCAGCAATCATTACCCACGCAACGATGTATGTAGGCTGGCCAAAAGGGTGGGCAGTGTTCAGACTGGCAAAAGAAGTGTGGAATGAAGAGTGAACCGGTATCTAATGAAGATTTCGGTAGTATGAAATAAAGGAGACGACACAGTATGAGAAAAATTAAAACAGCGGCTGCATTATTATTTGTGTTTTGCATGTGCTTTGCTCTTTCTGCCTGCGGAAGAAGTGCGGATCATACACGAGCCGAAAATGCAGATAACGCTACTATAGAGAGCACACAGACACAGGCGGATACAAAAGAGAGTGCTGAGACGACAGTCCAAAGCACAACCGAGGCTACAACAGAAACTGAAGAAAGTACTCAGCCCAAACAGGAGGATACAGAGTCGGAAACTGATGTCCTCGTAGTTGTTTTTTCAGCAACCGGTACAACAAAAGGAGTTGCGGAAAAGATCGCTGCTATCGAAAATGCAGATCTGTATGAAATAGTTGCTGCAGAGCCTTATTCTGACGAGGACCTGAATTATAATGATAATAACAGCCGAACATCAAAAGAGCAGAACGATGCTTCTGTAAGACCCGGTATTGCAAGTGAAAGCATTGATATTACAAAATATTCCAAAATCTATATAGGCTATCCGATCTGGTGGGGGCAGGAACCGCGCATTATGGATACCTTTGTTGAGAGTTATGATTTTGGAGATATTATAATGATCCCATTCTGTACCTCAGGAAGCAGCGGTATTGGAAAAAGCGGATCTACTCTTGCTGATCTTTCCGGAAACGGAAATTGGATCGAAGGAAAAAGATTTGATGGCGGGGTTTCCGAAGATGCTCTGAGAGAATGGATTAATGGATTGTGATAAGATCAGAAAGATGCGCCCATGGAACGACGATTGGATAGTAAGCGATCCGGTCGTCGTTTTCATTCCATGTCCCTCAATTACGAACTTTTTTGGTGATATAATGAGCATGTAACGAGGGAAATCCTTAGTTTAGAAAATCAGCAGTATAGACAACCGGATCAGGAATAAATTAATCGAGAGTGAAATCATGAAATATTACAGAGTACACATGAAAGACTGTGCTTACATCACTAAACAGCCCAGAGGCATCTTTACGGCTGTAGGAAAGCTTGTAGACAGTAAGACGTTAACTGAAGAAGAAGAGAAGGAATACTGGCGCAATAGAGAATATTTTGAAAGAGTTTTGCCTGTTCCTCCTTTTTATGAGAAGAATAATCCTGACGGTGCCATCACATGGTTCAAGGACAATGAGGAAGCAAAGGGCATCTGGAATCAGATGACGTTCTACCGTGAGATGTGTAATA
>JAEEWG010000003.1 GCA_016287245.1 Clostridia bacterium
GAGGGAGATCTTCGTCTTAGAGATCTCGGACTCGTCGATGACTTCCGCGTTCTTCAGGATCTCTTCGATCTCCATGATGCGGGCTTCGTTCTTCGCCTGTGCATCTTTAGCTTCATCGTACTCGGAGTTCTCCGAAAGGTCGCCCTGGGCTCTTGCTTCTTTGAGCTGTTCTGCGATCTGTCCGGAGATGACGGTCTTTCTCTCTTCGAGTTCATCCTGCAGACGCTTCATACCTTCGACGGTAAATTGGATCTTCTGATTCTCTTCTGCCATTGTTCTTGTCTCCTTTTATATATTCTAAATGTTTTATCAGTGCTTTTCGCGCGGGACCGAAGCCAGACTCCGGTCGGATACCCAAAATTAACGGGCGTCGTTGTTGTTCTTGGTGATGACGTCGTGTGCGCCGCCCTCGACGATGGAGGTGGAGGATACGACAACGAGTCTTGCCTTCTCCTGCAGTTCCGGGATCGAGGAAGATCCGCAGGCACACATGGTGGCCTTCATCTTCGCAAGGGAGCTGTCGAGGTTGTCCTTGAGTTTACCGGCATACGGTACATAGGAGTCGACGCCTTCTTCGAAAGCCATCTTGCCGCCCTTTCCGCCGTCGTCATAACGCTGCCAGTTACGGGCACGGTTAGATCCTTCGCCCCAGTACTCTTTGACGTAGGAACCGTTGACCATGAGTTTTCTCGTCGGGCTCTCGTCGAATCTTGCAAAATAACGGCCCAGCATGATGAAGTCGGAACCCATGGCAAGTGCCAGAGTCATGTGGTAGTCATGTACGATACCGCCGTCAGAGCAAAGCGGGATGTAGTAGCCGGTCTTTTCGAAATACTCGTCACGTGCTTTTGCAACAGCGAGAACAGCGGAAGCCTGGCCGCAGCCGATACCTTTCTGCTCACGGGTGATACAGATGGAACCGCCGCCGATACCGATCTTGATGAAGTCGGCACCTGCGTCTGCCAGGTACTTAAAGCCTTCTGCGTCGACAACGTTACCTGCGCCGACGATGACGTCCGGATAGTTCTGCTTGATCCATGTAAGGGCACGGGACTGCCATACGGAGAATCCGTCGGAAGAGTCGAGGCAGAGAGCGTCTGCGCCTGCTTCGATAAGAGCCGGAACTCTTTCTTCGTAGTCTCTGGTGTTGATACCGGCACCGACGATGAGACGCTTGTCGTCATCTAAGAGCTCGAGCGGATTTGCCTTATGGAATTCATAGTCTTTTCTGAATACGAGACCGACGAGGCAGTCATTCTCGTCGACGATCGGGAGCTGGTTAAGCTTATGGTCCCAGATGATGTCGTTGGCTTCTTTGAGGGTAGTTCCTTCTCTTGCCACGATGAGCTTTTCAAAAGGAGTCATGAACTCGGAGACCTTAGTCTGCGGGTCCATACGTGTGACACGGTAGTCACGGGAGGTAACGATACCGAGAAGCTTTCCGTCGGACTTGCCGTTCTCGGTTACCGGGAATGTACCGTGGTTGGTCTTTTCGCGAAGCTCGACGACCTCTTCCATGGTGTTGTCCGGGGTAAGGTTACTGTCAGAAACAACGATTCCGGCTTTATACTTCTTTACTTTCCGGATCATCTCGCACTGGGACTCAATGGTCTGAGACTGGAAAACAAAGGACATACCGCCGGAACGAGCGAGGGCAATGGCCATACCGTCATCGGAAACGGCCTGCATGACTGCGGAAACCAAAGGGATATTGATCTTGAGCCTGGATTCTTCCTGTCCTTTCCGATACTTCGCGATAGGGGCCGAAAGATCCACCTGATCAGGTGTGTTCTTCTCCGTTGTGAGGTTCGGGACCAGTAAATACTCGCTAAATGTACGTGATTCTTGCTCAAAGATCTTCGCCATAAATTGAAATCCTCCCTTTGTATATATGATTACTCTAGAAAATATTTCATTAAATCATACCATACATAGGGAGGATTTTGGAAGTTTTTTATATTAACTATTTCCACATTTTTCGGTCTTACAAGCCACCACTCATCGTGCAAGTGTCAACGCCTTTGCAATTGACTTCGGATGCGGGAAGCTGTGGGGCATTCCCCGTTTCCTTTCGAAAAGACCCGAAACCCGTGGAGTTTACTTTTTCTTCTTGTCTTCGCTGATGTTGATCTTCAGAAGACCAAGTGCCAGGGACACACCGATCAGGATCACAGCGGTGATCGCAGCTTCTACGAGAAGGAACGTGCCGTTATAGATGATGGAATATACCCACGGATTCTGGTCTCCCGCATATTCGCTCCAGAAGATGACGCCGGAAAGAACATGGGAAACAAGACGCAGCAGGAAGCATACGAATACGGCCACGCCGATGCGCCAGAACGGAATGAGCTTTAATCTCTTCAGCGGGTTTTTCACCTCGATACGTTTCTTTTCAGAAGCGGCGAAGATGCCCGAAAGGCCGATGGCGGTAAAAGCAACGATATAGTCGAGCATGACCTGCGGGAAATTGATGAGTGTTCCGCCGATGAGCTCGAGAAGGCTGAATGCAAAAGAAACGCAAAGGCCTCTTTTCAAGCCGAAGCAAAGGCAGAAGAAGATGATCGGCAGCATGGAAGCCGGTGTGACCGATCCACCCTGTGGCATCTTAAAAAGCTCGATACGGGACAGCATGAAGCTTAAAGCGAGACAGATACCGCCGGCGGCCACACTCAGGATCATCTCACGGCGCTTGGCCGCTTCCTGGGTCTTCTTCATTTTCAGTTCAGCTTCCGCCGCCTGGGCGTCCTGCTCAACCTTGGAAATAACATCTTTTCTAGACATAACAAAATACTCCTCCCTCGTTCCGGCACAGGAAGAAAGGAGAAGCCTTATGACTTCACTTTATGTTCCCTCCGCCGGCATTATCCGGTTCAGGTCAAGGGTCGACGGGAAGCATCCCGTCCTCTCAGCCAGCTCAGTATGCCAGCTCCCCGAAATCCGATTTGCCGTCATTCTAGCATGATGAAGTCCATCGTGCAAGATTATTCCGTTTTTTATTCATAGTCTTCGGAATGTGGGGTTCTTCCGATCAGTTTCTGCCATTCATTATCACTGATGATATCCCGGAATTTGTCGATCTCGGCGGAATATTTCTCCGGAGCGGCATCGTAGCCCATGACGTGGGCGGCGCCTTCGATAAGGCAAATGCGCTTCGGTGAACGGATGCGGTTATAGATATTATCACTCATGTAGGAAGGGACCAGTTCGTCCGCTGTTCCATGGAAAAGAAGCACCGGCACCGGGATGCGGGATGCGATCGAAGCCGGAGAGGCCTTTTCGATCGGGAAACCGAAGCGCTTCAAGACGACATGACGCACGAGCATCAGGAAAGGCCGAAGCTGCATGCGGTATTTTCTCTGGGCCAGATAGGCGATCTGGGTGTCGAGCGAATCAAAGGAACTGTCAGCGATGACGCCGGTCAGTGTGTTCGGGGCGATCCCCGAGCCGGCTGTCATGAGGGCACATGCGGCACCCATGGATCTTCCGTGAAGGATGATCTTCAGTCCCTGCCCGAGGCGGGATTCGAGATACTGCATCCACATCGCGATGTCCTGACTGTCGAAAAGCCCGTATCCGACGAAGTTTCCTTCGCTCATGCCGTGGGCGCGGAGGTGCGGGATCAGGATGTGGCAGTCTCTTTTCTCGAGGTGGAGCTGGGCATAGGCCGCCATTACGGACGGCGCATCGTTATATCCGTGGATCAGGATCACGACGTCTTTGGTCGTCTTTTTCGCGGCGGGGATATAGTAGGCATAGAGTTTGATGCCGTCAAAAGCCGTCATCTGCCAGTCGAGAACATTCATACGGTTGCTGTAAAACCAGTTCTTTCCCCGTCCGAAGATCGTGCTCTGGTCGATGGAAAGCGGAGATTTATCGTAAGCGGGGCGCGGGGCCGGGCGGCCGAAGAAACGGTAGGCGACGCGGACAGCATAGGAATAGATGAGAAGCCAGGTAAGACCGGCAACGATCAGGAGCAGACCTACAATGATCAGTGCAAGAATCACTCCATCTGGCATGCCCGTTCCTCCTTTCGCTTCGCCTAAATACCTATACTAATTGTACGGCGGCATTTTATCGTTCGTGTTACAGGGATGTTAGGTTTGTGGGATAGAAAGATATTCGGCGCCGTTTTCGGTCAGGAGGACGTCGTCCTCGACGCGGAAGCCGAAGCCCCACTCGGGGATGTAGATCCCCGGCTCGACAGCGAATACCATACCCGGTACGAAGATCATGTCACGGTCACAGATGTCATGGACATCAAGTCCCATATGGTGAAGTGTGTTATGCCAGTAGTAGCGTTTGCAGGCAGAAAGGGCGTCGGGCTCGCTTTTGCCGATCACGCCGAGTTCCCGAAGACCTGCGGCCGCCGTCTTTCTCGTCTCGTTATTGACCGACTCGATGGTCGCGCCCGAATGGATCGCAGAGAGCGCCGTCTTCTTGCATTCCGTTATCAGATCGAAAAGCGCCTGCTGGCGGCCGTCTCTTTTGCCGTTCACGGCATAGGCACGGGAAATATCGGAGCAGTAGCCGCCGGCACGTGCTCCCGTATCGATCTGGATCATCTCCCCGTCGGAGACGATATCCTTCGGCGTCGGATAATGAAGGCACAAGGTATTCTTCCCGCCTGCCACGATCGTCGAAAAAGACTGGAAGAGGGATCCTCTCTTGACCATCTCGCACTCCAGTATCGCCAGGGCCTCGCACTCTCTCATGCCTGGGCGGAGATTCTCCTTCAAGACCTGGAGAGATTCCTCCGTCACTTTGACCGCTGTGCGGATCGCTTCGATCTCGAGAGGGCTCTTTACCATGCGTAACAGTGTTACAAACCCTGAAATATCAGTCGCTGAGTCGAATCTGTCCGTCCGGGCCAGTTCCTGCTCGAGGCGGGCTCTTTCGTGTGAATGATCGGTCTCATCCCAGGCGATCTTCATGGATCCCGAGAGGATCTCATCGACATCGTACTTCAGCGAATCGAGCATGCGGATGTCGGAAATGCCCGAGATCTCCGAAGCCTCCTGCGGAGAAAGACGCTTACCGGTCCACTTCTCCTTTTCCGGCTCCCGGGGATAGATATAAAGACGGGTCTTGACCGGTTCTTTTGCATCGGACTTGATGAGCATCAGGACCGACTCTTCCTGCTCAATCCCGCAGAAATAGAAGAATGTGCGGTTCGGCAGGAACGGGTACGACTCATCGTGAGAGGCCAAAGGCGCCTTCCCTGCAAAAAGAATCACCGCCGTGTTCTGCTCCAGTTTCAGGGCAAGATTATTGCGGCGGTGGACATATTCGCTCGAAGGAATACTGTAATTTGTGACATCAGTAAACATCAGGCATCTCCTGAACGGACGTTATACTCGTCAAAGAGGATGGTGTTGTTGATGTAGCCCAGTGTGGCGCCCGGAGACTGACGGATGAGGCCCGGGTTGCCGATCACGATGGAGTTGTCCGGCACGTCGAAGTTGACATAGGCGCCGGGGGCGATCAGAACATTATTTCCGATGTTGATATGGCCGACGATCACGGCATTTGCGCCGATCCAGACGTAGTTTCCGATATTCGGGGAACCCTTTCTGGAGCCGCGGAACTGGGTGCCGATGACGACGCCGGTAGAGATGTTGACGTTATTGCCGATGACGGACTTCGGATGGATGATGATGCGGCCGAAATGCGCGATATAAAAGCCTTTATCGATCTTCGTCTCATAAGGGATCTGGAAGTGGTACTTCCTGGACTTGCGGTCTAAGGCCTTACTGCACAGATACAGGCATACTTTATGGAAATAGTATTTGAGGTCGCGGATCTTCGTCTGCGTCTTCAGATAGTGGTAACTGCAGTGACGCATATTGCTGATGTAATGGAATTCCGGGCTGGTCATCATCTCTTCGATGTACGTAAAAAAGACGTTTTTATGACGCTTCGTATTGCCCGTATAACGGAAAAGATCACTATAAATAATGTCTTTTAATTCGTCTGTCATCTTCTATACTACTCCATCACTTCATCTCTTAAAATATGTTACCTCTTTTTGCGATTTTCATCAATAAAGAAACTGACTCGTACACAAAAAATATACAATTGCCTTGACGGACGAGCCCCCTACTTTTATAATCGAATAGCATTTGCACGGTGTTTTTCCCGCATCTGCATCATATGGAGACGTATCGAAGTGGTCATAACGGGGCGCACTCGAAATGCGTTAGCCGGTTTTTCGGCTCGAGGGTTCGAATCCCTCCGTCTCCGCCAGATTTCATGAAGTTACCCCCATTTTTTGTACAGCGATGTACGAAGATGGGGGTACTTTTATAAGCTCTTGTGGCATGATGTGGATCAAGAAAACACTGTACAGAAAAACGGGTAAATAACATGATGAAGGCGCTGTCTCAAAACAAAGAAAGATCTGCCCCGACACCGATCTGCCGTATAAAAATGGGATTTCTGAAATTATACGGCAGGCCAGACAGCGAGTTGCCGTATAAAAATGGAAACGTGTATTGTGTACGGCAGTTTCAGGGAGATTTTCCGTATGAAATGAGAAAACTTAAATCTATACGGCAGTTGGGAAAGAAAGTTGCCGTATGAAATCGGAAAAGTGCTTTTCGTACGGCAAAAGAAAGAAAAATTGCCGTATGAAATGAGAAATCCTAAATCCATACGGCAGTTGGCGGATTTGGCTGCCGTATGAAATCGGATTTTGCAGATTTTTACGGCAGATCGATGCTTCCTGGCATCTGCATGATTTAGAGCGCTCTATTTCTCAATACTGCACGGCTATTCAAATAGACAAATGATTTTTATTTTTCTAGAATTATGGGCGAGGAGAAAACGTAGGGATATATGAAAGGAGAGGCTTATGAAAAAGAAATCGATCATGGCTGTTCTGCTCGCAATGAGCATGATTGCTTGTGTTGCCTGCAGTTCAAAAAAAGAGGAGACAAAATCGAAGAAGCAGAAAAAGAGTGACAAAGAGTCCGCCGTAACTCTCGAGGATGAAGACGAGGAGTCCGAGAAGACCAAGACGACAAGGAAGCAGAAAGCGACGGAGAGCGAAAAGGAGGCTTCCACAACGGAAGCGACCGAGCCGGAGAAAGAAACAGAGAAAGAAACCGAGGCGGAAAAAGAAACGGAAACGAAAACGGAAGAAACGATGCCTGCCAATCCGGCCAATCTTCAGTTTATCAGAGATGAATCGGTGCGTCCCCACATTTCCGGGCCGCAAAAATATGCGGTCGGAGATTATGTCGAACGTGACCGGACAGAGTATACAGTTGAAAGAATTGTCGGGATCCGGGACGGTGAGGTGATTACAAATTACAACGTCAGCAACCGCTGCAAGATCTTAAGCGACACACAAACTTATTATGAAATTTTACCCACCGGCGGCTCTCTGTACTTTAACGGAAGCTTCGATTTCCATGGCACACAATTCCAGTATGAACTGAGACTCTCTCCGCATATCAGCGATGTCGTACAATTTCAGAGAAAAACAGGCATCTTCGACATTGTACCGGAAGATGGCCTGGGGATATATGATATTTATAAAATGACAATAAGTGATTGTGTGGATGAGAATTTAAACTGTTATCTGGTCAAGTATCTGGACGAAGCAGGCATAACTCCGGAATCCCTTAGGGAAAAACCGAAACAGATTGCCAAAGTAATAACGAAAGTTTCTGATGCTATGTATTTCAAGACTGGTGATCTGGCCTTCGTGGTTTGCGGTTATGAGATTAAGATCACCGGATGATCAGTATGAAGAGACTCACTTAGACGGATGAAAGAATCCTGAAAGCCTGAGACCAATGGCTTTCAGGATTTTTCTTTTTCAAAAGATCCTTTAGATCCCCCCTCAGTATGCTATACTTGTACTGGCCAAGTGACATAGAGACTGTACGTGACACCCGTCACACCGCATATAGGAGGATCAACCGTGAAACACAACGCTCGTCCCGGCCAAAGTTCCGGCTACAATGTCAGATCCGCAAAAAGGAGAAAAAAGAATGACAGAAGGAAGATCTTCGTCATTACCTGCCTTCTGATCTGCCTTCTCTGTCTCATCCTCGACATCGTCCTTATCCCGAAGCTTTTCTCCGGAAAGAAGACGGCAAAAGAGTCTTCTTCCATAAACACAAGTGCTGTAGTGACCGACGGATCCGAGATTTCCGCATCCGACAGTTCTTCTGTTCCCGGTGATACTACCGCGCCTTCCGAGGGAAAAACGACCCGTGCGCAGACAGTAGATGCCGCCACACGTGCGGCCAATCTTGAGACGCTAAAGACGAACGTTGCCGATTACCTCAACAAACAGTCCGGCCGTTATGGTGTGTACTACATCAACATGGCAAACGGAGAAACGATGGCGTACAAGGAGACCCAGCCGATCGTTGCCGCAAGCTCCATCAAGATCGCCTATAACACCTACCTCTACGAGAAGGCCGCTTCCGGCGAACTCTCTCTGGATGAGAAGATCATTTACAATGCAGCGAAGTATCCGGAGGGCGACTTCGAGTCCGGCACCGGTTCGATCCAGACGCAGGCGGACGGAACTGAGTTCACGCTTAAGGAAGTCAGCCATCTTTCGATCACGATCAGTGATAACTGCGGCACCAATATGGTCCTTCGGCGTCTCGGCGGTGAGGATGCCGTGAATAACAACTACATGAAGACGATAAGTTCTGTCGTGGATTACCGGCAGAAAGTGACCTATACTGACTATACCGGTGCAGAAAAGACCGGTATGCGCCGCACCAGCGCGATCGATCTGGCCAAATACGCCGAACATCTCTACAGAGATCACGAGGAGGATCCCGCTGCATTTCAGCCGCTGATCGATGATCTGTGCAACACCGAGTACAGCTGGGGAGTACCTGCCGGAGTTCCGGGCGACATCAAGGTCGCGCACAAGATCGGCTTATATCCTGATCTCGGCACATATAATGATATCGGTATCGTCTTTGCTTCTGAAGATTACGTGCTCTGCGTGATGACCGAAAGCGGCAGCGGAGAACAGGCCAAGAAGATCATCTCTGAAGTTTCCCGCATGGTCTATGAGTATGTAGAGTCAAATTACGCCTGATCTTCGCATCATGCATAAGACAGTTCAGATGGTCGTTTCTTCTGTTGTATCTCCGGCCGATATCTCGAATCCGAATCCGAAGAAGCCGGAAACCGACTCGTACCAGTCACTCTTCTCGCCATATGCGATCTGGAAATGGACTCCGTTCTCATAGTAGAAGAAGTCGATCGGTGTGATACCGATAACAAAATCCTCACCTCTCCAGCTTCCGCCCGGCTTTTCCTCAAGAACGGGATGTCTTTCCTTCATGATCCTTATGAATTCCTCGGCCTTGGTGTAGTCGTAGATCTCAAGAACGATCCCTGTTCCGAAGCGATCGATATTTCTCACGAACGGTCCGCCTTCCTCTTCTGAGCCTTCGACATATACACCGCTTACGTAGATGCAGTTGACATTGTCTTTTTCGATTCCGCCGTATCTTCCGCAGAAGGCCAAGGTGTATTTCCAGGGTTCGCGATCGTAGTAATTCTTCCGGACTTCCGAAAGCTTATCTCCGACCTGAGGGATCTTCCGGGTGGTCAGGCCGTCGCAGATATCCGCGATCTCCTCTGCGGTCATCCCAGTAAGATCGAAGACATAGTCGGCCTCATTTCTTTCTGCCGTCTCTTCCGGGGCTGCTTTCGTCTCATCCGAGGCTTCTGTCGTCTCTTCGGGGGAAACTGTCGGCAGCTCTTCAAGCGCCTCGTTCGCGCTCTCTCCTGAGGCTATATCTTCAGCAGTTGTATCCTTTGCATCAACAACAGCGTCGTCACCGGAGCTTTTCGCGCCGAAAAGATCTGCGCCGTTTCCATCGGCTTCCTGCTCCTCCGGATCGACAAGGGTGATCTTATTTTCCGCATTTTGGGCACGTTTTCCCGTACCGGACGTATCGTCCTTTTTCTTCGCCATATAGACGATCCCGGCGGCAGCTGCGCCTACTAATACAATAGAAACACTGGTAATAATAATTTTCTTAAACATGATCTCTGTCCCTTTCTTTATGGCAGAAGAGCCCAGTTTAGAACCGGCGGCTTCTGCGGCCTTCGTTGATGCGGACAGATTCAGCAGTGAAGCGGGCATGGGCCGGAATGGCACCTGCTCGGCTTCCTTGGTAAACAATTGCGTTAAGAATGGTACGACCATAAACAGCTTCGTGTCGTTTTCTTCTTCATATTTCTCGACCTCCTTCTTGATTTTCTTCTTGGCCGCATTTATGCGCCAGGATACTGTCCCCTCCGGGATACCGAGAGCTTCCGCGACCTCTCTGGTGCTCATCTCGTCAAAGTAGAACAGGATAAGCGTCCTTCGGATATCTTCAGACAAAGAATTGTTGATGATATCCATGATGATCTTCCGCGTCTCTTCGGACTCGACAAGCGAGTCTGGAAGGAAATCCTCGGGGACCGTCTCGACTGTGTCAAAGAACTCGTCCTCCACATTGTCCGTCTTCGTCCTGGTCAGACGATTCAGGGACTTGTTGGCGGCGACCTTTTTCAGCCACGGCAGGATCTTGGTTTTGTCCTTTATGCTGTCATACGATTTGATCAGAGTGACAAACGTATCCTGAACGATATCCTGCGCATCATCCTCATTCTTTAGAAGAGAGAACGCCGTCCAGTACACCGCACGATAGGCTTCGCTGTAGATCTTTTCAAGTTCTTGTTCAGTCATTTTTTCTGCCTCCTTTTGTCCGCATCTACCCTATAGACACATAACAAAAGAAATTTCTTGGGTGGTTCGAGAAAAATTTCTCCCCTTATCTTTTATGCTCCGGGGTTTTCCTTATAGTAGGCCTTCTTGTCCTCGTACATGAGCTTATCGATCGTGGCCATAAAGTCCGACGATTCAGTATCATGGGAGAACACGGCACCGCCGATGGATACCGAAAGCAGATACGGCTTGTCGGAGCTTTCGTTATACTCCTGGACCGCGACTCTTATCTTCTCCTTATACGCTTCGATGTTATCTTCTTTGAATTTCCGGATGATGACGATGAATTCATCGCCGGCAAAGCGGATGACGACACCTTCGCCACCCACGACATTGACGAGGATATCCGCAAAGGCGACGAGTGCATTGTCTCCCTCCGCATGGGAGTAGCTGTCGTTGATCTTTTTAAAGCCGTTTAAGTCGAGCATGATCGCCGCGACGCGCTCTTTGCTGTAACGGGAGAAGTTCTTGCGGAAGATCTCGAGTTCGTAGCGGTTATATACGCCGGTCAGTTTATCGATGTAGATGCATTCATTCTGAAGGCACACGACAAGAGCCGTAAACGCGATGGCATAAGCGATCGGCTGAAGCGAGATGCCATAGATCTTCGACTGGATCAATACCGCAAGCACGATCGGCGACAGGAACTGCCATACCGGGAAATGCCGAAGTGACGGGTTCTTGATCTTCGCGACGAAATAGTACGTGTAGCCGTAGATGATCAGAAGCGCACCGCCTAAAAGGAAGATGAAATAGTAATCACAGCGGTGATAAACATTACTCTCATCGATGTAGAACACCAGAGGATAGAAAAAGTTGTGGATCAGGAGCATCCCCTCCACGACGAAAAGAAGCCCGAAGAAAATGATCTGCAGTTTCGGCACTTTCCTGTCGATGTGATTTACGACCAGATGGATGATGCCGACACCGGCCAGAAGGTTATAAAAGAACAGGTAGGTATTGCCGCCGATGCACACCATGCGCATCAGAAAACCCGCCTTACCGTCACAATAGGAGACATAGGCGTCTCCAACACAGTAAAGAATAGAGCTCAGAAGCATAACCAGAATGATGCGGCTCTCTTTCTTTCTTGCAGGAAGGCTCCAGCCCCTCGACAGAAGGAGAAGTAAAAGAAGAAACGCACCCGTTAGATCTGTAGCCAGAATTGTCGCCAGATTAATCGATGTATCCATATTCCCTCATTTTTGCCATCCAATCAAATCCTTACACAGTATAGCAACAAAAAATCGGGCAAACTATAAAAAGTACGTGAAATACATAGAATGTTTACAATTTGACATCCTTACGGGCGAAAAACTATTTTTTCTCTTATTTCTTATCGAAAAGATCCGCTCTTCTTACCGAAAAGGACCGCCCGGCAAGCTCCTTACCAGACCCTCGACAGGAAGGTCAGAAGAAGGTCCGGCCACTTCGCAACATCATCAAAGTGCGGGATCTCTCCCATGGGCGGGGGCGGAAGCTCTTCGCCTTCTTTTCTGTCCGGGAACTGTTCCAGAAGTTCTTTTACGCGGGCCTCGGAAACACGGACACCTCTTCCCTCTTTTACCGCCTTGACCGCAAGTTCGACCTGCTCCATGGTATAGGGCTCGCCGAATTCACCAGAGAACCACTTCTCGCTGCAGATGGATAATCCGTGAAATCCGCTTGGGAAAGCATAGTATGCGAAGGGCACTTTCTTCTCGCGGCAGGCTTTGGCGAACAGTGCGCTGTTTTCGACCGGCACGAGATCGTCGGTGACCGTCTGCCAGATGAATGCCGGCGGAGTATTCTCCGTGACATGATTCTCCAGCGAGAAATAGTCATATTCTTCCTTCGGTCCGTCTTTTCCGAGAAGAGCCCACATGGAGTAGATGTGGGTATATTCACCGGAAGTGATGACCGGATAACTTAAGACCAGAACGTCCGGGCGGTTCGAGACCGCATCGAGCTCCGGGTCCGGATCTTTTACATCGGAATAATGTACACCCAAAGAGCCGCAGACATGGGCCCCTGCAGAAAATCCGCAGACGGCGATCCTCTTCGGGTCAGCTCCGAACCTGTCCGCATTTTTCCGGATGATACGGAGCGCGCGGGAGATGTCGTTTAAAGGCTGATGAAGAAGCGGGACAGACATCGTGATATCCGTCGTGTAGGTAAGAACAGCGCAGTTCATGCCGCGATCGTAAAAGTCCTTCGCGACGATCTCGCCTTCCGGGGGCACGACCATGCAGTACCCGCCGCCGGGAACGACCAGCATGAAGGGGCGGATCGCATCCTTATCTTCTTCGTGAAGATAAAATCGAAGATTCGGCATAAAGCCGTAACCCGCCTCGTAGTTATATTCCTGCTCCTGCCAGATATTTTCCCGGAAATGCTTCATCGCCAGTACCTCAACACCTTAATGCACTTATCTTATCCTTTTTCCGACTTCCTGAAAAGCACCGTTTTTCGTGTTGTGGTATGATGGTCGAAAAGAATCGAGAAGTTTTTCCCCGAAGAAGAAACGGAAAAGATCATGGAAGAGAAGAAAAACAGGTTTGAAAAAGGGATACTGATCCTGCGGATCGTATTTTTCATCGGAGCCGCTCTGATGCTCCTTCTCTTCATCGCGCTTCTTTTCAGCGGCGCCGGAAGAAATATCGGCGGCGCATTCGGCATCTTCCTTTCCCTCGCCATTATGGCCTATGCCCTGTTCTTCCCTTCTATACGTGAAAAGAACCGGAAGCTTCGCGCAGAGGGCGGAAAGAAATGGTTTCTTCTTCGGGCGGTTCATATTCTTTCGATCATTTTCCTTCTTTATGCGCTCCTCGTCGCGGTCCTCATCGGCGTGTCCGCGCATAAGAAAGCCCCATCCTCCGACCGTCCGCCGGTCGTGGTCGTGCTCGGCTGCCTTGTAAAAAACGGCCGTCCCAGCCTCCTTCTTCAGGAGCGCATCGATACCGCCTACGAATACCTTTCCGCCCACCCGGAATGCTACTGCATCGTCACCGGTGGAAAAGGCTCGGACGAGGCGATGTCCGAAGCCCGCTGCATGTATATGGAGCTTCTGAAAATGGGGATCTCCGAAGAGCGGATCTTCATGGAGGAGCGCTCGACTTCCACACGGGAAAACCTCTCGTTCAGTAAGGAGATCATGGAAAGAGAAAACTTAGGCGACACCATGCTCCTGGTGACAAATTCCTGGCACGAACTGCGCGCACAGATGATCGCAAACAGTCAGGGTATCCCATGCGGAGGAGAAGGCGCAGATACGCCGATCTGGCTTCTTCCCTGCTATTATTTCCGTGAACTTTTCGGAGTCATTTACCAGCTGATCTTCTGATCAGAAAATCCCTAAAAAAACGTTATTCTTCCGCGACGACCTGACAGGTCTCATAGCCGTAGTAAAGGAGCCGACGGATCTCTTCATGCCCGATCTTTTCCCCGCAGATCAGGACCGGTACTGCCGGCGGGCAGGAGGTGTCCGAAAGATGCGCGATCCGTCCGAAAGCTTCTTCTGTTTTCACGATTTTCGGAAGCTTCATGGCCGCTTCGCGGATGCTCATTACGCGCTCCGGAAAAGTCGGAGCGATAAGGTCCGTTTCTTCCTCGATCGGTGTCTTCGCCGGTATCTTCAGGATCGCGTCGACCGCGGCTTTTATCTCTTCTTTTGTGTTATTCGGAGATACCATCAGGACCACTATATCGGGGTCGGAAAACTCGACTTCGACCGAGGGGGTATTCGCACGGAGAATCCTGGCAAATTCCGTTCCCCCGTACCCGAGCGATTTCGTTCTGATCGTGATCTTTAAGAGCTCTTCCCCGATAAGAGAAATACCTCCCGATATAAGACGCGCCTTTTCGTCCTTCAGGAACTCGCAAGTCCTCTGAAGATCACTTCGATACTCTTTGAAAAGATAGGGATTTACGCGGTCCAGGGACTGCAGGATCAGCCAGGAAGGGCTCGTCGAGGCAAAGAGCGACATCGCGCGTTTTACGTCTTTTCCCGAAACCGGAAGAAGCTCGCTTTTTACATGAAGATAGGCCCCGCCCGTCAGCACGGGAAGCGTCTTATGCGCGGAGTCGCAGCACATGTCGGCGCCAAGAGCGGTCGGGTGGATCGGATCTTTTAGAAAATGAAGATAGGCGCCGTGGGCATTATCGACCATGAGGATGGTCCCGTAGGCATGGCAGCGCTCCGCGATACTTTCGACCGGAAGGATATGTCCCGTGTAGTCCGGGCTCGTCAGATACACTCCGATCGGAAAACAGCCGTACTTCTCGTGCCCGATCACCAGGGCGTGCTCCACATCTTTTTCATCGATATCCGTAGAAATGCACGTACCTTTTTCGGACCTTATCCATTCACAGTCGATCCCCAGGAGCGCGCAGGCCGTAACAAATGACTTATGAACATTTCTCGCCGAAAGCACCCACGGGGTCCCGCCGATGCGTCTGGTCATGGCCAGATACAGCATCGCGCGGATGCATATGGAGGAGCCTTCGGTGGAGTAATATGTGTCGCAGGAAAAGACCTCGGACGCGTTCTTTTCACTCTCGGCAATGATGCTTTCCGGATGGAAAAGATCGTCCGCTGTCTCGATCTCGGTGATGTCGTAGGGAGTGATCGCCGAAAAAGCGCGGTCGTAGGCGCTTCGCGGGTCCGCGCATGCATCTTTCCCTTTGTGGCCGGGCATGTGCATACGCACGGAATTGCGTTCCGCGTAATCTTTTACGAAATCACATATCGGTGTGTTCATATGCCCGCCTCCTTTTGAATTATAGTTGATTTTACTCTGTAAAGCGGGGGCGGTCAATCAGGGAAAAGGCTTCCTGAAACAGGTGGAAAACCTTCATAAGCGATTTGTCACTTTTATTGAAATAAAAAACACTATGGATATAGTAGAAAGTAGGAGAATAATGGGTTTATTTGAAAGAGGGTGCCGGTATGAATTCCAACATATATGAAACGATATCTAAAAGATCGTCCCGCAGGAAGATCCGTCCGCTTGCGCTTATTCTTTGTATAGCGATGGTCTTCCCGCTTTGCTCGTGCAAGAAAAAAACGAAGACAGATGATACTATCCTGCCCAGCACGGTCACAGATCCTGCTTCCACCGAAGAGGGTGTCAGCAGCGAGACGATCCGGGCGCAGTATATCCGTGCCACGGACGACTTTTATTCCGATACGGATGTCGCCCTGAAAATAGCGACAGATACGAGCCGTGAGATGCAGGGACAGTCCATCCCCTTCATGACCATTGCCGGCAACACCGTAGTCGTCGCATATCACCAGGAATACTACTTAACGCCTGAGGAAGAGAACGAATACAACCATCTCAACTTACAAGACCCGGAAGACAGTGCCAAAGGATTTGAGATCTATGCCAGAAAAAACCAGTTCGGCCTTGCCTTCTTTTCTCTTCAGGGAGAATCGATCACCAGTGTGAAAATGCCCAATCAGGTGAACATCATCGGAATATTCGGGGCCAAAGACGGCCGGATCGGTGTTTTTACCAGCGAATCCGTTTATGATACTTCGAAGGGAAAGTCTGATCAGGCGCAGAAACATGTTACTAAGCTTACTTACTACTCCGCGGGCGGAAAGATGCTCGGGGAGAACACTCTTGATCCAGACGCTCTGGGGAGCTCCGGGGATTTCTATGCACAAGTGCTTCAGATGGAAAACGGAAATCTCCTTGACTATACAGGGCAGGATATTCTGATCCTCGATCCTTCGGGGAAATCCATCGCGAAAGAAGAAGTGAAACTGCCTTCATCGTCTATATTTACGAACGAAGGCAAATACTACATCCTGTACACAGAAACGACATTCACAGCGGATAAAGACATCCGGCACACCTACATTCAGGAGATCGATCCGAATACCGGAAAGCTTCTGGAGAAGAAAGAAACTTTCACACTGACTTCACAGAGAGTGATCACAAGCGACGGTCAGTGCTTTATCACGGGAGACAGAAAATCCCTCTGCCGCTGTAATTTCATCAAGGGAACGATAGAGACCATTATCGAATGGTCAAATACGAATATGGCTCCGCTGGAGAGCATTCCCGCCATAAAAGTGGAATCAAAAGACGATGTCTATCTTCTCCACTCCGACAGGGAAGGAACCGGCGAGACCGCGTTCGCTACCACATATCTGGTTCATCTTCACAAAGAAGCAGATAACCCCTATGCCGGAAAAAAGACGATCTATGTGGCATCTTGTGTCGAGGGAAGCGAAGATTTCGATAAACTCCTCGCGGCATATAACAAGCGTCCGGAGAGCAAGGCCCGTGTAATCGCGTATGCGGAGGAAGGAGATGTAAATCTGGGCTACCAGGAAAGAGTCGCCAGCGTAGCAGACAAGATGCTTCTGGACATGAAATCCGGAAACGGCCCGGATATCCTTCTGAACTGTTCGGAATTCTGCCAGTTCAATTCCAGGGATGTACTGATCGATTTGAACCCGTATCTGGATGGTGAAAACGGCATCGACCGGTCCAAGTACTACGACAACATCTTCCGCGCCTTTGAGGTCGATGGGAAACTTTACCAGATGCCGCTGAACGTGGACATGTGCGGTCTGGTCGGAAATCCCGATATTCTGGGAAGCATCAGCACCTGGACCATAGATGAATTCGACAAGAAATTAAATACCCTCGGCACGAAGATCCTGCCACTCCTCGGGAGCAGCGCACACCTTCGGAACTTCGATGTCACCGAGCAGATGGGCTTCCTGCTGGAGCTTCTTTTCCACGATATGGATCACTACGTGGACTACAGCAACTACACGACAAATTTCGACAGCGACGACTTCAGACGCCTGCTTGAGATCTCAAAGAAATACGGCGGCCGCGTAAACTACGATTCTTTGAGTGCGCTCTACGAGCAGTACGATGACATGTTCCACGACGCGTCCTGCCTGATGATGCAGGACGGTGTCTGTGCGATGAGAACGCTCTATATTGGTGGTATCACCAACGGCGGCTTCGCCGAATATGCAAATCTCTGTCACGGGAAAGCCGTCTTCCTCGGCTGGCCGAGCACATCAGGAAAAGGACTCGCCGCGGATGCCGGTATCTCTGTCGGTATCTCCGCCTACTCAAAATGCCCGGACGAGGCCTGGGACTTCGTCTCCTTCATGCTTTCTCCGGAATCACAGAGCTCGCTTTCCGGCGTGCACTGGGGCGGCATCTGTATCCATAAAGAGAGCGAGCGCGCAGGACTTGTACGCGAGATCGAAGAGTATCGAAACGGCAAGCGGCAAAGCGACGAGCCGGTCTCCGAAGACCAGATCGACCGTTTTATCGCCCTGATCGAAAAGATCGACACTTCGATCCACACCGACCCGACGATCTCAAATATCGTCGCCGAAGAAGCCCCGGCTTTCTTTAACGGACAGAAAAGCGCCGAGGAAGTCAGCCGCGTGATCCAGGATCGCGTAAGCAGAGTCCTTGCAGAGATGAAATAAGCGAATCGATCCAAACAAAAAAGCCCTTTCCTCTTTCAGGAAAGGGCTTTTTCAGTAGAAGTCGTTTACTGATTGAATTCTCTATGGATCGCGACCATCAGGGCACATTCGATCCTCTTTTTAAACAGCTCACAGCCGTACTTATAGACACCTCTTACCGAGCCGGTCGCATGGTAGGCATTGGCTGCGCAGCCGCCGCTGCAGTACAGGCGTGCCCAGCAGTTCCTACATTCTTCTCTGGCATAGACATTGCATGCCATAAAGTCATCCTGGATCGCGGTATTCTTGACGCCGTCAAAGATGTTACCGAGAAGGAACTTCTCCTCGCCGACGAACTGATGGCAGGGGTAAAGGTCGCCCCAGGGGGTGACGGCCATATATTCGGTTCCCGAACCGCAGCCCGAGATGCGCTTATAGATGCACGGACCGCCCTTTAAGTCGATCATGTAATGGTAGAACGTGAAAGGCCTGCCTTCCTGATCACGCTTGATCATGAGCTCGGCGAGCTTTTCGTACTGGTCGAGTACGATCGGCAGATCCTCTTCCGTCAGGCGGGATGGATCGTCTTCACTGCAGACGACCGGTTCCATCGAAAGTTCGGTAAATCCAAGATCGAGCATGGTCTTGATGTCCTCAAGGAAGTCCGGATTGGCATGGGTAAAAGTTCCGCGCATGTAGTAGTTTTTGCCGCCTCTGGCTTCCACGAATTTCTGGAACTTCGGCACGATCTTCTCCCAGCTGCCATTGCCCGCATAATCTACACGGAAACGGTCATGGACTTCTTTTCTTCCGTCGAGGGAAAGCACGACATTGCTGCACTCGCGGTTGGCAAAATCGATGACGTCATCGTCGACGAGAACGCCGTTGGTCGTAAGGGTGAAGCGGAAGTTCTTGTTATGTTCTTTTTCCACAGAACGCGCATATGCGACGATATCTTTGACCACCTGGAAATTCATGAGCGGTTCGCCGCCGAAAAAGTCCACTTCGAGGTTATGGCGGTTTCCGCTGTTTTCGATCAGGAAATCGATCGCGCGCTTTCCGACCTCAAGACTCATCACCGCACGCTCGCCGTGGTATTTGCCCTGGGACGCGAAGCAGTAGGAGCAGTTGAGGTTGCATGTGTGCGCGATATGCAGGCACAGCGCCTTGACAACACCGGAAGTCCTCGCCTTCAGCTCCCCGGCCATCGGCTCATAGGTGTCCTCGGTAAAGAGCTTGCCTCCCGAGATCAGGGACTTGATCTGCCCGTAGCACTCTTCGATCTCCCTGCGATCGCCCATTTCCGTGCCTTCGTATTTCTTTTCCATATCCGAAAAGATCCGTTCCACAAGCGTTTCTTCGTCGATCATGCCGCATCCGGTACTTCCGTTACTTTTATTCAGTTCGGCCTGATGCTCCTTGATGGAAGCGATCCCTTCGATCAGATCGTATGTCAGGTCATCGACGACGTGAAGCGCGCCGGAACAGACGTCCAGGACAATGTTATATCCGCCCAGTTTGAATTGATGAATCATGTAAAAACCTCACACATCCGCGTTTTGAATGAGTCATAAAAAAACTGTCTTTGTCACCGGAAAAGAGAGCAAAGACAGCTATTTTTCCACTTACAGGAAAACAAGAATTACTTATTCTTGTTCTCGCACTGCTGATTTGCGATACCGCAGGAAGTCTTGCATGCAGACTGGCAGGATGTCTGGCACTCGCCGCAACCGCCCTTCTTAGCGCTTTCGCAAAGGTTACGTGTTTCGATAGTCTTAATATGCTCCATGAAAGTGTACCTCTTTCTTAAAATGCTAGGGCAATAATAGCAGATGTAATATAGGGTGTCAAGGAGAGCTCCCGCCCCTTGGGATATAGCAGGTTAATTTGAGAACGAAAACGCCGCGGGAATGGTATAATGTAAAGAGTACGGCAATGCAAAGAGGCGGACATGACCTACAAAGACGATTTGGAAAAACTCAGAAAAGAAGCGGGGATCGATGTAAATAATCCCACGACGCTGTTCCAGTACGAACCGGGGCGCTTTACCTCTGACGTACATTCGTCCGACTCCAAAAATGCCGAAAATGACGCCGACAAGAAGGGCAGCGGATCTTTTACATCCGAAGAGAAAAAAATGTCCCTTTGGCAGAAGATCTCCCTTCCGTTTATCCGAAACAGCTTCATGTCGGTACTTTTCTTCGTGCTCATCACCCTGATCTGGATCGCGATCTCGCACACCGTCGTTGCCTCCATAAACGGCGTACCGAGGAAGACTCTCGTCATTTACCTGATCAAGGACGCGGTCTTCATGATCGTGCTCGCGACCGTTATGTACCGTCTTTTCCTGACGCAGTTCTCAAATACCTATCACCTCGAGCAGGACAGCAAGAAAGCCCTCGAGGAAGCACAAAAATGGCACGCGATCCAGCATTCCATGATGGAGACGATCCCGGAAACGCTGGTATATACACTTGATAAGAACTTATGCTACACCTCCTTCAACAACCGTCATAAGTACTCGATGCTGCGTATGTGGCACAGCGAGATCAAGATCGGCGACTGCCTCCTCGACCACATCACCGATGAGACGATCCGGGGCCTTGTAAAAAAAGACCTGGAGCAGGCACTGAAAGGGGAATATACTTCGCAGATCCACAAGTTCGGAGACTACGATGCGAGCTCCGTGTACTGGCAGAATTTCTATGCGCCGATCCTCGATGACGATAAGAAGATCATCGGGATCACCTGTTTTGCGACGAATATTACTGCACTCAAGCAGTCGCAGAACAAAAATCTCTTTATGAGCTATCACGACCAGCTGACCGACCTTTACAACCGCACATATGCGGAGGGTGTGATCGAGCAGGCCGGGCGCGACGAGATCGCGCCGTATAGCGTGATCGTTATCGATGTCGTGGGCATGCACCAGATCAACGATAACTACGGGCACCAGACCGGCGACAACCTTCTCATCAAGGTCGGTGAGATCCTGACGAAAGCCGTCAAGGATACAGGTGTCGTCGCCAGATGGGGAAGTGACGAATTTCTTATTTTGCTTCCCAATACGGAACCCGCCACTTGCGAAGCACTGGCAAACATCTGCAAGTGTGATTTCGGCGGTGTGACCGTCAATGGCGTGCCATTACGGGCTCACATCGGATTTGCCACCAGAACAGATACGTCAAAAGCTCTGACCGACATCCTTCGTGCGGCCGAGCAGGAGAGCAAGCATAGCCGGCCGTAAAGCCATAATTCGGGCAAAAATCAAAAAACTCTTCCTTGCCCTTATGTATATGTCTTGTTACAATATGCAAATTGAATCGTAACTTTACGATGCTATACTTGTGCATACACTAAAGAACTTACGTGACATTGCGTCACACCGTATATATTAAGGAGAACCTACCGTGAAACATAATGCTTCTTCCGGCTATAACATTTATAGCTCAAGACGCAGATCCAGAAACGACAGAAGGAAGTCCTTTGTCGTTACTTGCCTCTTAATCTGCATGATCTGTGTCGTTTTAGATATCATTTTCATCGCAAAACTCGCCTCCAAGGGCAAAAAGACTGTAAAACCGACTGATTCATCCGTAGCGACCACGCTGCCGACCGATGATTCCGGCAATATCAGCACCGATCCTTCTTCTGACACCAGTGCTTCCTCGGATGTCACAGGTGCAACTGAGGCGAAGGTCCAGACAGTAGATGCTGCGACACGTTCTGCAAACCTCACCACTCTTTCGAACAAGGTTGCTGAGTATCTCTCCAAGCAGTCCGGCCGTTTCGGGGTCTACTACATCAACATGAAAAACGGCGAGACAATGGCTTACAAGGAGAACTCCCCGATCGTAGCCGCTTCTTCCATCAAGATCGCCTACAACACCTACCTCTACGAAAAGGCCGCTGCCGGCGAGCTTTCCCTCGATGAGAAGATCAACTACAACGCATCTCCTTATGCGCAGGGCGGTGACTACGAGGACGGTACAGGTACCATCAAGAACTCTGCAGACGGCACCGAATACACACTTCGCGAAGTCTCCCATCTTTCCATCACGATCAGTGATAACTGCGGCACCAACATGGTCCTTCGTCGTTTAGGCGGTGAAGATGCAGTAAATAACAACTACAGCAAGCCGATCAGTTCTGTCGTCGACTACCGCGAAAAGGTCGAATATACCGACTATACAGGCAATTCGGCTTCCGGAAGAAGAAGATCCAGTGCGATCGACCTGGCGAAATACGCCGAGCACCTCTACAAAGATTACGAAGGCAATAAAGAGCATTTCCAGCCGCTCATCGATGACCTTTGCAATACCGAATATAACTGGGGTGTCCCGGGCGGTGTTCCTTCCGGCGTAAAAGTCGCGCACAAGGTCGGCTTTAACACCTCCTACTTCGCAAATAACGACGTCGGCATCGTTTTTGGATCGGAAGACTATGTCCTCTGCGTCATGACGGAGAGCGGAAACGCGCAGACAGCACAGCAGATCATCGGTGAAGTTTCCAAGATGGTCTATGAATATGTTGAATCGAATTACGCTTAACGAAGGAAGTATTTCTTAAGTGCATTTTCAGCCCACTCGACGACCTCGTCAGTGGGCTCTTTTGTGTCCTTTAATTCATAGGGAAAATGAAGCTCTTCGTACTTGAATTCACCCATTTTATGGAACGGCAGAAGGTCGACTCTTTCGATGCATGAATAATTGTTCAGTCTACGCATACCATCGACCATTTCGGAGTTAGCGGATTCCCACTCTTCCAGCGAACTGATTTCGGATCCATCCTCTTTTTTGTCTGCGAGCGTGATCCCGGGGACCATTACATGACGGATCCAGACAGGCTTATTTTTCTTCTGTCTTTCCTCAAGAAGAGCCCATGCATGATCGGTCGTAAACCCGGTAAGTTTTTCCGCTTTTTCTCTATCGAAAGATTTGATATCCAGAAGGAGGAGGTCGGCTTCCATGGCCGCAGTAAGTGCAGTACCTTCGTTATAGATCCCGGATGTGTCGATGGCCACATGGATCCCTTCCTCATGAAGAGCTTTCGTGAGAGAAAGAACAAACTGCGCCTGGCGGAGAGGCTCCCCTCCCGAGATCGTCACACCGCCGCTTGCGATATAGGTCCGGTAACGAAGGATCTTCCTGACCATCTCCTCGACGGTATACTCTTCCCCGCCATCAAAGCGCCAGGTATCCGGGTTATGACAGAACTTGCATCGCAAAGGACAGCCCTGCAGAAAGACGACGAAACGAAGCCCCGGGCCATCCACGGCGCCGAGCGTCTCGATAGAATGCACATAACCCTTTATCGTTGTTGACATAGCTTCCTCGTAGGATAATACACGTCGCTGGTCCTCGTCGCTTCGCTCCTGCGGAATCGCTCCTTAGTATTTCCATACGAGGAAGCGACATGCAACAAAGATAACAGCGTGAATGTTTCTTTGAAGGTTCATTCGATAGTTTTCATCGGATCCATAGTTCTTTGAAAAAGATTTCGAAGTGCCTCCGCAGGGCGAAGCCCGAGGACCAGCACGAGAAACTTTTTCAAAGAACATGTACCTATGATCAAAATTTCGAATGAACTGTTCGACGAACAACTTCCATCTGCTGCTCGTGTGTCAGTGTCGTGAAGTTGACGGCATAGCCGGAGACACGGATCGTGAGCTGCGGATAATTCTCCGGATGATCCATCGCATCGAGCAAGGTCTTTCGAAGAATAACGTTGACGTTGATGTGGTGACCTCCGTCGTTGAAATATCCATCGAGAAGATTGTAGAGATTTACCTTCTGCTCTTCTTCGGTCTTACCGAGTGTGGACGGCAGGATCGAGAAGGTGTAGGAGATACCATCTTCACTGTAGTCATACTGCAGGTTGGCCACCGATCTCATGGAAGCAACGGCTCCGGATCTGTCACGGCCGTGCATCGGATTGGCACCCGGTGCGAAAGGCTCGCCGGCCTTTCTGCCATCCGGTGTGGAACCGGTCTTCTTACCGTAAACGACATTCGATGTGATCGTGAGGATCGACTGTGTCGGACGGGCATTTCGGTAGCACTTGTGCTTACTAAGATGCTTCATGAACTTTCTTACGACTTCTGCGGCGATACGGTCGACCTTCGGAATATCGTTACCATACTGCGGGTAGTCACCGGTGATCTCAAAGTCAACGGCCAGACCCATTTCATTTCGGATCGGCTTGACCTTCGCATACTTGATCGCAGACAGGCTGTCTGCGATAACGGAAAGCCCGGAAAGACCGCAGGCCATCGTTCTGTCGATCTTTTCATCATGAAGCGCCATTTCGAGACGCTCGTAGCAGTACTTGTCATGCATGTAGTGGATGACGTTCAGTGTGTTGATATAAAGCTTAGAAAGCCATGCGCAGGTCTCATCAAAACGTGCCATGACCTCATCGTAATCGAGGTATTCGGAAGTGATCGGATTTCTTACCGGTCCGACCTGGTCGCCGGTCTTCTCATCGCGGCCGCCGTTGATGGAATAAAGAAGTGCTTTGGCAAGATTGGCGCGGGCACCGAAGAACTGCATCTGCTTACCGACACGCATCGCGGAAACGCAGCAGGCGATCGCATAGTCATCACCGAACTTCTCACGCATCAGCTCATCGCTCTCATACTGGATGGAGGAAGTGTTGATGGAGATCTTCGCGCAGTACTTCTTAAAGTTCTCCGGAAGATTCGGGCTCCAGAGGATCGTCATGTTCGGCTCCGGTGCGGATCCGATATTCTCAAGAGTATGCAGGAAACGGTAGCTCATCTTCGTGACCATGTGACGGCCGTCAAGGCCGATACCGCCGATGGACTCGGTGATCCAAGTCGGGTCGCCGGAGAAGAGCTCGTCGTATGCCGGAGTTCTCAGGAAGCGTACGATACGGAGCTTCATGATGAAGTGGTCAACGACTTCCTGGATCTCAGACTCGGTCATCGTACCGTTCTTCAGTTCTTCTTCTGCATAGATATCAAGGAAGGTGGAAACACGACCTAAGGACATGGCCGCACCGTTCTGTTCTTTTACCACACCAAGATAGCCGAAATAGAGCCACTGGACAGCTTCGGTGAAGTTTCTCGCCGCGCGGGAAATATCGAAGCCGTAGCTCTGGGCCATCTTCGTCAGTTCGTAAAGGCTCTTGACCTGCTCGGAGATCTCTTCTCTCTGCTGGATCGTCTCTACGTCCATCACGTCAGGAAGGATCTGGTCCTTCGCCTTTCTCTTCTGGGCGATCAGGAATGCCGTACCGTAAAGCGGGATACGGCGGTAGTCGCCGATGATACGTCCGCGGCCGTAAGCATCCGGAAGACCGGTCAGGATGCCGCAGTGACGTGCGCGCTGCATTTCCGGTGTATATGCATCGAAAACGCCGTCGTTATGTGTTTTTCTATATTGGAAGACCCGCTCGACTTCAGGATCCATCTCTCTGGCGTATGCCTCAAGAGAAGATCTGACCATGCGGATACCGCCGAACGGCATGATAGCGCGCTTCAGCGGAGCATCGGTCTGAAGTCCGACGATCTTTTCTTTTTCCTTATCGATATATCCCGGGGCGTGGGAAGTAATAGTAGATATAGTGTGCTCGTCGATGTCCAGGACGCCGCCGTTTTCCTTTTCCTTTTTCCGGAGCTCCAGGATCTTGTTCCACAGATCAGTGGTCGCGGAAGTAGGTCCCGCCAGGAACGACTCGTCTCCATCGTACGGGGTATAGTTCTTGTTGATAAAGTCGCGGACACAAATGTCCTCCGACCATTTGCCAGGTACAAACATTGCAATAATCCTCCCTATCGAACATTTCTGCCGGAGCACCCTTAACCGGGTCCACTCCCGAATCATTCATCTAAAAAAGCCTTGCATAAAAACCATCTTCTCGTCGGATTTTTCCATCCTCCGGCCATGGTCCGAAAAACGCCCAGAATACGGGTGCCACCCCGCCATTGGGATCTGCATACTGTGCGGGAGCCACCCCGCGATGCAGCTGCTTTTCGAAAAGGACGAGTGCCAGTCGTCCACACATGATCCATCGGAAAAAATACTCTCTTCGGATCAAATGATTTTCATTACTGCTTCATCATAACGCAAGGGAGAATCTATGTCACCCGTTTAGAAAAAGTTTTTTTGTACAAAATCGTTCTCTTTATAAAGGATGGCATTGGCGCTTTCACCGAACGCGTTTTTATCGTGACAATTCTCTCACGCAGAAACGAGAAGAATTGTCAATAATTATTGTAAACGCAATATGGTAAGCCGAAACATCTGGAGGTTAACTATGAAAAAATCGACCCGTAACCTGCTCGCTCTAACTCTGGCGGGAAGCATGCTCCTTCCACTAACAGCGTGCAGGAAAAACAAGACAACAAAGAAGAATGAAGGCAAAGCCGAAAGAAACGAAGAACGCGATGCGGAAGAAAGTGATGAGCAAGGCAATGACACCGAAGAATCGGATGCAAGCAAGGATGTGCCAAAAACTCTGACGAAAAACACTTCACGGACAATTGCGGATGATGATCCTTTTTTCAATGCAGAAAGTACAGAACTGAAACTGGAACCTGTTCCGGGCGTGCAGTTCGCAACAACGAAATTCACCACATCCTCGATCCTGGGCGACCGGATCCTGGTAAATGTAGATGTGACTTTAAAAGATGATTCGATGGCAGAAAAGCTTCTTGAGAATGACTACCACACCTTTGACGGAAACCTTTATTCCAGTCTTCAGCTGTTTGATCTGACCGGCAAGAACCTCGCGACGATCCACCTGGACGAAAGCTGTGATTTCGCGTGCGCCGCCGAAATGAGCAATGGCGAGATCTTAGTCATCGCAAACAAGGTCAACTATGGTGATTGCAAATCGACTCCGACGTTTTTCGTGCTTTCCGATTCCGGAGAGATACTGCGCGAGCTCAAATATGAAGTGGAAGGAAATCTCTATGGCATGCATGCCTATCCGCTGGAAAACGGCAATCTCTTTATCGCGGCCGAGGGACGCCTCTTCCTTTTCGATTCTGCAGGAAAGCTGATCAAAAAGACCGAAGAAGCGAGCCTCGGACCCTTCATGAACCACTCCGAAGGCAAGTGGTATGTCGCGCATCTTCAGCTTCCCTCCACTGACATCGTAGGCTATCAGGAAGTCGATATAACTACCGGAGAACTGAAGGAATCGTATCAAACAAACAAGAATTACCATCTCGATCTTGCCGATAATACGGATTGCTTCATCTTCTCAGAAACGGGCATACAGCAGTACCTCATCGCACAGGACAAGACCGTACCGGTTCTTTCCACAACGAATACGAATCTGAACTGCGCAAATCTGACGAATGCCAAGAAGCTCTCAGACGGTTCAATGCTCGTTTTATATGCAGAGCCGGATAAGGATAACGGCAACTTCGATACCAACTGCTACTGCTATTATGCCAACACGATGTCGGTCGTAAAGCTCACCCGTGCGGATAAGAACCCTCATGCCGGAAAAGAAGTGCTGAAAATCAGCGCATACAACAATTCCGATCCGTATTTTAACGACTTAGTCTATCAATATAACTCCGATCCGAACAGTCACGCGTATATCGAGTTCACCACTATCACCGAAACGGAACCTTTCTACAGATTGCGGGACAATGAGGAGCGTACCCAGAATCTGAGCCATGCGTCTAAAGCCATGATCGCAGATATGTATCAGGGAACGGGACCGGATCTGGTCGTTGGCTTCTCCGAGCTTTCCGAGTTCAATACCGAAGAGTACCTGACTGACTTAAAACCGTATCTGGAAGCAGATACCACCATCAAAAAAGAGGACTATTTCGATAACCTCTTCAACGCTTTTGAAAAGAACGGTAAACTCTATAGTCTCCCTCTGACCTACACCCTTTGGGGCATGCAGGCAAATGGCAGGATTTCGGATGTCAGCGAAAAACTGACGATCGATGAACTGAATAAGCTCTACGATTCGACTCATCCCTGGACGAGACTTATGCCCGATTACGCAAATACGGAGGTCCTTTCTCTTTTCCTGACTTCGAATTATTCGGACTTCGTAAATAACGAAACAGGTGAAGTGCATTTCGATAGTGATGATTTTAAGAACCTGCTCGAATTGACAAAGAAATGCGGCGTCCCGGAACCGGAAGACAACGATGGCCTTGTTATCATCGATGACAAATGGTACTTCCCGGAAGAGCAATTTTCCAGCGGTATGACATTCATGTACGAAACACCTATTTCCAGTCTGGAAGAATACTGCATATTAAAAGACACGGCTAAGCTGACCTCATTTCCTTCCGCAAAGGGAAAGAGCCTGACTGCCCTGGGCCAGCTCACCCTGTCTATCACGAAATGTGCCTCTAATCCGGATCTGGCATGGGAATTCATCCGCTATTGTCTCAATGCGGAAGCACAGGAATATCTGAGTTCCGGAAAGGGTACGCTGCCGGTCAACCGAAGTGCTTTTGACAAAGTATGCCAGATACAGATCGATCAGAACACGGAATTGTATCAGGAATACAATAAGAATCCAAAAGAGTATGGAGACGCGCCGCTCCGGATCGACGACGCCCAGAAGGATGCTTTTACTAAATTGATTACATCGATAGACAATTCCTATTCTCTGGACACTGAGATCCTGACGGTCATACTTCACGAAGCCGATAAATTCTTCCACGACCAGGAAACTCTCGACAACACCTGTAAAAAGATCCAGCAGAAAGCATCTTCGATCATGGAAGAACGCAGGAAATAAAAGTGCTCGTTTAGAAAAGCAAGTGAAAAAAGGGGCTGTGCTCGAAACTATGAGCGCAGCCTCTTTCTTTTTCGTTGGTATCTTTAATGACCTTGGATCACTTATAGTCAGCAACGTCAAACTTCCTGTCCTTGAAGTAGTAGTCGCGATCCTCTTCTGTGATCTCTCGTACGACATGGCAGGGATTGCCGAATGCAAGCATGTTGTCGGGGATGTCCTTGGTGACGACGGAGCCTGCTCCGATGACGACATTGTTTCCGATCGTAACACCAGGCATAACGCAGACATTCCCGCCGATCCAGACATTATCGCCGATCGTGATATCGATCCCGTACTCGTATCCGGAGTTTCGGGACTCCCAGTGGAGCGGATGACCTGCGGTGCAGAGCATGACGTTCGGCCCGCACATGAAATCATCTCCGACCTTGACTTTGCCGACATCGAGTACAACGAAGTTATAGTTCGCGAAGAAGTTCTTCCCGACTTCGATGTTATATCCGTAATCACAGAAGAATGGCGATTCGATACAGATGAATCCCTCTTTCGTTTTACCTAAGATCTCGCGGAGAAGTTTCTCTCTTTCCTCCGGTTGATCCGGCGGAAGATTATTATACTTAAAGACCTTCGTCTTATTGGCCATACGTTCCTCGGACAGTCCATCCAGCCAGGACCTGTATGGCAGATTTGCCAGCATTCTTTCTTTTTGATCCATACTATTGTCCTCCTTAAGCGTCTCATTTAATTATATCTGAATCTTATGATGGCTGCGACTACATATCTTAGTGGCAGTTTTTTGTTCTCCCGTTCTTCGTAAAACACCTCTTAGCAAAGTAAATCCAGGGCGTCGGAGGATCTGCGGTTTTCCGACGCCTTCACTTTTTGACAAATCGCACAACACCTTCTCTGTGGTATTGACGCATGGCAAGTGCTATCTTATAAGTGACGAAATTCGTTTCCCGGCACAGCCGGTGATTTCGTATCAAAAAGCTATATCTCACAGTCCCGGAGCCTGCTTTTTAGGGCTTTGACACTGCGATCAATAAGGAGAACATGAACATGTGTATGCGTAAAACAAAAATAATCTGTACCTTAGGTCCGGCAGCGGATTCCGATGAGGTCGTAAGAGAGCTGATGCTCGCCGGCATGAACGTCGCCAGACTCAACTTCTCCCACGGTTCCTACGAAGAGCACCAGCAGAGGATCGACCGAGTGAAAAGGATCCGTGAGGAGCTCAACCTCCCTGTCGCCCTTCTTCTCGATACAAAAGGACCGGAGATCAGAACCGGGGAGTTTGAAGGCGGCAAGACCAACTTCATCGAGGGTTCCGAGATCGTGATCCGTGAAAAGGATGTCATCGGTACCGACAAGGAATTCTCTGTTTCGTACAAAGATCTCGCAGGGGATGTCAAAGAAGGCTCCCGCATCTTGATCGATGACGGCCTGATCGAGCTCGTCGTTGACCACATCGACGGCGGAGACATCTACTGCACAGTAAGCAACGGCGGCCCGGTCAGCACGAAAAAGAGCGTAAACGTTCCGGATGCCGAGCTCTGCCTTCCGGCTCTGACCGCAAAAGATAAGGAAGATATCCTTTTTGCCGTAAAGAATGAATTCGATTTCATCGCCGCTTCCTTCGTCAGAAAGGCAAAGGACGTTCAGGAGATCCGCCACATTCTCGAAAAGAACGGCGATCACGGCATCAACATCATCGCGAAGATCGAGAATAATGAAGGTATCCAGAACTTCGACGAGATCCTGAAGGTAAGTAACGGCATCATGGTGGCCCGTGGTGACCTCGGCGTCGAGATCCCGGCCGCGAACGTTCCGATCGTCCAGAAGAGATGTATCCAGCAGTGCCATTCTGCCGGTAAGATCTCCATCACCGCGACTCAGATGCTCGACTCCATGATCCGTAATCCGCGTCCGACAAGAGCGGAGGTCTCCGATGTCGCAAATGCTATCTACGACGGTACTTCCGCCGTTATGCTCTCCGGCGAGACCGCTAACGGAAAATATCCGGTCGAGGCTCTGAAGATGATGGTTCAGATCGCCGAGCAGACCGAAGCTTCCATCGATTACTGGTATCAGTTCAGCAAATCCAAGCCGACCATGATGCCTTCTGTCGCAAACGCGATCTCTCACGCCACATGCACGACCGCTATGGACTTAAATGCCAAGGCGATCGTTACTGTGACCCACGGCGGCAGAACGGCCCGTCAGATCTCCCGTTTCCGTCCGGACAGCCCGATCGTGGCCGGTACGCTTTTCCCGCGTGTACAGCGTCAGCTGAACCTCAGTTGGGGCGTATACCCGATCCTCGTTCCGGAAGTGGCCACCACCGACGAATTGTTCGGAGTTGGTATCGATGCGGCGAAGAAGTGCGGATTCTTAAATGACGGCGACCTCGTGGTCATGACCGGCGGTACACCGGTCGGCATGAGCGGTACGACGAACACCATCCGTGTCCAGGCATTAGGCAAGTCCATCGTTCACGGCAACGGCCAGCCGACCACGGACGAGCAGGGCTCTCTGGTCACCGGCACGGTCTATATCGTAAAAGATCCGGAGCACCTCGATGAGCAGCTTCCGCTTTCCGAAGATGACAGCATCATCCTCGTAGCTCCTTACACCAACAATAAGATGATGCCTTTCATCAAGCACGCAAAGGCCCTGATCGTTGAGGACGATGATTCCGCAAGTCACGCTGCCACAGTCGCTATGGCGCTTGACATCCCGGCGATCCTGTCCTGCGAGAACTGCACAAAACTCTTAAAAGAAGGCGCAACGGTATCGGTCGATGCCAAGCGCGGAAGTGTGTCTTAAGATCGGAATTATTTCTTTGACAATCTTAGTATTTTCATTAGCTTCGATGTCCCAAAAGCACCGATTTTGCTTTATTGCGCCTTTTATGGTAAACTGATACATAATTATGCTTTTAAGAAAGGAGAAGGGTATGAAGTTTATTAAGCGTCCGAAGAAGACACCGCACTTCAGCAGCAGCCGTATATCTTTTGGTATCGGCACAGTTATCGTTATCCTTCTCGCTTTCTCCTGCGTCGTCGGCGCAGACTCTTTCCTCACGGATTCTTCGATGCGCACCGAGGGGGAAAACTATGACATGATCTCTCCGGAGTACTATGAGACTTCCGAAGAAGCAAATATTCAGAAAGATGCGGATCTGATCACCGAGGTAAGTTCGACGGATAACGCAGTTGAGATCGTCGATCTTTCTTCTACAGAGCCGCGCCCGACTGCCGGCGGCGTCATGCCACCGCTTCCGACCGAGACCTCTGCCGCAGAGACGACAGAACCGGCTGAGCCTTCTGAACCGACTGAAGGTCCGAAGGAAACAACTGCGGATCCTACCAATACAGATACTCCTTCTCCGTCTCCGGAACCGACACCGACGCCGAAGCCGACACATGCTCCGACGCCTACCGCTACACCTATGCCGACACCGACTCCGAAGCCGGAGATCACAGAGAAGCCAAAGAGCGGCACATACTATGCCGTGGGTGAAGTCAATGTCAGAAAAGGCCCCGGCACGAGCTATGAGATCACCCGTACACTTCAGCGCGGCGACCCGATCGAGGTCGTAGCGGTAACGAGCAACGGCTGGTACCGCACCATCCGCGACACCTATGTACTCGCAGAACTCTGTACTCCGGATAAACCGGCAACTCCGACACCTCCGCCGAAGCCGACTCCGACACCGAGACCGACTCCTTCGCCGAAGCAAAAAGATCCGACTCCGGTTCCGACACCGACTCCAAAACCGAAGAAGGACGAACCGACTCCGACTCCGAAGCCGAAACCTTCGAAGGACGGCATGACCCTGATCGGTGACGATTTCAAGATCACCTTCTATGGACCACAGCTGCGCAGTGACGGATCTTACAGCACCACGACTGCGACCGGTACCAAGTGTACGCAGGGCAGAACTATAGCCGCAGACTGGAGCATCCTGCCTGCAGGTACGGTTATCTATATTGAGAATGACCCGCTTGGCGGGGATGGATATTACACCGTTGAAGACCGCGGCGGTGGCGTGAAGGGCCACCACATCGACATCTATGCAGATGACGGCGAGAGCGGAAGATACTCCACTCTCAGGAACGTACGCATTTACATCGTAAACGGCTGAGTTTCTTTCTATAACTTTGAACTAAATTACACCGATAAGGGGTAAATATATGACACAATCAAATAAACGTTTAGGGGCCCCGAAGGGCTCTTCCGCCGGCGCGAAATATAATAACGCCGTGCGGCTTTCTTCCGCGTCCAAAAACGCGAAAAAAACATCTTCCACCTCGGCGTCGGGAGCCAGAAAAACGGCTTCTGCCAAGAGCGCGAATACTTCCAGGAAGAAAGCATCTCCTTCCCGTGGAAAAGCTCCGTCGAAGCTCAAATCTTCAAAGCCCGTCAAGCGCGACTTCAAGGGAAAGAGCAGCCAGGGCTTCTTCAGTTCCGCTTCGGATGAGGTCCTCTCCCAGATCAACGATACTTTCCTGCAGACCGTAAAGGATGCGGAAAAAGCATTTGCCAGCCGCAGGGAAACACATAAACTCAAAGTCATTCCTCTGGGCGGCATGCAGGAGATCGGCAAGAACATGACGCTTTTCGAGTACGATAACGACATCATCATCGTCGATGTCGGCGTCGCGTTCCCGGAAGAGAGCATGCTCGGCGTAGATTCCGTGATCCAGGACTACACCTATGTACTTCAGAATAAAGACCGCGTCAGAGGTATCTTCCTGACCCACGGTCACGAGGACCATATCGGGTCCCTCCCTTTCCTGATGCGCGAGCTCAAGTGCCCGATCTACGGCGGTAAGCTGACGATCGAACTGGCACGCCACAAACTCATGGATGCCGGCGTGGGAACACGCGGGATCGAGCTCGTATATGCTGCGGCGGGCGATACTTTTAAAGCAGGAAACTCCTTCTCTGTCGAGTTCATCCGCGTCAACCACAGCATCGCTGATGCATTCGCTTTTGCGATCCGCACACCGATCGGAAACGTCATCCACACGGGTGACTTTAAGATCGACTTTACCCCGATCAACGGCGATCCGATCGACCTCGGACGTTTCGCGGAATACGGCCGTCAGGGCGTCCTTCTTATGCTCGCCGAGAGCACGAACGTAGAGATCCCCGGCTCCTCCCCGTCCGAAAAGCACGTGGGCGAGTCTTTCCAGCGGATCTTCCAGAACACGACGGGAAGGATCATCATCGCGACCTTCTCCTCACACGTGCACCGCATGCAGCAGATCTTTACCGCAGCCGAGATGTATAACCGCAAGGTCGCACTCATCGGAAGATCGATGCTCAACACCTTCTCTGTCGCCAATTCTCTCGGGTATATCACCATGAACCCGAGTACCCTGATCGATATCAACGACATTAATAAGTACGAGCCGGAAGAGGTCGTTATCCTGACGACCGGATCGCAGGCCGAGCCGATGTCCGCGCTTTCGCGTATGGCATTTGCCTCACACCGTGTCGTGGATATCCATGAGGGCGATACGGTCATTCTTTCCGCGCACCCGATCCCGGGTAACGAAAAGCCGATCTACCGTGTCATCAACGAGCTGTTCCGCCGCGGAGCGCATGTCATCTATGAATCTCTCGCGGACGTACACGTTTCCGGCCACGCCTACCTCGACGAACTGACGCTCATCCACACATTGGTCAAGCCGAAGTTCTTCGTCCCGTGCCACGGTGAATACAGGATGCTGTTCCGTCATGCGGAGCTCGCCAGAAGACTCGGCACACCGGATTCCCGCACCTTTATCCTGAATAACGGTGATGTACTGGAAGTCACACCTGACCAGGCCAAGATCAACGGCTATGTTCCGGCCGCACCTGTCCTCATCGACGGTGCCGGTGCCGGTGACATCGACAACCGCGTCTTCAGAGACAGACGTGTCCTCGCCGACGATGGTGTCGTCTCCGTATCGATCGTCCTTTCCAAGGTCTCGGGAAAGCTTCTGTGCCCGCCGGTACTGCAGTCCGTCGGTTTCCTTTTCGAAAGCGAAGCCGGACCGATCCAGCATGAATGCTCGCAGAAACTGTTTAACTATCTGCACCGTCTGGAATCCCAGAAATCCACGAAGTCGATCCGGGATGCGGTGGAATCCAATCACATAAGAGATGCCCTGAAGAGCATGCTTTTTGAGAGCACCAAGAGACGGCCACTGATCATGATCAGCGTTATGGAGATATAAAAAAAGCGGCTTTATGAAGCCGCTTTTCTTCTTTCTTCTCTTTCTTTGACCATGAGATCCACGTTCTTTTTCTCCACATCATTGAGGAACGCGGCATCTCCCATCTTATCCCATTCTTCTTTCGTGATCTTCTCTTCGTACCAGTCGAACTGCCTGTAGTATTCCAGCAGCTCCTGGTTCTTGAAGATGTAGCCGTGACGGGCCCAGATCTCGTTGATCGCGGCACGGAGCTCTTCATCCGACAGCGCCTTGATGACGTCTTCCGGAATGAGTTCGACGTCGCTCTTCGGGAAGATGAATCCTCTGAGCTTTTCGGGACCGGCCATGAAGCCGTCAAAATTATCGGTATACTCGTAACCGAAGTTTCCATCGAGGATCGCTCTTCTCGCTTCTTCCACGGTGGCGACGCCATCGGTCGTCCAGTTCGGGAAACCGATCGACAGTTCCATCAGCTGGAAATGGGAAGTATCCAGTTCGCCGTTTTCATAGACATCTACAAAGCCCATATACCAGTTAAAGCTTCTCTGGACAGGTTCTTTTTCCGTAGCATCCGTGACCTTGACCTCGAAGACCGTATAGACGGTGCTCTCATCGAGTTCATAGGAATGGACGACGGCGATACCGACATAGTCGAAAGAATCGACATGAACATTCTGATCGAGCTCGACGAAATCCTCATACCATTCTTTCGCCGCTTTTCTCATCGCCTTGATCTGTTCCTCGGAAACAGCGTCCGTATTGAGGACAGGCTTTCTCGGCGTGTTGACCGAACCAGTCTCTCCGTCAAAAGAAACGATCTTTGACGGATCGATCTTATTCTCAAGGACTTTGATATCCCTGGCAATATCTCTTTCGATAGAAGTATAGTGTAAAAAGCCTCTCACCGACCAGTTATCAAAGTGCAGGAAGGCACTGGAAGCGGTGGTGACACCTGAAGTATCCGCATATCCGTCCTGAAAAACTTCGGAATAGCCGACAGACCAGAAGAACTGGCGCTTCACAGGCTCCTCTCCTGTGTTGTCCGTGACGATGACCTGGTAGTTCAAAAATACGATGCTCAGGAATTCCGGGGGTTCGGTTTCCCAGCATGCGAGGATCGGCCCGATATAGTTAAAAGTATCGACTGTAACGTCCTTCGGGAGAGGGCCTATTACGTAATCGCCTTCCTTGAAGTAGGCCTCGGCGGCATCCTGAAGTTTTTTCATCTGCTCGTCGGTGATCATGTCAATAGAAGTGACGTGCTTTTGCGCCGTTGTTAAAGTCGTTTCGGAAGTGTTATTCGGATCATTGACGGGGTCATTGACATATCCCACGGTCGTTTCAGGCGTACCGCCATTACCGGTCTTCCCGCTTTTCTTATCTTTATTGGCAAACACAGTATTTGCGACGATGATCGTGATCACGATCCCCGCGATGACAACGATCGGGACAACTACGAAAAGGATCGTCTTCAGCCGGAAGTTCGGCATGCGTGGCTCTGAGAACAGCTGAGAATCTATGTTCTTCGGTTTTTTTAAATTATCGGACATACACTCGGCACCTTTTCCTTTCTTAGGTGGTTTCAATAATTAGACGTTCTCAGGCCCATATTTTTTTGAAAAAAGAAGAAAATTCCTTCTTAATTTCCTTTTCTTACTTCGATAATATCACGGATCGCCTTGATGCGGCCGAATACACGGTCAAGCTGCTCCTGATCCTTGACCTCGATGGTCATGGTGAAGCGGGCCGTAATGTCCTTCATCGCAGACATCTGTGCCGAGGTGATCGGGATACGCTCCTCGGCGATGGCATTACTGATATCCGCCAGAAGATGTCTTCTGTCATGGGCAATGACCGTAAACTCCACAGGATAGATCGCCTTGGAGTGCTCCTGGTTGGACCAGTACACCTCGATGAGACGGGATGCTCTCTCTGCTGCTTTCGCCGATGCTGTCGCATTCCTCATGATGTTTCTTATGTTGCTGCAGTCTTTTCTGTGGACACCAACGCCGTTTCCTCTCGTGATATAGCCGATGATCTCATCTCCCGGTACCGGATTACAGCAGCGGGAAAGATGTACGAGGCAGTTGTCGATACCGGTAACGACGACGCCCGTTTCCGCATGCGCCTTCGCCAATGCACGTCTTCCGGTATGGTTCTGCTCCTGGGAACTGGCCACAAGTGCAGGACCGGCCGTGATGCTCTTCTCATCGAGGATCTCTCTGGCGATCGGCTGGTAAACGACCTGACCGCCGCCGGTCACTCTGTAACCGAGTTCGAATCTTTCGTCCTCCGGAAGGGCGCGGATATATTCGTCACGCAGACGGCCGACGACTTTCTGGGCCGTGATCACGCCATAGCCGATCGCGGCATAAAGGTCATCCTGGGTATTCTGCGCGGTCTTTTTGAGGATCGTCTCGATAAACGGCTTCTGCAGGAGCTGCTGCGGAGCAAAGCCCAGCTTCTTCATCTCACGCTCGACCATATCTTTTCCCAGAAGAATATTATCGTCTCTGGATTCTTTTTTGAACCAGGAGTTGATCTTCGATTTTGCGGCGGAAGTCTTGACCATCTTGAGCCAGTCACGGGAAGGACCCTTGATCTGCTCGGAGGTAAGGACCTCGACGATATCGCCGTTCTGGAGCTCATAGGACAGAGGGACCAGACGTCCGTTGACCTTGGCGCCGTACATGCGGTTACCGATACCGCTGTGAATGCTGTAGGCAAAGTCGATCGGGCAGGAATGAAGCGGCAGGGAGATCACGTCGCCCTTCGGGGTAAAGACGAATACTTCCTCCGCCACAAGGCCGGTCTTCAGGGAATCGAGATACTCGCTGGCATCTTTGGACTCGCCCTGCCAGTCGAGGATCTGACGGAGCCACGAAAGCTTGTTGTCGAAAGACGTGTTCTTCGCCTTGACGTTGGAGTTTCCGCTCTCCTTATATTTCCAGTGCGCCGCGATACCGTATTCCGCCGTTCTGTGCATGGCCAGTGTACGGATCTGCACTTCGAAAGGGATGCCCTCCTTACCGATGACCGTCGTATGGAGCGACTGGTACATGTTCGGCTTCGGCATGGCGATATAGTCTTTAAAACGGCCCGGCATCGGGTAATACATCTCATGTACAAGACCTAAGACCGCATAGCAGTCCGACACCGTATCCACGATGATACGGCAGGCGAAAATATCGTAGATCTGGTCGAGGTGCTTGTCCTGGTTCTTCATCTTGTTATAGATGCTGTAAAAGTGCTTCGGACGGCCTTCGATCTCGGCATGGATACCCATCTTCGAGATCCTCTCGGACATCTCACCGACCACGTTCTCCAGGAATTTTTCTCTCTCGGAACGCTTCTGCGAGATCGCGCCGACAAGCTCATAGTAAGCATCCGGATCCGTGTAGCGGAGACAGAGGTCCTCCAGTTCCCACTTGATCTTATAGATACCGAGACGGTGGGCCAAAGGCGCGTAGATATCTCTCGTCTCCATGGAGATCTCTTTCTGTCTTTCCGGACTTTGATGCTTCATGGTACGCATGTTATGGAGACGGTCTGCAAGCTTTATGAGGATGACGCGGATGTCCTTGGCCATCGCCAGGAACATCTTACGCATGTTCTCCGCCTGCTGCTCTTCTTTGGACGAATAAGGGATACGGCCGAGTTTGGTGACGCCATCTACGAGAAGGGCGACATCCTCGCCGAATATCTCGGTCAGAAGTTCAGCCGTGACCGGGGTGTCTTCCACGGTGTCGTGCAGAAGCGCCGCCACCAGTGTATCTGTATCGACTTCGAGTTCCGTCAGGATCTGCGCCGTCGCGATCGGGTGGATGATATACGGTTCGCCGGACTTTCTTTTCTGGGAGCTGTGGGCTTTATATGCGAAAACAAACGCGCGGCGGATCCTGTCCGACTCGTCTTTTTCCGAATAGGACCTGTACTTCGTGATGACCTCATCGAGAAGTTCTAAGATCTCCTCGCTGACGTCCTCCGGCATCGTGTCATCTCTGAGCGTTTCAAACATCTGCGAAACGTCCGGAGATAATTCTTCGTTTTTCTTCTCGCCACTCATCTTTCAAACCCTGACCTCAAAGGTCTTTCTCCCCATATGGTAGCCTTTTCCTGTTGTCATATCCTACAACATTTCCGGTTACTTTTCCACTCCCTGGAAAAGCACCTGGAATGTTTTTGTTTCTTGAAGTTTAACCTTCCCCTGCACAGATAGCAAGCGGAAACAGATCCTTTCGTCGTTGATGCGGATCAGATCGAGAAGTCCCGCCTCCTGGAAAATATCCATGGCCCGGGAGATCTTGAAGGGATGGATCTGCTTTTTGCACCGTCCGGCAATCAGCCTCGAAAGCAGGGACAGGTCGCACAGATTCGTCGTTTCTTTCGCATTATCGGCCAGGAAACGGTAAAGGACCGTCATCTCCTCACCTGTCGGGCGAAGCTCCGGCGGAGCACATTTCCCGAGCATGGCGACCTGACGGAGCGGAAGCCGGTTCCGGTAAAGGTTCTCTAATACCTGCGGCGTATCCCAGAGCGGATCTCCGGTCTTTCGGAAATGGATGTCCAGGATATTGAGGGAAAGGCGGCTATTCCCGTTCCATGTATTGATCCCGAGCTTTACTAGTACATCTACAAAAGATCCTTCCACGAACATATCCGCCCACTCCCCTGCGTTAAAGGCAATGGCGTCCACGGCTTTTTCTTTCTGGTCCTTCGGATCTTTATAGGAAAGGTTCATCTTCAGGTGGCGGTTCATGGGGCCGCAGCCGCGCGGCTGGGTCACACGTACACTGGAAAGAAGGAAGACAGGTTCTCTGTTTCCTTCGCCGAAAGGTTCGAATTCTGAAATCTCCTGTGCCAGGTCCAGCGTCAGGTCGGAAGGAGAGATCTGCATATCGATCGGAAGTGACATCAGATCATCGTCAGTATTCCGAAGAGATGCGAATTCTCTTACTTTCTCGAGAAATTGAGCGTATTTTCCGATCTCTACCGCCACGCCTGCCGCACGCTTATGTCCGCCATACTGCTGGACCGTATCCCCGCAGAACTTAAAGCAGTCGAGGATCGGGAAATCACCGGCGGTCCGGCAGCTTCCCTTATATACATCCGGCGCGGAAGTGTCATGGGTAAAGACGATCGCAGTGCGCTGGTAACGCTGGACGATGCGGTTCGCCACGATACCGAGCATACCCATATGCCAGTTCTCGCCGGCCACCACGATCGGCATGGAACTGTTCTTCATGCCGGAAATCAGCTGCCGGTCGGATTCGATCCTGCTGACGACTTCATCGAGAAGCGCCTGTTCCATCTCCTGCCGTCTCGTATTTTCCGAAACGAGTTCCTGCGCGAGTTCCTCTGCGCGGACCGGATCGTCCGTCAGAAGAAGTTCCAGTGATCTCTCGGCATCTCCGAGACGCCCGGTCGCATTGAGCTTCGGGGCGATCTGGAAACTGACGTCCGTGGAAGAGATAGAATTGTCCATATAGTTCGACTTCGAACGCACGAGGTCCAAAAGTGCTTTCAGGCCCGGATGTGTACTGTTCGGAAGCTCGCGAAGGCCTTCCATAACGATGGTACGGTTTTCTCCGGTAAGGCTTACGACGTCGGCAATGGTGCCGATCGCCACGATATCCAGATAAGATCTCCACTCGTCCTTTTTGACTTTTCCGGGGTACACGGAACTGATCGCATCGATCAGCTTCAGGGCCACGCCCGCGCCGCAAAGATGAACGAACGGATAGGAATTATCGGGTCTTTTACAGTCGAGGACAGCCAGGGCCGGAGGAAGGGAATCCTTTACCTCATGGTGGTCCGTGACGATCACGTCCATCCCCTCTTCGATCAGGGTGCGGATCGAGTCCTCGTTCGCCACGCCGCAATCCACAGTCACGACCAGGGACGGCTCTTTCTTCTCGATCCTCTCGACGAGTTTATCGGTAATGCCGTATCCCTCTGTAAGGCGGTTCGGCAGGACATGGTCGACCTGCGCGCCGAGTTTTCTTAAAAAGGAGGAAAGGACGGCCGTAGCCGTAATGCCGTCGGCATCGTAGTCTCCGCACACGAGGATCTTTTCCTGTCCGTCGATGGCGGTCTTTATGCGGTCCACGGCGACACGCATGTCATTCATGAGGAACGGATCATGCCACTCCGTGGGATTCTTCGAAAGGAAAAGAGCCTCCTGCTCCGGGGTATCTATCCCGCGGGCAGACAAAAGCCGGGAAAGAAGCGAGGACGCAGTATCCGAAGCCTCCTTCGCCTCGATATTCATATCATCGGGCAAACGCCACTTCTTCTCAAGAAGGATCACGTAAAAAACTCCAAATTCATAGCTTATATTTATTGTAGCATAAGATATTAAATACAGAGCACCATTCCCCGAAGGATTCCTTTCGAAGGATCGATCAGGAAATGGCGTTCTGTCTTTATGTGTAGGAGGGTATTATGAATCTCATTCTACGTTCTTCAGCGCTTCAGACAGCGGGATCTTTTTGATGCGCATCATGTCGAAGATCGCGACGATCGCATAGGAGACAACGAGGATCAGGATCATCTTTGCTATGCCCATCGGGCTGATATATACGTCGAACCAGCCGTTTAAGGAGTTCATGTAGAGGCGGAATACACCCGCAAGGCCCAGGATCGCCAGTGCCGCAGTAGCGATCGCACTCACGATGACCACCAGCGAAGTCAGAAGGATATAGAGGCTGTTGATCTCTTTGTTTTCATAGCCGAGCACCTTGACCATCGAGATGGAGGTACTGTTTTTTTCGATAATGATCTTCGTGAGAAGATACATCATGAGGATCGCCATAACGAGGCACACCCAGGCGACCATATCCATCATGCCGCCCATCGAGTGGTCGAGCTGTGTCGCGATGCTCATGACCTCTTCCAGGGTCACGACGGTGTAGATGTTCTCGTAATCGATATCCGAGATCGCATTGTTCGACAGAAATCCGGTAAATGCATCCGCATCCAGCCCGAAGGTCTTATTGAAGTTTTCCTGCGGAAGGAATACGCAGAGTGCGCCGTCGTAGTCGTAGATGCCCCTGATCACGAAATCGTAGGACTTATCTTCGTACTTTTCCTTGAGAGTGATCGTGTCGCCCACCTTAAGCATGAACTTCTTCTGGTACGGAGACGAGATCCATACTTCATTTCCCGAAAGCGCCTCGCCGATCCGGATGTACTGACTTTGGTTCTCATAGCCGTACACGGAGATCTCCTCACCTTTATGTGCGCCGCCGATGGTCTCAAGCGAGGTCACGGAGTACTTCTCCGCCGACTCTTCCGAAGTGGCAATGACATTGCCTTCTTCGTCCTTATAGCCCTTCAGGACATACTGATAATTCGAGATCAGGTTCTCATCCATCTGGCCCTTATAGTGGTCGAGCGTCTCCGGAAGTCCGATCGAAAAAGCGAGCATCAGCATAACGAACGCGATACCGACGAACAGTACGAGGTATCCGCCCATGTTATCGAAGAGGATACGAAGACGGAATCTCTTAAGAAAGCTCCAGGACGGAAGTCTCATCGCTTTTTTTCTCTTCGAGGAGCGAAGATCTTTGCGAAGGAAACGAAGAGGCGACAGGCGCAGTTTTCTGTAGATGACGATGAAGTTGATGAGCATCATCAGCAGCATCGGAAGGATCGTCGTCGTAAGGAACGCATCCATATTCCATCGTGTCTCATAGGTCACGAGGCTGTAGGAATTATAGTACAGCGACACGGCCGCATCCTTAAAGATCGTATATCCGACGGCATTTCCGGCGGCCGATGCCAGAAGTGTCACAATGATCGGAACGAGCATGTAGTGGCGGAGGATCTCCCCTCTCGTATAGCCGGTCGCACGAAGTGTTCCGATGACCGCCGACTCACTGGTGATGGTGTTACTGGTCGTGATCGCGAAAATAAAGGCCAGCACGCCGATGAAAACATATGCCAGAACAGACATCATCGCTTTATCCGAACCCATATCCTCCGGCGCGAAGTGGATCGCCTGGTTGGCGTATTCCGGAACAAAGTCCGTAAGCTCGTTGATGCTCCCCGCCTTTTCCGAAAGGATCTGCATCGTCTCCGGATCCTGGCTTTGGATCTTATTTTTCAGTTCCTCGGCCGTTTCTTTTTCATCGGTAAAACCACCTGTCGCCGAAAGGACTGCCAGTTTTTCCATCAGGGCATCCGCCTTTTCTTTCTGCTCCGAATCAGTGGCCGGTGCTTCGTTATACATGAATGCATACTGATAGAAGATCGAGGACGGAAGAGATTCCCATGCTTCCGGCGTTACTACGGCAATATCAAAATCGATCGCATTGAACATGAAGTCGGAGTTCTTTCTAAAGAGCGTGGTGTAGTCCGAAGAGGAGATCAGTCCGGATACGGTAAAAGCCTCCTCCCCGATATAGAGAGTGTCTCCGACCTTGATGCCGTTGGCATCGGCGTGGTTCTTATCGATCGCGATCTCGCCTGCTTTTTGCGGCATTGCACCCTTCATGAGGCAGGCGCGGTTTACTTCGGTCCTGATCTTAAAGATACGGACAGTGACATCCTTATCGTCTTCCGTCTTTTCGATCGGAGCCTTCCTGCTCTCGGACAGGTCTTTATAGAACTGCTCATAGACGGTGATGCCTTCGCTTTCGATCTCCTTAAGAAGCTCGGGTGTGGGCTTACTGTGAAGTTCGAAGTGTCCGTTCTCGATCGAGTATTTTTCATAGGATTCATCGATCGCGGCCATCATGCTGTCGTTTCCGACGTCGATTCCGGAAGCCAGGCCGATCATAAATACCATAAGGAGGAACAGAACGAAGTACTTCTTCCAGTCTTTTTTCATCTCACGGAAAAGGCGCTTTCTCAATGGGTTTCCAACTTTCCTTTTCGAAGAAACGGCACCCGGAACATACGCGGTTCCCTCACTTTTCTTGATATTTGTTGCCATGATTTTCTCCTCCGCTTACCAGTCGAGATCTACTGCGGAGATCTTGTTGTCGTTTGTGATGTTCTTTCTTACCTTGCCGTCACGGAGCTTGATCGTATGGTCGGCCATGTCGGAGATCGCGTTATTGTGTGTGACCATGATGATGGTGTTCCCGTACTTCCGGTTGACGTCTTCGATGAGTTTTAAGATCTCCTTACTGGTGTTGTAGTCAAGTGCACCTGTCGGCTCGTCGCAAAGGAGGATATCCGGGTTCTTTACGATCGCGCGGCCGATCGAGGTCCTCTGCTGCTGGCCGCCACTGAGCTGATTCGGAAGCTTATAGCGGTGTTCCCAAAGACCGAGCGTATTAAGAAGTTCGTCGATATCCAGGGGCTTATCTGAAAGATAGGCGCCAACCTCGATATTCTCCTTTACATTCAGATTCGGGATCAGGTTATAAAGCTGGAATACATAGCCCAGGTGCTTTCTTCTGTAGCGGGTGAGCGTCTTCTCATCCATGTCCCGGAGCTTGTCACCGGCGATCGAGATGTATCCGTCATCGGCACTGTCGATCCCGCCGATGATGTTAAGAAGCGTGGACTTACCGGAACCTGAAGGCCCGAGGAGCACACAGAACTCTCCTTTTGCGACGGTGAAGTCCATTCCTCTTAAGACTTCCTGCCGGCTGTCGCCTTCACCAAACGATTTACATACATTACATACTTTTAAGAATTCTACTTCGGACATAACTATTACCTCTGATGTCTTTCCCGGAAGATCCGGATTGCTCCCCCCCTGTCATCGAGCCGTCACTTCCGTGTTTTAATGTGGTGAACGGTTCAACATATGAACATCCGTTCATATGTATTATATTTCATATGTGTATGGCTATCAATCCTACTTTGTTAGGCATGGCTAACAAGAATTCGTATATGTTCGCCAGGGTTTTTTAGGAAATCTTCCAAAGGTCATCTGTCAGACTCCTTTCATCGGCAATAAAAAAGCCTGCCGGATAATTCCAGCAGGCTTTCGTTTGCTAATTTCAATAAGAGTGATTATCTCTTGCGCTTTCTAGCCGCCTCCGACTTCTTCTTACGGCGTACAGAAGGCTTTTCGTAATGCTCTCTCTTACGTACCTCAGCGAGTACACCAGAACGAGCGCAGGAACGCTTGAAACGACGCAAAGCACTGTCAAGGGACTCATTTTCTTTAAGTCTGATTTCCGACACTTGTTATCCCTCCTTCCGTGCATTAAACTTAGGAAACCCAAATCTATCGGTTTCAAACAGGACATATATTACTCTAAAAATCCGCGTTCGTCAACGAAAATTGCATATTTGCGCTGTTTTCCTCGCGAAAAGACCCATTCCACGCCTCTTTTGGAGTCCTTTGGAATCAGAGAGCGGAGATCGTTTCGCCGGCTTTGACGAGGTGCTCGCGGATACTGATCTTCTGCGGGCACTGCTCCTCACAGGCACCGCACCACATGCAGTTTTCAGGCTTTTCTTCCTCTTTCAGCATGCTCCACTCCCACTTGGTGTGCCCGACGTTTCCGTACTTTCCGTATTCGTTCCAGATGCGGAAGATCTTCGGGATATCGAGTCCGCCCGGACACGGCATGCAGTATCTGCAGCCGGTGCAGGGATTAAACACGCGCGCATCGAGCGCTTCCTTCAGTCTTCCCATCGCGGCAAGTTCTTCTTCGGTCATCGGCTCGTAGCGGTTGAAGGTATCGAGGTTATCCTCGAGCTGGTCCTCGGCGGACATGCCGGAGAGGATGACCTTCACGTTTTCAAAAGAAGCGACGAAGCGAAGTGCCCAGGAGGCTTTTGACTTTCCGGGACGAAGTGCGTCCAATTCAGAAAGAAGATCGTTCGGATACATGCAGAGCGATCCGCCGCGGATCGGTTCCATAACGATCACCGGGATGCCCAGCGATTCGGCAAGCTTTAAGCCCTTTGTCCCCGCCTGGTTCTCGACATCCATAAAGTTGAACTGGATCTGGCAGGCATCCCACGGATACGCCTTGATCCACTTCTCGAATACCGGGTAGTCATCGTGGAACGAAAATCCCACGTTCCTGATCTTCCCCTGCTTCTTTAAGTCAAACATGAAATCGATGACACCGGCCTTCTCCATCTCCTCGAACCGCTCTTCGTTCATGGCGTGGAGAAGATAAAGGTCGAGGTATTCCTGCTTTAATTTTCCGAGCTGCTTTTCGAACATCTTCTCGGCGTCTTCTCTTGTCTTGATCTCCCAGACAGGAAGCTTGGTCGTGAGGAAATACGAATCTCTCGGAAGTTCCGTAAGAACTTCGCCGACAACATACTCGGAGTTTCCGCCATGATACGGATAGGCCGTATCGAAATAGTTGATACCCATCTTATGCGCACGAAGCAGCATTGCACGGGCGCGGGTCTTATCGATAGATCCGTCAGAAAGCGTCGGAAAACGCATGCATCCGAAGCCCAGAAGTGATACCGGTTTATCGAAGCCATTCATCGTTCTTGTAAACATACCCAATCCTCCTGTTCTACTTGAAAGTTTCTGGTCCTGCTTTCATTGTACAGGATAGGCAGGGGAAATAATACTAAAAATTCATCATTAAACATCAGTGATTTGCCCGTAGGACGCGTATATGTTACTATATGCGTGACTTTTCGAAAGTCAGCGGGAGGAACCTATGGATATCGACATTTCATCACTTACTTTTCGTGATGCTTCGAAAGAAGAGAAGAAGCGGATCTTCCGTGTTTTGAATCTTCGCGGTACCATCTGGCTTCTATGCTCGATCCTCGCGATCCTCGCGATCTTCCTGATCCCGGGACGTCTCAAATGGTTCACGGCGCTCATACTTGCGCTGGCCGGAGCTGTCCTCATCTACACCGTTGTCAAAGACATGCCCGCCTGGACCTGTAAAGTCTGTAAGGGCATCGTCTCCAATAAGCGCGAGGTCAGCGCCAGCAACGACAGCGGTCTTTACTATGATGCTGTCACCTTCACCTCTGAAAACGGCGAGACCATGGACGCCATGCCCGTCTTCTCGAATAAGACCCTGCAGCTCTTAGAAGAAGGCAGTCGCGCCACCATCGTCTGCTACAACAAAAGAGAACCGATCATCCTCGCCGACGAACAACTTCAATAATTTACAAAAAAGAGTTTTCTTGTGCTGTCCTCGGCGCATAGCGCCTGCGGAGGCACGTCGAAACCTCTTTTTTTTGCTCGTGGTTATCATATCATTTAATATTTCTCCTAACTACGGAATACGGAAAAAACAGCCGCAGCGCGATTCCGCAGGGCTTTGCCCGAGGACCAGCGCCAGGCTGTTTTTTCGTATTAAACTTCGATATAGGCTCCAGCCTGTGCCTTCCACATCTGTGCATATTTCCCCTTCTTATCAAGGAGTGCTTCATGCGTGCCTTCTTCGACGATGCGGCCCTCTTCCAGCATGAAGATACGGTCTGCAAGACGCGTGGTCGAAAGACGGTGCGAGATGAAGATGACTGTCTTTTCCTTCGTCGCTTCGATCATGGCGTGGTTGAGCTGATATTCGGCGATCGGGTCTAAAGCCGAGGACGGCTCGTCGAGGATCATAAGAGAAGCGTTCTGGTAGAACACACGCGAGATCGCCAGCTTCTGCTGCTCGCCTCCGGACAGGTCCACACCCTTTTCGGCAAACTCATGCGTCAAAGGAGTATCAAGCTTCATCGGAAGCGCATCCACACGGCGGGAAAGTCCCGCATCTTTCAGCGCCTGATCGATACGTGCATTATCTGCGTGATCGGTCGTATCGAGGATCACGTTTTCTTTTACAGTGCCCGCGAAGATCTCGAAGTCCTGGAATACCGTACCGATGGAGTCGCGGTACGCCTCAAGGTCGTAATCTCTGATGTCCACGCCGTCGGCGAGGATCTTGCCTTCCGTCGTATCGTAAAGACGCATCAGGAGCTTGACGAGCGTCGTCTTACCGGCACCGTTGTAACCGACGAGCGCGATCTTTTCTCCGGGCTTTACCTTCATGGAGATATCGGAAAGGACTGCCGGGAGATCTTTCTTATAGGAGAATCCCACATCCTGAAGGACCAGTTCTTTTGACGTAGAAGACGGCTTCACATCGCTTTCGGAAACGACCTTCGGCTCGTAGTCGAGGAAGTCGCGGATCTTCTGGATATAAAGGCTCGTCTCGCAGGCCTTCGGATAGGTCTCGGTAAAGACGCGAAGGTTTCTCTTCAGATCGCCGAAGCGGTGACAGAGCATGACCACCGACGACAGCGAGATCGCTTTGCTGATGATGTAGCGGTACATGAGGTACGCGACATAGAGCGTATCACCGATGAAGTCCCCGAAGAGATAATTCTTCAGGAAAGCCACACCGAACTTCTTCTTCGCCATCGACTTTTCGGCCTCATAGACTTCCTCGTTCGCCTTGGCAAATCGCTCCTCGAGCACACCCGTGACCTCCGGATCGAGACGGATCTCCTTGGCATAATCCTTCAGGTAGAACACGCGCTTGACGTATTCGCGTTTTCTCTCCGGCGGGTAGCGGCGCATGCGCACCTTATACGAGAGCTTGTTATATACCTGATTGAATACGTAGCTCAGGATGAAGGAGACCAGCACGAACAGGATCGAGAACTTGTCCTTGATGAGGAAGTAGCTGCCGGTCAGAATAACGACAGTCAGTCCCGAAAGAACGCTCTTGATGAATTCCATCGTGCTGTCGATCCGTTTATCGACCTCGGAGATCGCGAGCACCTGGCTGTTATAGAAGTCCGGATCGTCATAGCAGGCAAGGTCGACGGAACGGGCCTTTTCGTAAAGACGGAGCTTGATCTTCTCTCTGACCTTCGGGCGCTCTTTCTCCTGCATATAGTCACCTGCTAATACGGTGAAGACCATGCCGAGCGTGATGAGCGAAGCGATCAGGATGATCATGAAAGCCACTCTACGGAAGGAGTAATTGAACTCCGCCGCCTCGAGGACGAATCCGATGAGAAAGACGTGCTCGATGAAGATCGAGACCTCGCCGCGGATCGCATCGAGCGCCGGGAAAAGGACGAACTTCGGAGAAGCCTTGAACATCATGTTCATGAAGAAGAAATTGTTCTTGATGACCTGCGAGGTCTTCTGCTTGATCTTCTCTTCTTTTTTATCGGTATTACCTTGTTTCGAACTCACAGGATCACCTCCTTTTCATCTTCTACGGCCAGATAGTTCATGGCCTGGCGGATATACATCTTCGCGTATTTTCCATGCGCATCGATCAGTTCTCTATGCGAGCCGCGCTCGATGATCGTGCCCTTTTCGAGCATGAAGACCTTGTCGCAGTTCTTGACGGAAGAAAGGCGGTGCGAGATGAATACCATCGTATGGTCTTTTCCTTCCTTCATGATGTTCTTAAAAAGATCGTACTCGGCGATCGGGTCGAGTGCCGAAGACGGCTCGTCGAAGATCTTGACCGGCGATTCTTTTGCAAAAGTTCTCGCCACCGCGAGCTTCTGATGCTGTCCTCCGGAGAAGACCGCGCCGTTCTCATCGAACTCTTTGGTCATTACGGTGTTAACGCCATCCGGAAGCGACTCAACTTTTTCGAGAATGCCCGCGCGGCGCAAAGAACGATGCACGATCTCATCTTCGTTTTCGTAATGGCGGCCCATCAGGACATTCTCCTTGATGCTCATGGCGAAGATCGCAAAATCCTGGAACGTCGTCGCGAAGAGGCGCCGGTAGGCCTGAAGATCATACTCGCGGATGTCCTTTCCGTTTAAGAGGATCCTTCCGGAAGAAGGATCGTAGAACCGGAGAAGCAGCTTGATGATCGTCGTCTTTCCTGCGCCGTTATGTCCGACGAGCGCTACGATGTCGCCCTTATCGATACGGAACGACAGATCCCTGATCGTCTCCTCGTCCTTATATGAGAAACATACATTTTCGAATTCGAGGCTTTCAAATTCGCCCGGCATATCGCCCTTCTGATCCTGCGGGATCTTCTCTTCGTACTCGAGGAAAGTTCTAAGGTTGTTGACGAAGATACCGTTCTTGATGAGGTTCATGATGTTCTCGAAAGCACGGATCAGGATCCATGTCATCGCGACCATCAGGCTCGTCATGATCGCCATCTGCGCCAGCGTGATCGTGTGGCTCACGAGAACACGGTAGATCGCGTAGAGCAGCACGCCTTCGAAGATGATCGTGAAGGTGAATGTGATGCGCCAGAAGGAGAGCACGCAGTTGGCAAACGCATACTTGACCGCCGCCTTGACGTTTTTCTTCGTCGCGCTCTTATACTGCTTTTTTAAAAGCTCGAAAACATTCGACAGACGCATTTCTTTGGCGCCATCCGGCAGATACATCATGCGGTTGACGTAGTTATGCACCTTGTTGTTCGGGACCTGCGCCTGGTAGCGCTTGTACTCGTACTTCTGCTTATAGTTGCCGAAGATGAAGTTACCGATCAGCGGCGAGACGATAAAAAGCACCGCGTAATGATCGATATCGAACATGAAGTAGAAGACTGCGATCAAGGCCGGGATCGATACGAGAAACTCCCAGAAACTTCTTATGATCGTGAAGATCTTTTCTTCGGCACCATCCATCGCCATCGTGTACTTATCGTAAAAGTCCGAATCTTCGTAGCACCGGAGCTCCACGTTCTTCGCCTTCGCGAAAAGCTCCTTATACACGCCGCCGTAGAGCTTGACCGCCCCCAGCGGGAAGATCACGTTGTCCGCGTACTTCTCATAGAGATTGAGTACGAAGAACACCGCACCGGTGATGATGATGAACATCATGACCGATCGGAACGGCGCGTCGGTATCGAGTGCTTCAATGAGTTTTCGCATGAAGATACCATCGAAATACACCCATTCGAAATAGCCGAAGATCGCGTAGAGCAATCCGGCTATGACCATGGCACGGCTGTACTTGCCCGCAATCTTCATGGCGAACACATTGTTCGACACCGTCCGTTTAAATGACAGTTTGTCGGTTTTCTTTTTTTCTTTCTTACTCATGTTCCTTGGTTTCCTCTTTGGAATAGCTTCCCTTTTCCTAGAGAGATTCTAACATAAGATGAAAGACAGAAAACAGTTACCAGCAGTCTAATTCTCAGGAGGTTTTTTCACCTCCGGTATAGTTATTCAGCTACCGGCGGTGTGTTTTTCTCTTTTCGAAAAGCACCGGTACTCCACAGCACATATCCGAGGCAAAGGAGTACGATCATGCCGTAGAGGATCGGATATACGATATGAATAATGTATTTCGGATAAGAAAGTACACGATAGGGAAGCACGATCCATCTTGCGATACTAAACGTTCCTGCAAACACAGCCGCCATCCCGCCGGGGCCGGCTTTTTTCTGAAGAAGGAGCGCGAGGGTAAGTGCGATCAAAGCCCCTAAGATCTCATAGAGCTGGGTCGGGTGAACTTTCACGGGGCCACTATAGAAGAGACGAAGAATATCCTGCGCTTTCATCTGCGCATCATTCCCGGGGAAGACCATCCCCCAGGGAAGATCCGTCTTTTTTCCGGCGCAGCAGCCATTAAGAAAACACCCGATTTTCAGTATCACGATGCCGGTCGCGCAGGGGATCGTAAATGCGTCCAGGATCTTTCGCGGATCTTTTTTCCATATGGCACAAAAGAGCAGGATCCCCAAAAGACCGAGGATCAGGCCTCCCATGAGCGAGAGCTGGCGATAGGAGATCGAAAAAGCAGAAAAACCTTTCTTATACACATCCGGGTTTAAGACCACATTCAGAAGTCTTGCGCCGATAACGGCCAGTACTTCCATAGCGGCCGGAAGCAGAAAGCACCAAAGGCAGGGAGATCTTCCGCCGGACGGGAGATCCTTATTCTCCTTTTTATTCAGACGGCCAAGCATGTGTGCCGCCAGCAGGAATCCGACGATCCCTGCCAGCGCGGCACACACGTAATAACTTGCTATCGTTTTTCCGAAAAGATGAATAAACGGATACATGAAACTATGACTTCGTCGCCTCGATCGACATGGTGATATCTTCCATATGCATTCCGGTCTGAAGTTCCCAGTAACGCATGACGATCCCGTCGCCTTTGAGGGTGATTTTGCCGTTTTTCTCCTCCGCTTTGATCACGCCCTCGAACTGGATGTCCTTTGCCTGCGTATCATCTCCACCGAAAAGGCGCGCTGCTTCAGCAACATTCGGTACGCTTCCCGAGAACGAGAAGGCTCCGTCCTGATAGAGCGCCTTGAGCGTGACCTTCGATGTCCCGCCTTCCTTCAGATCCAGAGTGATAGTGATGTCACACTGTCCGCTGGAAGGATCTTCTGATGCAATCGTCAGATCAGAGATCGTCCAGTTCTTCTTTCCCTCCTCTTCGATCATGCTCATCAGCATCGCATCGCACTCCGGCTTGCTGTACTGACTGTAGTCGATGTTGATCGAGCCTTCTTCGGGATCTGCGTTCTTAGACTGCTCCTTTATGTATTCATAGGCTTCCTGCGTGAGTTCCAGATTGGTGATCGTCAGTGACCCCGTATAAGACCCGAGGAACTCTTCCGGGATCCCCCCGTCGAATTTCAGTTCCACATCCGGACTGTTGATCGAAAACGGGATCCGCGCGAGCGGTTTGACTTTCGTCGGATCCTTGTCCGGTTTATATAGTCGTACCTCCTTTGGTTCTCCGGCCAGAATGTATCCGATCCAGGTGATAGGAACATTTGCGCAGCCCTTATCGTCCAGCATCACTGTCCAATCTGCCATGTCCGCCGCCTTGCTAAGAGGCCCGAAAACCACCTTATATCCGGCATACGCGGGGTTCTTTCCTTTTTCGACCACTTCATGGATCTTAACCGTGGTCGTTTCGTTAAAGTACTTCTTGAGTTTGTTGAGTTCTTTGATCGCGGAAGCTTTTGCCTCATTAAGAAGCTGTTTTTCCACTGCATTGAAAACACCCTGCAGGTCATCGAGAAGTTCTCCCTTATACTCATTGGTGATTGCTTCCCTGATACTCGAACTCGGATTCCAGGCTCCTTTTTGCCCGACCTTCAGATTCACAAGACGTCTGTCTTCTTCCGAAAGATTCCAGTATTCATTACAATAATCATCGATCTTTTTCATGATGGCCTGATTGGCATCGAAATCCTTGATCGGCGTTCCTGAAGTCGGATCATAGATCCCTTTCTTCGCCGTTTCGTAGATGACTTTTCTCCAGTCCTTACGGTTCATCGGTTTATGGTTGAAATCACTCTGGCCCATGTAGTAGCGATACGCTTTTCTCTCATCTTCTTTTACCATGTCATATACAAATCCCATGGATTTTTCCAGCGCCACATCGACGACCCAGACCGCCGCCGCGATCGAGCCGAGTGTCGTCATGCCCGAGACTGTGACCAGAAGATAGGCTGTCTCTTTATAAAGATTAAGAATATCATCACTGGTCTTATCCTGCTTACTTAAATGGATCGCATAAGCCGCGACAGAGCAGGCCAGTCCGGCTTTCCCGAGGCAATCGTAAATAGTGCCCATCTTCGGATATTGCTTGGTCCACTCATCTCCGCCGGCCATATTTACGAGATTTGTAATGATGTTTCCCACATAGGTGCTTGCATCGCTGGTATTATTCACAAACGCTTTGAAAGAATCTTCCACAAAAGGAATCGCCGCGGCACGGCAAGACTCATCCGGGAACTCGTAGTAGCTGTATTCTTCCAGAACTTTCTTGATCGTAGCGAGGTCGATGCTCTCGATCTCTTTGGCAATATTCGTAACCTGTGCTTCGCGCTTGCCGATATTTTCGAATTCAAAACATCCATACACGGAAAAGTGATCTGTGGTGATGATGACTTCTTTGGCCTGTGTATCCACGTCATAGATTACCGGCTCCCAGATCTTCTCATCTTCGTTATAGTACATGGCCGCCACGCACTCCGCCGGATCCTGTCCCGCCTGGATATTCTGCTCGTTATACGGAAGACGGATCGTTACAAAACCGTCCAGTTCATGAAGATCTCCCAGGGTGATCTCATATTCCGTGACATGCGCGCCGATCCTCTCGTCCACCTCTTCTTCCATCTGGGTGACCTGAAGTTTGGCATCAGAAGGAATATCCAGATCCTCATCGATGTCTACCTTGACACCCATATCCGTCGTTAGGTTGATCTGTTTTGCCTCTCCCAGGATCGGGGCGGAGATGACTTCATCGACCACGCTCGGATCAACGGTTTCTACTTCATCTTCGTCATCTTCGTCATCATCGTCATCATCTTCATCGTCGTTATCGTTTACGGAGACCGTCTCCGTCTTCTTCGCTTTTTTCTTCTTCGACGTCTCGTCCGAACCGGACTTACATGCCGTCATCCCCATAAGAAGGGCCAGCACCAGAAGGATCGACATCATCTTCTTAAATACTTTCATCATTTATCTCCTCCCCTATGAAATAAAAGAGGGAGGGGATCCCTTTTGGAGATCCCCTCCCGAGGTGTTCAAGCGCAATCAACGGCTGTTTGAACAAGGAATAAAATGCTTGGAAGGAATTAATAGGTAGGCTCTATCAGACCATATTGACCGTCTTTGCGCTTATATACCACACAGACTGTTCCGGTTTGCGCATCCAGATAAACCAGAAAGCTGTGGCCTATCATTTCCATCTGCAGAATGGCTTCTTCCGATTCCATCGGTACCAGTTCAAATGTCTTACGCTTAATGATCTTCGGTTCGTTATCTTCCTCTTCGTAATCCTCCTCTACGATATCGTTCAGGTATTCATTGATGATCGGGTAATCCTTCTTCTGACGCTGGATCCTCGTCTTCTGTTTCCTGATCTGGGACTCGAGTTTATCTACTGTTCTGTCCACTGCATTCAGGATGTCATCGTCTTTCGCCTCCGCTCTGAAAATATGATTCTGAAGCTTCAGCGTGATCTCCACTTTTTTCAGTTCCCTCTCCGGATGGATCTTAATGTTGAAAGATCCTTCTTCACCGAAGTACTTGTCGAACTTTGCGAGTTTGCCGGCGATTTTTTCCTCCAGACGCTTGCCGATCTTGATTCCGTTTCCCTGTGTCGTGATCTTCATATAATCACATCCTTCCGATTGTTCAATTTGAGGACCCTTGTTCTGTCCACGATTTAATTATATCGAACTAAGGTTCACAAAATGGTAACACATGTGTCAGAGAGAATTTTCATTCTATGCTATAATAATAATGTTGGGGCTCGAAAGCATTTGACACTTTCGAGCCCCTGTTTTTTTCTTTATTCTTCAAAAGATCCCGTCTATTTTCAGTCGGAAGCAGGCAGTTCCTGTGGTTCGTCCACGTCCTTTTCGTCTGCGGAATCGATCTGCTGCGGGATGTTCGGATCCTGGGCGACCGGTTCAGACGGAGCCTGATAACTTTCCGCCTGCTGCGGGATACGGGAGACTTCCGGCACGACGACAACGAATGAGGACGGATCGACACTCGTCACGACAGATACGTCATTGCTCTGCGGGAATTTCTCTCCGCAGGCGGAGCAGTATGCGTGCTCGAGAAGGTTTTCTTTCTTACAGTTCTTGCACTCCTTGAAACCGCGCTCGTAGAGGATGCGGAGGCGGCACTCCTCGATCTCGACATAAAGAGCGGAAACTCTTTCACAGCGGGTATTGATCTCGCGCGAAACATCCGCGTTCATATCGCGGTACTGACGGTAATAAAGCTTACCGATCTCATCGTAATATGTGCTGATCTGGCGATTCTTATCCTCGATCGATCTCTGCAGCTGCGCGATCTGATTCTTCTTCGGATCAAATAATGCCATTTCGGGTCCCTCCTTTATCCGATGCGGATCATACCTCGGATGCCACCTATTATATATCCGAACCGTCCTTTTTCACAAGGAGTTCGCGCTTAATCCCTACGACTCTTTTGATCGGGATCCCCTGCTCGGCATATTTCGTCTCAAATTCCGTGCGGATATTGTCTTCGTTCCACTCGCTTCTATGGAGATCTCTCGTGACACAGGTCGTCTCGAAGCCCATCTCCTTCATCTCCTCGAGAGTGAAGTCGTAAAGCGGATCGTTGTCTGTCTTAAAGTGGATCTCGCCGCTGTCCTTAAGGATCGTGCGGTATGTCGCAAGGAAAGCTCTGTAGGTCAGGCGTCTCTTCGGCTTGTTCTGGCGTGTCCAGGGATCGCAGAAGTTAATGAAGATCCGGTCGACCTCATTTTCTCCGAAGTATTCGAGGATCGAGGAAGCATCGCCGGGGATGAAGAACAGATTCTTCAGTTCCGCACGCTTGGCCTTTTCCATAGCAAGGAGGCAGCAGGACAGTTCGCGCTCAATGGCCACATAGCAGACATCCGGATACTTCTTCGCCATCTGCTCGGAGAAAAGACCTTTGCCGCAGCCGATCTCGACGAAGAGACGGCAGTCTTCGGGCATAGAGCAGGCCTCACGCCACTTCCCGCGGTTTGCCGCCGGGTCACTGAAAAACCTGTCCGAACAGGCTTCCATACGCGGAATGAGGTTCTTCTTTTTACGCATCCTGGCCATGGTTGTCTCCTAAAAAACGAAAATTCCCCGCTATTTTAACCGAAAAGAAATGCTTTGTGAACAGTTTCGGCAAAATGTACATCACAAGTTTCTTTGCATTTTTCGTAAAACTCAATATACTGTTTATGAACATTTTTTGAGAAGACCGGGGAGAATCATGAAGCCGAAAAGTGCATCCGTAACCTTTCAACAAAACGGCGTTTCGAGAACGCTGGACCTTCTTTCTTCCGAGAAGTGCGACCTTCTTCAGTACGACACGAAGGCCGACGACGGAAGGACGACGATCCGTCTTACGCCGGAAAAAGCTATCGAGATCGTCGAGCTGACGGTCGTCTTCCCTTATGCGTTCGATAAGAAGGACTATATCTTCATGAACGGATATCAGTCCTGGACCGTCTGTAAAGAATACAGTATCGATACGACCAATCTCGCCGCCGAGGCTGCGGCCCGGATCCTCCGTCACAGGAAGACCGACCGATCCGGCGACCGCGAATTCACCGATTATCCGAAGCAGAACCGCTGGCTCCACGGCGTCAGCTACGGCTATGTCCGTCAGGAATCACTTCTCAAGTTCTTCGGGTCTTTGAACGAAGAGCAGGGCTTTACCTTCTTCGACATCGACACGGATGCCGGCACCTTAACTGTCCGAAAAGACCTGAGCAAGCGTTTTTTCGACTCCGCCTTCACCGCTTTGGATATCGTCTTCATCCACGGATCGGAAAACGAAGTCTTTGATAAATATTTCGATATGCTCGGGATCTCTTCCACCCAAGCCAAGCCTGTGACCGGTTTTACGACCTGGTACCGCCACCAGCAGGATATTTCCGAGAAGAAGGTCCTTAAGGATATCCAGGACGTCAGCGACAACGCGGTCAGATATCCCTGCCAGCTCTTCTGCCTCGACGAAGGCTACGAGAATGCGATCGGCGACTGGCTGACCCCGAAGAAGGGATCTTTCCCCCACGGGATCTACCCCATCACAAAGAAGATCATCAGCTCCGGATTCCGCGCCGGTATCTGGATCGCTCCTTTCATATGCGAGAAACACTCGAAGATCTATAAGAAACACAGCGACTGGCTCCTCCGGGATGCCAACGGCAAGCCTGTTCCGGCCTGCTCTTCCTGGCGCAAATGTTACTGTCTCGACGCTTCCAACCCTGCTTTCCGGCGTCATCTGAAGAACGTACTTCTGACGATGCGGGACGACTGGGGCGTGTCGGTCTTCAAGTTCGATTTCCTCTATGCCGCCTGCATCCAGCCCTCCGCCACACAGACCCGCGCGGAGAAGATGTACGACGCCATGCGCTTTTTAAAAGAATGCGTCGGCAATTCCGTGACGATCGCCTGCGGCGTTCCGCTCATGGCCGCTGCCGGTGTTGTGGACTACTGTCAGGTCTGCTGTGACCTTTCCGCTGACTGGTTCCCGCCGCTTACGCCGTCAAGCCGCGAGCAGAACTCCACTTACAGAGCCCTGATCGACCTGATCTGCCACAGGCACCTCTCAGGCAGAGCTTTCACGCTGTTTACGAATGTACTGCCGATCAATAACCCGCTGTTTCTTTTCTCGAAGGAAAAGAAGTTCCTGCTCGGACGTTCGATGGGTATCTGCAAGGGCATGATCTTAACCTCCGACGATCTGACGCGTTTCGACGCCGAAGATACGGTCGTCTGGAACACGATCCACGCGCTTCGTCAGGCCGAAGTCACATCCATCTACATCAAGGACCGTGAACTGATCCTCGAGTACGAGCTTTATCAGCAGCCGCAGAAGCTGAAGATCCCGCTCCTGGAGTGATTTGGAAACATCTTCCGCGAATATGAAATTGCCAGTTGACAAACGCAGTTGAAATCGCTATTATTTTAAGGCACGTAAAGCAGACGCTTTACGCATCGATCAGTTATGGAGAAGTCGCGTAGCCTGGTCGAGCGCGCACGACTGGAAATCGTGTAAACCCCAAAAGGGTTTCGAGGGTTCGAATCCCTCCTTCTCCGCCAAAACCCGTAAGCCTTGTGCCTACGGGTTTTTTCTTGCCTTCTTTCCGACACAATAGCCCCAGTATTTTCCGACACGGGTCTTCACAAGTTTTCCTTCTTCACAAAAACCGGAAAGGATCCGATTCGCCGTTGCAGCAGATACATCGAAAAGCTCACGGACATCTGCATTCATGATCACATCATGGTTAGACAAGAAATCCCGGATCCTCCTCCAGCGGATTTCTGTCTTATTCGCACCACTTCCGGAAATCTCTTCCAGAGCACTCTTTATCGCTTCCAGCATAAACTCAATAAAGGCAGTGGAATCTCCCTCATCGTTTGCCCGGTTAAATGCCTGATAGTATTCTTCCTGTCTATTGTGAATGATCGATTCAATCGGAAGCCAGGCGAACACAGGCTGCCATCGGGATAGGAGAAGTGTCTGCCAGAGCCGTCCGACTCTTCCGTTTCCATCCGAAAACGGATGGATCAATTCAAATTCGTAATGGAATACCAAGCTTCTGATCAGCATAGGAAGATTGCTGTCTCTGGTCCATTCAAGTAGATCATAGACCAGTTTCGGAACATATGCCGGTAATGTCCCGAAATGCAGGATATTGCCCTTCTGATCTACAACACCGACATCTTTAGAACGGAATTCACCGCATTCCGGCACAAGACCTTTCATCATCACCTGATGCGCTAGGAGAAGATCTTCCACAGAGAACGGATCGAGCTGATCCAGTTTTTCATAGATCTCGTATGCATTCTTTACTTCCCTGATATCCTTAGGCGGAGCCAGCACCCGTTTCCCAGAAAGAACAGCCGTCACCTGATCCAATGACAAAGAGTTCTGTTCAATAGCCAGTGATGCCTGTATACTGCGGATACGATTGGTGCGTCGAAGGATCGGATCTGTCGACAGTTTTTCAGTCGAAGCGACCCGTCCGACAAGCTCAGAGATCTCCGCCGTCAAAGCCAGTATCTTATTTGTAATAACAAATGGCGGGTCTTTCTTCTTCATATGGCGATCACCTCAAATCGAGTATACCATTTTCATCGCTCATTTTTCAAACTAAAATGAGCGATGAAAATGAGTGATGAAAACACTCGATCTGCTCACACGTCTAAGGAAAAGGCAGAAATAGAGCAGGGCTGTCCGCGGTACTACAACTTTAATTTTTTTATCCATCCGTTTAGTATTAAAATATCAATAGTGGTTTGGGGCGGATCGACCCGCCCGATGTGTGAGGGAAAAGGATGGATTACTTTCAGAGCCGTAACTGCGAAAAATGTGGCGGAGCCATGCTGATCGATACCGATAAGCGTATTTATCTGTGTCCTTCCTGCGGCATGACCTATGACTACGATTATTTCGCAGATGAAAACCTTTTAAGGCTCGCTTACGGTGCGCTCACAAGAGGCGAGTTCTCGACGGCCAAAGAAGTCTTTTCCGATCTTCATAAAAAAGATCCGCACGACCTTTCCGCCCTTCGCGGTCTTCTCCTTTGTTCTATAGGGATCGCTTCATTTAAGATGATGGATATCGCAGGAACAACTGTCGATCCTGATGACCCTCAGCTTCTCTACTGCATTGAAAAGGCCGATTTCCGCGGACGCGAATACTTCTACCATATCCAGAACACGGGAACTCTTTCGAAAGAATATGAGAAGAACGAAGAAGAGCTCAGCGCGCTTCGGGGCAAGTATTCAAATGTCGAAACCGAGATCACCACGTGGAATCAGGAAATATGGAAGCGCAAGCACAGAGCTTCAGATGCAGTCGCGGCTTTCGTTGGCGGAGTTATGAGCATACGCGGAACAGATCGCTGGGATGTCGTTGAAATCATTTTTGCGATCCTTGGGGGCGTTATTGCAGGACTCGTCTGGCTCTTCCTCACATTCGGATGGATCGTCGTTTTCATCACAGCCGGCGTGATCTCTCTGGGCATCCTCATCTACTATATCTGGAAAATTACCGCTGTCCGAAATCTCAAAAAGAAATCCGCTCCGCTGATCAAGCAAAGAGATGAACTGAAACTATTAATCGATGAACTGAAAAGCAAGAATGATGGACTTCGTGAAGAGTACATGAAAGAACTCACGGGAGCGTTTGCTATCGAACCGGATCCGAAACCTGATGCGAGGTAATAAAGATGCCGATACTTCAAAGTCATGACTGTACAGAATGCGGAGCACCTCTGATGATCGATTCAGATGGTCAGACTTATCTTTGCCCGTTCTGTGGAAAAACCTATAAGTACGATTACTTCAACAGCGACGAACTTTTAAAGTTCGCCTATGATGCGCTTGCCCGGGAAGATTTCGGTTCGGCAAAAGACGGATTTGAATTCATGTATCAAAAGTCGCCGCACGATTTTTCTGTCCTTCGCGGCCTTTTCCTCTCCTCTTCCGAAGTCAGTCGGCTTACCCGGTTGACGATTGAGAAAAAAAGATCTCCGAAGGAGGAATCCCTTCTTTCCGACTGCATCGGGAAAGTGGAGCTTAAAGGGAAAGAATACTTCGAGCATCTCCAGAAAGCCTCTTCACTTGCTTCGGAGTATCAGGAGAAGCAGACGGAGGTCCTGCATCTTCAGGCAAAGCACGAAGCCAAACATAGAGAATGCCTGCTATCCGAATCAAAGATCGTGGATCGCGAAAGATGGTTCTCCAACCAGATCGATAACTGGGGTAGAGGCGAGCACGACACCCTTGGGGCCATATGCTTTACTTTCTTTATGGTGATCGTTGCTCTCTTTGGTATCGCCGGTGCCATCTATCTGGATCTTCTGACGCTGGTCCTCGATACGGCAGGGATCATCGCGCTCATTTTCCTGATCTATCACCTTCTTAAGGTCAGAGCTGTTAGAAAACTTCGAAAAAAACACGAGCCGCTTGTGCAGGAAAGCATCGATATCCAGACAGAGCTTTACGAGACATCAAAGCAAAGCTACGCGCTCGAAAGAGAGTACTGGGACGAGATCGAAGCGGCGCTTTCCTGTGATCCGGAACCCATGGCGGAAGAACCAGTTGCCAACGAAGAAGAATAATCGCTTTATGTTATAAATCTTAATATTATGATATATAGATCATTCCTCTGACCCTATATTTGCATTAGGTATACTCCTGATACACATTACCCCAAAAAACACATACGATCATGAGGAGACGAGAAATGGATATTCTTTACGCAGAAGGGTCAGACAGAAAATACGTACAGCTTCCGGAGGAGACATTAAAAGATCTGGCGATCGATGAGATCGTTCACCATTTTTCGACGATCCAGGAAGAAAAGAGCATTCTTAGAAATGTGATGGGACAGCTCCCCGAAAACACGGAAGATATCCTGTTCCGCCAGCAGATCCTCCTGGATCTCATGAAGTATCCGGAGCTTCAAAAAGAGCTTTATAGTTCCCTCACCAACATCCGCACGATGCGGGATTTTTTCGGTGCGCGAAAAGCACTGGCTGACAAGGACAATGCGCTCTATTCCCTTCTTTCGGACCTGCGCACCCTTTCGCTCTATGTAAATACGACGAAGTTTCTCTACGAAACATTAAGTAAATACGAGCTTTCCTCCGAAGGTCTTCTCCGTCTTAGAAATGAGCTTAAGGCCATTACGGAGACAGAAGAATTCCAGGTGGCCGGTGATGATATCGACACCATGCTGAATGATCTTTCCGCGGTACAAAGTGCGGTCATCGGTGTCAACTTCACCTCGGATCTTACGATCGACGAGGTCGTCGCCGTCGAGTTCCGCCCGTATCCCACACGCTCGAGATACCGCTTCTCCAATATCGCTGCCGCGATCAGTACGATCACCGTTTCCGGTCAGGGCGCGCAGCACGTCGGCATGGCGCAGGTCAAGAGCATGAAGTACAATGACCCCGTCCTGATCGCACTTGCGCCGAAGCTGGAAAAGCAGTTCAAAGGACATATCTCGGCCATGAAGCAGATCATGATCAAGTACACCAAACTCGACGCGCACTTCATCACGGATATGTACGAAGGTCTCATCTTCTATCTCGCCTCGGCACGATTCGCCTCGTATCTCAAAGATCACGGCTACGAATACTGCATGCCGCAGATCGAAAACACCGATGTGCATTATCTGGAGATCCAAAACTTTTATAATCTCCGTCTTGCGATCCGCGGTGCAAAAGAGATCGTCAAAAACGACTTTACTTTCAAAGAAGACGAGCGTCTCTTCATTCTGACAGGCCCGAACCGCGGCGGCAAGACGATCCTCGAGCAGGGTCTCGGCCTTATCTCCCTGATGGCTTCCATCGGTCTTTTCGTCACGGCCGGATCGTGCAAAGGAATGCCCTTCCGCAACATCCTGACGCACTTCCCGATCGATGAGAACCTCACCATGAACTACGGCCGTCTCGGTGAAGAAGCCAAGCGCGTACGCGACATTTTACAGGACACCGATGACCGGACACTGGTTCTTTTCAATGAGACATATTCGACGACATCTTCGACCGACGGCCTCTATCTGTCGCTCGATCTTCTTCATATCCTGAAGGAAAAAGGCGCAGCCGTGATCTTCAACACCCACATTCATGATCTGGCAAAAAATACGGAGACCATGAATGCCTGGGAAGGAAAGAGTCAGGTCGTAAGTCTCGTCATGGAGATCATCAACAACGTCAATACATTCAAGGTGAAAAGAAGCGCTCCGGATACCACTTCCTACGCACGCAACATCGCGATGAAATACGGGATCACGTACGAACAGATGAAAGAGTCTTCGGCAAGCACATAACAGTTCAAAATATCGACACATATACTCCACATTTATATGTGTCAAAGGAAATTGTTTTAATGTATAATAAGAACATAACTAATTTCGGAGGTGTTCTTATGACTTTTGAGCAATTAATGGATTATGCCATTGAACAAGATTGTTCCGACGTGCATATTACCGTAGGTACGAATCTTGCCGTTAGAAGATATGGCGTTCTTCACATTCTGGACGAGCGTCCGACAGCTGAAGAATCTTTAGCAATGATCTACACGATCCTTTCGGATGAAGAGATCCGTCGTGTAGAAGCCGGCGAGGATATCGACCTTGGTCTTATGATCGACAACGAGATCAGAATCCGTGCTAATGTTTATCATCAGCGTAACAATCTCGCATGCAGCATCCGTCTCCTTATGGCTCAGATCCCGGATTTCGAAGATCTCGGTCTTCCGGAAGTCGTTAAGACGATGGCCTCTGGTAAAAGCGGTATCATCCTGGTAACCGGTCCTACGGGTTCCGGTAAGACCACGACGATGTCTGCTATCGTTGACTACATCAACAAGAACGAAGCAAAGCACGTTATCACGATCGAAGACCCGATCGAGTACATCTACCCGCACAACCGTGCTATGATCCATCAGCGTGAACTCCACCGTGATACCGATTCTTTCGCAAAGGCTCTCACATCTTCTCTGCGTGAAGACCCGGATATCATCTTCGTTGGTGAGATGCGTGACTTCGAGACTATCGCAGCCGCTATCACAGCTGCTGAGACAGGCCACCTCGTTCTCTCCACACTCCACACCGTAGGTGCGGCTCAGACGATCAACCGTATCATCGACGGTTCTCCTGCTGACAAGCAGGCGATCATCCGCCAGCAGTTCGCGACGAACATCCGCGGCGTTATTTCCCAGCAGCTCCTGCCGATCAAGGATGGCACCGGCCGTATCCTTGCAACAGAGATCATGATCGGTACTAACGCGATCAAGAACCTCATCCTTGAGGAGAAGATCCAGATGATCCCGGGTACCATGCAGTCCGGACGTTCCCTCGGCATGCACACCCTCAACGAGGATCTCATCCGTCTTTATAAGGAAGGCTTCCTGAGCTATCAGACCATCGCTGATGCGACATACGATATTCAGGATCTTGAGAAGACACTTGGTCTTAATAAGCCGATTTCTTACTGATAAGAAAAATGATTCTAAATCAAAAGATCCGTCTCATACGAGGCGGATCTTTTTTTGTGCTGCAATAGCGCTTTTTTAGTTCTTCTTATCTTCCTTATCCTTTTCGCGAAGGAGCAGTCCGAAAGTTCCGGGGCCGCAGTTTACGGCGATGGCCGGAGATGCCTGCTGGAAGTAAACTTCGTCAAACTTGACCTTTCTGTTGATCTGCTCGCGGATCCAGTCGAGATCTTTCTTGCTGATCCCTACATACGTGACAAAAAGCATCCTCGTATCGATCGGCTTATCGTTGCTAAGGCAGGTGTTGATATAGCTCTTCCACGCTCTCTTTCTCGAACCGAAATAGAGCATGCCGAGACCCATCTTTCCTTTCTTTAAGACGAGGACCGGTCTTCCCATGAGCGAGTTGACGAGATTAGCGATCCCTTTTCCGACCTGCTTGGCACGGGCCAGGAAGTCGAGATTGTCCACGATGAAGCTGGTATGTACTTTCTTCTTCAGTTTCTCGATACGGGCGAGGATCTCCTCCGGACTCTTTCCGGCTTCCGCCATACGGCAGGCTTCGATCGCCAGAAGTCCCTGACCGCTCGATAGATGACCGGTGTCGAAAACGAATACGCTATCGAAGGATTTCGCCGCTTCCAGCGCAACCGGATAACCACTGTTCTCTACCTTACCGGAGATAGAAATATGAATGATGTTATTGGCTATAGATAATTGTTTTGCGAAGAATTCCTCGACTTCTTTTACCGTAGGCGCGGTCGGCATCATCGTACTTTCGCTGTTCTCCATATACTTTAAGACGCCTCGGGTATCGATCTCTTTTCCGTCCTTGAAAATACCCTCTGATGTACTTACTTTATGCGGGAGCACGGCGATACCGTACTTGGTGATGATATCCTGCGGAAGGTCAGCGACACTTTCCGTGGTGATGATGACTCTCTTTCTCTTTCTGTCACCATGCATCCAGGAGATCGTCTCTTCTGCGATCTCGGTGCGGTTGCCGGTAATGTGTACGATCTCCTTCGGAAGGAGGCGATAGAGTTCATTTTCCAGATCATTTCCGCTTACAGGCTTGACGAGATAACCGTCGAAATTCTCTCTCATATAGAGCGCACGGTTCTGTTCATCTGCGTTGGCGGTCAGGATCACGATCGAAGATTCACGCGAACGTCCGCCGGTCTGGTCGATGATCTTGTTTTTGCACTCGATACCATCCATCTCCGGCATCAGGTGGTCCATGAAGATCACATCGTACTTGATGTTCAGTGTCTTTCTCAGTGCTTCGGATCCGCTTAATGCCGTATCGATACGCACCTTCGTTCCGCGAAGGAGCTTCTGGACGACCATGAGGTTCGCTTCGTTATCATCGACGACGAGGACTCTGGCCTGCGGAGCTTCAAATCTCGGCAGATAATCCTTATGCGTCGCCAGGCTCTTGGTCTTGTCAAAATCGTACTGACCCATCTTGGTCTGCGTCTCGACGATCTGCGGGATCTCGATGATGAAGGTACTGCCCTTGGTGTAGATACTGTTGACCGTCACTTTACCGCCCATGAGATCGACGAGCTGCTTGACGATCGAAAGGCCGAGGCCCGTTCCTTCGATATGCTTGTTGGTATCTTCATCGACACGTTTGAATGCCGAGAAAAGATACGGGATATCTTCCGGCTTGATGCCCACGCCGGTATCCGTTACGTTGTAGATCATATTGACGGTGTTTTCGTCGATCATCTCACTTTGTACGGAAAGCGATACGGAGCCTTCCTTCGTATATTTGATCGCGTTATTTAATACATTGATCAGGATCTGTTTGATACGCACCTCATCACCGACCACATCGTTCGGGATATCCGGAGAGACATCGACATGGAATTCGAGTTTCTTCTCCTTGGCACGGATCCACATCATGCCGACGAGGTCCGAGAGCATCTCACCCGTCTGATACGGTGCGTCGAGAAGCTGCATGCGTCCGGACTGGATCTTCGACATATCGAGGATATCGTTGATCAGGTTCAGAAGGAGCTTACCTGCCGACTTGATGTTGGCGGCATCCTCCATAACTTCTTCGCTGACATCTTCACGAAGGATCATCTCATTTAATCCGATGATCGTGTTGATCGGGGTACGGATCTCATGGCTCATGTTCGAAAAGAAACTGTTCTGGGCCTTGTTGAGGATCTCGATCTCGTGGTGCTGACGGATCTCGGTAACGATCTCCTTATGCAGGCAGTATTTGGTATAGAGCATGACAAGGCCCATCGCCAGCTGGAATACGGAGAATATGATGAAGTTCAGAAATTCATTCTTCTCCAGGATCGCCCGCTCCGCGTAAGCGTAATAGACCATCGAGATCATGATACTGTCAGCCATGACCGCCATGAAAAGATATTCCATCGGATTGAGATAAAGGCAGATCGGCACCAGAAGCGATACCGTCATGAAGAGCGTCGTATCCATGAAGTTATTGAACCGGAGATTGACGAAGCTAAGACCCAGTACAAACAGGTACATGACGATGGCCAGTCCCGTATAGGCAAACGATATGATCCTGTAGCGGTGTTCTGACCCTTTGGCCATCTGCATCGTCACCAGATACCACAGGCTTCCGGACAGAAGGATCACCAGATACAGTGCCCGGTGATAAGGGAGGCTGTTCATAAAAAGCTTCGGCTCGATAAATGAATATACGAAGAATCCCATTCCAAACAGTACGACAAAGAGCACCATGTAGTTGGTCGTTCTCAAAAGTCCGTCATAGATCGAATGGATCGTAGTCTTATCGTGTTTGGAAGGACGGAATAAATAGTCCAGAAGATTCTTGATCATACTTGTCCTCCTTCCTCATCCACAGGGTTGAACTCGAGGATCTCATCGTCCCCGCCTCCTTCAGACAGATCATCTGTCTTTCCGGGATCGTCCGGTCCCTTAGGATCCGCTTCTTCAGCTTTTTCTTCTTTTGCTTTCCGGATCTCCTCCGAAAGGATCGAAGAAAGCCCTTTCGTCAGGCGGGAATAATCACTCATCAGTTTGTAGTGGTTCTCGGTGATAAACTCATCGCGGTTTTCTTTCGCGGCCATTTCCAGAGCTTTTGCCGACTCGGAAAGATCTGTGGCACCGATCATCTTGGAGGTGCTCTTCAGTGCGTGCACCAATATCTCATAATCGTGCCAGTCACTGGATTCATAATACCTTTCCATCTGCGGAGCTTTTTCTTCCGACTCTATCGCAAACTGCACCAGCAGCGACTTATAAAACGGCATATCACCCGCGCAGTATTTCATGCCGACATCCAGATCTACGGAATATGCTTTCAGCTGCTCCTTGAGAGAAGCTTTCGCCACCTTCGGAGACGGCTCTGTGCGAACAGGCTCGAATTCGTCGTCTGTCTGTTCCACGGCCCCCGGTTCTTCCATCGTGATCGCGGATTTCGGAAGGACCTGTTTCATAACACGTTCGAGTTCTTCGATCTCGATCGGCTTACTTACAAATCCGTCAAAGCCTTCCGACAGGAACATCTGCTTGGCGGAACTCATGGCGTTCGCCGTAAGTGCGACGATCGGCGTTTCGCTGTTCTTGCCCGCCACATCCGCACGGATGCGCTTCATCGCTTCGACACCGTCCATTCCACTCATCATGTGATCCATGAAGATGATGTCAAAGGCTTTCTCTCTGCAGATATCGATGGATTCCTGACCGCTTAAGACGGTCGAGACTTCCATGCCGTATCTGCGGAAGATGCTCTTTCCCACGACCAGATTCATCGGTTCGTCATCGACGACCAGGGCCTTTACGCCGCGGCAGTAAAGCTTCTTGCCGATATCCTGCTTGTCATGCACACTCGTATTGAGGATAGAGACGACCGGGAAGCAGTAGAACGGTTTTTCCATGACTCTTGCACCGGAGCCTTCCGGGAGCTTGAAGTCTTCGTTTGCGACGACGACGACGAGGACTTCCTTGGCCAGTTCCTCGATGAATTCCATATTGGAAGAATACTCTTCCTGCGCGATGAAAAGATGCGTCATGTGGATCGAGCTGTGCAGAAGCTGCAGGTCCTCCGAATTGTTTACACGGTGCATCTGAACACCCAGGCCCTTAACGATGTTGAGGACCATGGAATTATAGTAATCACGTACAGCCGGGTTGGAGTATTTCTCGAAGTGCAGATATCCGCCGAGGCAGATCTGATCCGGATGAGCGACCGACATGCAGCTCGTCGGATCGACGACTTTCTGCGGGAGACTGACGTTCACCGTCGTCCCGATCTCCGGTTTGCTGCTGATCGTCATGAAGCCGCCGAGGAGAGAAACGAAACCGGAAACGATCGCCAGACCAAGGCCGAGGCCTCCGCCCATTCTCGATCTTCCCGAATCCGCCTGGTAGAAATTATCATATACTTTCTCAAGTTCATATTCCGTCATGCCGATACCGGTATCGGTAACTTCGATACAGAGATTGACGCCATAGCTTTGTGCTTCACTTGCGATCCTGACATATACGCCGCCTTTTCTGGTGTACTTAAGGCCATTACTGATCAGTGCCCTAAGGATCTTCTTCAGTTTGGAAACATCGGAATTCATGACCGCCGGGATCGAGGGATCGACATCGATAATGAGCTCCAGATCCTTCGGCTTCTCATGGCGGATCTCCGTAACAAGATCGTGAAGGACAGAAGAAAGCATATAGTCTTCGTTGTTGCTGACGGCCTTGCCACGGTCGAGCTCGGAGTAATCGAGGATATCGCTGATCTGATCTGCGACTCTCCGGCCGGCATCACGTACGGCGATCAGATCTTCGTGGATCTCTCTGTTCTGTGATTTTTCGATACATATGCTCGTCAGACCGATGACGGCATTTACCGGGGTACGGATCTCATGGGAGACATTGGCCAGGAAGTCATTGAGTCTCTCTGTCGCCTCAGTCAGCTGCGTGACTTCTTCCTGCGTTCCGGAAAGGACCTGCGTCCACTTGTCGATGATGATCTTTCCGAACCAGCCGATAAAGAAGATCATGATCAGATGGAGTGCGGATCTGGTGAGCATCAGACCGTCGAACTTTTCTCCATTGGAGATCATGATCCCGAAATCATAGGCCATTGTGATATAGTAGGTAACCTGACAGAGCGTGATCAGCGATTTTTTGCCTGTCATGGTCATCAGCATGATCAGAGACGACATGATGATCGCCAGGTCAAAGGTACTCGTCGGATGGATACCATAGAAAAAGGCCGTACACATCATGAGCACGGCGTAGATGCGGACACGGACGACCGGGGTCGTGTCCTGACGGAAATGCATGATCCAGCAGATGATCACAGCGACCGAGACGAGAAGGACCACCCATTTTTCCCATCCCATCAGGAATGTCTCGCCGATCAGGGCCACCACAAAAGCGGTGTATGTGATAAGCAGCATCAGATGTGAAGACTGATACAGTTCATTTCTTTCATTCTGATCATTCGAATTATTCATCGTCTCTCTCCTTCTTCTGCAAGTCTTTATCTTCTTTCATGATGGAGATCATGATATCTGCAAATTTCGGATCGAACTGGGTCCCCCTGCCGCCGGTCAGCTGTTCGATGATCTTCTCCTCACTGAGCTTTCCGCGGTAGCTTCTGTCGCTCGACATCGCATCGAAGGCATCAGCCACGGCGATGATCCTGGCGACCTCCGGAATGTCAAAGCCTGAAAGTCCGTCCGGATAGCCTTTTCCGTCGAATCTTTCGTGATGGAACTTGGCCGCGATGGTCAGTTCCGGATCTTCCTTTATGTTTTCGAGGATCTGCGCTCCCATACCCGGGTGCTTCTTGATCACAGCGAATTCCTCATCGGTCAGCGATGCCGGCTTGTTGATGATGCTGTTTGGAACACCGATCTTGCCGACATCATGGAGAAGGCCCATCATGTAGACCTCTTCCTGACGGAACTCGGAATATCCGGCATGCTTGGCGATCCTTCTTGCATATTCGGCCACACGTCCCGAATGACCTCTCGTATAGATGTCCTTTGTATCGATCGCGGCCGCCAGGGACTCGACGACGTGGATCAGGAGCATACGGTTCTCCTGTGTCTTCATCTTCACTTCATAGCTCAGCTGGTTCTGAAGAGTCACGAGCTCGATGATGTGCTGGACGCGAAGAGATAACACCTCCGGCACGAACGGCTTCCGGATAAAGTCCATCGCGCCGAGCGAAAGACCCCTGCTCTCTGTCCCCGAGCTCTCATCCGCCGTCAGGAATACGACCGGGATCTTCGCCGCGGCCGAAGAGATCAGACGCAGTCTTCTAAGCGCCTCAAAGCCATCCATCTCCGGCATCTTTACATCAAGAAGGATAAGATCCGGATACTGGTGATGGTTCGTCCCTTCAATATAATCGAGCAGTGCTTTTCCCGAACGGAGCGCCGTAACGCGGATGCCGGCGGAGCTTAAGATCTTGCCCGCGACCTGAAGATTCATATTATCGTCGTCGACGATGAGGACACTTCTGGATTTCTTCTTATTAAAATTCTTCTCGTAATCGTTGCCCAGAAATTCACTTTCTTTACTGATGACGAGCTTATTTCCCATCTGACTGACCCAGGTATCCGTGATGTGGTCGATGACCTTATTCGTGGAGTCTTCGCGGATATCCGTCAGGAATACGAAATACTGGTTCTTTCTATATCTCATCAGGATGTCGGTCTTTCGGAGCGACTGGCGGATATGGTTGCCGAACTCGTCAAGAAGATCGATATATTCCTGACCGTCAACTCCTTCCGCCGGAGAAAGCGAGAATAGCACCTTGCAGGCGCTGATGCGGTTTCGGGTCATATAGCGGATGACATATCTGTATACCGGTGCAAAAGAATCCTTATCGAGCTGAAGGGCTACATCCGGGATCGTTCTTTCGCCGAGGATACCGGAGATCGAACGGATATCGGGCACCGTCACATCATCTTCGTCGTCATCAAAGGATTCCGCACTGTAAAGGCTGTAGCCGTGCTTGCCGTTTTTCTTTACGTTATAAAGAGATTTGTCGGCGAGTTTGATCAGGGTATTGTAATCGTTGCCGTGACGGGGAACGTAGATGGCGCCGACCGAAGCACCGAGCGGAATATCCATATCCTCGCCCATCAGGTCTTTGGCCATCGCGACGACCTTGTCGTTGAGTTTTCCGGTGATCTCGGCGACCACTTCATCGGTCACGACACCTTTGGCAAAGGCCACGAACTCGTCGCCGCCTAATCGTCCGCAGGTACTTCCTTCCGGAACAGAGCTTTTCACGATCTGGGCAAATCCCAGAAGGACCTTATCGCCCATGTCGTGGCCGTAGATATCGTTTACGGGCTTAAAAGAGTCGAGGTCGATCATCATCAGGCAGCCGGTAGTGTTGGCACATACCTTCGACAGTTCCGCTTCACTGGCACCCTTGTTCAGAAAGCCCGTCAGTTTGTCGATCGAGGCTTCGCTCTTAAGATTCTGCATCTCCGAGCGGCTCGACATGACGTTGTCGATTCGGCGCATGAGAACATCCGGATTGAAGGGTTTGCGGACAAAGTCGGAAACGCCCATCTCAAAACCCCGGGTCTCGGTATTCGTATCTTCATCAGCAGTCAGGAAAATGACCGGAGTCTTCTCCGCATTTACGGATTCTTCATAGGATCGGAGCTGTTTTAAAGTTTCAAACCCGTCCATCTCGGGCATCTTGATATCTAAAAGGATAAGATCCGGAAAACCCTTGTCCGGAATATAATCCAGAAGTGCCTGTCCCGACTTTAAAGCGGTGACACGCATATTGTTACGGCTCAAGATGTGTCCCGCCATTTTCAGATTTGCGGTATCATCATCTACGACCATTATCCACTTCGCCATAAGTACCTCCCCCCAGGTGACTTAAAGTTCTTTTTGCTTATTAACTACTAATACCTTCTATTGCCTTCCACGACCTACCATCGATTATAACACGTCATCGGGTCCTTCCGGGAGGAATTCGAAGATCTCCTCCTCATCCACGATGCTCGATTCCACGACGCCGAGATCTTCTTCGATCACCGATACGATCTCCTTATAAAGCTGCATCACTTTCGCGTGCCCGTCCCGGATGATGAGTTCATCCCCTCGTCCGGCCGCATCTTCCAGATCTGCAGCCAGTTCAGACAGTCTTTTCGCGCCGATCGTCTTACTGGTACTCTTTAACGAGTGCACATGGATCTCGTAATTCTTCCAGTCGGACCTGTCAAAACAGTCCGTAAGATGCTGCGACTTGATCTTCTGTTCTGCGCAGTACTCGGAAAGGATCGCCTTATACATCTCCTCATCGTTCTGGCAGAAAAACATACCCGTCTTCGTATCCACGCCTGCTTTGGCAAGCGCAGCGAAGAGGGCTGCATTCTTCCCTTCCTTCGACATATTCTCTTCCTCCGATTCTTCCGAGAGGATGATCTTTTCCTTCGGAAGATACTTGAGAAGAAGACGTTCCAGTTCTCCGGCGTCAACAGGTTTGGTGAGGTAATCGTCGTAACCCTCGGCCAGATATCTTTCCCGTGCTCCCTGGATCACATCCGCCGTCAGGCAGATAAAGGGAGTCTCCTCATTCAGTTTATTGCCAAGATCCCGAATTTTACTCATGGTTTCTGTTCCATCCATGCCGGGCATCCTCTGATCCATGAGGATCAGGTCGAACGCCGTGTCGGAAGCAAGGCGCACCGCCTCAGCTCCGCTCTTTGCCGTACTGATCCTGACTTTCGTTTTCTTCAGGTAATTAACGGTCACAAGGATATTCATCTTCGTATCATCGACGACGAGGATATGCGCGGAGGGCGCCTGGAAAGACTCCTTATACTCCGCCTCGGTCTGCTCCTCGGCAATGGCCATCTTCCAGTCGCCGAGAGGTTCTTCGTTTTCGATCCCCTGCCATACATCGAACCAGAAAGTCGAGCCTTCGCCGTAGGTACTCTCCACCTTAAGCTCGCTGTCCATGAGTGAAAGGAGCTTGGTCGTAACGGAGATGCCGAGACCCGTTCCCTCGATATTTCTGTTTCTTTCGACATCAAGCCTTTCGTAGGATTCGAAAAGCTTCTCCATATCTTCCTTCTTGATACCGATGCCGGTATCCTTGACCTCGACATGCATAAGGACGGACCTTTGGGGAAGATCCCTTCTCTCCTTTGCCTTGACGACCATCGTCACCGTACCTTTTTCCGTATATTTCACGGCATTGGTCAGAAGATTCATCATGATCTCGTTGATGCGCATATTATCGCCATAGAGCTCTGACGGAAGTTCGGGATCGATATCGATCTCAAGCTTCAGGGACTTGCTCTTTGCCCGCTCGGCAATGGCGTTCATGATATAAACGATCTGGGACTGTACGATATATCTTCCCGGGACGATCTCCATCTTCCCGTTTTCGATCTTCGAAAAGTCGAGGATACTGTTGACGAGCTGAAGAAGATTCTGTCCGGACTGGCGGATATTCCTCGAATAGCCCATGATCTCCCGGCTGTCGGTCTCGCGGCTGATCATCTCGTTCATGCCGAGGATCGCGTTGATCGGTGTGCGTATCTCATGGGACATATCGGCCAGGAACCGGCTCTTGGCATTGCTCGCCTCGTCGGCCGCCTGCTTTTCGAGCTTTAATACCTGCTCTTCATATTCCTGCTGCTGGGTCCGAAGCTTATCGAGCACATGCGCAAGGAATACGGCGAAGATCCCGCCGATGATGACCGCAACACCCATGGCGATCAAAAATCCCCGTACAAGTCCGCTTAAGCCCTGGAGCATCTCGGAACGGCTCGTCGCGATACCGACATACCATCCGGTGTTGGGCATTTTCGAAATGGCGATACCACGGGTGATGCCGTCGTAGTCCTTCACATATATGGTCTTTTCATTTCCCGAGACGATGGCATCGATGACTTCAGCGTAAGGCGCATCCGGGACCGACACGAGACCTTTGGGATCGCTGTCGAAAGCATAGGCCGGATCCGGGTGGGCGATCACGCCCATGTCCCTGTCGATCAGGAAGGCGTAGCTGTCCGCCGCCACCTCCGCACTGTTGATGATCTGTACCAGCGTATCGACGAAAATATCCGCCGCCAGGACGCCCTCCAGGACGCCGTCTTTATACACCGCCTTAGAGATCGTGATGATCGGTTTTTTCGTATCCGAATCCAGATACGGACTCGAATAGTATAGTTCCTTTGTCTCGACGGCCGTCGTGTACCACACGCGGTCATGTACATAGTCCACCGAACCGTCGGTGACGAAATCCGAGGCACAGGCCATCGTATTATCCGGGAACGTGAAATAAAAATCGTAGATATTGCCGTCGGCATTCAGACTGTCGTACGATTCTTTTAAATAAGAATGGAATGCGTCTCTTTCTTCCTCGAATATCCCGCTGATCCGGATATCTGCCGCCATCGTATCGATCATGGTGGCGTTGGTGTTGATCCACGCGGTCAATTCCTGTGCATACTTATCTGCCGCCACACGGTAATTCTCTTCGGACTGGGAAACTACGCTGCTTTTGGCACGGCGGTAACTGATCACGGAAAGAAGGCCGGAACTTATAAGCACGACCAGCACGATCATCACCGTCATTTTGACACGGAAACTCTTCATACCCTCTACCGGAATATGCAGGCCTGCCTTCTGCATCTTCCTCTACTTTCTAACCCCCTGCTCCGAAACGACGCCTGAAGGCTTTTCGGAACACATGAGTTATTTTATCAGAAAAGAACCGTGCTTTCCAACACTCTCAAGATAATCTTAGCAAGAGGAATCGGGAGATCTTTACGCTTTCGATCCTATTTCCTTCTTCTTCGGCGCATCCGGTTGATATGACGCTCGAAGTCTCCGCTTCTTAGGAGCTCGGAAAGGACATACTGTTCGAAGATCGGAACGGTGCAGGAATAAAAGCCCAGTTTCTCTTCAAACGGCTTTACCAGATCTTCCGGCAGGATCATGTAACCGATACGCATCGAAGGCGCCAGGGTCCTCGAAAAGGTATTGAGATAGATCACATCCACCTCCGGATCCATTGAGAAGAGCGGATCCTCGGCTTTTTTCGAGATTGTCAGTTCCGAGTCGTAATTATCCTCTATCAGGATCCCGTTTCTTTTTTTCGCCCAGCGGAGATACTCGAGTTTTTTACTGATGCCTGCCGTTACGCCCGACGGAAAACTGTGGAAAGGCGTGACATGAAGGACTTTCGCCTTCGTCTTTTTGAGCGCCTCCGACGAAATGCCGTCCGCCATCAGCGGCAGAGGATCGCAGGTGATGCCCATCGCTTCATAGACGGCGCGGATCTTTTTATACGAGGGATCCTCGATGGCGAACAGTTTCACCGAGCCCAGAAGCTGGGCGATGAGGCCGTAAAGATACTCGGAGCCGGAGCCCACGATGACCTGGGACGGCTCGATACTGATGCCTCGGCTTCTTCTAAGATAAAGGCAGATCTCGTTTCGAAGCTCCGCACAGCCGTGGTTCGGGGACTTGATCAGGATATTCTCGCCGTGGTCGAGGAGGACTTTTCGCATCGTCTTCGACAGCACCGAGAACGGAAACTCGCCGAAGTCTAAAGACGGCTCATCCTTTTCGAGCGCGACCGGAAGGACCTTGGCCGTATCTCCGAGGAAATCCTCGCCCCGATAGGTCACGAAGACCCCGCTCCTCTGGCGGCTTTCGACATAGCCTTCATCGGAAAGAAGCGTCAGTGTGTGCTCGACGGTAATGACGCTGACGCCGGTCTCATCGGCGATCACGCGCTTGCTCGGGAGCCTGGTTCCATAAGGATAGATGCCCTCGGTGATATCTTTTACGAAGTAATGATACAGCTGCAGATATTGTGGTTCGGAAGAATTCTTATCTGTTTTATAGTTCATCTGGTTATATTATTTTCTCCTATTTTGGTCATTTCGATATGTTCAGACTCATGATACTCTTTTCCAGAAAGCAAGTAAAGGAGACTTTTTCACATGAACAAGGGAAGGTATAACGCAACAATCCGCATCACGATCACCGCACTTTTTATGGCGATGACCATCGCACTGGCCTCACAGGGCATCCCCGTCCCGGGCGGACATCTTTATCTCTGTGATGTCGCCATCTGTCTGGCCGCGATCCTTTTAAATCCGTACGAGGCATTCGTCGTCGGCGGTCTGGGATCTTTCTTCGGAGACATGATCTTCTACCCGCTCCCGATGTTCGTATCTCTTGTGACTCACGGACTTCAGGCCGTCGTGATCTCCCTGATCTCTCATAAGACATTTAAATCACACCCGAAGATCGCTTCCGGTATCGGTGTTTCCGTCGGCGCCGTCATCATGGTCACCGGCTATACACTCGGCAAGATCTTCGTCTACAGCACTTTCGAATACGCCATGATGAAGCTTCCCTACGAGATCGCCCAGGGCGTCCTCGGCGCCGTGCTCGGCATGGTACTGTGCTGGACATTCGGGATCCAAAAGCTCTTCACAAATCTCGTGGAGAGAAATCACGCCGCCACAAAAGAAGAGAAAAAAGAGGACCTCACTTAAGTACCGGACGCACTCTATTTGAAAGGATCACCGCCAGAAAGAGTTTTATAAGATCCGGCAGGATAAACGGAAATACACACCAGGACAGGACCGCCGAAAGGCCGACTGTCCCGGTGTTTTTCATATATACATACATGAACCATGCGGTCCCGAAAGAATAGCAGACGAAAAGGCCCAGAAGAAGAGATACGATCGACAGGATCATTTTCCTTACGAAAAGATCCGACGAACTGATCTTTTCGAAAAGAAGGAAGATCAGCCCCATGAAGATAAATCCCAGGATATAACCGCCGGTGTTGCCGAGAAGGACTCCTGCCCCGCCCGTAAAATTCGAAAATACCGGAAGTCCGATGGCTCCGAGGAGAATATAGGTCAAAATCGAGAGCGTGCCTCTCTTCCCGCCGAGAAGAAGCAGGACCGAAAAGACCGCAAATGTCTGAAGTGTAAAAGGAACGGCGCCCGGGATACTGATCCATGAGCAGAGGCAGATCAGAGCCGCACCGATCGCGATATAGGTAAGATCAAGAGTTTTCCGTCTGTTTTTACGTTCCGCTGTGCTTTTATTTTCCATCGTTTCACCTTCTTTTCGGAAAACGAATTTACCATAACGGGGAAATGTTGTCAACCACATTTTGACACAAGGTTAACTATAGTCTTTTTTCTGATTTTACTTTTTCCGAAAGTCCTAGAAATGTGCGCATTTTCCATGCTATAATCAGAGCAGAAACACATTTTGTCAGGAGGGGTTGCCATGAAGAAATTCGAGATCACTGCCGTACTGGAAGAAGCCTGCCGTCAGACGCTTCTGTGTCACATGTTTCTGAAGGCGGATCCGAACTGCTACAGCTGTTTCCCCATCAAATCCAGCGAGGATCTTTTCCTTTATATGGACGAGCAGGATTTCCGTCTGGACGGCTATGTCGTAAGAAGACTGAAGGACATCGTCGAGATCAACTCGAAGACGGACCTGACGAACGATATCCTCGAGAGCGAAGGCGTGACAGCACAGGTCGAGAGGATCGATATGGATCTTTCCTCCTGGGAAGGCGTACTGTCGTATCTTTCCCATAACCGCCTGAATGCGATCTTCGAGTCCGAAGACCGAAACAGCGGGAATATCGATTACGTGATCGGACGCATCGAGAAAAGAGATGACCGTTATCTTTATGTGCGGGCCTTCGATACGAACGGCAACTGGGAAGAAAAAGCCACGAGGATCGCTTTTTCCGAGCTCGTCTCCATCTCCTTCGGCACAAGATATGTCGATATATTCAGTAAATACCTGCCACCCTGCCCGGTCGAGCGCGATATCTCGATCCTGCCCAAACTATAAATTTCCCCGGCAAATTCGCCGAAAGAATATCAGGAGGACAAGAAACACTATGCACTATACTTATCGTACCAGCGGAACATGCGCATCGAAGATCGATTTTGAGATCAACGACGGCGTGATCTCGGATGTTGTTTTCACCAATGGATGTAACGGAAATCTCAAAGCGATCAGCAAACTCGTAGATGGATGGACAGCTGACGACATCGCCGGCAAACTCCTCGGAAACACCTGCGGATTTAAGTCCACATCCTGTGCGGATCAGCTGGCAAAAGCCGTACTTGCCGCCAGGGACGAAGAAACGAAGTAAGACTTCATCACTTATCCCATTTCTCTTCTTCAGTTGAGACCTCAAGGAGATTTTTCACGAGCAGCCTTTTATACCAGGGCTGGTTTTTGCGCAGCCTTTCGATCCTCTCCGCGCCCTGCTCGATCATCGTATCGAGTTCTTCTTCGGAGATGCCTTCCTCACTGAAAGCCGCCTTCTGGGCAAGTATCGTCATGCGTCTTCCCGGACGCGCGCCGTACTTTTTCAGCACCATGTTAAAGTACCGGTAGTAGGCACTGGCACGCTCTTTGACCTCTTCGCTGTGGAAGCCCCTTTTCCAGAATCGGATATAAAGGAAGCGCAGAAGCAGGGCGAAAAGGATCAGCACGAAGAGCGGGAGGAGTTTTTTAAGGATCTTCCCGATCGCAAGGAACACTTTTTCAATATTTGCTCCGATACCATTTCCGCCATCTGAACCGGACTTCGGATCTTTTCCGGAAGGAACCGGCGTCGTTTTTCCGGAAGGCTGGGTAACTGAACCTGTCGGCGTTGTCGAAGACGGAGCCGGTGTCGTCGAAGAGGACGAGGACGGAGTAGGTGTTCTTGTAGAAGGCGCAGGCGTCACGCTCGGGATATTACGGTTATCCGGAAGTTCCTGCTTTTCAATACCATATACATCCATGATGTGATCTACGCAGAAAGCACTGGCTGCAGTTTCGTTTCCCGGTGTCGGATCGCCCATGATCCAGCCGTAGTCGGGATCGAAATACTCGAACCACGCATGTGCATCCTTGGATCTGATCGACATCGGGTCATCGTCGTGGATGTAGTCGGCCATATAGCCGGAAACATAGCGGGACGGAACGCCGAGCATGCGAAGGAGGATAACAGCAGTCGTGGCATAATGCACACAGAATCCGGTCTCGGATTCCGTCATGAACCAGACCACAAAGTCCGCACCGGACGGCGGGAACGACGTGGCTTCATCGTACGGATGCAGCCCACTGACAAATTCCCTGACCGCGCGGACCTTCTCCATATCCGACATCTCCACATTCCCGTAATACACGTCGAAATACCACTGCGGCAGAACTCCGCTGGCAAGGACATTCTCTCTCGTTGAATCAGGCACCTGAAGCGCCGTTTTATTCACATATTCCAGATACTCCTCTGACCAGGCATCTTCGAGCTTGCACGGGATATCGTTTACCGGCAGCTGGTAGGAGGAACGATCACCTGTATTCTTCGTCCGGAGGAGCACATTATAGTTCCTCGCCGCATTCTTACCCGAAAGCTTGAAATGATCCGTGTAGTTCGGAACCATGATCACTTCGCTGGTCATTTCCGCCTCGACATCCAGAATATAGCGGGCTTCAGATGTCGGATATACGAAATCTTCGTCATAGATTTCCGATGCCTTTGGTTCATCGTCCGAGCGCTCCCATTTTCCCGGGCTATAGACATCCATCGATGTCGACTTTAAGTAAAGGTACCAGGTGCCGTCGTCCTTTTCCACATAATCGGGGTTCTTCGAACGCGTGATCCGGAATACTTCAAAATCCGGTGGATCAAAGTTTCCAACCAGATTAAAGCTTTCGCTGTCCGGGGTCACGGACGCGACGCTCTTTCCAATTCTGTCCTTCATGGCGCGACCCATATAGGTATCTCCGAGGGCATTGCCCACCTTCTTTACGATCGGAGCCTTGGCCATGTCCTGCGCGGTCTTTTCGAGATGAAGGTTCCTGATCAGAGAAGAAAAGAATTGTACCTGGTCATTAGCCACATCTTCATAGTCATATGTCTTCTGCGGATACAAAAGACCCACACCGAAGACCAGAACGAGCGCCGGGATGACCAGGATCAGGGTCTTCTTATCTGTCTCTTTCTTATCCCCTTTTCGGATATTCTGGAAAAAGCACAGGACGATGATGCCGGCAAAGGCGAGCTCGCACCAGATCTGTGAAGGGAACATGTAGTTTAATGCTACGGAGCACACAAAGTACGGCACGTAGAATATGAGCGCGATAAACACATTCTTTTTCTTCACGATCACCCACGTGGTGAACATGACCGGAACAATACAAAGGATAATGAAAAGCGTGGTGAAGCCCATCGCTTCGGCATATTTTCTCTCAAGTTCCAGCGGCATGGCGCGAAAGGACAGTTCCTTCAGGGTAAACAGGAAATCGTTGAATCCGGCTCCGCTCGAGCCGATATCCAGGAAGATCAAAAGTGCAGCCAGTAACGGCGAACTGATCCGTCCTATCAGGCTCGGGATCCTGCTTTTCCGTGCATGGAGGAATGTCGCTCCCAAAGCCATCAGCAGGATCGCCACCGCAACGAAAGGCATATAGATCTCGATCTCATAGGTGCTCGTGAGCATGAAAGTAAAGCCCATTCCAAGGAGCATGGTCACAAGTACCGACACCACATACGTAAGGAAGGTCGGAGACGATTCTTGTGCTTTTATCGTTATCGTCTTACGTCTCATCGGCCAGCTCCTTCGGGATCTTCAGATGCAGGATACGGATCATGGCGGTATCCAGGTCTCTCTGGGATTGTATGTCAAAAGCGCGTTCTCTCTTCATCGGAGGGAGCACACGGATCTTATGCGGGATCTCTTTTTTCAGAAAATAGTTGGACGTAAACAGCATCTCTCCGAGCCTCTGGTCGAAAAGATCTCTGTCGTCACTTATGGACAGGAATACACGGGCATGTCCGAACACTTCCTCCTGCGGCTCTTTGATCAATGTCTTATCCTTCTTCGCGGAAGCCTTCCAGTGGATGTTCTTGACCGGATCCCCCGGCATGTAATCACGCACATCGTAGATCTCGGAATACGGAGACCGCGAGCGTTTCAGGCTTTTCGCCTTGAATCCGTTCGCATCCGGCATGATCTCCGGGATCTTCGGGACCGGATGGATGATGACTTCCCCCACCGACTGTTTTTTCCTCGTATAGTGGAAAAGGCCGAAAAGATCATAGACACGGATCTTTTCGATACGATACGTCATCGAGCCGCAGTGCTTCGTATTGACCGGCACGCGGGCCGTATCCGAACCATGGGAGATCGCCTTCAGGCGGCGGGATCCATCCGTCATGTTATCGATCTCTGAAAGAAAGATATAGCAGAACGAAAAGAACGAGAAATACTTCCCGTACGGGCGTATCAGGACATCTGCCGCTTCTCCTGTCCTTACCGTTTTCGGCACCTCAAGGGTATATCTTGCAGAGCGCAGCGAAAGAAGGCACATCACAAGCGCGATCGGCGGGATCAAAAGGAGCAGCACGATACAGTACCAGGCAAACCACATCTGATAAAACAGAAAGAACACCACGGAACCGATCAGTGTGAGTATGTAGATACACCAGTTCTTAAGCATACGCCGGATTTTCCCTCTTTATGCTTTCGGAGACTTGACGGTCTTTAATATCTCGCGGGTCACATCCGCCGTTCTCTTCTCGTTGACTTCCGCTTCCGGCGTCAGGAGGAGACGGTGGCACATAACGGCCGGGAATACGGCCTGCACGTCACCCGGAACCACATAATTCCTATGGAAAAGATACGCATACGCTTTTGCCATCGCGGTCAGGGACAGTGTCGCACGCGGGCTTGCGCCTCGCTCGAGATCCTTATGGCTTCTCGTCTTTGTCACCAGTTCGATGATGTAGTCAAGGATCTTATCGTCCACGAAGACGTGGTTGACTTCTTCCTGCATAAGAAGAAGTTCCTGGGCACTGCTTAAACAGTTTACTGTCGACATCGGGTTGCCGCCGTCTTTTCTCGTCTCGAGCATGGCTTTCTCATCGGCAGCCGACGGATAGCCCATAGAGATACGGATCGCAAAACGGTCCATCTGCGAGTCCGGAAGAAGCGAGGTTCCGGATGCGCCCGAAGGGTTCTGGGTCGCAAATACCGTAAACGGCTTCGGCAGAAGATAGGTGTTGCCATCGACGGTCACCTGGCCTTCTTCCATGGCCTCGAGAAGCGCGGACTGCGTCCGGCTTGAGGCACGGTTCAGTTCGTCCGCGAGGAAGAGGTTATGGAAGATCGCGCCCTGCTGGTACTTCATGGCACCGGCATGCTTATCGTAGATCGAAAAGCCCGTAATATCCGAAGGCAGTACGTCCGGGGTGAACTGGACACGTCCGTAGTCCAGACCCAGGGTCCTCGAAAACGCGAGAGCCATCGTGGTCTTTCCGACACCCGGCACATCCTCGATCAGGACATGGCCGCCGGAAAGGATACCCGCAAATGCCTGCAGGATCACGAAATCCTTACCGCAGATGACTTTCTTCACTTCACTGATGATCGCATTGGTCTTTTCACTCATCTTCTTAACCTCTCATGGAAAAATATGCTTTGCCGTTTTCCATCTGTACTTTCTTATATTCAGCCAGTTCACTTATGGTCACCAGCGTATAGCCTGCTTCGATAAGCGCCGGCACGATAGTCTCCACTGCCGTCGCCGTCGACTCATAAAGGTCATGCATCAGGACGATATCTCCGTCCTTTACATAGTTCAGCACTTCGTTAATAACGTGCTGGCTGTCCTTATACTTCCAGTCGTTCGTATCGATCGACCAGATGATCATGGGCATGCCCACGTTATTGGATACGGTCGTGTTGTAAGAACCGCCGACCGGACGCATCACGTGCGGATAGATACCGGTCAGGTTATATACGGTGCTGGCACAGTCGCCGATCTGGCTCTGCACACCATCTGCGGAAAGTTTCGTCAGTGTCTGGTGGCTCCAGGTATGGTCGCCGATCTCGCAGCCCATGTTGGTCGCGCGGATCACGCACTCCTTATAGTTACCGACACGGTTGCCGACCACGAAGAAAGTGGCATGCGCACCATACGGCTCCAGTGCATCCAGGATCCGCATCGTGACGGGAGTATACGGGCCGTCGTCAAAGGTCAGTGCGATGACCTTCTCGGGAACGACCGGCTCGACATGGGTATCGATCCCGTACTCACTCATCTTCTCATCAAAAGCCGGATCCTTAAGGATCTCCGAAAGAACTCTTTCTCTCGTGATCCCGTGAGACAGGCCGATCTTATAGGACTCGACCTTTTCAGACGAAGGCTCGTGGCCGTAGAAGACTTCAAATACTGCAGAAAGGAAATCGTCATCCGAAGAAAGGAGCGCCTGGCTCTCCGGATCCGAGAACATCTCCGTGATCGCATCTCTTACTTTCGACGGATCTTCGATCGTGCCTTCGACATAGGAATTGAGGTCTTCCCCGCTCGGACGGTTCCCGGAAAAACGGGTATAAAGTCTTGTCAGGAAAGACGTAAGTTCATAGTTCATATCACGCGGCTCGGAAAGCTCCACTTCGCCCGGCACCATGCCGAGGCTTTCACAGCGGCTTTTAAATTCCGGAGTCTTTGCGATCAGAGAGGTGACATAACTGATCGATACGCCGTTATTTAATACTTCCGCATACTGCTCTTTTTCCGAAGCATTGGCTTCTCTTCCGAGCATCACGCGGCAGAGGGAATCGACGACCTGCTCATCGGAATGCGCCTTCGAAGCATATCCGGAAGTCGTCACGATCTTATTTAAGAAAGGTGCGACACTGTCGCCGCAAAGAAGTCCTGAACTCCAGGAATTCAGCTCCTGGGCACTGGCCTTTGTGCCGTTGAATTCTTCGTACATCTCGCCGACGAATACTGTCGCCTCCGGGTTCTGATCTCTGGCTTCCAGATTCGTGATCTTACCCGGGTTCACTTTATATCTGGCGCACAGCGCCGTAAACTCCTGCGATCCGGACATATCGGAAAGAAGGCAGCGGTACGTCACGCCGTTATTTAAGTAGCGGAGATAGTTCTCTTTTACGGAAGCGGAAGGTTCCTTTTCCGTCATGAGACGGCAGATCACATCGATGGTCTGCTCATCCGTATAGTTCTTCTGCTGGTATTCAAAGCTCTGCATCAGCATATCGATCATCTCGACTGCTGAGGTATTCCCCTCTTTCAGATTGTTGTACCAGAAGCTGAACCGCTCCCCTTCGCAACTCTTCTGGAAAAGGACCTGATAGGTCCTGTCGATAAATGCCGCCGACGGATCCTCGGAGATCTTTTTTCTCGACGGGATCGTGCAGGAAACCACAAGGACCGCTGCTGTAAGCAGCATGGAAACCAGTCTTAATGTGAAACGAACAGCCCGTGACACACTCTTCATAGATACACCTCTATACATAAAAATCCACAATATCAGTATATAGTACGCGCGTAACAATAAAATGACATATGTGACATTTTCTCATTACGACGGAAGATTTTTTCAATAATACGCCTGATTGCGAAAAATTGTTATACTTTTCGGGACAATAATTGTTGGTGTCAAAGGCCAAAAGAAGCTATATTATTGGTGAATAGGTTAAGAAGAGCGAATGGATGGTTTCAGATTCGTCATCAGATGACGCTCGAAAAAAAGCAGGAGTTGGTTTATGTGTTTCCCAGCTCCTGTGTTTTTTTGCTCAAACGAAATGAAAACGCTAAAAGGTAAATCTTCGGCACGCTGGTCCTCGACGCTTTGCGTCTGCGGAGGCGTACCTCACGATTTCCTTTTAGCGTTTTTCTTTGAGCAAAAACAGGAGCCGGTGGGGGGGGGCTTTATCCTAGAAATAAGAAGAGTGCTAACAATAGTACTAAAGAGATCGACGCCAGACAAATCATTCCAAGCTTACGTCTCAAACTGTGCAAAAGAATTGAAATACAAGTCATTGTAAACAGTATTGCAATAAAGGTAATGTAAAGTATTGTCTTAACAGGGAAATGATCTATCACTCTCCACTCTTCATCGATATTCGTTTTTGATGAAGGTAACGGTGGAAGATAAGATTTGAAAGCAATGCTCCCCTCATATCTGCCTTCCACTGCAACACTAAACTCTTTGGGCAGAAAAGCAGAGCTTTCACTGTCTCCGGCCACACTAAAGACTTCTATAGGGATATCTTCTATACAAATTCTCAAATTTTCGGCTGGAACTACTCCCGCACAATAATCAGACAAAAGCGTGCAAAGCTCAGTATCACTCAAAACATGATGGTCATTCTTAAATGTATCTTGTATCTCTGTTTGATCAAAAGACACATACGCTTGACACCGCTGCTCAAAGAACACCATTTTATCTTCGCGCTTGACTACATATTCTTCACGAATGATTTCCCAAGACAACTGTTTGGAATCGATAACATGCACACCTATCAGCGGGGCTGAAAGCTCGACCCTTATATCAGGATACATATATTCTCGCTTTACCTCAGGCACTACAAATACGCAGGTCATCATCAATAACCAAACTATCCCTAAGCATATTGAGAAAACATATACCGATTTAAATTGCTTTTTCTTATTATCACTCATTTTCAGTACTCTAACGGAGCAAACCATTTGCCAATAATCCCAACATTTTCAATCGATACCGTGTTCTGCTCCGATTTATAAACAACGTATCTTCCTCTCACCGAATAATTATGTCCATACAAATATTTGGTCTCATCTGTCCATGCATACACATTTTTAACTTTCTTCTTCCTAGCAAACTCAAGCGCTACACATGTCTCTCGATTTAACGAATGGCTAAATTGCATATCCCCACACGAACATGCTTGAATATCTAGCAATTCGATATTGCATGCTGGATAAATGCTGTTAACAATATACGAAAGATCAACTTGACCGTCTCCATTTGGCGAAAACTCAAGAATATCATAGTTTCCATGCGCTATTATAATCATTTTATCTACAGAAGAGTACTTCTGTTTATTGGTTAGCGTATCAGCTCCAAGATCACATTTAAGAGCAGCAAAAGTGTAATAAACCATTTCGCGAGTAGAAATCTCAAGTCCCAATCTTTGTTTTATTTTCTGATAATATTCAGACCCTTCATAAATATCTAACACTATGACTTTCTCTTTGCATTTCTTAAATGCTTTTATGTATGGATTTCTAAGAGTCTCTAATGGATCCTCACCTTCTTTATCCTTTCCTATCAGAATGTAATTTATCGACTCGTTCTTCTTTTTCGGTGTTGCGTCTGAATCATCTAATGCACCATCTTTATCAGTATCCTCATCTTTCGGATTAGACTTTACCCCGTATATTGTCCATTTCCCTTTTCCAAATTGAGAGAAAGTCGAAGCAATATACATTTCGATTGAAAGAGGATCATTAACGTCTGTTATATCTATTCCATTTAAGTATACTCGTTCATCACTATCTACTTCAATTTGTCGACAGATTCCCATTTCGGCTGCATCTGTCAAGTGATCATAATCTGAATCATCTGTTCGGGGATTCGAATAATAAAGATGTCCATTGGAACTCAGCATTCCCACTTCTTCGTAGATATCCCAAAGACCGTCTCCCGGTTCATCATCGGTAACGTTCACATCAAGATCCAGACCTTGTCTTTTGGCATATAGTGAGGAAAACTCATCGTATACCTCTTCTGCAGTTTTCCCCTCGCAATCGATAACACCCCCACCGGAAGCAGTTTTCAACCATTTAAGCGAGACAGTTTCACTATCTCCGCTTGACAAAGTGAAGATATACGCTATCATCTCTGTCTTGCTTCGGTGATTTGAACTATAGAAAAAGGAACGAATATCTGTAGAATTATGGAAAGCGATAACTACCATCTCGTTATTGGAATCCAGATCACGCGAAGTAGAAGCAATATTAAATATTTCAAGCGCATCAAGCCCTGTACCAAGCAGATCTGGGGTAGTAAAACTATATCCAACCCAACTATCGGTTTCGTTCCAAGGCCATTCAATCACCTGTTGTTTCAGGAGATCTTTATCGGTTGTATAATTGTAAACATAACTTCCCCCAGTATTATACCCACGTACAACCATTCGGTCACCCGACTGCATATTATCGATTATTTTACAAGCAATAACATTCATCTCAGAGATATCTGTTTCTGTCATTGTGTTTACACACGGAATTTCAAGAACATAGTCTATTCCTGAATACCCCTCGTGAGATGGTCGAAGTTCACCTGAATACTTCATACTAGTCCAAAAATAATGCCAAATCGACATATCAACTACCATGTATTCACTAAAATGTGTTATGGAACAAGAAACCGTATGTTTTTCCTCATCCACATCGGCTTCACAATCAATATACAACCCACTTTCTTCATCAAAATACAGTATTCCTAGAGACCGAGGATTTGTTTTATATCCCTTCTCAACAGGAAGATTGTCTGGGATAATCGCATTTGTTGAAGCTAATTCTATTTCATCGTAATAAAATGTCAGAATTGCACTGTCAAAATCGCCATCGTATGAAATTTCTATAGGGGAGCCAACAAGGCCAACAAGCTCACTTGAATATATGTCTCTCCCATACATATTCTCTATAGACATATCCGAGTCCAAACAGCCTGTTCCATTGAGAGTTACTTCAACCTTATTGACCGCGGTTCGCTCTGAATCCGTAATCTCTTCTTCTCTCGTTTGAAGAAATCTCTCTTCTCCATCAGGAATACCATCAGCGTCACTATCAGGGAGCAACGGATTCGCGCCGATCTTTATTTCGTCGCCATCTTCGATTCCATCTCCATCCGTATCTTCATTAAGTAAATCTGTTCCATACACATATATTTCATCGCCATCAGAAATACCATCCACATCGGTATCATCTGTCCAAGGGTATGATCCGAGGGATATTTCTTCACTAACTGTCAAGCCATCATTATCATCATCTTCTTGACTATCGAACACGCCATCTCCGTCAGAATCTTCAGAAAGAGGATCTAGACCCAACATCACTTCCTCGCCATCATTAATCCCATCTCCATCACTATCAGGAGACCGGGGATCCGTTCCAAGCTCTGATTCTATGTCATCGGGAATTCTGTCTCCATCAGAATCAAGTTCAGGATCTTGTATCAGTCCATTTATAAAATCGACATAGTCGTCAATCCCATTAAGATCCTTGTCTTCGTTTAAATGATACGCGCAAGTCATTGAGAAGAGAGACACATTTTCCAACGACATGCCACTGTCACCATAATTACAGTGTCCATTAATTGTCAAATTGATACTAGAATAAGATGGAATATTTTGATTAGTCCCATTGTTCGAAATCATATATTGATCCTTACAAAAAGAAATCTCGGCTCCAGCCACTTCTTCTATAGATCGTTTACAAGAAAAAGAAATCTGCCAATCCTCAATCGTTTGAGCGGATTTATTCGTTATATTGATTGCCCCATTATATCCAACTCCCCATTTCGAGTATTGTTGAAATGAGATATCGTAACAAGAGTGATCAACAATCTTCTGTTTAGTGTTAAGAAGATAAAATGTCGGAAGATCGGCTATCGCTTCTTTCGTCATTGAAGACACAGTCATTCCAAATCGGATCGTTTCACTAGGTGAAATATCCTGATTCCATCCAACATTTTTTATCGTGCAAACGCCAGCAGCAGTTTCATACACCTGAGCTCCCCAAATCCCTTCTATTATATATGGCAAATCAAATGTAAAGAATTCTCCATCGCATTAAGATCGCAGGGAAAACCAAAGAAGAGAATAATTAAAGACAGGACAAAACAAAAGCCTCTCTTGCAACGATCAGCAGACATCGCACACTCCTTCCGAAGGATTCCTTAAGAAGTCTTCCATGATGTCATACCTTCAATAAATTTACAAACAACCCCTTGTTTTCTTCAGCGTATCATGCAGATGAATAATTGTAAACAAAAAAACGCCGATGTGTTCCTCAAGGAGCGATTCCGCAGGCTTGTCCGAGGACCAGCGACGGAGGAACAGTATCGGCGTTTTTTGTTTAACTCAAATAGCTCTCAGATCATCTTCTCGGAAAGCTTTACGCCGCCGAGGATGTGGAAGTGTACGTGCTTTACGGTCTGACCGCCGAACTCACGGCAGTTGTTGATGATACGGAAGCCTTCATCGATGCCGGTCGCCTTCACGACTTCCGGGACTGCGTCGAGGACATCACCCAGGGCCGCTTTTCCTTCTTCCGAGGATGCCATGTCCAGGATATCATCGAAATGCTTCTTCGGCACGATCAGGACGTGCACCGGGGTCGCCGGGTTGATGTCCTTGAATGCCAGGACCTTGTCGTTCTCAAATACTTTGGTGGAAGGGATCTTGCCTTCTACGATATCACAGAATAAACACATACGTTTTTCCTCCTTATTCTCAGATCTCCCCGCGCCGAAAAGCGCGGAAGATGTTCTATCAGAGCATTTTCTCCAGTTCGGTCTTTACCGCCGCGAGAGCCTCGTCAATGCCTGCCGGGTTCTTACCGCCGGCCTGTGCCATATTCGGGCGTCCGCCGCCGCCACCGCCGACGATCGGGGCAATTGCCTTGATGAGGTTACCGGCGTGTGCACCGGCCTTTACGGCACTGTCAGATGCCATGATGACGATATTGGCTTTTCCGTCGCAGGAAGAAAGGAGAGCGACAACGCCGTCACCGATCTTATCTCTGAGGGAGTCGCCGAGATCACGCAGAGAACCCATCTCGACGTTTTCGACCTTCGCTGCGAGAAGCTTCACGCCCTTGACGTCTTCGGTCTTTTCGAGTGAATCACCGAGCGCATCCTTGGCCGCCTGGGACTTCAGGGACTCGATCTCGGAGTTTGCGGTCTTTAAGTCTTTCTGCAGGTGCTCGATCTTGGAAATGATCTCAGACGGGTTGGACTTCAGAAGCTTGGCCGCCTCGTTGAGAAGGTTCTCGAGATCTTTATAGTATGCGAGCACGCCGTCACCGGTAAGAGCCTCGATACGGCGTACGCCTGCGGCAACGCCGGACTCGGAAAGGATCTTGATGTGCTGGATCTGCGAAGTATTGCTGACGTGTGTACCACCGCAGAGCTCGACGGAGAAAGCTTCCTTAAAGTCAGCTTCGTTATTACCGGATGTGCCCTTGCCCATGCTGACAACACGGACGACATCGCCGTACTTTTCACCGAAAAGCGCCATGGCGCCGGTGGATACAGCCTCCTGCTGGCTCATCTCATCTGTGCGTACAGCAAGGGATGCTGCGATCTCTTTGTTTACGATCGCTTCTGCCTTTGCGATCTGCTCAGCCGTCATGGCCTGATCGTGAGAGAAGTCGAAACGCAGACGGTCCGGTGTTACGAGAGAACCCTTCTGCTCTACGTGGTCACCGAGAACGATCTTCAGTGCCTTCTGCAGAAGGTGCGTCGCGGAGTGGTTCTTGCATGTGTTGCTGCGGTTTTCTTCATCTACGAGGATGTCCGCAGTAGAACCGCTCTTGATCGTTCCCTTGGAAACATAACCGGTATGACCGATGCGGCCATTAGAAAGGTGGATCGCCTCAGTTACGGTGAACTCACCGTCTGCGGTCTTGATGATACCCTTATCACCGACCTGACCACCCATGGTGCCGTAGAAGGAAGTAATGTCTGTGATGACCGTACCCTTCTCGTTTTCGGAAAGGGAATCCTTCAGCGCTGCTTCATCTGCGATCGCAACGATTTTACCTTCGGTATGGATTCCGTCGTAGCCGACGAACTTCGTCGTGATGCTCTCATCGAGGGCATCGAAGATACCTGCGGAAGCATTGAGCTTCGCGGAGAAGTTCTGGCTGTCACGGGCCTTCTGCTTCTGCTCTTCCATGGATACCTTAAAGCCTTCTTCGTCAACGGAAAGGCCTTCTTCCTCTGCAAGCTCGGTCGTAAGCTCGAGCGGGAAGCCGAATGTATCGTACAGATAGAAAGCGTCTTTACCTTCGATCTCTTTCTTTCCTTCGGAACGGGCGGTATCGAGGATCTTCTTAAATTCCTTCATGCCGTTCTCGAGGGTGCTCTCGAAACGCTCGATCTCCTTGGTCAGTTCATTCAGGATGAACTCACGGTTGGTGGTCAGGAGCGGATAGCTGTTCTTATAGATCTCATCGATAAAGATGGTAGCGATCTTCAGGATATCTTCCTTTTTGAGGTTCAGTGTTCTTGCGTGTCTTACCGCACGGCGGATCAGACGGCGGAGAACATAACCTGCGCCTGCGTTGGCCGGTACGAGCTTGGCAGCGTCACCGATGAGCATGACGGAGGTACGTGTGTGGTCGGCGAGGATACGCATGGAGCGTGTCATCTTCTCGTCCGCATTGTACTTCTGTCCGGAAACTTTCTCGATATAGGCGATGACCGGTGCGAACAGGTCGATCTGATATACATCACGGGAACCGTTGAGGAAAGCGAGGATCCTCTCTAAGCCCCAGCCGGTATCTACGTTCTTCTGCTTCAGAGGAGTAAGGGTGCCGTCCTTGTGCTTTTCGTACTGCATGAATACGTCGTTGCCAAGTTCGGTGTACTTGCCGCAGGAGCATCCCGGGCCGCAGTCCGGGCCACAGTCCGGGCGGTCTGCGATGTAGAACATCTCGGAGTCAGGGCCGCACGGGCCATACTCTAAGCCCCACCAGTTATCGTCGGCACCGAGGTAGTAGATATTCTCTTTTTTGAAGCCGGAAGCGATACGATATTGCGCGCCTTCTTCGTCACGCGGTGCATTCTCGTCACCTGCGAAAACGGTCGCGGCGAGGTGATCGGCATCGAAGCCGAAGACCTGTGTCAGAAGCTCAAAGCTCCACTGGCATCTTTCTTTCTTAAAATAGTCACCGAGGGACCACGAACCCATCATCTCGAAGAAGGTAACGTGGCTCTTATCACCTACGGAATCGATATCGTTTGTGCGGACGCAGCCCTGCACGTTGCAAAGTCTCGTACCGAGCGGGTGCTTCTGGCCGAGAAGATAAGGCATCAGCGGCTGCATGCCGGCGACGTTGAACATAACGCCCGTCGAGCCGTCGGAAACCAGCGATACGGCACCGACATCCACATGTCCGCGGTCGATATAGAACTGCTTCCAGGTATTTCTCAATTCATCTGAGGTAAACTGTCTCATTCGTTTTCGTCTCCTTACGTAAAAAGCGAGGCACGCGCCGTAGATTTCGCGTGCCCCGATATTTTACACGATTTAGATAAGAAAATCTATAAAATATATAAAAAAGATTTCTTCGCGAAAAGACCCGTTCCGCTACGCCCTTTTCGCCTTTTCCAGATGCTCGAGATACCTGTCCCGTATGGCTTTGGGCCCACAGATGGAAAAACCGCCTTCGTACTGGAAGATCCAGGCGAAGAATGTCGGGCTGACATTGACGGTGACATTGGCCTGAAGATAGCCCTCATCCTCCGGATCCTGCATGACCGACACATTCTGCTCAAAGCGGTCATAGAACTGCGTCAGAAGGTCTTTTCTGAAGCGGATCAGGACGGTTGCTTTTTCGCTTCCGTACATGCTGAAAGATTCCTCCATATGCTTGGCCACATCAAAGCCCTTCGGCGGCTTGACGAGATTTACTGATTCCAGGACTTCGACCTTCTTCATGCGGTCGATGCGGAAATGACGGAGCTTATCTTTTTCACCCTCTTCGCTCTGCTCCGGGCGCACACCGATACAGTAGTAAAAACCGTTGCTCCAGACCATGGCGAAAGGATGCAGGATATACTTCATGCCATCGTGTCGTAATACCTCGCCCTCACCAAAGCGGTAGTCGGTGTACTGGAAGCTCACCGGGTGTTTTCCGGCCATGGCGCGTCGAAGTGCGCTGACCGTATAGATGAAGTCGTTGTTGGTGGAGTGGTGTCTTCCGATATAGTGGATCTGCTCATTGAGCTCGTTGGCGCGCCCCGAAGAGGTCAGTCCCTTCAGTTTCTTGATGATGCCGGCCTTTTTCTTCTCCGTCATGAAACCCGCGGATTCCACGGCATCGATGAGGATCATGATCTCTTCGATCTCGAAGTCTCGATCCTCGATATAGTATCTCGGCACTCTTCCTCCGGATTTTTCGACCGGGATCGAGGAATCCTCCAGCGCACGGAAATCTTCGTACAAGGTTTTGCGGTTTACCGGAAAGCCCGCCTCATCGAGCTTTGCGATCAGTTCCGCATTGGTAAGTCCATGTTCTGCATCCGTCTCCTTCTGCAGGATCTCTAAAAGACAAAGAAGCCTTCCGCGACCATTTTCCCGATTTGCCATACGCCCACCTCCCCATAAGGATAGTTCATACAATTACTATAACACGCGCAAAGGAAAAAGCACATTTCAATATGCGTGAGATTTTTCATCGCGCGCGTGCTATAATGTTATGGCTTATTTTTCAAACAGCATGGGAGGGTATCCATGAGTTCAATCTATAAAGACATCGCTGTCGCATCTCCGAAGATCCTTTTACCGAAGAAAGGAACGGATCTTTCGAAGTGGGCCGTGATCGCATGTGACCAGTTTACATCCGAGCCGAAATACTGGGAGGATGTAGAAAACACCGTCGGAGAGGCACCGTCCACGCTCCGCATGTTCCTGCCGGAGGTATTCCTCGAAAAAGAGACACCTGAGCAGATCGACCAGCGTCTTTCCAATATCACCGCTTCTATCACGAAGTATATCGACGAGGGGATCCTGACCGAGCTTGATCCGGGATTCATCCTTCTCGACAGAAAAACGAAGTATAACGATTCCCGAAAAGGCCTGATGCTCGCGCTCGATCTCGAGCAGTACGACTTCACGCCCGGCAACAAGAGCCGCATCCGCGCCACCGAAGGTACGGTACTTTCCCGTATTCCTCCGCGTGTCCGCATCCGTGAGCGTGCACCGATCGAGATGCCGCACATCATGGTGCTGATCAATGACCCGGAAATGACGGTCATCGAACCTGCTTTTGACGCGCTTTCCAAAGATTCCGCAAATCTCGTCTATGACACCGACCTCATGATGGAGGGCGGCCACATCAGAGGATTCTTCGCCAGGGAAGATTCCGACGTGGCAAATACGATCGTATCCGCACTTTCCGCTCTTCTTTCCGCATCCGAGGACGGATTCCTCTTCGCCGTCGGCGATGGAAACCATTCTCTGGCCACTGCCAAAAAGCACTGGGAGAATGTGCGTGAGACACTTCCCGAAAGTGAAAGAGAGACGCATCCGGCACGCTACTGTCTGGTCGAGATCGTGAACATCCACGACAACGGCCTGCAGTTTGAGCCGATCCACCGTGTCACCTTCGGTCTTACGAAGGAAAAACTGATGGAAGAAGCGAAGGCTTACTTCTCTTCCCAGGAGATCGCATTTAAGGATGCCGGATCTTTTGCCAAGGAAGGAACTGCTGACGGATCACAGACGATCCTCGTCACGGACGGTTCCGAAGACTTCACCATGGTCATCGGAAAGCCTGCCCACACGCTGGCCGTCGGATCGCTTCAGGGCTTTTTAGATTCGATCGAATCCGAAAGCATCCACACCGACTACATTCACGGCGAAGATTCCGTAAGATCTCTCTCCGCTTCAGATAAACTCGGATTCCTCCTTCCGGATGTCTCGAAGAATTCCTTCTTTGAGACCATCAGCAAGGAAGGCGTATTCCCGAGAAAGACCTTCTCCATGGGCGAAGCCGTCGAGAAGCGCTACTACCTGGAAGCAAAGAAGATCTGATACTTTTCGGAGGAAGGAAATGGAGGAAAAGATCTCGATCTGTGTTATCGGCGCCGGACTTTCCGGTCTGGTCTGTGCCTATAAGCTGGCGCAGGCCGGTTTCCGCGTGCAGGTCGTAGAGCAGCAGTCCACACCGGGCGGCATGCTGGCCTGTTCCCGTCTGGGCTCCGAGTACATCGAACTCCTTCCGCACCACATCCGCAAATCCGACCGTGCGCTCATCTCCCTTCTTAAGGATCTGGGACTTTCCGATGAGCTTTCCTGGTACGATTCCCTCTGGTACGGAAAAGCGAGCCGCAAGAAGCTCGGATATCTCGATAACGGATTCCACTCTCTTCTTTCGGCGCTCGTTCAGGAGATCACGGACCGCGGCGGCATCATCCAGTACGGATATACCGTATCCGACATTTCCCAGAGCGAAGATCCCGATCGTCCGAGATACCGCGTGCAGTGCGTACTTGCGGACTCTTCCTCGATCTTCCTCGAATGCGACACGATCCTGTATACAGGCTCGTGCCGAAATCTCGTACATATCACGCATGCGCTCAACATGCCCACCGATTTCCGTGACTCCCTGATGGACGTGACCTATCAGGCGAATATGTGTCTTCTGATGCTCATGAAGGCCCCTTTCACGGAGTGCTACTCGCGCCAGATCCCGGGAGAGGATCCTTTCCAGCGCATCATCCAGCACACGAGCATGGTCGGCGAACGCCGCTACGGCGGACATGTACTGTATCTTTCCGGAAGTTTTCTGACTTCTGCTCCCTTATGGACCGCTTCCGACGCGGATGTATTTAAGGCTTTCTTTAAGAAGCTCCAGTACATGAACCCCAGCGTCACAAGAGGTTCGGTCCGTACCTGGCGTCTGACGCGTACGCGTTACGCCAAACCGTTAAATCACCCACTCGATGAATTTATCCAGCCGGTCGAAGGTCTTTACGTCTGCAGTCTTGCCATGACGCCGAGCCCGATCGAGGATTCCAAATTCCGCATGGATGCCTGTGTATCACAGGCCAATGCCACAGTCGCGAAGATCAAGGAGGATTTTTCTCGTGAAAAAGAACTCGACAAAGAAGTCTGACTCAAACAAGAAAGAATCGGTGCGTCCGGTCAGGAAAGTAACGGCCGCCGATCTGGCCTCTTCCGAAGAGCCATCACGCAATCTCCGCGAGAAGATCCACGACTCCCTTACTGAATCCATCAACTACAAAGCCGTCATCCCGCGTCTCCTGCTTCTGCTGACGCCGGTGATGGTCGCTTTTCTTTGTTCCCCGCTCCTTAAGCGGGATCAGGCAGATTTCATCTACTGGTGGGGCATGCTCTACCTCTTCGGCTGGGCTGCCTTCCCGCTGACGGCCTATGTCTTCCGCGGATTCGTTTCCGCCGGATACGGCTTTGCCCGAAGCATCGGTCTTCTTGCGACGGCCGGCCCGCTGTGGCTCCTTTCCTATCTCGGGATCTGGAGATCCTTTAACCGCCCGATGACCTGGTTTATGTTCTTCCTTCTGATCATTATCAGCTGGGGCATGCCGAAGACACGTGATGCCGCAGTCAAAGCGCTTTCCATCAATTCCAACATCGGCCACATCATCTTTGAGGAAGTCCTCTTCACCGCAATACTGGTCGCATTTTGTTTCTGCAAAGGCATCGTCCCGAATATCAACGGTCAGGAAAAACTCATGAACTACGCCTTCATGAACTCCATGCTCCGTTACGACGGGCTTCCGGCCAAAGACCCGTGGATGGCCGGCGAGTCGATCAACTACTACTATTTCGGACAGTATCTTTTCACCTATCTTACGAAGATGCTGAACATCACTCCCGGAGTGGCCTATAACCTTTCCATGTGTACCGCGATCGCGCTTCCTTTTGCTTCCGCCTTCTCCCTCGGCCAGCTCTTCATCGACGGACTTGGCCAGAAGAAAGACTGCCATGTCGCTCCGGCATATCTTCCTTTTGCCGGACTTCTTTCCGCTTTCTGCACCATGATCTTCGGTAACTCCCACTCCTTCTTCTACGATGAGCAGAGCTTCGGCAACAAAATGCTCTTTTGGAAGATCTGGGAAAAGCTGGGCATAGACGTTGGTAACACCAGCGGATTCTTCTATCCGAACTCCACGCGTTTCATCGGTCATAATCCGGATATCGGCGACCATACGATCCATGAGTTCCCGTTCTATTCCTACCTGATCGGCGACCTTCACGCCCACGTCGTAAGCCTTACCGTGGTCCTTCTGATCATCGCCTTCATCTTCATCGCGATCTTCCGCGCGGAATTCCCGAAGCAGAAACTCACATGCACCTACCGGTTCCGCGGTTTTATCAAGAATCTGGCTTCGGAGATGAAGCATATCTTCCGCCCCGAGTTCTTCGTCTGCGCCTGCCTCCTCGGCATCTCCCAGATGTGTAACTACTGGGACTTCCTGATCTACTTCATCTTTTGTTCCATGGGTCTTCTGGTCTATCACGCCAGGACGTCCACATATCTTGTCTCCTTCTCGAGCTTCCTTTGCTTCGGTATCGAAGTCGGCGCGATCTTAGGTGTATATCTGAAGTTCGGTGAAAACATCTTCCTGCACCTGTGTCTTCAGATGCTGATCTTCGTTGTCGCCTACATCCTTTCGACTGTTTTTCCGTCCGCATTTTCACGGACAGGCACGAATATGGCGATGCTCTTTGCCCTTTCTTCGACCATCGCCCTCTCCTTCAATTTCCACTTCGACATGATCTCCAACATGATCGCACTGGTCGACCGTCACACCTCGCTCTTCCAGTTCCTGATCGTCTGGCTCATCCATATCCTGCTGCCGCTTGCGCTGGTGGTCCTGGTCGTATCGACCAAGCGTCACGCTTCTTCGAAGAGCAAGCTTCCGGTCCTTCCATCTCCGATCAGCCTGAAGCGTCCGGATATGGCCAAGGCCTATGGAGTGCGTATCGAAAAGACTGTTTCTAAAGAAAGAAAGCAGAAGAAAGAAGATGACGGATCTTTTGCCGAAGAAGACGAGACCGTCCTTATGCAGGATCCGGATACCGGCGAGGAGATCGCGGTCAGAAAAGAAAAGACTTCGGTCATCGAAAAGGCAGAGCCTTCTGACGAGATCTCCAAAGAAGATACAGCTGGGAAAGAGGAATCTTCCGAAGGATCCGGAGAAAAGCGTTCGCTTCCGCGTTTCCTCCTCATCCTCGGCACATTCTTCGCACTTCTGGACTATCACTTCGCAAGATTCGGAGATATGCTCCTTTGCAAATTCTTCAGAAAGCGCTCGATCATCGATATCTTCATGGTCGGTATGACCGTGGTCGGCGCACTTCTCCTTCTTGCACCGGAGATCATGTATGTACGCGATATCTACGGCTACGAGAGCCAGCGCTCCAATACCATGTTCAAGTTCACCTTCGCAGGATTTGTGATCTTATCACTGGTGGTCGCCTATACCGTCTTCCGCTTTATGGGGCACCTGACACGCCAGGGCAGTCCTTCTTTCTGGGGACTTACGGTCGCCGTCATCATGCTCATCCTGGTGATCGCGATCCCTGGTCACTACACGCTGCGTTCCCTTGAACAGCGCACCGGAGACATCAAATTATCCACCTACATTGGTCTGGACGGAACAACGTATCTTCCGGATGCTGTCCCGACAGTTTACACCTATAACGATAAGAATAAAGAAGTGCCCGGTATGCTTAAGCCTTACGCGGAAGCCATCGACTGGATCAACGAGAATGTCGAAGGTTCCAGAAATATCTGCGAGGCATACGGCTACAGTTACACAGAGCGATGCATCGTCGCCGCCTACACAGGACTTCCGGATATCGTCGGCTGGCAGACCCACGAGAACCTCTGGCGTTTCCACGGCTGGATCAATCCGAAGACCGGCAAATTCGAAGATGACCCGAATAACAGCGTCTTTACGAACTATATCAATCCGCGACATGACGATGTAAGAACGATCTACACCAGCACAGATGTCACCGAAGTCTTCCGGCTTCTGCATAAGTACGATGTAACCTATGTCATCTGCGGCTCCATGGAACTCGATGAGTTCAATCTCATCTTCTATCCGTGCCTCGACCAGCTCGGCGAGAAGGTTTTCACCTCCAGTGACGGAACGCTCTGCATCTATAAGGTACAGTAAGAATAATGCGCGAAAACTACAGCAGAAGAGACTCGGATACTCTTAAAGGGATCGCTGTCCTTCTGCTGCTTTTTCATCACTTTTTCTACCGGGGCTATCCTTTTTCTCTGTATCTGATCAAGGATCCGGACACGTATTTTCAGCCTGTTGTGAAGATGGCCCGTGTCTGCGTATTCCTGTTTCTTTTTGTCAGCGGACTCGGGATGTACCGCGCCTTTGACAGCAGGATCAGGAAGAGTTCTCATGTCTTTAAGACCACATTACGATTCGAAGCCTCCCATATTCTGAAGTTTTATCAGATGTTCTGGTTTATCTACCTGATCTTCGTACCTCTGGGATTTTTCTTCCACCGTTCCCCCGTCAAGGTGTATTCCGGACGGATCTCCCACATGCTCTTAGACTTCTTCGGGCTCTCGTATCTTACCGAACACCCCACATTCGTAGGATCTTGGTGGTTTAACGGGATCCTCCTTTTCGTCTACGTACTTCTCCCGATTATTTATCTTCTGCTGAAAAAGCTTCCCCGACTGATCACTCTGCCGCTTCTTTTATGCCTCATAACAGCAGCCACAGTGGTCCCCGGCACAAGGCGGCTCTCCTATATCGTAGATATCCTGCCATTTATCCTGGGTGCATATGCCGGCCGATATGAGTGGATGGAAAAAGCGCGCGACTTCCTGTCAGGAGGCAGGAAGTCTCAATCTTTCAGGCTTCTCCTTCTTCTTTCCCTCATGACGGGCTATATTGTCTTGCGCATCCTTTTCCTCGAGAAAAGATCCCTTTCCTATCGCATGGACTGGATCCCGATGTTCCTGATCGCTTTTGCCGCCGATGAGTATCTTCCGAAAAAGGAAAATGCTGCTTCAACCTTTCTTCAGACCCTCGGAAGCAACAGCGGGAATATATACCTCTTCCACGGATTCCTTTATTCTCTCTATTTCAAAGACTACTTCTACTTTTTGAAATATGCCCCGCTGGTATATGTCTTCGGCATCGCTCTTTGTCTTCTTTTAAGCAGGATCCTCGAATCCCTAAAAGACCTGACAGGCTACAACAAGGCATTTAAAAGCCTCCACCGAAAACTCGATGGAGGCCGGAATAAAAACTGCTAAAGAGCTCTGCCGTATGTATACTTGCCCGTCTTTCCTACGATCATCTTTCCGTTACTGTCCTTAAAGTACGGGAATACCCAGTAGTAGTTATACTGCGTTTTAGAAGCTGTCTTGTCTGTAAATGCCGTCCCCTTTGTCGTCATGCCGACATAACCATATGGCTTTCCATCCACGATCCCATAAACGAGATAGCCTTCCGCGCCAGATACGGAATTCCAGGAAAGCTTCACGCCGCCTTTAATAGAAGAAGCCTTGAGGTTTTCTGCTGCAGGCAGAGTTCCGCCCGTCGCATACACATATTTCATACAATAGCCTGTTACAAGCTTTGTGCTTGGATATGTGATATATGGGAAAACCCAATAGTAATTATATTCGCCGGGAACCGCTTTCGTGTCGGTAAATGTGGTGTTTCCTCTCGTCATTCCGACATATCCGTACGAGCCGCCTCTGATTCCGTAGATGAGGTATCCTTCCGCTCCCTGGGATTCTTTCCATGTCAATTTGACTTGCCTGAAATTACCACCTGTCGCGCTTAAACCGTTAGTGTACAAACTATTTACACACTGATCCAAAGCAGAGCGGGACAAAGTAGTTTCATCCTGTCGGCAGAAATGTGTGATCGGACATATCGAGCCGTGATCAGAAACGATAAAATATAGGTCCCACATACTGAATGGTTCGCCAGCATGATACTCATGCATATTCCAATCCGCAATCAGCGTTCCGTCTTCGCAAAAACAGAAATCCAGCTTGCGATAAGATCCATCTGTATCTTTAAAATCTTCTGCATAGATTGGTGTTCCTGCCGCAAAAGTCTCAGATCCGAGCTTGTATGCGATCTGAGGAGTGATTACTGATTCTTCAGTTATATAGGCCACAGTAGTGCCTTCTCCTACGGAAGCACCTTTATAGACATTCTCAATATCAATGACCATATTCGGAAACCTGTAGAACATGGAATAGCTGACAAAATCTAATACATCATTCAGATCTTCCGGCTTTTGGTCGGTCCATGCATTACAATCCTTCTCGCCGCATATCCATCCGACGGCATCCGTATCTCTCACCCACATATGATCGTGATCAATTACATTACCATCGGCCTTCAGAGATTTATTTGCAGAGCAGGGGAAAACCATTCCACCTGTTACGATCATTACTACTGACATGATTCCAGTCAGCAGTTTTCTACTCACTAATCTTCTCATAACGATCCCTCCCTTTATGTGTATCATGCTGTCTGCGAATTCAATCTTTTTACTATATACATCAACAAATGATACTTTCCCGCTACTACTTTCAATAAATTCTTTCCGAATGGCAATCAGAAATGATAACAATACTTTTCTTTTCATTAGACCAAATCCATTTACAACAACAAATTCCTTAAAAAATTTATAGCAGAAAGCAAGCAAGAAAAATACCATAAATAAAAGAAGTTTACAATTTATACACAAAAACACCTTCTGAAGGACCATTCGGAACAAATTCCAAAGGTTTTGCAAGAAGGTGTTTTTGATTTTTCTAATTTGATTGATTACTCGATGTAACCGATCTCCTGTGCGAGCTTCTTTTCAAGCACTACGGTCGCATCTCTGTGCATTCTCATGAACGTCGCCGGGCACATCGGATCGATCACGTCCTGCATGAGAAGCTTCGTGGCAGCTTCTTTCTTGTTGCCGTTGATGATCATGAGGAGAGACTTCGCTCTCATGATGTTGCCCATACCCATGGTAACTGCGTAACGCGGTACTTCGTCACGGGAAGCGAAGAAACGGGCATTGGCATCGATCGTGGACTCATCAAGGAATTCCTTGTGTGCGCCATCGAAAAGAACCGGACCCGGTTCGTTGAAGCCGAGGTGTCCATCCGGACCTACGCCGAGAACCTGGATCTCGATCTCCGTCTTATCAAGAACTTCGTTGAACTCCTTGATGTTCTCGTCTACATCACCGATTCCCTTGGCTACATAGGTGTTGGCCTTGTCGATGTTGATGTGATCGAAGAGATTTGTGTCCATGAAGTAACGGTAGCTCTGGTTGTGTGTTGGCTCAAGTCCTACATACTCGTCCAGGTTTACCGAGTGAATCTGAGAAAAGTCCAGACCCTCTTCCTTGCAGCGGCGGGCAAGTTCCTGATACATACCTACCGGGCTGGATCCTGTAGCCAGACCGATGGTGCATGTCGGCTTCTCACGGATGATCTTCTCCATGATATCCGCGGCCTTCTTGCTGCCATCCTGATAGTTCTCTGCGATAATGACCTTCATAAAAGCACCTCCATTGGTATTTTATTGGTATTTCTATTTATTTTTTCTCGATGATAATGGATCTTTCTCTCTTATCCTTGTAAATGCTGTTGGCCGGAACGACACCACGCACACAGGAAGTCGGATAGACATTGCTGTTTCTTCCGATCACGGTACCCGGATTCAGAACGCTGTTGCAGCCTACTTCTACATAGTCACCGAGCATGGCACCGACTTTCTTTCTACCGGTATCACATTCCTCTTCCCCGTTCTTGATCACGACCGGGAGCTTATCGCTCTTGACGTTACTGGTGATGGAACCTGCGCCCATGTGGGACTTGTAACCGAGGATAGAGTCGCCTACGTAGTTATAGTGCGGGACCTGTACAGAATTAAAGAGGATAACGTTTTTGAGCTCAGTAGAGTTTCCGACGACGCAGCCTTCACCGACCAGAGCGCTTCCTCTTACGAATGCGCACTGACGGACTTCGGTCTTGTGGCCGATGATGCAGGGGCCACCGAGATAAGCTGTGGCGAAGACCTTGGCATCTTTTGCGATCCATACGTCTTCGGACGGATGATCGAATTCATCTTCCGGAAGGCTCTTGCCGATCTCGAGGATCAGGTCGGAGATACCGGCCAGGGCTTCCCAGGGATATGTAAACTTGGACAGGTATTCTTTTACCTGAGGATACGTCTGAGAAAGATCATAAAGGTCGTTAATGGTGTACATTATTTCTTCACCTCCACCAGATGGCCGCTCTTTTCCATAGAAGCGATGATCGCATCTACCTGCTTCTCGCACTCTTCAAGAGAACCGGCCTCAGACATGACACGGAGTACCGGCTCTGTGCCGCTCTTACGAAGAAGAACACGTCCGTTCTCGCCGAGTTCCTTCGTGCAGGCTTCCACCTGTTCCTTAACGGCTTCATCGGCAAGGGTTCCGTCCTTATCGTCAACAACGACATTCTTCAGTACCTGCGGATACATGGTGCAGCCGCTGGCCAGAACAGAAAGCGGAAGGTTGGTCGCCAGAAGGACTTCCATGACCATGATGGCGGTAATGATACCGTCACCGGTATGGGCGAACTTTCTGAAGATAACGTGACCGGACTGTTCGCCGCCGATCGTGTGACCGTTCTCCTTCATGTTCTCATATACATAACGGTCACCAACAGCTGTCTTTTCGTAGGCAATACCTGCCTCGTCCAGCGCCTTGTAAAGACCGAAGTTACTCATGATGGTCGTTACTACCGTATTGTTGCTGAGGTGACCCTTTTCCTTTAAGTACTTCGCGCAGATGTACATGATCTTGTCGCCGTTTACAACATTACCGAGTTCATCGACAGCCAGACATCTGTCTGCGTCACCGTCAAAAGCAAATCCGACATCGAGCTTGTTATCCACAACATACTTCTGCAGTCCTTCGATGTGGGTGGAACCGCAGCCGGTGTTGATGTTGACACCATCCGGGGTGTTGTTGATGACATAGGTCTTGGCACCGAGTGCATCGAATACGGAGCGGCCGATCATCCAGGAACTGCCGTTTGCGCAGTCTAGGCCCACCTTGTGCTTCTCGTAGGACTTGGTGGCCAGGCCGACCAGATAGCCGATATAGCGGTTTCTGCCGGAATAGAAGTCAACGGTCTTACCGATCTTATCTTCAGATGCGAACGGGATCTCTTCGATCTCTCCGTCGATGTACTTTTCGACCTGATCCTGCAGATCGTCGTCCATCTTCTCACCCTCAAAGTTCATCAGTTTGATACCGTTGTCATAATACGGGTTATGGCTGGCGGAGATCATGACGCCACAGTCAAAATCTTCCGTTCTGGTGATGTAACTGACACACGGTGTGGTCGTTACATGTAACAAATAGGCATCAGCGCCCGAAGACGTGATGCCTGCTGCTAAAGCGTTCTCGTACATATAAGAAGAACGGCGAGTGTCTTTGCCGATCACGATTTTCGCCGGCTCATTCTTACCGGACGTAATGTGCTGCTGAGAATAGTACCAACCGAGGAAACGGCCGGTCTTGAAAGCATGTTCTGCTGTAAGCACTACACCGGCTTTGCCACGGAAACCGTCTGTTCCGAAATACTTGCCCATTAGAAAATTCCTCCCAGTTTGTGTTTACTGGTAAAATTTTACACTTATGGTTCTTTCTTGAAAATACTTTTTCGCGCATTTTTTCTGTACGAAATAACGAAAAATCGGAAAAGGCAGAAAAAACAGGGCGCAAAAATCAGGCCTTTTTGTCTCTTTTTTGCGCTATACGAGGCATTCCGGGGCGATGACGGGAAGATCCGCAATCCACCTTGATCCCGCGGAGAAGATCGCGCTCAAATGCCTTGATCTGGCGGCCACAGCTGCAGCGGCAGTACCACTGGAGGTTCTTTCCGCTTTTGATGCCTGTCATCTTCTCAACAGTCAGTTCTCCGAACACCTGTCCCGTGATGTCTTCCATCGCGGCGGAACAACGGCGTGTATCTCCGGAGAAATCCTCTTCTTTCAATACTTTTCTGGTGGTATCACGATACGGGCAGTTCTCATCAAAGCAGTTACTGATCTCTGTGTGGAGAAGTCTGTGGGAAGTGATCTTGATGATGTTTCCGCAATCGCAGCGGCACAGCCAGATGACCTTGCCATTAAATCTCTCCGGTGTCTCTTCGATCGCAACTAAATGACCAAATCTCTCGTCCTTGATGTCTTTGACTTTTCGCCCTCTGTTCTCGATTTTTTTGTTCCTGATAATCGTCGGCATATCTCTTAAAACAACCCCTTGTTTCGTTCTTTTCGGGTAACACAAACCCAATATATACCCATTCTACCCATGGCATTTGAGAATATCAAGATAAAAATTCTTGACGTGATTAACCATACTTGGGAACTGTTCTTTTCCCAAAGTAATAACAGGGGAAAACCACATTTTGCCGCTTTCCCCTGTTTTATTTATTATCTGTTTTTGCCCGTTAAGTGTAGGCAGGACCGGCTTACTCGAGTTCAAATGCACCCGTATAGAGCTGATAGTACTTGCCCTTGTCGGCAATGAGGGACTGGTGGTCACCTCTTTCGATGATGTGACCGTTTTCAAGTACCATGATCGCCTTACTGTTCTGCACCGTGGACAGGCGGTGGGCGATAACGAATACCGTACGGTTCTCCATCAGGGCATCCATACCGCGCTGTACGATTGCTTCGGTTCGGGTATCGATGGAGGAAGTCGCTTCATCGAGGATCATGACCGGCGGGTCGGCAACCGCAGCACGTGCGATAGCGATCAGCTGGCGCTGACCCTGCGAAAGCTCGGCACCGTTTGCCGTCAGCACTGTATCGTAACCGTTCGGGAGTTTGCTGATGAAGTCATGCGCGTTGGCAAGTTTGGCGGCTTCGATGCACTCCTCATCCGTGGCCTTGAGGTTACCGTAGCGGATATTCTCCATTACAGAACCCGTGAAGAGGTTCGTATCCTGAAGAACGATACCCAGGGAGTGACGAAGATCCGCCTTCTTGATCTTATTGATATTGATGTCATCATAACGGATCTTGCCGTCCGCGATGTCATAGAAGCGGTTGATGAGGTTCGTGATCGTTGTCTTACCTGCACCGGTCGCACCTACAAAGGCGATCTTCTGGCCCGGCTTGGCGTAGAGCGATACATCGAAAAGTACCTGCTTCTTACCATCGTAACTAAAGTCGACATCGAAGAGACGGACGTCGCCCTTTACCTCGGCATAGGTCAGCGTACCATCCTGATGCGGATGCTTCCATGCCCAGACATACGAGGTCGTCCCGTCGGATTCTTTTCCGTTATGTGCACGCTTGAAAGAAAGCGCTTCCTCTTCAGGCACTTCGGTCAGTTCGTCACCGGTCTTTTTGCAGTGGACAAGGGTGACATATCCATCGTCAGCCTCCGGTTTTTCATCAAGGAGCTTGAAGATACGGTCGGCACCGGCCATTGCCATGATGATGGCATTCATCTGCTGGGACACCTGGGATACCGGCATGACGAAGGACTTCGTCAGCTGCAGGAAAGATCCGATAACACCGAGCGTGATGACGTCGGAAAGTCCGCACTGGATCGCCAGGAAACCGCCGATAAAGGCCACGAGTACATAAAGCACATTACCGATGTTGCCCATGATCGGCATCAGGATATTGGCGAAGATATTCGCGGAAGTCGCATTGTTGCAGAGTTCCTCGTTCTTCTGGTCAAAGGTGACCTTTGCACGGTCTTCGTAGGTGAATACCTTAACGACCTTCTGGCCGTTGACCATCTCTTCGATATAACCATTGACATCACCGAGGGAAGCCTGCTGTTTCATGAAGAAGGTGGCACTCTTTCCGCCGATCTTACCCATCAGGAAGATCATGGTGAAGGTTCCCAGGAGTACGACGATCGTCAGCTGCCAGGAAGTGTAGATCATCGCGGCAAGCGTCGCAACGATCGTGATGCCCGAGGACATCATCGACGGGAAGCTCTGCGAGATCATCTGACGGAGAGTATCTACATCGTTGGTGTAGTGGCTCATGACATCACCATGCGAGTGCGTGTCGAAGTAGGAGATCGGCAGCGTCTGCATGTGCTTAAACATGTCGTCACGGACATTTCTCAGGACGTTATTGGAGATTACGAGCATGATCTGTCCCTGGAAGAAGTTCGCGATAACGCCAAACACGAAGAGTATCGCGACGGTACGGATCCAGTTCGCAAGGCCCGAGAAGTCCTTGTCTCCGCTTGCAAGAAGCGGCTCGATATAGTCGTCGATCAGGTTTTTGATGAACATGTTTCCCAGAACAGACGTGACGGATGCCACGATGATGCAGAAGAAAACGATGCCCAGAAGTACCTTGTATTTGCCTGTCAGGTAGGAAAGGAGTCTCTTGACCAGGCCTTTGGAGATCGGATTTTTCTTAAAGTCCTCCCGATTCATCGGACGTGCTCCTCTCGGCGGCGGCATTACTCCTCACCTCCCTTCTTCTGTGATTCATATACTTCCTTATAGATCTCATTGTCTTTCAGGAGTTCATCGTGGGTACCGATCGCATTGATCTTACCGTTATCTATAACGATGATGCGGTCTGCATTCTCAACGGAAGAGATACGCTGTGCGATGATGAGCTTGGTGGTACCCGGGATATACTCGGCAAATCCTTTCTGGATCTGCGCGTCCGTCGCGGTATCGACGGCACTGGTACTGTCATCGAGGATCAGGATCTTTGGCTTTTTCAGGAGCGCTCTGGCGATGCAGAGTCTCTGCTTCTGTCCGCCGGATACGTTCGAACCACCCTGCTCGATATAGGTGTCATACCCTTCCGGGAAAGCGCTTATAAACGAGTCTGCCTGCGCGATCTTACAAGCCTGGATCATCTCTTCGTCCGTTGCTTCCGGATTGCCCCAGCGGAGGTTCTCTTTAATGGTTCCGGAGAAGAGGACATTTTTCTGAAGCACCATAGCCACGTTGTCACGGATAACGTCGAGATCATAGTTTCTGACATCGATCCCTCCGACCTTGATGTCGCCGTCGGTGACATCGTAAAGACGCGGGATCAGCTGTACGAAGGACGACTTACCGCTTCCGGTACCGCCGATAATGCCGATGGTCTCACCGGACTTGATGTGAAGATCGAAATCCAGAAGGCAGCTCTTTTCCTTCTCCTTGGAATAGCTGAAGAAAACATGGTCAAAATCGATCGATCCGTCTTTGACTTCCATGACCGGATTTTCCGGATTCGTGATGTCCGGCGTCTCATCGAGAAGCTCGGAGATACGCTCCGCGGAAGTCTTGGAGATGACGAGCATAACGATGATCATGGAGACCATCATGAGGCTCATCAGGATCTGCATGGTATATGAGAACATACTGGTCAGCTGGCCGGTCGTCATTTCCTCGTTAACCACGAGTTTTGCGCCGATCCAGGAGATCAGGAGCATCGCCGTATAGACGCTGGCCATCATGAGCGGAGCATTGCAGTTGATCGCACGCTCGGCCTTGACCGCATCGTTTCGGATCGCATTGGAGACTTCGGTGAACTTCTCGATCTCGTGGTCTTCTCTTACGAAAGACTTGACCACGCGGATTCCTCTTACATTCTCCTGTACGACATTGTTCATGAGGTCGAATCTCTTGAACATGCGGACGAAGATCGGGTGCGCGTAGCGGAATACGATGATCAGTCCGAGCAGAAGGATCGGAGCGATACCGAGAAGGATCAGCGCAACTTTCGGATTGACGTAGAAGCTCGCACACATCGCGAAGATCAGCATGATCGGGGCTCTTACCGCAATACGGATCACCATCTGATAGGAGTTCTGCACGTTCGTAACGTCTGTGGTCAGTCTCGTAATGATACTGCTCGTCTTAAACTTATCGATGTTCGAAAAGGAGAACGTCTGCAGGTTATGGAACATGTCGTGGCGTAAGTTCTTCGCAAAACCTGCGCTGGCCTTGGCCGCTTCTCTTCCCGAGAGGGCACCGAATGCCATCGAGATGAACATGCACACCAGAAGCAGCGATCCCACGATCCATACATAGTTCATGTCGCTCTTGTCGATACCGTTGTCGATCAGCTTACTCATCAGAAGAGGCATCAACACCTCCATGACGACTTCGCAGGAAACGAGCACCGGAGACAGGATCGACGGCTTTTTGTACTCTCGTACTGATTTCAGTAGTCGTTTGATCATTTTTCCAAATTCCTTCTCATTTTTTCTGTCAGTTCGATATATGTCCTGATCTCTTCATCAGAAAGTCCCTTGACCAATCTTTTTTCCACACCATCGATCGTACTGTCGACGAGTTTTTTTGTCTGAAGCGCTTTTTCCGTGACCAGGATCCTCTTCAATCTGGCGTCAGACTTCTCGCTCTCGCGGCGGATCGATCCCCGCTGTTCTAAGAGCTTTAAGATCCCGGTAGCTGTGCTTCTCTGAATGTGGAAGACCTGTTCTATATCCTTCTGATACACGACATTCCCGAGTTCATGCTGCATGTTGAGATATCCCATAACATGCGCCTGCACCGACGTAAGCCGGCTCTGTCCGGACGCAGAAAATTCCTTATCCAGCGCCTCATCGATCGAGATACGGATCGACTTGCTAAGGTGCCGGACATAAGGACCGATATGGGTATCTTTCCCGGAATTTCGGCCGGAAAGGCCTTTGGGATCATGCATAGGATTTGTTTGGCTCCCCTTTTCACATCACACAAAAAAGTGCCCCAGCAAATTTAATTGTTAGGACGCTAACAATTATAGCGATTCGCACACTTGAAGTCAATCAGGAAATGTATGATTTTCTTTACATTTCAGGTCGAAAATGATACCCTTGCATATAGAAAAAAAGCATATTGGAGGGACATATGAAACGCTGTATTTCTATCCTTCTGACCTCGGCCATGATCCTTTCCTTAATGGGATGCGCCAAGGAAACAGAAGAGACGAAAAAGAAGAAAAAGAAAAAGACGACAACAACAGAGGTGACCGAGACGGAGGCTCCCGACACATCTGAAACAGAAGACACCTCCGAGACCGAAGATTCTTCGGAAACGGAAGATACCTCAGAAACAGAAGCACCCACAGAGACAGAAGCGAGCTCTTCCGAAACGGAAGATTCTTCCGCTACAGGTTCTTCCGGAAACGCATCGGATCCTTCTTCTGTTAAACTCACCCACGATCTTGAGCTTCTTACCCTGATCGAAGACAGTGAATCTCACGCTTATGCAGAAGCTGCTGATCCGGATACGCCGGTCTTCATGATCTCCTCCTACTGCAATTCCTTTGAGATCGCAAATCCCGGATATGCCGAACTGAAAAAAGAGATCGGCCAGCAGTTCGAGAGTAATATCCGAGATACCGAAGAAGCCTATAACACCCTTCTCGATTCTTTCTCCGACAACAAAGCCAATGCAGCCCCGGACGATTATTTCGCCAAGGATCAGAGCATCTCCACCACGATAGAGATCATGCGCGCGGACAGCAAGGTCTTCTCTTACGAAAGTAGCGTATATACGTGGCTGGCAAAAGACGGCTATAGTTTCACTTCGACCTGTTACAACTATGACCCGAATACGGGTGACCTTATAGAGCTTAAAGACATCATCACCGACAAGTCCGCTTTTGCTGACGCCGTGATGGCCTACTGTCCGAAAGACGATCCGCAGATCCAGGAAGAGGTCGACACCATCAAGGCCATGGCCGACACGATCCGGAACGGTTCTTTTGAAGTGGATTTTCTTATTTATCAGAACAGCATCCTTCTGAAAAAGAAAGGCGGAGAGGAAGGCTACGAGCAGACCTATACCTGCGCTGTTTCCGTCATGGAGCTCGGCAACTGTGTAGATCTTAGTTATTTCACATCCACCCCACGGGACTATGCTCTGATGTCGGATTATTCCAACGGATTCTCCTGGGATTTCGACGGCGACGGTAAACTTGACCGTCTCGAATTCGAAGGCACCGGCTGGGGCAGCACGCTGAAAGCAACATACAACGGTACGACTACGGATCTCGGCAACCTCGAATCTGACCTCGATGGTTATGACAGTGTCATCTCGATCTACATGATCTCTATCGACGATAATTACTTTGTTTATCTGTCCTGTTCCACAGAAGACCCGACACTTCACACTTTAGTTTTCCGTTTGAATAACGGCAAACTCGAAAAAACAGGAACCTTCTCCCAGTTCAGTGATTACCCCTATAACCCGAACAATCTTGGCGTTGATATCCGCGGCGATCTTCTCGGCACCGGCATTTTTGAAAAAGAATGCTACCTGAGCAGCGACAATGGTTTGCCGCTCGAATACACCGGCTTCTATGAAAAAGAAGGAATCGGCGCGACCAAGCGCAAGATGACTCTGGGTCTCTTCGATGAGGACGGAAACCCGACAGGCAAATCCATCACGATCCCTGCCAACACCTGCGTCAAGCTCATCGGTATCGATATAGAAAAGGAACTCGCGTATTTCGTTACGCTCAATAAGGATGAGTCCAAGAACCAGGAGTTCCAGATGGTCATCCGCAAGGATCCGGATTTCGAATACTTCGATGTCACCTTCGACGGAGAAAGCTCCTACGAACTCTTCTACGGATGTACGTATTACGACTGATATCCACAATAGGAAACCAGACGAACATAATTGAGGGTGTGCTCAAAACGATGAGCACACCCTTTTCATTTTCACGAGAATGCAAAAAAGCATTCATATATCCCAGGAATCAGGAAAAATCCCCATGATTCAAAATGAAGAGGCTGCCTCTTGCGAGACAGCCTCTTGACATTTCTACAATTCAATTAGATGCGGAGCTCTTATGCCTCAGGAGCAGCCGGTGCAGCAGGAGCAGCTACAGCGCCATCGTCCTGGCCGATAAAGTAAGCAAGCACACCCTGTCCGATCACGAGAAGCAGCCAGATGAACCACAGGAAATTCGGCTTCATCTTTGTGTCTTCGATCTTGATACCCAATCCCATAATGAACAGGCAGATGAGTTCAACAGCACTTACGCCAATAAGGACCTTGGTGATGAGAGCCTTAGGCCCCTTGAGGAAGAACCATACAACAAGTCCGATCGCTGCCAGTACGCAGAGCAGGAAAAGAATTCCCGACAGACGTGCTCCACCGCCAATACCTGCTGTGTTTGTCATTGTCTGACCCAGTGCAGACGCGGTCGCTTTATTCGTCACGATCTGCCAAGGAGTCATGGTGACTTTCATTGTCATTCCATAAGCCTTCTCGGAATACTGTACGATCTTCAGGAATAAGCTGATGAACATCAGACCTGCAATACCCGCAAGGATAAACGGAAAAAACTTCACTTTGTCTTTCATAATAACCTCCCACACAAATATAACAATAATTTAAGCCTGTCAAAAAAAGACAGAATCTAATTTGATTATAACAATACTAAAGAAAAAAGAAAATCATTCGTTAAGAAGTTTTTGTCTTTTGTGGAAAACCCTGTTACAATCGTGATGGGGATGGCATAAGGAGGTTGTTATGGACAGTAGGTCAAAGATGTATTCGTGGATCATTAAGGGGCTGATCATCATCATGATGGGATGCTTGTTCTTCCCTGTCGTCAGTAATTCCGTAAAGTACCTGGGCATTAAGATGGAGGCTTCCATGACGCCGTTTAACATCATGGCTACCCAGGCGACTATGAGCGTTGGCGGAGAGAGCGAGACGGTGAAGCTTCCGGGATTTTTATTCGCACAGTTCCCGGCAGTTGTCCTTCTGCTCTCAATCATCGCATTAGGGGTACTTTCCGTCGTTCTCGACAAGGTCTTCGATAAAGCAAAGATCGCACTTTTCATCATGGGCATCGCCATACTTTCCCTCGGCATGGCGATCCTTATGGAGTTCACGGTCAAGATCCAGGGAACGAAACTGAATCCGACCATCAACTTCTTCATCCTGTGTATCGTGGCACTCGCCACAGCCGTCATGGGATTCCTGTACTTCCGAAACGAAAAAGTATAAATCACCCCCGCGCCTCCGCGAAAAACACGCACAAGCGACTTCATCTAAGGCGCTCATCAATAAAAAAGAAATGGACGTATAAGAAATCCCCCGGAGCGATTCCGCAGGCTGAAAGCCGAGGACCAGCGACGGGGGATTTACTTATACGTCTATTGTTTGATTATTCGGAGCGTCTCAGAAGAAGAGCTGTGTTACGCGGAGCACGCCATCGATCGCACGAAGCTCTGTGAGCACATCCTCACCGAGTTCTTCGCTGACACCAAGGAAGGACTGAGCCTTATTGGAATTCGGCTTCACGCCCCAGTGCATGCTGTTGATGTTGATGTTGGCATCGCCGATCTTGGTTGCGATCTTACCGATGATGCCCGGCTTATCTTCGTTCTGCATAGCGATCACGATCGGAGCCAGAGCGAAGTCTGCCTGATAACCGAAGAAGCTTACGAGAACTTCTGTGTCGTCACCGACGATCGTACCGGAAACAGAAAGCTCGCGGCCTTCTTCCGTTACGAAGTTAACAACGATCATGCTGCCGTAACGCTCGCACTGTGCGCTCTTGCTCTCAACAACTTCGATGCCGTGAGACTCAACGCCCTGACGAACGTTAACGAAGCTTACGCGTCCGTCGGAATGAGCGGAGAGGAAACCCTTCAGAACAGAGAGTGTCAGGATACCTGTTTCCTGCTCAGCGAGAGCGCCTCTGAATTCGACCTCGATCTTCTTGACCGGAGCTTCTTCTGCCTGATAGTAGATCTTACCGAGCTTCTCAGCAAGGTCGGCATACGGACGGATGGCCGCCATATCGCCGCTGAAGGAAGGCATGTTGATCGCAGCAACGAGCTCGCCGCGAAGTGCTTTTGCAACGAGAGATGTAACTGCGGAACCTACGTTGTGGTTAGCTTCCTGAGTAGATGCACCGAGGTGAGGTGTAACTACGCAGTTCGGAAGTGTAAGGAGCGGGTTCTCATAGTGCTGCTCGCCCGGAGCCTTATCGTAGGACGGCTCCTTATCGAATACGTCGATCGCTGCGGCAGCAACCTGACCGGACTTGAGAGCTTCATAGAGAGCCGCCTCATTTACGAGACCACCGCGGGCTGCGTTTACGATACGGACGCCCTTCTTGCACTTGGCAAGCTCGTCAGCGCCGACCATGCCGACGGTCTCCTTGTTCTTCGGAGTGTGGAATGTGATGAGGTCAGCTACAGCGAGGAGATCCTCGAGCTTCGCGCAGCGCTTAACGCCTACTGTGTCGAACTTCTCCTGTGTGATATACGGGTCGTAAGCAACGACTGTCATACCGATACCCTTGAGCTTTCTGGCTACGATGGAACCGATACGGCCGAGACCGATGATACCTGCGGTCTTGCCCTCGAGCTCGTTACCGATCATCTGGGCACGGCGGAAATCGTCGTTATGAGCTGCCTCGTTCGCGTGGCAGAGATTTCTGAAAATGGAGAATGCATGAGCAACAGCAAGCTCACCGGCTGCCATGATGTTGGCTTCCGGAGTGTTGACTGCGATGATGCCCTTCTCTGTGCAGGCGGCAACGTCGATGTTGTCGATACCGTTGCCGGCACGGCCGACGACCTTGAGGTTCTTCGCGTTCTCGAGGAGGTCCTTGTTGACCTGTGTTACGGAACGTACGATGAGCGCATCGTAATCACCAATGAAACCCTTGATCTCGTCCTGGGAGCAACCTAATCTCTCGTCTACTTCAAAACCTTCGTCCTTCAGATACTGGATTGCATCTGCAGCGATCTTTTCTGCAACTAAAATCTTCATGTTCGTGTTCCTCCCTAACTTATGCGTTCTGAGCCTTAAGCTCTGCTACTACTTCGTCGAGATCCTTAAGCATGGCCTTGATCTCATCAATGGTCGTATCTGCCATATGTGCGATACGGAATGTGGTCTCCTTCAGAGCACCGTAGCCGCCGGACAGGAGATATCCTCTCTCGCCCATCTTCTTGTTGATCTCGGCAAACGGGATGCCCAGTGTGTTCTTGATACAGGTGACTGTAACGGACAGATTGTCCGGATCGGAATAAAGCTCCGCGTTCTTTCTTGCCCAGTCACGGACGAGCTCTGCCATCTCGCAGTGTCTCTTATAGCGGTTCTCCACGCCCTCAGCAAGGATGCAGTCGAGCTGGTAGTCGAGAGCAAACATGTGTGCTTCAGACGGAGTGGACGGATACTGGAACGGCTTCTCGTGTACGAACTTGGCAAGCTCGACATAGTCGAAGTAAAGTCCACGGTTCGGGATCGTCTTCGCCTTCTCAAGTGCACGGTCGGAAACCGATGCGATGGACATTCCCGGAGGAAGTCCGAGACACTTCTGTGTAGAAGTGATGCATACGTCGATGCCCCACTCATCTACCGGAATGAAGTCACCGCCCATGGAACTTACCGTATCCACGCAGAGAATGACATCCGGATACTTCGCTTTAAGGACCTCGGAGATCTTACCGACAGGATTATGGATACCTGTGGATGTCTCGTTGTGCGTGATGGTGATCATGTCGTACTCGCCGGAAGAGAGAGCCTCGTCCACCATCTCAGGAGTAGTGATTCTACCCAGTTCGGAACGGAATATATCTGCCGGAACACCATTAGAGGTCGCCATCTTATACCAGCGCTCACCAAATGCTCCGATGGAGAAGATCGCTGCTTTCTTCGCAGTGAAACATCGTACGGCGCCTTCCATCAGACCGCTTCCTGATGAAGTGGAAAGAATGATAGTGTTCTTCGTACCCATGACCTTCTGCAGTTTCTCGGAAATTCCCTGCTGCAGAGCAGATGCATCTTTGGTACGGTGGCCGATCATCGGCGTAGCCATCTTTTCCAGAACTTCATCACGGACTTCTACCGGACCCGGAATGAAAAGCTTCTTGTGCGTACTCATGATAATCCCTCCAAGTTTACCTATTATTACATACCGTACTATTGTAGTCGCAAATTCCCTATTTTTCTAGTACAAAAACTCTGTCTTTTACATTTTCGGCATTTTATCAAAAAAAGTGCTTCCCGAAGCGCTTCATCAAACAAAATGACCATTTGAAGAGCCAAATGATTTTTATTCGAAGCTTCTTTCCGAAAAGACCCCTTCTGAGGAACAAAAAAGGAGCTGCCCGGTAAGGCAGCCCCTTGATACGCTAAGTTATTCGTCCGGTCATGTTGTGGTCTTCTTCGGAAGCATGTCCGGCGGCGGGAGCAGGATCTGGTCTCCGGCCTTTGGTGTGTAGGAGGAATCCTTGCTGTTGTATGTAAGGATCGTCGTTACACAGGCGTCGGTCTCGGAATCGATCTTGATGCCGTATACGTGGTAGAAGAGATCCCACCATGTGCGGCAGCCGCTCTTGTCGGAGAAGGTATATACACCGATCGGAGCATCCGGTGCCGGTGCTGTAGTTTCAGTCGTCGGCGGTACGGTGGTCTCTGTCACAGACGGATCGGAAGGATCGCCGGAAACATCTGTGACCGCCGTATCGGAAACTGTTGTTTCCGGGCTCTTCTTATCACTGCCGCAGGACTTCGCGATGAGCACGATGATGATGATCAGGCAGATCAGGGAGACCGCTGCCAGAACGAACGGCAGGTAGCTTACGCCCGGCTCGTCATCGCCATTATCGAATCCATCATCGATGGTATCCATCTTACGTCTTGCCGGCTGGGTATTCGGACGGTTGCCCGGACGTGTCGCCTGCTGCGGACGTCTCGGAACACCCGGAACAGCACCCGGACGGACTGTCTCGCCCTGCTGCATGTATGCCGGTACAGAAGATACCTGCGGCTGCGGATCCGGAGCGATCGGACCTGTGCTGAAATCAAACAGGTCAGCAACAGCCGGCGGCGGGTTATCAAAATCGTACTGCGGCTCAGCGGCCACCTGCTCAGGCTGGCCATATGCTGTATCGTATGCGTAATCAGCCGGGACCGGCGGGATCTCCTGCGTCGGTTCATCGTAGCTCGACTGCATATCCACACCACCGAAGGAAGGCTGATCCATGTTTACAAACGGAGATACCGGAGCCGGAGCCGGGGCCGGTACAACGTACGGAGAAGCAGAAGGTGCTGCCTCATCTTCATCTACTGTGTAGGAACCGCGGGCATATACGCCTGTATCTTCGTAACCTACCGGAGTATCGCTGTTGGTCGGATACGTCGGCGGTACATATGTCGGAGCCTCATAAAGGGGCATCTGCGGTACATCGTCTGCGGATGCGGTCGCATTGGCAGGAGCGTCATTCGAAGCGAACGGGATCACGAACTCATCGGAACCGGTGGCCGCCTCTTCGGGCTGGCCGGCGCCTCCTTCTGCCGGAGCGTTTTCTGCATCACCGAAGAAAAGCGGTGTCTCGTCGAATTCTTTTGGATCATTGGAATACTCGGGCTCATCATTCATAGGCGTTTTCACCTCACTGTCCGCTTCGAAAACAAGCGGGGCGTCCTCGTCTGTTTCCGCAACAGATGCCGAAGCTGCGCCGGAAGGTGCCGCTGCGGATACCTGTTCAGTTCCTGCCAAGTTCTCCTTTTCGGCCGGTGCCGCCGGTGCGGCTGTGCCGAAGACCTCATCACCAATATAGAGCGGTGCGCCGCCGGAAACCGGGGCCGGAGCCGCTTCCACTACTCCTTCTACTTCCTTCGCGGCAGCTGCTGCCTTCGGGATGATCTCCTCAGGGATCACCGTACCTGCAACAGGCGCCTTCGGGACGATCTCTTCCGGGATCGGCTTGCTCTGTGCCTGAAGAGCCGCTTTCGCAAACGGATTATCTGCATTCTTTACAGCTACGAACGGTTCGTCCTTCTTCTCAGGAACGGCCGGGGCCGGTGCAGGCTGGACGAACGGGCTGACCGGAGCTGCCGGAGATTCTGCCTTCACAGCACTTTCTGTCTTCGCATCGAGTTCTGCAGCGGCCTTATCAAAGCTGTTGACGAAAGGCACGACCTTCGTCTCCTCGAGATTCTCGGGTTCTTTCTTCTCTCCGCCCTCTTCCTTCATCAGATCAGAGATATCACCGAAGGAAAGCGGCGGTTCCGGTACCGGAGTATTGATCGCGGCATCGACGGCGGCATCAGCTGCGGACTTGGCAGCGGTAGATGCGGCTGTCTCTGCGCCCAGGGAAGCGATCGCGGCCGCGGCACTGCCTGCCGCCGGAACGACCATAGTGGTCTCGAGCGGCTTCGGTGTGGATGCCTTCGGAAGATCATCGCCAAACAGCATGGCATCCTTCGGGAGCGGTTCTTCTTCCTTCTCCGGAGATTCCAGCGGGACCTGCGGAGCTACATTGTAATCATCATCGTAATCCTCTTCGACGACCTTCTTCTTCTTTCTGCCGAAACCGAAGAATCCGCCTCTGTCGCTGGAGGTGATGTCTTCTACGAAGGAGATCATGAACTGCAGCGGGACGCCCGGAAGCTTCGCTGCGGCTTCTGTGATAACGACGCTGGCGGCATCGCTCTGATCCTCGGCATCGTAGAGGATGCGGAGGAGCTCCTGCTGACCTAAAGCCTCATAGACTTCGCGGTTGCAGAGGATGATGCAGTCATCGAGTTTCAGCTGGGCGATGTTCGAGCAAAGCGCCGGAGCTGTCTTCGTGGCACAGAAGTTATAGAAATTCTCCACCTTCTGGCGGGCGGTGTTGATCGCATCGATGCGGATATCAGTCGCCGTCATCGGGTAAAGTGTGTCATCACGATAGAGGAAGGCCAGACCTTTTCCGATGGTGGAAGCAAACGCCTCACCGTCCTTGACCATAACGCCGGCAAAGAAAGGCGCACGGCTGTTATCCTGCTGGATCTTCATCTTCCCTGTGATGGAAACGGCGGTATTTACCATCTCTCCGATGGAATCATCAAGAGAGCGTCTTCCGGTCTTCAGTTCCGTGCCGAGACGGCGGAGGATCGGCTCATACGGCGGCAGGGCGTTGGGGTCCTGATCCGCGATGGTCTGGTGGGAAAATACGGAGAAGAAGAATCCACGGTCTTCTTTATCGTTCGTAAGATCTGCCGAACGGGCTACGGTCTTGCTGGTCACACGACCATCCATATAGAATGCGTCAGTCAATTCTGCTGTAGGAAAATATCTTGCCGTCAGAGTGGTTGCAAGCCGAGTCTGCTTTGCCATATTCTCAGTTCCTCCAAAATATGGGACTATTATCCCTAAGACTTCTAGTTAATTATAACATAATGTTTTTTCATACAAGTATTTGGTAAGGACTTTTTGCTACATTTTCATGACAATTGAAAAACAGCGGTATTGCACCATTTGAGAAGTTGCGAAAATCGGCACTTTCCGAAAAACTCGGAAAATGCCGACTGTTGCACGGGTATTACGATATGGGATTTTCGGAAAAACTGTTAAGGAACCCTGACCGGTCAGCCTTTTTTCTCCTTAACGAACTTCTCCATATCCTCGGACAGGACTTCAAACGGAGCGCATCCCAGATCGAGATAGGCCTTCAGGACTTCTTCCTGTGTGCAGATGCCGTCGAGTTCCTTCATGGCGCTTTCCAGGATCTGTGAGGTAAAGAGCAGACCGAAGGCATATTCCACGCTGTAGCACTGGGTGGCGGTGATCCGGTTCCAGTATTCGTCCAGCACCTCTTTTTTGTCCTGATGGTAGTGGTTGAGATAAGCGGCACAGTCGTCACGGGTCCAGCCCTGATAGTCCACGCCGATACTCATCCTGGCCGCGATATATGTCGAGTACAGAAACTGCGCCATCAGGGCGTTTTCCGCCGGTTCTTTCTCAAAAGGCGCGTAGTGGATCATGAGCCACTCGGAATACTCGGCCCAGCCCTCTGCATAAGGGATCGATGTGTTGAATACCTGATACTTGCTGGTCAGATTCTCCGCCTGATACTGGTGCTGGTAAAGATGCCCCGGGTACATCTCGTGCGAAACGAGGGTAAACATGTCATAGTTCGGGCTGTTGAGCATACCGCGGTTGAGCCAGACCGTATGCTTCGTGTAGTAGTCGATCGGCGAGGAATAATATCTTGCCGGCTGCATGGATTCAGAAAACTTTTCCGGGACATTATACACATTCAGCTCGTTATCCATGATCTTCGGGAAGTGCTCTCCCGTAAAGCGTTTGCACCATTCGCAGGCCTGATCGAAATCAAGTCCGCCGAACGTGAAGTAATTGCCCGAAGAAGTCCATCTCGGATAATATTCTTCGAACACAGATTCGATCTTCTCATCGAGAAGCCGGATCGCATCCTCGACGGAAAGCGTCGTACCGCTCTTTTCATGAAAAAGCGCCTCATAGTATTCTTTTCCCTCCGGAGTATAGGCCAGATACTTCTTGTCGTTGCAGGCACCCTTGAGCGCCTCAAGTTTTTCGATCAGCATCTCCATCGTCGGATAATAGACAGTATCGAGAAGCTCCTGATTTCTCTTGATGAGGTCGCTGGTCTCCTGATCGGAAAGGTGCAGTGCGCCGACCTTACTGTCGAAGGTCGTCTTCATGAAGTTGATATCGCGATCCTCCTGCATTTTCGTGCAGTCTTCGATGATGCGGTCGAGATTCTCATCATCCCAGCCGATGCCCATCTCGCTCCTCTTCTTCTCGATCTCGACGATCGCGGAGAAAAACTCATAGTAATCCTCGAGGATCTTAAAGTAGCGCAGCACATCGTCCCTGCTTTTAAACTGGATCAGTGACGTCAGGAACGGATAGACGATCTGTTTTCCGCCCATTGGATAAAGCTGCGGGATATAGTAAAAATGCCGGTAGGTCTCCGCCATGTATGTGAAATCGTAGCACATATCTGCGATGGCGCGGTTCTGTGCCGCGGTCAGCTCCTCCGGATCGAGGGCGGAGAGCTCGTCCGCGTACTTGGTATAGGCATCTGCAGCGGTCTTATACGCCTCTTCCGTGGGGATCATCAGACCCTTTTCCGGCCAGTCCGAGTAGTAATTCTTCGGATCGTCGAAGGCATAGTAGGCCGACAGGATATCAGAAGAGCCGACAAAGAGCCCCACATCGTAGTACCGGAACGTCTTGGCCGCTTCTGTCGTCTGGGAGTCTGTCGCACTGGCCCCCGCCCACTGAATGGCGTCAGGATCCTTCTGTCCGCTTTCATTCGTCGAGGCGACCGGCGGCTTCGGGATATTCTCGGCGTTCATCGTTTTCGAGCATGCCGAAAGCGGTGAGCTGAAGATCGCGCAAGCCGTGATGAACGTAAGTGTTTTTATCAAGCGTGAATGTTTCATTTTCCCTTTTCCTTTTCACAATCACGCCTATTATAGCATGAGCGGGAGCACCCGTCACAGAAGGGTGGAAAACAGAGGGAGAACAGATCTTTTCGAAAAGAACAGGGAGATTATTTGCCGGAAGTCTTTTTCGGAGCAGGATGGCAGGTGCCGCGCATGGCGCAGTTACTGCAGCCGCAGCCACAGGAGGACTTGCCCTTTTTCTTGTCGCGCACTATCTTTACGATGATCAGTGCCACGATCAGGACGAGAACGGCGGAGATCACGATCGTACCCAGATTGTCCGTAAGCCAGCCCATGAAATGACGCTCCTTTTTTCAGAATTTTCTAACGACAGTATAGTTAGCAAAAGCTAACATGTCAATAGCAGATTCAGGCCGCAAAATGCCGAGGAACCGGCTGATCTGCGAAAGAGAGCGGCGTCCGGCACTTCGCAGGAAATGCCGAACGCCACCCGTTCGTAATTGATTTCATATTCCGCTCATCCGGAAGATCCGTTTACTTCTGCTTCTCCAGGTAAACCGGCATATACTTCTGCAGGAGTTCAAAGGTACTCGGACCCATGTCGAGGTATGCCGCGTGGATCTGCTTCATGGAATACTCATTGCCGTACTTGGCTGCCGCATCGTTAATGATCTTGCAGCAGTAGTAGTTGCCGAAGCAGTAAGGTGTCACGTAGCAGGGGATCTCGATCACGCGGTCATAGAAAGCATCTGCGACCATTCTTCCGGAGCCCGGTCCGAGGATATCGTCGAAAACAGCAGCGATCTCATCCTTGCCGTAGCCGTTATAGTGCACAAGGATATCGACATATGCATTTACTGCATAGTTGAAGAACAGGTACGTGTAAACATAATTGGCACGATACGGATTATATTCGTAGTCGGACAGCTTCATGATATAGTCCTCACAGTAGGTGGACCAGCCCTCTTTATAGGCTGTGGTGCCGCCTTTCTGGTAGTAGTTGTTCATGTGGATCATGTGGTAGACTGCCTCATAAAGATGTCCCGGGAATGCCTCGTGACCTACAGTCGTTAACATGTCGGAAAGTCCGTCGCTGTAATCGTTGATCAGCAGTACGTTTCTGTTGATATCATCGATCGGGGTGGACATATACGCCGCCGGCGAGAAGAAATCCGCCATCTCCTGCGGGAGATGATATACGGAATATTTCACGTCGCCGATATCCGGGAAGTCATCCTTGATCGCCTTTTTACAGAATTCGATATCTTTTTCAAAAGAACCTGTGGTGTAATTACTATCTCCGCCGCCGATGCCCGCCTGCTGCTGCGGTGTCAGACCCTGGTAGAGGGTAGCAAACTCCATAAGGTACTGGTTCATCATATCCTCGAGGACATGTTCTGCCTCTTCGATCGTGAGATCCGTGCCGGAACGGTACTGGAAATACTTCTCGTAGAATTCTTTACCGCCTTCCATCTCGCAGATCTTGCCGGAAGTCTTCGCCGTTCCCTTGATGGTCTGCATGTTCTTGGAAAGTTTCTCGTATGCCGGGAAGAAAGAATTGTCCAGGACTTCTTTATTCCTCTTGATCAGATCCGCCTTCGTCTTATCGTCGATATCCAGGGCATTTACACGGTCTTCAAAAGTGGTGTACATGTAATTGCCTTCGTGATCTTTATACACGGCATCGAGGGATGCGATGATCTGGTCGATGAACTCATCCGGATAGGATCTTCCGAGTTCGGCACGCTTCTTCTCATATGCGAAAAGGGAGTCATAGTATTCATCGATATCGTCGATCATCTGAAGATATCTCTCCGCATCTGCCTGATCGTCGAAATTGAGGGTAGCAAACACTACTGGGAGCTCTACGTTAGTACCGGTCAGAGAATTGAATACGCTCGTATAGTAGTCCATACCATAGAGGGAAACGGACAGTTCATAGTCACGCATCATGGTCTCGTAGAGGATCTGATCCTCTACCTCAAGAGAATCGAAATCGATCTCATCGAGTGCCTCTAAGACATGGAGGTCGAATTCATGGCCTTCCTCTTCATCTTCCGGGGAATAGGGCTCGATTCCCTTCTCCGGCCATTCAAGTCCGAGTTTGGTCGGATCCTCTATATCGAAAACGATAGAGATGATGTCTTCTTCCATCCCTCTCTTAAAGATCTCTTCGTCGAGTTCGTGAAGCTTCTTCCCCGCTTCTTCCTGGAAGTAGATCGGCTGTTTCTTCTGACGGGTCGTCTCCGTCTGGGTAGGCTGGGAAGTCGGATCAGTCTCCGTCGGGTCAGTTTCCGTCGGATCAGAAGACTCTGAAGGTTCATCCGTTGTCTCTGTGATCTCTGTTGTCGTCTTTTTTGTCTTTTTCTTCTTCTTTTTCGTTTCTTCTGTTTTGCCGCACGCGCTCAGGAGAATAGCGAAAGAAAGTATAATACACCCGAAAACGCGGAGCAGATGACTGATTCTTTTATTCATAGCACTTTCATCTCCTTCTCAAGGATATTTAATCATAAACAGGAGGCAAATAAAAGGAGACCCGCCCAAAATGACAAAACGCTTATATTCTGACCTTTTCGCTCTTATACGAAAGAAGTGTGACCACTAAAGTCGCCACCGCCAGGACTAAAAGTGAAAGGGCGACCATAAGCATGTTTCCCATCTTCGCCCGGGCATTTAAAAGATCCTGGAAAATGAGGCAGATATTATACACCGGGATCAGATAGTGGGACTTCGGGGAGATTCCTAGGCGGAACATGGACATCATGGAGGCCAGGGTGCAAAGCAGCGTGACCGGGATCTGCGCGGTCTGGGCCTGGTTGACGTCTTTGCAGAACAGCGAGATCAGCACCCCGAGGTTGGCGAACAGATAGCAAAGGAGCACCGCATAAAGCAGGATCAGCAGGATCTGCGGTGTGCTGACATGAACGCCGGCAAACCCGAAGGCGTCCTTGATGCCGAGGCTTTCACATATCCGGCTTCCCAGGACATCGCAGCCGATATAGACGCCGCTGCTGATCAGGCTTATGAGGCTGACCGACAGGATCTTGCCCATAATGAGACTGATCGGCGGGACCGGCGAGAGCATGACCTGATAGAAGGTGCCCCGTGCCTTATCTCCCGCGACCGTATCGCCCGCGAAGTTCGCGATATTGGCGGTCAGCGGCAGGATGAGCATATACGGGAGCAGCATGGCGATCATGCGGTTCGTATCGTCCTTCTGCTTGATATCTTCTGTGGAAAGCGGGCGGAAAGTGATGTCGGGGAACATATCCTTATAGATCTCCTCGTAGGACTGGCGTACGAAGGACTCGGCGCTCATCTTGAGGTAGGAAGAGACATCATCGCTCTCGAAGTAGTAGATCCTGACGTTTTTGATATCCGAATAATCCACGAGGACATCGCAGCGGTTAAAGTCCCCGGATTTCATGAATTCTTCGGGGTCATCCTTTACCGGCTCGATCCAGATCTCTTTTTCGTCCATCGTTCCGATGTTGTAGCTGTCGATCTCCAGACCGTAGAAATACATGCGGTATGCCTCCGCCGTCTGCGGATCCTTCGGCTGAAGCATGGAGATACCGACCGTCATGAGCAGCATGATCACAGGAAGGACGATAAAGCCGAAAAGCAGGCTCTTTTCCTTCATTATCTTACGCATCTCATGCGAAAAGATCTGGTGCATCCCGTGCAGTATTTTATTTACCGACGATGGCTTTTTCCTCATGGTTCTCCTTATAAAGCTTGATGAATGCTTCTTCCAGTGTGTTTACGCCCTGCGCCTGCGGAAGCTCCTCCACGGTGCCGCAGAAGACGCTTTTTCCGTCGACGATGACCCCGACGCGGTCGGCCATGCGGCTCACCAGGTCCAGGATGTGGGTCGACAGGATGATGCACTTGCCCTCGGATTTTAATCTCAGAAGGTATTCCTCGATCAGGTGCTGGGTCAGAATATCCAGGCCGTTCGTCGGCTCGTCGAAGATGATGGTATCCGGATCATGCAGAAGGCAGATCGCGAGCGACGTCTTCTGTTTCATGCCGGTAGAAAAGGTCTCGTATCTTCTGTCGCGGAACTCGCTGATACCGAAATAATCGAAGAGCTTGTCACGGTTCTTCTCGATCTGCTCCTTCGTCATCTCGTAAAGACGGCCGTAGTAATCCGCCAGCTCATCGGGCGTGAACTGCCCGTCGAGACGGATCTCGTTGGTCAGAAATGCGATGCGCCGCCTGATGTCCACGTCGCTCTGTTCGAGGAGTTTTCCGTCGTAGCGGATCGTGCCGGCGGTCGGATCCAGAAGTGTCGAGAGCATCCTCATCGTGGTGGTCTTGCCGGCACCGTTCGGGCCAAGGAGCGCGAAGATCTGGCCGTCATGGATCTCCAGAGAGACGTCTTTTACGGCCTCGACCTTATTCTTTTTAAATGTCTTTTTCAGGTGTTCGATCGTGATCATTCGGAAGTCCTTTCCCATAATCCTGTGGACAGGATCATGCTGATGCATAGGAGCGCGGCGGAAATCAGAAGCGCCACTAGAAGCGGAACGAAGTGTATGTCATGGCGGCAGATGTCAAGGATCGAGGGCGTCCAGTTCGCCATGGGGATATACTTGACGAGATCTGTCGTAAGAAATGTCGGAAGCATCGCGGCAACGGAAACGATGACCATGCCGGCCGAAGAAAAGAGCGAGGCTTTTTTCGTCTGGGAAAACGCCGAACCGATAAAGGTAAAGATCGCCGTGACCGCCATCGTGACGGCAAGAAGCAGGAGAATGAGCACGAGGATCCAAAGGCCGTCCTGCCCTGCCTGCTCGCAGATCGTAGCAAAATTCTTCCGGCTCCAGATCGCCATACCGGCAATGGCCGCAAGTACGCCCATCACTCCGGAAAGGAAGATCTCGGCCATCATGATCAGCATCTTTCCGAGCAGGATCTTCCGAAGCGGTGCGGGACAGAGGACCAGCGTGTCAAAGGTCTGGCGCTCTTTTTCACCCGTTATAGACCGCGCGGAGATGGTCATGGCATTACTGGCCATCATGAGAAATACGATCATGCCGACGACACCGGCCAGCTGATCGATGTGCTTTTGCAGTTTATCCATCGGGGTGCTCATATCTATGAGTTCTTCCTTCGGGTAGAAAAGCTGCATCCCGTCGTAGTATTCTTTTCCTTCCAGAAGCATCGAAAGGTCGGCGGCGATGTCGGACGAGTCTTTTAGCGCGGCAGAGGAATTCAGGAGCGAGCTGTCGTAGATGAGCCTTATCTCCTCCTCCCCGACGATCAGAGCGGTGTCGATCTTGCCCTCGTAGATCAGGTCTTTCGCATCTTCCTTATCGCCGTTTCGAAAAGAAAAGTACGGGTATTCCCCGGCCAGGACTTCTTCGGCGAGTGCGGCTTTATCGTCGGCGAAAAAGACGGCGGCCTTATAGTGCGAGCTGATGCCCAGGATATAATCCATTCCCCAGGAAAGGAAAAGGACGCTCAAAACCGGCACAAGAAGCATCATGACCAGCTGGACCGGAGTCTTCCTGGTCTTCTTCCACTCACTTGCCATTACATGAAGGACATGCCGGTTATGCATTCGTTACTGACTCCTCCTTCGGGGGCTGCGCCTCCTGTTCCAGGGCACGGTAATCGATCTTGCCGATCTTCGTTTTCGGGAGATCTTCCCGGAATTCATATTCCACAGGGCGGGCATACGGGATCAGGTCCGACTCGCAGATCTCTTCCAGTTTCTGTCTGACCATTTCCTTCTTCTCTTCCGAGGCCGAGCGGTCCTTCAGCACGATATACGCCTTGACCACATGCAGGCGGTACGGATGAGGGATCGCGACCGCACAGGACACTTCCACCTCTTCGACCTTCGACAGGGTCTTTTCGATCTGCGTCGGGAAAACAGGGACGCCGGACACCTTGATGATGCGCTTGATGCGCTGGTCAAAGTAGAAATAGCCGTCTTCATCTCTGTGTCCCATGTCGCCGCTGTGGATCCAGCGTCTTCCGTCCTCATGGGTATGGATGGCCAGATCTGTCGCCTCCGGATCATTCAGGTATCCGAGCATGACCGTCGGACCTGCGATGCAGATCTCACCTTTTTCCCCGTAGGGGATCTCTTCATTCGTGCCCGGACGGACGACCTTCATGTCGATCTTCGGAAGCGGGAGTCCGACAGAACCGTCTCTGCAGTTCTTTTCCGGATTGACGGAACAGACGGTCACCGTCTCGGTCAGTCCGTAACCTTCACGAAGAGAGATATTCGAGCCTCTCTCGTGGAGGAACTCCTCGAAGCGTTTCTTGAGGTCCATCGGGAGCGTGTCGCCGCCGGAAAAGCAGGCGATCAGGAAATCAAGTTTCATTTTCCGGAGCTTCTCGCTTTTCATCATGCCCTCGTAAAGCGTCGGCACGGCGGCGATGAGCTGCGGCTTCTCCTTCCGGATGATCTTCGCCAGTTCATCCGGCTTAAAGATCGGGACAAGAAGCATATTGATGGCATTAACGATCATGCAGTGCATGCACATGCAGATGCCGAATCCGTGGAACAGCGGCAGGATCGCCACCATAGTCAGATCCGGGAAGTTTTTCGGATCGGAGAACGGGTCCTGAACCCGGATGATCTGCGGTCCGCAGACCGCCAGATGGTTCATATTCTTTGAAGAGATCATAATGATCTTCGGAGAGCCTGTCGTACCGCCGCTGTGAAGATAGACGGCCGGATCATCGGGGCTGATCGGGCGGACATATGGCGCCTCCGGCTTCTTTTCCTTTTCTTCTTCAAAAGCACCGGGCCAGTCATATTCGCCGGTGATCTTGCCGTTTCGCAGCAGATCTCCGTGGAGGATCAGGTCCGAATATGAGATATAGAAGGAGTCCTTCGGGTATTTCGGGATCTTTCTTCCCTTCGCGAAGTGAAAGGCAAGTGCTTTTGGCTTGGAAAGATAATCACCGATCTCACATACGATGACCAGACCCGGATTCATCTCATCGAGCATCTCTCTGCTCTTCGGCAGGAGCGCGTCCAGGATCAAAAGGCACTCACTGCCTGTCTGCTGCATGCTGTTTTTCAGCTCTGTGGCAGGAGTTTTCGGATGGACCATATTCGCAATGGCGCCGAGTTTATTGATCGCGTATATGGATACTACGGCCTGCGGAATATTCGGAAGGCAGACCGTCACGACCGTACCCGTGCCGACATTACAGTCTGTGAGCGCGTCCGCGAAAGAATCTACCTCGAATAGAAGTTCCGAAAAAGTGATATGCGTTCCTTCAAAGGTGACTGCATTCTTCTTCGGAAAAACCGTCGCTGTGCGCAGCAGCATCTCATACAGTGTGAAATCCGGCAGATCGACTTCGCCGGTCATCTCTTCATCATAAAAATCCATCCAGGAGCGGTCCATGGTCTCTTGTTCCTCGCAAACATCAAACAATCTTTTGTATTTTACTCAATTTCTCTTAAAAAAGGAATACCGAGGTGGTATGATTAGGTGTATCGGGTGCGATATCCCGCCCGCTTTTTCCGCGGGAAAAGCACCGTTCAAGGAGACCTTATGGCGAAGAAAAAATCACAGTTTGTCTGCCGCAGCTGCGGCTATGAGACCTCCGGCTGGATGGGCAAATGCCCCTCGTGCCAGGAATATAACACCTTCGATGAAGTTGTCGAAGCCAAGACCGCTCCAGCGGATGCCAAGCCTGCTCTTCGCGCCGGCTGGATCGCCGAAAGAGGTGTCTCCAAGCTCTCCGAAGTCGCCAAAGAAAACGAGCCGCGCTTTTCTTCCGGCATTTCCGAACTCGACCGCATCTTGGGCGGCGGTTTCGTCGAAGGGTCCATGACACTCGTCGGAGGCGACCCGGGAATCGGTAAGTCCACTCTCCTCATGCAGGTCAGCGGCGCCGTTAAGACGAGCAGCGAGATCCTCTATGTCTCCGGTGAGGAATCCAAATCCCAGATCAAGATGCGCGCCGATCGTCTCGGCATCTCCCGGGAGAGCATTTCGCTTTGTTCCCAGACTTCTTTCGAACATATCTCCGAGCTCATCACCGAACACCATCCCGGTCTTTGTGTGATCGACTCGATCCAGACACTCTATAGTGAGGAGATCTCCTCCGCGCCGGGTTCTGTTTCCCAGACCCGTGAAGTCACAGCCGGTCTTCTGCGGCTGGCCAAGTCTCTGAATGTACCGATCGTCCTGGTCGGTCATGTCACGAAGGACGGCGCGATCGCAGGTCCCCGCATCATCGAGCATATGGTGGATACCGTCCTTTATTTCGAAGGTGACGGTTCTTCTTCCCTTCGTATGCTCCGCGCCACGAAGAACCGCTTCGGATCGACCGGAGAGATGGCCTTTTTCGAGATGACGCAGAAGGGACTGGTCGGCGTCGAGAACGCCTCGGCTCTCCTTCTTTCCGGCCGTCCGCACATGGCGCCCGGCTCCGTGATCACCTCGGTCGTGGAGGGCTCGCGTGCCGTACTCCTCGAGATCCAGGCACTGATGGCGCCTTCTTCCTATGCCAATCCCCAGCGCATGACACAGGGCCTCGACAAGGGCCGCATCTCCATGCTGCTGGCTGTTTTAGAGAGCAAATGCAAAGTCGGCATCTCCAATATGGATGCCTATATCAATGTCGTCGGCGGCATGCGGATCGACGAGACTTCCTGTGACCTTGCGGTCCTCTGCGCGGTCTTCTCTTCGATCTCTGGAAAGCCTCTCCGCGAAGACACGATGGTCCTGGGCGAAGTGGGTCTTACCGGTGAACTTCGTCCGGTCAGCGACCTTGAGAAACGTCTGGCCGATGCTTCCCGTCTCGGGTTTACCGCATGTGTCCTTCCGGGCGCGAGCAAGACCGCTGCGGAAAGACTTCCGCTGAAGATGGAGTTTATCTACGTGGATAAGCTCTCTGAAGCCATCGACGTTCTTTTCTCATAAAGGAGGAAAATATGCAGATCGATATCAAGTCCATTCCCGTTAACCCTATGAAACGCGACCTGTATCTGATCATTCCTGCGGCCGGCACCGGTTCGCGCATGGGTCTTGACTACAGCAAGCAGTTTTTAAAGATCGACGGGATCCCGGTCCTGGCCAGGACGCTTCTGGCTTTTTCTGATTTTTCCGAGAAAAGCACCGTTCCGATCCACGGCGTGATCGTCACTTCCGAAGAGAATATCCCCCTCGTTTCGGAGCTCGTTTCGGAGTATAAGATCTCTTTCGTGGAAAGGATCGTCAAAGGCGGCGCGACCCGTCAGGATTCCGTTTCCTGCGGTATCGAAGCGCTTTCTTCCTTATCCCGCGTTCCGGATGCCAAAGACATCGTCTTCATCCACGACGGCGCCAGATGCATGGTGGACAGAAAGACCATCACGGCGTGCTTTACGGCAGGATCGATGTACGATGTCTCTGTCGCCGCCACGCCCTGCAAGAACACGATCAAGTGCGCCGTGGAAGAGACGCCTTCTTCGGACGTTTCTCCGAGACTTGTGGACCGGACGCTCGACAGATCCCTTCTTTACGAAGTGCAGACCCCGCAGGTCTTTAAGTATGGTGTGCTCCGGGAAGTAAATACAAAGGCAAAAGAAAAAGGGATCACGGCTACGGACGATACCGCACTGGCCGAAGCCCTGGGCATTCCTGTCCGGTTGATCCCATGTTCTTATGGAAATATCAAGATCACGACCCCGGAAGATGCTTCTCTTGCGGAGTTCCTGCTGAAGAAGCAACGGGAGATCTGATCCGGTTTTCATTTTTCCGGTTCTTTTTTAAAAGAATCATTCTTCCGGGCGGCGCATGGTCACACTGCAAAAGACCATGATGCCTTCCCCTTCGCCGAAGCGCGTGAGGTTTTCGCCGGATGTCGCGGTGATGCCGACCCTTCCCGGGTCGATCCCTGTAAGTTCGCCGATACGGACCTTCATGGGGCCGATCTTATTCATGAACTTCGGGCGCTTGGCTTCAATGCTGATGGAAATATGCGTCAGTTCCCAGTTCTGGTCGCGGGAGAAGGAAATGGCCTTCTCCAGGTATTTCGAGCTGTCTGTGATGCCTTCCTTACACATCTGGTCGGCGATCGCGCCCAGGATATTGATCCCCGTCACGCCGGAGATCGCATTGGTCAGTGCATGCAAAACGGCATCGCCGTCGCTGTTGGCGACCAGAGGAGTCTCTCCTTCAAATTCCACGCCGCCCAGGATCAGCTTCTTCGGCCACTTATCGGCACTCTTGAGCTGCGCCTCACAGGGCTGCATGAAACGATGGCTGTCCTGACCTATTCCGTTTGCGTATTCGTACTGCATAATCCGTTCCGCCTTTTCCATCAGATTCTTCCCTATTATACCATGAGAAATCTCTTCTCACTTCCGGGCTTCTGTCACGATCCACTGCGCCAGATCCTGCGCAGTCCAGTTCTCGCGGTCTTTTCCGTTAAAGCGCGCCTTCTGCCGGTTCTCTTTGATGATGATCGCCTCCGGAAGGGCGTCCACGTTATAGGACGACGACAGTTCTTTTTCCGCAAGCGCATCGATCGCCACGATCAGGACCTTATCGTGATAGACTTCGGCGACTTCCTCCACACAGGCGAAAAGGCCGTATCTGTCGGCCTGCATGCCGGAATAGAAGAAAAAGCATACCGGGATCGGGCAGACCTGCGTCAGTTTCTCCAGATCCGTGACCTGCCGGTATAAGATACCGGGCTCCTCCTCGCCCTCCGGGACTTCGAAGACCATCGCGCTGATGGAGCAGTCATAGTAGTAATCCCCGAGATACTTGTGATAATCTCCGAGATCGGCATTTCCGGTCTTTTTCCGGCCGCAGGAACAAAAAAAGCCCGGCATGCCCAGTATCAGCACCAGGCATGCCAAGGATGTTATCAGCTTCTTAAAAGAAGGCTGTCTCATAGGAGACCTCAGCCTTCGAGCATCTTCTCGACGAATTCCACGGCGCCGGAAAGAATATCAGACGGGACCTTTTCGATATGGCCCTCGTCAACGAGCGCCGTGATATCCGGGTCAAGCGGGAGCTTGTCGAGGAGCGGGACGCCGAGCTCGTCTGCGGCCTTCTGCACCTTGCCTTCTTCACCGAAGAGAGGTGTCTTCTCCCCGCAGTGCTTGCAGATGGTGTAGCTCATGTTCTCGACGAAACCGAGGACCTTGACCTGCATGAGCAGAGCCATGTTTCTCGCCTTGTTGACGATCATGGAAACGAGATCCTGCGGAGTGGATACGAGGAAGATACCATCGAGCGGTATGGACTGGAATACCGTAAGCGGAACATCACCTGTTCCCGGCGGCATATCGATCAGCATAACATCGATATTTTCCCAGATCACGTCAGACCAGAACTGCTTGACGACACCGGAGATCACCGGGCCACGCCATACGACCGGAGCGTCTTCGTTTTCCATTACCAGATTGACGGAAACGATCTGGATGCCGGAGTGGGAGATCATCGGGAGGATCCCGTTCTCATCGCCGCGGAGCTGACCCTTCAGGCCGAACGCCTTTGGAATGGAAGGACCGGTCACGTCCGCATCGAGGATCGCCACACGATATCCGTCTCTGGCGAGTCTTGCTGCCAGAACGCTCGTTACAAAGGACTTACCGACGCCGCCCTTACCGCTGCAGACGCCGATGACTTTTTTTACACTGGATTTCTCATGCAGAGGAGCGATGAGAGATTCCGGCTCAGAAGAACCGCAGGAACCGCCTGCTGAAGCAGTCGGGCAGGAATCTTTGGACTTACAGGAATCACAAGAAGCCATATTCTTCACCTCATATTCAAATACTTTCGCGCCGAAAGATCTTACCGGTACTTTTCAAGCAGAAAAACAGACCCGGAACACGCCCGGCGCTTGAAACCCTATTGTACGCTAGGTAAATAATAAAATCAAATCAAAAAACGAGAAACTGACTTTCTCAGTTCTTTACCGACCGCATGATCCAGTAGCCGGATTCTCTGGCGATGACATCACAGTTGCCGAACTTCTCCAGAAGATATTTCTCGGAAGACGGTGCGCCCTGCTTCTTCTGAAGCACCACATAGAGTCGTCCGCCCTCCGCCATATGCTCGAAGGCGCCGTCGTAGAAGGAAAATACGGTCTGCTTGCCGGCGCGCACCGGCGGATTGGTGAGGACGACGTCGTAAAGGCCTTCCACATTTGAACATCCGTCGGACTGGTGCACATCCACGCACTTGACGCTGTTGTTCTCGGCATTCTCGCGCGCAAGCTCGAGGGCCCGGTTATTGATATCCACCATCGTCACTTCCATCGAAGGGAAAACTCTCTTCATGATGATCCCGATCGGACCGTAGCCGCAGCCGAGGTCCAGAAGTCTTCCTTTCTTCTTTTCGCACTCGGTAAGATCCGTGATCGCAGCCTCAAGAAGCGTCCTCGACCCGAAGTCCAAAAACTTCTTGGAGAACACTTCCGAATCCGTGGTGAAAAAGAAATCCATACCATGCATCCTGGACTGGATCACGCGGCGGTCCGATTCACCCTGCGGGTTTTCGTCGTAGTAATGCGCCAAACCTCTTACTCCTTACCGTTCTTTCCGAAAAGATCCTTACGGGATCTGATATTCGATCGAGATGATCTTGCCGTTATTGATCGACAGCATGAGCTGGGAAGTACCACGCTTGTAGATCCAGAGCGAATCTGTCGTCTTATCGGCATCGCCGTACTTGGAAACAGCCACATCCGTGGAATTTCCGATCTCAAGTCCTTCCGGTGTCGCCACGAGGTCAGAGGTCAGACGGACATCGGAGATATAGCCGACAGTGCTTCCTGTCGCAATATAGACGGTCAGCACCATGTTGTTGTAGGTATAGACATAATCCGTACCATCGTGTGCGCAGGACGGCACATCGAGTTTGGATTTCGGTTCGCCGAGTTTGGCGAGGATATCTGTCGGTTCCGCACCGAGGAGGATATCCACATTCTCATATTTGAAAACGAAGTTGCCTGTAGTATCGAGAGTCACATCCACGGAAGCCTTGTCACTTCCCTCAGTAGCCGAAGGCTGCTCCGAAGCCGAGGTCTCCGCATTGGAACCATTTGCACTTGTCTTTTTCACCGTATTCGTATCCGAGCAGGCGGCCATCGCTAAAACCATGACCAGCACGAGCACCAAAGAACCAATCTTTTTCATTCTTCCTTCTCCTTTTTAAACGCAGTTATCCCTTAAAGGGGCTTTTCCTTCGCCTATTGTCGCATTAAATGGAAAGAGTTTCAATCAGCAATCTGTCACAATCGGAAACGGAAGTTATTTCTTCTCTTTTCCTTTTTCACTTTCCTCGGAGTTTTCAGAAGGCGTCGTCTTCTCTTCCGTCTTCCCGTCCGTCTTCTCGGAGGGATCGTCCGGCGTGTCTCCGGAAGGCTTGGCGAAGGGCTTTCCGTTCTCGCCACTGACGATCATGCCTTCCTTTTTATGGATGTTGCTGATATCTTCCGTCGAACCGCCGCCGATATCGTCGGGAGCTCTGAATTCGCCTCTGTCCACCAGGCGCATAAAGGCGTCCACGACGTCTTCCGTCAGCTGGGTGCCGGACACTTCCTGGATGATCGAGATCGTTTTTTCGAAGTTCATGCGTTTTCTATATGGACGATCGGAATACATAGCATCAAACGTATCCGCTACGGCGATGATCTGGGCGACTCTCGGGATCTCTTCTCCCTTTAAGCCCTTCGGGTAACCATGTCCGTCCGGCCTCTCGTGATGGTCGCGCGCACCGATCGCCAGCTCCGGCATGATGCTGATGTTCTTTAAGACGTTATAGCCCTTGCCGGAGTGGGACTTGATCTCCTTGAACTCTTCGTCTGTAAGCCTTCCCGGCTTGTTCAGTGTCTCGGATGAGATACCGACTTTCCCGATATCGTGGAGAAGTGCGATATTTCTGTACTTATCGACCGTCTCCTCATCGTAGCCGAGTTCTCTGGCGAGCATAGCCGTATATTCCGCCACACGGGTGGAGTGACCATTCGTATAGCGGTCCTTCATATCGATAACTTTTGCGAATGCCTCGACGATCTCACGGATGAGGAGTTTCTGCTCCTGTCCTTTCTTGACGAGTTTTTCCGTGCGTTTTCTGGCAAAGAGCATGGCAAGAAGCAGGATGACCGCAATCAGGAGAAGGATCATCAGGGCCTTAAATCTGGTCGTCTCCGTAAAAGCCTTCGTCTTCACGATGGACACTGTGATTTCTTTCTGGACTTCGCCCTGTGAGGAGAGCATCTGCAGGCGGAAGGTATATTCGCCGCCGGAAAGATTCGTATAGGAGACCGGCCCGAGCTCCGAGCGTCTGACCGTCGTACCGATCCTGTCGAAGCCTTCGAGCGTGTAAGTCATTTCCGGATTGACCAGAGAATAGTTGAAGCAGTAAGGATACACCGTCATTTTTCTCGTATCCGCTTTAATGGTAAAAGCACCGTTTTCGTCCGGATAGACCTTCTCTCCGTCCGCTTCGATGAACGGTACCAAGATATTCACTTCTGTCGTGACCTCATCCGCTTCGTTGATGTTCGTCAGCACGACTCCCGAAGAACCGGCGATATAGAGATCTCCCTCATCTGTCAGATCACTGTAGGAGTTGGATGTGGCAAAGCAGGTAAGCCCGTTATCGCGGCCGTAGTAGAAAGGTGTGATCTTATCATTGGAGATCATTTCCTTCGTCGGAACTTCATAGATACCGTTACTGCTTAAGACCCACATATCATCTTTTTCATTCTGATACAGGTCAAAGTTATTGGAATAAGGGAAATTCTTGATCGTGACCACATCGAAGTCCGATGTGAAATACGCAATCGAATTACTGGTCACGATCCAGTAGATGTCGCGGATCCGGTCCTTTTTGATACGCATGACGACATCGGACTTCAAGCCGTTATCCGTGCTGATGTGCTTCATGACGCCGTTCTTAAAGACATAGATGCCGTCACCGTCGGTACCGATCAGCAGTTCTCCGTGCCGGGTCTCGCAGATAGTCAGGATCTCGTCATTTTCAATGCCATCCTTTTCACCATAGATGTGGGTGATCTGGTTCCCGGAGATCATGGCTACGCCTCCGGTACAAGCCGCCACGATCGTGCCGTCGGCACACTCGCAGACCGTACGCACACGCTCCGACGGAAGACCCTCCTGCTCCGTGAAGACCGTGGCCACTTTGCCATCGTAACGGACCAGCGGATATTCATCACTGAAAGAACTGAACCACAGCTGGTCTTTGCTGTCTTTTAAGATGGAACGGATCTTCGCCTTCGAAAGAAGACTGATCAGGTCCTTCTCCTCATATTCGACACCTGATGCCGACACGATCTTTTCGACCGGAAGCGATTTTAAGGTCTGCCGATTCTCCATGACGATCAGACCGCGCGTTTTAGTGCCGATAAAAAGCTTTCCTTTGGAAAGACATGTGGTATAGACCACATCGTCCGGAAGCTGGTACTGATCATACAGATCCGCAAACCGGTTCGGTACGATCTTCATGACGCCCTGCTGGGATGAGACGAACCACAGATTGCTCTGGTAATCCGCCATCAGGCCTTCGATCGAGGTCGTCATCGGGATGTTCTCGAGGACTATATGCTGGTCTCCGATGATCCTGGCAATGCCGTTATCCGCACATACCCAGATCTCATCGCCCAGTACATCGATGGAATTGACAGAGGAAACCGGATCGACATCTCCGATCTCCTTCAGTTCTTTTCCCAGGGTCCCGTAATAGACTTTGGAACTGCCCTTCGTGGCACAGTAGATATTCCCGGCGATCTTCTCATCCGGCAGGATCGCGTGGATACCATAAAGATCCAGATCCTGCGGGCTGTAGTAGGAGACCAGTCGGCCGTCCTTCATGGTGAAGATCGCGCCATCGATGGTCAGGGCATACACGGTGTTGTTGCTGCCCATTTTGAGCATTCTTACATATTCTTTGCTGATCTGCTTGTCATCCGGACTCGATACATTCAAATTCTCATCGACAAGATTGACGCCCTCTGCAGTGCCCAGGTATATCAGTCCGTTTGCGTCCTCAACGATCGAGCGGACGAGGAGCGATTTCAGTCCGTTCTGCTTGTTGAAGATCGTCCATTCTCCGCGATCCTGCACGCCTACGCCGGAGTCGTTCGTTCCGGCCCACAGTCTTTCCTTCGAATCGACAAAAAGACTGACGACACTGGAGATCCCCGTCTGCACTGAATCGATGCGTTCAAAGGTATTGCCGTCGTAGCGGATCAGGCCGCCGTAGCTTCCGATCCAGATAAAGCCTTCGGAAGTCTGGACGATGGCATTGGCCTCCGAAGTCGGAAGACCGCTCGTATTGTTATATAGAACCGGAGAGTAACCTCTCGAAGCATCCACCAGATGCGCCGCCTCCGCCTCTTTTTCTTCATCCGTGGCCGCACGGGCCGGTCCTTTTATAGAAAAAAGCCCTGCGGATGCAAAAAGCATGGCAAGGCATACACACAATATCCGTAGGAAACCAGGCCTGAAAAAGGGCGCGCAAGGCCCGCTTTGGACATAGGGTACAGACCGATTTTTACTTACAATCTTCATTTTTTCGTCCCGAAGGCTCTCCTGCTATCCTGCAAGAAGCCTCCTCCTATTTCTTACAAAATAACTATACTTTATTAAAATCACTTTACCACTTTGCAAATAAGAGTGCAAAGGAAAAAAATAAAAAGTCATGAAGCATTTGTGAATAAGAATGGATCTTTTCGGGAAGAAGGATCAGTTGGCGCCGGCGTTTTTCGCCTCGTCGTAGCGCGCGATGACCTTGTCCCAGTAGCGGCTCATCTTCTCATCGTTTCTGTGGTCAGTGAGGCCGTATTTCTCGACGAGGATCCTTCCCAGGTACGACGCGCATTTCTCGGCGCCGGTGACATTCATGTGAAGTCCCGCGTCGTAGGTATCGAGAGAATAATCGATCCCCACATCGGACTCAGCGATCTTCAGCATGTTGATATAAAGGAGCCCGTGCTCTTCGGCATACTTCTCCATCTGCGCATCCCATTCGTCGTACCAGTGCGGATAAAGCGACGGGGACTTGATGAGCACCAGATGGATGCCCTTCTTTTCACAAAGTTCCGTCATCTTATCGAGGTACTCCATCGCCTTGTCGCCGAAGGACGGATCGGCCAGAGGTCTAGCCGGCGGCATCTCGCCTGCGGGCATGATCTCGGTCCTCAGATAGTAACCGTTATAAGAGACCAGGTCCTTTTTGAACCAGTACTTAAAATCTTCCGCCGTCAGTTCGTTCCAGCGGCTGTGGTAGCGGAGGATCGGGAAGATGTAATCGATCATGCTCTCGCCTTCGCACATCGAGGCTTTGATCGCATTCCACTTCGTCGTACTCCAGCGCATGCCATCCAGCGCCATGCGGTTATAGGCCTCTTTCTGTGGCTCGTTATACATCAGGGACAAAACATTGAAGACAACGACGTCCGGGGTTTCATAGCGGAGCGCATCCTCAAGAAGGTAGTAGGACTGCCAGACCAGCTGCTGGGCGCCGCCACGGATAAAACTGTTTATTCCGAACTCTTTCCAGAGCTGTACGGTAGAGAAGTTCTCATAGACCTCGCAGTCACCGACAAAAAGCACATCGTGATCGCCGTAGGCCTCGTAGTACTCAGCCGTGAGTGCTCCCTCGGTAACATCGCCCATATACTTCGGGCGCAGAAGAAGGTCCACGCAATAGATCAGAAGTCCCGAAACAACAATAAGCGCAAGCACGGTGGCCACGCGCACGATCACCTTATTCTTCCTGCTCTTCTTTTCGGACATTTCTTCTCCCCTTTTTCTTTAACACAAGCATTGTAGCACAAGGCGGCAGGTTTGTGACGCTATTTCGCTTCTTCGCAGGTAAAAGGATCCGGCTTACTGTGTTAGAATAAAGTCGTAAACGTTGGAGTTGGAGGGTATTATTATGGCAACATCTTTTAGGGATAGAATCGCTGAAAACATCCAGAACTGGCGGGAGATCGCAAATCCTGTCGAAAAACCATCGGACAAGATCCGCGATGATTTTGTAAGTGAGATCGCCCGTTTTTACGAAGACGGCACCGAGCCGACCCGCGCCTCCCAGGACATGCGGTACTTTCTGCACCAGCACGAGAAGCGCCTTGCGGAAAAAGGCGTGAAGATCCAGCGACGCTACGAGGTCCTCGAAAAGGGCGTCAAGCACACCGCTACCAAGAACCGCCCGCCATACACCGTGGATCTGTCTTTTGTCGAGTGCGAATCCTCCACGCAGTATTCAAATGTTTCTTCTCAGAAGATCCTGAAAAAGCATAAGAAGAGCGCAAGTATCTTCTACACGAACATCCTAAACCGCCCGGACATCCAGAATGCGGCCTACACCTGCCCGAACTGCGGACACCCGGCGACTCTTGAGATCTTCGCGAACGGCTGCCCGATGTGCGGCACGAGATTCCAGATGAAGCAGCTCTTCCCCTGCGTCACCAACTTCTACCTGATGTCCCAGCTCATGGGCAAGACCAATATGGATGACATCATTAAAAGAGTCAGATTCCTCGCGATCCTTTTCGGTATCTATGTGGCCATTTATGCGGGCGTCGCCTCCTGGTCGGGGGTAGACCGCGCCTGGGTATCCATCCTCATCGGCGCCTTCGCCGGACTTGCCGGCGGCGGACTTGGCTTCATCATCATTTACATGATCTACAGTATATTCTTCGCGATCTTCGCGATGGGAAAGATGACCGCGCATGCCGTATCTACCGCCGACATTGCTTCCGCCGCCCTTACGAAGAATGCGCTTTCCAAAGCCATGGCCCGCTTCGATCCGGAATTCTCCTACGAGCTCTTTGAAGGCAAGGCGATGTCGCTGTTCCGTGCCATCGCTTTTTCCGAAGACCGGACCAATATGAGCATCTACCGTGGCGATCCGAATATTCCCGACATCGATAATCTCATCGACATCGACTATAGAGGCGCCATGAAGTTTTTGAACCTGACCGTCCAGAACGGCGACGATCTCGTGCTCCTGGTCCGCCTTTACATGTTCAATACCTATCTTATCGACGGCAAGATCGTCCAGAGAAAAGAAGACTTTAACATGACGCTCGTCAAAAAGCTTACCGCGAAAGAGGACTACGGTTTCTCCATCCACGCCGTAAACTGCAAGACCTGCGCCGCCAGCTTCGACGCCATGCACCTCCTGCAGTGCCCGAACTGCGGCACGCCGTACCACCTGGAAAACGAAGAGTGGGTCGTCATGGGACTGAAGAAGTAACCATAAAGAATCATCGCAAAGAAGAGGAGTTCTCTTGTGCTACCCCGGGTGCTGCCCTGCGGAGGCACAGCGAGAACTCTTTTTCTTTGTCTGTTTTTTGGGGTTTTCATGGGATTGGGGAGGACAAAGGAAAACCCATGCCTATGCTTACAGGCTGTTTTCATGGGGTTTTCAAAAACAAAGCATTTCCCATGCCGTTTTTTCAGTCATTTTTCATGGGTTTTCTGGATTTTCAAGAATTCCCATGATCCATTCAAGTGATTTTGGCATGGGGAATCTAATAAACAAGCAGTCTCCCATGATCGTTCCGGCATGGGAAATCTCAATTGAGAGAAATCCCCATGAAAAGCAGTTCAAAATTGGTGATGGGAAAAACCAGAATTACCCCAACACCCATACCCGAAGAAAATAATTCGCCCGCTGGTTGAATTTCCCCTCCGTTTTCAACGATAATGTTATTGTATCGATCCCCTCTTCTGCGCATACTAAAGGTGAACAGAAGATCCGCGAAAGCACCGCAGGGACGGAGGATATGACTATGGTTGACAGTATGAGAGTCGGAGAATTCATCACCGGAAAGCGCCATGAGCTGGGCCTTACCCAGGGACAGCTCGCGCAGCAGTTGAACGTGTCCTTTCAGACCATTTCGAAATGGGAGAACGGGAAAGCCTATCCGAACATCGAACTTCTCGCGGATCTGGCTAAAGCCCTCGGCGTCTCTGTCGACGAGCTCCTCTCGGGTTGCGAGAAGGAGCAGGACGGGCTTTCGTACAGCAAAGCGGGCATCGACATCGCCTATACCGACTCGATCAAAAGCGAGATGAAGAAGCACCTGGAGACGAAGAACCGCCGCGTCCTCAACGGTCTCGGGCCGTTTGCCTCTCTTTACGATATTCATTTTCCCGCTATAAAAGAACCGGTCCTCGTGCTGAAGTCCGAAGAGCCGGGCTCGAAGCAGAAACTCGCCATGGAATATGGCTACACCGAGTCGATCTGCCATGACATGATCAACCACCTTGTCAACGATATCGCCGTCATGGGCGCCACTCCCCTCGCGGTCCTTGATACCATCGTCTGCGGCAAAGCCGAGAAGGCGACGATCAGCGCGCTCGTTAAAGGCGTCGCGGATGCCTGCCGCGAGAATGAATGCTCTCTTGTCGGTGGCGAGACCTCCATCCAGCCGTCGGTCGTGGATGCGGGCGTATATGTCCTCACCTCGAGCATTGCCGGCATCGCGGAGAAGAAACACATCATCGACGGATCGAAGATCGAAGAAGGCGATGCCGTTTTGGCCCTTGCTTCCAACGGGCTTCACACCAATGGATACTCGCTGGTGCGCATGCTCATCGATAAGATGCCACAGATCAAGCTCGAAAAGATCAACGGAAACACCTTCATCGAGGAGATCATGAAACCGCATACGCCCTATTATCCCGCTCTGAAAGGTCTCTTTGGAAAAGATCTGATCCGCGGCATGGCGCATATCACGGGCGGCGGCATCGAGGGAAATCTCTGCCGTGTTATCCCGGACGGACTCTCTGCGATGATCGACCGGGCGAAGATCCGGATCCTCCCCGTTTTCGGCTTCATCAAGGAAAAAGGAAATGTCTCGGATTCGGAGATGCTCAGCACCTTTAACATGGGTGTCGGCATGACGATCGTCGTTTCCCAGAAAGATAAGAAAAAGGTGATCTCGCACCTGTCCGCCTTCTACGACTGCTATGAGATCGGCACGATCATCGGAAGCAAAGAAAAAGGCACCGGGAAAGTGCAATTCAAAAACCGCCTGAAATGGGTATGACTTAAGAAAGCATAAATAAGCCGCGTCGGGATCGGGCGCGGCTTTTCTTTTTAGAACTGGTTATAGATGAACTGGGAGGCGTCGTAGCCCTGGCCGTAGGCACCGAATACCAGGATCAGGAGCAGAAGGACCGTAAAGAGGATCCATCTTCCCGGCATGGGCAGTTTCTTCTCCAGCTTGTCACGAACAGAGCCGGAACGGGCAAACATGCTGACCACGATCAGGAGGATCGTGCCGATGGCAAGGATCACATAGTCCGCGCGGCTGATGCCGAGCTGAAGGAGTGTACCGTTTCCGAGGGTATTCCAGTTCCATGTCGCGAACATGGTGCCGAACATCTTAAAAGTGAGCGGGACATTGCGGTAGCAGTCAAAAAGACGAAGCGCACTCATAATGAGGATGGTCCTTCCGACCTGGAAGGTCTTATAGACCGTGCTTCCGTCGGTATTCACCTTCTTATGGAATTTCCTATAGAGAGGCTCTAATTCCTGGGAGATCATGATGACCACGAAGTTCCCGAGACCCCAGACGATGAAGTTCCAGCTCGCCCCGTGCCAGATACCTGTCGTGAACCATACGATGAAGGACGCAAGATAAACGGGGAGGCGCTTCCCGACCTTCTCGCCGAGGTGTTTGCGGCTCCACTTGCTGAGTTTGAGCATCGGACCCGATACCGAGATCGGATAGAAGATATAATCCGTAAACCAGGTGCCCATCGTAATGTGCCATCTGCGCCAGTATTCAGCGATATTCTTACTGAAGAAGGGCCGCTCGAAGTTCTCTTTTACCGGGATACCGAGCATCTCGGCGATACCGATCGTGATATCGATGCCTCCGGTAAAGTCGGCGTAGAGCTCAAGCGCGTAGAACATCATGACGAGGAAAACATAGGCGCCCTTGAAGTTCTCGGGCGTATCGATCATGGTATTGACCGCGGGCAGGATACGGTCCGCGATCACGAGCTTTTTGAAATATCCCCAGAGGACTCTCTGAAAGCCGCGCTCCATGGTCCTTCCGGAAAAAGAATGCGGAGAATAAAGTTCTTTGCTCAGATCGCCATAGCGGCTGATCGGGCCCTGTACCAGCTGCGGGAAGAAAGACACGAAGAGCGCGTACTTAAAGAAGTTCGTCTGCGCTTCGTGGCGGTCGCGGTACACGTCGATGACGTAGCTTACGGCCTGAAAGGTATAAAAGGAGATACCCGTCGGCAGGGCGATCGTCAGGAAATTGATCCTCTTCGGCGCATGGAAGGCCGACAGGATCCCGTTGATGTTATAGATCGTGAAGTTCGTGTATTTCACGACGGCGAGGATCAGGAGCGCGAGCGTAATACCAATCGCCATGATCCTACGTCTTCTGCTCTTCTCATTTTCCTTGAACTTCTTTCGGGCTTCTTTGCCGACTTCCTCAGGAGAGGCGCTGCCGCTCTTATCGAGTTCTTTCATCTCGGAAAAACGGGCGTCGGCGCTTTTCTTGTTACGGGAGATCAGAAGTCCTGCGACGTAAGTGATAAGGGTCACCGCCAGGATATAAAAAAGGAACTTCCAGCCCGCAAAGTAATAGAAAACGTAAGACCCCAGCAGGAGCAAGGGCCATTGGGCCTTCTTCGGCAGCACATAGTAGAGCGCCACAAGAAGGAACAGAAATCCGATAAATGCGTAGGAAGTAAAAAGCATACTCAGTTCTTTCAGTCACGGCGATTTCGCCGCAAGCGTTTTACTCCTCGTCCTCAAGCCGCTGGATCAGGTCCCACAGAGCCTGCGCGGAATTGAAGTTTTCGGGGATCATGTGCTCTGCCGAAACCACAACATCGAACTTGTCTGCGATCTCGGAAACGAGCGAGATGATATCGAAGGAATCCAGGATCTTGCCATCGACCAGATCCGTAGCTGTTTCATAATCCACATCCGGGTGAATATCTTTCAGAATCTCAATCAGTTCATCCATGTTAAATACCTCTTCACGGCTTCTTTCATCGATATGATACCATTTTTGCCGGCATTCGCAAAACCGCCGGATATCAGGATCTGGTCTTTACCATTTCCGAGAGCGCGACACGGTCGGTCTTGCCGTTACTGGTCAGCGGGATCCGCTCGAGTTTTCTTGTCACGTTCGGCACCATATAACGCGGGAGGCTGTCCTTCAGGACGACCTTCATTTCCGCTTCTTCCTTATCCCCGCTATAGAAAAGAACGATCTTGCCCTTCTCTTTATCGTAGATACAGGCCGCGCCCGTGATCCCGTCGATCATCTGCGCATTGACCTCGATCTCGCCAAGCTCGATACGGTGACCCATGTGCTTGATCTGGAAGTCCTTTCTCGATACGAACATCAGCTCGCCCGCTTCGTTATAGCGTCCGATGTCGCCGGTTCTGTAGATAAGCTCCGGCCAGTGCGTCTGAAGCGGATTCAGGGTAAAGGCCTCCGAGGTCTTCTCGGGATTATTCATATAGCCGAGCGTGAGGGACGTGCCGCGAATGCAGATCTCGCCCTGCTTCCCGCTTTCTTTTGTCACTTCGTGATCCTCTTCGTCGAGAAGGAGGATGTCGGTATTGTCGAAAGGTCGTCCGATCGGGATCGCATCTCCGTCTTCAAAATCTCTGTTCACGCGGTAGTAGCAGCACATGCCTGTACCTTCTGTCGGTCCGTAAAGATTCGTAAATGTCGCCTCCGGAAGCGCCTGCCGCCACATGCGGAACTGCTTGATCGGGAATACCTCGGAACCAAAAGCGATGGTCTTTAAGTACTTCGGGATCTCTGTCTTGAATGTGCCGAACGTCGAGATGATCGTCAGCGCCGAGACGACCCAGCAGACGGTGTTGATCTCATGTTCGTTCAGATACTGGACGAGCTTTAACGGCTGCATGAAAAGTGCCTTCGGCACGAAATACGTCGTCGCGCCATATCGGATCGTCGGGAAAAGCTCCTTAAAGCACGCGTCGAGATAAAGCGGGGTCTGGTTTCCGAAGACCGTTTCCTCGGAAAAGCCCAGCACTTCCGACAGCTGGTCGATATAGTCGTTGACGGCACGATGGCAGCCTACGACACCCTTCGGAACACCCGTGGATCCCGAGGTGAATACGATATAAAGAGGATCCGTATCGATGGAAGCGTCATAAATGGCAGTAAGCGCGGCATCGTCGATCCTTCCGCCATCGAGGATCTCGGAGTATTTCACGATACTGCCCGAAAAGCCCAGTTCCCCGGCTTTTTCGAATGTCGAATCATCGCAGATCAGAAGCGGAGACTTGACGTTTTCGAGGATCAGATGGATACGCACAGAAGGCATTTCCGCATCGATCGGCACATAGTAGCTGCCCGCGCGGATGATGCCGAAGAACGTGGCGACCTCCTCCGGAGATTTTTCCATAAAGACCACGACCGGGCTTTTTCTTATATTCTTTTCGAGGATAAAAGTACCGATCGTATCTACGGCGTGATCGAGCTGCTGAAAAGTAAGCGCGGAGTGTTCCCCGCAGAAAGCCTTCTTGTCCGGAAACTTTCCTGCCGTATTTTTCAGATCTTTCAGCACATGATTATGCATTTTTCAGTTCTCCTTACATTCACGTACACAGGCGCTTGCCAGTACGTCGATAATGTCGATATAAAGGTCGCTTAGATCCATCTCCACCTTCGCCTGAGAAAGCTCGGTGCAGCCGAGTACGACCGCCTCGGCGCCGTCATGCAGAAGGGCGCGGGAGACGTCCTTAAATACCCGCTGGTCGATATTCTTCCCGGCTTTGACGTCATCGTAGATCATGCCCATGACCTTTTTCTGGCCAGATGCATCCGGCCACACGCAGGTGATGCCGAATTCTGAAAGGCCATCTTCGTAGATCTTCGTCTCTTTTGCGCCGTCAGTGGCCATGATGCCTAAGGTCGTGATGCCCTTTTCCTTGCAGCAGGCGCCGAGTTCTCTGATCGCGTGAAGGACCGAGATGCCGATCCCTTCTTCCATTTCTTTGTGAAAAGCATGCGCCGTGATGCAGGGGATCGCTAAGACCTCACAGCCGATGCTGCGGAGGGTCTTTCCGGCCTCGATCATCTTCGGAAGCGGATCGCGGCTGCTCTTTTTCAGAAGGAAAGCCGTGCGGTCCGGAATATCGGGACAGCTCCCGATCCATGTCTCAATATGTTCCTGGTCAGTGGAAACATCGGTCAGCTCGACCACACGGCGGTAAAAATACGCCGTGGCCAGAGGTCCCAATCCACCGATAATACCCAGTTTCTTCAATCGTAGTTCCTCTTCTTTCTTACGGGATCTGCACCGGATAACGGGACTCGTCGTAGCTGTGGTAACCGCGGTGGGTCTGGGAATACTGCTTCATCTGTGAAGATGTCCACATAAAGAATCTCGTTCCGTCTTCCTTGGTCAGCGCGTCACAGTGGTACCAGACACCATCGATCTTGACGGCATTCCAGAAGTGCTGCGCGTAGGTGATCGGATATCTTTCGATCATGAATGTCTCAAAACCGGCACGCGTATAGAGCGCATGGCAGGTCGACGCGATGGTGAAGCAGTCGCCGATATGGTTCTTCAGACCGTCATAGGCGCCCTGGATCCAGCTGACCTTCTCGGCATGGCCCTTGTAGGTGATCGTCCAGTCGACCCAGTTAAAGATCGCTTCGACCTTCTGCTTGTCGGTCATGCTGTCATTGATGAGGTTGGCGAGGATCTTGTCGCAGAGCTCCCAGACATCATCTTCTGTATACGGACGGTAAACGACCGTGACCTTGATCTTCACTTCCGTCTTATTACCCGCCTTGTCCTGCGCGGAATAAATGACGCTATAGGTGCCTTCTTTATTGAGGTCCACCTCAGAGTTATCGACCGTGAAGGTAATGTCCGGATCTGCGTTGTCCGTAACACTTACCCGGTCCTTATAGGCGATCGCCTGTCCCGTGATGACACTGATATCCTTGGTACCGGAGATGACCGGTGCCTCATCGTCTGTCTTCAAGTTGATGTGGGACGTGAAGACCGCTTCGTTTCCGCCGTTATCGGTAAGGCGGATCTTAACATCTCTTTCGCCCGCCTCGTCCCAGCGCGGGTCTTCCACGAATTCCGCCTTCACCTCAGTCGCATCCACGATGTTCTCGAGAAGATCCTCCGGTTTTTTCGGATAGCACGCGAAGCCCTCGTAATCGATGCCCTTGGCGGTCGGCGGTGTCGTATCGAGAAGATGGAGAACGCTCTCATAGCGGATGCCGTCCACACTGAAGGCGATGGTATAGTCGCCCGGCTGGTCCATCTTGATGGTGCTTAAAGGGGTAAGGAGAGTGGCGTCCTTTTCTCCAAAGGCAAAAGAACTGACGTCCGGCTTCTTGCTGCCGGCCTCTCTTGTAACTTCCGGATAGATCCCGATGACCTGAAGCTGCGTCGTCGCTGTCGAGATATTGCCGCCAAGGTCGCGGCAGGTCAGGGTAATGTCCTGCATGCCCACATGTTCAAAGTCCGGTTCGGTCTGAAAACCGACCGTGCAGGCTGTCTGGTCGTCCATGGAGACGACGAAATCCTCCGCGGTAAGCGGGATGCCGAACATCGTCGACTTCGGAGATGCGGAGATCTGCGGCGCGACCGTGTCTGTCACGACGAGTCTGGAAGAATAGGTCTTCTTCCCGATCTGGATCGTAATGGGGTATTCTCCCGGAACGCAGACATCGTAAGCAGATGTTCCGTACTGGAACGCTGCGCTCTTCTTATCTTTTTTGAAACGGACGAAGTCGGATGCACTGACCGGAGTTCCGGCTTCCACCGAGCACTCCTTATATACCCGTTTTTCTTTATCGATATAGATGTTCAGCGCCATCAGCGCTCCGAGAAGCACTACGACAGCGATTGCAATGCCGATGATCCGGCGGCGCAAGGCTTTCTTCATCTTTTTATCGTCCTCCGTTTAGAAGATCCGATCTGAACTTCACTCTGATCGAGCGAAATTCAAATTTTTCTTATACTACTATATCACGCTTAGCCGTTTTCGGCACCTGCCGATTGCGGCAGATCCGCGAGCACCTTCATCGACCATCCCGCGTCGATGAGCTCGTATTCCGTCGACTCTTTTTTCGGAAGTCTGTCCGAGAACATGGAGACGACCTCATCGTAAAGGCCTTCCGGGAACTCCGCCCACAGTCTTCTTCCGTCTTTTCCGAAAATGGTCAGGCCGTTTTTCCCGTTCTGCTGCTCGAAAAGAACCAGCACCGCTTCAAATCCCGGTGTCTGCTTGATGAACTGGGCAAACACGAATGCTTTGGAAAGCTCGACGAACCGGTCATCGAGGCCGGCGTCCGCGATCTTGATCTTCTCGCTGAGCTCATGGAGATTTCGGACTGCTCTCATGGTGCAGACTTTCGCCGCCTTGAGCATATCCGCCGACCAGGTCTTCTGCTGGGCATTCAGTGCCTGGAGAGCTTCCTCGGTCTGATCCGGAAGAAGATAGATCATAAGGGCTTTGCCCATATCGTCGTAAAGAAGAGGATATGTGACCGACATGGTCTCCTTGCAGTCCGGGCAGGTATAGTGGAAGAAAGATCCGTCGAGGATCTTCTCTTTTTCTTCAGGATGCAGGGAAACATTCACGCAGGCCCGAAGGGTCAGTTCGCTTTTTTTGCCGCAGCGGGCGCATGTGATCTCCGCCTTCACGGGCTTGTACTGCTCGTTCTCGCCCGGCTTGAGATCAAATTCCATCTTCTCATCGGACTTCGCGCCCGATGCTGTTTCTTTACTCATTGGAAAGACCTTCCTTTTATCTGTTTTGTTTCATCTTGTAGCAGAACGCCGCTACGCCCTGGCAGATCTTCATCTGGTAATCCGAATCCGACAGGAGCCTGTCGTCTTCACTGTTCGTCATGAATCCCATCTCCAGAAGGAAAGACGGCACGGAAGTCGCCCAGTTCAGGCCGCTGTAGCGGGTCGAAGCATCACATCCTCTGTACTTGGAACCGGTTGCTTCGGCAAGGCAGTTGCCGAGCCAGTTGCCCCACTTGACCTGACTGTCCGCAAGTTCGCCACGGCTGCATACGAATACACCGATACCGCGGGAAGAGGAACTGTCGCCGGCATCGCAGTGCAGGCGCAGGAACACATCCGCATTATTATCCACGGCGATCTGGGCACGCTCGACATTACTGATGTCCACGTCATTGCTGGTTCGGGTCATGATGACCGTCGCGCCCATGCCCTGGAGCACATCTCTCATCTTCAGACCGATCTCCAGGACCACTTCATATTCAGGTCTTCCGGTCGAAACGCCCTTCGTTCCGGCGGATACTTTCGCTTTTTTTTCATCTGACCACGGAGCTACCGATTCCGTATCGGAATTGGCATGTCTCTGATGGCCCGGGTCGATCACGATGACCATTCCGGAAAGATCGTAAGAAGTGCCGGGATTCGGTGTCGTTTTCGTAGGCTCTGGTGTCGTCTCCGGAACCGTCGTCGGCTCCGCTGTGGTTTCTGTCGTCGATTCTGTCGGCTCCGGCGTCGCTGTCGGTTCCGGTGTTGCGGTCGGCTCCGGACTCGGCGTCGGGGTTTCTGTCGGCGTCGGTGTTTCCGTCGGGGTCGGGGTATCTGTCGGAGCCGGTGTCGGTTCCGTCGTGCTTTCTTCTGATGTTGAGGACGTCGCCTCGGTCGCCGTGATCGAAGGCGGCGTTTCCGATGAATCTTCCGTCAGCGTCGTCGTGACATTCGTCGGATCTTTTCCATTCGAAAGAGACTCCTTCGTCTCAGCGGATTTCTTCCACGGGCCGATCAGGAAAAGCAGTGCGACGGTAGTGATTACCAAAAGACAGGTGATGACCGTCATGATGCTCAGCATTCTTTTGTTTTTCTTCATGTTTCAACCTCAATCGCAGCTTCGGTCAGCTTAGAGCCGTCCGGGTTATATATCTTCAGTTTCAATGGTCCTTTACTTACCTTTTCCATATCGATCAGGATGTGCGCACAGTCGGAGTTGATCATGACGGCGGTGCCCTCATCCACTTTCCTGCCGGAGCCGTCCTCCAGCTCATATGCAAAAGTCATATATTTCCAGAACGAGTACGTCGAGAAATAATAATATACTATTTTACTATCTTTCGGAACTTTTGTAATGACATCTATGCCATCTTGATCCGTACACCAGTTTTCCACCAGGATCGCCGCGATCGTGCTGTCCGTCTTGAATTCTTCGCCTTTTCCGATCATGAGGAACTCCGTCTCCCAGATAACGTTTTCTGTCATATCTGTCACCGTCAGGCGGTAAGACCCTGTCTCCTTCGGCACGAAGCCGTCAAAGTCCAAACGTGTTTTCAGGTCGGATATGGTAAAAGATCCGGAATGCACCTGTGTGCCGGAGGGGTCGTTATCGTCGAATTTCCGGATCTCATATCCGGCGATCATACCTGCTTTGACATACGGGACTTCCACTTCGGCGCGCATGATCTTATCGCCCACATGGAAGCCGGGCGTCAACTTACCGTTTTCATCCAGCATGGAGATCTTCGTTACGCTCATCTGCACCGGGATCGCCTCTTCATCGCTGTAGATCTGAATACAGCCGACCGAAATGATCGAGCCGTTTCCGTCGTAGACATAGCAGGCGATCCAGCCGACCGGAAGCTTATATCCGGGCTCCCAGACGCACTTGATCAGGTTCGAGTTTCCGGAGATCTGATATTCCCCGATGTATACATTACTGTTTTCATCATTGAATTCAAAAGTGATCTTCTCGCCAATACAGTTCTCCCACGGCACGACCGTAAAGAGGATATATTCATCCGATTCGTGGTAGCCGAGAACCTCGTTAAAATCCTTATCGTACCAGGCATTGGAAAACTCGGTGATCGTCATGGCCGTCGGCTTTGCGGTCGTCGTCGGCGCGACATCAAAATGCAGATCATCTAAAAACGAGAACATCCCGCTGATCACCGAATCGACGCTTTCCGCTTCGATCAGCCAGTTCTTCGAAAAGACCAGTTCAACGTCATAGCGGAGTTCTTTTTCCTTCGCTTCCTTTACCGCATTGGCTACTTCCGTGATGGAGCTGTCGCTGCTGATCTTCTTCTGGAGATCTTTTATATCGAAATAGGAAAATATAAGGACAGCGGTGCCTGTCTCTTCAGCTTCGTCACAGGAGACCTTTTCGACCGAAAAAGAGATCCTTTTTCTGGCCGCCTCCAGGATGCTTTTTACCTCGGAATCCTTATAGCCCTTGAGCTTTTCCAGTTCCGTGCTCTTGCCGCTTATGAGCTTATCTATCTTGTCATATTTTCCAATTTTATAATACGCACCAAAATCATCCAGCATGGATTCGGCTTTCTTATTCACGTCATCCTTACCGGTAGATTTCTTCGAAGTTCTGCACCCTCCCAAAAACACCGACATCATCATGACACAGGCCAGCGCCAGTGCCTGAAATCTCAACTTGCTCATGGTGGTCCTCCTTTTTCTGCTGCTTCTAGTTTGCGCCTTCACGGGAAAAGAAGCAAGCAGGACTATTTCTTTTTCGTTAAGTTATTTTGAAAATTCCATCAAACTGTAATCAAAAGACTTTTTTATTCCTCTGCTCCTGTGTTATTATTTGTATGGTTGGTTATCTTCATTGAAGTTATGATCTACTTGGGGGGAAGGGAGCAGTTTTTCTTTCATGAAACTGTCGGAATTGACAAAATACAAGAACATCACCATCCAGTGCCATGACAATCCGGACCCGGATGCGATCGCTTCAGGCTTCGCCCTATATAGATACTTTAAAAGTCATAGATGCAACGTTCGCCTGATCTACAGCGGTCAGACCAAAATCACCAAAGTCAATCTCACCATGATGATCGAGATGTTCCGCATCCCGATCGAGTACTGCGTCTCCAACTTCGGTTCCTGTGATCTACTGATCACGACCGACTGCCAGTATCGCTCCGGTAATGTGCGCTTTTTCCCTGCGCCGGTCGTCGCCGTGATCGACCACCACCAGTTCTGCGGGATCGACGTAGATTACTCCTATATCCAGCCGAATGTCGGCTCCTGCTGCACCTTGATCTGGCAGCTGTTCCGTAACGAGGGCATCGATATCAACAAAGACCCGATCTGTGCCACTGCTCTTTACTACGGACTTTACTGTGACACGAACCAGTTCAGTGAACTTTATCACCCGCTCGACAGAGATATGCGTGATGCGCTGGCATTTGACCAGTCCGCTGTCGTGCGGCTTTCGAACTCGAATCTTTCCTTAAGCGAATTATCCATCGCCGCACAGGCATTAAATGACTTCACCTTTGACAGCGAGCTGCGCCTCGTGATCGTACAGGTAAAGCCCTGCGACCCGAATATTCTGGGTCTCATCTCCGACTTCCTGATCCAGGTCGACCGTGTGGATATCTGTATCGCCTATAACGAAACATATACAGGTTACAAACTTTCGATCAGAAGCTGTATCAAGGAGACCAAAGCCAGCGAGCTGGCCGAATTCATTACCGAAGGCATCGGCCACGGCGGCGGACATAAGAACAAGGCCGGTGGTTTCATCAGTAAGGATGAATATGCTTCCAAGTATGGTCCGAAGCGCATGATGCAGTTCCTGCGCGAGAAACTGACGAAATATTCCGGCGAGTGCGAGATCCTTCGTGCCGGTGTCGATAAGGTCAGCGTGGAAGGCTGTCACCGTTTCCGCAAAAAGAGGATCCCTGTGGGCGTCGTTTTCTGCAAGGACTTCGTATCTGCCAACACACCTCTTCTGGTACGTACACTCGAAGGCGATATCGATATCAATGCCAATGCCGACACCTGCATCATGGTCGGTGTCTCAGGCGATATCGTACCGATCTCCCTCGACCGTTTCAAAGAGACCTACGATATGTGCAGTGCCAAGTCGAATGTTTCTTCGGAATACCGTCCGACGATCAAGAACTTAAGATCCGGCGAGACCTTCGATCTTGTAGATCACATCCGTTCCTGCATCACCAAGGGTTCGGAATATGTCTACATGAAGCCGATCACAAGTTCCGTCAAGATCTTCACCGTATGGGATGCCAATAACTATGTGCGCGGCACCGAAGGCGACTATATCGCCATCCGTGAGAACGACCTTTCGGACTTCTATATCGTGGAAAGAGATCTTTTCAAGCGGACATACGAACCGGCGGACAAGTGATCAGCCGAAGAGACCTTTCTTCACGATATCCGATTCTCTGACGCCCTGAAGATAGATACCGTCATCCAGATCGATCGAATACCCGCCGTTAAGGTCAAGATCCTCGATCGTTCCTGATACGAGTTTGCCATAGCGCCGTACATTTACGCGTTCTCCGATATGAAACTTCCTCGGTTTGCTGCTCCAGGAGCGATACTTCTCCTGGGGCTCTTTTCTTCCGCTCGCTTTCTTAACGATCTCACTGGCCACGAAGAGCGCTCCGAGATGACCCAGAAGTCCCGGTTTCTTTCCGGATGTATCGGCATAATCATAAGAATCGTCATATTCTTCCTCGTCCTCTTCATCAAAGGCGTGTGTCTTCTGCTTATTATCGATCTGATAAAGCAGCTCGTCATCTACACTATATTTCAGATCCTGAAGCTGCGTCTCCGTAAAGTGCACATTATTCTTGAAGGAATGGGCCATCACGTCGGTCATGAGCTTGCTGTCCACAGCCTCGCTCAGCTCCATGACCTGTTTTGCTGTGAAATATCCGCCCGCTTCCATGATGGACCGCAGAACTTTCTCGCACGTCCGTTCGTCGCAATTCTCGGCGATGTACTTGATCTCATTGAACTTAAGGTTTCTGCCTTTTTCCGAATTCATAAGAATGAGATCGGCCATATCTTCCTGAGATTCAGAGTTTTCACAGATCTCGATCAGATCCATATTACTGATCGAGGTTCCGCAGCGCTTCGCATATCCGATCACTTTTCGCAGGAAATCTTCGCTGACATATTCGGACAGATCTTTTATATCCGAAGAAGTAACCTGAATACCATTATCCATCGAACACTGGAGCACTTTCTCAAGGTCCATATCGTTATAGGTTTCCGAAAACTCGATCAATTCCTCTACCTTATAGAGTTTCCCCTGTGCGATCGAATACAGGATCGCGGAAGAAGCTTCCTCTTCCTTTCCGTATTCGCTGATCGTCTCTATATCCCTGTCTGTGAGATCCTTTCCTTTCTTACCGATTGCATTTATTATTTCCTGGCTCTCCGCCTTCATCTCGCAGCCGCAGTCGAGCAGCGTCTGGATCTCACTTTTTTTGAAAACAGTTCCATGAGCCCTTGCATAGTCTACCAGTTTCTGACCCATCTCATTGTCGACATAGTACTCCACGTAATTCACGATATCTTTTGCAGGAAACTCGATCCCGTCTTCCATCGCTTTGTTTAAGACCTTACAAAGGGTGTCGTCATCCACCAGTTCCGACACTTCACGGATCTGTGCCTGCGTCAGTTTCAGGCCGTTTTCCAAGGCTGTCTTAAGCGCCTTTTCATAAAGATCGCAGTTGACATATTCCAGTTCCCTGATATCAGAGAACGGAAAAGTACCGCCCTCCGAAATGAACTTGTCGTACACCTTTTCCAGTGTTTTTTCATCGGTAACTTCATATAGGGAAACGATCTGTTTGGGGGTGAACTTTGTGCCTGCCTCGAGTGAATTCAGAACAAGTTTGCTCGTAAGCTCCTCGCTTAAAAATCCTAAAGACAGAAGTTCTTTGGCGGAGAATATCACGCCTTTCTCACAGGCGGCAGAAAACAGGGCTTCTTCTTTTTCAGATGAAACAAAATCTGTAAGCTCGATGATATCTTTTCCTTTGGTGATAAACCCCTTCTCCAGGGAATAACAGGCGATCCTTTCCAAGTGGGCTTCATCTGTATAATCCGCCAATTGCTCTATGTCTTTGGCTGTGACAGGTTCGCCTTTTTCCATAGCCAGATCCAGAAGATATCCGATGCTTTCCTCATTTGCTCCGGCATCACAAAGCTGCGAAATGCTCTTGACATCAAACTCTACACCCTTCTCGACACACTTTCTGATCAGTGCTTCGCGGTTGGCTTCATCATCAAAATACATGTCGCAGATGTTTTTCGACGAGAACGGCACTCCCTTCGCCATAGCATCTTCAACAAGCATATTTACACAAGTATCGGGGAAATCGGAATAGTCCGAGAATCTGACAATGTCAGCTGCAGTAAAATTGACTCCAAGGGAAAGGAGCTTTTCGATGAAATACTGCATCTTCTCTCCGGGAAGATCCATCAGAAGAAGCTTCAGTTCTTCTTTCGTACCAACTTCTTCCAAAGAAGAAATGTCCTCGAATGAAGGACCTTCCTGTGTTTCATTTGCCAACTTGTAGAATTCATCCCACTTCATCAGGCACCACCCCGTCGATCAGCAGTTGCGCATACCCTTAACGATTTCATTATACAACGCAGATCTATGCTAATAAATGATGAGAGAGATTATCATGATCCAGATTGAACGAAAGATGTTCTCAATATATGGTAATATGTTTTTAGACATCAGTGATTCTGCCACGACGAAGTTATATTTTTCTGGGAGGAAGACTATGTTCGACTCAAGAAAGCAACTTGTATTATCGATAACACTTCTTGTTGCTTTCTTTATTCTCAACAGTTGCACGAACAGTAAATCAAGCCAAATGCGGGAAGAATCACACTTAACAGATCCATCGTATGATTCATTATCAATGTCCGACACGGCAGAAAACATCCAGCAAAAATCAGATAATAACACATCCGTATCAGATGGGCCTTCCGAGGAGAGCAATGAATTCTCAATACCCAAGGCTATATCGGATGCATCCAGGCGAATAGAATATGATGGTATCTCTAATCTTGATGGATACATGAAGTATGTAAATGACAGTCTTGCAAGTGAAACTCTCGAAGTTCCCATTTATTATGAAGACGATATTCTCTTCAACAATAATAGATCTTTTGAACTTAACAACGACGCTGCATGGACAATCGGTCTTTCAGGAAACTGGCCTAACTATCCCGGTTTGATACTATACTGCTATCCTACCTCTGCGATTCGCCAAAGAGATGATGGATGCATATACTTTATGTATGAGACAGACACTGGGTATCGACTTTACCTTTTCTTCTTGAAAGACTTTGATGGACTTCGCTTGAGAGGCTATCCGATTTTGATTAAAAAAATCCTTTCGTCTAAGGACTTTGCCTCTATAAAGGTTGGAGATCCCATTTCTAAGGTTGAGGCAATAGATCCGGTTGCTACATTACACAAAAAGCAACTCGTTAATATTTGGCACATTGACCCAGCAACTTCTAAACACAACTCAGACAACGGTCATCCATGCACATCCCTTCACTATCTGTCGGACGGGCTACTGAAGATAGACTATGAAATGCTTGATACAGGTGACTTCTTGGTTTCAAACATATCAATACACAAGGACTATGTTATTACAGATCTTATTGGAGAAAAGATCAGTCACTATATTCTAGAAAATGACCTGCCTAATAACGATTGATTTTGGCAAGATAAAGTACTGGGTCCAATGTTCATCGTGAAATGACGAGAACAAAAAAAGATCATCCCTTGCGAGATGATCTTTGGCTCCTCCAGTAAGACTCGAACTTACGACCCTGCGGTTAACAGCCGCATGCTCTACCGACTGAGCTATAGAGGAATATAATCCGGCAGCGATCTATTTTCCCGGGCCGTCTCCAGCCAAGTATCTTGGACACTGACGAGCTTAACTTCTGTGTTCGGTATGGGAACAGGTGTGGCCTCGCCGTAATAACCACCGGAATGGT
>JAEEWG010000037.1 GCA_016287245.1 Clostridia bacterium
TGATATGTGTTATTTCCATAGCCCAGCGCCGTGATATAGTTGCTGAGCGCGTCGATCCATACATATACGACGTGCTTCTCATCGAAGGTGACCGGAATACCCCACTTAAAGCTCGTACGGGATACGCAGAGGTCCTCCAGACCCGGCTTGATGAAGTTATTGATCATCTCGTTGACGCGGGACTTCGGCTCAAGGAAGTTTCTCTCCTCGTCAAGGAGCAGTGCCTCGAGTCTGTCGGAGAACTCGGAGAGCCTAAAGAAGTAAGCTTCTTCTTCTGCATCGACAACTTCACGTCCGCAGTCCGGACACTTGCCGTCCTTAAGCTGGCTCTCTGTCCAGAAAGACTCGCACGGTGTGCAGTACTTTCCGACGTACTTGCTTTTATAGATATATCCTTTATCGTAGAGAGCCTTAAAGATGTTCTGTACAGACTCCACATGATACGGATCGGTCGTTCTGATAAATCGGTCATATGTGATGTCGAGGCGCTCCCAGAGTTTCTTGAAGTTAGCGACGATCTCATCGACATACTGTTGCGGAGTAACGCCTGCTTCCTGTGCCTTCTTCTCGATCTTCTGGCCATGCTCATCTGTACCGGTCAGAAACATGACATCAAAACCCTGCATTCGCTTATATCTGGAAACTACGTCGCATGCGAGCGTCGTGTAGCAGTGTCCAACGTGCGGGTTTCCCGACGGGTAATAGATCGGTGTAGTGATGTAATACTTCTGTTTTTCGGCCATTTTGATATGCGCCTCCTTTTATTTTGCAAATTGCATCTTGTAATTATATCAACTTTATATAGGAAAAATCAATTCAGATGTCCGTTTAATTGTGATAGAATCGTCGTATCCGATCAAAGGAGAAAGGAAGATCCTATGTTCTTCATCGTCTGTGCCCTTACGGCCGAAGCCAGGCCCCTGATCTCCGCCCTTTCACTCCGAAGGGACGATACCTCATGCCCGTACGAGACCTATTTTTCCGAGGATAGTTCCTGCGTGCTCTGTATCTCCGGCATGGGACCTATCGCCGCATCTTCCGCCACCACGTATCTTCTTACGCGGTTCGGCACGAAAAACGAGACGGATTTTCTGATCAATTTCGGTTCCTGTGCGGGAAAAGATCCGGGTCTTCACCTGATCCATAAGATCACGGACAGCACGACGGGAAGGGACTTCTACCCGGACATGCTTTACGACCTTTCCACCTGCGGACTTCCTTCTTCCTCGGAAAAAGCACTGGTCACGGTAAGTAAAGTCGTCGCATCTTTAGAAGATCCGGAGCTTCTTTATGAGATGGAGGCCTCAGGGATCTTCCAGGCAGCTTCCCGCTTTCTTCCGCCTCACAGGATGCTGTTTTTAAAATATGTTTCCGACCAGGGCGTGGATGATCCGAAGAAGATCACTTCCGCGATGCTTCAGGAAGGCGCCGAAAAGCAGACCAGTACGGTCCTTTCCGTACTAAAAAAACTGGAGGAAGTCTGTAAAGAAGAGCCATCCGTGGATGAAGATCTTTTTCTTTCGACTGCACTTTCCCTTCGTCTTAGCGAGACGATGCGCTACGAACTACATCAGCTGTTCGAATACGCGCTGACAGAAAATATCGATATCCGCCCGATCCTGGACGATTTCGAAAATCAGGGACGTCTCCCCGCGGGATCAAAAAAAGAGGGAAAGGCGGTGCTTTATGAGCTCAGACAAAAGCTTATATAACTTTCCCTTCTCCCATATCTATGTCGAAGAAAAAGCGAAGGAGCATCCCCTTACGAAGGAGATCCTGTCCCGGTATAAAAAATCGCAGATCATTCCGATCCGTCACCATAAAGATGTTTTCAACCGTCCGCGCCAGAGCTTTCTGCTCCAGAAGATCGCGCCTTCCCTTATCCTGGCCAGGAACCCCGGAGTCTCCGTTTTTAAAGGTGCGCCGGTCTGTCAGGATTTCGGATATGATCACTTCTACTACTGCTCGACGGCCAGAAACTGTATCTTCGACTGCGAGTACTGTTTTCTCCGCGGTATGTACGGTTCCGGAAATGTCGTCATATTCCTCGATCTCGAAAATACCTTCTCCGAAGTCGAAGCGTTACTGAAAGAACATCCCGTGTATCTCTGTGTCTCTTACGACACCGATCTTCTCGCGCTGGAAAACCTGACAGGATCTGTCGCCCGCTGGATCGAGTTTACAAGAGAGCACGAAGACCTTACCATCGAGATCCGTACCAAATCTTTCCGAAAAGACATTTTCGAGAAGATCCCGCCCTGCGACCGGGTGATCTTCGCCTATACACTTTCCCCGCAGGAGATCATCGACAGATACGAAAAAAGGACCGCCTCTCTTTCCGACAGATTATCCGCAGCCTCTTTTGCGATGGAGAAAGGATTCCCGGTACGGCTTTGTTTTGACCCCCTTATCTACTGCAAAAACTGGAAAGATATATATTCATCTATGTTTTCCGAAGCCCAAAAATACATTGATTTTCATCAATTAAAGGATGTCAGCGTGGGATCTTTCCGCATCTCCTCGGAATACATCCGCAAGATAAGAAAAGACTTCCCCGGATCTTCCATCTGCCAGTTCCCGTACGAGAACCACGGCGGGGTCATGGAATACCCGGAAAACATAAAAAACGAGATGGAAAATACCGTTGTAACACTGTTACAAACCTTGATATCTAAGGAGAAGATATATAGAATCGATCTTGAGGAGAATATATAGGGAGGGACTATATAATGGATGACATTCGGCTCAACAATGAACGGAAACTGAATCCGGAACAGGTGAGGAACTGTCCGAAATGCGGCGCGACACTTCTGTCCGAAATATGCCAGTTCTGCGGCACTTATATCGGAAAAGTCGCCACTGCTGATCTGACTCCGGAGTACCCGCTCGTGGAGTGTAAGAGTGCTCGGCTCAATTTCTGGAATGTGGGCTTTCCCCTTATATTCGGTTCGATCTTTTCACTTGCCAGCATCCCTTTTCTCGGCATTATCCCTGTGACGAACGAGTCGTCGGCTTCCGAGGGTTCCATGAAGCTGTTTGCCCTGCCGTTTCTTCTGATTGGCTTAGGGTCGATTCTTTTTGCCGTCTATAAACTCTTCCGCATCCTTCAGGTGCATACCAAAGGGACCGTCCGAAGCGGAGTCGTATACGGATATATGGATGACACGGTGGCCTATAACGGCGTAAACGGCCAGAAGATCAAGATCCTCCTGGATACCGCAGAAGGTAAGAAATTCATCCTTCTTCCGCTCGGCACCACCTCCAAGACACATGAGGTGAACAGCGCGGTAGATGTTAAGCTTTATGACAAGTATGCGGTCATACTGACCAAGAAGACCAACTGGTAATGAGGTGGAAAAATGAAAAAAACGGCCATCGTCACAGGAGCTTCTTCCGGGATCGGAAGAGCGATCGCTGAAGTTCTTCTTCAAATGGACTATGAAGTCTATGGTTTCGGAAGGGATTTTTCCGACTGTAAAAACATAACGGATCATCGATCTTTTCGAAAAGTCGAAATGGATCTTCTTCAGACCGGAAAGCTGGAAGAAGAGATCCGGAAGATCTGCAAAGGGAACACCATCGATCTTCTCGTCAACTGTGCCGGTGTCGGTTACTACGGACTTCACGAAGAGATCTCCGGGAAAAATATCTCTGAGATGGTAAGGACCAATCTTGAAGTGCCTCTTCTTCTCTGCCAGCTTCTTTTACGAAAGCTCAAGGTGAGCCATGGAACGATCATTAACATCTCTTCGATCACCGCAAATCAGAGTAATCCCCACGGAGCCGCATATGGCGCAACCAAAGCGGGACTTCTGAGTTTTTCACGAAGTCTTTTTGACGAAGCGAGAAAATACGGGGTAAAAGTAACGACGATCCTGCCGGATATGACCGATACGGATCTATATAGAAATGCGGATTTTACGTGTTCTTCGGAAGAAAATGCCCGGCTCTTGCCGGAAGATGTTGCTGCGGGCGTCCGGTTTATCCTGTCCTCCGACCCTCATATGACGATCCAGGAATACACCATCCGCCCGCAACTTCACCGTATCGAGAAGAGAAATTAGGGGTAATTTCTTTCTTTCAAATTCAGTTCAGGATCAAGGGGAACTCCGGGAACGAAGTTCCCCCAAAACCCCATGGCAAGTGTCAGCTTTTACCAGGTCCCCAAGTGATCATGGTGATGACTGGTTTGTTGCTGTTATAATCCACATAGTGATCTTTCATAGTGCTGTCATAGAGGCCAAGGTTATAGGAATCCGGAGACATGTCTGTGAATGTTACATGTCCCCATCCTGACTTCGGACCAGCCCCAATAACTACGATCCGATAATCATAAAGTCCATCTTGTCCGGCATCTGTCTCAACTCCATTTTTCGAGACGAGATTGATCGCTTTCACACGACCTCCATCTCCAAATGCGATAATGCCAGAGAGATCAGTGTACAATTCGTCCCCATACTTAATTGCCACTTGCTGACCCGGATGCAATCCTTCAGTTGAAACTGCCACCCCTCTTAAGGGATCAACGCATACAAAAACAGCGAATTCTTCATTCGTACTCATGGTGAAATCCTCCTTGTTAACTTGAAAATTCGTTACTTATCACCAGAGCTTGCGCGCTTGCTCCTGATTTCCTGATAATGGCGAATAGCAAAAGTGATGGTTACGCCAAGGGCGAATCCGATGACCGCCGAGAGGACAAATCCACCGGCTTCTTTCGGAAGAATGAAGGAACCATATACCGACTGCTCATCAGATACTGCTGTCGCAGAGAACGCACTGATCACGATCATGAGAGCAATAAAAGACGTGATCGTGGATACCGTCAGCGCATACATGACCTTGCGGTCGTGTCGTCTGCGGATACGATTTCCACGTCTCTGAATCTCTTTTAAAGCTTCTTCAGTCGTATATTTCATACAATCTCCCTTCATCTTCTCCTGCCTTTCACTTACTTAATGTCAGCAGAGAAGATTTTTACTCACCTGTTTTTACAAAATTTTTATTTTCTTTTTCTTCCTCATCCTGTTGGTTTATTTCATGATAGATCAAATAAAGCACAACCGCACAGACCATGGGAAGAGCATAGCCGATATAGGTCGGTATTCCCGGCTCGGAGACCAGGAGGTTATAAAGCCCGTGGAAGGTCATCGACAGGGAAAGCACGCCGAGAAGTCCCGCAAGGGAGAACAGCTGGTAGTTCTTGATCAGGCGAAGACCCATCGCCAGTGCCACCATGGTCACAAGATGCATAACGCCGACGGCAGATCCGCGGACAAGTACGTAGGCCAGATTCTGTGCACCCGACGAAAGGATAAAGCAGCAGTTCTCAAACGTAGCGAATCCCGCCCCGATGCCGATCGCGTTCGGCTGGATCTCCTGCGGGTTCGATTCAAATACAAAATAGACAAAAAGGACCGGCAGGAATTTCATGAGTTCTTCCACGATCGGCGATAAAAAGATAGAGGTATCTTCTGCCGAATAGCCGGAAGACAACGTAAAATACCCGCTGATATATGCCGACAGAAGGCAGACGATCATGCCCACCAGGAAAGAAGCGATAAAACGGCTGGTGCTTCTTTTTGTGAAAAGAAGAGAGATCGCGAGCGGCACAGCAATACAGATAAGAACGTTTTCAGCGTATACCATCACTTACCCTCTCTTTCCTTACAGACTTATACATAAGCGGGATCGCCAGCGTATTTGCGAGCGTTGCCATATTATAGAATATATCCGAGAAGGAAAACATCGCAAGCATCGTCCACAAAAAGAACAGAAAAGTCAGGAACATATCGTTTTTCTGTATGCATCGAAGTCCGATCCATGTCGAAACGAAAAAGATCATAAGTGTATTACTCAAATTGATAGTCTCATAGAACATTCCATCCGTCCAGAAACACATGAAGTGCAGGACCACTATGACGGCAGCCAGGATGATCAGCACGGCCCGTTCTTTAACAGGAAGAAGATTTCTGCTTCGGATACCGCGGACCAGAAGCCACAGAAAATAGATATACGGGAGTCCGAAAACCGTATCCTGCATCCATTCTCCAGACCATAAGATCCAAAGAGCGATATTGGCGCCGATATAACATGTAGCAAATAGGATCTCCCAGGAGATCTTCTTCTTGTCAGGGAGTGCTTTCTCCAGACCTGTAGCAAGAAGAAGGATCATGGCACATTCGGCAAACTCATTTGCCGCAAACGGCATTCTCGTATCCGGACGAAGACTGTCATACGCGAGCCAGTAGAGATCACTGAGAAGATAGCTCACCATAGCCAGACAGAAAAGAACAGAAATGATACTGCTCTTTTTTAAAATCATAGCATTCACGGCTGGAATAATGACCGCAACAATGAAAACCACCTGCAGGATGGTCAGTATAAGCTCAAAGATCGTTAGAAGGCTCATTTCTTATTAGTCTCTCGTCTGCCTTTCTGCACATGAAATGCAAGCAAGGTGCAAAATATGCCCAGCACGAAAGCTACTACACCCGTGATCACGTATCCCATGTTTCCCACGAAGACCCCATCCTTTCCAATTCTCTGCGGAGTGCCGCTTTTCCCCTGGCGGAAAGATTATATGTCTGTTTGACCGATTTTTTAATTACCCGGCTGATCTGTTCCGGTTTCAGATCCTCAAAATACATAAGGTACAGGACCTGTCTGTACTGCGGATCGATCTTCTCAAGTGCATTAAACAGTTCTCGTTTGGATTCACTCTGAATAAGTGCAGTTTCCGGCTGTTCACCCGGATCCTTTATGTCTACGTCGATGTCATCATCAGACATTACAAAACGGCTCTTCTTTCGAAGGAACTGACGTGCTTGATTCTTCGCAATCGCGAAAAGCCAGGTCTTAAAGGTCGCTTCTTTGCGTTCGATATATCTGCAGGTTCCGGAAGCAAGTACAGCAAAAGTATCCATCATCAGTTCTTCCGCATCGTCAGAATCTCCGACGATTCCGAAGAGGAAAAGCATCAATCCGTTCCGATACTTTTCGAAAAGAACGCCTAAATCATCCGGATCTTTTTCCGAAAGAAAACGAGTATAAATTTGCCCATCTGTTTCGGTCAAGAAATCCGCCTCCTTCCAAGAAACAACCCTGTATTTAATAGTAACATTCTTATATATAAAAAATCAATTCCGAAGCACCCTGAATGAGAAAAAAACAAAGAAAACAGCATCCAAAGAGAGAACTCTTCAGATGCTGTCTGGTCTTCATTTCAAAACTGCCGTTAAACCGGCTTTCAGTTCTTTAACTGTTTGCGTTTCCGTTTCCGTTACTGCCGGTACCTCTCATCGCATCGAACACTTCCTTATCCGCAAAGGAGACCTTGACGGAACGGATGAAGTGATCGTTCGAATTGGTACGCAGAAGCAGGTTGATGATCGTCTCGGTGACCGGAGCCGTCTCCATCTGGGAGAATGCTTTTCGGATCGTCCAGACGGCATCGAGTTCTTCCTGGGACATAAGGAGGTCCTCACGGCGGGTACCCGACTTGTTGATATCGATCGCCGGGAAGATACGCTTCTCGGAGAGTTTTCTGTCGAGGTAAACTTCCATGTTACCTGTACCCTTGAATTCCTCGAAGATAACTTCGTCCATTCGGGAACCGGTCTCAATAAGAGAGGTGGCAACGATCGTCAGACTTCCGCCGTTCTCGATGTTTCTCGCCGCACCAAAGAAACGCTTCGGTCCATAGAGAGATCCCGGATCAAGACCACCGGAAAGCGTTCTGCCGGTAGGTGTGATCGTCAGGTTATAGGCACGGGCCAGACGCGTCATGGAGTCAAGGAGGATCACGACATCCTCACCCATCTCGACAAGACGCATCGCGCGCTCGAGAACGAGCTCGGTGACACGCGTATGGTTCTCCGGTTTCTTATCAAAAGTGGAATAAACAACTTCGCCCTTGATGGAGCGCTGCATGTCGGTAACTTCCTCCGGACGCTCATCGATGAGAAGTACGATGAGCTTGGTCTTCGGGCTGTTCTGTGTGATCGCGTTGGCGATCTTCTGAAGAAGGATCGTCTTACCGGCTTTCGGCGGAGAAACGATCATACCACGCTGACCTTTACCGATTGGAGAAACGAGGTCGATGATACGTGTGGAAAGCTCCTGCTTTCCGGTCTCCAGACGGAATCTCTCATCCGGATAGATCGGTGTCAGTCTTTCAAAATGCGGACGCTTGCCGAGGTTTTCGATCTCGACATCGTTGACGGTCGTGATAAAGCTTAATGCCAAGTTCTTATCCTGACCTCTCTTCGGCAGGGCAAATCCCTTGATCTGGTCACCCATGCGAAGTCCGAAACGGCGGATCAGATTCGTCGGAACGAATACATCCTGCGGAGAAGGCAGATAGTTCTCTCTTCTGACAAATCCATAACCGCCTTCCGAAACGATCTCCAGGATACCCGTAAACTCGATAGGCTCGATCTGCGGTTTATTATTCTCCGGAGCAGCTTCACCCTCTGAAGGCTTCTCTTCTCCGTTTGCATTTTCTCCTTCAGCTGCCGGCGCTATCTCATTGGCCGGACGGATCTCAAAAGATCTGTGACGGCCCTTCTTATTCTTGCCGGACGGCTTCTGGTTCGCATTTTCCTTCTTTTCTTCGGTCTTTTCTTCCGAAGGCTTTTCTTCCTCTTTTACAGGGGCCTCGGCAGGCTCTTCGGAAGGCTTTTCTTCCGTCTTTACTTCTTCCGAAGCTTTCTTGCCCTTTTTGCCTCTAGGCTTTTTCTCCGGGGCTTCCGGCTTTTCTTCTTTCTTCTCGGAAGTTTCAGAAGGAACAGTTTCTTCCTTCTTTTCTTCCGCAGCAGCTTCAGAAGGCGCTTCGGTCTTTTCCTTCTTCTTTTTGGAAGTGGACTTGGAAGGTGCTTTTTCTTCCTTCGGCGCTTCTACGGATTCCTCCGCCTTCGCCTTCGTTTTCTTCGTCTTTTTGGGCGCAGCCGGCTTTTCAGGAGCTGCCGGAGCTTCAGAAGAAACTTCTTCCTTCGGCTCTTCCTTCTTTTCAGAAGAAGCTGCTTCGGCTTTCTTCGCAGGTGCCTTTTTCTTCGGCGCTGCTTTCTTCGCCTTCGGTTTTTCTTCTTTTACGGAAGCTCCTTCGGAACGCTTCTGCTCTGCGTCAAGAAGGCTTGCCAGTTCCTTCTGGCTCATGGATTCCGCCTGTTCCGGTGTTACCAGCTGGAACGCCAGAGCGATTGCGGAAAGTGCCTCTTTGCTTTTTGCAAAAAAATCTTCTTGGGCCACAAATTTACCTCACTTGTACTAAATTGGATCGTTCTTTATATGAAACATCTAAAAAGGCATACAGATAGCCCTTTTAAGTGAAACATCTTATTGGATAACAAACTGCGAAACGATTTACACCTCATCTGTATTGCTATTTTCTCCTCAGCGAGAAAACTATGGAACGCAATACATCATCTAAACTGCTGTTATTATAAGTGTTCTCCCGCCGCATTGTCAACCGAATCGCATTTCCCGGAATATACAAAAAGACCGGCGGTCTATTCCGCCGGTCTTTGATTTTCTGATAAATGATCCGGATCAGGTATCGCCGAGAGCAGCAAACTTGTCCATCATGCCGAGTGCCTTACCAGTACCGATCGCAACGCAGGAGACCGTGTCCTCTGCAACGCAGACATCGATACCGATCTTCGTCGCGAGCATTCTGTCGAGACCATAAAGGAGTGCACCACCACCGGTCATAACGATACCGCGCTGGGAGATATCTGCCATGAGCTCCGGTGGAGTTCTCTCAAGAACGGAGTGAACAGCATCGAAGATCGCCGCAACCGGCTCTTCAAGCGCTTCGAGCATTTCGGTGGAAGAAACGGTAACTGTCGCCGGAAGACCGGTGATCAGGTTTCTGCCTCGAACGTCCATCGTCATTTCTTCTTCTCTCGGATATGCGCATCCGATGTTGATCTTCAGTTCCTCAGCCGTCTTCTCACCAATGAGGACGTTGTGCTTACGGCGAACGTGCTTTACGATCGCTTCGTCGAACTTGTCGCCCGCGACCTTCAGGGAGAAGTCAACAACAGGCTCACAAAGGGAGATAACAGCGATATCTGTCGTACCACCGCCGATATCTACGATCATGGAACCGCAGGCCTTTGTGATATCGATACCGGCACCGATAGCGGCAGCGATCGGCTCACGGATCAGGAATACGTCTTTTGCACCGGCATGACGGCAGGCATCCTCAACAGCTTTCTGCTCAACCGGAGTAATGACCGACGGAACGCAGACAACGATCGTCGGACGGAAATATGTCGCACGGATGCCCTGGCAGACTCTTCCGATGAAAGCTTTGAGCATAACTTCTGTCACTTTAAAGTCGGAAATAACACCATCACGAAGCGGACGGATCGCCTCAACGACACCCGGAGTTCTACCAAGCATCAGGGAAGCACTCTCACCTACTGCGAGAACGGTACCTGTCTTCGTATTTACAGCAACGACGGAAGGCTCCTTGAGAACTACGCCTTTACCACGTACATAAATAAGGACACTGCTCGTGCCCAGATCAATTCCGATATCTAATCCTAAGCCCATGATCTACACCTCATCATATATAAGAAAATACGCCAGTGCGTATTGTTGTGCACAAATAAACATGTTAATGATACAATAAATGTACTTATCTTTCAATGACGCAGGATTGCATTCATTTTACAAATTGGGGTGAAAATGTGAAGAATCTATTGGCATATCTGCTCATGCTGTGCGGGATCGTAGCCTTTTTCTTTGATGGCATCCTGCCCTCCTGTGTCATTTTTGTCCTTTCACTCCTCGGATACATCTCGATGCCCTTCTTCGCAAGAGCTCTCGTGGACGGTTTTTTTCTTACATCCAACACCTACAAGCACTTCCTTCGCATCGCATTTACCGCCTATCTTACGCAGGCGTCTTTCCTTCTCGTTTATATCCTCTGGGAAAAGGCTCCGCAGCCGAAACGCTTCAACATCGTTTTCACCTGGCTTTTGGCATATATCGTCATGTACGGGGTGGAACTTCTGGTTTCTCTTCCGAGAGACCGCGTAGCATCCATGAATCTTCTCAATCCGAACCAGGTCTCCCACAGCACCCGCTATGGTGTCGTGATTTCCTCTTCGGAATCAAATAATCTTCCGAAGGGCATGAAGATCCCGAAGTGGCCGAGAACGACGCTTCACGGCCTGGCCATCGTTCTTTTTGCGCTTTGCATGATCCTGATCACATTCCTTCCTTTGACCATGTCCCTGATGTCCGTCACATGCGTACTCATCTTCTACTTTCTCCACCGCTGGAAGATCGACAACCGTGTTTTCGTCGCCACGATATTCTATGCCGCTTTTGCCGCTTGTTATACCTACCTGTATTTTCGCATGACCGGGATCATCACCCTGGAGAGCTTTGCTCTTCTGGGATTTCTTATCTGCCTTTTGCTGCCAAGTAAAAAGCGGAAGAAACCGAAGTGGTTCTACCGCCTGTTCTACCTCTTCTACCCGCTTTCGATCCTGCTGTGCGGATTTATCGCATATCTGTTCAGCTGATAGAAAAACCTGTCTTTTTATAGTCCTTATTTTCCGTCTTTTGAAGCTTTTCTGTAGGTGTACTCTTCTTTTGAGTCTCCGACTGTTCTCGACCCTTCAGGCGCGTTTTCGTACCCTTCCAGTTCCCGATAATGGAATTCATCTATCGTTCCGTCCGAATTCCTCTTATATCGGTGCTCTTCAATAATATAAGAACCTGCGGTCACAATATACTCGTCTACGACCTTTGTCTTGACCGGATACTTTTCAAGATGCTCCATAACATCATTCAGAGTCGCTTCATCGCAATCAATGATCGTCAGATCCAGACAATGATCTACCGTATTGACCCCGCCACCCATAACCTTTCGGCTCCAGTGGATTTCATCGCCGGGATGCGCTGTTCTTTCGTCAACGATCTCCTGCAGGAAAGCTTTTAATTCCTCCTCGGAATAGATCTTCGTCGTCGTTTTCTCCGTAGGATCTTCGGTAGTTTTATTCGTATTCCGGCCGCAGGAAACAAAGTGAACAGATAACACCAAAGAAAGGATAACAGCTAGGATTCTTCTCTTTTGTTTCAAATTAACCGGCTCCTTTCAAGAAAAACAGTGTACTGATTCCACATTTTTAGTATAGCAGGAACAAAAAGGTTTTCATAGTCACGACTCCCGTAAAAAAGGACGGCGTTACTTCGCCGTCCCTGTGTTTACTGCTTTTTGCACTTCCCATTGTCGGATATCCGCCAGTGCTTTTTCCATATTGATCTTCGACTCCCAGAGCTGCTCATTCGAACATAATTCACTTTCTTCGAGTTCAAAAAGCTGATTATCAATGTGTTGAAGGCCCGCACTAAGGCCGGTCAATCTTTCCTTAAGTCTCTCCATTTCCTCTATTTCCGTATACATGAGGCAACCGCAGTCTTCGGTATCTTTCAGTTTGTAGTTCTCATATTTTTTCAAAGTGACATCGTACTCTCTCTCCATGTCCTTCCTTTGGGAAAGCAGCTTCTGCCGTGCCTGTTTTCTTGGACTGACAGCCTGAAAAAGGCGTTCATATTCGGGGAGCATGTAAAGGAAGAGCTCAAAGTACGGGCGGTCCTCCGGTTCGCATGATGCAATGGCTTCCTCAACACGCGCCTTCAACGTCGGGATATGTACCTGGGGCATGACTTCCGAAGCCATTTCACTTGGAATACACGTCCACTTTGCTGCACAAAGGACACGACCGCGATGCGCAGCATAGCATTTCGGGTCTGACTTCAGGATATAGGCATAGATACCATCAGCTTTAATGAACTGCTTCTTTGAGAGAGCTTCCGCTGCTTCTGAAAAAGCGGTCTCATCCCGCACAAAATCAAAATCGAATGTCACTCCGCAAAACGGGCATTCATATAACTGACGGTCCAGGTTAATGATCAATTCTCCGCCGCAGGAGGTACATGACATGGAAGATATCATTGAGACCAAGGCCTGAGTTTCTTCAGAAAGCACTTCCTCATTCTTCTGAAAAGCGATCCTCTTCGGAGCCATCATTTTCAGATGATCATAAATCCCGGCAAAGCTCCTGTCGAACTTTTTCCGTTTTTCACTGTCATGAAGCGCCGCCTGGGACCTGGCCAGCATCCGTAAACGAAGGAGCTGGGAAAAATACGGTTTTCCATCCGGCTCGACGGCTTTCTCCGCCTGCCTCAGCGAATCTAAAGAGATCTGCATCATTTTCTCTGCTTTACGTAATTCCTCCGGACGGTTTATCTTACTCTCACAGAGAAGTTTTCCGCGGATTGCCGTAAAATTCTGCGGATCCTTTTTCAGGATAAATTCATACTTTTCGATAGCCGAATCATATTGCAGCATCTTCTGGGACGCTGCTGCCTGTTCGAGGATATCACGGGATCGGAAATACTCGTAATCGTAGAAAACACTGCAGTATGGACATTCATACTGCTGACGGTCGTTATGGACGATAAGTGCACCGCCGCACTTGGTGCAACTGTGGCTCTTTATCAGTGTCATGTCTCACTCGGACCTCCGGTAGCCTTCTGTGACAGTTCCCTGTCTGTTTCGATCTTCAGTATATCTCTCAGGTGCTTTTCGATCACCTTGATGGAGTGCTGCGCTTCCGTACTCAGTTTGGAGATCTCCTCGACGGTCTCACTTAACTGTTCATCGACGATCGATCTGCTGTCGTACACTTCATTTATCTCTTTTTGCACCGCATTCGCTTTCGCACTATAGTAGATTTCCTCAAGTAAGAAAATGCCGTCTTTTCTGCGCTTGTCACGCTCATCGAGATACTTATCCCTCTCATCTCTCAGGACATCCATCTCATCTTCGAGTTCACCTCTTGTCTTTGTCAGGCGCTGACTGTCTTTTCTGAAGCGGTTCGTCGGACTGATGTTGTTAATGTAGTTTTCATATTCCGGGAAGATCTTCCCGAATTCTTCAAAGTACGGTCTGTCCGCACTGTCGCAGACGGAAATGGCTTCTTCGACACGCTCTTTCATGGTCGGAATATGTGCTTTGCGCATATAGATCTCCGCATTCTTTGATGCGATCTTTATGCCTGTCCATTTCGCCGCGCAGAGGATACGTCCGCGAAGTGCGGTGAAGTTCTTCGGATCAACGGTAAGGATGTATGCATAGATCGCGTCCGCCTTGAGGAACTGGGACTTCGAAAGCGCTTCTTCCGCCTCGTCCATCGCTGTCTCATCGCGGATAAAATCGAAGTCGTAGGTCACACCGCAGAAAGGACATTCATATACCTGTCTGTCGAGATTGACGATCAGCTCGCCGCCGCAGGAAGCACAGGACTTTGACACCTTTAAGTTCACCTGAATAAGGCCGGATTCTTTCTGCTCATCGCTTCTTACTTTAACCTCTTCAGGCTCAAGTTCCGAAAGCTGCTTATAAAGCTTGGCGAACTCTTCTGAAAATCTCTTGCTTCTTTCTCTGTTTTTGGCGAGTGCTTCGGAGCGCTCCGCCTGAGTTTCAAATAACTGCTCGCGTCCCTTCTCGATCCGCTCTTTTTCCTGCTGGTTGGCGCGGGAATACTTTGCAATCTCATACATAAGGCGGATCTTGGAAAAATACGCTTTCTCTTCCTCTCTTGCATCTTCTTCGGCTTCACTAAGAGAGGCCGGCGTGATCCTTAAAACGTTCTCCGGCTTCGATAACTCGGACGGCCGGTTGATCTTCGCATCACAAAGAAGGATTCCGCGGAGCGCACGGAAACTATGGGGATCTTTCGTAAGGAGAAAATCGTACTTCTCTTTCGCTGACGCATACTGGAGCATCTTCAGAGAAGAATCTGCCTGATCAAGGATATCCCGGGACCTGAAATACTCGTAGTCATAAAAGACACTGCAATACGGGCATTCGTACTGCTTGCGGTCGTTATGGACGACCAGCGTTCCGCCGCATCTGGT
>JAEEWG010000019.1 GCA_016287245.1 Clostridia bacterium
ATACAAGAACTACTGGTATGCGAATAATACCTATAGCGATGCCATTGTCATGCAGAAATGCTTGGATGAGAGCAAATGATTACTGTTTACGAGATGCAATGGAATAAAGAAGAGATCCCCGGATCAGACCATAAGAATTTAAAGATGTATTGATTGAACAGGAAAAAATACAGAACAGTGATGCAATTGTGTTTATATATCCTGTATTTTGGACGGAAGCACCCGCGAAGCTTGTGGGTTGGTTTGACCGGGTTTGGACAACAGTTCAGAATTAACTAAGGTATCGATACGTAGTATGTGTGTAACGTTCTCTATTGTTGACATAAATCGCGAAATACGTTTATAATAGAAAACACAAAAACGACGCAAGAGGGCGTATATTATGAAAAAAGCAGCGTATAATATTGTACCGGCAACAGAAGAAATATTAAAAATTTTGGGAGAGCAGATAAAGTTGGCAAGACTGCGCAGAGACTTGTCAGCGGAATTGGTTGCAGAGCGTGCAGGAATCAGCAGGGCTTCTCTGTGGAAGGTGGAATCCGGTAATCCCGCTGTTGCTATGGGAATATATGCTGCTGTTTTACATGCCCTGAATAATATGGACAAGGATTTGCTACTTGTTGCCAAGGATGATGAATTCGGAAGACAGATGCAGGATTTAAGCCTTATGACAAGAAAGCGTGCTTCAAGGAGAAAGAATTAATGGCGGGAGTAGATAAAGCAATTCTTGTTTATGATGATTTTTCATCTGATGCACCGATCCTTATGGGAAAACTGTATGTTGGAGTAATAAAGGGTGGGGAATCGTATTCGTTTGAATATGACAAGGAATGGCTTGTGAAGAATAAGCTATCGATTAATTTAGATCCGGAGCTTCGTCCTTTTGCCGGACGACAGTTTCCTTCTGGCAAGAGTATATTTGGACTGTTCGCTGATTCATCTCCGGATAGATGGGGACGTGTTCTTATGAACAAGCGAGAGAGATTGCTTGCAGAAAAGGAAGGCCGTAAGCCAAGAAAACTGTTTGATAGTGATTATCTTCTTGGCGTGTATGACGAAACTCGAATGGGAGGAATACGCTTTAAACTTGAGTATGATGGAGCTTTTCTTTCAGATGATAGAGAAACAGCTGCGCCTCCATGGAGCTCACTTAGAACTCTGGAAGAAGCATCGAGAAATCTCGAAAAGAATGAAACGGGAATCACAGAAAAGTGGCTTAACCAGTTAATCAGACCGGGGTCTTCACTTGGCGGTGCAAGACCGAAAGCAACTGTAGTTGATACCAAGGGAGATCTTTGGATAGCAAAGTTTCCGTCAAAAAATGATGAGAATGATACCGGGGCATGGGAAATGGTTGTTCACGATCTGGCAATGCTTTGTGGACTGAATGTTCCCGAATCTAAACTTGAAATGTTTTCGAAGTATGGAAGTACTTATTTAGTAAAGAGATTTGATAGAGATAGGGAGCGGAGAATTCACTTTGCGTCTGCAATGACTCTGCTTGGAAAGTCAGATGGATCTTCTGCTGCAGACGGAACCAGCTATCTTGATATCGTAGGATTTATTAAGTCTTATGGTTCCGATCCCAAAAATGATTTGGTTGAACTATGGAAAAGAATAGTGTTCAGCATGGCAGTAACCAATACAGACGATCTTCTTAGAAATCATGCTTTTATTCTGTCTGAGAATGGATGGAAGCTATCACCATTATACGATGTAAATCCGGTTCCTTATGGTGACGAGCTTTCGCTGTTGGTTGATGATGAAGATAATAGCATTTCGATTCCGCTTGCAATAAGTGTTGCCCCAAGATTTGGAATAACAGAAGCAAAAGCAAAAGAACTTGCTGAGGGGATTCAACAGGTGGTAAAGAATAACTGGGAACGTATAGCCAAAGGGTATGGATTAACACGAGGGCAGATAGAAAATATGAGACCAGCGTTTATTGATTACAAAATGAATAACTAAAGAATTGCCAAGAGGTGAATCTTCGAAAGGTGCTTAAATACAAGGTTTTTTGGATATGATTAAAGTGTTGTTTATATGTCACGGCAATATCTGCAGATCGCCGATGGGTGAGTTTATATTGAAAGATATGGTCGAGAAACTGGGTATTTCTGATCAGTTTCATATCGAGTCGCGTGCGACGAGTACGGAGGAGATATGGAATGGTGTCGGAAGCCCTGTATATCCGCCGGCGCGGGATGAGCTGAAAAGAAGAGGTATCGGGAAGACGCCTTTTACGGATTTTTCAAAAAAGCGGGCGCAACAACTGAAGTATTCCGAATACGATGAGTATGATTTTCTGATCGGCATGGACTCGATGAATATGCGAAATATCGAGAGAATGACAGGCCACCAAAGAGGCGATGGGAAGATATTTAAGCTTTTAGAGTTCTGCGGATCGGATAAAGATGTCAGCGATCCCTGGTATACCGGGCGCTTTTCGGAAGTCTTTGATGAATGTGTTCAGGGTTGTGAAGGTTTACTAAATTACCTTCGAAACGAAAGGATACTTTAGTGATATAACTGGGCAAAATCGTTATACATGTTTCTTCGGGGTTCACTTATAATGCTTAGGCGTAGAAATCTCCGTGTATTTGAAGACGGGGATCGAGGATAAAGGATCCATGTGAAGAAATGGCAAATAAGAATGTAACTGACATGACGGTGGGAAATCCTGCCCGACATATCCTGAAATTCACATTGCCGCTTCTGATCGGCAATCTTTTCCAGCAGCTTTATAACATGGTCGACTCGATCGTGGTCGGACGCTACGTAAGTGCGCATGCCCTGGCGGCTGTTGGCGCATGCGGTTCGCTGAATTTTCTGTTCTTTTCCTTAAGCTCGGGACTTGCTGTCGGTATTGGAATCATCGCGTCGCAGTATTTCGGTGCGAACGATGAGCAGCAGCTCAAAAAGACCATCGCTAACTCAATCTATGTTCTGTCGTCGGCGGCACTTGTCGTGACACTGATCGGTGTTCTTTTCGCCGGACCGATCCTAAAGCTCCTTCAGACGCCGGATGAGTATATCGCCGATTCTATTTCGTATTTTCGTGTGACCTGCCTCGGTATCCTGGGTATCGCGATCTATAACGGCGTAGCCGCACTTCTTCGGGCTGTCGGTGACAGTAAGACACCGCTTTATTTCCTGATCCTCAGCAGCATCATCAATGTATCTCTCGACCTTGTATTCGTCATCTGTTTTGAGCTCGGGGTGGTCGGCGTTGCACTGGCGACGATCATCGCCCAGGCTGTCGCTGCGATCGTATCGATCATCTACGCGTACCATAAAGTCAGTTATTTCCGCCTTCGCAAAAAGGACCTCCGTCCGGATTATTCGATGATCCGCGACTCGTTCCGTTTAGGCGCGCCGGTTGCGATTCAGAACTCCATGATCGCGGTTTCCTGTATCGCGCTTCAGGCTGTTGTCAACGGATTCGGACCGGATGTGGCCTCGGCCTATACGATCACCGGACGTATCGAACAGCTTGTCCAGCAGCCTTACGGTTCTCTCGGTATGGCGCTGACCTCCTACTCCGGTCAGAATATCGGAGCGAAGAAGAAGGAGCGAGTGATCGAAGGCTTTCGAAAAGCTACGCTCATCGTTCTTGTTTTCTCCCTGATCATGCTCCCGCTGTTCTTTTTCCTCGGAAAATATATCTGCGGCATCTTCGTAAAAGAAGAAGCGGCCGGTGTCATATCGCTTGGCGCCAGTGCGCTTCGTATCACGAGTCCATTCTACTTCGCCCTCGGTATGATCTATGTTCCGAGAGCGGTCCTTAACGGCTGCGGCGACACGGGTTTTGCCATGATCAACGGCCTGACCGAAGTCGTCTGCCGTATCCTCTTTTCGAACATCTTAACGCGCATTCCGATCCTCGGGTACTGGGGGATATGGATCACGACAGGGCTTACCTGGGGCGTGACCGCGCTTGTCTGCGTGATGCGCTATAAAGGCGGAAAGTGGCAGTATAAGTCTCTCGAACGCGCTTAGTGACGCATCTCTCATTTTGGGAAAACGAACTTTTGTGTTATAATAATACAACTGACTTTTTTCAAGGATGGGAGGAAATAAACATGGATGTTGATAAGATTGCGAAATATTCTTCGAACCTGCAGCCGCTCCTCGTTAAGAACGACACGATCGAAGATGCGCTGTTCGAAAAGTACGGCGTTAACCGCGGCCTGCGCGATATCAATGGAAAAGGCGTATTGACCGGACTTACCAGAATATCGAAGATTGTTTCCTTTACTTCCGGACCCGACGGAAAGCAGGTGCCCTGCCCGGGTGAGCTTTGGTATCGTGGGTATAACATCAAGACATTGATCAGAGAACTGGGTGCGCAGGAGTTCGGTTTTGAAAAGACCGCTTATCTTCTGCTTTTCGGCGAAAAGCCGACGGAAAGCCAGCTCATCGATTTCCAGGAGATCCTGGACGAGTGCAGATGCCTTCCGACAAACTTCACCCGTGACGTCATCATGAAAGCACCAAGTAAAGACATCATGAATTCGATCACCAGAAGCGTTCTGACACTTGCTTCCTACGACGATGATTCGACTTCGTCGGATATTGCGGTCAGCACGAGACAGTGTATCCAGCTGATTGCGCAGTATCCTATGCTCTCGGTGTACAGTTTCCATGCGTATAACCACTATGACAACGACGAGAGCATGTATATCCATCGTCCGAGAAAGGGAAGATCCACTGCGGAAAACTTCCTTGCTATGCTGCGTCCGGATCAGAAGTATACGGCACTTGAGGCGAAAGTCTTAGATGTCGCGCTGATGCTGCATATGGAGCACGGCGGCGGAAACAACAGCACCTTTACGACGCGCGTCGTTACCTCTTCGGGTTCCGATACGTATTCGGCCATGGCGGCGGCGATGTCATCTCTAAAGGGCCCGAAGCACGGCGGTGCCAATATCAAGGTCGTCCAGATGATGGAAGACATCAAGGAGAACGTCGTAAACTGGGAAGACCGTGAAGCCATCAAGGCATATCTCATGAAGATCTTAAGAAAGGAAGCTTTCGATAGAAGCGGCCTGATCTATGGCATGGGACATGCGGTCTATTCCATGAGCGATCCGCGTGAGGAAGTACTGGATGCGTTCGTTGAAAGACTTGCCAAAGAGAAGGGCATGGAGAGAGACTACATCCTCTATAAGAACGTTGAGGAGCTCGCACCGGAGGCGATCGCCGAGACCAGAAGGATCTTCAAGGGCGTAAGTCCGAATGTCGATTTCTACAGCGGTCTCGTTTATAAGATCCTGAATATCCCGCCGGAGCTCTACACGCCTCTGTTCGCGACCGCCCGCATCGTCGGCTGGAGTGCACACCGCATCGAGGAACTCATCGGCATGAACAAGATCATCCGTCCGGCGTATAAGAGCGTCATGAAAGAGATCGAGTGAGCGGATCTTTTCGCATCAAAAAGAATCGGAAAACAGCAGAAAACAGCCTCCTGAATTGAAAACGGGAGGCTGTTCTGTTATATTGACATTGGATCTGTTGGGGAGAAGGGGGATAATGTATGAAAGTTTCGCGAAGAAATCGATTGTTCGCTATACTGCTGAGTCTGGCACTCTTTTTCTCTGTATTTCTGATTCCCAATTGCTTTTCAACGACGGTTTTTGCTGCTGGAAAAGTGAAGATCAATTCTGTGACCCAGGGGGAATACGACGATTACACTGTTAGTTTTTCTTTGTCTGGATACAAAAAAGACGAAGTGGTTACAGTAGAGTTCCTTTTCGATTCGTCTGACATTGTAATTTCGTATGATAAATCTCAAGGCATAGAGTTGTTGACTCCTAAACAGACGGATCAAATGATGTGCAAGTTCAAAGTCACAGGGGGAAAGGAAGGCCCAAATAAAACTTTCTCTTTTTCTTTTTCAACAATGTCAGACAATGGTATTCAAATCGGCGAGATAACCGTAGAAAAGAAGAAACCGGATGATCCCGGTGGACCTGGTGGACCTGGTGGACCGGGTGGTCCCGGTCCTGGTCCTGGCGGTCCGGGTGAGAAGACTAAGACTCCGACTCCTACGAATACATCGACGCCGACTCCGACGCCGACAAAGTCTGTGTCCAAGACACCGACGCCAACTCCTACGAAGGCGCCTACCAAAACTCCAACAAAGACACCGACTAAGACGCCTACAAAGACTCCAACTAAGACACCGACTAAGACACCTACTAAGGTGCCGACAAATACTCCTACAAAGACTCCGACGAAGGTGCCTACAAAAGCTCCTACGAATGCGCCCACAAAGGCGCCGACGAATGCCCCGACAGAGACACCTGTACCGGGCGGCGCGGTTGCTACGTCAGTAAGTCCGGTCCCGGAAACTTCGGGAACACCGTCACCGACAGTTCCGCCGGAATCCACGACGGCTGCATCTGAAAGTAAGCAGGATGCGACGTCGGAAACGAAAACGGATGGAACTTCGGAGACACTTGAGGCCACGATTCCTGAGGATTCTTCGGAAACGGAAGTGCCTTCCGAAGGAGATGTAACGGAGCCAGTTTCTTCCGGCGATGATTCGGGTTCCGATGTACCGCCGGTGATCGCACCCGGAATCGTGGATGATACGGGAAATACTGATCCGTCAGAGGAAGCCTCGGGAGACCCTGTTGCCACTACGACAGCAGCAGGCGCGGGAACCGTGGCGAAAAAAGAATCCCCGGATGCCGATTATTCTTCCTGGATCTGGCTTTTGATCCTCGCGATCGTCGTCATCGCGGCGTACTTAAGATACAGCCACCTGGCGAAGAAAGAGATGCCGTTTACGGAGATCATGAAGAACATGATCCCCATCATGCCTTTCGTGAACTGGTGTAAGAACTTAAAGATTATCGATACGGTCAAGGAGAAGTTCAAAAAGCCGAAAGAAGAGGAGATCCCGGAGGAGCTTCAGCCGAAGGTCGTCAACGGATATCTTCAGAAGCCCGTGACCGGTGTGGCCAGTGCACAGGCACTTCGACCGATCCGGTCGAACACATCCCCGGAGCGTTTTACGCAACCGAAACACGGAAATGATACCCATAAGATCCAGGGGCTCGATGAACCGTCGAAGTGAACGGATCTTTTCGAGAAGAAAAACTTGAAAAAGCAGGAAAAAAGGACCGAATGAATTGAAATCGCCCGGTCCTTTTGATATTATCGACGTGGGTAATAGGGTAACGTTTGAAAAAACGTTCGGAGGTAAATGGATATGGGTAAGAATCGTTGGGGGCGTCTTTTGAGCGCTCTTATTTGTTTTTCGGTACTGCTGGGCCAGACCGCTTTTCCTGTTTTTCGAAAAGAACTCGCCGCTTTAGGTAGAAGAACGGTAACCGGGACTTCGGTGAGCCTTGAGAAGAACAATTTCCATGAAGGAACGCTGAAAGTGAAATTCCGGCTTTCAGGCTGTTCCACCAAGGACGAGGCCAGCATCAAACTTGTGCTTTCCGATGACGGCATCATCACGAATGGAGCGAACAGTAACGTGACGAGTTATGTCGGCCCGAGTGAACTCAATTCAGAGACTACGGGATATGCGGAAGGTCCGAGGAATATCTACATTACGACGAAAAACAGAGAAGCCTTACTCGGAAATGAGGCGATTTCTTTCTCAATTCCTGTACACTGTACGGCCGTTGTCTCCAGCGCGGAAGTCTATGAGGCCAAAGAACATGTCTGTAATGTTCGCGTGGAACAGGATCTGGCCGGTGACGGAACCAGCAATCGCGCCAAATATTCATATACGAACATGACGGGAACAAATCCCGAGATCAAGCTTGTCAAGGCCTATGAGAAGAACGGCAAACCCTGTGATATCGATGTCGTTATCTCAGGTAATACCGTATCTGTCGAGGTGCTGACGAAGGATTATTCTCCGATCAAAGATCTTATTGTCGTGGTAGAGGTGACGAGTAATATCGATTTCGGACTGACGTACAACCGCTACTCTGAAATGACATACAGAAATACACCGACTCCAACGAATACACCTACTCCGACAAATACTGCGACCCCGACGAATACGCCGACTCCGACGAACACACCGACGGCCACGCCCACTAATACGCCGACGCCGACAAAGGCTCCGACGAAAGCTCCTACCAAAGCACCCACGAAGGCGCCGACAAATGTGACGACGAAAGTACCCACGAAAGCACCTGCAGCGACGCCGACGAATGCCCCTACTGTGACACCTGCCGGTGGAGAAGGGGTGGTCTCTCCTGTGGGGACGGAGCAGACTACTGTAGAGACATCACCTACGCCTTCTCCGACAGTTCCGCCGGAGACGACGAAGAAAGAGACCGAGACTTCGAAGGAAGAGACTTCCGAATTGACGGAACCTTCGATCTCAGAAGAACCTTCCGCGGAGACGGAAACTCCTTCGGAAGAAAACGAAGACCCGGGAGAGGGAAAAGAATCGGAGGTGCCACCGGTTATCGCACCGCTTGGGGCAGATGATACCGAGAATACGGATCCTTCTGAGGAAACTTCAGAAGAAACTGCTACTTCGTCGACAGCAGCAGGCGCGGGACCCGTGGCCAGATCGGAAGTTCCGGATGCGGATTATTCATCGTGGATCTGGATGCTGATCCTCGCGATCTTAGTCATCATCGCATACATTCGATATAGTCACCTGGCGAAAAAGGACATGCCGTTTATCGAGATCATGAAGAACATGATCCCCGTAATGCCGATCGTCGCCTGGTTCAAGAACCTGAAGATAGGCGATCGTATCCGTGATCTTAGGATCGCTGACAGATTGAATGATCTTCAGATCGTGGATCTTGTGAAAGAGAAATTCGGAAAGAAAAAGGTGAGTGCTCCGGAGGAGCCAAAGCCGCAGGTCATGAACGGATATCTCCAAAAGCCGGTGACCGGTGTGGCCAGTGCGCAGGCGCTTCGTCCGATACGATCCAACACATCGCCCGATCGTTTTACTCATCCGAGAAGCAGCGCTTCGGATGCAGGGATGAGTGGAGAACAGAAATAGATTTTAAAGACAGATTTAAAATGTACAAATAGAGTCGAATTGGGATAATTATGCTTCTCCCTCGATGATGAGAGATATTCTGTAGTTTTGATATTCTATAAACATTCTGTAAATGATTATGCGCAATTATTGCTCGGAATTGCTCTGCAACGTTATAATGGTTTTAAGGTTTGGGGTTATGTAGTAGGGGAGGTATCCTATGAAGAATTATCGTATCCTTTCATTGATAGCTGTTGTTTTAACCATGTCGATTCTCTCTTCGTATGTATTTGCAGATGGAGGTGATGAGAATGACCGGAAAAACGATGGACCGATCGAGGAAACGCAGATCGACGAAGACTTGAACCGACAGATTCTGGAATATCTTGAAAATCTTGACGAAAGTGAACTGGATCCTAACAGAAACGAAGATCATTATGAGCACCGTTCTGATAAAGAAATAATTGAACAATGGGAACAGGAAGAACGGGAGCACCCTTGCGGGATAGAAGAGCTTCCTGTTTTGGACGATAGTAATCCCCCGGATAGAGATACTGATCCTACCGGTTTTTATTCAATAGGGAGTGACCTATATTATACAGATCCGGTTACGAATGTAAGGTACTGTAATACGACGCTGACTTACGAACATATTGTCTTTACCTTCGGGTCTGATTACAAGGTAACATCGATTGTTCCCGTAAATGCTTATTCCAGCAATCGCAGAGTTAAGATCCTTCTGGAGGCATTTAATTGGATCGGTACACCTTATGCCCTGTATTCAGATATGCCCGATGAGTTCTCTTGCGGTGGATATGTTGCTTATGTGTATTTAAAGGCTCTGGGAGTGGATATCGGCGTCGGCTCCTGGTATCAGATTTATTGCATTGATCAAGGTATTACAAGTACTATAAATGCTGACGTGAATATGGAACCGGAAGAAATAACTGAGTCAGAACTCCTTCCCGGGGATGTCATCTATTGGAATAGCCCTGTATGTGCAGCTAGGCAAAGTGCATGCCCGTATTTGTCTAATCATCCAAGCCCGTGCCCGTTCCTTTACGGGATCCATCACTCAGCTATTTATATTGGAAATGGGCAAGTGGCAGAATCCGCATCTGGCCGTGGCGTGATTGTAGGAGATATTCGGGATATGACAGCAAATGGATTAACCATTTACCGTTATGTTCGATATATCAACGAGGATGTAGCGCTTAATGCGGTAACAGATCTTCAGGCGGAACCTGCTGGAAAGCATAAAGTATCCCTTGAGTGGACAAGTAACCGATATACAGATGGCTATCTCATCTATTCGAGAAAGAATAATGTGTATGCATATTGTGGAATGACCAGAGTGAAATATGAAGTTTCCCCTCAGCAGCCACTACCTACTCCGTACCCGAATCAGCCGCCTATATTTGTAGAAGATCTCGCGCGTCGCTTTGTGAGTCGTTATTTGGATGATAAAGCGCTTTCCTCAGGAAATGGTTACTATGTCTTCCCATATGTGACGGATTATAGTGGTACTATGTATCCAGGGACAGTGAGTATCATGGTTTCTGCGGATGGTATCTGTACAGCGGTTCCCAATCTTACCCTAACAGAACAAGTGGGTTCAATAAAACTGGATTGGGGAAGTTCTGCCGAAGCGGAAGGATATCTTATCTATGGAATACGAGGTGGAGGAACATATGGCTATATTGGCATGACATCAGGAAATAGTAACACTACTTATATAGATAATATGGCATCCACTACACTGCTAAACCGTTATTGGGTATTCCCATTTTTCTATGAAGGTGGGGCTGTAGTACCTGGAGTACAATCTGAAGAAGTGAATGGATACGCACATTAAACTCCTGTGCAAACAGAAGAAAGGAGAATTCTTATGAAAGCCAAATTAAATGTAATCCTTTTGTTGACGTGCGTCTTACTTTTGCCGATGATTCTTTTCTATCCTGTAAAAGTACAGGCGGCTACGATTATCGCGTCAGGTTCTTGTGGAGTAGATAGTGATCCTGATTCTGTTACATGGACTCTTGATAGTGAAGGAACACTTGAGTTTTCAGGTTCGGGATATATGCGGAGATACAGTACGCCATCTCTTGCCAGAGTTCACTGGCCGGATGAATTAGTCCCATGGGGAGATCACATTTCCGACATAAAGAAAGTGGTCATCAATGATGGAGTCCTTTCCATTGGAGCATATTTGTTTTCGGAACATGTAAATCTTTCTGAAGTTATCATTGCCTCAAGTGTAAGTGAAATAGGACATAGAGCCTTTGACCACTGTTCGTCTTTGAAAACTGTTGTGCTTCCACAGAATTTGAGAAGCTTTGGTGATTATGTGTTCAATTATTGTACAAATCTGCGTACTATTACTATTCCGTCGAAAGTAACCTACATTCCCGAAGGAGCATTTTATGCCTGCTCCGGTTTGGTATCGGTCACACTGAACAATGTAGCTTCTATAGGCAAGAAGGCCTTTGTCAATTGCAAATCATTATCACAAATTACGTTGCCTTCGAGTCTTTCCTCGATGGGCGAATCTGCATTCTATGGGTGTTCTTCCATTAAAACCATCTCGCTTCCAGCGAAGCTGACAAAGCTTCCAAAGAATGCTTTTGCAAAGTGTACTTCCCTTACAAGTGTTATGTTCTCTAATACGATGACAGAAATTGGAGAGCTTGCGTTTGAAGGGTGTACATCGCTTTCTATCAATGCGTTGCCTTCGAGTCTTTCCTCGATGGGCGAATCTGCATTCTTTGGATGTTCTTCCATTAAAACCATCTCGCTTCCGGCAAACCTGACAAAGCTTCCAAAGAAAGCTTTTGCAAAGTGTACTTCCCTTACAAGTGTAACGTACCCAAATACGATTACAGAAATTGGAGACTATGCGTTTGAAGGGTGTACATCGCTTTCTGTCAATTCGCTCCCATCCTCCTTGCTGGTGCTGGGAGATGGGTCTTTTTCAGGATGCAAATTTCCATCAAGATTTGAACTTCCGTCTAATTTGATCCGACTCGGAGGCTCTTTCTTTGTGGGGACAGGGATAACTGAGGTGGTCATACCGGAAAGTGTAACTGAAATCGGACCTCAGGCATTTGCAGGCTTGACATTTACTTCGATCAAGCTTCCGGATCATCTTCAAACTCTGGGACAAGCTGCTTTCTACAACTGTATAAACCTATCCGCTATTCATCTTCCCGATTCGATCCAAGAAATGGGGTCGTCAGTTTTCTATGGATGTACTTCGCTTACATCAGTCACGATACCTGAAGGAGTTAAGGTGTTGAGCGGGACTTTTACCGGTTGTACAAATCTGAAAAAAGTATCTCTTCCTTCCGGGCTGACCACGATTGGCCGAGAGACTTTCTATAACTGCACCTCCCTTACTTCGATAACTATACCTTCCGGTGTAACTGTAATCGACAGAAATGCATTCTGTAACACTGCATTAGAAAGGATAGAGATTCCGGAAGGGGTGACAAGTCTTGGATGGTTTGCATTTCAAGACTGCAGATCGTTAAAAAGTGTAATTCTCCCGAAAAATGTAAAGGAAATACCTTTCGAGGCATTTTTTAATTGCACCAGTCTTCAGTCAATAACGATTCCGGAAGGCGTAACATCTATTGCACATATGGCATTTGCCTCTTGCACGTCGCTTGAACGCGTCCAATTGCCTGAAACACTTAATTCCATGGCAGATGGTGTTTTTAGCAATTGCGTTTCACTTACCAGTATTGTTATTCCGGCAGGAATCACTGCTCTCGACAATACATTTCTTGGCGATGAAAACCTTTCGCGGATAGTTCTTCTTGGAGGATCGGGGACAGTTTTTTCTGAATACACATTCAAAAATGTAACTGCAAAGGTTTACTATCCCTCTGGCAAGCCGTGGACGCTCCCGGATATTCCTGCTGAGAATAACACGCATTTAACATGGATCCCCTATGATACTTTGTACAAAATTGAGTATCGCGCCTCAGCAGAAGATGCGAATCCGATTTTTGATCTTGCGGCCGAAGGGGAGACTATATATATTATTCCGGATATACTGACAAAACCATACTATACTTTCCAGGGATGGTCGGATTCCAGTTCGGCAACAACCGTGAAGTATCGCGCCGGGGATACATATACAGTAGAAGGGAATACTGAGTTTTATGCGGTTTGGAAGAAGATAGACCCACCGGCAGAGGTGACGAATCTGAAGGCAGTCCCTGCGGGAAAGGGAAGAGTAACACTTACCTGGACAGCAAGCTCCGGCGCTGAAGGCTATCTCATCTACGGACAGAAAAACGGTAAGTATGGTTATGTCGGCATGACAACTCAGGGCACGACATTTACGGATACCAAGGCTTTGTATGACGATTACAATTTCTACTGGGTATTCCCGTATGTGAAGGACGGTTTCGGGAATATGGTTCCCTGTAATACGGAAACATATGTCTATGCGAAAGGCATTCTGACTGCAGTTACAGGCCTTAAAGCCTCATCGGTTAAAGGTGGAGTAAAGCTTACCTGGAATGCGGTGACGGGAGCAGAAGGATACCTGGTCTACGGTATAGTAGCCGGAAAGCCTTACGGCTACGTCGGGATGACGACGAAGGGAACGACCTTTACAGATAAGACGGCGTCCTCGACGGAGTATAACTACTACTGGGTATTCCCGTACTTTAAGGACAGTAACGGGAAGATGATCGTCGGACAGACCGCAAAGTATACTTACGGAAGAGCGATCTGATCTGAAAGTGTGTATTACATAAAATAAAAACTGTCCCGATGTATTTCATATCGGGACAGTTTCTTTTGTGGTGACCCTAAGGAGAATCGAACTCCTGATTGCGCCTTGAGAGGGCGCCGTCTTAACCGCTTGACCATAGGGCCGCGTCACCACACACATTTAAGTGCATGAAAGATGATACCATAAGATTTCTGGGCATGCAAGTAGGAGAATAGGAATTATCAAAAAAGAATTTGCACACATTTATACTATCTGTTATATACTTTACTACACAAATATAGTATACTCTTAAAAAGGAACATATTTTCTAATTGGAGAGAGATAGCACATGAATGACTATATCCGCATCCGCGGTGCGAGAGAACATAACCTTCAGAACATCAACCTGGACATACCGAGAGATAAGTTTGTCGTGATCACGGGCCTTTCCGGTTCCGGCAAGTCCTCTCTGGCTTTCGATACTATCTATGCGGAGGGGCAGAGACGATATGTCGAATCGCTTTCTTCTTATGCCAGACAATTCCTGGGGCAGCTGGAAAAGCCGGATTTTGACAGTATCGACGGTCTTTCTCCGTCGATCGCCATTGATCAGAAGACGACGAGCCGTAACCCGAGATCCACTGTCGGCACTGTAACGGAAGTATATGACTATTTCCGTCTTCTTTATGCGCGTATCGGTGTACCGCACTGCTATAAGTGCGGTAAGGAGATACGTTCGCAGTCCATCGATCAGATATTAGAGCAGCTTATGGAATATCGGGAAGGTACCCGAGTGATCCTTATGGCTCCTGTTGTCCGCGGGAGAAAGGGTGAGTTCGGAAAACAGATCGAGGATTTCAGGAAGAGCGGGTATGCGAGGATCCGTCTTGATGGTACGACCTATGAACTCGATGAGGATGAGATCTCTATCGATAAGAATAAGAAGCATGACCTCGATGTTGTGATCGACAGACTGGTGATCCGGGAAGAATCCAGATCGCGTCTTAACGATTCAGCGGAGACGGCACTGAAACTCGCAGATGGCCTTCTGCTTTGTGAGATACAGGTCCCTGTGGAAGGTGAAGACGGGGAAAGGACATATGAAAAGTCGGAGGTACTTTTCTCGCAGAAGCTTTCGTGCCCGGACTGCGGCGTCAGCGTGGAGGAGCTTTCCCCGAGAATGTTCTCCTTCAATAACCCTTTTGGCGCGTGCCCGGAGTGTTCGGGACTCGGCTCCCACACGAACGTGGATCCGGATCTCTGCGTACAGAATCCGGAAGCTTCGATCAATGAAGGCGCGATCATGACCGCGGGATGGAAGTTTGACGATCCGAAGAGCTGGGGAAGAGCTTTTATCGAGGCTCTTTCGAAGCGGTATGCTTTTTCTCTGGATACGCCGTGGAATAAACTCCCGAAGCGGGTACAGGATATTATCCTCTACGGAAACGGCGGGGAGAAACTTCTGATCGATACGAGCAACAGTATCTACCAGAGAGAATCGAACTATATGCATGACTGGGAGGGTGTTATACCGAGTGTTGAGAGAAGGAGCCGTGAGGCATCTTCGGAGGAGATCAAGCAGCACTACGACCAGTATATGACGACGACGGACTGTGAAAGCTGCCACGGTGCGCGACTGAAGCCAGCCTCTTTAGCCGTTACGGTCGGCGGGAAGAATATCTTTGAAGTCACAAGTGTACCGATCAGGAAATGCATTAAGCACCTGCAGAACTTAAATCTCAAGTCCAGAGAGAAGAAGATCGCCGAGCCGATCCTTAAGGAGATCCTGGCTAGACTCGGGTTTATGGTGGATGTCGGACTCGACTATCTGACTCTTTCCCGTGCGGCGGCGACTCTTTCGGGCGGTGAGGCACAGCGTATCCGTCTGGCGACTCAGATAGGATCGAGCCTTACAGGCGTGCTTTATATTCTTGATGAGCCGTCCATCGGCCTTCACCAGAGAGATAATAACCGGCTTCTGGCAACGCTCGATAAACTGAAACGCCTCGGAAACACCGTGCTCGTCGTCGAACACGATGAGGACACGATGCGTTCGGCAGATGTTATCGTGGATATGGGCCCGGGCGCCGGAGAACACGGCGGTGTCGTCGTGGGCGTCGGTACGGCCGAGGAGATCATGAAGATCCCGGAATCCATCACGGGTCAGTACCTGTCGGGAAATAAGTTTATCCCGGTTCCGCTCAAGAGGAGAAAGCCGGACGGAAGATACCTCTGTATCCATGGTGCCCGGGAGAATAATCTGAAGGGAATCGATGTGAAGATCCCGATCGGACTGTTTACCTGTATCACGGGTGTATCCGGTTCAGGTAAGAGTTCTTTGGTAAACGGCATCATCCTTAAGAAGCTGGCGACAGATTTAAATGGCGCGAGAAGATCGAAGGGTCTGTGTGATAAGATCACGGGTGTCGGGCATCTCGATAAGGTCATTGCCATCGACCAGTCACCGATCGGAAGATCTCCGAGATCGAACCCGGCGACATATACCGGATGCTTTGACCTGATACGAGAGCTTTTCGCAAATACTCCGGATGCCAAGGCGAAAGGGTATAAGAACGGACGGTTCAGTTTCAACGTCAAGGGCGGCCGCTGCGAGGCATGCTCGGGTGACGGTGTCAACCGCATCGAGATGCACTTCCTGCCGGATGTCTATGTCAAGTGTGACGTTTGTAAGGGGAAGCGCTACAATCGGGAGACTCTCATGGTGAAGTATAAGGGCAAGAATATTGCCGATGTCCTTGCCATGACGGTAGATGAGGCACTTGAATTCTTTAAGAACGTACCTCGTATCGCCTCGAAACTGACGACTCTTTCCGAGGTCGGTCTCGGATATATCCGTCTGGGCCAGCCGGCAACACAGCTCTCGGGCGGTGAGGCGCAGCGCGTGAAATTGGCCACAGAGCTTAGTAAGCGCAGCACGGGTCGTACTTTCTATATTCTGGATGAGCCGACAACGGGCCTTCACATCGCCGACGTGCATAAGTTGGTTGACATTTTGAACCGCCTGGCCGAAAATGGTAATACTGTTCTGGTCATCGAGCATAATCTGGACGTTATCAAGACGGCAGATTACATTATCGATCTCGGACCGGAAGGCGGCGATAAGGGCGGAAATATCGTTGCGCAGGGATCTCCTGAGGAGGTTTGTGCCGTAAGCGGATCTTTTACAGGCCAGTTCTTAAAGCCGGTCCTGGACAGCACGCTGAAGAGAATGAAGCATGCCGCGCCACAGGATACAACTGAACAGAAAAAGAAGACCGAGAAGGAAGCGATGGAGATCGCAATCGGTCCGAAGCCCAGAAGGAGAAGAAAGCCTCTGGACGATAATGAATAGAAGCAGGTTTGGAATAAATGAGTCTTTGTTCGATATGTAAGAAGAATGTCGCGTTCGTATTTACCACCCGTTTTGAAAACAACGAACGCATTAATGAGGGGCTTTGTATTAAGTGTGCCTTTGAGACAGGGATCGGTGGCATCGAAGAGATGTTCACCGCGGCCGGCATCAATGAGGATAACATCGACGAGGTCACGGAGAGATTGAACCGTCTGATGGGTGGAGCGGAGACCACCGATGCACAGGAACTTTTCAAGATGCTTGTTAACGAGACGCTTCCCAGAGATATGGACGGAGGCGAAGAATACGATGACGAGTCCGAAGAGTTTGAGGAGAACGACATCGAGCTTCCTTATGACGGGGAATTGCCCGAAGAGGGCCCGTCTCCGGAAGTGAAACGCCGCCCGCTTTTCCCGTTTGATATCTTCGGCGCGTCGAATAACGAGGACCCGGAGGATGAAAATGACTCCAATCTTGGGTTCCTGCATTTAGGAAAAGATAAAGAGAAGAAAAAGAATACCAAGGGTACATCGAAGAATAAGAAGAAGTTTCTCGAACAGTACGGTACCAATCTGACCCAGCAGGCCAGAGAAGGGAAGATCGACCGTCTTGTCGGCCGTGAAAAGGAACTTGAACGTATCGTTCAGATCTTAAACCGCCGTTCCAAGAATAATCCGGCCCTGATCGGTGAGCCGGGTGTTGGTAAGACTGCCATTGCCGAGGGTCTTGCGGTGAAGATCGCAAATGGGGAAGTTCCGCAGAAACTCATGAACATGTCCGTGTATCTTCTGGACATGACGGCTATGGTCGCCGGAACGCAGTTCCGTGGACAGTTCGAGAGCCGCATGAAGAATGTGGTCGATGAGGCCAGTAAGTCTCAGGACTGCATCCTGGTCATCGACGAGATCCATAACATAATGGGCGCAGGTGATGCCGAAGGTGCCATGAATGCTGCCAATATCTTAAAGCCGGCACTGGCCCGAGGCGAGATCCGTGTAATCGGTTCGACCACACTGGATGAATACCGCCGTCATATCGAGAAGGATTCCGCTTTGGAAAGAAGATTCCAGAAGGTCATTATCGAGGAGCCGTCCATCGAAGACAGCATCGAGATCTTAAAGGGTATCCGCGATTACTATGAGAAGCACCATTTCGTGACATATCCGGACGATATCATCGAATACACCGTCCGTATGTCTTCGCGATATATCACCGACAGATATCTGCCGGATAAGGCCATCGATATCCTCGATGAGGCCGGATCCCGCGCCAACCTTGAAGAGGTGCGTCTGGTGACGCTTGCGCAGCAGAAGGAAGAATATGAAGCGCTGGAGAAAGAAGTAAAGGCTTTAGAGACGCGTATTGAGATGTCTGCAACTCCTGAGGAGATCGAGCATGAGCATCTTTATGAGCGTCAGGCGGAGAAGAAATCCCGCGTGCTTCGACTCGAAAAGGAGATCGCTTCGCTGGAAAATGAACTGATCCCGACGATCATTACGAAAGAGGATGTCTGCCGTGTCATCGAGATGTGGACAGGTATCCCGGTTCAGCGTATCTCTGAATCCGAGTCTGAAAGACTTCTCAAACTTGAAGAACGTCTGCATAAGAGAGTTATCGGCCAGGAAAAAGCTGTAAGTGCGCTCGCCCGTGCGATCAGAAGAAGCCGTTCCGGTTTTGGCAAGAAGCATAAGCCGGCTTCCTTTATCTTTGTCGGTCCGACAGGTGTCGGTAAGACCGAGCTCGTGAAGACCCTGGCGGAAGCGATGTTCGCCCGTGAAGATGCGCTGATCCGTATCGATATGTCCGAGTTTATGGAAGCGCATACCGTCAGTAAACTTATCGGTTCTCCACCGGGTTATGTCGGTTACGATGACGGCGGACAGCTTACCGAGAGAGTAAGAAGAAAACCATATTCGGTCATTCTTTTCGATGAGGTCGAGAAGGCGCACCCGGATGTGTTTAACATGATGCTCCAGATCTTAGACGACGGCCGCCTGACGGACTCCCACGGAAGACTTGTCAACTTCGAGAACACGATCGTGGTCATGACTTCAAATGCCGGTACATCCTTAAAGGCGAACGGCTTCGGTTTTGGTGCCGACGGACAGATCGCGCTTGAAAACCGCGTACAGACGGCACTGAAAGAACAGTTCCGTCCGGAATTCCTGAACCGTATCGACGAGATCGTCATTTTCCAGGAACTCTCCAAAGAAGAGATCCGCCAGATCGTAGATCTTATGCTCAAGGAAGTATCTGACCAGCTTAAGGAGAAGGGCGTGGCCTTAACTGTATCCGAAGCGGCGAAGGACGAGCTTGCGAAGGAAGGATACGATCCGAAATATGGCGCACGTCCGCTCCGTAAGACTATTCAGAAGAGACTGGAAGATCCTCTCTCGGATATGTTCCTTGCCGGAAAGCTGGAAAAAGCGGCCAAGGTCTCTGTGGGATATAGAAAAGACCAGTTCACCTTCGATGTCAAAGAGAAGAAAGAAGAGTGACGGGGCAAAAGTCCTGCTCAATAAGTTGTGCATTTAAAAGAAAAAGGGCGTCTCCATTAACTCGCTGGAGACGCCCTTTTGTAATCGACTTATCTAAGATCAGCTTCTGTAGCTGGCATTGATCTTTACATAGTCATAGGTGAAGTCGCATGTCCACATACGGTCGCAGTACTCGCCATCGTTTAACTCGACACGGATCAGGATATCGTGCTCGGAGAGCTTTTCTTTTGCGACATCCTCGTCGAAGGGGAGAGCTACGCCTTTTTCATATACCGGAAGGCCGGATAAGAACATGCTGATCTTATCAGGATCGATGTCAGCGCCGGAGTATCCGAGTGCCGTGATGAAACGTCCGCAGTTGGCGTCCTGGCCGAAGATCGCGGTCTTGCAGAGAGGGGAACGGCAGATGGCGAGAACACAAAGGTAAGCATCCTTTTCTGTTTTAGCACCGACGACCTCGACCTCGACAAGTTTGGAAGCGCCTTCGCCATCAGAAGCGATCATCTTCGCAAGATCGAAGCAAAGTGCGTGGAAAGCTTCCTTAAAGGTCTCATACTCTTCAGTATCTTTCTTGATCTCCGGTGTTTCGGAAGCGCCGTTGGCAAGGATCACGACCATGTCGCATACAGAAGTGTCGCCGTCGACGGAAACACGGTTATAGGTATCTTTTACGTTATCACTGATCATGGACTGAAGAACGTCCTGAGAGATGTTGGCGTCAGTTGTGAATACGGAGATCATGGTCGCGAGGTTCGGGTGGATCATACCGGAGCCCTTGGCGATCGCGGCAATCGTGATCTCTTTGCCGAAGATGCTGACAGTGGCAGCGACTTCCTTCGGCTGCGTATCTGTCGTCATAATAGCGCGCTCAGCAAGATGGCCGCATTCCTCGGAAGAAGAAGCATTCTTCAGAAGACCGGGGATCGCGGAACAGATTTTTTTAAGCGGAAGACGGGAACCGATGACACCGGTGGAAGCGGTGAGGACCTCGTCGGCGCTGATACCGAGCTCTAAGGCAGCGGCTTTGGCCATCTCGGTGGCATCGTTTTCGCCATCTTGGCCGACGCAGGCATTGGCATTACCGCTGTTGATGAGGATACCGCGAACGGACTCTCTTTGCTTGATAAGAGCGATGGAACGGGTCAGGGAATGGCCCTTGACGAGATTGGAAGTATATACGCCGGCGACGTTGGCCGGGCGGTCCGATCCGATATAAGCCAGGTCAGGATTGCCGTTCGGCTTAAGCCCGGCATGCACGCCATTGGCGATAAATCCCTGCGGGAGAGTGATATAAGCGTTTTCGATATCCATGAGAAATACCTCGGTTCATTAATGTAGGAGCATTATACACCAACACTATATCCTTTTTCTATATTAGAGATCTACACGAAAGGAAAATAAGTGCTTGACATTTCAGGTGGGAAAACATTATAATTTCGTAGTGCCTTTTGGGAGAATCTTGGTGGGATTAGCTCAGTTGGTTAGAGCGCTAGTTTGTGGCACTAGAGGCCATGGGTTCGACTCCCATATCCCACCCCACTAAATCCCCAGGGAGTCAATGGGGTATAGCCAAGCGGTAAGGCACGGGACTTTGACTCCCGCATTCGTAGGTCCGAATCCTGCTACCCCAGCCATATGGTTCACTAGCTCAGTCGGTAGAGCACTTGACTTTTAATCAAGGGGTCTGGAGTTCGAGCCTCCAGTGAGCCACCATAGTAAATAGAGGAGCTGCCTTTAAAAAGGCGGCTCCTTTGGTTTTACGGGGATTTGTTTTCTTTGCGATAAAAAATCTGTGATATGGCTGTAACCTGTGTAAAACAAAGATTTGTTAGTATAGTGTCGAATACATATATGAGGATAAAAGGAATACGTATATGTTACGGAAAATGAAAAACAGCACACAGCAGGCCATTGTGCGAGCATGCGCAGCGGCGGTCTCGTGTGCATGCCTTGTGGGAGGACTTCCGAAAAGTGACCTCCTGCTAGCAGACAAGGGCGACAGCTCCATTGCGTCCGGGACTACAGTTTCGGCACCGTCGGAGAGCATAGCGTCCTCAGGCGCTCGCGCGCTTTCGGCGAATGCGACGGTGACCGTACCTGAGGAGTCGAACGTTCGTAAAAATCCTAGTACTGTTAATACACCGATTGTTGGCGTTGTGAAAAACGGCGACCGCGTGCAGGTCCTTGAAGCCATTGCCACGACAGGGGACCCGAAATGCAATACCTGGTGCAAGATCAACTTCTTAAATGAAAGCGGGCAGATCGTTACCGGATATATGGCGGAATACTTTCTGACACTGGATGAAGGGGTGAAGATCCCGGATTCTTCTGAGACCGAGACGACAACTACCGAAACGAAAAGCACAGAGACAACGGAAACGACAGAGACGACCGAACCCTCTGAACCGGATCCTGAAATCACCGGTGATTTTGCCGAAGAACTGGCAGCCTTCCCGGAAAGTTATAAGCCATATCTTCAGAAGCTCCATAAAGCTCATCCGAACTGGCATTTCCGTGCCGTGAATGTGTCAAGATCCTTCGAAGATACGGTGAATCTGGAATCCCGTCTCGGTGTAAGCCTTATCGAGAATTCCGTAAATGATGCATGGAAATCTACGGTTGCAGGTGCCTACGACTGGCTTGCTTCCGAATATACTCCCTATGACGGAAACTACTGGGTAAATGCAAGTTCTAATCTTGTGAAGTATTATCTCGATCCGAGAAACATGCTGACGGAACAGAGCGTATTCCAGTTCCTGAATCTCTCCTTTGACAGCAAGTATCAGACTGTGAAAACGGTACAGGGACTTCTGAACGGGACGTTTATGGAATCGGCGACGATCGAAAGTCTCGATGGGAAAGAGCAGATCTCCTATGCGGTCGCTTTTTATGTGGCCGGCAAAGAATCGAAAGCCAATCCGATATTCCTTGCGGCGAAGTGCCTTCAGGAAGTGTCGGCGAACGGAAGTAATTCCACTTCCGGTGATTATTATTCCGATTACTATCAGAATCACTATGTCGGTCTTTATAACTACTTTAATATCGGCGCGTCCTCGGATAAAGATCCTGTCGCGAAGGGTCTGGCTTTTGCCCGTGACGGCTATAAGGATGTAAACGGGAATCCTATCACAAAAAAGAATGAGTATGCGCTTCTTCCGTGGATCACGCCGTATAGATCGATCATCGGCGGAAGCAGGATCATCGCGGAGAACTATATTAATAAGGGACAGAATACGATCTATTTCATGAAGTTCAATGTCTCTCCTAATGAGAAGTCACAGTACGGCAACCATCAGTACATGACCAATATCCGGGGAGCGGCTTCTGAATCGAAAAAGATGTATAATGCCTATTCCAAAGCGGGAATACTGGACACACCGATGCTCTTTTCCATTCCTGTATATAAGAATATGCCGGAGAGTGCATGTCCGCTGCCGAAAGAAGACGGAAATACGAATGCATATCTCAAAGATCTTTCTGTCGACGGATACTCGCTTACTCCTCAGTTTGATTCACTGACATGCCAGGATTATTCACTGGTCGTTCCGGCTTCCTGTAAGAGCATTCATATCAATGCCGTTCCGGCCTGCAGCAAGGCTAAGGTAAGCGGTATCGGAGATGTTGCGCTTGGTGAAAGTGTGACCACCGTCGTGATCAAGGTCACTGCGGAAAACGGATTTGAAAAGGAATATACGCTGAACGTCGCAAGAAGTACGGAAGCGTTTGAGAACTACTTTACGACCACCCTGCCAAATCAGGATAACTTCTTTGGCGGTATCGAACCCGGAACGACCGTAGGCGAGACCAAAGCCATGTTCCAGATCGCGGAAGGGTATAAGATCACGCAGACGAATCAGAACGGACAGGTCAGATCGGATTCGAAGATCGTCTGCACAGGCGATATGATCGTGATCAAGGACGCAGAAGGAAAGACGGTTTATATTGCCACGCTATTTGTCCGCGGCGATTCGAACTGCGATGGCAAGATCAGTGCGGCAGATCTGACGCTGATCGCCAGAAGCATTCTCGGAAAAGGCACACTGACCGCTGCAGGAATGAATGCAGGCGATGCGAATAAGGATAATAAGGTAAATGCGGCAGATCTTACGGTAATTGCAAGATATCTGCTGAAGAAAGGCGAACTGAAACAATGAGTACTATAATATATGCACCGGGTAGATCCGGGGAAGACAGAGGAATGAAAATGAGAAGAAATATAAAGAGTATCCTGAGCGGAGGACTTTCGCTTCTTACAGCTGCAGCGATCATGATCGGTGTGATCTCGACGGGTAAGGTCTGGGCAGATCCGGCCGCCAGTCTCTCCAAGAGCGGAAGTGCGGAAGTCGGAAAGACGATCTCCGTAAATGTCAAGCTTAGCGGCGATGGCCCTTACGGCGGTTATAACGGAAGTTTCTCCTATGACAGTTCCTATCTTCAGTTTCAGGGATTGAGCGCTGGAAACTACGGTACGGCAAACTTCGGAAAAGACGGAAACTCGTTCCTGGATTATAACTGTACGATCCCGTCCGGTTCGACGATCGTCGTTATCGAGTTCAAGTGCCTTAAAGAAGGAAATACGAAGATCTCCGTTAGCCTCGAGGTATCTTCTCAGGATGGTTATTCAAGCTACGGCACAAGCGCAGCGGCAAATATCGATATCAGTGCACCTGTCGTTCTTTCGGGAAACAACTACCTGAGCTCGCTTTCTGTTGCTCCGGGTACCCTGAGTCCTTCTTTTAATAAAGATACGCAGAACTACCACGTGACTGTCAGCGAGTCGACAACATCTATCGCTGTAACCGCAACTGCAGAGCATTCCGCCGCGAAAGTCTCTCTCAACGGTGTGCAGAAGGATCTTTCCAGAGGCGATAATACGGTAAAAGTAACGGTCACCGCAGAAAATGGTGACACACGTACATATAAGATACACGTAACGAGAGGTACGCCGACACCAACTCCGGAACCGTATCCGGTCATCTCCTGTAACGATCACAGTTATACTATCCTGGAAAAAGGATCTCTGGAGGAAGCGCCGAGCGGTTTTACCTGGTCTGAAACGACGTATAACAGTAAGAAGATCCCGTGTCTTGTCGGACCGGATGGAACGCTTCTTCTCTGGCTCCTTTCTGATTCCGGTAACGGTCTTTATGTATATGATCTGAACAGCCAGACCGTTTCTCCCTGCTACACCTATACGAATGATGTCATCAGCATGATGATCATGCCATTCCCGAAGGAATTCGTAGTCCCGAGCGGATACGAAAAGAGTACTTATACGTATAAAGAGCAGGAGATCGAAGTTTATAAGAATACCGAACATCCGGAACAGCCGATGCTGATCTATCTTATGGGTTCGGAAGGAAAGCAGAATATGTATTATCTCGATGGAGAGACAGGAATGATCATGCCTTTCCGTGGCGATATCTCTGAACTTCTGGCCACTCCGACCCCGCTCCCGACGGATACACCGACACCATCTCCGACGCCGGAACCGACTAATACAGTCACCGCGACACCGGAAGTTACACCGGAAGCGGAAGAATCGACAGGCATCAACTTCTATAAGACACTCTCGATCCTTTTAGGCGTTTTCTGCGTAGGACTTCTGGCGATGGTCATCATCATGGCGATCCTGAGAAATAAGGAAAGAAACGAGCTTCTCGGCGTCTATGGGGACGAAGAGGATATCGACGAAGTAGAAGACGAAGACATCGAAGAAGAAGCTGAAGAGGGAATCGATGAAGGCGATCATTACTACCAGTTCGGTGACGAGGAAGCCCCTGCACCAAGGCGCCCGGGCGCAAAACGCGCAGGTGACGATGTTCCGAAGCAGGCGGTAAAGGAAGTCATGGAAGAAAAGAAGGAAGAACCGCTTCCGGATTTCCCGGAATTCCCGGAAAAGAAGCCGGAACCGGTCATCGAACCGGAGATCCCGACACCGGTGATCAATGTGATCGAGGACCGTATCGATAAGTCGAAGGATGCTTCGGATGAGAATTCCGATGAGGACGGCGACAAGGAAGGCGAAGGAGACGATGGCGAGGTTTGAGATCATCACTCCCGTTAAGGGCGCAGTGCTTACGCTTGAGACAAAGAGGCTTCTCCTCTCTGTCTATAAGCCTTCTGCGGCCGAAAAGGTGACGGATTATCTTGCGCGAAACAGGAAGTTCCATAAGCCATTTAACCAGACGCAGCGGGACCGCTACTTCACGGTCCCTGAACAGAAAGCTTACCTCAAGTCGGATCTTTTGCAGTACAAGACGAATACGCAGGTGGGACTTTGGATCAGTACGATCGAAGAACCCTGGCGGATCATCGGAAGGCTTTCCTTTTACAGCATCATTGGTGGATGCATGAATTCCTGCTTCGTCGGCTACCATATCGACGAAAATGAGCAGGGTAAGGGATATATGACGGAAGCGCTCATGGCAGGATGTGATTTCATGTTTAAGTATTACCGTCTTCATAGGATCGAGGCCGATGTCATGCCACATAATGAAAGATCGATATCCGTTGTTACAAAATGCGGTTTTGAGAAGATGGGACTGAATCTTCGATTCATGGAAATAGACGGAAGTTACAAGGATCACATTATGTTCGTCAAACTCAATTCTGACGTCGAAACGTAATCTGTTTGTAAAAAAGGTTTGCAATAATCCGCAAAGAATGTTGTACTATTATATTAGAGTGAAAGTATAAATCGTGAAGGAGCGTGGCCTATGAAACGATCTTCCATAATTGTTAAAGCACTGGTTTTGACCATGGCATGTTCCATGGTGCTTGGAATTGCTGCATGTGGCGGCAAGAAGAAAGAAGAGACATCCGCGACAACTGAGTCTACTACCGAGACCACTCCGATGGAAACATTGCCGCCGACGGAAGCGACGACGACTTTGCTCGAATACGGACAGGAGCTTCCTCCGAATGATGTAGAAGTCAAGTGGAAAGAAGATCCGATGGATCCGAAGGTCATGTATGTGATCAATGTAAAGACCTATCTTAAGGTTCGTAAGGGACCTGGCACAGATTATGAGCAGGTAGGTTCTCTTACCCCGGGCATGGAGGTCATCGTTGTGGCCAAGACAGATACGAACTGGTATAAGACCGAGGACGGCTTCTACGTATCATGCGACTATATCGGAGCGACAAAGGGCGCGTGATCGTAAACCACTATTAGATCTTCAAATACTGATGTGGAAAGAAGTTTTTCACATCAGTATTTTTCTTTTTAAAATGTGCTAGACAACAGCGTGACGGTGTAGTATTATATCTAGGCAAGTTTTGAAAGAGACTATGGCAGATGCACCGTGCGGGTGTAGTTCAATGGTAGAACTCCAGCCTTCCAAGCTGATCACGTGGGTTCGATTCCCATCACCCGCTCCAACGAATGACGATCCCTCGTGGTCGTCATTCTTTCAACGTGGGTCCATAGCTCAGCTGGATAGAGCAACAGCCTTCTAAGCTGTGGGCCGGAGGTTCGAGTCCCCCTGGGCTCACCACGAAGCAAAAAAGGAGCAGATGATCTGCTCCTTTTTTGTTGCTTTTTTCGAGGAAAAACGACATTTTTAGCAAATTTAGTAGTATTTGTCGAAGAACACCACATGATGTTGTGGTATAATCTTATGGATTATATGTGGGGTGAGGTGTATTTATGCCAAGCAAGTCATCGTATGGTAACGATACCATTACAGCATTAAAAGGTGCGGACCGCGTTAGAAAACGCCCGGGCGTTATCTTCGGATCGGACGGCCTTGAGGGCTGTGAACACTCGTTTTTCGAGATCTTAAGTAACTCGATCGACGAAGCGCGTGAAGGTTATGGTGATAAGATCGAGGTAGTTCGCTATAAAGACGGCTCCATCTCTGTCGAAGACTTCGGGCGTGGTATTCCTCTCGACTATAACACGAAGGAACAGCGTTTTAACTGGGAACTCGTGTACTGCGAGCTTTATGCCGGCGGTAAGTATAACAACGATACCGGTGAGAGCTATGAGTTCAGCTTAGGCCTTAACGGCTTAGGTGCCTGCGCGACGCAGTATTCCTCAGAGTATTTCGATGTTACGGTCTTCCGTGACGGCTTTAAATACAGCCTGCATTTCGAAAAGGGCGAGAATATCGGCGGGCTTTTTAAGGAAGCGACCCGCTTTAAGAGAACGGGTACTATCCAGAAGTGGAAGCCGGACAGAGAGGTATTTACGGACATCCGTATCCCTCTGGAATCTTTCCTTCAGATCTTAAAGCGACAGGCAGTCGTCAACAGCGGCGTGACATTTATCCTGAAAGACGAGGAAAGCGGCGAAGAATATACATTCTGCTATCCTTCCGGTATCGAGGGGTATGTGGCGGAGTTTAACGGCGATAAGGGCCTTTCCGCACCGGCGTCTTTCGACGGAATGGGAAGAGGTAAGGATCGTGCCGATAAGCCGGAATATAAGGTCAAGTGTCAGGTGGCTTTCTGCTTTAATAATGAGACGAATATCCTGGAGTATTACCACAACTCCAGTTTCCTCGAGCACGGCGGTGCTCCGGATAAGGCTGTAAGATCCGCCTTTACAGCGGAGATCGACAGACAGATCCGCGCCAGAGACAAGTATAAAGCCAATGAGAGCAAGATCGTGTTCCAGGATATCGCGGACAGCCTGATCCTCGTCACGAGTTCTTTTTCCACCCAGACCAGTTACGAGAACCAGACGAAGAAAGCTATCACGAATAAGTTCATTCAGGACTTCATGGCTGACCTGATCCGCCAGAAGCTTGAAGTGTGGTTTATCGAGAATAAGCCCGAGGGTGACCGTGTCGTCGAGCAGATCCTGATCAACAAGAGATCCCGTGAGAACGCGGAAAAGACGCGACTGAACGTCAAGAAGAAGCTTATGGGCAGTATCGATATCAATAACCGCGTCAAGAAGTTCGTCGACTGCCGAACGAAGGATGTAGAGCAGAGAGAGCTTTATATCGTAGAGGGTGATTCCGCTTTAGGTTCCTGTAAGATGGGCCGTGATGCCGAATTCCAGGCGATCATGCCGGTAAGAGGTAAGATCTTGAACTGCTTGAAAGCAGACTATCCGACGATCTTTAAAAGCGAGATCATCACGGATCTGATCAAAGTATTAGGTTGCGGTGTCGAGATCCAGACCAAGCATAATAAGGATCTTTCGTCCTTTGATCTGTCGCTGCTTCGCTGGAACAAGATCATTATCTGTACCGATGCCGACGTCGACGGATTTCATATCCGTACCCTGATCCTCGCCATGATCTTCCGTCTTATGCCGACGCTGATTGCAGAAGGTAAAGTCTTCATTGCGGAATCTCCGCTCTTTGAGATCACTTACCGGAACAAAGGCGAAGAGAAGACGATGTTCGCCTATAACGAGAAGGAAAAGGCTGAGATATTGCAGAAATATCCGAGTGAGAAGTGCACGCTCCAAAGATCGAAGGGTCTTGGTGAGAACGAACCGGAGATGATGTGGGAGACCACGATGAATCCGGTCACGCGACGACTTATCAAGGTCGTGCCGGGTGACGAGCAGGCCACGATGGAGACCTTTGAGCTTCTCCTCGGCGATAATCTTGCCGGAAGAAAAGAACATATCGAACGCGATGGTCATCTGTACCTTGAGATGCTGGACGTAGACTAATTAAGAAGAGAGAGAGAACATGGCTAGAAAGAGCGCAAAGAAAGATACAAGCGAAGTACCGGAGAGAAATTCCCTGAAAGACCAGTCCCAGGGCCTTCCGCCGGCTCCGCCGACACTGCAGGATATTAACGATACTCTCGAGAGCAACTTCATGCCCTATGCGATGAGTATCATCGTGTCCCGTGCGATCCCGGAGATCGATGGTTTCAAGCCTTCCCACAGAAAGCTTCTTTACACGATGTATAAGATGGGACTTCTGACCGGAAACCGTACGAAATCCAGTAACGTCGTCGGACAGACCATGAAGCTTAACCCGCATGGTGATATGGCGATCTACGAGACGATGGTGCGTCTCGCCAGAGGTAACGGTGCGCTTTTGCATCCATATGTCGATTCAAAGGGTAACTTCGGTAAGCAGTATTCCCGAGATATGCAGTATGCGGCTCCGAGATATACCGAGGTCCGTCTCGAAAAGCTCTGTGAGGAGCTCTTCCGCGGTCTTGATAAGAATGCTGTGGATTTCGTCGATAACTACGACGGCACTATGAAGGAGCCGGTGCTTCTTCCGGCGAGCTATCCGTCGATCCTTGTCAACAGCAACCAGGGTATTGCTGCCGGTATGGCATCCAATATCTGTTCTTTTAACATTAAGGAAGTATGCGAAGCAACTGTCGCCTATATGAAAGATCCGACGGCCGATCTTCTTTCCGTGATGCCGGCTCCGGATTTCCCGGGCGGAGGTATCATCCTCTACGATGAAGCAGCTATGCGCACGATCTATGAAACCGGCCGCGGCCCGATCCGTATCCGCAGTAAGTATTTTGCCGATAAGTCGAATAACCTCATCGAAGTGACGCAGATCCCGTATACGACGACCGCAGAGGCCGTCATTGACGAGATCACGGAACTCGTTAAGTCCGGAAAAGTCAAGGAGATCAACGATGTCCGTGACGAGACCGACCTTGACGGCTTGAAGATCTGTATCGAGTGTAAGCGAGGTACGGACCTTGATGCCCTGATGACGAAGCTCTTCCGTTTCACGAAACTCGAAGATGTATTCTCCTGTAACTTTAATGTCCTCATCAACGGATATCCGAGAGTGATGGGGGTCAATCAGCTCCTCGCGGAGTGGATCGTCTGGAGACGTGCCTGCCAGAAGAGAGAAGTCGTATATGAGATGGATAAGAAGAAGGATAAACTCCATCTTCTCGATGGTCTTGCCAAGATCCTCCTCGATATCGATAAGGCCATCGCCATTATCCGTAATACCGAGCTGGAAGCCGATGTTGTCCCGAACCTCATGAAGGGATTCGATATCGACAGCCTGCAGGCCGAGTACGTCGCGGAGATCAAACTCCGTAATATCAACCGCCAGTACATCATCAACCGTACGGCGGACAGAGAGAACCTCGAAAAAGAGATCAAAGATCTTGAAGACATCATCGCCAAGCCGAGCCGCCTCGATGCACTGATCATCAAGGGTCTGGAGAACGTTGCCAAGAAGTACGGCCAGGAAAGAAGGACCGAACTTCTCCGTGCAGAGGAAGCCGCGACATTCAGCGATTCCAACATGATCGAAGATTACCGCTTAAAGCTCTTCCTCTCCGATCATGGCTATATCAAGAAGATCGCGCTCACATCGCTTCGTAATGCCGGTGATCTTAAGATCAAGGAAGACGATACGATCGTCATGGAACTTGAAGGAACGAACAAGTCCGAGATACTGTTCTTCTCCGATAAGTGCAACTGCTATAAGGTAAGGGCATTCGAGCTTCCGGATACGAAACCGAGCGAATATGGCGGATATCTGCCGAACCTCCTTTCTATGGAAGACGGGGAGAAGATCCTCTTTATGCATGTTACCGACGATTATAAGGGGAATATCCTCTTCGCCTTTGAAAACGGAAAGATCAGCAAGATCCCGATGGCAGCCTACGAGACCAAGCAGAACAGAAAGAAACTCATTCATGCCTGCAGTGATCTGTCACCTCTGGTGAGCATCCACTACATCACAGAAGACGTGACGATGGCGGCGTTCTCGAACCTTCGAAAAGCAATTGTTTTCGATACTTCGCTGATCCCTCTTAAGACCACGCGTTCTTCGCAGGGCGTGCAGGTACTGACCAGCAAGCGCGGAAGCGTCATGACGGAAGTTAAGCCTCTTGAAGAAACGGGCTTTACGGATCCGGAGTACTACCGCGTCAGACGTCTTCCGGCGATCGGATACTATCTTAAGGAAGAGACGATCGAGGACCGGCAGTTGACACTCGGCGATCTATGATAGAAGATAGGGTGCAGCGACAAGTAAAAGGAGACAGCTGACACATGATGGAATTTGGCGGACATTCTGTATCGGTGGACAAGCCCCGTTCGATCGGAACCTGGGTCCTGATCGGCATCGGTATCGCCTGCCTGCTTGTCATGTTCGCCGTCATGGTCTTTGTCAGTAAAGATACCCGCCGTCTGGCCGGAGTTATGCCTGGTTTTAACGAGGCCCTCGATAAACGCGACTACGATACGGCACTTTCCATGTACCGTGATCTGAACGATACCATCATCAACAGAGATCCCGGCGATAACAGCGACCTTACAGGGGAATATGAGATCCTTACGCAGATGGAAGCGAAGGTGAATGAGCGTGTTACCCAGATCGAGGAGAAGATCCGCAACGAAAGATATACTCCGACAAACGACGATATCGCTTTTCTGGAGGGATTGAGCGAATTGACCGGTGCGAGAATGACTAACTGGCTCACCGGCCTTTGCGAGGAATTCCTTCTGGGCACGATCGAAAAGCCGACGCTGATGTTTATTTTCGAAAAGCTTGAGAATTTAAGCAATATCACGGCGGCGGTAAGACCTCTCCGCGCAGAGATCGACCAGATCGAGCTCTCCCGTGGTGATGTGCAGAGTGCAGAGGCGCTTTTCACAAATGAAGAATATATTGATGCCGTTAAGTACTACGAATACGTTATCGAGAACTCGGAAGGCTTTGTAAATGAATTTGCCCAGAAGCGTCTTGAGGACTGTAAGACGGAGATGTACCAGCCCATGATGAAGATCGCGGACCATATGCTCGCGAACTTTCAGTATTATTCTGCTGAGACGCTTCTTTCGGACCTGGCCAGGATCTTCCCTGAAGACCAGATCATCCAGTCCAATCTTTTCATGGCAACGTCGAATACGAGTCCGGTCGGGACCTATAAGGGTTCGGTCGAAGTCCTCTGTGTCAAACCGCTGATCGCCGATACGAAGGTCGCATTCGAAGATAACTACGTGTCTTCGACGGATGCATACTATATAACGACTTCGGAATTCCGCGCGATCCTCAATATCCTCTATAAAAAAGGATACTGTCTGATCGATCCGACCTCGATGGCGGATCTGGAGAATACCGGGTTTATTAATGCCAAGGAGATCATGCTTCCGGAAGGAAAGAAGCCGCTGGTCATTATCCTGGAGGACTTCTCCTATACGGCGTCCCGTGGAAAGGTCGGCATGTGCCAGCGCCTGGTGCAGAACGATATGGGACAGATCTGCGGCGAATACATCAGTTCGAACGGCCAGACGGTCGTGAGCCGTAACTGTGAAGCTATCGGTATCCTCGATGCCTTTATCGAAGAACATCCGGACTTCTCCTATAACGGCGTCAAAGGCGTCATCTCCATGACCGGATACCAGTCTGTACTCGGTTATGTGACGGATGTCGACCAGCTCGACGACAGAAACAAGGGACTGGAGTCCGCGGGACTTCCGGGTATCGACCTTACTGATAAGGAGATCGAGACAAACCGCGCTACTGTCCTGGCACTTATCGAGAAGCTTAAGGATTCCGGCTGGATCATGGCATCGTCGACCTATGGTTTCATTAACGCAAATCATGTGGAGCAGGCCACGATCCAGAATGATACCGAGAAATGGCTCGATCAGGTGGGATCTCTAACAGGCCCGGTATCCATACTGGTATATCCGAACGGTGACTTTATCCGCGGTTCCGACCCGAGGTGCGTTTATCTGAAAGACAAGGGATTCCGAATTTTCTTCGGTGTCGGTCCGACTCCGTATTATACTTATGGTGACAACTATCTGTATTTCGACCGCTGTATGCTTACCGGCGACACGCTCCGTAACGTCGATTATTCCAGATTGTTCAAAAAAGAAGAGGTGTACGATGCAGCACGTAAAAAGAGCGCATAAAAAGACCATAGCGGCCGTTTTTCTGACGGTCTTTCTTGCGATATTCATGTCGGGATGCATGAATATGCTGCTTCTTAAACAGGACAATCACGAGTACACCTATGTCATCAGCGCCAAGCAGCTTTTCGATGCCGTAAACGATGCACTTTATAAATTTGAAGATACCGTCTATGTGCAGACGGATTCCTATGACGAGTTCATGAAGTTCTGGAATGAACTGGACTCGGAATTCGCGCTTCATTCGGCTTTCCGCGAAAAGGATGTTAAGCTTTCCTATACGGAAAAAGAGACGGTCTGCAAACTCAAGATCGAAATGACCTACAATGCCTGCGGACAGGCTATGAAGTATCTTTATGCCAAGAACGTCGACAAGTATCCGACAGAGGATGCGGAACAAGTCGGCAAGGCACTTTTGGAGATCAGGGACAACATCATCACTGAAAGAATGGGTGATGAAGAGAAGGTCATGAAGATCCATGACTACCTTATCTCCCACTGTGAGTACGCCGTGGATGGCGATATCGACCATTATGCCACCACCTATGTACTTCTGAATGAAAAGAAAGCGCAATGTCAGGCCTATTCCGAAGCCTTTGCTGCACTTTGCCTTCTGAGCGGGATCCCCTGTAAGGTCATTTCGGGAACCTCGACTTTCGCATACGGAGATGGTGCACATGCCTGGTGTCAGGTGAAGGTGAATGCGACCTGGTATCACGTCGATGTGACCTGGGACGATCCGATCCCGGACGTACCCAGCATGATCCGCTACGATTTCTATCTTAAGGGCGATACGATGATGAGATCGACGCACAGCTGGTGTCCGTATTATGAGGCCTGCTACATCGACTACGCATCATAAACTTTAAACTTTGTATTACGAATTTGTGATATTTGTTCTTTTTGCTAGACGAAAAATAGGTATAACACTATAATAACAATAGGTTAATTTCGGAGGTGCGAGATGGCTAAGGTAGACAAATTAAATGACTATATCGTAGAAGAACAGATCATCTGGAAGGATAAGAAGAGGATCTTAGGTCTTCCTATTACGTTTACAAAATATTCCTTCAGTGAGAACCGTCTCTTTATGGAAAGGGGCTTTTTTAAAGTAGTGAAGGATGAACTCCTTATGTACCGTGTTCTCGACGTACGTCTTAAAAAGAGCTTCTGGCAGCGCATTTTCAAGGTGGGAACGATCGAGCTTTCTACTGCAGATAAATCCACACCGATCATCCTTCTGGAGAATATTAAGAATCCGGACCGCACACGTGATGCACTTTCCTCCATTGCCGAAAAAGAGCGTGATGAGAAGCGTGTACTCGGTAAGGAAATGTTCGGTACAGCGAACGATGGTGCGATCGCTCACGACAGCTTCATCGAGTAATCACTATTCAGACAGAATATACAGTTTTTTGACGTAAGAGGGGTAACTTAGTGGAAACCAGACTCGACAGGTATGAAGGCGCGCGGGAAAGAAAACTCGAGCAACTGAAACAGCTGATCAAGGAATCGAATTATATCGTTTTCCTTGGTGGTGCGGGCGTGTCCACAGAAAGCGGTATCCCTGATTTTAGAAGTGGCGAAGGTATCTTTAACCAGGAGAGCGGTCTTTCCTACCGCCCGGTGGATATCATCAGCCACTCGTTTTTTGAAGCCCATCCGGAAGAGTTTTTTGACTTTTACAGAAGGAAACTATGCTACCCGAAAGCCCGTCCGAACAAGGCGCATAAGGCACTGGTCCGACTGGAAAAGCAGGGAAAACTGAAAGCGACCATTACACAGAATATCGATAATCTCCATCAGATGGCAGGATCGACGACGACCATCGAACTGCATGGGTCTGTATTCAGAAACTATTGCATCGACTGCGGTGAAAAATACGATCTGGAATATGTCCTTTCGACCGATGGTGTTCCGCGCTGTAAGAAGTGCGGCGGGATCGTCCGTCCGGATGTCGTTCTTTACGAAGAACATCTCGAACACGAGAATATCGATAATGCGGTCAAGGCCATAAAGAAAGCAGACCTTCTGATCATCGGCGGCACGTCTCTTACCGTATATCCGGCGGCGACATTTGCCCAGTTCCTGAAGAGCGACCGCGTAGTCATCATCAACAAGAGCTCCACATATCTGGACCTTCAGGCTATGCTGACGATCCATGACAGCATCGGCACGGTGCTTGATACCGTTATTTCCAAATACATTCCGAAGAAAAAGCCGGAAACTAAGGGAAAGAAGACACCTGCGAAAAAACCGGCGGCGAAAAAGCCGGCAGCGAAGAAACCTGCTTCCAAAGCGGGATCAAAACCTAAGAAGAAAGACTGAAATCTGAATGAGCGAACGAACGGAAAAAAGAGACTCTGAGCTGAAGGAAAGAAGCGATTCGCTTAGCCGGGAATTAAAGACCCTGAAAGAAAAAGCCGGTAATCTTGCAAACCTTCGAGGTGCTTTTTTTATTGCCCTTATCCTCTTTACCGTACTCTTTTTTATCAGGGACAGGCAGATCGGATACCTGATCGGTGCTATCTTCTGCTTGCTGGTATTTATTGTTTTCGTAGTAAAACACGGAAAACTCAAGGCGCAGGCGACCCGGATCAATGAGATCTTAAAGATCCATGAGCAGTATATCGCAAGGACAAAACATGATTTTTCCAAGCTTACGGATGACGGAGAAGACCTTCAGATCGATAAGCACCCGTTCTCCGGAGATCTGGACCTTTTCGGAAAGAGATCGCTGTTTTCTCTGATCAGCGTGGCGCATACAGGATATGGCAGAAGACAGCTTCAGAAGTGGCTTCTGACAGCGGCGGAAGAGAATATGGATCTTAAGTCGATCAAAGCGCGCCAGGAGGCGGTCGCAGAACTGGCCGGACAGCTCGTGCTCGTTGAGGAACTCGAGGCTTCTACGAAGATGAATGTGAAGAAGAAGGCGTCCCCGCAGGCGCTTCTTGCTTTTATCGCGGATAAGACCGCTTCAGCCGGTAAGACTATGACGATCCTCCGCATAGTTAATTCCGTTCTTCTCTGGGTCAGCTTCATTATTGCATCGATCTTCGGCGGATATGTGTATTTTGCGCCGATGGCCTTTTTCGTACTGCAGTTATTCCTTATGGCATTAAGCTTTAAGGCAAACGGCATCACCTTCGGTCTGGTAGAGAAATTCTATCCGGAGCTTCGCGCATATTCCAATATCTTTACCGATCTTGAAAACGTGAAGGTGGAGTCGGAGTATTTAAAAGCCATCAAGGCACGTCTTTTCGGCGAAGGAGAGACGGAAGGGAAGAACCAGTCGGCATCCAACCAGCTCGTAAGCCTTTATAAGATCTGTCTTCTTATTCAGGCGAGAATGCAGCCGCTTTTATATTTCGTACTAAATGCCGTGTTCCCGTTTGACGAACTGTGTATCCATCTGCTGGAAAACTGGCGCGAAAAGTCGGGCAGTACGATCCCGGATAAGCTTTCCGCGATCGGCGAATGGGAGGCCCTGATGAGCCTTTCGGTCATGAGGACGATCTATCCGGACGGATGTGTTCCTGAGCTTTCTGAGTCTGAACAGCCTTTCTTCGAGGGAAAAGAGATCGGCCACCCGCTGATCCCTGTCGAAAAACTCGTAAGAAATGATTTCTCGCTTAAGAAGGGCTGCGCCATGATCACCGGATCGAATATGTCCGGTAAGACGACACTTCTCCGTACCGTCGGTATCAACAGCGTACTTGCCTATTCCGGTGCCTCCTGCCCGTGCACATCCCTGAAGCTTTCCCTTATGAATATCGGTGCTTCCATGCGTATATCCGATAATCTTTCCGAAGGTGTCTCCACATTCTATGCGGAACTTCTGAAGATCGAGCGTATCGTAAGTCTGGCAGAAAAGGGAAGACCGCTTCTTTACCTGATCGACGAGATCTTCCGCGGCACGAACTCCAAAGACCGTACAGACGGCGCCTGGACGGTGCTTCTAAAGCTCAATAAGGATTCGATCATCGGCATGATGTCTACCCATGACTACGAGCTTTGCAAGATGAACGGAAACAACGAAGTGAATCTGGCGTATTATCATTTTTCTGAATTTTATGATGATGATGGCTTGCATTTTGACTATAAACTCAAAGATGGCATGTCGACCGAAACAAACGCTAAATATCTAATGAAACTCGTCGGAATCACGGATTGATTTATACTCGCAGTTACTTTATAATTTGCAGGGACATGATACAATAGTTGCAAAATCCAAGAAGATGAGGTATGGCTATGGACTCTTATACGAGACAGGTAAATTTCTTTGGTAACACAGATCCGGAAGCGCTGGTAAAGAAGTACGGCACTCCGCTTTTCGTATATAACGAGGACATCCTTCGAAAGCAGATGAGAAGAGTGGCAGGACTTCTTCCGAACCACCGTTTCACCTCTAACTTTTCCATAAAGACGAATTCTAACATGACGATCCTGAAGATCGCTCTGGAGGAAGGCCTTAATTGTGACGCGATGAGTCCGGGAGAGATCTTCGTGTTAAAGAAGGCCGGTTTTCCGAGTGAACGGATCTTCTATGTGTCCAATAACGTTTCTGAAGAGGAGATGCAGTATGCCATCGATGAGGGCGTCGTCATAAGTGTCGACAGCCTTTCCCAGCTGGAGATGTTCGGTCGACTGAACCGTGGCGGCAAGCTCTCTGTGCGCATCAACCCGGGCGTAGGTGCCGGCCATCACGATAAGGTCGTAACGGCAGGTAAGAAGACCAAGTTTGGTGTCGCTGCTCAGGACATCCCGAAGATCCACGAGATCGCCCAAAAGTATGACCTGCATATCGTTGGACTAAACCAGCATATCGGTTCTCTCTTTATGGACTATAAGCCCTTCCTTGAGGCTTGTCACAACTTCCTGCACTATGCGGAGGATTTCGATGAGCTTGAATTCCTGGATTTTGGCGGCGGTTTCGGTACCCCGTACCATAAGCTTAGCGATGAACCGGAGTTTGATATCGAGACCTTTAAGGCCGAACTCGACAAGCTTCTTACCGAGTGGAAGGCGACCACGGGGAGGGATGTTCTCTTTAAGACCGAGCCCGGCCGTTATGTCGTTGCGGAGAGCTGTGTGCTTCTCGGCGGAGTCCACTCTGTTAAGGAGAACTACGGCCATAAGTATGTCGGAACGGATATCGGCATGAATGTCCTGATCCGCCCGGAGCTTTACGATTCCTGGCACGATGTGGAGATCTACCGTGATGGCAAGCCGGTCACAGATGGCCCACGTGATGTTTATTCTGTAGTCGGAAACATCTGCGAAAGCGGTGATATCGTCGCCAAGGACAGAGAACTTCCGGTCACAAAGGAAAAGGATATCGTCTGTGTTCTGGATGCTGGTGCATATGGCTTCTCTATGAGCTCGAATTACAACAATCGTCTGCGCCCGGCAGAGGTGCTTATCACCTCATCCGGTGATGACGTTCTGATCCGTAGAAGAGAGACTCTGGAGGACCTTCTCCGCTGCTTTGATGTCTGATTTTTTGTCTGCTCATAACAAGTAGAAGCTATTCATAGGTTTTTTTAAGAATTTTATGTGAATTTGGCTGAAAATACCTTGTTACATATACATCGTTGCTTTATAATATTTAAAGCAAATGATGTGGGGGTGTTTATGGCTGATTTTGCCGAGATACTGCAGGGGTTTCGATCCCTTGTGGTTGATTATTCAGCGATGCTCGAGATTGGGGATCCCGAGATCATCGAGACGCTGATCAGCGACGTGGTCGCGCAAAATAAGACTGTATATATCAGCAAGTCGTTCAAGGCTTTTCATGAGAGCGTCCTTCGGGCGAATAATCCGAATGAAGCAGATACGGCTGATGGTATTAAATATGCCCTGAAATCCCTCGTCGATGCGAAACTCCTGCGCGCCAGTAAGAGCGCGTCCATTGCAGACTTTTTCCTCGAACATATCGGTAACGAAGATGAGTGCCTCTTCATCGGAAGAAACAGCACCGCTTTTTCCCGACTTCGCAATATCAATGCCCAGGGCAAATGTGCCGTATTTGTGATCAACCGCGGAAGACTGAAGTTCTATCCGTCTATTTCCGAATGTCTGGAAACAGAGACCCCCTATTCCGTGAACCCGATTGCCGGGAATGCGGACTTTATTGCGACAGACTTAAATTTCGGCGTCGGTGATATCCTTTTTACCGACGATGATGAGAAGATCACGCTGACTTCCCTGATCAGCACAGGTGCAGAGGGACTCGTATTCTGCACCCAGCATGATAAGTGGGTCGCAAAAGTTTACCATCGTGGCGGCATTACTCCGCTCCGCTGGTATAAACTCATGAAGATGAGAAATCTCGAACTCGAGACGGACAATATCTGCTGGCCTTACCGCCTTCTTTTCTCGTCGGAGCATATTCCGGTCGGTTACATGATGCGTAAGGCTTCCGGCACCACGATCAGTCGCGCCTTTGACGGTCCGGATGCGATGGAGAAGTATTTCCCGAGCTGGACACGTCTGCACGTTGTAGATTCGGCGATCTCATTTCTGCGTGCCATGGATTATCTGCATCTTCACGGCGTTATCGTAGGTGATATCCAGCTTAAGAATGCCATGCTCGAAGATGAGGAAAACCTTTACCTCATCGATATGGACAGTATCCAGTACGAAGATCTTCCGTGCCCGGTCGGAACGGAAGAATTCACGCGCCCGGAACTCTGGGGCAAATCCTTTACTTCGTTTTTACGCCGTCCCCAGGACGAGGACTATTCCGTCTCCATCTTAGTATTCTCGATGCTTTTCTGCGGTCAGCACCCCTACGCGCAGAGAAACGGTCTGGAGATGTTAAGAGATGAGATGGAAGCGCGTTCTTTCCCGTATACGGTCGATGATTCCGAGAATGAGAGGATCCCGATCGGCGGATACGATAAGATCTGGGACGCCTTAACACCTACTCTGAAGGACATGTTCGTGCGGGCGTTTGCCAAAGGCGAACTCTTTAACTGTGTTGAGTGGACCGTCGCTCTTGAGGAATACCGGAATATGCTTTCCAACCACGAGTTCGATGATGAAGAGGTCTACCGCGTCTTCCCGTATTATGTGGCGGAAGAAGAAGCACCAGCGAAAAAGCCGTCCGGCAAGGTCAGTGTAAGAGAAGCGATCATGAAATCGAACATGAATTCCCGTGAGGCGGTCGATTCCTATACGCGCCAGATGCCTTCTTCGCTGCAGCAGGCTCAGCCGGCGGAAAAGCCGAAGAGCACAGCCGCTTCCCCTGCCTTTAAGGGAAGTTCATCTGCACCTTCGCCCAAGGCGGTTAAAACGGCCACGAATACAGCTTCGCAGGCCAGTGCGCTCGCCAGCCATATGAACAGTTCGTCCGCTAGTTTTGCCAGCCAGAAAGGCAGTGCTCCGCAAACTTCCATGATGAAGGATAAGTCTTCTGGAAAAGGACTGTTGGGGAAGATCCTTTTTGGTATTTTTGCGGTCCTGGTACTCGGTGCGGTCGCTTACCTCGCCATCTTAATGTCTTAAGTTTTTTCCTGGAGGAGAAATAGTATGAGCAACGAAATGAATGGTTTTTCAAAATCGGATTTCGGCAGCAGCACCAGACGCCGCCTGCCGATCTGCTTCTGCCTGGATATCAGTGGTTCTATGGCAGGATATCCGATCGAGCAGCTAAACGATGGTCTTCAGAGCTTTTTCGCGTCCATCCGTGAAAACGAGGAGACGAAGTCCTCGGCGGATATCGCGATCATCACTTTTGGCGGATCCGTCGATATCTTCCTGCCTTTTGGAAAGACCGGTAAAGACACATCTATTCCGCGTCTTACGGCGACCACGAGCCTGACGCCGATCGGTGAAGGAATCTTAACTGCTCTCGAGTTATTAAATGCGCGAAAAGAAGGCTATAAGGAAATGGGCATCAAGTACTATCAGCCATGGCTCGTCGTTATTACAGACGGTGCGCCGCAGGGCGATAATGCCGTGGAGAATATGGAAAAGGCGATCGAGGCCGTTCGTGAACTCGAAGATAACGATAAGCTCGTCGTATTCAACATCGGTGTCGGCAACAGTGCGGATTTCCCGATGCTCCAGAGACTTTCCGGCAAGCGTGAAAAGCCGATCTCCATCAGCACTGCTCAGTTTGGTAAGCTCTTTGCTTTCCTCGGATCCAGTTCATCTTCGGTCGTATCCAACAGCATGAATAACGATGCGCTTTATAGTCTCAATACTGAACCGGAAGGAAACTCCATCGCGATGGATGATTTCTTCAAGGCGATCCAGGAGAACCAGTGATCCATGAGAGAGAAGCCAGTACTCGTTAATACATCTCTGATCGGAAATAAGCATGTAAATCGCGGCACCCCCTGCGAGGATTCTTCATGTACTCTTTCCAGAAACGGCGTATCTGTCGTATGTGTTTCCGACGGCGCAGGCGGAGCGAAGTATACACATGCCCGCTTCGGGTCTAAGTGTGCTGTCGATACGATCGCGAATCTTCTCTGCGACCATTTCGATGCTTTTTACTTTGAAAACAGAGAGAGCATTTCCCGAAGCCTTCTGGTGACTGCGGTCCACTCCTCGATGGCAGATCTTCTGGTCGAGCATCAGCTGGACGGTCTGGAGAGACTATCGTGTACGCTTCTTTTCGTAGCGGTAAAAGGAGATCTCGTTCTGGCCGGTCATATCGGTGACGGCATGATCTGCAGGATCTCGTCTTCGGGCATTTCGCCGCTGACGCTTCCGGCCAACGGAGAGAACGCTTCGTCCACATATTTCATCACGTTCCCGAATGCGCAGGAATATCTGCGTTTCCTTCGTACGACGACGGACGATACCCACGCATTCGTTCTGATGACAGATGGGGTGGAGGAGATGGTCTATGATTCCTCTACGCAGCTCATAAGACCCGTTGTTGCGCGTCTTGCGGAGCTTGCCGCCAAAGGAAAAGAAGAGGCAGAGAAAGAACTGTCCTCTACGATCCAGGAATTCGTCATCGGCGCCGGACAGAATACGGATGATGCATCTGTCGGTATCCTTTACCTTCCGGATACCAAAGTTCCGGACTTTAGTGCTATAAATGACAGTAAGGAGCGCTTTGACAGAAATCACGAAGATACGATCCGTTCCGTGCAGATGGAATGGGTCCCGAAGGTAAAGCATGCGCAGGAGATCTTAAGTGCGATCAGCGCGGGCAAACCGGTCGAGAATGTAAGTAAAGCGGCTGTTTCCGAAGATGAGCCTTCGGAGAAAAAACAGCCCGAAGAAGAGACTGAAAAAGTCACACAAGGGGATAATAGTAAAGAAGAAGGAGAAGAGAAGACTACATTGCCTTCGGAGGGAAAGAGAAGGAAAACGGTTCCGCTGTGGCTTTTCCTTCTGATGAGTGGTGCTTTTATCGCGACAGCGGTAGGCTTGATATTGCAGTTGATCTGATTTGGGGGATAAGTCATGAGCGACGGTATGAAAGAAAGAAAATATAAGTTTGAATCGAAGATCAGACTTCCGAATATGCAGGAGATCCTGGATGCGGCGTCTGACTTTACTGCGCCTTCGGAGAAGGCGTTGGAGGTCGCAAAAGATCCGCAGAAGAAGCCGAGTATCAAGGACCTGGCGAAGAAAGCCGATCTTTCACCGGATCTTAAGGAACTTCAGCAGATGAGTCAGGAGGTCGCAGATGCGGAAGTCCGCCGTGCAAAGGAGAAAGAACTGCAGCGTGCAGAGGAGCTTCGTCGTCTATGCCGTGAGCGTGAGGAAGCTGCTCAGGCGAAGGCTCAGGAAGAACAGAAGATCGCTGACGAAGAGAAGAAGAAGGCGATCCAGGCGGCTAGAGATAAGGCGCAGGCCAGAAAAGATGCTGAGGCTGAGGCGGCAGCTGCGTCTGAAGCGGCGGCAACAGCGGTCAAGAAGAATGACACGTCTGCGCTCGATGCGCTTTTCCAGCTGCCGAGTATAGAATCTATAAAGCAGCCTGACTTTGGAAAGTCTGTAGGATCTGCGGCTGAATCAGCTTTTGAAGAAAATCCGACGAAGGAGGAACCGGAAAAGACAGAAGTTTCTGCTAAAGCCGAAGAACCGGCTGTCGCTCCTGCTTCCTCTGTGGAAGAACTGAAGGATATATCCGAGATCGCGATGAATCCGTTCGCCGAAGATGCGATGAAATATCGTCCGGTCAAGAAGAAGGAAGAGTTTAAGGAGACGATCCTCAAGGAAGACTATACGGAAGAGATGGATCTGCGTGCAGATACCTCCGAGTCCGTCGATGATGACTTCCTGGATTTTGACTTCTAAACCGGATCTTTTCGAAAAGAATCAGAGAGAAAAATATAATATCAGAAGATAGGCACCCTCGATCATTAAGTGAATGAGGGTGAATCTTTCTGTGACCATCTGATTGGCCCAGGACCATTCCTTACGGCAGTGGTCATGAAGAGGGGTACGGATCTTGCTCATGAACTTCTTTTTCGTCACGCGGCAGACCAGAAGCTTAAACAGAGAAGAACCGCCGTCCAAAACCATCGGCAGGCAGATGATGAGATACGAGAACGGATTTCCCGATGCCATTGCGAAGAAGGCCAGAAACACACCGATCGCCTGAGAGCCGGAGTCACCCATGAGCATCGTACTTGGATGGCAGTTATACCACAGGTACACGATCAGGACGACACAGAGGTAGAGCATGACGTTATTCATCATGGAAACGCGCTTCGTCATGATCGTCATGACAAAGTAGGTAACGGTGGAGACCATGGTGAGGTTTCCGCAGAGACCGTCAACGCCGTCAGATGCATTCGTAAAGTTGATGGAAGCCCATACGAGGCAGGCCGCCAGGAAGATATAAAGCGGCTGCGGGATGGAGAAACTGAGGTCGAGGATGAAGATATCGACGGTCCTCGGGAAGATGAAGGACGCAAGGGTACCGGAAGCCAGCGCGATCACGACATCGGTAAGACCCTTTTTCGTCGCGGACCAGGGATTCTTATCATCGAGGTAACCGCAGACCATGGCCAGCATCGCACAAAGATAGAGAAGTGCGTATTCCCAGGTGACCTCGGAAAAAAGTCCCACGCCCACAAAAAGACAGGAGATGAAGATGATGCCGGCAGAGGTCGGCTTTCCCTTCGCGGAGGCTCCATCTACGGCAAAAGCTCTGCCCCCGTCGGACGGAAGCTTTTTATTCTGAAGCCTGATCGATATAAAAGTAAAGATCAGGGTCACGATCGGCCCGATCAGATAGATGTATCTATTTGAAATTAAATATGCAAACAAGAAGAAGTCCCCTCCTGATCTTCTATCTCAAATTAGACCTTATCATATCACAAATTGTGATTATATAGTATAATATACGGACGAATGTCATTGAAAAGAAAAGAAGAAGAATATTAAAGAGGTGTTTTGAACATGGATTTTAGATGTGCCGTGGCGGAAAAAGTATCGGAAATTACGGGCTTAGAGCTCGATCAGGTGAACCGCCTGCTGGAGATCCCGCCGCAGGAAGATATGGGTGATTTTGCGTTCCCGTGCTTCATGCTTGCCAAGACGATGCATAAAGCCCCGAACATGATCGCTTCCGAGCTTTCTACGTCCGAGAAACTTTCCGCTTCCTGGCTATCGAAGGTAGAGGCGAAGGGGCCGTACCTTAATTTCTTTGTGGACCGCGGTGCTTTTTCCAAGGAGATCGTAAGTGACATCTTAAGTAAGGGCACAGAATACGGAAAGTCCGATGAAGGCGCCGGGAAGACTGTCATCGTCGAGTTCTCCTCGCCGAACATCGCCAAGCCTTTCCACGTTGGCCACGCATTTACTACGATCCTCGGACACTCTCTTTCACGCATATATGAAAAACTCGGCTATAATGTCGTACGCATGAACCACTTGGGCGACTACGGCACCCAGTTCGGAAAACTCATCACGGCGTACCGTCTCTGGGGTGATGAGGAAGCTCTGGAAAAAGATCCGATCACCGAGCTTTTGCGTATCTATGTCAAGTTCCATGAAGAAGAGAAGAACGATCCGGAACTGACGACGTCTGCCCGCGAGAACTTCAAGCGTCTCGAAGATGGCTGCGAAGAGGAAGTCGCACTGTGGCAGAAGTTCCGTGACATGTCTCTCATCGTATTCGAGCAGCTCTATAAGAGAATGGGCGTGACCTTCGATAACTATAACGGCGAGTCCTATTACGCGAAAATGGCCGATCAGGTCGTCAGCATGCTTAAGGAGAAGAATCTCCTTGTAGAGAGTGATGGCGCCCAGGTCGTCGATCTTGAGGAGTTCGGCGTTCCGCCGTGCATCATCCTAAAGAGTGACGGAACGACGATCTACGGTACCCGTGATATCGCGGCGATCCTCTATCGTGATGAGAATTATCACTTCGATAAGAACATCTATGTCGTAGGTATCCCGCAGGCCCTGCACTTCAAGCAGGTATTCTCCACGCTGAAGAAAGCCGGTTACGAGTGTGCCGATAAGTGCGAGCACGTCGGTTTCGGTCTTGTAAAGTTCCAGAACATGAAGTTTTCGACCCGTGACGGAAATATCGTGCTTCTCGAGGAGCTCCTCGACGAGAGTGTCGCAAAGACCTATGAACTCATCAAGGCGAATGCCGAGGCGAGAAATTCCGATCTTTCTGACGATGAACTCCGGGAGATCGCCGAAAAAGTCGGTCTCGGTGCCGTGATCTACACCTACGTCAAATCCGGAAGAGAAAGAGATATCGTCTTCTCATGGGATACGATGCTCGACTTCGAAGGCGATACCGCACCTTACCTCATTTATACTTACGCACGTACGCGTTCCATCTTAAGAAAAGCAGCCGATCAGGGCTTCCTGCCGGAAAAGGCCGGATCTGATCTTCTCACCAAACTTGACGGGGACGAGGAGTTTGCCTGTGTCAAGGCGCTCGGAGATCTTCCGGAAGCGATCCGAAAGGCTGCATCTTCCAATGAGCCGTTCATGGTCTCCCGTGCCGTCAGCGGCATCGCACGTGCCTTTAACCGTTTCTATAACAACTGCTCGATCCTGGGCGGTGACGATAATGAGAAGAAGACCGCACGTCTTGCGCTCTGTGAGGCGGTCTGCGATGCCATCGAGGCAGGTACCTACCTCCTCGGCATTTCCGTGGTCGAACAGATGTAAGAACTAGAATCGAGGTCAGTCATGTCGGAAGATAATATGAAGATGCCGAAGTTTTCGGAGATCGAGTATTCCCGTCCTTCGGTAGATAAGTTCCGTGAATGCGCCATGAGTACGAGATTAAAGCTCATGGCCGCCAGAGATGCGGATGTCGTAGAGAATGCCATCATGGGCTTCCAGCGCGAAATGAGCGCATTTGACACCGCCTATACGCTCTGTATGATCCGTCACGATTTAGACACTTCCGATCCGTTCTGGAACGATGAGATGGAGTTCTTCGATGAGAACTATCCGATCATTTCCGATCTTTCTGCCGGTGTTTATACGGCGCTCCTTCACTCGGAGATCCGCGAGGAACTCGAAGAGCGCTTCGGTCCCATGATCTTCCGTAAGACCCAGAACCAGCGCGAGATCGTAAGCTCCGAGGTGTTGGATGACCTGGCCGAGGAGAGTACCCTTGAGACGGAATACAGCCAGATCCTTTCTGAAGCGGATATCCTTTTTAAGGGGAAGCATCAGACGATCTCCACCATGACACCTTATCTCGAATCCACAGACCGAGAAGTCCGAAAGAAAGCCCATAAAGCCGTTTCCGACTATTTTGCCGGGCAGAAGGAAAAGTTTGACGAGATATATGACAACATGGTCCGTATCCGTACGCAGATCGCGAAGAAACTGGGCTTTTCCGATTTCGTCGAGCTCGGCTACAAGCGTATGGAGAGATATGACTACGATCCTGAAAAGGTCAAGGTCTTCCGCGATAATGTCGTGAAGTATATCGTGCCGATCACATCGGAGATCCGCCGGCTTCAGAAGAACCGTCTGGATGTCGAAAAGCTCTTTTATTACGATCTGCCGTGCCTTTTCGTGCATGGAAATCCGACACCGAATATCCCGCAGGAAGAGTACTTTTCCAAAGGCAGCAAGATGTTCGGGAAGATGTTCTCAAAGGATCCGAGCTTCTTCCAGGTGCTCGGCGAGCACGACTTTATGGATCTTTTCTCGCGGCAGAATAAAGCCACGGGCGGCTACTGTGCCAGTCTTCTGGATTACGGCATCCCGTATATCCTCATGAATGCCAATCACACCGCCGACGATATAGCAACGCTCGTCCATGAATCGGGCCACGCGTATGCGGCGCTTAGAAGCATCGACTCTTCCCAGTTCATCGAGTGCCTGTCGCCGACCCTTGAGGCTTGCGAGATCCATTCGACGGCGATGGAATATTTGACATATCCGTATATGGAGATGTTCTTCGGCGAGGCTGCGGACGCTTACCGCCAGCAGCACATGACATTGGCTCTCCTGTTCCTGCCTTACGGCTGTCTCGTGGATGAATTCCAGCATGTGGTATATTCGAATCCCGACATGACCCCGGCGGAACGGCATACGGCATGGAGGGAGCTGGAGAAGAAGTATCAGCCGGATATCGACTACGACGGCGATGAGTTCTATGAACTCGGCGGCGCCTGGATGAAGAAGGAGCATATCTTCACGTCTCCGTTCTACTATATTGACTACTGCCTCGCGCAGGTCTGTGCACTGCAGATCTGGAGCATCTCCAGAAGAAACAGGAAAAAGGCCATGACCATCTACGAACACCTCTGTGCGGCGGGCGGCACGAAGACCCTGATCGACCTGGTCGAATCCGCGGGCCTCGAATCGCCGTTCTCGCTCGATGTCATGAAGAAACTTGCCTATCAGGTGTGTGATTATCTCGATCTATGAAACTGCCGGAGAAATTTACCGAAAGGATGCATCAGTATTTTGAGAAGTATGGGCGGTCCGATGAGGAGCCGTCCTTCTGGTCGTCCTATGAAAAAGACCCTGTCCACGGCATCCGCTGGAACCGCCTGAAGATGGATCCTTCCGAATACGGAAAGTATATGAAGGATATGGACCTTCCGGAAACGCCGGTTCCCTGGTGCGACGGGGGATTTTATACTCCCGATCTTTCTTTAGGAAAAGATCCGTACTATCACGCGGGCGCGTACTATATACAGGAGCCTTCCGCAATGCTTCCGGCCTCGGTTCTGGGTACCCGTCCCGGAGAATTCGTGCTCGATATGTGCGCGGCACCGGGTGGTAAAGCGACCCGTATCGCCGAGGATCTTAAGGGTGAAGGCCTTCTGGTGGCCAATGAGATCAATGCCGAAAGATCGCGTGCGCTCCTTAGAAACCTTGAGCGCTGCGGCGCGGGAAATGTCGTGATCTTAAACGAAGATCCGAAAAACATGGTTCGGACGTTCCGTTCCTTTTTCGACCGGATCATCATCGATGCGCCCTGCTCCGGCGAAGGAATGTTCCGAAGAGATCCTTTCGCACCGAAGAGCTGGGAGAAATTCGGCCCCGCTTCGTGTGTGCCGATCCAGGAGAGTATCCTGGAATATGCCGATGAGATGCTTCTTCCGGGCGGTTCGATCGTCTATTCCACCTGTACCTTTGGTGAGGCGGAAAACGAAGAGAGGATCCATACGTTCCTAAATAATCACAGTAATTACGTGATCGTCCCGCATAGAGAGCTCACAGGCGTTTCCCACGACGATGAGGGCATGATGCGCATCTGGCCGCACAGGACAGAAGGTGAGGGACATTTCTGTGTACACCTTCGGAAAAACGCGGAAGGGGATACTTCCGATGATCCGAGAAAAACGGAGAAGAACCGTATGTCGAGCCAGTTTGTCTTCGTGAAGGCGAAGGAATGTTTTTCGGATTTTATCACAGGTCTTCTTACGGAGGAGGCGAGTGGTCCGTATCAGGAAAGAATAAACACGGACTTTATCCTCCATAAGGATAAGGTACATATGCTTCCGGTAAGCGAAAGCCTCTTTTCCGGCTTAAAGGTCGTAAAGATGGGAGATTTCCCCGGCGAGATCAAGGAAACAGGAAAGGGCCGGAACTTCCTGCCGTCCCAGGCACTGGCGCTGGAGCTAACAAGAGCACAGATCCGTCCGTCGAGATTCCTTTCTCTTACGAGATCCGACGAGCGCCTGATCAGATACCTCCGTTGCGAGACGATCATATTAACAGAAGAAGAAACTGATGCTCTCGACAACGGCGAATACATCATCGTGGCATGCGGAGACTTCCCCCTGGGGTTTGCCAAAGTCACTGGAGGCGTTCTTAAGAATCTCTATCCCAAGGCGTGGAGACTGATGTGAGGAACGGATCTTTTCAAGAAGAATAATGGATAAAAAGAGAAGAAAGAAGGCAAGAAGAATGGAGCGTTTTTTAGTCGCAAGCAAGAATAAGGATAAGATCCATGAGATCAAGGAGATCCTTTCCGATTTCCCGTTTGAGATCGTCGGGATGGAGAGCATCGGCATCCACACCGATATCGTCGAGGATGCGGACTCTTTTGAGGGGAATGCCCTCATCAAGGCCAGCACGATCCAAAAGGAAGTCGGCGGATTCGTCATGGCCGATGACTCGGGACTTTGTATCGATGCTTTGGACGGCGCTCCGGGCATCTATTCTTCGAGGTTCTGCGGAGAAGACTCGACGTATCAGGAGAAGTTTGAAAAGATCTGGGAGATGTTAAAGGACGTGCCGAAAGAAAAGTGGACCGCGCACTTTGTCTGTGCGATCGCTGTTGTCCGTCCTGATGGCTCTCATTTTATCGTCAAAGAGCAGTGCGACGGTGTGCTTCTTTCCGAGCCGAGAGGAGAGAACGGCTTCGGTTATGACCCGATCTTCTTTGTGCCGGAGATCGGCAAGACGACAGCCGAGATCTCCGACGAGGAAAAGAACGCGATCAGCCATCGCGGTAAGGCTCTGCGTTCTATGCTTGCCATTTTGAAGGAATCGTGATATACTTTCCGTCGTGCACAAGTGTTCGCGCACCGCGGACACTCACGCAAGAAAATTCTACTTTAGGAATGAGACGGATATGTCTGAAAGTAACGATTATTTACTTGTTAAAGCAGATGTTTTGCCCGAAGTATTTGTAAAGGTCATGGAGGCCAAAAGACTTCTGAATTCCGGAAAGGCGGTTTCGGTAAACGAAGCGGTCAAGATGGTCAGTCTTTCGCGTTCTGCCTATTATAAGTACAAGGATGCCGTTATGCCGTTCTATGAGACTTCTGCGGGGAAGATCGTGACACTGATCGTCGCGGTCGAAAACTTCCCGGGGATCCTGGCCGGCATTATCCAGTGCATCGCTTTTGCCAAGGGCAATATCCTGACGATCAACCAGAATATCCCCATTAACGGACTGGCGGACGTTTCTGTATCCATGGAGACGGACCGCATGACGTGTTCGATCGACATGCTCATCAACGAAGTGGAAAAAATACCGGGAGTTAGATCCTGCAGAATCATGGCCAGGGAGTGATATATATGAAAAACATTGCAATATTAGGATTTGGAGTCGTTGGCTGCGGCGTGGCCGAAGTCATCGAGATGAATAAAGAGCGGATCGCCAAACGACTCGGTGAAGAACTGAGAGTCAAGAAGATCCTGGATATCCATGAGTTCCCGGACAGTCCTTTTGCCAGCTTAGTTACTACGAATAAAGAAGAAATCTTCGATGATCCGGAGATCTCCATCGTCGTCGAGACTATCGGTGGTGCACGTATTGCTTATGAATATACGAAGATGGCACTTTCCGCCGGAAAGACTGTTGTCACTTCAAATAAAGAACTCGTCTCCACCCATGGTGTCGAGCTCATGAAGATCGCGCACGACCATAACTGCAATTACATTTTCGAGGCTTCCGTCGGCGGCGGTATTCCGATCATCCGCCCACTGCACCGCTGTCTTGCAGCAAACAAGATCGAGCGAATCGCGGGTATCGTGAACGGTACCACCAATTATATCCTGACCCAGATGGCCGAAAATGGCTCGGATTTCGAGACTGCACTTAAAGAAGCACAGGCTATGGGCTATGCCGAGGCGAATCCTTCTGCAGACGTCGATGGTATCGATGCCCAGAGAAAGATCGCGATCTTAAGCACCATTGCTCTTGATGGCGCATATGTCGATCCGACTAAACTCTTCACTGTAGGGATCACATCCATCACCTCAAAGGATATGGAATACGCCAAAGAGATGAACGCTTCGATCAAACTCCTGGCGGTATTTGAAAACGGCGACGAAGGTTCCTTCGTCTATGTCGCACCGCACCTGGTTTCCAAAGAACACCCGCTTGCAGTTGCTAACGGTGTATTTAATGCCATTATGGTCACAGGTAATGCACTGGGTGATGCGATGTTCTATGGTCAGGGCGCCGGAAAGCTTGCGACGGCATCCGCTGTCGTCGGTGATGTCATGGATGCCGCTGAGCACCAGAGCAGAAATGCACATATCGCCGAGTGGTTCGAATCCGAGACACCTGTATTAAAGCCGATCGAAGAGCACCGTATCTCTGTTCTTCTGAGACTTCCGGATTCTTGTACTGATGATCAGATCGCCGAGGCCTTCCCGGAGATCTCATGCCAGCCCTGTGTTTACGAAGCTGAAGGGGAGAAGGCAGTGATCCTCGGAAAAGACGGCGACTTAAATGAAGCCAAGCTCGCCATCGGTCTTGAGAGCTTTGAAAATGTGCTCAATGTGATCCGAATTTATTAAATAGAATAACTAGAAAGCAGATAAAATCCCCCCGAAAGATTGCCTTTCATGAGACTGGTAAGAGTATCGGGGGATTTTTTCGTTGTTCGAAATTAAAAGAGTCTTTTTTCACTCGAATGGAGACTTATGATTCTTTCTCGATGATGAGAGATATTCTGTAGTTTTGATATTCTATAAACATTCTGTGAATGATTATGCGCAATTATTGCACGGAAATGCTCTACGGCTATATAATGATTTTAAGGTTTGGGGTTATGTAGTAGGGGGAGGTATCCTATGAAGAATCGTCGTATCCTTTCGTTGATAGCTGTTGTTTTAACCATGTCGATTCTCTCTTCGTATGTATTTGCAGATGGAGGTGATGAGAATGACCGGAAAAACGATGATCCCATCGAGGAGACGCAGATCGACGAAGACTTGAACCGACAGATTCTGGAATATCTTGAGAATCTTGATGAAAGCGAGCTGGACCCTAACAGAAACGAAGATCATTATGAACACCGTTCTGATGAAGAGATCATTGAACAATGGGAACAGGAAGAACGGGAGCACCCTTGCGGGATAGAAGAGCTTCCTGTTTTGGACGATAGTAATCCCCCGGATAGAGATACTGATCCCACCGGTTTTTATTCAATAGGGAGTGATCTATATTATACAGATCCGGTTACAAATGTAAGGTACTGTAATACGACGTTGACTTACGAGCATATTGTCTTTACCTTCGGGTCTGATTACAAGGTGACATCGATTGCACCCGTATATGCTTATTCCAGCAATCGCAGAGTAAAGATCCTTCTGGAGGCATTTAATTGGATTGGGACACCATATGCCCTGTATTCGAATATGCCAAACGAGTTTTCTTGTGGCGGATATGTCGCTTATGTGTATTTAAAGGCTCTGGGTGTGGATATTGGAATCGGTTCAGCTGTGCAAATAAATCGTATCGATAATCACACAACTCAATATTTTAATCAGGCGGTGAACATGGTTCCCGAGAGAATAAATGAATCTGATCTTCTCCCCGGAGATGTGATCTATTGGTACAGTCCGATCTGTCAAGAAGGAATACAAGATTGCCCTTATATGTATCTGGATGACCCAAGGACGTGTGGACTATATGAAGGGATTCATCATTCAGCTATTTATATTGGAAATGGGCAAGTGGCAGAATCCGCATATGGACGTGGCGTGATTGTAGGAGATATCCGTGATATGACAGCAAGTGGATTATATTACTATTGCTGTGCACGATATATCAATGAGGCTGTTACACTTCCTTATGTAACAGCGCTTCAGACAAGACCTGCCGGAAAGTATAAAGTATCTCTTGAGTGGACTAGTAATCGATACGCAGACGGCTATCTGATCTATTCAAGGAAGAATGATGTGTATGCATATTGTGGAATGACAACAGTGAAATATGAAGTATCCCCTCAGCAGCCACAACCTACTCAGTACCCGAATCAATCGCCTGTAGTTGTAGAAGATCTCGCGCGTCGCTTTGTGAGTCGATTCACGGATGCGAATGCGCTTTCCTCAGGTAATGGTTACTATGTTTTCCCATATGTGACGGATTATAATGGAACTATGTATCCAGGAACAGTAAGCGTTATGGTGACCGGTGAGGGAATATGTACAGCAGTTACAGGTTTTATACTCGTATCTCAACAAGGAGCAATAGAATTACAATGGGATGCATCTGAAGATGCAGATGGCTACCTAATCTATGGAAGACGTGCCAGTGGTCCATACTCGTTTATAGCTATGTGGGCTGATAATAGCTATACCGATCCACTTGCGTCAGCAACGATATTGAACTATTACTGGGTATTCCCGTATTATCGGGAGAATGGGATTATTATTCCAGGTGAGGTATCAGTGGAAGTGTCAGGTTATGCGTTATAGAGACAGCCGCACGGATGAAAGGAGAATTACCATGAAAAAGAAAGCTGGATATATATCTTTGTTGATTGGATTGTTGACTGCTCTTGTATTAGTATTCCCTTCTCAAAGAGTAAATGCAGCTACAACGGTCGATTCAGGCACCTGTGGTGATGCACTGACATGGACTGTCGACAGTAATGGTACATTGACCATATCCGGTTCCGGTGATATGGAGAATTTTGCTATGGATGCTGCCCCTTGGAAGGACTATCGTTCCAGTATCAAGAAATTAGTTGTAACTTCTGGAGTAACTTCAATAGGAGAATTTGCATATTATAACTGTACTGTGCTGACGGATATTTCTCTTACTTCCGGGATCACCAAAATCGGTTATTCCGCATTCAGAGCATGCCCGATGACAACCATTACTCTGCCCGCAGATCTGACCGAACTGGGGGAGGCTGTATTTTATCAATGCAGAAATCTAAAGTCGATCACGATTCCTTCAGGTGTGACTGTGATAGAACGACAGGATTTCATGGATTGTACCAGTCTTTCTTCTGTGTCGCTCCCCGAAGGTCTTCTTAGGATCCGGATATCGGCATTTTTTGGTTGCTCCTCATTGACATCGATCAGCATTCCATCCAGTGTGGAAATGATAGATGGAAAGGCCTTTAAGAATTGCACCGGACTGAAATCATTTAATATCCCGCCGAAAGTCACTGCTCTGGGTAGAGAAACATTTGCAAATTGTACTAGTTTGACTTCTATTTCGATTCCTCCTACCCTTAAGACTATTACTGGTTTTAGCGGCTGCACAGGCCTGACGCAGATCGTGATTCCAGACACTGTTAGTGTTTTGACTGGAGATGCATTTACCGCCTGTAGTAATCTAACGTCCGTCACGATCAAGGGGAGTCCTTCTATTGATAGTGCTTTTAAGAATTGCACAAAACTAAAAACGGTAACGTTCCTTGGCGAGGTAAAAACGATTGGATATCGGTCATTTCAGGGATGCACAGCTCTTCAATCCATAGATCTGCCATCTTCTCTGGAGACAATCGGAGATTATGCATTTATTGATTGCACAGCATTAAAGACGATCGCGTGGCCGTCATCACTGAAGACGATAGGGAAATCGGCATTTTGGAATTGTAAAGCACTTACTTCTGTTCCGGTTTTCCCCAAGAGTATTAAGAGTATTGGAGCCTATGCATTTTCGGAATGTAAATTTAAAAGTATCACTATCTCTTCAGAAGCTGAGATGACTGAAATCGGCGAAAATGCATTTCAGAACAGTACGTCACTGGAAACTCTTGTTCTTCCGTCTAAAGTGGAAACCATAGGAGCCAGTGCATTTATCAATTGCACCTCATTAAAATCTGTAACATGGCCTTCTTCCATGAACACGATAGGGGAATCGGCATTTTGGAACTGTGTAGCGCTACCGGATCCGTCACTGCCTGATGATTTGAAAAATATCGGAGATCATGCTTTTGATAAATGCACCTCTATACAGCAAGTTACAATTCCTTATGGTGTGACGGTAATACCAGATTATGCATTTAATAATTGCACATCTTTGAAGAGTATTTCCATTCTATCTGATCTCACTTCAATAAATGATTATGCATTCAGCAACTGTACTTCTTTGGCGAGTATTGATGTTCCTTCATCTGTTACTGCAATTGGTGCTTATGCATTTTATAACTGTACTTCTTTAGGTTCTATCCAGCTTCCGCCGCAGTTGGAATGTATAAATGAATCTGCGTTCGGTGATTGCGTATCCTTGAAGAGCATTACCATTCCTAAGAGTGTTTTAAATATTGGTCCTAAAGCGTTTTATGGATGCACATCTTTAAATGAAGTAAATATGCCGGACGCTATAGAATCTGAAAGTAATTATATTGGATATAATTCATTTTCGAATACAGCAATAAAAAAGGTAATTATCCCCGATGGTGCGACCTGTATAGGCAGAAGTGCGTTTTCTAAATGTAATAATCTTGCCTATGTCTCATTACCGGATACACTCAAGACAATTGAATCTGGAGCATTCAGTTTTTGTGCATCATTGAAAAATATCACTATTCCTGCAAGTGTGACTTTGATTCCTGAGCTTGGAGCATTTGAAGGAACGAAAGCCGAGCGGGTATTAATTCTTTGCGGCTATAATGGTGACTATGTGTTGTGGCGTTATAGTTTCCCATACGGAGCAAAAGTGTATTATCCGGCAGATAAATGGAGTTCGGATCAGGTTGGTTCTTCATGGATACCTTATACGACACTTTATACAGTAGCGTATAAGACATCAGCCACAGAACCGGCATTCTTCTCTGAACTGGCCGTAGATGGCGAAAGATTTACTATCGAAGATTTCACTCCTTCTAAGTCCGGTTATACCTTCCTGGGCTGGGCAAGGACAGAGGATGCGACGGAGGCGACATATCGCGCAGGCATGACCTATACAGTTTCCAGAGATCTTACCTTCTATCCTGTGTGGAAGAAAACTGAACCGCCGGCTGAGGTGACGAATGTGAAGGCAGTTCCGGCGGGAAAGGGAAGAGTAACACTGACCTGGACAGCAAGTGACGGAGCCGAAGGCTATCTTATCTACGGTCAGAAGAACGGAAAGTACGCCTACGTGGGTATGACAACGCAAGGGACGACCTTTACAGATACCAAGGCTCTTTACGATGACTATAACTACTACTGGGTATTCCCGTATGTAAAGGATAGTGCCGGAAATATGGTTCCCCATAATACAGAAACATATGTCTACGCAAAGGGCATCCTTACAGCAGTTACTGGCCTTAAAGCCTCTTCGGTGAAGGGCGGTGTGAAACTTACTTGGAATGCGGTGACGGGAGCAGAAGGTTACCTCGTATATGGGATCGTTGCCGGAAAGCCTTACGGCTATGTCGGTATGACGACGAAGGGAACAACTTTTACGGATAAGACGGCGTCTTCAACGGAGT
>JAEEWG010000004.1 GCA_016287245.1 Clostridia bacterium
TGGACGTGTGTCTCGAACCCAAAGAAGACTTCTGCGCCACCGGCATCAGTGTCCCGATTCGATCCGGGCAGAAAGTCTACACGTCCGATAAGATCCCCACACAGGTCATCGTACAGTGTGACGACGGAAATTACTACATTTTTCAGGAACGGAAATAAGCGGGTCCGGAATAGTTTATTCCAGAACGATCGTGCCGCCGCCTAAGACCTCGTCGCCGTTATAGAAGACTGCGGCCTGGCCGGGTGTGATCGCACGGATCGGTTCGTCGAAAACAAGCTTCACTTTTCCGTCTTCCAGAGGATGCGCAGTCGCCCACTGTTCCTTCTGGTGGTAGCGGAGTTTGGCCTGCACGCGAACAGGTTCAGCCGGGACTTCTCCCGAGATCCAGTTCACATCGTCGATCAGAGCCTCGGTGTTCCGGAGGTCTTCATCATACACGAGGATGACGCGGTTGTTCTCCACATCAAGGCGGAAGACGTACATCGGGGCCGGAAGCGCAAGTCCCAGGCCTCTTCTCTGTCCCGGAGTATAGGCAACGATACCTTTATGCGTGCCCAGCACTTTTCCATCCTTATCGACGAAATCACCGGCCGGATATTCTTTGCCGGTCGTCTTTTTGAGAAAAGAAACGTAGTCGCCATCGGGCACAAAACAGATGTCCTGGCTCTCTCTTTTTTCGGCATTGATCATGCCGGCATCCTTTGCGATCTCCCGGACTTCCGTTTTCTTAAGATCGCCCAGGGGGAACACCGTATGTGCCAGCTGTTCCTGCGTCAGCGTATAAAGGACATAGCTCTGGTCCTTGGTCTCATCCAGCGCCTTAAGAAGATGGTAGCGGCCATCATCTCTTTTCTCGATCCTTGCATAGTGACCGGTGACGATCACGTCGCACTTTAAGATCTGAGCGCGCTCGTAGAGTTTTCCGAATTTCAGATAGCGGTTACAGTCGATGCAGGGATTCGGCGTACGGCCATGCTCGTAGCAGTCCACGAACTTGCCGATGACCTTTTCCCTGAATTCTTCCTTGAAATTGAAAACATAGTAAGGAATGCCGAGGTGCATGCACACAGAACGTGCATCCTCCACATCATCTAAAGAACAGCATGTCTTGGGATTACTTACGACGATATCTTCGTTACTGTAAAGCTTCATGGTACAGCCGATACAGTCGTACCCTCTGTCCATCATGATCTTGGCGGCCAGGGAAGAATCCACGCCGCCGCTCATGGCAATTAAAGCACCGCTCATTTTCCGAGTTCCAGCATCGCGTCGATGCACTTTCTGGAATCGCGGATCAGCTCATCACTCATAAGGATCTCTTCGCCGCCGGTGCCGAGGATGGTGCGGTACACATCGACCAGCGTCGTAGCCTGCATATTGTGGCAGACGCAGTCTTTGGAAAGCGGGAAGAAACTCTTATCCGGGCAGTCGAACTGCAGATGCTCGACGATGCTGTTTTCCGTAGCGATGATGAATTCCTTCTCATCGCTCTTTTTCGCATAGGCCATGATCTCCGTTGTGGATCCGACGAAATCCGCCTGAGCGACGAATTCCGGACGGCTCTCCGGATGGATCAGGATCTTGGCACCCGGGTGCTCCTTCCGAGCTCTGTCAAAATCTCTCTGCGTAAAGCGCAGGTGGGTCGGACATCCGCCGTGAACGAGCTTCATCTGCTTTTCCGGAAGCTTCTTGCCGATCCAGTCGCCGAGGTTACAGTCCGGTACGAAAAGGATCTTGTCGTTATCGATATTCCGGATGATCTTTACCGCAGAAGAAGATGTGACTGCCACATCGCAGAGCGTCTTTAATTCCGCGGTCGTATTGATATAGGCAACTACCGTATGGTCCGGATTCTCTGCCTTTAGTGCGGCGAGCATCTCCGGCTCGATCTGCTCGGCCATCGGGCAGCCGGCTACGGGATTTGCGAGATATACCTGCTTTTCCGGAGAGAGCATCTTCACGGTCTCCGCCATAAAACGGACGCCGCACATGATGACTTTTTTCGCGGAAACTTTCGCCGCTTCCTGGGCAAGTCCGAAAGAATCGCCGATGTAGTCTGCGACCTCCCAGATATCGTGACGCTGATATGCATGCACTAAAATGCAGATATCGCGCTCCTTCTTCTCCTTGTTGATCACATCCTGTAATTCTCGAACTGTCATATTTCCCCTCTCTTTTCCGCTTTCCGCGCGAAAAGCACCTGTCTTTTCTTTGTGTTCCGAATAACTTTATCCCTCAATGAACATCGGGAAATAGCTCTCGATGTCGTCGAAGAATTTCTTTAAGTGGATCAGATCTGTCGCCGCCTTGTGCACGGTGATCGAGATCGGCAGATACTTTCTTCCGCCTTCTTCAATGATCTTGCACATATCTACCGCCGGGAAGAAATAGTCCTTCATCTCGTGAAGATCGACAGAGAATCCGTCAAAGGAGAACCACGGGTTGAAGCAGACATTATAGCTGTTCGTCGGCGGCATTCCTTTCATAGCGAAAACGCCCTTGCTGGAACCGTACTTTTCCAGGTCGTTTAAGAACTTTTCGTTAAAAACGGCAAAGTCCTCATCATATTCTGTCCAGAGGATCGTGCTGGTCTCATCGTCTTCGTGGAAGACCGGATATGCCGGATTTAAGTAGTTCCACCAGCCGATCTGTCCGTCCTTATACGCTACGGAAAGCTCGCCCTGATTGTTGATGGCGCGCGTCACCATATAGTAGAAAACGCAGTCCTGGCGGTATCCCTTCTTCTCGATCGCAGGAAGCAGTTCCGTCACATCGATCCTTCTATTTAGAGAGATGTTCATCGGGAACATCTTCGCATAATAGTGAAAATGCTGGGCACGCGGCCATGTCGCCTGATCGTAAGTAAAAAACTGTGATTTCATAAGCACTCCTCGATATGGTCGATGGACATCACCTGTGCATAGCGGTGATTCCAGATCTCGTAGCTGTAGTAGTGATAAAGTTCCTCACCGGAAAGATACCGGTTGTCGAATGTGGTGTGGCCGCCTCGCGGAACGATGACATCGTATCCTAATTCAAAAGCCACTTTCACGGTAGCGTCCACGCAGAAATCAGTCTGCATTCCCGTGATGATCAGCTTCCCGATATCGCGTTCCTTCAGATAATCATTGAGGCCCGTTCCACGGAAAGCACTGTTGAACTTCTTGTCGAAGATCTTCTCGTCACCCTTCGGAGCGACCTGGGAATAGATCTCAAATCCGCTCTCGCCATTGACCAGCGTGTTGTCTTCGTGACGGACAAAGATGACTTCGATCCCTTTGTCCCTGCATATCTTTTCCATCTGGCTGATCGTCTTGATCAGTCGTTTTTCATCATAAGGATGCTCCAGGATCAGGGCATTCTGCATATCGATCACAAGCATAGCCGTCTTTGGCATGAGACAACACTTCCTTCGCCTATAAAGTTGCACAGAACTGTACTTACATACTATACCACAATTCCCCTCATCAAATCTCCCCTAATTATATATAAGGAAAAGAGTTTTCGACGTGCCTCGACACGGATTAAACGCTATGCTTTCGAAGTGCCTCCGCAGGGCATCGCCCGAGGACAGCACAAGAAAACTCTTTGCCGCAAGGGTCGAGGCTGCCCCGACGGATCGGAACAGCCTCTGGAAACAAGGAAGTAGAGGTATATATTTAGGGAGGTCCTGCGATGTTGATCAGCCATTGCTGGCTTCTTTTTCCGATCTTTCCGCCCGTACTCTCGGACCGGTGACCGGCTTAACTTGTGACTTCTCTTCTTTTTTAGTGTTTTCTACCCATTCCACCGTATCTTCGAGGGAGGCCCTCAGATCTCTCGGGGAATAGTGCAGATCATTGTTGGCCCGCTCACTTTCGTAGAGCGGCTCGGGTGAGATGAACGGTCCGTATTTCTCCTTCGGATTCGTTTTTCTCGTGACCTTATAGTAGAGCTGGGCGATGCCCTTTCCACTTAAGAGCCAGTTAGGGACCTTCTTGGTCACTTCATCTCTTCCTGTGATCTCATGGAGACTGTGGAGGAAATCCTGTGTACTCATGTAAGCATTGGAGAGGATGTAGCATGTGCCCTTCTCACTATGTTCCGCTGCTTCGAGCACTCCGGCCGCCACGTCACGGACGTCTGTGAAATCCACGCCGCCCGGAATACTGACTTTGAGATCTCCGGAGAGATAATCACGGATGAGACTGATGATATCGGAATTGCCGTATTCGTACGGCCCTAAGACTAAAGACGGAAGAAGGATCACTGCATTCAAGCCATTGAGTGTTACCTTATCCAGAATATACTGGGTAGCTTCCGCTTTCGACTTGGCGTAATCGCCAAAGACTTTATTTCTGTCGAAGAACTGCACTTCTTTTACAGGTTCGGATTTCTCCGGCATCGGTATGGATCTGGCAGATCCGATATAGATCAGTTTTCCGATCTTCTTCTTTACACATGTATCTGTGATATTCATTGTGCCGTGCACATTTACACGGCGTACCATGAGATCGGTCTTCTCCGAGATCACGTTTCTCTCCTGTGCGTGGATCAGGATCGCTTTCCGCGGATCCTCCAGTTCGAAGAAATCCTTCATGGAGTCTTTTACAAGGATATCACCATACTTTACTTCTACCGGAAGTCCGGCCAGAGGAGTCGTATCCTCTTCCGGATTGACGAGAACGCGTACGGATTTCCCATTATCCAGCAGCATTCTGACGATGGTATTGCCTATTTGACCGGTCGCGCCGGTGACTAAATACTGAGTCATTCCCCTAACCCCCTTTCGGGTAGTAATAGATTCCCTGGTTCCCTAACCTCTTACGTCTATTATGTGGGAATAATTTGAACAATTTTTGCGGATAAGAAAAACAAAACGGCGTTTTTACGTCTATTTAATGACTATTTTGTAAACGATCGTCAGGTCAGGACCTGTCCGACCGCATCTTTGATGCGCTCCAGACGGGCTCCGACAAACACGGGATCTTCGGAGATCTCACAGTTGGAAGAAAGCCATTTCCCGAACACATCGGGCCTGATACGAAGGGCTTCACGGATATCGGTATAGGCGGGACTTGCATCGAGCGAGCGGGCATTTACGCTTTCTTCCGACTCATCTTCATCGATCAGGATCGGCATGATGCGGTCGATATCCTTCTGGGAGATCGCGCGCTGGACCGTCAGCCAGTCGGCCAGGACACAGGCGGCCTCCTCGACCGCACGTGTTTCCACCGCCTCCGGAAGGCGCGAGAATCTTGTATCGTAGCGGTCCCACTCGATGTGTTCCTTCTTCCGGAACTTCACCACGAGGATGATCTCATCGGCAATGATGAGAAAATCGATTGCGGCGGAAGCCATATCCGTTTTTAACGTTATATTATAGTAGACCTGAAGGGGCAGTTCCGATTTCACGATCTGGGATGCGACGGTCTGGTGCAGTTTCACCTGCGCGGCCAGTTCCCCCCAGGCAGACAGAAAGACCTTCTTCATCTCTTTGGGACAGGTCTCCGACTTTTCTTTGAGCCGCAGGATCTCCTCCATCCGGTTATCGAATGGTTTGATCCAGGTCAGTTCTCGAACTTGTGGTTCCTGTGCCCGATGAAAAAGGTCCATCTTAAACTCCTGTTCATCCGGGGCTGTTTTTTATGTTGAACGTCAGCCGTTCAGCGTCTCGTACTTTCTCACCCCGTAGTGAGTAATTATAGCATAAGCACCGGCACAAAGTCCCGCAAAGAGGACGATCTCTCCTGCGAAAACTCCGTACGTCACCGTATCTTTTGTGATGATCACCGCAATGACAAGGCCGATACCGGAAAGGATCGCGAGGATCATGTTGATGACCATCGTCAGGATGATCGCCATGCCCTTCTTGATGACCTCCGCTTCATTGGTCCAGTCGAGACGGGCGAAGATCAGGCCGAAGATCAGGCCGACGAATGAGCACAGAAGGTGGAAAAGGCTCGTCAGAACGATCAGCAGGAGGCACGGGAGGATGCCCGCATTACTTACGATCGAAAGCACGATGCATGCGATGATGGAGACCGGCTGGAAGATCAGGACGCTGACCATGAGTTTGGAAAAGAGTATGATCTTCGTCGGGATCGGAAGCGACTTGTTGAGCCAGATCCTTTTGCCTTCGATGGAGACCGACGACGGTGTCGTGTAGGTCACGGAAGCAAAGAAGTTGATCATGGCGGCCCAGATCGCTGCCCAGGTAAGCCCGGTGAATTTCGATAAGAGATCCACGGTTTCCCCATCGACCTCGATCGATTCTAAAAATGAGATGTCACCTACACCTTTATATGCGATATACGCAACAGCAGCGATCAGCAGGATCGTACCGAACAGTGTATTCATGATATAGTTCGTAGAAGAGAAATATCTTCTCAGTTCCATGGAAAGGACGGCCTTTTTAAAGGAAGATCCCTTATAGTTTCTGGCTTTCTTCGAATTATCCACATGGAAGTCAATGCCGTTTAATCCGCGGGTATGGATATAGACCGCGAGGATCAGCGGAATGACCGTGATCAGAAGCGTAAGAAGAACACAGACGAGATCTCCGCTGTAGATCGCTTCAGTGATCCAGTAAAATGGCAGGATCTGCTTCATCTTGGTGATGGATTCTGCTGTTGTGATATTCAGTTCCTCTGCATAGGAAGAGATATTCGGAACTACGACCATGTAAAGAAGAAGTGTGCCCATGGTCAGGATGATCGTTGCGATCTGTCCGAACTTGGTCGCTCTTCTCAGAAAACTGATCATAGCGCTGATCAGAAGCGAGATGAAAAGCGGAAGTGCCGGGATCAGAAAGCCGATCGCGATTCCACGGAAAAAGAGTGCGGAAGAAGCTCCGCCCACTGTGCAGACGATCAGGAAGGAAGGGACCAGCATGACCATCGCGCAGAGCACATCGAGCAGATACATCCCCAGAAGTTTGGAGATGACGATACTGGCCTTCGGGATCGGCATCGCAAGAAGCATGCCCGTATCACTGGATCTGGCATCTCTTGTGGAGTTGATCACGCCGAACATCAGGGCGATGATCATGGAAAGAGAAAGCGAGATGAAGATCGCATATTCTGCCAGATCTTTTTCCACTAAAAGATAGGTGGTCGAACCGCCGATGATCGCAAACATACCGATCATGAACAGCCCCAGGATCGCAAGACCGATCGCCGCGATGATGAACGGCGTCTTGCCTTTTCTATTCAAGCTGTTGACGAGTGAGATAAACTCGGTGCGCAGCAGTATCAGAAGTGTACGCATATCAGTTGGCCTCCTCGGTGATCTCCAGGAAGACTTCCTCCAGAGAAGCATTGCCCTTGACTTCTTCCATGGTGCCGGCAGCGATCAGCTTGCCGCTCTTGATGATGGCGATTTTGTCGCAGAGCTTTTCGGCTACTTCGAGAACGTGTGTCGAGAAGAAGATCGCACTTCCCTTGCTGCAGAATTCACGCATCATGTTCTTTACGATAAAGGCAGCCTTCGGGTCGAGTCCGACGAACGGCTCGTCCATGATAAGAAGCTTCGGGTCGTGGACAAATGCGCCGATGATCGCCAGTTTCTGCTTCATACCATGTGAATACGAAGCGATCTGGTTATTCAGCGCATCCAGGATCTCAAGCTGGGCTGCGAGCGATTCGATCTTTGCTTTTCTGTCTTTTTTCGATACACGGAAGATATCCGCCACGAAGTTTAAGTACTGCATACCGGAAAGATTGTCATAAAGTTCCGGATTGTCCGGGATGTAAGCAATGATGGACTTGGCCGCGATCGGATCATCCTTGATGGAGATCCCGTCGATAGTGATCGTCCCCTTCTCAAACTGGTGAAGTCCGGCGATCGCTTTGATAGTCGTCGTCTTACCTGCGCCGTTATGGCCGATAAAACCATAGATCTCCCCTGCTTTTACCTCCAGCGTAAGATCGTCCACACCGACCTTTCCGCCCGGGTAAGTCTTTGTCAGATTCTCGATTTTCAACATGTCCTTGTCCTCCCACAATACTCTCATGCAATATTATTTCGGTGTTTTTCCGAGTTGGCTATCGTATCTACCATACACATTCTACGGATAAATCGCCAACAAATCGCTAACAGATTATAAAGAATAGATAAAGTTTGCCACAAATACAAGGGTTTTCTCAAGTTTTTTGCCTTATCTTGAAGGACAAAAACTTTTGAACACTTTGCACAAATTCACACTTGATTTCTACTATCTCTTATGTGAAAATAGGAACAATGATTTATATGTGGAAATTTGGGTTTTCGGAAAGGAAGCATCTATGGCATCAGAACAGGTGAATCGAATCCTCGAGGCAGAAAAGAAGGCCGTCGAGATCGAACAGGACGCAAGGATAAAGGCGGATGAGATCCTGGCAAACGCTCAGAAACAGGCGCAGAAGGATTATCAGGAAGCCCTTTCGAATGCCAGAAAGAAAGTCGCTAATCTTTACGAAGAGCATAAGACATCCGGCTCGAATGAGAACACCGCCAGCGATGCCGCTTCCGAAAAAGCCGCGGAGAAGCTCCGCGACGATGCCGAACCGAACCGTGAAGCAGCCATTACCGCCGCTATGAATATTTTAATGGGAAGGAAATAAGACGTATGGCCATACTTCCCATGAAACACATCGAGATCATCGCCATGCAGAAGGACGCCAAGAACATCGTCGACCTCCTGCAGCGTCTCGGCACCGTAGATGTTACGGAACGCGATATCAACGATGAGACGGAAGAACTGAACCTTTTCCCTACCCGCACAAGCTTAAACCAGCTCGAGAAAACATCCGCATCGATCCAGCATGCGATCTCCCTGGTCGAAGAATTCTCGAAAGAAAAGAAACCTTTCCTGTCCGGATTTGCGGGACGTGAGGCCCTTACTCCCGAAGAGTTCGCCGCTCGTGCGGAAAAGAACGACGAGACCATGAAGATCGTCTATGAGATCGAAGCACTTGACCGCAAGATCGCTTCGGAAACGACGGTCCGAACCCATACACAGCATCAGCTTGATGCGATCCTCCCCTGGGAGAAGCTTGATATCCCCATGCAGTACACCGGATCCCAGAAGACCTCCTGTATCGTAGGACAGTTCTCGGAGAATTACGACGAGAGATCCTTCTACGAGGAATTCTGCCGCCAGTACACCGCCATGAAGGAATCCGAGGCGGTCTTAAAGGGGATCTCAGCTGATCAGGAGGAACTGAAGATCCCGGACATTTATACGGAGATCGTTTACTCCGCCGCAGATCAGACCTGCGCTTCTTTTATAGTACATAAAAAGGATTATGAGGACGTTCTCGCTACACTGCGCAGGATGTCTTTTACTGCACCGTCGGATCCGACCAAGCATCCGCCGGAGGTCCGCATCGGAAGACTGAAGAACCGTATCAAGGAAGCAACTCTTGCCATCGAGGAGTCCCGTGAGAGATTAAAGGATCACGCCAAGAGCCTCGATGACCTCTACTTCCTTTCTGATTATATGATCATGCGTCAGGATAAGTACGACATGCTCGGCAGACTGCTCTTTTCGAGCAAGACCTTCATCCTTGACGGCTTTGTCGCTGCGGAAGACTGTGCGCATGTCGAGGAAGTATTAACTTCCAAGTTCGAGCTCGTATTCGAAAGCCGCGATCCGCTTCCGGACGAAGAGATCCCGGCCAAGTTCAAGAATAATGCATTCGTTACGCCTGTGGAGGACATCGTAGAATCCTATAGCGCACCGACCAAGGGCGATATCGACCCGAACCCGGTCATGGCGTTCTTCTACTATTTCTTCTTCGGCATGATGCTTTCCGATGCAGGTTACGGCATCCTCCTGATGCTCGGCACCCTGTTCGTTCTCCTGAAGAGAAAGCCGGAAGGCAACAACAAAAAGAACATGATGAAATTCTTCTACTGCGGCATGGCCACCACTTTCTGGGGCTTCATGTACGGCAGTTTCTTCGGAGATGTCGTGGCTTCGATCTCCAAGGGCTTCGGCTCCGGCAAAGTCTCCCTCGATCCGATCTGGTTCGATCCGAGTAAAGATCCGATGAAGCTTCTGATCCTGAGCTTCTGCCTCGGCTTCATCCACATCATGCTCGGTCTGGGCGCCAAGTTCTACAGAATGTGTAAAAACGGAGATGTCATCGGTGCGATCTGTGATGTCTTCTTCTGGTATGTCGCTTTTGGCGGCATCGTTATGGTCATTCTCCCGAGCATCCTCGGTGTATTTACTCCCTGGACGATCGCTGAAAACGTCCCGATCGTCGAGATCGGCAAGTGGGTCGCGATCGCAGGTGCCGTCGGTATCTTCGTGGCCGGCGGTCATGGTAAGAAAGGCATTATGGGCAGGCTCATCGGAGGCTTCGGCAGCATCTACGGTGTCACCGGATATTTCAGTGACCTTCTCTCTTATTCCCGTCTCATGGCGTTAGGCCTCGTTACGGGTATCGTCGGATCGGTGGCAAACTCCATCGGTATCCTCTTCGGAAGCGGATTCGTGAAGCTCCTTATCTTCATCTTCGTATTCTGCTTCTTCCATGCGATTAATCTGGGCATCAGCGCCCTCGGTGCTTATGTTCATGTTAATAGATTACAGTACGTAGAATTCCTCTCAAAGTTCTACGACGGCGGCGGAACGATGTTTACGCCGTTCACTGGTAACACCAAACACTTCAAAATTAAGGAGGACAATTAAATGAATTGGGGTATGTTACTTGCATTATTTGGAGCTGGACTTGCCGTTACAACAAACTGTTTCGGATCGTCCAAAGGCGTAGGTATGGTGGCGGAGGCTGCATCTCCGGTCATCACAGAAGACTCGAGCAAATTCGGTAAGCTTCTCGTTCTGATGCTTCTTCCGGGTTCCCAGGGTCTCTATGGTCTCGTTATCACCATCCTCTCCCTCACACAGATCGGCGTTCTCGGCGGAGAAGTTATTCCGAACTCGGCAGCAGGTGTTGCCCGCGGCGCTCTCTTCCTGATCGCATGTCTCCCGATGGCTCTCGGCGGATTAGCTTCTGCGCTTCTTCAGGCTCGAGTTGCCCTCACAGGTGTAAACCTCATCTCCAAGCGTCCGCAGGATTCCGGTAAAGCCGTAACCTCCGCTTCCCTCGTTGAGCTTTACGCCCTCTTGAGCTTCGTAACCTCTCTTCTGATGGTCATGAGCATCAACAGCATTAAGTGGTAAGAAACAACATTACGTTGTGATTGATTTAAGGAGCAGATATGGCAGGTATAGATTCCATCATTGATCGGATCCTCAAGGACGCGCGTGAATCGGCAGATGCACGTGTGGCCAGAGCCGAACAGGATGCTGAAAAACTCATCGCCAAGAAGAAGGATCAGGCCAAAGAAGAGGAAGCAAAAATGCTTTCCGATGCTCAGCTGGTCATCGATGCCCAGGATAAGCAGAACCGCGCGTCTCAGAACACAAAGTCGCAGCGTCGTCTTCTTTCCGAGCGCGTCGCCATGATCGATGAGATCGTCGAAGAGGCCAAAAAGCGTATCCGCGCTCTTTCGAAAGAGGAACGTCTTTCCATGATCGCCGATTTCGTCATCTCCAGCAGTGAAGGAGAAGACGGTGAGCTGATCGTGAGTGCGCAGGATAAAGAAGCGGTCACCGACGCTTTTCTCTCTGATCTTTCCTCGAAGACAGGATCTAAGATCACGCTTTCGGATAAGGCCGGCGATTTTGATACCGGCTGCATCCTGATCTGCGGAGAATGTGAATATAACGGTACTCTGGAAGCACGGGTAAGCGATCTCGACAGCGATATCCGCGACTGCATCAACCAGGTACTGTTTACGAAGAAATAATTGTTTAACGAAAGGATCGCCAGAAGCAATGGGACCTAGTATTTCAAAATATGCCTATGCCGTTTCCGGTGCACATGTTTACGAGAAGTATTTCTTCCGTAAAAGTGACATGGATAAGCTTTTGGCAGCGCCCACTTACGAGGCGGTAGTTGCGATCCTGCAGGAGCGCGGCTGGCCTATGCCCGAAGATACAAGGGACAGTGGAAAGATCCTGGACCTTGAACTTTCCCGCGCATGGGACTGGATGCAGAAATCCTCTCCGGATCCGACGATCTTCCGATCATTGGTCCTTCGTAACGATTATCACAATCTCAAGGCCGGCATTAAGTGCCTGCTGAGCGATTTTGAAGTAGATCAGCAGTTCTGTAAGCCCTCTTCCATTGATCCTTCTCTTATGAAGGAAGCCATTGAGACGCATTCTTTTGACCAGCTGCCGGCACCGTTTAACAGCCTGGCCGAGGAGGTCTATGATCTTCTCGTTCGAACAGGAGACGGCCAGATGGCAGACGTTCTAATCGACAGAAAATGTCTCGAAGAGATCACAAAAGAGGCCGAGTCCTCCGGATGTGACCTTCTAAAGGAAGAGATGGAGATCTATACGGCAACATGCAATATAAAGACGGCGTTCCGCGCCATCAAGACCGGCAAGGACAGTTCTTTTCTGGAAAAAGCATTGTCCGACGGCAACAGGACGATCTCAAAAGAGAAGCTTGTCGCCTGCGCCGGTGCGGAAAAGAAGATGGAGGAGCTTCTCTCCTACCTTTCTACGACATCCTATAGTTCGGGGACGAAATATTTGTCCTCCTCCCCGGCGGATTATGAAAAGTGGGTAGATGATCAGATGATCTCCCTTCTCATTCCGACGAAATACTCTCCTCTCGGACCGGAGCCGATGATCGGCTTCTATCTCGGCAAAGAGGCAGAGATCAGAAATGTAAGGATCGTCCTTGCGGCCAAGCAGAATAACCTGCCGCTGGACGTTGTATCCAAGAGATTAAGGAGGCTGTATGAATAAGATTGCCGCCATGGGCGATAGAGACAGTATATACGGCTTCGCTTCCATCGGTCTGGATATCTTTCCTCTTGACCGTATGGACAACCCGGCCACCACGCTTCACAATCTGGCCGAGGGCGATTACGCGGTGATCCTGATCACGGAATCGCTCGCCAAGAAGCTGGAAACAGAAATCGATAAATACAGCGACCGGCCACTTCCGGTCATTCTTCCGATCCCGGGAGTTACAGGGAACGAAGGAATGGGCATGAAGGCCATCTCCAAATCCGTTGAGAAGGCAGTCGGTAGCGACATTTTGAAAGAACAGTAAGAAGGTAAAAGGAGTAAGCAAAATGAGCAATGGATCCATCGTGAAGGTCTCCGGACCACTGGTAATTGCAGAAGGAATGCGTGATGCGAACCTTTTCGACGTTGTACGTGTAAGTAATGAGCGTCTGATCGGCGAGATCATCGAAATGCATGGCGACCGTGCTTCCATCCAGGTTTATGAAGAGACTGCAGGACTTCGCGCAGGCGAGCCGGTAGAATCCACAGGAGTTCCGCTTTCCGTTGAACTCGGACCCGGACTGATCGGTGGTATCTTCGACGGTATCCAGAGACCTCTGGAATCCATCATGGCACAGATCGGCAACAACCTTTCCCGCGGTATCGAAGTTCCTTCCCTTTCCCGTGAGGCGGTCTGGAAGTTCGAAGCGACAAAGAGCGCCGGCGATAAGGTCGTCGAAGGCGATACGATCGGTATCGTTCAGGAGACCGAGACAGTTAAGCATAAGATCCTGGTTCCGCCGGGAGTAAATGGCACGATCGAATCTATCGCAAGCGGCGAATATAAGCTCGAAGAGCCGGTCGGAAAATTAAAGACCGACAAGGGTGAGGAGATCGACCTGAAGCTGTATCAGCGCTGGCCGGTCCGTAAAGGTCGTCCGTACGTAAAGAAGCATGCTCCGACGATGCCGCTCGTTACAGGACAGCGTGTTATCGACTGCATGTTCCCGATCGCCAAGGGCGGTGTTGCTGCTATCCCGGGTCCGTTCGGTTCCGGTAAGACAGTTACCCAGCACCAGCTCGCAAAATGGGCACAGGCAGATATCGTCGTTTATATCGGCTGCGGTGAGCGTGGTAACGAGATGACCGACGTACTTAACGAGTTCCCGGAACTCATCGACCCATACACAGGAGAGAGCCTGATGAAGCGTACCGTGCTCATCGCGAACACTTCGGATATGCCGGTTGCTGCCCGTGAGGCTTCCATCTATACAGGTATCACCATTGCTGAATATTTCCGTGACATGGGCTACTCCGTAGCGCTCATGGCTGACTCCACCTCCCGTTGGGCTGAGGCTCTGCGTGAGATGTCCGGCCGTCTCGAGGAAATGCCTGGTGAAGAAGGTTACCCGGCTTACCTCGGTTCCCGTCTGGCGCAGTTCTATGAGCGTGCCGGCCGTGTAACGACACTCGGTTCCGAAGGCCTCGAGGGTTCCCTCTCCGCGATCGGCGCCGTATCTCCTCCGGGTGGTGATATTTCCGAGCCTGTATCTCAGGCAACTCTTCGTATCGTAAAGGTATTCTGGGGTCTTGATGCCGGTCTTGCTTACAAGCGTCACTTCCCGGCCATCAACTGGCTTACCAGTTATTCCCTTTATACAGATTCCCTCGCCGGATGGTTCGAAGAGAACGTATCTCCGGAGTGGAACAGTAACCGCGCCCGCATGATGCTCATATTGCAGGAAGAAGCGGAACTCGAAGAGATCGTTAAACTTGTAGGTATGGATGCGCTTTCCTCTTCCGACCGTCTGAAGATGGAAGTTGCCAGATCCATTCGTGAGGACTTCCTGCACCAGCTTGCGTTCCACGAAGTTGATACCCACACCTCTTTGAAGAAACAGGACTTCATGATGAAACTGATCCTGGATTACTACGACAAGGCATCCAGCACCCTTGAAATGGGCGCTGACATCGAAGCGCTGGTCGCTCTCCCGGTTCGTGAGAAGATCGGCCGTTTCAAATATGTCACCGAAGATGACTGCGAGAACGAATATGTCTCCATCGGTGCACAGCTGGCGTTCGAACTCTCCGAACTGCTGAACAAGGAGGATTAAGACATGGCAAAAGAGTACCGTACCATAAGTGAAGTCGCCGGACCGCTGATGATGGTCCGTGGTGTCACGGATGTAAGTTATAACGAGCTCGGTGAGATCGAGCTTGCAAATGGCGAGAAGCGCCGCTGCCGTGTTCTTGAGATCGACGGCACCAATGCTCTCGTACAGCTCTTCGAAAGCGGCGCAGGTATTAACCTGGCCGACAGTAAAGTAAGATTCTCCGGCAAGCAGATGGAGCTTCCGGTAAGTAAGGATATGCTCGGCCGTGTATTCGATGGTCTCGGCCGTCCGATCGACGATGGCCCGGAGATCATCCCGGACAAGAGGCTCGACGTTAACGGCCTTCCGATGAACCCGGCCGCCAGAAACTTCCCGAACGAGTTTATCCAGACCGGTGTTTCCGCTATCGATGGTCTGAACACACTGGTTCGTGGTCAGAAGCTCCCGATCTTCTCGGCATCCGGTCTTCCGCATGCCAACCTCGCTGCCCAGATCGCCCGTCAGGCAAAGGTAAGAGGCACCGACGAGAAGTTCGCCGTTGTATTCGCAGCTATCGGTATCACGTTCGAGGAAGCAAACTTCTTCATGGACAGCTTTAAAGAGACCGGCGCTATCGATAGAACAGTACTTTTCATCAACCTTGCAAATGACCCGGCTGTTGAGCGTATCGCGACACCGCGTATGGCGCTGACCGCTGCCGAGTATCTCGCATTCGATCTCGACATGCACGTTCTGGTCATCCTCACAGATATCACGAACTACGCGGATGCTCTCCGTGAGGTCTCCGCCGCAAGAAAAGAAGTTCCGGGCCGCCGTGGTTATCCGGGTTACATGTACACCGACCTTGCGTCCCTGTACGAAAGAGCCGGCCGTCAGAAGGGCAAGAGCGGATCTATCACCATGATTCCGATCCTGACCATGCCTGAGGACGATAAGACCCACCCGATCCCTGACCTTACCGGTTATATCACTGAGGGACAGGTCATCCTTTCCCGTGACCTTTACAGAAAGGGCATCATGCCGCCGATCGACGTTCTTCCGTCGCTTTCCCGTCTGAAGGATAAGGGTATCGGCGAAGGCAAGACCCGTGAGGATCACAGTAACACCATGAACCAGCTCTTCTCTGCTTACGCACGTGGTAAAGAGGCAAAAGAGCTCATGGTCATCTTAGGTGAGGCCGCTCTTACCGACATGGATAAACTCTACGCGAAGTTCTCGGATGCTTTCGAAAAAGAATACGTCTCCCAGGGCTTCAATAAGGACAGAGACATCGAAGAGACCTTAGACCTCGGCTGGAAGCTTCTCCGTATCCTCCCGAGATCGGAGCACAAGCGTATCAGCGATAAGCTCCTCGATAAGTATTACGACGAGAAAAAGTAAGAAAGAGACGGAAGAGACATGGCAACCGCGAATGTAAATCCGACAAGAATGGAACTGACACGCTTGAAGAAGCGCCTGGTTACCGCGCGCCGCGGACACAAGCTTCTCAAGGACAAGCGTGACGAACTCATGCGCCAGTTCCTCGAAGCTGTACGTGAGAACAAGCGCATCCGCCGCGAAGTGGAAGCAAAGCTCGAAGTTGCCAACCAGCACATGTCTGTCGCCAGATCCCTGATGTCCAATCAGGCGATCGCCGTCGCCATGATGTACCATAAGCAGAGCATGTCTCTGGAAGTATCGGAAAAGAACGTCATGAGCGTTAAGGTTCCGGTATTTAAAGCACAGTATAAGACCGCGGATGAGGGAGATATCTATTCTTATGGCTACTCCTTCACCCCGATCGACTTAGATGATGCGATCCTCGCACTTTCTGACATCATGCCCGATCTGATCGCTCTTGCGGAGATCGAGAAGAAATGTCAGCTCATGGCTTCCGAGATCGAGAAGACCCGCCGTCGTGTTAACGCGCTCGAGCACGTCATGATCCCGGACTATGAGGAGAAGATCCGCTACATTACCATGAAACTGGACGAAAGCGAGCGTTCCGCGACCACGCGTCTTATGAAGGTCAAGGACATGATGATCGAAAAGACGATCCGTGAGAGACTTGCCAGAGAGCAGCTCTTCGAACAGGAAATTGCCGAAACTACTGAGGCGCAGACCTGACCGTCTTTCCCGTCATCCCTGATGGAGATCAAAAGGGATCATGTTCTTCTGGTTTTTCTTTTTTAATCCGAACAGTGGAAGTAACGGGACAGACCGTCCTGCGCCGACCTCGCGTGAAATGAAACTGTGGGGCGGCCTGGGTCTTACTTTCTTTGCTGTTCTTTTCCTGACATTCCTTTTTCTTTTCATCTCCCTGTTTATTCCTAAAACAGGTTCATTTGACGAATTCTTCCCCGAAGGAGAGATCGATTGCTATTTAAGCGGAGTCAGTGAAGAACACGGCTATGAAGTCATCCTCATAACCAAAGAGGACCCCAAGATCTTTACGACCCCTGTCACCTACAACAGATACCGTGAAATGGATTATATCTATACTACTGAATCAGATGAGACCTGCTACCGTCTCAGAATATTCCATACCGGCGCAGATGAGTATTTCGTTTCCACTTACGATGCCCCCTCGACGGAAGAAGCATGGAAAGACTATAAAAGTGCAAAGCAGGAAGGTATTCGCCACAAAAACCGTTTCACCATGCTCTTCACGAGTATCTTCGTACTCATAAATGCCATCGGTACTTTCTTCTGTGTAAGATTTCTTATCCGCGTCATCAGGAATGAACGTATCCAGAAAAAGATCCAGGCTTTTGCAGAAACGTCTTCATCTGAAGAAGGGGCACCTGAGGTACCGGAAGAAAAAGATCTTCTTGCGGAAGAGATGTCCGATGAGGCAAAGATCAACAGCATCGACCCGGTAAACAATTCCTGGCACAAGTAAGAAAAAAGATCAGCTCTTTCCTAGTAGAGGCGCGGACACACGCGGCAGGATCCCCTGCATATGCGCCAGGATCACGCCATAGTTCGTGATTGGCACGCCTGCGTTCTGGCAGATGCGGATGCGGTGCATCATTTCTCTGGGATTGAGCATACAGCCGCCGCAGTGGATCACGAGATCAAAGTCCTTCAGGTCATCCGGGAAAGAATCGCCGGAGGACCACTCAAAATGGAAATCCTTCCCTGTTGTTTTCTCGATCATCTTCGGAAGTTTCACCGTGCCGATATCATTGCACTGGCGGTGATGCGTACATCCCTCGGAAATGAGGATACGTGCACCATCTTCAAGGGTGTCTAAGAATCTGGCGGAAAGGATCGCTTCGCCGAGGTCGCCTTTATAGCGGGCAAAGAGCATGGAGAAAGAGGTCAGCGGAATCTCCTCCGGAACCAGTTCATTTACTTCTTTAAAGGCCTGGCTGTCGGTGACGACCAGCTTCGGGGGCTTGCTTAACGAGGAAAGGACCTGCGGGATCTGATCGACCTGGGTTACGACCCCGATAGCATTGCTGTCCAAAATATCGCGGAGCGTCTGCTGCTGCGGAAGGATCAGGCGGCCCTTCGGCGCGGCCTCATCGATCGGGGTAACGAGTACGACGATATCTCCTTCTTCGATAAGATCCGAGATGATCCTTCTTCCGTTACTCGGATCCACGACCAGATGTGCGACCATCTCCTTAAGATCGTTAATATTGATCTTGTCGGAGGCCGACACCCAGATACTGTCCTGAACGACCTCTCTCGTTCTTCCCTTCCCGATGCGCTGCGGCACCAGATCGAGCTTGTTATATACCGTAATGTAAGGGAGATTCCTCTCTTCGAACATCTTCTTTAAGACGCGGTCACCGTCTGTCATACCGAGGGTGCCGTCTACGACCAGGATCGCGATATCGACCTTGGCCATGACTTCTTTACACTTTTCGATACGGAGAAGTCCCAGTTCGCCCTCGTCGTCCATGCCGGGCGTATCCACGATCATGACCGGACCCAGGGGCAAAAGCTCCATCGCCTTATATACAGGGTCTGTCGTCGTTCCTTTGACATCGGAAACGATGGCGATCTCCTGATTGGTAAAAGCATTGACCACACTTGATTTTCCGGCGTTCCTCATTCCGAAAAAACCGATATATATGCGCTCTCCGCGCGGCGTTGAAGACAGTTCCATACCACCAGGACTCCTCTTTGGTTTTTCTTTATTGTACTAAAACCAAAGAGGAAACCACAAGCACGAACTGAAATCTCCGTTTTTTGCAAAGAAGCGGGGTATGGCGGGAACGGTCATTTCCTCTCATTTAAGACCTGGCGGGCCCGGTTCTCTATAGTAGAGCTCACCTGCGAAAGATCCTTCTGCCCCTCAAAATACGCAGGCATCTCCTCGATAAGGATCAAGCTGATATCCGCATCTTCATATGTCATTCCCGAACAGGTCGAAAGGAGCTTCTCCGCCTTGTCGACATCCTTCATCGAGTAGAAGGTTCCAACTCTCCTTGGTAGTCCTCCTCCACCATTATAAATTAATCCTGAAATCTGCCCGCCATCGTTATAAAACGCGATGGCTTCTTCTGCTACACTGCGAAATGCCTTACGGTTCAAAACAAAACAGTCGTCCATAGCAAAGTTCTCCTGAATATCTTCCGAAAGCAAGATCTTAACAAACTCACCACATCCGTCAGGATCAGCCGCATTTGCTGATATAGCTACAGAACACCGCGAAAAAACTTCCGGTCCTCTTCCGTCGGAAGAGGGAAATCCGAAGAGCATCGGATCCTTGATTTTCGGTGTCCTATTCATATTCAGGAAGAAGGCGCCGAGACCACTGAGAAGTATAATATCAGCATATCCCTGATATTCTTCTTCGACTTTATCAGAGTATCCTCCTTTCTTCGGGACATTATTCTTTACAAAATCCGCCATTCGAGCAAATTCCGGGGCAGAGAGATCCAGTTTCCCGTCTTTATAAAACTTCTCTTTTTCTGTCTGAAACAGGCCGGCGAAATAAAAAGCCTGACCTTCATCGATCACATCCACACCATTTCGCTCTTGCTTAATAAACTCCGGATATTCCTCGAAAGTAAAGCCCTTACCGGAAGCTCCGGCTTTTGATGCATCCGTCAGGATCCCTCTAACGGAATAACTGACCGGTAGCTGATAGATACTTCCATCTGTTTTGATACACTCGATAATATTGGTAAAGTACTGCTCCGGATCAAAGTCCTTCACATATGGAGAAAGATCCAGAAGATATTCAGAGGTGTTCAGTCTTGCGTATTCTGTCGTATTGATGAGAATGTCCGGACCTTCTCCGCTTAAGATGTCCAGGGCCAGATCATTCCCCATCACAGAGATAAGATTGAGTGTATCTGTCTGACCGGCATCTGGGTCATCTTCTATTACCGTATACTGATCTTCTTCGTAATCGGACATCTTGTAGCGGTCCGATACGATAATGAAGTCCTTGTCGCTTGTTTCATTAAACTTCTTTATCGCTTCACCGAGAGTTTTGGTAAGAATAGGCACATAAAGTTCCAGGATCGTTTTCCCGACATGCGGGTTTTCTTTCGCTCTCTTAAGTCTGACGATCTGAAAGCTCTCATCGCCAGATGAATATACCTTCTCCAAACTGTTTTTACCGATAAAAGTGAATGTATCTCCGCTGCATTCAGCGAAACCGAGATAACCATCCAGGATTCCTCTGTTTAACCCGCACCAGTCAAAGTCAAAAACCGTCTCTATCTTTTTTGCGTCCATATCGATCCGACCGATTCCATCTTCCGATCTTCCATAGATCTTTCCATCAGAACCGACAATAGTCTCGTATAGAGAACCGGAGTCAAGCCATGCATATTTTTCTGCATTGGTCTCTGTCAGTTTTCCTTCAACAAGATCCAGTTTGAATACCCTTCGCCCTTTGTTTGTTGTCGTGAAAACTATCGCCGCAGTTTTGTCTTCGGGAAGAATAGACTGAACATAAATACTTGTGCCCCACTCATTGAACTTCGCTGTTTTTTCGGTCCCGTCAGGAGACTTTATCCGGAAATTATAAGTTTCGGTTCCAAATTCATCATATGCCCTAAAGGTAGAAACCGTATGCTCGCCCACTATGAAATATCGTGCGTCGTCATTATAAAACTCATCGGAAATCGTACGGGTCTCCAGTAGTTTCCCCGTTAAAGGATCATATTCGCGTTCTTTGGTATTTGCCGTGGCCGTGATTTTTCCGTTCGAATAACCAACAGCGGAAACGAACTCATTGGCATACATGCTTTTATCTGTATCGCGGTCCAGATCTATGGTATTTACGACCTTTCCGGATCCTTTATCGATGACACAGGCAACATTGATATCATAATCCCGATCGTTAAAAGATGATGCATCAGCTTCATTTTCGGCGGGTGTTTTATACTCTCCTCCCAAAAAGACTACATAATACTTGTCATCGTTTCCTACATAATCCGCGTAAAACCTGGATACCTCTTTATCCGAAGGAACCCAGGAATCCACATCTATGATCTCCGCTTCGAACCAGGGAGTATCCGAAGTGATCTTATTCACCTTTTTTTCCTTCTTCTTCCCGCAGGAAGAAAGCGGCATCAGCATCGACAGCACAAGCGATGCCGATATGAGTCTTACAAACTTTTTTCTCCATTTTTTCAACAACATGATTTCACCTCTTTTTTATTCCCAATGCCTGAATCGTTTTTATGGCATAGAAAGCAAAGCAATGCCCGGATCAGGGGATATTCCCCTGATCAAAATGCGACATGTGAATTATTTTTGGATTGTTAATTACTATGGTTCACTGCAAGATTCAACGGAACTCATATCCAAATCAGAATCTATTACATCCGAGTCGGCCATCGTAACGGTATATTCCCCATTCGGTCCCCATACATCGATCACCGCTTTTCCGGAACCCTGTTTTCCGGCATATATATATCGGGTGCCATTTCCGTCCTCCGGATCGCTACTTAAGTTTGTGATCAGCAGTCCTTTTTCAGCGTCGTATATAGAATACCCTTCCTCTGAGTCATCCACATCCTGCGTTTCATCGATTTCATTTGCAGCTGCATTTTGCTTTTGGGGCTCTGTCATAAAGCAGATCCCGACAGCTACACAGCAAGCGATCGTGATGACCACCGACCAGAGCGCCGGTTTTTTGTAATTCATCACATGATCCACCCGGTTCCTAACCGCGGTTTTCCCAAATGCCACCGGGCATGCAGTGATCAGTTTCTGCCTGATACTTAAGTTGAGGAGCGCTCGTGAATAATTCTTCCTTTCGTCCTTGTCCAGAGAGCGGATGACCGTCTCATCACATGCTAATTCAATGTCTTTGGACAGCGCGGCATATGCCAGCCAGATCGCCGGGTTGAACCAGTAGACTGACAAAAGCAGGAATCCCGCCGGCTTCCAAAGGTGATCCTTTCTTCGGATGTGGGTCTTCTCATGGGAAAGGACATATTCCAGATCTTTTCCAAAAAGCGTATACGGGATATAGATCGTCGGCCGCAGGAAACCCAGAACAAAAGGTGAATCCACCTTCTCGCTCTGTCTGATTCCGTCGTCGTATAAAGTGGCAGTCCGAAGAGTTTTTCTCAATACGATGTAACTGATAACACCATAAAGAAGCATCAGGATCACGCCGAAAAGCCAAATGTAGGATAGAATAAGAAAAATGAAACTGCTGCCCGATCGGGAGGCCTCAGTGACAGAAGCTGCTCCTGATGAAACGATCCCTTCCTGCGCCTGTGACAGTGAAACTGTCTTAAGAAGAGCCGTACTGGAGACCGGCTCACTTTGCGGAAGCAAACTAAATGAACTCTGTATAGAAAAAGGAACGACCAGCCGGATTCCGACTAGTGCCCAGATGAGGCAGATGACCCACTTGGGTGATCTTCTGGAAACCAGACGCAGAAGGAGGACCGCCGCAACCAGTACGCTTGCGTAAATACTCAGATTGATAAGTTTAATAAACAGCGTTTCCATAAAGCGCTCTCCTACTTTTCAATAATGCGGCTTATCTCTTCTATTTCCTTGTCTGATAAATTCTGTCGTTTGGCAAATGCTGCAATAAAAGCCGGGAGTGACCCTTCAAATGTCTTATCCATAAGTTCGTCGATCTCGGATACCTGCACATCCTGTTTGGAAACAAGAGACGTGACGACCGCGTTCTCATTTTTCAGAACACCTCTGTCACTGAGTCTTTTGATCACGGTATATGTTGTCGTTCGGCTCCAGCCGAGCGTCTCTTTGCATAAAGCGGCAAGGCGGGAACTTCCGATCGGCTCATTCTCCCAAAGGATCAGGCAGAATCTGTATTCACTTTCGAAGATTTTCGGAACAGACATATCGGGCCTCCTTGTCTAATGTGTTCGACTGTCTATAGTCTAATTCGTTAGACAAAGGTTGTCAATAGGGAAATTTCATTATGCACGCTGGATGTTGCTCATATACCTGGACCTCTTTGATAAGCTTTTCATAAAATGCCCTCTTCTCCGTAGCCTCATATCCTGGCATTTTGCATTCTAACGATACCACTTGGGAACCGGATTCTCCATATCATCAAAGATTGTAAGAATACTCTTGTTAAGCCTCAAAATATTATCCAATTCATCCGGTGCAAAATACTTCGCCCAAACTATTGATGTTATAGCACTCACAGAAATATATAATGCAAACAATCGCCAGAACTCTTCGGGGATATTCTCATTAAAGTATCCGTCAATCTGTCCTTTTGCGAATTCAGGATACTTTGTGTCTAACCGGTTGAACTCGTACCACGGATCGCCGAAACTCTCAAAATCCATTGTATGCCAGTCGATAACCCATACTTTTCCTGAATCTATGATCAGATTCCCCGTGTGATAATCCCCGTGATGATGACACATCGGGCGCTCCCTCAGAAGATGCTTATTAGCATCAAAATACTTGAGTATTTTTTCAAATCCCGCAAAAGGAACGCCTTCGTTTCTATATGCATCCAAGCGCGGATTTATGGTTTCTGCATACCTGTCATACCAGTTCTTTTCAGTACCCGTTTCAGGGCAGGTTTCATGTATCCTTCGCAGAATACTCCCGGCCTGCTTTCCGATTTCATATTGTTCGCTTGCGGATATTATTGAAATAACGCCTTCCAGATCTTCGCCGGTCACCCATGACAGAAGTGTAAAGACTTTTGAGCCATCATCGTTTTTTACCAATTCCACACATTTCGGAACAGGCAGACCGGCCTCACTTAGTCTTTTCAGATGCTCAAATTCATTTCTCTTTTCAGCAAAATCTTCGCCATCGGCGACTCTGAGAAGGTACTCCTCCCTACCACGCCGGCAGCGATACTTATCATCCCTGGCCATTCCTTTATTTATCTTTTCTGCCTTATCAAATCCCGAAAGATAGGTCTCTATGTCCAATTATGTTTCTCCGTTCAAAAATGTTTCCGCGAAATCTGCCATTGATTCCTGCCATTTATCCAGCCAGTAAAGCTGTCCGTCAATAAATCCTTCATCTATGCAGTCTATACCGTATATCTCAAGTATCGTTGCTTGCAGCTGAAAATGCCTGATTGCCACCCAATAAGGGAAAGATAGTATTTCTTCACGACTGAGCGCGTGATATTCCGAATATCCGGAAAGAAACTTCCGATATACTTCTTTTGTCAAAGCAATGTCTTCCGGTCTCGGATTGAAATAATCCGTCATGTCACACATGACCATGACATCAAACATGAATGGAGACTGGCATACAGTATCAAAATCCACAAGATAAATCTGTCCGTCACTGTTTTGCAACAGGTTTCCTCTGTGAAGGTCCCCGTGACAATTGCCCTGTGGAAAATCCTTAATCTTATCCCAAAGGCGTTCCCCCAGTTTTTCATACTCAGCAATGCGCGGATAATTCTTCTTTCGAAGAAACTCCAGATATCGTCCTATGAAGAATTCTTTGCCCTCAGGTACAGTTTCTTCAGGATACTTCTCCATCAATTGATGAAATCTGCCGACAAGTTCTCCGACTTCGGATGCATATTTTTCAAGCTCCGGTTCATCTCCATCGATGAATTCCATAAGGACTATCAGTTTTTTCTCACCATCTACTTCCGTTTCAAAAAAAGATTCTCCACTCTTTGTAAGTATCGTTTTAGGAACCGGGAATCCTTTTCCTTCCAGATATCTCATAATAGATACAGACTGTCTTGCCGTACCTGAAAAAGCGGAGCCTACAACCTTAAGCAGGTATTTATTCTTACTGTTCACGATATATGTAAGGGTGCCGCCCTCTCTTAAGAATTCCAAGGAAGGTGATTCTACTCCATAATTCCATTTCAGTATATCTCGCAGAGTCATTTCATCCCCTCATTTCAAAGCTTTTAAGATTATGTTTCTTAACCCCATATGCCTTTATATAGTTTCCCATTCTCTTCCGCCATTTCTTCCGGACCATGTTCCGTCTATATTTGAATAGCCAACGTTGCAAGTGTTTTGGCATCTGCAACGTTAGCTCTCTTAATCATATATCTTCGTCACCAAATCATCCTTTATCAGATCCAGCTCGTCCATATCCACTTTTACTTCAATATGATGCTTGGCCTCAGAAAGTTTGGACAAAAGTGCGACCGTCTCTACATGGGTGGTCTGCGGGAACATATCGACCGGGCAGATCTTCTTGATCCCGTACTTTTTGCCGCTTTCCTCCTGAAGCTGGAAAAGACGCTGGAGGTCACGGGCGAGAGTGGCCGGATTGCAGGATACATATATGATCCTCGTAGGCGCAAGTTCCAGGATCTTACTTAAAAGCTTCTCGTCACAGCCTTTTCTCGGTGGATCGATGATGATCGCATCCGGCATCATGGCACCGAAATCAAAGTCCTCCGCCTTACTGCAGAAGAACTCGGTATCTTCGATATAGTTGGCTCTGGCGTTATTTCTGGCATCGATGACAGCCGATTCCACGGACTCGATCCCGAACATGTGGTGGCAGGCATCCGAGCAGTAGATACCGATGCTTCCGGTACCGCAATAAAGGTCTAAAAGAAGCCTCGGCAGTACTCCGTCCAGCCGCAGGTACTCCTTGATCTTCCCGTAAAGAACGACCGCCTGCTTCGAGTTGATCTGGAAAAAGGAATCCGGAGAGATACGGAAAACTCTGTTCTCGAGGAATTCGCGGATCGTCGTCTCGCCCCAGATATTCGTCCAGACGCCCTTCGGGCTCTTCCACTTGACGCCTTCGGGGCGCTCTTCTGTCCAGATGCTGATGAGGCGCATGCCGTTATGTGCCCTTCGTAAAGCTTCCGCACATTCTGCGGCGAAGACGTCCCCTTCGATCGCTACCTGCTTTCTGATCACGAAGATGACCATCATCTCCTTGCTCATGAAGCCGGATCTGACCACGACCTGGCGGAGCGCCTTGGCGGCATCGATTCGGGAAAGGTCCGAGAAGAATTTCTGCGCGACCTTTCTTATGATCTCCGCAGCCGGATCGGCCAGATAACACTTTTCATGCTCCACGATACGGTGGGAATTTCTTTCGAAAAGACCTATATTCACGCATCTCTTCTCGCGACTGTACTCCACGGGATACTGCATCTGATTTCTATAGTTGAGCTGATCTTTTGCCCCGAGGATCGGTTCCATGCAGGCGCGGATCTCCTCTTCCGGAAAACGGCCCAGACGGACGAGGCAGTTTCTCACCATGCTCTCCTTCATGCGCAGCTGGCATTCGTAGGAGGCATGCTGGAGCTGACAGCCCCCGCAGCGGGAGAATTCCGGACAGACAGGCGTGACACGGTTATCGGAAGGCACAGAAATAGAGACCTTCTCGCCGTATGTCATGTTCTTTTCTTTCTTCGTGATGCGGATCTTGCCGCGCTCGCCGGGGAGCATATCTTCGACAAAGACCTTTAATCCGTCTTCTTTTGCCCCCTGCTCTTCTATCCTCGCGACACCGAGTCCTTCGTTGGATATCCCCACGCATCTGGCGTCAAATGCCCTGCTGCTATCGAAAATTCCCATTAACTTAAATCCTCTTTACTTTCTGCGTACATTATAGCGCACTTGCCTTTCTCTTTCCAATTATCGAGTTTACTGGTATTATTAGTGTTGGATTTTTATCGATCCCCTACAACAGAAGCTACTAGAAGGTATGCTATGTCTGAGAATCGTCCGAACGGCACCCCTCCGAAGCGTCCGTCCGGTGCAAATAATAAGAATAACGTCAACAGGAAGGCCTCGCCTTCTTCGAAAGGAAAACCGGCTTCCGGCAGGTCCCGCAAGTCTTCTGCCGCAAAAGCTTCTTCCGGATCCTCTTCGCGTCCGGTATCTTCTGATGCCACGATGCCCAGAAATCCTGCGCCTTCTGCAGGTACAGGATCCGGTTATACCCGTGAGCAGATCTATGACAGAGAGCGCGCCAGAGCCGCGGCCGGCGACAAGCGTTCGACCATTCCCTGCGCGCCGGAGGATTCGGCACTGGCCGACGAGCTCCGTTCCCGTCTGAAGGGCAAGCCTACCCGTGCGGCACATAACCGTCACTGGTATATCGAGGTCTTCCACGCGGCTGTCGATATCTTAAAGACTGCGCTGATCATCCTGCTGTGCCTCGGCTTCCTGGCCGGCGGTTTCGGCGGCGGTATGCTGATCGGCTACATTTCGACCACCAGTCCGCTTTCCATCTCGGATATCTCCATGACCGATTCCGTCGAGACTTCTTTCGTCTACGACAGTAACGGTACCGTCATCGCCAAGTTGACGGGCAGTGAGAACGTGGACCGTATTTATGTGGCCTATACCGAGGTAAAAGATACGTACATTGACGAAGCCATCATGGCGATCGAGGATGAGCGTTTCCTTGAGCACTCCGGTATCGACGTACAGAGAATCGGAAGTGCTGTCCTTTCCGCCCTCTTTAACGGCGGTACAGCGTCCCACGGTGGTTCCACGATCACCCAGCAGACCGTAAAGCTCATCACGGGTCAGGACCAGAGATCCACCCAGCGTAAGGTCCAGGAGTGGTTCTCCGCCATGACGCTCGAGCAGCAGCTCAGCAAAGATGAGATCATGCAGCTTTATATCAACCTCGCACCGATGGGCAATAACTACGTCGGGATCGAGGCCGGTGCCCAGAACTATTTCGGCAAGAATGCCAAGGAACTTTCCCTCGCGGAATGCGCTTTCCTCGCGGGTCTTCCGAAGAGCCCGTCCTACTATAACCCGCTCCGTGAGTCCGGAAGAAGAAATGCCATGCGCCGCATGCGTATCGTTTTAGGAAAGATGTACGAGCTCGGCAACATCACACAGGAAGAATACGAGAACGCGCTGAATACAGAGCTCGTCTTTAAGACGAAGAACACCTCTTCAGCGACCTCCATCAACTCCTACTTCGTTGAGTATGCCGTCTCCGAGGTCATCTCCGATATCCAGCATGAGAGAAACATCAGCCGTTCTCTTGCCGCGACGACCGTCTATAACCGCGGCTACCACATCTACACGACGATGGAGGCAGACGTACAGGCCGTCATGGATGAAGCCTTCAAGACACAGTCTCTTTTCCAGAAGGATCCGGAATCCCTCGAAGACTATCCGGAAAAGCCGCAGGGCGGTATGGTCATCATCAACACCAAGACCGGTGCGATCGCCGGCATGCAGGGCGGTTACGGCGAAAAGACCGTAAATCTCGGTACAAACAGAGCCGTAGATGCGAAGCGTCAGCCGGGTTCCTCGATCAAGCCGCTCATCGCCTATGGTCCGGCATTAGAGCTTCGCCTCATCACACCGTCCATGGTCTATGACGATAAGGAATCCCACCTCGACCCGTCGAACCCGAACGCCGTCTGGCCGAAGAACTCCGATAACAAGTACAAAGGTCCGATCACGATCCGTACGGCGGTTGCTTCTTCCCGTAACACCGTTGCCGTTATGGTATGGAACGATGTCGGTGCGCAGATGGCCCTGTGGTTCTTAAATGAGGTCGGTATCGACCGTCTGACGGAACAGTACCCCTCCACCGCGGTCGGCGGTTTTAACGTAGGTATGTCGCCTCTGGAGATGGCTTCCGCCTATAACACATTTGCGACCGGCGGCATCTACACAAAGCCATACGCCTATACCAAGGTGCTCGACAGCGACGGCAACGTAGTTTTGGAGCATGTCGCGCAGTCCCACAGAGTGTACCGTGAAGACACATCCTTCCTTATGACGAGCATGCTGCAGGACGTTATCAACAGCGGTACCGCCGCAGGTAAAGTCAACCACATCACGAATGCTGATGGTGAGAATATCGCGGTTGCCGGTAAGACCGGTACCACGGACGATAACGTCGATAAGTGGTTCTGCGGTTTCACCCCGTATTATGCGGCTGCAGTATGGTATGGTTACGACAACCGTCTGCGTACGACAGAGATCCCGAAGGGCGACAGAAATAATGCCCAGTACATCTGGGACTTCGTCATGCAGAAGATCCACACGAATCTCCCTGCGGCAGAATTCGAAAAGCCCGACAACATCGTAAGAGTCACCGTATGTAAATCCTCCGGACTAAAGGCCACCGATTACTGTAAGGAAGCCGATGCGGCCGTATCCGATTATTTTATCGAAGACAGTTACCTCACCCCGAGCAGGGAGTGTACGTTCCACACGGCGACCCCGGAGCCTACACCCGAACCGACTCCGCCGGCCGAAGGCTAGATCAGCTGAAGGGATCCCGGATCATCCCTCGTGACGTCTCTGATCCCGCGTTTTCTAAGAAGATAAAAGAAGACCTCTGTCGCGATTCCGCAGGTGCTTAGCACCGAGGACCAGCGGCAGAGGTCTTGCTTTTCAGTTTCTAGAAAAGATCCGGATCAGAACGTGACTTCTACTTCGTGAGTATTTCCATCGGTGAAGATCGGTACGCGGACACCGTCGATCGGTGTGCCGTCTACCTTGATGGATACGCCTTCTTTGGTTCTGACGAAGCCTTCCGGCTTTTTGACCGTGATATGGTAGTTCGCTTTACCGGAAGATACCATGAGGTCTTCTGCTGTATCTTCGGCGCGCAGGATCGGTTCTACGATCAGGGCGTCACTTGTGAAGTCCACACCGAAGCTCGTAAAGAGGCACAGCAGGAGCCATGTGGAGGTACCGGAAAGCGTCGGTCCGATGTTCTCGCCTGTATCCGAGTTATTGTACTGTGTGCAGAGTCTCGGGTTACCGCAGACGGTAAACGGAGAGGTCAGTGTCCGGTACGGGAGGATGCAGTCGATGATCCAGAATGCGGTCTTCGAAAGTCTCTCGGCCAGTGCCTTATCGCTTACGGCCTTCGCAGCTTTGAACATCGCTGCAGCAGCCATCATGTTGGCGTGCTTGAAGATACCGCCGTTCTCACGGTCGCCTGCATAATAGAGCGCGACGTCGATCTTCGGCGCGATCTGTGTATAATCCACACCCGTGCAGAGACGGAATCCGAATGGTGTCTTCAGGTTCTTGTCGAGGCTGTCGAGCATAATGGAGATCTGCTCCTCCGAAGCACAGTCCGCAAGGACCGCCCAGCTGAAGGAATTGAGGAAGTATGTTCCGTCTTTTCCATCCTCGACCACAAGGCCGTCGCCCTGTGCACCGAGATAGGAGACATTCTTATTGCTACGGTTGAAAAGAACTCTGGCGAAGTAGTCGCCCTTCCATGCATATTCATTAATGCGGCTTCTAAGGTCGGAAGACAGTGCTTCCAGAGAAACTGCATATGCTTCGTCACCGCAGTTTCTGAACATGCCGATCGCTGCATCTACGGCGACCTTCAGGAGACATCCGTTCATGACGGACTCGGAATATTCAGACTCATACGGAACTTCGCCATAGGCTTTTCCGGAAGATCTGAGCTGCTCTTTATAGCTTTCGATCTTCTCCGCACCGCCGACGCAGTCCGGATCGACACGCAGACAGTCATTCCAGTCGGCACGGTCGATCAGCGGGATGCCGTGCTTGCCGACAGAGATCTTCGCAGAGTATGTAAATACCGCCTTGATGGTATCGAGGATCGATCTCTTCTCCCCGTCCTCTCCTGCGATCGGGAGCTCTTCTTTTAAGAAGTCATAGTCACCGGTCAGGCTGATGAAGCGGTCGAGGGCCTGAAGAAGCCAGAGCGCATCGTCCGACCAGAAGCCCGGCTCCTTACCCTTCCAGTAGAAGTTATGGTTCGCATAGCCGTCCTTAAAGATGTTGGAGATCCACTCGCGGAGGAGTTTCTTGACGAACTCGATCTCGCCCATGCCGGCAAAATAGTACATGGATGCGAAGATGTCCTGGATCTCGCGGAAGCCGATCTCACGGTAGCCCTTCTGTGTCCAGTCCAAAGAACGGGAGACGAAGGTCTGATAGAATACCTGGAACGGCAGGTTGTTATTTACATACGCCTCGAAGTCCTTATCCGCATGCTTGATCTGCATGTAGGACGCATACTTTTTGGTAAAAGAGATCACCTTGGCAAGGCTTTCCGGAAGTGCTTTTGCATCCATGAAACGGGCCACGAGTGCCGAGAGCTCTTCCTTCATGGTGATGTCTTCCTTATAGTCCGGATTTACGCAGTCAGAAGAAAGACATGTGAAGTTATCGATCTGGACTTTCGCGCCGGAAGATACTGTAAACGGAGCAGACAGTGCGAAGAAGCCCGGTCCCTTACGGGAGTGTGCATTGGACAGTACGGAAGCAAACTGCGGCTTCTCGAGTGTGCCTGCGCCTACGAAATCCGCATAGCGTGCGCAGAACTGATCCGGGAATACGACCTTGTCGCCTTCGTGTACCATGAGGGTATTAAAGCGGATATTTCCCTTCGTCCACTTCGGGTTCGGGTTAAATGAGATCGCACGGATCTCGTCATTGTCGCCGTAGAAGACTTCGGACTGGGCAACGACGGTGGAGAAGATAACATCTTCTCTCAGCGCGTGCACTTCCTGGGTTCCGAACATACCGGTATATACGATACGAAGATCACGGGACTCGCCCTTATTCTCGATCTCGATGAGCTGAGCTTCCGTCGCGACCGGAAGACCTTCTTCCTGCGGGAGGATAAAGATCGTTCTGCGAACGGTCAGTCCGTTCGTTAAGCTGTACTCGATGACCGTTCTGTTCTGTGCATGACGGCAGACCGCCTTCTCCACGGAATCCTGCTTAGCGGATCCGGAATAGAAGATCACCTGTCCGTTCTCCACAAGGTAGAACTGACGGTTGGCCGGGAAGCCGTTCTGCTCCGGCAGGTAGTCCCAGCGGGTCGCAAGCACCTGCGTATCTGCATGGGAACGGAAACATCCGCCGCCCATACGGTCGATCGCACTCTTCGGTGTGCTCTGAAGAGGATGGTCGAATCCGATACGGTTACCGATCAGAAGATTCGTATAGTAGTGCGGGCCCGGTGCCGGGGACGCAAGATCACAGATGAGCTCACCGCCCTGATCGAGCTTGCCGCCCCATTCGCAGGCATAGTCAACGATCGGAGAAGCCGCCAGCGCGAGATCTTTTCCCTCTGAATCGGAAATATCCGTGATAGTTCCGTCTTTTTCTTTATATACTGAAAAAGCTCCGTCCTTCTTTCTAAGAAGCAGGGACTCCTTCTTCTGCGCGCTTGCGCTTATATATCCGCAGATGGTCTCATCTGCAAGAAGAGCGGCACATACCGGAGCTGTGAACGGAAGACCCGCTACTCCGAAAATGACACCGCCGTTTAGTGTCGAAATGTACTGGGCACTGACAGAGCCCTCTGCACAGTATTCGCCGAATCTCTTACGAAGCACCTGATCTGCCGGTGCGATCACTGATCTAGCTCTCTCGCTTTTCATCCTTAAAGACCTCCATAAAATAAGTAGATCGGACGATCCTTCATCTGATCCATCCGATCCCCTTTCGTTGCCCGATTGTGTAATAGATGCTTCTTCGGCACAAGCCAGCGCCTCCCCATCCAGATTCACGAAATCTCCCACCCCAAACGGGCTTTCGCGAACATGTCCACAATCGGGGCATACGATCCTTCCGTCACTCGCCATATATTCGAACTGCCCCTATAGAATAAATCCTCACATATATCTGTCTCCTCTAACAGAAGAAAGGATTTATCCCGACCCGCGAAGAGCAAAGGCTTACACGGGGTGTTGTGAATATATGGTTTCGCGAACGGAATCACCAGAGGATGATCCCCTGATGAGGGTGCCGATCGCTTCGGCTATGGCGTCCGCATCCCCGCGTCCGCAGAGGTCCTGCCGTTTCCCCCCGGCAGAAGTTTTTCGGTCAGGGCGTTACCTCCCTTTCCTTTCACAGGCAGGTCAGTGGCCGTGAATACGGTCTCTTCCCAGCTCCTCCGCTATGCAAGCGGATACGTTATACCACTAAAGTAATATATCTATCATCCCATTACGACTTCGACGTTATGAACGCCGCCGTCGAATACCGGGAGGATATTCCCTTCAATAGACTTTCCGTCTACCGTCACGCTCTTGATACCCTTGCATACGTGCGAAGGATTCGAGATCGTAACATCATACTGCGCACCACGGTACTTTCTGGTGATCTTGAAACCGTCCCAGGAAGCCGGGATGGACGGGTCGATCTTCAAGCCGTCAAAGTCAGGCTGTACACCGAGGATGTACTGAGAGATAGCGACCATATTCCATGCAGCCGTACCTGTAAGCCAGGAGTTCTTGCCCTGACCGAAGTTCTTGCCTGTTCTTCCGATATCGGAACCGGCATCCTTACCACCGATCATCTGGCCGTAAACGTACGGTTCAGTCTTGTGGATATCGGATGTCTCTTCGGTAAATGCAGGAGCGATCTCCGAGTAGTACTTGAATGCCTGATCGCCCTTGCCGGCATAAGCGGCCGCACAGATGATCCAGGCGTTGTTGTGTGTGAAGATACCTGCGTTCTCCTTGTATCCGCCCGGATATGTGGAGATCTCACCGTACTGGATATAGTACTTGGTGAATGCAGGATTATTCAGAACGAGACCGAACTCGGTATTGAGTCTTTCGTCGATCGCAGCGAGGGTCTTCACATCTGCACCCTGCTCCTTTCCGACATCGGACATGATGGCAAATCCCTGAGGCTCGATGAAGATCTGGCCTTCCTCGCACTCCTTGGAACCCATCTTCTCACCGTTGGCGTCGTAGGCACGGAGGAACCAGTCGCCGTCCCATGCGGACTCCATGATGTTCTTCTTCATCTTATCGATCTCTGCCTGAGCAGCAGCTGCCTCCTCGTCTTTTCCGAGGTGCTTGAGGATCGCTACATAGTTCGGACCTGTGTAGGTGAAGAGCGTAGCAACCATTACAGACTCAGCTACCTTGGAGTAACCGCCCTCTGCCGCAAACTTCGGGTTGGTGTATGTCTGGAAAGACTCACCCGGAGTATCCGAGTAGCAGGACAGGTTAATGCAGTCGTTCCAGTCTGCACGCATAGCCAGCGGGAGACCGTGAGGACCGAGGTTATTTACGATGTGATAGAAGGATACCTTCAGGTGCTCGAGCATGGTCTGGGCAACGCTCATATCGTTGTCGTAAGGAACCATTTCGTCGAGGATGGACCAGTCGCCTGTCTCCTTGATGTAAGCGGAAACAGAAAGGATCAGCCACAGCGGGTCGTCGGAGAAGTCACCGCCGATGTCCGCATTACCCTTCTTGGTAAGCGGCTGGTACTGGTGATAGCATCCGCCGTCCGGGAACTGTGTGGAAGCGATATCGATGATACGCTCTTTCGCACGGTCCGGGATCTGATGTACGAAACCGAGGATATCCTGGTTGGAATCTCTGAATCCCATACCACGGCCGATTCCGGATTCGAAGTAGGAAGCGGAACGGGAAAGGTTAAATGTAACCATGCACTGATACTGGTTCCAGATGTTGACCATACGGTCTACCTTGGCTTCCGGTGTGCTTACATTCAGGATGCCGAGGAGCTTGTCCCAGGAAGCCTTCAGGTCAGAAAGGCCCTCTGCGACCTTCTCCGGTGTATCGAACTTCTCGATCATAGCCTTCGCCTTGACCTTGTTGATCGTCTTGCCGTCTGCTTCAAACTTCTGATCTACCGGCATCTCTACATAACCGAGGATGAAGATGAGCGTCTTGCTCTCACCCGGTGCCAGTGTGATCTCCTTATAGTGGGAAGCGATCGGGGACCAGCCGTCAGCAAAGGAGTTTGTTGCTTTTCCGGCAAGAACGGCTTCCGGATTATTGAATCCGTTATAAAGTCCGATGAAAGCATCGCGGTCTGTGTCGTAACCGTCGATACTGTCGTTTACGGAATAGAAAGCGTAGTGATTACGTCTGTCTCTGTACTCTGTCTTGTGGTAGATGACGGAACCGTCGACTTCCACACGGCCTGTGGAGAAGTTTCTCTGGAAGTTTGTGCAGTCATCCTGTGCATCCCAGAGGCACCACTCTGCAAAAGAGAAGAACTTGAATGCCTTTGCGGAAGAACCCTCATTGGTGAGGACTACCTCCTGGACTTCTCCGTCGTAACCGTTCGGCACGAAGAATGTGACCTTCGCCTTAAGGTCGTTCTTCTTTCCCGTGATGATGGTATATCCCATACCATGACGGCACTCGTAGGAATCGAGTTCCGTCTTGACCGGAGACCAGCCCGGGTTCCAGACTGTACCATTGTCGTTGATGTAGAAATAACGGCCGCCCATGTCGATCGGTACGTTGTTGTAACGATATCTCGTAATTCTTCTTAAACGAGCATCCTTATAGAAATTGTATCCGCCGGCGGTATTGGAGATCAGACCGAAAAAAGCTTCTGAGCCGAGATAATTGATCCACGGATATGGGGTCTTGGGGGTCTCGATCACATACTCACGCGTGGAATCATCGAAATGTCCGAATTGCATTTGCCATTTGCCTCCTGAATAAAGTAGATTTCAAGTAGTTATATCATACTATAGATTCAGACAAATCGGAACGTTTCGCCCCATGAAAAACGCGAGTATTTCGGGGTTGGAACGCCCAAAGGCAAAAGATTTCAAACTCGAAAACGGTTTCGGATTTTCGCAAAATAATAAGAGATTCCCCGTCAGGCGAGTCCTAAAAGCTCTTCCATTCCCACGATGAACTGCTCTTTGACCTCGGCAAATGTCTCGATATCCTGAGCAAGATATGCCGAAAGAAGTTTCCTGATCTCATTTTCCGCGCACCGGTTCACATCGGGATCATCCGCGATCTGGATCTTCTCCGCTTCCGGAACGAGGATCGCAAACGGATTCTGTCCGCCCAGGAAATCACAGGCAAAGTTCGGATCTGCCGCGCACTGTGCCATGATGGAACGGCTGTTGACGAAATATCCTTTCACGGCCAGATCCGTCATCACGGTCTTATCCATGGTCAGCGTACGGAGGAACTGGCCCGCCGTTGCTTTCTTATCACAGGTATGGGCGACCATGAGCCAGGTGCCGCCGTCATATGTCGCGGTCGGTGCCGGAACGATCGACCAGCCCGTCTCCGGGATCTCCTCGGTCGTCTCGGTAGTCCCGTCGGCCGAAGTCTCTGTCGACCGGGTCTCTTCCTTGATATCTTCCTTATGCCCGGGAACATATCCGATCACATCGGCTGCAGTCTTGAGCGATCCGAAGAAAAGAACGGCCTGCCCCGCGTTGATATACTGGGTCCACTCTTCACTTCCGACGGTCTTTTCGCCTGTTAAAGATTCGGCATGGAGAGACTCCTGAATGAGAAAATACTTGTCAAAATCGCTTCCCACAGCGATCTTCTTATCCTTGACCCAGGAGGAAGTATGCGCCGCCCAGAAGATGCTATGGATCTGCTGTCTGTCCGCCACAAGCTTGATGGTACCTTCGGTATTGAGGTTCACGGAACGGGCCAGCTCCAGAATGCTGTCCCAGTCAGCCACCTTCGCTGAAATCTCGGACGGCTCTGCGGAACCAAGGTAGGTCTTGGCCAACGCGCGGTTATAGATCACGGCGGAAGGTGCAAGATCGTAAGAGAGCGCCTTTATGGCACCGCCGGCACCGACCGACGCTTTATAGGTATATTCAAACTGGTCGGAAAGTTCGTCCGGACTGATCCCGACTTCTTCGATCCCGAGCGTTTTATTTCCGTTGGAATAATCCTGCAGATGATCCTTGTCCATCATGAAGACGTCGGGCTTCTTCTCACCGTTTTGCAGCGCCTCGCTAAGCGCGGTAAAGTAGTCCTTCGGCTCAATGAATACATAATCGATCTGTGTATCGGGAAAATACGAACTGATAGACTTTTTAAAGTCCTTTACATAACCATATACGACCAGTGGCTCTTCGGATTCATCCTTCACTTCTGAAGGTGTAGTCGGCTCCGTCGTCGGTTCTATCTCCCTAGAAGCAGATGTCGAGACTGTTGCCGTGCTCTCTTTGGTCGTTACTTTGACAGTTTCTTTGGAAGAGGACTCTGACTCACTCTCGTCTTTCGGTTTGCAGGCGCAGACAGGCACCACCATGGATACCGTAAGAATCATCGCCAAGAGTTTTCCTACTTTCATCTTGCCCTCCGAAAAAACCATCTACGAGTAAGTTTACAACAATATAATACCTCTTTCAATAAAAGTGACTGTTCGCTGATTTTTCCCACACATTGACAACCGCCTTATTTCATAATAAAATCTCTCTTGTCTGAAAAGACCGACCTGGGGCATTAGCGCAGTTGGGAGCGCATCACACTGGCAGTGTGGGGGTCAGGGGTTCAAGTCCCCTATGCTCCACCAGAAGAAAAGGAATGTTTCAAAGTTTCGAAACATTCCTTTTTTTATTTCTTCAAATCAGTGATATTACTTCGCTTTTCCGTACACGTACTTCGGTGTTCCGCCGACGACCATCGTGCTTCCGTTTTTGTGATACGGGAATACCCAGTAGAAATTCCAGTCCGTCTTGCTGGCTTTCTTATCCGTAAAGGTCGTGCCCTGTGTCGTCATGCCGATGTAACCGTATGATCCGCCCGGATGGATACCATAGATAAGATATCCTTCCGCATCGGAAGATTGATTCCATGTGAGTTTCACGCCACCTGTAACAGAAGAAGCCTTAAGTCCTGTAACCGCAAGACAAACTCCCTTGGCATAGACATATTTCTCACAGCCTCCGGGGATCATGTTGTTATAGTAATCTCTGTTATATCCGAATACCCAGTAAAAGTTGTAATCGGTGTCCAGTGCTTTTGCATCGGTAAAGGCTGTTCCCTTGGTCGTCATGCCCACATAGGCATATTTGTTCTCCTTCTGGGCATAGATAAGATACCCTTCCACCCCTTCTACCGGATCCCAGGTAAGTTTCACCTTGTTTTTTCCGGCAGATACTGCTTTAAGCCCCGCGACCGTACCCGGTTTTTCTACTGTGAATATAAATACAACCGACGTAAAACCTGTTCCTTGAAGCTGCTCTTCGGTAAATACGAATGTGCCGCTGATTGGAACTTTAGGAACAAGAAGATAAAGGCCGGCTCTCTCATCCGAATAAAAGTCGTATTTGCCATCACAGTTAACGTCATACCAGGTCAACCCCCCTGACGAGTCAATCTTGTTTATCAGACCCTTTTCCACCAAAGCGGCAAGAGCTGCATCATGCATACTGTCACAGTCGATCTCACTGGTAACGAAGTCAAAGCGCACGGTTTTATCCATATAGAGCTCTACCGGATCAGATGCGTAATCCGATTCATACAAAGCGTTGTTTTCCCGCTCCGCGATGATATATACGAAATACTTTTTTCCCCAGTTATTCATATCCAACTCAGATGGGAGCGTAAATGTCCCCGTTCCACTTGACTCAACCGCTCCGTCCAGTTTCAGATACGAGAGCATCTTCGCCCCATTCGTATTTCCCGGGGCATATGGGCGATCAAGGATGATCACGCTGACCCGGTTGACGCTTCCCGATTCCGTTCCCGAAATGGTATAGGGTACACGGATCGTTCTTCCCGAATGCTCTACGGTCTGATCCCCCGAAACCTTTATATTAAACAATCTGGTGAGAATCGTGAGTTTGTATTCTGCGCCTGCGCCATCCGAGTCGGCTGCTTTCACTTCTGTGGATAAGAGAATAAATTTATGGGAGACATTCAATGCCGGCGCCACTCCGCATTCAGAGTTTTGCAAGAGAATATCCATTGTTCCGTTCGAATTTATGACACCTGCCTGCCGTTCATGCCATTTACTATACGAACGAAGCCAATAGCGGGCATTTTTCCCTGCATCAGCCTTCTTCGTATGATTATCAACAGGGTGATTCCCCGTACAGTGTGTCCAGTCGGTTTTCGTTTCCCATCCGTGATCCGCATAATAACCATATGCCGGATTCAGTATCTCGTCCGCATCAAGAAGAAATACCTTATCTTTTACATCGACTGTCTCATCAAAAGCCTCAAATTCAAAGGAATCGGTGGAATACATCTCTCCACCGGTGTATTTACTCAGCGCAATCGCATTGCTCTCAGGATCTGAAAAGGAATGATTCAAGAAATCACCATTCAGCGTATTCCGAAGCGTACTACTTGCCCACTGATCTTTGGAATCAGAAAACTTCGAATAATAAAGCGCTTTTTCACTATCCAGGAAAAGTGTATCTCCTCCATACTTCGTTGTCTTCGGAGAAAGCACACGGAATTTGATGGGGGCACCAGAGTAAGTTCCAAACCACACATAACTGCCCTTCCATGCCGAGTTTGCCGATTCAGGTTTAACAGGAGCAGATATCCCCTTCACACCATACTCTGTGTTGCTCATCGATTTAACGAATCCACCAGCATACAAAGACTTCTTTCCGCTCATCAGCGGGATCATGGGAATGCCAACTACCGCCGACAGGATCAACGCCGCGGAACGCATCACCAGTTTCTTTCCAACACTCATATTCTCTACCTCTCCGTAAAAACTGCTTGTATTTTTACACAGAGAGCATTGTTTGTAAAGAATCCTTGCGAAAAGCATGGCTATTCAGAAAACAGAAAGAATGCCGGCACCTATCCTGAAAAAATCTCTCATTTACTCTACGGTGACTGACTTTGCGAGGTTTTTCGGCTTATCGATATCGCAGCCGTTTTCTTTGGCTACATAGTAGGCGAGGATCTGCATAGGGACGATCTCGACAACAGCGGAGAATAGCGTATCGATCTTCGGAATGAAGATCACGTCGTCCGCCTGGGAGAGGATCTCCTGATTCCCTTTAAAAGCGACCGCGAGGACTTCGGCTCCTCTGGCCTTGACCTCAACGATATTGCTCAGGGTCTTTTCCATAAGCGCGGTATTACAGCAGAGTGCGATGACCGGCTGATGCTCCTCGATGAGCGCGATCGTGCCGTGTTTAAGTTCGCCGGCGGCATAGGACTCCGCGTGAATGTAGGAGATCTCCTTCATTTTGAGTGCGCCTTCGAGTGCGATGGCATAATCTGTATTTCTTCCGATGAAGAACATGGACTTGGTGGCGTGATACTTCTTCGCCATCTTCGGGATCTTCGGGTTCATGTCCAGTGCTTCCTGTACTTTCTTCGGAAGTGTCAGCATCGAAGACAGATGGTGATAATAATCTGCATCCTCGAGTTTGTCGAGAGTTCTGGCGATATAAACGGCTACCAGATACAGCACGCAGACCTGCGTCGTATATCCCTTGGTGGTTGCTACGGCGATCTCCGGGCCGGCCCATGTATAGAGGGTATCGTCAGCCAGTTTTGCAATGGTGCTTCCGACGACATTTACGATCGCCAGTGTCCTTGCGCCTCTGGACTTACATTCCTTCATGGCGGCGATAGTATCCGCCGTCTCACCGGACTGGGAAAGAACGATCAGCAGGGTGTGCTCGTCGATCAGCGGATCGCTGTAGCGGAGCTCACTTGCCAGTTCCACGGTGACCGGGATGCGGCAGAGCTTTTCAATGGTATATTTGGCGGCACAGCCGGCATAGTATGCCGAACCGCAGGCCGTGATAACGATCTTATTGATGGACTCGAGATATTCTCTGGACCATTCGATCTCATCGAGCACGATCTTTCCGTCCTTGATACGCGGAGTGATCGTCGCCTTTACCGCACGGGGCTGCTCGATGATCTCCTTGAGCATGAAGTGCTCATAGCCGCCTTTTTCCGCAGCTTCGATATCCCATGTGATACGGGAGATCTTCTTGGTGATCGTCTGACCGGCCGGATCGAATACCGTCACACCGTCCGGAGTGATCTCGGCAAACTCACCGTCATCGAGATAAATGGCATTTCTCGTGTTGGCCACAAGCGCCGTTACGTCGGAAGCGAAATAGTTCTCTCCTGCACCTACGCCGAGGATCAGCGGGCTGGCCTCACGGGCCACGCAGATGGTATCCGGCTTATCCGTGCAGATAACGCCGAGTGCATAAGATCCGGAAAGACGGGCCGATGTCTTGATGATGGCACGGCGGAGGTCTCCCTTATAGTACATTTCGATCAGGTGAACGATAACTTCCGTATCCGTCTCACTATCGAAGTGATAGCCCTTTCCGATCAGCTCCTCACGGAGGCAGATGTAGTTCTCGATAATGCCGTTATGCACGACAGCAAAACGGCCGTCGTTACTTAAGTGCGGGTGCGCGTTGGTATCTGTCGGCGCACCATGTGTCGCCCATCTCGTGTGGCCGATACCGGTCGTGCCCGGGCACTTCTTTCCTTCCTCAGTGAGTTCACAGAGATTGGCGATACGGCCGCTGACCTTGTCGACCTTGATCGCACCGTCGTTTAAAACCGCAATTCCCGCAGAGTCATAGCCTCTGTACTCCAGCTTCTTAAGTCCGTCCAGAAGGATCGGCGCTGCCTGCTGTGATCCGGTATATCCAACGATTCCACACATATTCAATTTCCTTTCTCCCGCCCGGATCTTTTACCGGTCCTTCGGCGGGCTCCCCAATGGCTTTTTTGGCCTTTCAAGGAACAAAAACGGGCTCTGTTTCAGAGCCCGCAAGATTATTTTCTAAGAATGATGCTTTCTCTTTCCGGGCCGACGGACACGTACGTGATCGGGCAGCCGATGGCCTTTTCTACGTACAGGACGTAATCCTGCGCCTGCTTCGGAAGGTCTTCCCATTTTCTCGCACCGGAGATGTCCGTCTTCCAGCCTTCGAAATACTCGATGACCGGTTTACAGGAGTTAAGTGCGACCGGGAACGGGAAGCGGTCGATCTTCTGACCGTCCAGCTCATACTGCGTACATACCGGGATCTTATCCATGTAGCTCAGCACGTCGAGCTTGGTCAGGGCGATCTCTGTTGCCGCCTGAACTTCGATGCCGTAGCGTGTAGCCACGATATCGAGAGGACCGACTCTACGCGGTCTTCCGGTCTTGGCGCCGTACTCGAAGCCTGCCTTACGGAGTTCCTCGGCCTCGTCACCGAACATCTCGCAGACGAACGGTCCTTCACCTACGCAGGTGGAGTAAGCCTTTACGACACCGACGACATCCTCGATCTTTGCGCCCGGGAAACCGGAACCGATCGGAGCATAAGCTGCCATGGTGTTCGAAGATGTGGTGTACGGGTGAATTCCGTAGTCAAGGTCACGAAGAGAACCGAGCTGTGCCTCGAAGAGGACGTTCTTGCCCGCATTCTTTGCTTCCATGAGAAAAGCTCCGGTATCGCAGACGAACGGCTTGATCTTCTCACAGGCATCGTCGACCCACTCTTTGAGCATTTCCATGGTATAAGGTCTTGCACCATAGACCTTCGTAAGTGTCAGATTCTTCCACTCGAGAAGATCTGCAAGGTGAGCCATCAGGTGATCCTTATAGAAAAGTTCACCGGCGAGGACTGTCTTCTTCTGGTACTTGTCAGAATAGAACGGTGCGATACCCTGCTTGGTGGAACCGAACTTCTTGTCAGCCAGACGCTGCTCTTCCAGACCGTCCAGTTCTCTGTGCCACGGCAGGAGCAGAGAAGCACGGTCGGAGATCTTCAGGTTCTCCGGCGTGATCGAAACACCCTGGGAAACGACCTCAGAGATCTCTTTCCAGAGGTTTTCCGGGTCCATGGCAACACCGTTGCCGAGAATATTTACAACACCGTCGCGGAAAATACCGGATGGGAGAAGATGCAGAGCGAACTTGCCCTTCTCATTGATGACGGTATGACCGGCGTTTCCGCCACCCTGGAAACGGACGACTACGTCGTACTTTTCCGTAAGCAGATCGACCATACGGCCCTTACCTTCATCGCCCCAGTTAATGCCCACGATTGCGCAGTTTTTCATAGTATTTGCCTCCTTCATGATGCGAAGCCTTCTCAAAGACAATGGTGTCCTGAGTAACAAAGCCAAGACACCATTGTCAATACCGTTCCGTTTTATACACTATTAATAAGGACTTGTCAAGATTATTCGGTCTTTTCCTCTTCTTTTTCAGGCTCTTCCGAAACCTCTTCCACGACAGGTCCCAGTACGATATCCGCAATATTGATCGGCAGTCCGATCGTCGGCACTCTCACCTGACCGGCTTTCGACTTTCCGGGCTGGAGCGTAATGCCCTTCTTCGGGAGAACGAAGGAAAGGGTCAGATCCGCGCTGATGGCGCCCGGATCGACCTCACCGGTATCGCAGTCGACGCCCGTCGGGATATCGATGGCGATGACTCTCGCGCCACGCACATGGCCTTCCTCGATCTTCTTCGTAATGTCGCAAAGTCCCTGCGGAAGGGGCCTTGAGAACTCATATCCTGTACCGATGATGCCGTCGACTAAAACACACGGCATGCCCGGTTCTTTTTCGTGGATCATGCGGGAGATACCTGCCTGCCAGATGGCCGGATCGAACTCGGAGGCGGGACGGATCTTCACGCCGAATTTCAATGCCGCTTCCCGGTTGTTCTTTACGACAGGAGAATGCGCCTCATTCGGGAAGCAGTCCCAGATCGTAACGGTGTAGCCCCAGGCCTTGAGGATCCTCGCAGCCACATAGGAATCGCCGCCGTTCATACCTTTTCCGGCGAAGAAATGGATCGGTGTGGTCATGGCCTTGGCTACGACGACACAGGCGTTCGCCACCGCAAGACCGGCATGCTCCATCAAGATAGATACCGGCAGCTGGAAATCCTTTCCTGCCGCGCGGTCGATCGCGCGCTGCTCTTCCCGCGTCAGTGTCATTCTCACGCGGCGAACAGGCTCGTACGGCTCCTTGGGTGGTGCCGGATTCAATATGCTTTTCTGCGGCCAAAAAGGACTTTCATTTCTTCTCATATCTCGACCCCGCCTTATCCTTTTCGTTCATTGTATCACTCATTTATTGTATCATTTCATTTCCGATATGGTCGAGTGCTTTTACCACGGGAATGGTCAAAAATGCGACGAGCGCACCCGCTGCCGATCCCAGAAGGATCAGATACGGAAGATATAAAAGGACGAAGAATGTCCTCGTCAGAAGAAGTGCAGCAATGATCTGCCCGATACCGTGGGTCGCCGCCCCTGCGATACTCGTTCCGAAAATGGAGACCTTCGGCAGATCGACGACGACGCACATGGTGGCCCAGGCGCAGATACCGCCGAGAAGCGAGAATACGAAACCCACGATATTCCCGCCGAAGGCAAGGAGCAGAAGAGAACGAAGGACCGCGACCAGAAGCGCTTCTTTTCTACCCACACTGTAAAGCGTCACCAGAAGGGCAATGTTCGCAAGTCCCAGCTTAAAGCCCGGGACCGGGATGATCCCCTTCGGCAGAAGCCATGCTTCCAGGATGCTCAGCACAAGCGCAAGCGCGAGCATCATGGCGGTCTTGGTCAGGTCATAGGCGGTGCGACGTTTATTCATTTCGATACCACATCCACCTTTCCTTCAGAATCTCCGGAAGAGCCGGAAACGATCTCGACCACGACGCGGTTCGGAAGACACACAGCGCCGTCACCGGGACGTACGAGGTCTCCCTGATGCATACAGATCTTGTCCGGACAGCTGCTGTCCGTGACACAGACTTTTTCGGAAGAGATATAGATATTCATGGAGCCGCGTTCCCCGGAGATCAGGTAGTCCACCGGCTCGGAAAAATCGGAAAGAGGTTTTAGAAGAAGGACCTGACCGTCCTTCGTGATACGCACATACGGGGCACTGTCTCTGGATAGATTCGTCCTGACCCACATGCCGGCGATCAGGAAAATGCAGAAGCAGACAATGACCAGGAGAATGAATACATCTCCGGAAGAAAAACGGAAATTCCTCTTCGGCAGATCTTTACGCGAAGTATTCGATTGTCCATCCGTCCTGCGCATGTACCTTCCCTTTCAGAGATGAAGATACCCATAATGTACCATTTTCCATGCACAAAATACAATCGATGCCTTCCCTTACCGCGAACTCTTTTGCCTTCTCACTTCCCAGGGCAAAGAGCGTGGTGGAAAAGCAATCGCCCTTCGTGCCGTCAGAGCTGATGACGGTGGCGGAAAGAAGATCCGTTGTGACCGGGCGGCCGGTCTTCGTGTCCATGATGTGCCCGTAGCGGACGCCGTCTTCTTCGAAGAATCTTTCATAGGCACCACTGGTGATCACACTGACCGTTTCATTTTTCGGAGAGGAATAGGTGCAGAGAAGGCCGGATGCCTCAAGAGGCGAGGCGATGCCCACCGTCACTTCGGAGGAGCGGTCCCAAACGCTGACGTTTCCACCCAGATCCAGGATGACTCTTTTTACGTCGAAGGAACGGATCTTCTCCATCAGAAGATCGCCGATATATCCTTTGGCGGCACCTCCGAGATCGATCGCGGTATCAGGATCCACATAGGCCCGATTTCCGGAAAGAAGATGGATCTTCCGGTAATCGATTTTCGAAAGTGTCCTCCGGATCTCTTCCTCCTTTGGAACGCCCGGAGCATCTGTTCCGAATCCCCAAAGGTCCATGAGCGGAGCGATCGTAGGGTCAAATGCGCCCTCCGTCTTTTCGCTCAGTTCGCATACGGTTTTAAGGAGCAGATATGTCTCCTCGGAAAGCGTGACCGGCTCGTCCTTTGAAGATGCGTTCAGAAGGCTGATCTCGCTGTCTTCTCTCTGGCGGGAAAATTTCCCTTCCATCTCACTTATGAAAGCCGTCCCTTCAGAGATCGCCTTTTCCGCCTCTTTTCCCTCGACCGTCAAGGTGACGTATGTGTCGAGCGCAAAGAGCGATATCGTCTTTTTCGGGGTCTTTTTGCAGGAAGTCAAAAGTGTGCTCATAAGGATCGAAAAGATCAGGGCCAGACAAATAAAAGCCCGACCCCCGGCAGATGCGCAGGGAGCGGGCTCTTTTTTATGGCTAGGCAATTTATTGCATTCTTTCGTCCAGATAGCTGATCTCATTGTCTTCCTCGGTCTCTTCCACTTTGACATGTTTCGTTTCTTTTCCATGGAAGATCGCATATATATTACATCCTCCGAGGATCAGAAGGAAGACGGAAACGACGATCATCTCTGCCCAGAACAGTACATACTGTTCAGCCAGACGGGCGGACCGCTCGTAATACGGGACACTCAGGTTTTCTCCGCCGACATAGGAATTTTTCAGCGGGAAGTACTTTTTCAGAAGAGAAAGCACATTGAATCTTCCTGTATTATTGATGATCTGAAGCGATGTGTTATCTTCGCTATAGCCAATGGTATCAGTTAGTGTCTTGATCAGGTCGTTCTTCGCGATATTCTTGATCGGGTCTGTAAGAAGGACTTCATAGCAGGTCACCGCGAGATCCTTATCGCCTACCGAATCCTCCAGTTCCATGGAGTTGCCGGGAACAGAAGATCCGTTGGCCAGATAAGCGAGCTGGGAGAACTTGATATAGGCTCTCGGCTTCGTGACACCGACGGTCTCCGCGATATCATCTCTTCCTTCGTTCACGACTCCGACGACTTCATACTGTGTTCCGCTGATCTCCACGAACGAGCCCAGGACCGAATAAGAATGGAAGAGGTTCCAGGCCAGCTGTGTATTCAGAACGATGCAGTATTTGCTGCCATCTTCATCCGGAAGGAATCCCCCGCTTTCGTAAAGGAACGGATGCACCACGGCATAGTCCCCGCCGACACCAACGACTTCCACCTTTTCGACAGATGCCGTCATGGTCTTATCGAGGTAGCCGGTCGCCGGATAGATCGCCATAGTGGAATAGCAGTCTCTCCACGTCTCACCTTTGGTTTCGGTCTCTTGCTTGGAGCCCTTTTTCTGGGAAGCTGTGGATTGCTCCGTAAGATCCAGCGTCTCGTGAATCGTCTTGACCGATTCGAGGTTCAATCCGTCCCGTGATGCCAGAGGTGCACCGCCGTCTTCCTGCGTAAGACCCGGTCCCAGGACCGTTAAGAGACGGTAGGAATTCTTCCCTGACTCATAGCGTTCTGCCGCATACTGGAACATCTGTCCGTCGAGCACCTGATCGATACGGATAACGGACGTGATGGTGAGCGCCACTCCGGCAGTCACGATCAGAAACGGAATTCCGATCATGATATAGTGGGATCTGCGGCACAGTGTGCCCCACTTTTCTTTTATGAAATTCTTCAGCTTAGGACGAATTCCCATCAGTTCGTTTCTCCTTGTGCAAGTCGTACCTGTTCACCGTTCTTGATCGGCTTTTCCGTACGGACGATACAGTATGCGTAGTTTACTCCGGTACCTTCGATCGCACAGGATGTCGCATCTTCCGCGATCTTCTTAACAGGTACTTTTCGAGCGATATAGCGTTCACCGAGAGGACTGTTCTTCGTTACCAGAATATAGATGAAGTCACCGTCACTGTCGGACTGGACAGCCCCCTTCGGGACCACGTTGTCGTAGTAATGGTTCGATGTCGAAATCGTGCAGGTCACCGTCTGACCCGGGATCACCCAGTCACCGGTCACGCTGACGCGGATAATGCAGGAGTTCATCGGATCTGACGGATCCGGACGCATCGACTCAACGTATGCAGAGTCGCAGATATCTGTTCTTACTTCGGCACCGGCGCGCATAGCCTCGGCGTCTTTCTTATCGACAGGGCATTCTACATAGAAACCGGAAGACAGATCCGCGATCGTGAACAGAACTTCATCCTTACCGCACTGGGAGCCGTGGTTGACATTGATCGCGATGACCATGCCGTCGATCGGGGCTTTTACATCAGTAACCGCATAGTAGTCTTCAAGTCTCTTGACCTCTTTTTTGAGATCTTCGAGTCTCTTAAGCTCTGCTTCCTTATTGTCCTTGCTTTGGTCTCTGCTGACACTGTCAGACTTCTTCTGATCACTCAGAGACTTCTGTGCCACTTGCAGACTGTGCTGGGCATCCTTCAAAGCGCGCTCTGCCTCTTCTACCGTGGAAAGCGCCTGAAACTCCTGAAGATCGGTTTCTTTTTCCTGAAGTGCCGCCTGCTTATCGATCAGCTCATCGGACTTGCTGTTTACCTTTCCGGTCACATCAGAGAGGTCTTCCACCGCCTTGTCATAATCGGGCTTGATCGCATTGATCTCAGCCTGTGCGTCGGAGACCGCCTTGTTGGCCTTATCGAGTCTGGACTTATCGTAATTCGGATCCGACGGATCTTTGGGGCATGCATCTCTTTCTTCTCTTGCCTGATTCAGTGCAGTTCTTGCATCGTTCAGCTGTTCGGTCAATGTGTCGACCTGCTGCTGCAGTTCCGACTGTTTTCCCTCGAGGATCTCTTTGTCTCTTTCGATCTGGCTGATCTCTTTATTCAGTTCGGTGATCGCATTTTGCGTCTGTTCGATGCTGGCATCTTTATTCTTGGATGCTTCGAGATTCTTCTTGGCCTGATCGACAGCCTTCTCTGCGTCTACTACATCCATCTCAAGATTATAGTAGTCAGTGCTGTCAGAAGGAGAACGCTCATCGTACTCCAGCTTTTTTACAAGGTCCTCGAGATCCTTTTTCGCCTGATCAAGATCTGCGCGTTCTTCCGGAAGTGCGAAGGTAGCGAGAACATCGCCGGCCATTACTTCCTGATACATGTACACATTTACATTATCGATCGTGATATCACCAGCGGCCTTGACCTGTTTTTCCGTGACCGTATGAAGTGTACCCGAAACACGGTTGATCGAGCTTAAGGTCGCCGGATACACCTGCTGTGTGCTGACCTGGGTCAGCGTCATATTCATGATAGTATTGGAAAAGAACGTCAGGATACCCATGATGATGAGAAAAATTATGAGCGCCTTGACGATCCACTTTCTACTCTTTCTTTTTTTCTTTTCGTCTGACATTGTCAAAACCTCCTCAAAAACCACGAATCATTATTTGATACCCGAACGGGAAATACCTTCGACCAGATACTGTTCTCCGTAAAGGAAGATCAGCAGCGGCGGGATCATGAATATGAAGGACGCCGCAAAGGCCACACCGACCTCTGACGCATTGATCTGCGAAAGGAAAACGGACAACGGCTGCTTGCCGGCGTCTTCCAGAAGGATGAGCGGCTGCTCGACCATGTTCCAGTAGTCGATAAAAAGAAGGATCGCCATGGCATAGATCGCGCTCTTACACATAGGCAGGCAGATCTTGGTGAAAATATGCCATTCGTTGGCGCCGTCGAGTTTGGCCGCCTCGATGTACGAGGACGGGATCTGGCGCATATATTTACTTAAGAGGAATATGCTGAAGGTGGAGAACACACCCGGAAGGATAATGGCCCACCATGTGTTATATATTCCCAGCCAGTTTGCGATCAGATAGTTCGGAACGAGCGTTACCTGGAAAGGCATGAGCATCAGGATAACGTACGAGAAGAAAAGGACCTCTCTTCTCTTTTTTCTGTATCTGGCGAAACTGTAGGATGCGAGGCATCCGATCATGATCTGGCCCAGAACGATCGGTACGACGAGGGCTACGGAGTTCCAGAACTTCAGAAGGTACGTCGGGCTTAAGAAAAGAAGCGTCTTGTACTGACTGAAGGATACGAAATCCGGGATCATCTTCAGCTTCGGCGTGGAAGAAAGATATGTCTTCGTTTCCGCTGCTGCAGATGAAAGGCTGTTATATACCGCACTGTAATTCGTCTTGATCTCGTCTGTCGACATAAAAGAGTCGAGGATCGTAAGGACGATCGGCATGAGTGCGAAGATCGCGACGGCCAGAGCGAGGATAAATCCGATCGCTATCCAGAACTTTTCTACCGCCGTTCTGACGCGGACTCTTCTTTTCGCTTCGACACGTGCCTTGGCATGCATCTCCTCGAGTTCTTCTTCGGAAAGCCGGACGATCTCTACTTCCTGAAGATCGCGGATCGAACCGTGATCGTGTTTCTCTTCGGAAGCAGGTGTCGGCAGAGTCTGTAGTGGAGTTATTTCATTCTTCTTCATGGTCACTCCTCCGTATCTCTGCCCAGGCGGTTTTCTGCGATAAAGAGGATACCGACGATGATGATCATCGCGATGCACATGATGATCGCGGCTGCGGTAAGCTTCGCATTATCTAAGTGGGAGAACATATTGTTCATGAAATTCTGTAACATGTAAAGTGCATCGTAGGGGTAATCTCCGGCGAGAAGATAGACTTCGCGGAAGATCTTGAATGAGTTGATAAGGGACATGATCCCTACGAAGAAGATCGTCGGCCACAGGTACGGAAGCTTGATGCTGAAGAAGCGGCGGACTGCATTTGCGCCGTCCATCTTCGCCGACTCGAGCTGTTCGGAAGGTACCGCGGAGATCGCAGAGATAAAGAGGACCATGTTATATCCTAAGTTTTTCCACAGGAAAAGGATCAGTATAACGAGTCGTGACCAGTTGGATTTCATCCAGTCGATCTTATCGATCCCGAACCAGCCCATGTAGGTATTCAGTGCACCGTTATAGCTGAACATGACCTGCCAGATCAAAACGATGGAAGCAACAGGTACCATCATCGGGTTGAGCATGATGCTTCGGAAAACGCTCTTTCCCGGGATCTTGGAGCTCAGAAGGAGCGCCAGGAGAAGAGCAAGAAGAACAGCCAGCGGAACAGCAAGACCTGCAAATATCAGTGTATTCGTTGCTGCGCTTCTAAACGCCTGGTTGTTCCATACATGTACGTAGTTATCGACTCCGACGAATTCGGAATTCGTCGCACTTCTCTGGAAAGACTGGACCAGCACGATGAGCATCGGTCCAAAGAAAAAAAGCAGAACACCGAGAAGACTCGGTGTAAGATATCCGGTGAATACGACCCATTCACGAAGCTTTCTTTTTCTTCGTCCTTTGATCCTTCTTTTTCTGACCTCTTCGGGATTGTATTCGTGTGTTGCCATGGGTATTCCTTCATATATTTTTTCGTGCAGAAACAATACGAAATCATTCTATCACAACTTATGTCTCGCACGGTAGATGTCTCAATTGGTGAGGAGGGGTGGGAGCGAGGGGGGTGTTCCTCGCTCCCGGGTATGAAAGTAAATAGAAGATAGTAAAGGTTCTTCGTTACTGTCTCCAGGGAGGGGTATTGGAGGCTTTCTCCCTTTCGACATTTTCATTTTCTCATCGCGGTATGACTATCAAGTGACCTTAAAGTGACAGAATAGTCACTTTATCTCTCATGCACCTTGGTAGTTGCGCGATTCTGGATGTTCTTGCAGACATCTTCTACCGACCTCGAGCCGGAGAAGAATCCGGGAGCTTCCTCTTCGATGATCATCAGGATACCCGGATCTGTGCTCTCGATCGTCGATACGCTTTCGACAAGCTTTTTAAAGCTGTCAAGCATCTCCGGAGTGACTTCCGGATATCTTCCGAATTTGGAAAGATCCACACTGTCTTCCTCACTGACGCCTTCGAACATCTTGTTATACTCTTTGAATTCCTTGATGCTTTCCTGGTTGTTCTGATCGAACGCTGCGCGGTTGAGCGGGATATAACCGGACTCGTGCGCATATGCATACTGCGCTTCCTGAGTGAACATATAGCGGATGAAATCCCATGCTGCTTCCTTATTCTTGGACTGTTGCGAGATCGCAAGCGTAAGCATCGGGCTGGCACTCATGCCTGTCGCATCCGGAGAAGGAATTCCGAGATAGGCTTCTTTTCCCTTCAGTGCCTGAGCTGTACGTGCGAAAGTATCCAGGTCATAGACGGATGCAGAAGCAAATGCCAGCATACCGTTTGCAAGTCTGTCGTTCGGGTCGATGTATTCATAATCCGTATCCTTGATGCCGACCATGTCATCCGGCGTCTCTTCCGTTCCATACTTCTTTGCAAGCTCCAGAGCCTTTCGGAATTCCGGACTGTCAAAGCTTACCGACTTCTTATCATAATCGACAAAGTGGTTCATCGCCGGAGCGATCAGCTGTTCCAAAAGAGCCATATAGGTCATGTCATAGTCGAATACAGACGTATCCTTCGGGAGAGAACTGATGATGCTTTCGAACTCCTCATATGTCAGACCGGTCTTGTCGCCGACGATATCTTTTGTGGAAAGAAGACCGTACATGCTGAAGCATACCGGGATGTGATAGAGTTTGTTCTTGGCCTCAAAAGCCCGGAAAATATTATCGAACATTTCATTTCTGTTTAATCCGGAATCGCCGTCAATGAGCGTGTTGAGATCGAGCAGGACCTCATCCGAATTGAACTGGCTGTACGAGGAGAAATCCAAAAGGATATCCGGACCTTCTCCGGCAAGCATCTCCAGATAAACCTTATCGGAAATCTCTGCCATTACCTTCGTGTAGTCCATATCCGGACCCCACTCGATATCGCTGCCATAGATCTTCATGATGATACGGCATTTGTTGTTCGGATCGGTGTTATAGGAAATGACATAGTCACGGAACTTACCGTCCTTGGAGTAGAACGCACCCATCTCGATGATGGTCTTTCCGGCGTGCGGGTTCTTATCTTCACGATGCAGTTTTACAAGAGAGTACTCGGTATAGCCTTCGCCCTTTTCATTTTCCTTGTATTCGGAATCAACATACATGATGTCCTTATCCGATTCGATCCTGGCACCCTGAGAGATATACGGATTGGCAATATCTGTCCAGTTCCAGTCCATAAACATCTCTTTTTCACCGGTGATCGGATTGATCTTCACGATACCTGTCTCGTCCGACAGGTAGCAGGAGTCACCACCCTGGAAGAGGCCCCACAGATTGCTCTTGGTTTTGATGCGTTCGCCCTTGAACTTTCCTGTTTCCACATCGATCTCACGAAGGTAGTTGTTGCTCTCCCATGACTTTTCATCGTATTCTTCGATCATGGCATAATACTTGCCGTCAAAGGAGAAGAGCTCACCTGTAAGGTCCGACTCCTTATCGAAACCGACTGTCTTTCCGTCAGCGGTCATAACACAGATACCGTTGCTTGCCGAGACGATGAATTTACTGTCATCGACTTCCATGATCTTCGTGTTCCAGGAGTTCTCAAACTCGTCCGGCATCTTGAATTCTTTTTCCACTTTTCCGGTGGAATCGCAGGCCTGAAGATTGATCGTTGCCTGGCAGACCGGACCATCGTATGAGGTCACGACCTTATAGTATCCGCCGCTTTTTCTCGGATACATCGAAGAGCTCTCTTCGCTCAGAGTTGCAGGGATCTTCTCAATGATATGACCATCATTGATATCGAAAAGGACTTGTCCGGATTCATAGTAGCCTTCCATAAGAGAAGCATACTTATCGTAATCGAAGCACTGATCTTTTTGCGTCAGTTCATCGATCTTCTTCTCTACATCCTTCGGGATCTGGTAAACAATATTGTAAGAAGCGATGATCGTGTCACCGAGCATGATCGGATTATACATATCCTGATACTCGAGTTTTTTTGTCGAATCTATTTCCAGTTTCAGCGGGAACTTCGTTGCCGTAAAATACGGGTCATCCTCTTTTACGACAGTCTGCTTTCCGGTCTTCTTTTTCTTACAGGCAGTAAGGGGAAGGACCATTGCCGCTGCCAATGTCAGTGCCAAAGCGCTCCTAACACATTTTTTCATAAACATACCTCCGTGAAATCTTATCAGACACATTCTAATTCCAACGGAGTTATATTAAATGAAAGAATTGTAATAATGCTTATCTTTCGTGAACGATCCTGGTCGTGCGGTCCTGAATACTGGCGCAGACGTCGTCGATCGGCTTCTCATTCTGGAAATATGCAGCTGCTTCTTCCTTGATGATCTCCGATACTGCCGCGTCAAAAGACATGATGGTACTCACATTTTCCACCAGTTTTGCAAAGCCTTCCAGATCTTCTTCTGTGATCGAGAAAACATCGTCTGTGGAAAGGCCGTACTCCTTCAGTTCCTCTTTATACTCTTCGACCCACTTCTGGTATTTCTCGAGCACTTCCTGGTTGATGCGGTCAAACGCATTCCGGTTCAGAGGGATCGAATCGAGTGTTTTCGTGTAAGAATACTGGGAGTCCTCATCGAAAAGGCGGCGGATAAAATCCCATGCTTCATCTTTACTATCCGATTTCGCCGAGATCGCAAGAGTAAGCGTCGGAAGAGCGCACATTCCCGTACCATCCGGAGAAGGCATGCCGATATAGATGGCCTTGTCTCCAAAAGCTCCTCTGTTCGAAGCGTATGAATCCACACTGCACATATAGGTGGTCATCAGCGCGAGCATACCGTCATTGAAACGGTCTCCATCATCTACGAATTCTACGTCATCCTCCGAATTGATGAGATTGCCGTCGAATGTAGCATTGGGAACACCATAACTCTTCACGATCTTCAGGAGCTGCTTGAACTCATCGCCGTCAAAATAGACTTCCTTTCTCGAATAGTCGATGAATTCCGAAGTGGCACAGGAAAGAAGCGCATCGAGAAAATCATCGTACGCCATATTCTCGATCACCGAAATACGGTACGGAAGGCTTCTGACGATCTGATTGAATTCCGCGTACGTCCAGCCGGAACGTTCGCCGACGATCTCCTTATTCCCGATCAGACCGCGGATCTCGAAACATGCGGGGATCTGGTACAGTTTATCTTTTGTCTCAAAAGCGGAAAGGACGTTCTCGAAATATTCTTCCCGATTCAGTCCGTTGCCGCCATCGACATATTTATTCAGATCGACGAGTACCTCTTCGGAATTAAACTGACTGAAACGGGAAAAATTGACAAGGATATCCGGGCCTGTTCCCGCCTGAATGTCGAGGTATGCTTTTTCTGCGATCTCTGCTTCGCCATTCTGATCGTAATAGACAGTTCCATTTCCTTCTGTAGAATAGTCTCTTACACGGATCCTGGCGTTGTTCTCTGCCGTGGTGTTATATCGGATGATGTAGTCCATCAGATCCTCTGTCGGGTATCCGATCATGCCCATCTCGATACGGGTCTTCCCTGCGTGAGGGTTCTTTTCCATACGAGTCAGCTGTACAACATCAATAGAGCATGTCCAGGCTCCGGTAGCCATATTCTTTTCATTAATCTCACGGAGGAAGACGAGCGAATCATCTGACAGGACCTTCAGAGAGTTCTGGTCCATGTTGATATAGTTGACGTCTGTGGAATCCCAGCTCAGGATCTGTTCTTTTTTGTCGGAAAACAGATCGACTCTGGAGATGCCATAGCCATCCATTACGACCGTGCCGTTATTTCTGCCCGTATAGCCGGAAGCCCTGGCTTCGAGCTGCTTCTTTTCGCCCTTGAGATTGACGTTCACAGGATCGAATTCCTGAAGAGAATACACAAGATCTGTCCCATTGTCCGGGTATTCGTAGTACTCAAGATAATACTTGCCGTCGATCTCCAGAAGCCTTCCCGCATTATCGCTGACCTCGATCGAATCCTTAGTATATCCTCCGGCATCAAGCACCGTGATCCCCTCATATCCGCGGAGGATGTATTCCCCGCTTTCGGCCTCAAACACCTGCGAGATCGTACCGGCTTCTGTCGGAATTGCAATATCAAATTTCTGAAGGCCCTCCATCGTGTATTTACACATTCTGCAGGTGATGGTCGCCTCCGCATAAAGTTCGTAGCTTGTATCGTAGCTTGTAAAGACTGCAAGGAGATCACCGTCTTTTCCCTCGGCAAATACCGTCTGCGATGCAGCATAGTCGGCCGTAATATCGAAGATGAGATTTCCGTCAAAATCGAAAATTCCGATCCCTGACTGACTGTACTCACTGAATTTATCTCTGATGAAATCTTCGACGATATCGGAACTGACGGATTCCGACATGAACTTATTCTTCAGCTCCATCGGGATCTCGTATGTGATACTGTAAGCGGCAACCACGGAATTTCCGATGATCTGGGCTTCCCGGATAACACTTTCCTTCAGCTTCTTGGAAGGATCCGTTTCGATCTTGATATCGGAGATCTTGGCATCATAATACGGATCGTCTTCACTGACGACCCGTCTCTTTTTCTTATTATTTTTGCAGGCGGTCACCGGCAGAAAAATGGCCAGAGCCATTACAAGTGCCAGCACACGTCTTGCGCTTGACGTCATACTACATCCCTCCGTGAGGATCTCACGAAGCCATTATACTTGATAAATGCGGATATGACCACGTTTTCTTTAATCCCGGGAGTCCAAAATACTTCTCGAACTGACGAAGAAAAAGAGCGAGACGACCATGTTGAAGACAGCCAGGATCAGAAAGTCCAGAAGGAACAGATCGTCGGAGATGGCATAAAGCCTCGATCCGATGTTCGCGCCCAGCGAAAGCTCGAAGGTAAAGACGCACGACAGGATCGCAAATGCCAGTATCATGTGGGACTGTCTTGAATTGGTAAGTCCGAGCGTTCGGATGGAAGCCATATATACGGCGTAGAAAAGCATGGCGGACGAAGCATAAAACATCGATCCGCAAAGCACATATGCCGGGTGAAGTTTCGCAAATAACGAAACGACGACCAGACAGATCAGTCCTTCGATAAATGCTTTCAACACGGAAGGAAGCGACGCGAAAAAGAGTTTCTTTAACGGTTTTCCCGGTATCAGGAAGATAAAAGGTTTTCTCAGTTCATCCACAAATTTGCCCATAGGAATCGTGAAGATCATGGTGTAGCAAAGGACCGCCAGTGCGATGATCTGCATGATAAAAGGATACATGCCGCGGATCATCAGAGAACGGAGTACAGAGCCCGTAAGCACGGCCACGGCCAGCATGCCGAGCGACCCCCGGTCAAAAAGCACCAGAAAGCTCCTCTTCTGCTCCGTCATCTGCCGCTGCATGAGGACGATCTCGCCTCTGCTTCTTCCCATAAGGTGGGATTTCTTTCTTGTGACCTTATGGCGGACATCCGAAACCGACGCTTCGTTCTGATAAAGGTAGTTGCCGTATCCGTGACCGATAGAAGTCAGCACGTCCTCGTAATAGCCCGAGCGGTTCTTGAGGACGGCGATGATCCCGATCAGCGGGAAGATCAGAAGGAGCCCCGCATACACGAGCGCCAGTTTGACCTGATGGTCCATAGCGCAGCACAGGAAGCCTGCGGCCCAGCCGCCCAGCGGAATGGCATGGATTCGCGGATCGTTGAAGAAAGCGAATATATCACTAAACGGCGTCCCGCTTCTCCAGAGGGAGAGGACGACACCCAGTATGATCAGTCCGCTCACGGCATAAAGCGCGATGAGGACGATCTTTCGGAAAACAGGAGATACGGCCGTGATCGAATAGACCGCCAGCGAAAGGATCGAAAGACAGATCGACAGCAGGAACCACGCCCCCATCAGGATGAGCATCTCTTCGATCCCGAGCCCGAAGTAAAAGCGCAGATTCGTCAGCTGCATAAGAAGTATCAGCGTGATCAGTACGCTGATGCCGCACTTTTTCAGGATGCCGTAAAAAAGGATCCTTTCAGAACGGATCGGAGCGACAAACATGTGATTGATATCTGCAGAGCGGAAGAAGGAACTTCCGCGGTTCAAGCCCAGTCCGAATCCGACAAATGCCACAACAAGGAAAACCATCGTGACGCTGCCGCGATAGACTGACGAGGCATTGTCGATGACCTGCGTGGTGCCGGTATGGGAGATCTCCTGATAGATGTAAAGTGCGAAATATGCCGCTACAACAAGCACCCCGATCCAGAACTGGGGGCGCCTGATCTTCTCCTGGAGCGAATGCTTCCACTGTTTGAGAACAACGTACATACAAGCATTCATAGCATCGTCACTTTTTCTTTCTCTTCTTCTTGCTCTTCTTCGTCGTCTTCGGTTTCGAAACAGATACCCTCGCCTTCGTCTCCGGAAGACCGGTGATCGGCATATCACTGGTATACCGCCACGGCGAATCGTAGGCTTCGGTCTCGGCGAAGAATATTCTCTCTAAAGATTCTGCCCACATGCCGACCATTTCTTCTTTTCTGTGGCAGGAGATCACGTGTCCTTTGCGCATGATGTAGGCCTTTCCCCAGATGCCTTCGACCGTGCTGATCATGTGTGTGGAGATCAGTACAGCGACTCCGGCATCAGAAAGCTCTGTCACCATCAGGCGCAGTTCTTTGATCGCATGGGGATCCAGTCCGAGCATCGGCTCGTCGAGCAGCAGGAGCTTCGGACGCGGAAGAAGCGCGCAGATGATGGACACCTTCTGCTGAAGACCTTTGGAAAGATCTTTGCAAAGAGTATCGACCACTTCGGTCAGACGGAAGCGGTCTACGAGTTCCGCCGCATATTTTCTCGTTTTCTCGGGATCCAGATGGTAGGCTCTGGAGATAAATTCAAAGTGCTCTCTTACGGTCAGCATGTCATAAAGAGAAGGAAACTCCGGCACATATCCGACAAGTTTTTTCGCCTGGCTGGAGTTTGCGGGGAATCCGCCGATCTTCACTTCTCCTTCGTACCGCAAAAGGCCGAGGATACACTTGATCGCGGTAGATTTTCCGGCGCCGTTCGGGCCAAGGAGGATACCGATCTCCCCTGCGTCGAGGGACAGATTGATATTCTCATTCGCCACTTTTTTACCGAATTTCTTCGTCAACCCCTTGACGCGAAGCATACTATCCTCCTAAAAACTACCTGACAAATCAAGTCAAAAATAGTCTAGCATTTTTTACTCCTTTGCGCTATCTTTTTCCAATTATATGAAAGCATATTGATTTTCATTTTCGGGTAGTATTAAATTAAGGATATGATTTTCATTTGAGAAGGGTCGGGTGGTTCTCTCTTTTCCGGTGGTGCCGGAAGCCTTGGGAGCACGAAGCATTTCACTTCTCGGAAGGATGGGAGAGTATGTTTAAGATCGTGACCAAACGACAGCTCAACGAAGCCGTCACCCTGATGGATATCGATGCCCCCTACATCGCGAAGAAGGCGAAGGCCGGGCAGTTTATCATCTTCCGTATCGACGAATACGGTGAGCGTATCCCTCTGACGATCGCCGATACAGATCCGGAGAAAGGTTCCGTTACCATTATTTTCCAGGCTGTCGGCACTTCGACCAAAGCCCTGGCTCAGTTAAATGAAGGAGATTATATTTCCGATTTCGTCGGTCCTCTGGGAAATGCGACGGAGATCGAAGGCCATAAGAACGTCTGCGTCGTCGGTGGCGGCGTCGGATGTGCGATCGCTTATCCTTCCGCCAAAGCACTGCACAACGCAGGTGCCCACGTGGACATGATCGCCGGCTTCCGCAATAAGGACATCGTGATCCTCGAAGATGAGATGCGCGCTGTTAGTGACAATCTCTATGTAACGACCGATGACGGATCCTATGGGGAAAAGGGATTCGTAACGAATAAGCTGCAGGCGCTGATCGATGCCGGAAACAAATATGATCTGGTCATCGCGATCGGACCGATCCCCATGATGAAGTTTCTCGCCGAGGTCACGCGCCCCTACGGCATCAAGACACTCGTAAGTTTGAACCCGATCATGATCGACGGTACCGGAATGTGCGGCGGCTGCCGCGTCACCGTCGGCGGCAAGATCCGTTTCGCCTGTGTCGACGGTCCGGACTTTGACGGACACGAGGTCGATTTCGACGAACTTATGAGAAGAAATTCCTACTATAAAGCTCAGGAGCGCGAGAGCGCCAGTCACGAATGCCGCATGCTCGCATCGGCAGATGCTGCGAAGGAGGAACAGAAGAATGGCTAATCTTTCCCTTACTAAAGTACCTATGCCGGAGCAGGATCCGAACGTAAGAAACCGTAATTTCGATGAGGTGGCTCTCGGCTATACAGAAGAAATGGCGAAAGAGGAAGCGACACGCTGCCTCAACTGCAAGAACCGCCCGTGCGTCAGCGGATGCCCGGTAAATGTCCGCATTCCGGATTTCATCGCGCAGGTTGCGGAAGGTAATTTTGAAGAAGCATATAAGATCATCACATCTACGAACTGTCTGCCGGCCGTCTGCGGACGTGTCTGCACACAGGAGACCCAGTGCGAGAGCAAGTGTGTCCGCGGCATGAAGGGCGAAAGCGTCGGTATCGGCCGTCTCGAGCGTTTCGTCGCAGACTATCACATGGCACATGTTTCCGAACCGGTCCCGGCCATCGAGAAGAACGGTCACAAAGTGGCTGTCATCGGTTCCGGCCCGTCCGGTCTGACCTGTGCCGGCGACCTGGCAAGGCTCGGCTATGAGGTCACGATCTTCGAGGCTTTCCATAAAGCCGGCGGCGTACTGGTCTATGGTATTCCGGAGTTCCGTCTCCCGAAGGCCATCGTCCAGAAAGAAGTTGATAATCTTCAGGCACTCGGTGTCGAAGTCCGGACGAACTTCGTTATCGGCAAGACCTTAACGATCGACGAGATCTTCGAAGAAGGCTATGAAGCGATCTTCATCGGATCCGGTGCCGGTCTTCCCTCTTTCATGGGCATCGAGGGCGAGTCCCTTATCGGCGTATATTCCGCAAATGAGTATCTCACTCGCGTCAACCTCATGAAGGCATATCTGGATAACTATGACACACCGATCAGGAAGAGCCAGTCCGTCGCAGTCGTCGGCGGTGGTAACGTCGCGATGGATGCGGCCCGTACCGCGAAGCGTCTTGGCGCGGAACACGTATATATCGTATACCGCCGTTCTGAAGAAGAGATGCCGGCCCGTGCCGAAGAAGTCCATCACGCCAAAGAAGAAGGCATCGAGTTCATGTGCCTTAATAATCCGACACGTATCCTCGGCGGCGAAAACGGTGAAGTCCGTGCCATCGAAGTGATCTCCATGGAGCTCGGCGAGCCGGATGCGAGCGGCAGAAGAAGACCGGTCACGATCCCGGGTTCTGAGCATGAGATCGAGGTAGATACTGTGGTCATGTCCATCGGTACTTCCCCGAACCCCTTGATCCGCAGCACCACTGAAGGTCTGGATGCGACATCCCGCGGATGTCTCGTCGCGGATGAGACCATGGCCACTTCCCGTCCGGGCGTATATGCCGGCGGCGATGCCGTGACCGGTGCAGCGACCGTTATCCTGGCCATGGGTGCCGGCAAGACCGCTGCTGTTTCGATCGACAAATACATCAAGGAGAAAAACGCTTGAAGATCGTAATCCTCGACGGATATACCACTAACCCCGGAGACATCTCCTGGGCGCCTTTTGAAGCGCTCGGAGAACTCATCACCTATGATTACACAGCGCCCGAAGAGATCTTCGAAAGGCTTTCGGGCGTTTCTATATGCCTGACGAACAAGACATGTTTCCCGAAGGAGGTCCTGGAAAAGCTTCCGGACCTTAAATACATCGGCTGTCTTTCTACAGGCTTTAATGTTGTGGATACGAAGTATTGCCGCACACACGGCATCACCGTCACCAACATCCCCGAATATGCCACCTTCGCCACCGCGCAGATGACTATCGCTCTTCTTCTGGAGATCGCCTCTAAAGTCGGTCACCACAGCGATCTCGTGCATCGGGGCGTATGGACGAAGAACAGAGACTTCTGCTTCTGGGACGGCCCCCTTACCGAGCTTTGGGGCAAGACACTGGGACTTTTCGGATTCGGGAAGATCGCTTCCCGCGTAAGCCGCATCGCTTCAGAGCTCGGAATGAAAGTCCTTGCCTGCCGCCGTTCCGAAGTCACGGATGTGATGAAGGAAGCGGATCCGCAGGTCACCTTCGTGGATCCGGAAACTCTTTTCCGGGAATCCGACGTCCTTTCTTTTCACTGCCCGCTGACCGCAGATACGACCGGACTGGTCAATAAAGAGGTCATCTCGAAGATGAAGGACGGGGTGATCCTTTTAAACACTTCCCGCGGACCGGTCCTCGACGAAGAAGCCGTTGCCGAAGCGCTTAAGATCGGGAAGATCTCTGCACTCGGTGCAGATGTCGTCAGCATCGAACCGATAAGAGAAACTAACCCTCTTCTTACTGCCCCGAACACCTTCCTGACACCGCATATCGCATGGGCCCCCAAGGAGACCCGACTCCGTCTGATCGATGTCGCCTCTTCGAATCTTGCTGCATATCTTGAAGGAAAGCCCGTCAACGTGGTATCCTAATAGCCGTTTGTGAGAAAAGTACGGGCAAAGGATCTTTTGCCAAAGAAAATAAAGGAGATATCACATGCTCAGTAAAACACTTTATGTGTTCATGATTTCCATGATCCCGATCATCGAGCTTCGTGGAAGCATCCCTTATGCCGCCGGTGCCGGCCTTCCGTGGTATGTAGCTTTCATTACGGCCGTGATCGGAAATCTTCTTCCGGTACCCTTCATCCTTCTTTTCGTAAAGAAGGTCTTCGACTGGATGAGAAAGTATCCAAAGCTTAAGAAGATCGTTGACTTCTGCGAAAACAAATTCGCGAAGAAAGTGGAAAAAGCCGGAAACACAGCGTTCTGGACACTGGTCGGCTTCATCGCCATCCCACTTCCGGGAACCGGCGCTTGGACCGGAAGCGGAATCGCCGCTGTCTGCGAAGTGCCGTTTAAGAAGGCTCTCCTGGCCGCCGTGATCGGCGTTCTTATCGCCGCGACCGTCGTCACCATGATTGCGTATGGCGTTCTGGCCGGACTCAGTTTCCTGCTTTAATAGATAAAAAGATTAAAAAGCAAGCGCCCGACGTGAAGATATCACATCGGGCGCTTTTGTATTGCAATTTAACAGATCTCAGCCCTCGACCTTCGGGAGTGTGGATCCGCCGTACGGCATGACGACTATCTTCGCGTCCGGACCCTTCTCCTTTATCGCATCGTCGATCGCGGTCTGGATGTCCGAATACGGCTCCAGGAAGACTTTCTTAACAAAGTCGTGCTCGAGATCGGAAACGAAGAAGATGCGGGCATTTTCGAGGACCATGGCGATCGCCGCGGCCTTGTGTCCGCCGAGGACGAAGTCGGTCTTGATGTGAGTGATCATGTCGGAGCTCTTCTCGTGACCCAGGAGCCACTCCTCGAAGTGATGCTCGCCGAGGCCTTCCTTACAGGAAGCGATCCAGACGATGATGCCGCCTTTCTTGACCGCATGCTTGGCATTGTCCAGCGCTTTCTGCGCCTGGTACATATTGATGTCCTTCGGGAATCCGCCGGCACTGACGATTACGATGTCGGCTTTCTCCGGGATCGATACCTTATAGAAAGAATCGAGGAACTTGCAGCCCTCTCTGTGAGCCAGGACCGGATCACCGGCGAAGCTTCGGATGATCTCCTTCTTGGCATCGAGAACGACATTTACGATGTAATCCACGCCCAGGATGCGGCCGGATTCCTCAATGTCTTCTCTTACCGGATTGCCTTCCAGACGTCCGGCGCAGGCAGTCGGTTCGACCATGGCGCTGTGGTTGTGCTGGATGGCATCCCATGTGGAGACACCCGGCATGATGGCCTTATATCCTCCGGAATATCCTGCGAAATAGTGATATTCGATGTTGCCGAGGCAGATCCTTCTGTCGGCTTCTACGACCGGGCGGAAAATGTCGACCGGTGTGCCACGGGAGGTCGTGCCTACATGAACAGCGTCGTTGACATCCGAGTCGATGCAGCGGACACGGTCATATACGGCATCGCCGACCATGTAGCGCATACGCTCTTCGGTGTGTCCGCCGTGAGAGCCGAGTGCAAAAACGATCGTGATATCGGAATCCGGAATACCTGCAGCGGAAAGCTCATCGAGAACAGCCGGGAGCACCTTGTAGCTCGGGATCGGACGGGTGATGTCCGAGGTGATGATTGCAACGGTCTCGCCCTTTTTCACGACTTCACGGAGCGGAGGAAGACCGATCGGTTCACGCATGGAACGATAGACTTCATCGCTTCCTGTCAAACCGATTTCTGCTTCATTCGGAGTAAGAACGGCCATGACCTGGCTGTCCGGTACCTGTACCGGGATCTTCTCTTTACCAAAACCTAATGCAATCTCCATGCAAGCCTCCTTATTTCGCGCTTTGTTCTTCCGGCGGGAGCGTGAGGCCCGGGTTTCTCCGGCTCCTCAGTTCGCGGGGCGTATTCGTTCTTGTCAGACACTTTTTTACAGTGACATCCATCAGGATCGCACCCAGTGGCGCGGTGATGAGGATGGAAAGTACGGCAGTTGTCAGGACCATCATACCACAAGCGAGGCCCTGTGCCAGCGGGATCGCACCAACAGCGGCCTGAACAGTTGCCTTCGGGAAATAGGCGACGTCGCAGTAGAGGATCTCCTTGAACTTCAGCTTGGAGCCGAAGAGGCTGACGATCACACCGACGGAACGGAAAAGGAGCGCGCCGAGGATCAGAAGGACAGAGCCGAGACCTGCGGAAAGCAGCGCCTTGATCTCTACGGCAGAGCCCAGCATGACGAAAAGCAGAAGTTCCGCACCGACCCAGATCTTGGCGATCTTGGCGGAGAGGCGGTTGGCCACGGTCGGACGGCGGTTCAGGATCGCACCGCCGAGAGCCATAACTGCCAGAAGTCCGGAGAAAGGAACGAATTCGGAAATATAGGACTCGCATCCTACAAAGAGGAAGGAAAGTCCGAAAAGAAGCAGGATCTTAACGGTATCTCTCAGATGGATCGCTTTGAAGATCTGGGAAATGATGATACCGAAAACGATACCGACACCAAGGCCGGTCGCGATGGAGATCGGGATCGAGATGACGGTCCAGGCGGAGATGCCTTCACCCTTGCTCATGCCGATAAATGCCGTGAATAATACGATGGCATAAATATCATCTGCGGAAGCACCCGCCATGATGAGCTGCGGGATATGTTTGTCGGTGCCGTAGCCCTCTTCCATGAGCCAGAGCATCTTCGGAACGATGATTGCCGGAGAAGCAGCGGCGAGCATAGCGCCGACAATGGCAGAGTCAACGCGGGAGATCCCGAGGCAGGCAGGACCCAGGACCACTGCACCAATGATCTCAAATGTCGCCGGGACAAAGCAGAGCATGATCGCCGGACGTCCGATCTTCTTCATGTCGCTGATATCCAGGCTCAGACCCGCGCGGAACAGGATAACGATCAGCGCGATCTCACGAAGCTCGGAAGAGATGGAAAGGATCTTCGGATCCAGAAGATTTAATACCGCCGGTCCCAGAATGATACCTGTAATGATCAGTCCCAGGAGAGACGGGATATGCAGTTTCTTAAAAATCCCGCTGATACAAAAACCGATCAGGAACATCAGCGCCAGACTCATAAGCATGTTGTTCATTTCAAAATACCCTCTTTACTCGTTCCCCGCGCTCTTTTCCGCGGGGATTCCAATATTCCTCACATACCATTGGGGTATGTACCTTTACGCACAATAACGAATTATAGCACCGTTATAGCTTTCGGGCGCATAAAAAAGCACTGGAAAAACAACGATTTTCCAGTGCTGAATCGGTCTTTTGTTGTGTACTTTTGGAAGTGTCAGTTACGGTACATTCTTTCGATGAACCTGGGGCTCTCACTTTGCATCAGGAAAGAGGCCGCCTGGTCGGAAAGACGGATAAGAAGTTTTTCATATTCACACTGCAGCGCCGACACTTCAGACATCGATCCCGTATGTCCGTGATTTGCGCATGCGCAGGTGTGGTGGCAGCGGGAAGAAAGCGCGCATTCCGCGCAGTCCTTCGGTTCGATCCGCTGACTCTCCAGCGACTCCAGACGGCTGTCATCCAGGCCCTCATCGATCGAGCCGACGGAGAATCCTTCCAGTCTGATAAAGTGACTGCAGGGATAATACTTCCCGTCCGTGTCCACCATGAGCTTATGGCACCCGAAATGACACGGCGCACTGTCGGCATCTTTTCCCCGGATATAGTTCCTGATCTTATTCTCAAAAGGGATAAACCGGAAGATGCTGTCGCCCAGGTTCCACGCTTCGTACAGCTTTTCGACCTTTTCCATTTCAAGGGAAAGCGCTTCGAATTTCTCGTCTGTCCAGAGCACTCTTTCTCCATGCGCGAGGACCATGCTGACCGCGCGGACGCCTTTTCCGCGGAAGAATTCGAGTGACTCGGCGACCTTATCCACATGATCGGGATGGACCGTCATCATGATGATGGTATCCGGGAACGTCTGAAGGAGCATGTCAAGTTTTTTGTCCACGAGTGCTTTCGTCGGATGTCCGCCTCTGTCGAGACGCACCAGATCCTGGGAAAGGCCGTCATGGGACAGCGCCAGGATGATCCTGTTTTCTTTGGCAAAAGAAACGAACGCCTCATCGAGGAGCGTGCCGTTCGTCGTGATCTCGAAGACCAGCCGGGAGTTTTCTATCTCAGCAAATTTAGCCTTCGCATACTTTACGAGTTTTTCGATCAGAGGTCTTTGCAGGAGCGGCTCTCCTCCGTAAAAAGAGATCTGTCCCCGCACCTTCGGGGTCTCCCCGGGAGATGCCTTCTTTAGTTTTTCGGATCGAAAAAGGACGCTTCCGGCCAGATCGTCGATGGCCTTCTTTCCCATCTCTTCCGGCATGACCGCGTCCTCATGTTTCTGCAGGCAGTATCTGCAGTCAAAATTACACTGGCGGGTCACCACCAGTGTAAGCTTGAGCGTCTGATTTTCTTTGTTCTGCTGTGCCATATCTTACGTCATGTCGGACACTTTCGAGGTCCGTCTCCTTGAAGGGATCGCTCCCTGATTCATTGATCTGCCGGTTCATCGTAAACAGCCTCATCACCCGCATAATCGATATAATCTGTAGGTTCTGTTTCGATCACCACTTCGCCGTCAAGGATGGTCGGATCGACATTTCCTGATCCGTCCTGTATCTTCTGTACGACTTCGTCCAGATTCAGCTTCGCTTCTTTCACTTTTGCTTCTTTTTCCCCGCATGCGGAGGAGAGAACCATGGCAGCAGTAAGTGCAGTTACTGCCGCGACTTTGGTGACCGGTCCCGCAAAGGACTGTCTTTTCACCTGTGCAAGTGTAGGATATACGGGATTCTCGATGATCTTTACAGGTTGCTTTTTCATGTTCGTAGTCTCCTTTTCGATTTGCTGTTCTGCAAATAAGACGAGGCTTCTATGAAATCTGTTGCATCTTTCAGCTGTCGCCGTTTCGAAGCTGTACGGTGATACCTGAACCGATGAGCGCGGCCCATATGAAGAATGACACCCATCCGTTCTCCAGGCCCTGCTTCACGACCGGAGTCAGAAAAGACGGCAGGTCTTTCCAAGAGTATAACATGCCCATGAATCCGAGGAAAACATCCCGCAGGATATCCGCGCCGATCACAGAAGTTGTGATCTTGATGGCCGGAGACTGGAGGATACAGATGATGATGCCGACGATGATTCCGATCAGCAGCGCAATGACGCAGATCGCGAGGAGCTTCTCCCCGTCAGTATTTCCGGGGATCCAGGACATGACGGCACTCATCTGCTTATCAGATATAAGCGTCTGGGAACGGTCTGATCCGTCGGTCAGTTTCGCGATCGTATCCGGCGAAAGAGAGACTACCAGTGCGAGGTTGTTCTGCGTTTTGATGATATAGAGAAGGCAGATCTTCACCAGCGTATACCAGGTAAAAAACATGGAGATGAAGAACAGTGCTTTTTTATAGATCGCATACGAAAGAAGCGCCAGAAGAATACCAATGACGATAGGGAAAAAGAAGTCCCACATCGAACGGGAATCCTCCGGGATCTTTTCGAGAAGAAAGGCGGAATTCAGGAGGTTTGCTCCCTGCATACCCATGAAGAAACCCGCGATCGCCATCGAGATGCGAAACATGCGGAAGCCGTAAAAACAAAGCAGCAGGCCCATGGCGCAGAACGTTAACAGCATGACGGTATCGAGCACTCCATTTTCCTCCTTTTTCAAGTTACCTTTCATTATATCGCGGGAGCAATTCGCATATGTAACAAAACGTTTTCAATTCTCGGTCACTTTTAGGTAAAATTGCCTTGCGATTCTCCTCTGTCTTTGCGAAAATAGAAGCAGTACTTCTATATTATGATCAGGAGGTAGATCTATGCTTTACGACAATAAGATTTGGGTAGGCGGCACCAGCACAAAGTGCTTTATTGAGCCTTCAAAGGCCAACCGCCATGGTTTGATCGCCGGCGCTACCGGTACAGGTAAATCCGTGACCCTGAAGGTTCTCGCTGAGAGCTTCTCTGACATGGGTGTCCCGGTCTTCCTTGCAGACGTCAAGGGTGACATGTCCGGTATCTGTGCAGCGGGTGTTACATCCGACAGCATGGAAGAGCGCATCGCGAAGTTTGGTATTGAGAACTTCGAGTACAAGGCGTATCCGACTACGTTCTACGATGTATTTGGTCAGATGGGTATTCCGATGCGCACCACCATCTCCGAACTCGGTCCGATCCTTCTCGGCCGCATGCTCGGACTTTCCGACGTACAGCGCGCTGTTATGTCGATGGTATTCCGCATCGCTGACGATCAGGGACTTCTGCTCCTTGACTTAAAGGACCTCCGTCTCCTTCTCACATATATCGGTGATCACGCAGACGACTATAAGCTCACCTATGGTAACATCTCCTCTGCGACCATCGGTGCGATCCAGAGAAATCTGGCTCTCCTTTCCGATGAAGGTGCAGACGCATTCTTCGCTGAGCCGGCATTTAATGTTATGGATTTCTTTAAGACCGGAAGTGACGGACGCGGCATGATCAATGTGCTGAATGCCACAGAGCTTTTCAATAAGCCGCTTCTTTATTCGACATTCCTCCTCTGGCTCCTTTCCGAGATCTATGAGAATATGCCGGAAGTCGGCGATCCTGAGAAGCCGAAGATGGTATTCTTCTTCGACGAGGCGCACCTGCTCTTCAACGATGCACCTGCATTCCTCCTCGAAAAGATCGATCAGATCGTACGTCTCATCCGCTCCAAGGGTATTGGTGTTTACTTCATCTCCCAGAGCCCGAGCGATATCCCGGACACCATCCTGGCCCAGCTCCAGAACCGTGTACAGCATGCCCTTCGTGCATATACTCCTGCTGAGCAGAAGAAACTGAAGGCAGCTGCCGAGTCCTTCCGTGCTAATCCGGGCTTCGATACCGAAGCAGCTCTCTCTGAGCTGGCTGTTGGTGAAGCTCTTGTTTCCTTCCTGGATGCCAAGGGTACACCTGGCATCGTTGAGCGTGCATATATTCTCCCGCCGCAGAGCTTTATCGGATCTGCCGGATTTGAGAAGATCCAGGAACTGACCGATGTAAATCCGCTCTATGAGAAGTACAGAGTCGCTGTCGATCCGGAGTCCGCTTATGAGATCCTGATGAGGAAATATGATCCGAATTACGGTGCTGCCGCCGCTCCGGCTGCTGAAGCTGCACCGTTTGCCGAATCCGCAGCAGCTGCTCCTGTTGCTGCAGTGCCTACGGCTGCCGACGAAGAGAAGGCTCGTCTTGCTGCTGAGAAGCAGGCAGAGAAAGAGCGTGCTGCTGAGATCCGTGAAGATCGTGAAGCAGACCGTAAGCAGCGTGAACTCGACCGTCAGGAAGACCGCGAGCGCAGACTCGAAGAAAGAGAGCGCGCTGCTGAGATCCGCGAGCAGAAGGAAAGAGACCGTCAGGAAGACCGTGAGCGCCGCGAAGCTGAGCGTCAGGCCCGTGCAGAAGAAAGAGAACGCAAGGAGCTGGAGCGCCAGGAAGAAAAGGCGAAGCGTGAAGCTGAGCGTGCCAAGAAGAACAGCCCGGTCACCAAGATCGTTAACTCGGCAACAACTGCTGCCGGCCGTCAGATCGGTTCTTCCCTTATCCGTGGTATCTTCGGAAGCCTGCTGAAGAAGTAAGCTATATTTCAGATACGAAAGAATGTCTTCCGGCGGAGGAAACTCTGCCGGAAGATTTTTTATCTTCGGATTTTTCGGAAAATATTGGAAAACGTGTAATATCTCCGCTAGAATGTTGTTAATTGGGGTAGAAAACAAAAACTATCCCGGAGGTGTTACTTATGAAAACATCAGCTATCACAAGAAAGATCGTATCCTCGATCCTTTTCCTGAGTCTTATATTCAGCATCAGCGCATGCGCGAAGAAAAAGCCGCAGTTTCAGGAACTCTCTACGACTGTTCTTTCCCCCTATGATGAACATCAGGTGGATGTATCTGTCGAGGTCATCGGGAACCGGAAGATCGAGGTGACGCTCACCAATCACAGTCAGACAACATCCTACACGTATGGGAACCCGTACCAGCTCGAATTCAAAGAAGATGGGAAATGGTATAAAGTTCCTTTCCAGGAGGGAATGTGGACGATGGAGGCCCATCTTCTCGGACATGGAGAAAAATCAGAGATTGACGGGAAAGAATTTTACATGAGCAATACCGGCGAGTTAACCTGGTATCTCGATGATATGCTCGGCGATCTTCCGGCCGGACACTATAGATATGTGACTGAAATCACTTCCGAAAGTGCTATGAACAGGGAGTTTCAGATCGCCGGCGAATTCGATCTGGAAAAAGCAACAAATGAGCCGGACCCGCTGAAAAAGTCTTCGATCGATCCATCGCAGATCACATCGCAGCAGGAGCGTTCGATCCCTGTAGAAGAGTTATCGTATAACAAACAGGATGGCTATTGCCTGCTCATCATTGTCAGACAAAGCGCGGCTTCCAAGGAGTATAAAGTCGAAAGGCAAAAAGATGGGGAATGGTACGAAATCCCCGTTAAAGGCGGAGGCGGAACTTACGAAGCCGACTCTCCGACCCAGCAGATAAATCTTTATATGGAACAGGACCTTGTCTCCGGCCATTACCGCCTGATCCGCGACGATCTTTATTATCTCGTGCAGGAAGAAAATGCGCCTGGCCGCTATACCGTGTATGAATTCGATATCTGAAGCGGTCTTCGCCGAACTTTCTATTCTTCTTCGCAATACTCTTTAAGGAGCGCATCCACTTCCGCGATCGTATTAGCTGTCATCAGGCGGTTCTTGATCTCGGCAGTGGATCTTCCTCCTTTAAGATAACAGGCGATCTGCGCGCGCATCTCCTTGACGCCCGTTTTCTCTCCGAGATCTTCACACAGGCCAAGAAGATGCCGCCGGATCACTTCCGTCCTTGTCTTTCTATTCGGGAAAAGACCCGTTCTTCCGGCATTTTCTCCACTTAAGGCTTCCCTGATCTCCGAAAAGACCCAGGGATTTCCCTGTGCAGCACGGCCGACCATTACGCCGTCGGCGCCCGTGCTCTCGAGCATCGCGATAGCGGAAGCTCCGTCCTTGACATCGCCGTTTCCCCAGAGCGGGATCCCGGATCCGGCAATGGCTTCTTTCGTCTTCCGGATCACTTCCCAGTCAGCCGTTCCCCGGTAAAGCTGCGTCTGTGTCCTCGCGTGAAGAGCCAGTGCCGAGGCCCCGGAATCGATGCACATCTTCGCAAATTCCGGTGCTGTGATATGTGCTTCGTCCCACCCGGAACGAAACTTCACGGAGACCGGTTTCCCATAGGGGGCAGCGGCTTTTACCGAGGCTTCGATGATCTTTCCGGCCAGGACCGGATCCTTCATGAGCGCAGAGCCGCCACCGGTCTTTACGACCTTAGCTACGGGGCAGCCCATATTAAGGTCGATCACATCGACATCATGCAGTCTTTTATCTTCGAGAATGAACGGGATCGCATAGGAGAAATCCTGCGGATCCACGCCGAAAAGCTGGATCGCGACCGGACCTTCATGCTCCCGGTCGATCCGAAGATACCGCATACAAGGCTCGAGTGACTCTTTAAACCGGATGCCCCGAGCTGAGACCAGTTCGGTCACGCCGAAAGCGGATCCATATTCGTGCGCGATCGTACGGAAAATACAGGAGCTCGTGCCTGCCATGGGCGCCAGCGCAGTATTTTCGGGGATCGTTACATTTCCAATTTGAAACGGATGCAAGTGCTTTTTCATAAGAGAAATCATAACACGAAAAAGAGGCGGTGTCTTGTTTTTACAATTTATCTTGCAATATGCCCGAGAAATTCACGATTTTTTAACGATTACTATATAAAAACACGTTGCTTTATTATAAGAAACGGCTTATCCTATATAACATAAGTAGGTATGTCCTTTAGGAGATTCCTCCTGGATGTGCCGACCAAAAAAAGACACAGAGAAGAAAGGAGGAACGGTATGCCGTCTCGTATTTCTACACGTGAATTAAAAGTTCTGGACTGGATCTATGAGCACCTGCGCTGCAGAGTGTTCGACCGCGTCATGCCTTTCCTTTCGCTGACAGGTAACTTCGGTATCATCTGGTTTGCCGCGGCAGCTACTTTCTATTTTGCAAATATCAATCAGGAAGCTGCGGTGTGCATTCTTCTTGCACTCGGCTGCAGCCTTCTGTTCGTTAACCTGATCCTGAAAAGAGTGACGAAACGTCCACGCCCGTATGAGGCCAGAGGCGAGATGCGTGACATCATCATCCGCGAGCCGAAGGACTTCTCCTTCCCGTCCGGACACACCTTCTCTTCGTTCGCTGCTGCGACGGCGATCGCCCGCTTCTCTCCGAAGCTCGGTGTCGCTGCACTGTTCTATGCATTCGGGATCGCGTTCTCGCGCCTTTATCTCTACGTACATTACATCTCTGACGTACTGACTTCCGCCATCTTCGGTGTGGCCACAGGTATCCTCGTCAGCTATCTGTACTCGAGAGGTTTCATCATCTTCTGATCCCCTGGTAAAAGATCCGTATCAGTGTTCGTGGGTGTGTATTTCTGCGCCGTTTTTCATCTTTTTTCTGCAGTCTTTGCAGTATCCGAAAACTTCGACGACATGGCCGACGACCATAAAATCGTTATCCACTGTATGCAGATGGCTATCTTCGGAAAAAGGGCAGCCCTCAAGTTCTGTTCTGCTTTTGCAGTTCATGCAGATCGCGTAGTGGTGGTGTCCCGTTTCCGACAGAGAATAAAGAGCTTCGGAACTGTCTTTTAAGATGGTCTTACTTACGACGTGGGCTTTTTCAAAAGCATCGAGCGCGCGGTAAACACTGCTGAGCCAGACGCCCCGGCTGTCCTCGGCGGACGGATCTTTTGCACGAGCATCTTCTGCTTCTTCTTTTCCGGCCTTCTCGGCGATCTGCCGGGCTGTGAGCGGAGTCTTCGAAGCACTCAGGATCGAAAAGACCTGAAGGCGTGATTTCGTTTTTCTCAGGCTGTCCGGGAAATTCATCGTTTACACTCCTTTCGAAGACATGCTCCTCCCGCGGAGGAATCCGAGGAAACGGAACAGCAGGAAAAACACCACCGAGATCAGCACGATCGTTCCACCGGGTTTTAATCCGAGGTAGAAAGACAGCACCAGACCGCCGATCGTGGAAACTGCAGAGACGAATATGGCCCAAAGCACCGTGGTCTTATAGCTCCTGGCGATGCTCATCGCGGCCGCGACCGGCACGACGAGGAGCGAGGAGATGATCAGGGCACCGACCGTTCTCGCTGCGATCGAGACCGTAACGGCCGTAAGGATCGTAAAGATCGCGTTGACCACACCTACCGGCACGCCGGAGATCGAGGCGGCCTGCTCATCGAAGGAAATATAGAAAAGCTCTTTATAAAGGATCACGAAAGCAACAAGAACGATGACCGCGAGGATCAGGACTAGACGCGCTTCAAATCCGGAGATGGCAACGATCGATCCGAACAGGAAACTGTTAAAGTCCGCCGAACTTCTCACAAATCCGGAAAGGACGCCGGCCAGGCCGATCCCCGTGGACATAACGATCGCCACGGCAAGTTCGGAGTGGTTTCCAAGTTTTTTCCGAATGGCTTCGATGGAAAAAGCGGCTACGATACAGACGCCCATCGCACCGAGGATCGGGTTAAAGCCGCCGAGAAGTCCGATCGCGACACCGGCCAGAGAAGAATGGGAAAGAGCATCTCCGATCAGGGAGAGGCGCTTATGCACCATGACCGTACCGAGGCACGCCACGATCACGGAAAGAAGAAGGCCCACGAGAAGGGCACGCTGCATATATGCATATTGAAGGATCGCCGGCATTTACTTTTCCTCCTTATACTTTTCGCAGTGACCGCATTCGGCGCAGTGCTCCGAATCGTGCCCGTGCTCTTTTTCATGCTCGCAGTTCGCGCAGTGGATATGTGTCGCTTCGCCATGCGGATGGCTGTGCGCATGCGCATGTACGATCTTCGCCTGCGGGAGCATCTCCTCGCGGCAGGCCCCCTCGGACAGACACAGCACGCGGTTGGCGTACGGTCCGACCTTTTCGATGTCATGGGTGACCATCAGGATCGTGACTTTCTTATCGATATTTAAGTGGTGAAGGATGTGAAGAAGACGGTCGACCGATTCCGCATCGATACCGACGGTCGGCTCATCGAGGATCAGCACCTCCGGATCGCCCGAGAGGACCCGCGCGAGCATGACTCTCTGCTGCTGTCCTCCGGAAAGTTCCCCGATCAGGTCTTTTTTCCGGTCAAGCATCCCTACCATCTTCAGGGACTCTTCCGCCTTTGCCTTATGGCTCTTCCCGGGGAATCTTGCAAATCCGATCTTGCTGTAAAGTCCGCTCATGACGATCTCTTCACATGTCGCCGGAAAAGAAGCCGCACGGCTTCCCCCGTTCTGCGGAAGATAGCCGATCCCGTTTTTCCGAAGAGAGCTGACCTCCTTCCCGCATATGCGGATATGTCCTTCCGTCGGGCGGTTTACGCCAAGAAGAAGCTTGACCATGGTGCTCTTACCGACACCGTTATCTCCGATAACGACGGCGAAATCTCCCTGCTCCACATCGAAATTGACGTGTTCCAGGATCATGTCGCGCGTATAGCCGAAGGAGACATCTTCTACTTCGATCACTTTTGTCATGATGCGTTCCCCTTTCTAATCCGCTCCTTTTCCTTATGAAAAAGACGAAACGATCGCGTCAAGGTTATCCTTCATGACGGAAAAATAATCCCTTCCCGCATCGATATCTTTCTGTGACATGCCGTCCAGCGGCGAAAGCGCCACGGACCTGCACCCAGTCTCGGAAGCAATGGTGTTGGCGACCTTCGGGTCCACCAGCTCCTCGAAGAAAATACACTTTATCCCATATTTATCGACCATGTCGATGATTGAACGCATCCTCGCGGCATCTGGCTCCTGATCCGCCGAGACGCCCTCTATACCGATCTGGATCAGACCATAGTCGCGGCAGAGATATCCGTAGGCCTCATGTGCCACGACGATATATCCGCCCGCATACGGCTTCAGGCTTTCTCTGAAGGCACTATCGAGTTCTTCGCAGGCCTTCTTCGCCTCCTCAAGGTTCTTACGGTAGGTATCGGCATGTTCCCCGTCGATCGAGATCAGAGCGTCAGCGATCGCCGTCATCTCCTTTTCCGCATTTTTCGGCGAAAGCCACACATGCGGGTCGTACTCGCCATGGTGATGGTGACCCTCTTCCGAGGATCCTTCCTCATGTTCTTCTTCGTATCCTTCTCCGTCGAAATGCACTTCCGATGTCCGAAGAAGATCGACATCCTTCGACGCCTCTACCGCCACAAGTTTTTTATTCTGTGTCGTCTCGAGAAGATCCCCGGCCCAGGCCTCAATGCCCGCCCCGTTATATACGAAAAGATCCGCCTCTTCGAGCATCATCATGTCTCTCGTCGAGGGCTCCCACGAGTGGGGCTCCGTCCCGGCCGGCACCATCATGGAGCAGACGACCAGATCGCCGCCGATCCTTTTTACAAAGTCATACATCGGATAGATGGTGGCCACGACCTTGACCTTTCCTTCCGCATCTTTTCCGAATCCTTTCCTGCATCCTCCGAGGATCCCGGCTGTCCCCACAAAAAGCGCGGCCGAAAGCACGGCAGACAGAAAACGGCGGCACCCCGCCGGCATGTGTTTACTTTCCTTCATGTTCTTTTTCCGTTTCTAATTACCAGACTCTAATTGCGAATGATTCGCAACTGCAAAAGAAGTATAAAGGAGCACCGGCAGAAAATCAACCCCCAAATTCCCCTGCTCTCCGATACAGATACAAACAAAACAAAACGAAAAAGAAATCTCTCAGGCGACGAGTTTTTTCGCATCCGCGAAAAACTGTTTGAGTCGCAAGAGAGATCTTCTTTTCAGTTTATGCTATTTTGTACTTTGTGCCGGAGCTCAGGAGAATTTCGGGTCGTACTCTCCGCTCTTGATCGCTTCTTCCATTTCATCCTGAAGCTTTGCGTATGCAATACTTGACTTCTGCTCGCCATCTGCATCAACATACTCAACAAAGTACATTACATGATAACCATACTGTGTCTGTACGATATCGAGGTCGCCTACCTGATGCGGAGTGAAGCACCACTCTTCGAATTCCTTGACCATCTGACCACGGGAAACGGTGTACTGGCTGGCTTCCGCTACGGTACCTGCTGTCTTCAGTTCTTCCGCCTTCGTCTTCATTGTGTCAAAGTCAGTGAATCCGGCCTTGAAGTCTTCGGCACTCTTCTTTGCTTCTGCCTTCTTGTCATCCGGGAGTTCTCCGCCGTTTGTCAGATCGACTGTCGGGAAAAGCACGTGGTATACGGTCGGGAGCTTGGTCTCTTCTTCTGTGAAAGGATACTCCTCAACGTAGTGCTTCATCGCCAGGTTGATCGTCTCATAACGCTGCAGGATCGCGCGAAGTGCCTTTTCCGAAGCCTCCGGTCCATAGAGTGTCTGCAGATACTGGTCGATCGTCATGTTATAGCCTTCGGCCGTCTTCTTCGTCTCGGCGAACTGATCGTCGATCGACTTTAAGATCGTCTCGTCCAGAGAAAGGTTCTTGGACTTTGCATAATCGAGGAGGTAAACCTCACCCTGCATATCCGAGACGACCAGTTCCTGAAGATACTGTGCCACTGTCTTGGTAGGAGTGAGCTGACCGCTCATATCCAGGAAGCCTGCTGCCGTTACCGGGAAAGAAGCCTGACCGTACATGTACATGGACATCATCTGAGCATACTCATTCGCGAAGTAGAAGTTATAATCTACTGCGCTGAACTGTGTGCCGTGAACGTTCACGATCTTGTTCATCTCCGCGATGGCTGCTGCATCGAAGTTATCTTCAAAAGTCATCGGAGCAGTAGAGATCGTAAGGCCTGTGTCAGAACCTGTAGTATCCGGATCAACATTCAGGCTGATGCCTGTATCCGAAGCAGACGAATCGGCCGAAGCAGATGTCTCGCTTTTCTTACAACCGGCCATAAACATCCCTGTCACCATTACCATGGCCATAAGGATGGAGCAGATTTTCAACTTTTTCATTTTCAATTTCCTCTCTGAAATACCCGTTCTTCTTCCCAGCTTTTGCTCATATCGCAAAAGACCCGTAAAACAGGCTCTCGTGTACTTTAACAGGGGCATTATAACACAGACTCACCCCGTATACACTATTTTTTTCGTCACAAAGACACGAAACGTCTGAAAATACTCACTTCAAGTCGATATAGATCGGGCAGTGGTCTGATCCCATCACATCGGAGAGCATCTCGGACTCGGCGATGAGGTCCTTATGCTCTTTATCCACGAAGAAATAGTCGATACGCCAGCCGACGTTCCTGTCTCTGGCGAAAGTCTTATACGACCACCAGGAGTACTTCTCCGTGACATCCGGATACAGCATGCGGAAGGTATCCACCAGACCCGCCTCCGCGAAGTGATCCATATAGACTCTCTCCTCCGGAAGGAATCCCGAGATCTTGCTGTTGGCTTTCGGATTGGAAAGATCGATCTCTTTATGTGCCGTGTTGACGTCGCCGCAGACGAGCACAATGCGGCCTTCCGCCATCTGTTTTTTCACTTTCTCGAGGAAGCAGTCGTAGAAGCGCAGCTTGAAATCCACGCGTTCCGGGCCCTGTCCGCCGTTCGGAAAATAGATGTTATAGAGGATGAAGTCGCCGAAATCAAGTTCGATCGTCCTTCCCTCGTGATCGAACTCGTCGGTGCCGAGCCCGTAGGAAACACTGAGCGGTTCTTTTTTAGTATACACAGCGGTACCGGAATACCCTTTTCTCTCCGCCGAGGAAAAATAACTCTTATAGCCGGGGATATTCAGAAGGCTGTCGTCGAGCTGGTCGACCGAAGCCTTGGTCTCCTGGATACAGAGGATGTCCGGATCAAGTTCTTTCACCGTCTCCAGAAAGCCCTTCTTCGCAACTGCACGGATCCCGTTCACATTCCAACTAATTAACCGCATGTTAACATTTCCTCGCTGTTTCTTTTATCTTTCTTGTGTATTATATCAGACAAATGAAAATTTTCTTTGTTATAATGGAAATATACATGTTAGGAGGGATCAAACATGGCAGATACGAAGAAAGTCCTCATGGTTTTTACTGGCGGAAATATTTCTACACGTCTTTCCAAAAAAGCTCTTGAACTCGGTACGGCACCTTATGCGGTACTCGATGAAGCCGGCAGGTTCGGCAAGGATTTCACGATCATCGAACCGGTCGATGTTTGTTCCGAGAATTTCACCCCGCCGATGTATAAAGTCCTTTTCGACACGATCAAGAAGGAAGTGGACAACGGAGACTACGGATGTGTCCTCATCGCCCACGGTTCCAACACCATGGCCTATACCGTTCAGCTCGCCAATCTCCTTCTTTCGGGCTATGAGATCCCGTTCGTATTCTTCGGCAGCAAGATCTCTCCAACGGAGGAAGAATCGGATGCCGTTACAAACCTCAAGGCCGCCTATGCACTTGCTATGGAAGTCAGCAAGGGAGTGTATGTGGTAGGTAAAGCCGCTGACGGCAAGATCTACGTCCACTACGGCGCTTACATGATGAGCCCGAACAGAAAGACCGATGACTACGCAAGTTATAAGAACCGTATCGCCGGCAAGATCACCGGCAAGAAGTTCGTTCCGAACGAAGATGTGGCCGCTCCGGAAGAATGCCCGAACGCCATGAAAAATCTGCGTGCATTAAGTAAGCTCATGACGCTTCCGCTCGAAGATACGATCCTCACGATCGATTCTCCGGTCTGCGTCAATTACATGAACTACAACATCGCACGCTCCGACTTTAAGTACGTACTGCAGCGTCTCCATTACGACGGTGCCGTCAATACACTTTCCGAGGATAACCCCTTCTCGATCCTTTACCTGAAGAATGCCTGCGACCATTACGACAAGCAGGTCTTCGTGGCGCCGATCGACAGCTCGCACGTTCCTTCTCCTTCCACCAAGACGATCCTGGATGCGAAGATCAAGCCACTCTACGACATGCCTCTTGAAGCGGCCTGGGCATACCTGATGCTCAGTTCCTGGCTCGGCAAGCTGATCAAGAAGTGATCCTTCACCTTCTCTTCTAAAACACAAAAAAGGAGCGGTCTTTTCAGGACCGCTCCTTTCATTTTTTCTTTTTTCGAAAAGATCCGTTACTTTTCATCTTCGATCTCGACCGGGACTGCCTCCATGACTTTTGTCTCGACATCGACGCCGTTTGCACCGAGGGCTTCTTTCCCTTTGATCGGATCTGCGATCGCGGCTACGAGCTTCTTCACTGTGTCGGGAAGCTCCTCTCCGTTCAGCGCATCATTTTCCAGATTCGCCTTGGCGAAGAGCTGCGGGATGCGGCCCAAAACTCCGGTCAGGAGATCTCCGCCGCCTTCCTTTTTGTCACCGCCGCCGAAGTCATAGAACTTGGCATTCTTACCGACTTCTGCCATGACCGTGGCCACATTGGTCGCGATCTGGACTTTGGTGTTCTGCTCGATCTCGATCTTCTGCAGTTCGAAGTTGATCTTGTCGTTTGCCGCCTGGGCGTCCGAAAGAGCACGTGCGGCTTCGGCTTCCGCCTTACCCTTGGCTTCGATCGCCTCTGCCTCTGCCTTACCTTTTGCAGCGGTAGCAGCGGCTTCCGCTTCACCCTTTGCCTTGATGGCAATGGCCTCTGCATCAGCTTTCACTTTGGTCGCTTCCGCATCTGCTGCGGCTTCCGTCTTCTTGGCGGTCGCAGAACCTTCGGCCTCTTTCTTTCTGGCCTCGGCAGATGCTTCCGCTTCGCGGGTCTTTCTTACTGCGGCAGCTTCCGCTTCACCTGCAGCCGTCAGTTTCTTGGCTTCCGCCTCACCGGCAGCAGAGACTTTGTGGGCCTCGGCAACACCTGCAGCTTCTGCCTTCTTTCTCTCGGCCTCAGCCTGTGCTTCGATGACCGTAGTTCTCTTGGCGGTCTCCGCTCTGGTAACTTCGACTTCCTGCTGCTTCAGAGCTGCGCGGTTGGCCTGCTCGGCCTTCATGACCTCGACGGCACCTTTCTTTTCCTCGAGCTGCTGATTGATCGCTTCCTGCTCCAGCTGGCCGGCCATTGCAGACTTCGCCTGCTCACGGGCCGTCTCTGCCTGGAACTGTGCTTTTCTGACATCTGTATCGCGCTGACGCTCTGCGATCGCCACCTGGGCATCGAGTTCCGCCTGCTGTGCAGCCAGATTCGTCATCGCTTTCTTTTCACGTACAGACTGCTCAGCTTCCGCGGAAATGTTGGCCGCATCTCTTCTGACGATCTCACGGTCTTTCGCCGCAAGATCCTGATAGTATGTACCACTTGTGACGTCCTCTACTTCATGGATGCTTAAGATCGCATTGAAGCCAAGGTCCTTCATCTGGCTGGCGATCGAAGCTTTGACCTGATCATCCAGCTGTTCCTTACCATTCATGACTTCTTCCGGAGTCATCTTGGCAATGACGGCACGAACACCGCCGGATACGACATCGAGGATAACTCTTCTTAAGTCCTCGTCGTTCTTATCAAGGAAATTGCAGACAGCTCTCTGCAGGCTTTCCGGAGAAGAAATGTCCGGGCTGTAGGCGACCGCCCAGTCGATCTGGATCGGAACACCTGTCTGTGTCTTGGTGACATCACCGGTCACCTTTGCGGTACGGACACAAAGATCGAAATACTTCGCTTTCTGGATGAAAGGAATCACGACGCGGCCGCCCGCTCTCTTGATCGTAGGATTGCCGTTTTTGTCTGTGGCACCTACACCAGATACCACCAGCGCTTCGTTACCGTTAGCTGTCTTGATCATGGCGAACAGTGCGATAAACAGAATGATCGCAGCGCCGGCGATGTCAGCAATAATAATGATTGTATTTGTGGATAATGGCATCTTAGTTACCTCCTTTAAGGTTTACACGTTCCTCTACAGGAGACCATCGCTCCTGTATTGACTAAAATGTTAAAGGATTCCCGTTTTGGAATAAATCGAAATCCGTGAGAGATACATATTCATTATTCAGCCCCCGGTTGCAAATACGATATGCCATGGATATTCCGCTCTGCAAATAGAGATTCCGATGAAAAAGGAGCGGCCTGAAAGCCCTGTTTTTCAAGGAATTGCTGGCAAATGTGAAGAAAATGTGTGCAAATATGAAGTGGCCTTCAACATTTTTATAATTGCGTTAACAGAATGATGATTTCTTTTTATCTGCACAAAGGTATAATGACAATGGAAGCGGTTGATGACCCCTTCCCAGGGAAGCTTAATCAGACCCGGTTGTTGAGTTTGTGTTTTGGGTTCTAGCTTACCACCATATAACTTCAAAGTGCTTCATAATAACTCCGGGCAGTCTTCCACGAAAGGCTGCTTTCTTTTTACCCCGAAAAACGCATTTCCGTTTTTCCCTGAAAAACAGGCCACCGGTCGATCTTTAGAATAATGAGAAAAAGGCGCTGATCCTCTTTCGGGATCGCGCCTTCTTTTTTCATTCTATAAAGTATGGTCTCTTCTTACTTTTTCGGGACGAAAAGAGTGCCGATATCTTCGCCATCCAGGATATCTTCCAGGATCTGGGACTGGGAGCCTTCTGCGATGACGCCGGCGATCCCGTGATCCATCAGCATGCCCATGGCAATGATCTTCGTCTGCATTCCACCGGTTCCGAGAGCAGATCCTGCTCCGCCGGCGCTCTTAAGAAGTGCATCGTCGATCTCATGAACGACAGAGATGCGCTTGGCATCCGGATTCTCCTTCGGGTTGCTGTCATAGACCGCATCGATATCGGAAAGGATGATCAGAAGATCCGCATTCACGACGCGGGCAACAAGCGCAGAGAGCGTATCGTTATCACCGAAAGTTCCGGCATGCGGGATCTCGGCCGTGGATACGGTGTCGTTTTCGTTAACGACCGGCAGGATGCCCTTTTCGATCAGCGCCTCCATAGTATTCGAGATATTCTCACGTGTGATCGGATCGTCGATACCGTCCTTGGTCAGGAGGATCTGGGCGACAACACGGGAATATTCCGCGAAGCAGCGGCTGTAAACATTCATCAGTTCGCACTGTCCGACAGCGGCGACGGCCTGCTTATCACGCATCTCGCTCGGTCGCTCGGGAAGATCAAGGCATCCGACGCCAACACCGATAGCACCGGAAGTCACCAGTACGACCTCGCGACCGGAATTCATCAGATCTGCGATGGCTCTGGCCAGACGGTCCATGTTCCGCATGTTCATGCGGCCGTTTCCATAGGTGATCGTCGATGTTCCGACTTTGACCACGACACGCTTCGCGTTAGTGATCAGATTACGGCCCATCTTTTCTTCTTCGCTCATTCCTTCGACCTCATCAGATAGTACTTCTGCAGGTTCCGCCACCCGAAAATACAGCGGCTCTTACTCTGCAGCACCATTTAGAATAATATCTTCTATTATAAAATGCAAATCTTTTTTCCACGAAATGCTTCCGTTTTCTTCCTTTCTTCATGCAAAGAGGCAGAAAAGCTTTAGGTTTTCCCCTCTTCGGATGTGATATAATGTGTGCGTATTGGGGTCAAAGGGGTCTTTTCTCTAACAAATAACAGGAGGATTGTTAGTGAAAAAAGTAATCGGGACATTCCGTCGCATCGCTACACTGGGCATAGCGTCCATGCTTTTTGCATCTGCAGTTTTCTGCACATCTTGTGATTCTCGAAAAGAACTGGTCATCTACAACTGGGGCGATTTTATAGCCGCCGATACCATCGCAAAGTTCGAGAAAGCCTATCCGAAATATAAGGTCATCTACAGGACCTTCGAAGATAACGAGACGATGTACCCGAACCTCAACAATTCCTACGACGTCATCGTTCCCTCTGAATACATGGTCACGAGACTTCTCCGCGAGAACCGCCTGCGCGACCTCGACTGGGACAGACTTCCGAATGTCACGAAATATATGGATCCGATGTTCCGCTCGGTAAAATACTCGACGGACAAGAAGATCAACGAGGGGATGTTAAACTATGCGATCCCCTATCTTTACTGTACCGTCGGCCTCGTCTACGATGCCAACCGTGTGGATCTTCCGATGAATTCCACAGATCCGCAGGAGATCTGGAGAGTGCTTTTCGATGAGCAGTATAAAGGCCAGATCGGTATGTACCGGAGCATGAGAGAATCCATCGGTGTGGCTCTGAACTACTTAGGGTACAGCATCAACACGCTGGACGAAGAGGAACTCGAGCAGGCAAAAGAGCTTCTTCTGAATCAGAAGGAGAACGTCGCTCCGGCACTGGGTATCGATAACTTGAAGAACCAGATGGCACAGGGCGATCTGGCGGCATCCGTCGCCTGGTCCGGTGACCATATCGTTATTCTCGACCGCATCAAAGAACTCGGAAAGACCGGCAACATCGATATGCGATTCGTCCTCCCCGAGGGCAGCAACTGGTCCATCGACATGATGTGCATCCCGACAAATGCGAAGAACGTCAACGGTGCCCACGACTTCATCAACTTCATGTATGAGCCGGACATCGCTCTGCGCAACTGCCAGTTCGTCGGCTATTCCACACCGAACACCGCCGCACGCGAAATGCTCGACCCGAAGGTCGCCAACAACCCGTGCTACTACCCGGACGAGGCCACTTTCGAACACCTCGAAGTATATTACACCTCCGAGGAATACGACGAGAAATACGAAGCGATCTGGCGTTCGGTCGGAGCTTCTTTCTGATGTACTATGAGATTTGAGCCGATCGAAAAAAGGACCGATAAAGATAACTCCATCCTGTTTTATATGAGATCTTCCCTTGTGCCCGTTTTCGCGGACCTGATCATCTCCTGCTGCATGGGTTCCCTTTATCTTTTTACCGACATGACTTCCCGATTCGGACGCTATATCGGCATCCTCGCCTTCGGCTTCTGGCTCATCGCTTTTTTAGGATTCATGCTCGCTCTCGTGGCTCGTCTCAGCACACTGGTCTTCGTCACCAAGTACCGTCTCTACGGACAGATCTACCGTTTCCTCCCCTCACATAGAAGGATCGAGATCTCCCTTACCGAGATCAAGGACATCGAGATCCGTTCCACCATCGGCACGAAGGTCTTCCACTACGCTCATCTTATCATTCACCCGTATAACGGCAAAAAGATCTTCCTGCGAAACATCAGAAACGCCGAAGAACTCGCGATGATCATTCTAAAACTGCAAGATAAACTCCAGCGCAAGCAGACCGGGGCATCCGGAGAAAATGAGAATTCCGAAAAACAATAAAACCAGAAAAATGCTTTCGACACGCCTCCGCAGGCTCCGCCGAGGACTAGCGGGAGAAACATTTTTCTGGTTTTTGATTGTTTGGATTTATTTCAGCTTTTCGCTGGCGTGGGCACCATACTGGGATCGCATCGCGAAACAAAGATCGATCAGGCTCTCGTGGTATGTGATGAACTTTTCGCTTCGGATCAGGTCAAGGATCTCCTCACGGGTCGCCCAGCGGACAGCCTGGACCTCTTCCTCTTGAAGAAGAAGAGAGGCGGGATCCAGATCTTTCATGATCAGGTAGTAATCATCGAATCCGTGTTCCCAGTTCATGGTGAAGTGGGGAACGATCCCCGTAAAGTCTATATCCAGACCGATCTCTTCCAGCACCTCTCTATGCGCCGCATCCTGCGAGGTCTCCCCCGAACGGGAACAGCCGCCCACAGACAGGTCCCACAGATCCGACCAGTCGCTCTTAAACGGCTGGCGCTGCTGGATCAGCATCTTTCCTTCCGAATTAAAAATGCAGATATGCACGACCATACGGAACTGGCCTTCCGCCGGCTTTTCTCCACGCGTGACCACATCACCTGTCTTCACGCGATGCATATCATATACGTCCCACTGTTCTTTTCCCATAGTTATCCTCAATCTTTCAAAAAAAGAAGCGTTCCCTTTTGAAGGAACGCTTCAGGATGATCTTTCTTAGAATTCGTAAGGTTTGATCGTCTGGATCGTACCGTCCTCGTTGTACTTGAGTTCCGTGTACTTGACGCAGCGGCGGTGGTTGATACCGTTGCTGAGCTCGCAGTCGTGATAGAACAGATACCACTTGCCCTTGTACTCCACGATAGAGTGGTGTGTCGTCCAGCCGATGACCGGCTCCATGATGCGTCCTCTGTATGTGAAAGGACCGTCCGGGTTTTCAGATGTCGCATATACGAGATAGTGTGTCGTACCTGTCGAGTAGGAGAGGTAATAAAGTCCGTTGTACTTATGCATCCACGGGCCTTCGAAATATCTTCTGTCCTCATCCTCTGCAAGAAGCGGCTGACCGTTCTCGTCCAGGATCTCCAGATGCTTCGGTTCTGTCTTAAAGGACTTCATGTCGTCGTTTAATTCAGCGAACATCGGTCCCAGAGCCTTATCTTTTCCGACCGGGCGCGGTGTGTTCTCATCAAACTTACCTGTCTGCCACATCTCGAGCTGGCCGCCCCAGAGGCCGCCGTAATAGATATAGGAACGTCCGTCGTCATCTACGAGGACCGCCGGATCGATGCTGTAAGAACCTTCGATATAGTTATCTTCCGGTGTAAAAGGACCTTCCGGCTTATCAGATACAGCAACACCAATACGGAAGATGCCGTCCTTGTCACGGGCCGGGAAATAAAGATAATACTTGCCATTCTTATAGGCGCAGTCCGGAGCCCACATCTGCTTGCTGACCCACGGAACATTCTTCATGTGAAGCGCTTCACCGTTATCTACACAATCGGAATCCAGATCGTCCAAAGAGAGAATGTGGTAATCCTCCATTCTGTACTCATCGCCGTCATCGTTATCTTCCCCATCGTGCGGGATATCGTGAGACGGATAGACATAGATCTTACCGTTAAAAACGTGAGCAGACGGGTCTGCTGTAAAAATATTCGTTACCAGAGGAGTTCTTTCTTTCATAACGGTTCTCGCTTTCATTGTTTTTCGTTAACATACTAATGATATCACACATTAATTATGTTCCATACTATTCTTTTGCTCTGTTATTGCATTATTTGAGAGCAGTTCTACTCGTCTTTATTCTCTTCGTCTTCCTGCTCCTGTTTTCTTTCCTTTCGGGTGCCGAGGAACAGTGCTGCGCCAAGGAACAGAACGAGTACGAAAGGCATGGTCTGCATGGCGATACCGGTAGGTGCCGGAAGTACTCTTGTGTTGGTCACGGTTACTGTAAACTTGCCTTCTACCGGTCCTGCGATGGTGGCCACCGTACTATTGTTGATCGTGATCCTCTCATCTTCCGGTTTGTTATTATCCACCGTGATCGTGATCGTATCGTTCAGCAGGCGGTAACCAACCGCCGGGCTCTGTTCTGCCAGGAAGTAAGTGCCGCTTTCCAGCGTGAGCTCGGTGCTGGTCACTCCGGATTCCGTATAGGCCAGATATCCGTCTGCGCCCGAGGTCAGAGTAAACAGCGTATTGATCGATCCATTGCGGATGTTATAAAGACGGAACGTCGCTCCGGCTACAGGACTTCCATCCTCTTTATCCACTTTCTTTACTTTCAGGATCGCCGATGCGATACGGTTGATAAAGTTGATGTCGCTGTTTCCTCTTGCCGAGATCGTTACCGTAACTGTATCCGTTCGGATATTGCTGACGTAAGCGGCAAATCCCGGAGCTGTTTCCTGAACCTGCAGGAAGTATCCGACCGGAAGATCTGTTAATGTGATACTTTCGCCATCTGCCAGGCTAAAGTAGATCACATCACCGGAAACCGTCGCGCCCAGTGAAGTGGCCATCGAAGCGATCTCCGAAGAGATGGTGACCGGTGTATTCGAGTTCGGAGAACGCAGCAGCTTCGCGCTGAATGCGAACGTAGTTCCCGGCGGGATCGACTGTCCTTCATCGAGCTGGACATTCTTCGTGATGGTATATTCTCCGGTCTTTAATCTGTTTACAAATCCAATATGTACATCTTCCTCAAGATCAGTGATCGTGTACGAAAGACCCGCTGACCTTCTGCCGGCTGTCGTGATGTAGTCCTCATCCTCGTCCTGTGTCACAACAACCTTATATCCGCCGGGCAGATCTTTGATCACATAAGAACCATCGTCCTTAAGATCAAAGGTCATCGTCTTTCTTCCATCACTGAATGTCACGTCCGTGATCGAGCTCGGGAAAGCTACCTGCGTATCGCCGTTCCACAGCGTCGCCGTGTATGTAAAATTCTTCGTCTTGCTGCCATACTCTTCAGAGAGGACCTCGTTAGAAACAGTCACATCGTACGTATCACGAGTATTCGTAAATGTGATTCCGCCGCCCTCTTTCGGGACATTCTGAAGGGTGAATACCTTGCCGCCTCGATCTGTGCTGTCTGCATCATTTACAGAGACCGCCGTCCATCCCGGGGCATTTTCTTCGACTCTGATTTCACCACCGATCGGCACGCCCTTGATCGTCATGCTTTCACCGTTTTTGAGTTTCAGCGTTTTTCCGTCATATTCGGCCGGAGTCACTACATAACCATTGGTATTAAAGACAGAAACGGTGAATCCGAACTCTTCATTTCCCGTTGTGTAGTCATCCGGGGTCACGACCTTCGTGATAGTCACATCCGTATTGGTCCTGGTGTTCGTATAATCTACAGGTACCGTCGTTCCCGAAGTATAAAGAGCTCTTCCCGACAAGGTGTAATTTCTGTTATTTCCTGTCGGGTTGTTAAATGTCGGTTTTGCTCCGTCATAGGTAGATACGGAAGCGGTATCTGTCATTGTTGCCGTCTGCCCGTTAATAGAAACAGTGACCGTATAATCCGGATCGGATACTTCCGTGATCTTGATCGACTGGAAGAATACACTTACAGAGCGAGTTCCATTCGAATTGATATTTCCTGTCTGTTCAGATGCATCGTAATAGAGAGGGATCGTGATAGATTCTCCATCCTTTAAAGTAAACATCTGATTCTCATCAGAAGAAGTCGGATCAGACACCGATTCGGTGAAATTCACCCACAACCGACCACTTCTGGTTACTGTACCCGTATATCTTGTCGTTGTGATCACGGCATTAAAGGTAAAGTCCTTCGCGGCCTGGCTTGCGGTAAGCGGTGATCCGTCCCCGTTAGCCACGGTCTTTGTGATCGTCACATCGATGTGATCCGCCTTGATCCAGGAAGTATAGAGATCCATATCCCGAAGGACAGGGGTTCCGAGTTCATAGAGATTATCGATCTGATCGATCGTCTTCGCAGCGTTCTGATGCGAAGTGACTGTGACCCAGCGGTAGAACAGGTTGCCCTGCGATGTCCAGGTCGGCTGAGACGGCATACGCAGGATGTCGCCCTTGATCATGGTGACAACATGGGTATAGTTACTGCCGGGAACGTAGTACGTTGTATCTCCATCCGTCCAGGTCTGCTGGTTGTTATAAAGATGGAATGTGACTTTTACTTCCTCGCCCCAGATCGCGTAAAGCGTCATACCGTGATCTACTTCTGTGGTGAAATCCCAAAGAAGTGAACTCTTAATGACTGCCATATTATTGATACCTTCCGCCTGACTGGTTCCCGGAAGCGTGTATGCTGCAGGATCACAGGCGGCCGCATCCGCATCTGCTGTCCAGCCGATGAATAAGTAGTCGGGTCTTGTCGGATCGGAAGGTTCTGTGATTGCAGAAGAATTTCCGCCACTGAAATCGATCGGCTCATACGGAAGTCCGTCTTCATCTACATAGACCAGCGAACTGCTGCTTGCGACCGTGCTATAGTCGGAGCCTGTACGTGTATCTGTCCAGACCGCTGTAGGTGCATTCACATCGAAGAAGACTGTATCTACACCATCAAAGTAAACATGTACACCCTCAGGATCGACATGGAGCAGATCTGTTAACGTGTAGGTCGCTCCGGAAGATCTGTATAGTCCGGCCGTTGCCATGGCGGTCTGATTTCCCTGGAAGTAAGAAGTGATATTCAGAAGCTGCGCGGTATTGGTGTTAGTTCCATTGATCGTGAACTCCTCACCAGCACCATATGGAACGGCGAACTTTATGCTCTTACCCGGGTTCAGCGTAACTGTTGTCTGTGTATATTTCTCACGTCCAAATACACCCGTAGCCTCGTTAACAACGGTCATAGCATCGCCTGTACCGGAGATATTAAACGTCACGTCAGAAGATGTTCTGTTCGTGAAAGTAACATATACCATAGGCTCCCAGACGGCATAAAGACGTGTGCTGTCCGTTCTCTGCACGGAAATCACGGAATCTGCAGCGAAGGTAGGAACAAACGGATCACCTGTACGAAGATCATCATCCGTCGCACCTGTTCTGGTCATAGAGTAGTCCGAACCTTCGTCAAAACCGATCAGGAAGTAACCCATATCATGCTTGAAATAGTTACCACTCGCATCATAAGGCGCATCCAAAGTGCCTGGAGTTACCGCATATTTATATACATGTACTGCATTGTTCGACTGCATATCGCCAAAGACGATCTCATTTTCGCTTTGATCTTCAACAACAACACCTGTACCCGTCCAGCCGGAAACAGTCGTGATATCCACATCGCCGGTAAGCGCGCTTCCATTACCATTGGTCAGGTGGCCATCGTTGGCATGAAGCATCAGGTTGGCCACTTTCGGACGGCGGTCAGAAGTGCTGAGCGTCTGGTAAACTGCCTGCATATGGATACAGCCGTTATTATCCGCATCACTTGCATCAATGATGAATTCGGTCGGTTCGGCGTAATAGACATTGTGTCTCGGTGTATAGATGGCATGGCCGTTTGCGTCGTAACCCTGGAAATCTACTACCTGCCAGCCGCGGAAGATAATTTCATCACCGGCATCCAGTCCATTCACAGTAATACCGGTCGGCTGTTGGAGCGTGGTAGTCTGCGCGCCGTCATTATACTTCTCATCGTTCGGATTCGCAGGATCCGTCCATGCGACGATCTGACCATTGACCACCGCTTCGGAACCATCATCCAGAGTCAGGATATAAGACGGATCATAAGAGATATAGTAAGAACCTACCCGGCGCCATACCGCACGGAGTGTCATCTCACCTTCGATTGCATTTGCGAAACTATACGGCGTATCAGAAACGGTTCCATCCGGATTCACCTTATACCATCCGACAAATGCGTAAGATCCGCTGGGTACTTCCTGATAGAGTACATAGTTACCCATACCGTTCTTTTTCACGTACATGGATTTGAATTCTTCAAATGTCGCAGGGATCGTACCATCGTAATATCCTGGATTCGCAGCTTCATGCCAGGCCTGTGTGGCTTTGCAGTACTTGTAATAAGCAAGGAGTTGGCTTTCCGTAAGATACAGTGCGTTACGCATATCTGCGTGAATACCCCATTCACCGCTGGTATTGTTGAACTGCATGTTTACGTAATAGTACTTCGTACCATCATCTGCGCCATTATATTCTACATATGTGCGCTCCAGTTCATATTCACCGATCGCCGTTCCGTACATCGCACTAAAGTAAGTGGAGTAAGCGGTGTTATGACCCGAGCCGACCGCCGACAGAGTCGTCGCCCAAGAAGGCATCGTGCCCACAGTATCGCCATTTGCATTCCACGCTGCGATCCACTTCGGATCAGAAGCATTCGCCGAAGTGAAACCATCCAGATAGAATGTCGGCTTCTCACCATCCTCAGGCTCCGTGTAGTTGATGTGATCGATCACACCACCATTGGGATCGATGCTGATCGTATAGTAGATCGGCGTCCATTTACCGTAGACTTTTTTATCTGCGTCCGGCATGGTCGTTGTAAAATCAAAGCGTTCCGTACATGCCGCATCCTCGAACCATCCACCGAATTCATAATGATCAGGGATCTCTGATCCTGTCGGACGGACCGCATTCTCAAGATCATCCGGATGAGCAGTATAGTCGAACTTCTCAAGCGAAGTCTCGTAAAGAACACCCTCTTTGACGACGGATTTGGCAGCCATACCGGTCGCAACCGGATAGTTGTAGTCAAAGGTGAATTTTCTTTCGGATCGGAGATAGTAGCAATAGATCTCTGTGGCATCCGAATTATCCCATGCGCCTGTGCTTCCACCATAGGAATTAAAGGCCTGCGGCAGGTAGTCCGGGCTCTTGTAAAAACCGACCAAAGGCAGATAGTCCTCGGCCTCTGTAAAGAAGCCGTATCTGGCGACCGTATGATGATAAAGTTTAAATCTTTTTCCGTTATACGTCCGATCGTTCGCCGAAGGAGCTTCATCCGGAAGCGGTTCGATATAGTAATAAAGATTCTTTTGACCATTGGTCGATGTATTCAGACGGAACGTAATATCCTCATCCGGCATAATATCGAGATATACAAGGACCTGGCTGTATGTAGAGCTGTTCTGCGGCTGCCAGCGTTCTCCCTGATTATACGTCACACCATTGGTTCCGACGATCGGGAAATTAGCTGAAATGTTATCCTCATACAGATCTTTGATCGTCTTGATCGTAGTCCATCGGTTGCCCGACTGCACCTGGAAAGACAGTGTATGTACATTTCTGTCATAGTAAATGTTGACAACGGACGATCCGTCACCGCGTACTGTAGCGCTATTCATTGTGACAGGGTCTGTCGTCCGCAGATGGAATCCCTTAAAATCATTTCTGGTCCCATTGTTCGTAGTCAGGCTTCTGTATGCATTCAGGTTCAGCTGGTCCACAGTAAGACCGGAGGCACTGGAAACAACAGATGAAAGCACATTCGGATCGAGCGCATAATAATCGTAGGTCTTATGAGCATTATCCGCATCCGGATCATCCGTCACTCTCTGCTTCCAGATAACTACTGTATATGAAGAATTCGCTTTTTCTGCCCATTCGGCGTAGAACGTTAAAGACTCAAGAGGATACTTGATCGTCAGTTCGCCGTTCTTGATGGTATAGGCCACGCCTGTCTGCGGGTTGCCGTCATTATCCAGATATGTTCCATTAATGGTAAGATCCACAGAGGAGAGGAAATTACCGTTGGAATCAGTCACACGCTGGTAGATCGGGTCTTCGTGATTTGCATCGTTATAACCTGTGATGACGCGCCATCCTGCGAAGTCATAACCGGCTCTGCTGGTGGTCGGAAGCGAAGTAACGGTTCCGCCTACGCTGGCGCCGCCTTCCTGCGAGTTGAATTCTGCCAGAGTGAACTGGGCCGGAACATACTGCGCGCCATTTCCACTATCACCTACATTAAAGTACAGCCAGCGGCCTTCCTGGAAGTAAGGATACAGATCCATGTGATCCGTGACTTCGATAGACTTCGTAATGGGGTTACCATTATCGTCCATGGTCTGAACCGATACCCATGTATTATTGGCACGATACTGCCAGCCACGGAAGATCCTTCGGATCGTGTCGGTCGCCTGAGCACTTACATCGCTGATCAGTACGGTTTCTGTATTATCGGAACCCAGAATGATCAGTTTTCTTGTGAGAAGGTTACTATTCGGGCTTACTGCATAAGCAAGTTCATGGAAATTGACGAAGCAGTAATCCTCATAGATCGGAGCTACGTAGATATGTGCACTGTAGTCAGTTGCGTCCATATCCGCGGTCTCCGTATAGGTATGACCATTGGCCGTCCAGGTCATGGTAAAGGTTCCGTCGCCGTTATTTGCAACGGAGATCGGAGTTTCAAAAGGAAGGTGCTTCGGGGCATCCGTCCAGCGGAAAGTATAGGAATTCCCGCTTTGCGAAGTGACATCAACCACATACCAGCCATAGAAGAACTTGCTTGTCTGGTTCGGCGGATTGGCGATCATCTCCAGGGTCTCCCCATCTTGAACGATCTGCGTGGTCTGCATCTGGTTTGCCGTATTGGGGAATTCAAATGGAGCTACTGTATAGTAATACTGTCCGCCCACTTCACTTTCCTGAGTGGAAGTATCCGTTACCGGAGCAAGGTAATGGATCGTAAAGCGCGGGGTGACGACTTCTCCGCCCTCGTGATCTACGATGGCATATACAGAGAAGCCTTCTGCTGTAAATTCAACAACTGTCGTATCACCTTCATTGGAAGTCGTGGTATTTTCCAGTACTTCTGCATTTCCGTCACCCGGTTCGGATGGGAAGTGGACGACCTTGAGATCTTCAGATTTCGTGTCTTCCAGTTCGATCTGCATATTTACGGAAGATCCGTCATTCGGCTGGAGTTCTTCACCGTCTTTAACGATCTTGATATCGAACAGATGGGCATATCCGATCGTATCGCTCTCCAGGACTGTCTTTGTATCTTCAATATACTGATCGTATTCTGGACCTTCCGTGATTTCGGAAATACTAAGCTCCGCATCTTCCGGGAGACCGGAATCAGACGAATAGCTGGCTGTGAAGTGATAGGCTTTTCCATTACTGCCGGTGAGGACTTTCTCAAGAACAGTAATATCTTCTGAAGCTCCGCTATCTGCAATAACAGAGGAAGAACGGAGGAATGGGGAAGGGATCATCGAGATCGGGAAAACGGACAGCACTAAAGAAGCGGCCAGGACCGTAGCGATATAAGAACGAGCAAGTTTTTTCGACCAGTTCTTAAACATCAGCCTTCTCTTCTCCTAATTCTTCTTTCTTCTTTTTTCCGGAACAGAGTTCTTCTGTTACCAGTGCCATACCGAGGATGATCAGCATCCAGGGTGTGTATTTATCCATAATGATCATCGGCAGCTTCATGTTCTCATATGTGATGAATATCATGATCGCGATGACAGCCAGGATGATATTGCCCAGAGGACCTGCAAATTCTCTAAGAGTCCTCTTTCTTTCTTCTTTCTTTGCTGCCCAGTCCGAGATATACGGCATGATCGTCGTAATCGTCAGAAGCAGGCAGCACAGATTCAGGATCGACCATCCTGATCCGTCGTAGGGATCTCCGGTCTTTACGATGACCGCGCCTTTGTTGTCCTTATCGTCGTCCGGAGCAGGCGTCGGAGTCGGTTCATCCGGCTTCGGCGAAGGCGTCGGCTCGACATTCTTTCCGGATTCCGTGATCTTACAAATAAGAACGAGTCTTCCGTCTGTCGCATTTCCCTCGCATGTGGAGAGAACGATGAACTTGTCTGCATCTGTGACATTCGGATTTTCGTTGATCACCTTGATGTTTCCGTTGTTCTTGATCTGATTCTGGTATTCTTCCCAGGTAAGAGACGTTCTGTCGTAGATATCTTTTTCATACGCATCGGTCTCAAGAAGCGAAACCACTTCGATGTCATACGCCCCGTCCTTTGTCACGAGGGTTCCTGTGAGGTGTTCTTTGAAGTAATCCTCTTCGATATACTTGGAAAGGTCGCCAAACATGGCACCATTGTCCATGTGGTGACCATAAAGGAGTGAATACGATTCACTGTAATCTGAGAGGTTCTTCGCCTGCAGATAGATCGCACCCGTAAGAGACGGATCTTTGTACTCGTCATGGCTTGCATAGTACACATCATCATCGCCCTGAACGACCGGGTAATCAATGTGCGTATCATCCATGGTGATCCAGCCGTTTGCATCCGGGATATTCTCCAGAAGTCCATTGATGGAAACGGAGTCCTCTTTTACTTCCGGCTTGTACTCGATCGATCGGGAACCATATGCACGGTTCTGCACATACTGGTTTTCATAGATCATGTAGCCGGAAAAAGCCATAATGGAGACAGAGGTGACGGTCGCCACTGCTGAAACAAGCGTATTTGCAATTTTCAAAGCGGATGCAAATGCCATCTATATCTCCTTTAAAAGTTTCTCTGCCGGATCACAAGAAGAAGAGTCCCCTTGATCTCATCAGATTTGACGGTACCGTAATACCGGCTGTCTACGCCGGTCCTTCTGTTATCTCCTAAAACGAAGTATTCTCCTGAGCCCAGGGTGATCGGATAGCTGACGTAATCGGTATATGGATAGGTAAGGCTGTAGATCTTATCTTCCACGATGAGATTGCCGTTGATCTTGACCGACCCGTCTTCCGTGATCTCCACAGTATCGCCGGGAATGGCGACCACACGTGCAACACAAGTGTTACCATCCTTTTTGAAAACGATCACATCCTGCGAGACCGGCGACTTATCTATTCGGGAATAGATGATGCGGTCTCCCATATTCAGGGCAGGAGTCATATCGTAAGTTCCCACTGTATCCACTCCGATGATAAAGGCGAACATGATCCATAAACTGATGATAATGATAAAGCAATTACGTACGAATCTCCGGATACCGGTCTTCGATTTCGCGAGTTTTTCACGGATTTTACTAAGCTTCTCTTTGAACATCAATTTAATCGAAGAAGCAAGAACCGGCCATTTTTACTATATGACCCGTCCTTGCTTTCTCCCCTTTTTCATACTAGTGATACGTGGGCACGTGATCGCTCCTAATGCTAATTATTTAGGCTTCTTCCTTCTTCTTCCAGCGGCGGCTTACTACGAAGAGAGCTGCTGCTGCACCGAACAGAAGGATGTACGGAGCGCTTCTGACGATGATTCCTGTTGGGGAAATCAACTGAAGGACGTTATCGATCTCAACTGTATGCAGACCTGTTGCGTCATCGTTCTGATTTGCAGTTGTTGTGATCGTGCCAAGATTCGAGTTATAGTCCTGAGCGGAATATGCAACAAAAGCTCCCGGTGTAGATGTGCTTGTAATATCCTTTGCCGTACCTGCTGTTCCATCTACTGTGACTGTCGTACGGTAAATGGTACCGGTAACATCGTTCGTCTCGTATACATCTACCTGAGTTCCGCAAGGAATACCGATATACTTGACAGAACCGCCGTCAGAGATCTTCACAAGACCATCAAGGCTACTTGCCGCTACCGCGTCATGTGCATAGTCAGTTACTTTGCTGTTATCCGCAATATCCGCAATCAGTTTTACATTCTGTGTTACTTTTGCATTGGTATAGTCTACCTGGATCGGGAACTTGTGCGAAGCACTGTACGCATCACCGGTAAGCGTCTTACTGACTGTTACATTGAATGTATAGTAAGAATCCGCTTTGATCTCTGTATTGTCGTTTGTTGCCGCGACAAAACCGTTGGTCTTAACAGCGCCTTTGACATCGGTATCATTGGTCGGATCGATGTCTTCGTTATCATACATGCAGACGTAACCATATATATCCCAGTCAGTTGCCAAAGATCCATCCGTAAATGTATCCGAACGGCGAACATAGACATCGAGATAACGTGTATGACCACCTGTCGAATCGGTCGTCTCGGTTACACCGGTATTGTCATATGTAAAACCGGTCTTCAGATCCTCGGTCAGTACGTAGCGGTAAACGCCGGGCTCTGTGAATACAACATTTGTAAAATCAATGGTAAGGTACTTATAGTTTTCTTTACCAGTCTTTTCAGTATTCAGCGTCTCAGCCGGTGTCCATGAAATCTCATTCGCTGCAGTACCCGTCATAGAAACGTTTGTCGTAATGCCCGCCAATGTTGCTTTCGTGATCGCAACCCCGGAAGCATGGTCGGTCGTTTCATCCGTTACCGTATATCCGTTTGTATCTCCTGCAATGGAATAAGAATAAGTAATCGTTGGTGCATTGACTACGTCTTCATCCACATTGTAAGCAGTGATCTCTTTAGCGATCTTTACTTTCTTGGACTGAGAAACCGGCGTATCCGGTGTTGTGTAACCGCCGACCTCTCCTCCGGTAAGCTCTGCTTCTCCTGCAGCAAACAGCGTAGAGCTAAGGCTCATAACCACTGCAACCGAAACAATCAAAGCACCAATCTTTTTAAGTGTCTTTTTCATGCGTGCCCATCCTCCACATGGTTAATTCTTATATCCCCTTTCCGCTCCTCAACGAAAAAATGGGGACAAATGGCCTATTTACTATATGGTCATGATAGCACCAAAATATAAAGATATCTATATATAAATAAAACGTTATTAGTATATTTACAATTTGGAAATCTTTTGTAATCCCACTGCCACTAGGCTTATCGCTCCTCGAATACCCTTTTTGACATAAAAATGCATACCAATTCTTTTACCTGAGAAAAGATCTGGTATGCAGATCATATATGTAAAACTAGCGATCACCTGTTATAGTTTCTTTCGAAGAAAGTACTTTTTAAGTTTGGGAATGCTGTTCGGACGGACAAACTCGACTTCGTACCCGAGTTTCTTATAAAAGCCCAAAGCCTGGAATTCGTAGGTCGAAAGGTTGATGTTCTCTCGTCCCTTCCCGCGGAATTCTTCTTCCACAGCAAGCATTAGTTTCGTTCCTACATCCTTTCCCCTGCACTCCTTGTCGACGATCAGATCGCCGACATGGACTTCGTTATAATATGCATGACCGGTGACTGCTCCGAGGATCTTCTCCCCGTCTTTTGCGACGAAGCAGAATTCTTCGTAGTCGCAGAGGATATCATTATCGGCCGCATATGCCTCGAATGCTTCACCGATGAACTCCCCGATCTTATCATCGTGTTCTCTTCTTTCAATCAGAATCTCAGAACTCATCTCTTTTCCTCACTTTTCCTTTTCATAAAAACGGATCCTTATCCATTGTACAATATCTGAGAGCATTGCGTTTATATTCTATGTTGTCCCGGTAGTATAACCGGCGGAGTCCTCTTAGCAAAGAAGAAAAAAGAGCTCCGGGATAAAGATCCCGAAGCTCTTTGAAATCACTAAGTTATCTACTTAAGATCGATATTACTCGATGATTGTAGCAACAGTACCAGCACCAACTGTACGGCCACCCTCACGGATAGCGAACTTGAGGCCCTGCTCCATAGCGATAGGAGTGATGAGCTCAACAGTGATGGTTACGTGGTCACCAGGCATGCACATTTCTGTGCCTTCCGGAAGGTGAGCAACACCGGTAACGTCTGTTGTTCTGAAGTAGAACTGCGGACGATAACCATTGAAGAAAGGCTTATGACGGCCACCTTCGTCGTGTGTCAGTACGTAAACTTGACCTGTGAACTTTGTGTGAGGTGTGATGGAACCCGGCTTAGCGAGAACCTGACCACGCTCAACCTCTTTACGGTCGATACCACGGAGGAGAGCACCGATGTTATCACCAGCCTCAGCCTGATCGAGGAGCTTGTGGAACATCTCAACACCAGTGATTGTTGTGCCCTTCGGCTCATCCTGGAGACCAACGATCTCAGCAGCGTCACCAACTTTGATGATACCACGCTCGAGACGGCCGGTAGCAACTGTACCACGACCTGTGATTGTGAATACGTCCTCAACAGGCATCAGGAACGGGAGGTCTGTCGGACGAGCAGGTGTAGCGATGAACTCGTCTACTGCCTTCATGAGCTCGAGGATCGGAGCATACTCAGGAGCGTTCGGGTCTGTAGAAGTGGACTCGAGAGCCTGCAGAGCAGAACCACGGATGATCGGTGTATCGTCGCCCGGGAACTCGTACTGGTTGAGGAGGTCACGGATGTCCATCTCAACGAGCTCGAGGAGTTCTTCGTCGTCAACCTGATCGCACTTGTTCATGAATACAACAATGTAAGGAACACCTACCTGACGAGCGAGCAGGATGTGCTCACGTGTCTGAGGCATCGGTCCGTCAGAAGCGGATACTACGAGGATAGCACCGTCCATCTGAGCAGCACCAGTGATCATGTTCTTGATATAGTCGGCATGGCCGGGGCAGTCAACGTGAGCGTAGTGACGAGCATCTGTCTCGTACTCAACGTGAGCGGTGTTGATCGTGATACCACGAGCTCTTTCTTCCGGAGCCTTATCGATATCGCCGTAAGCCTCATACTGTGCCTTACCCTGGAAGGACAGAACCTTCGTGATAGCAGCTGTAAGAGAAGTCTTGCCGTGGTCAACGTGACCAATGGTTCCGATGTTAACGTGCGGCTTAGTTCTTTCAAATTTTGCCTTTGCCATTTAAAATTTCCTCCTTGTTCAGCGTATCGCTGATAATTTAAAACTTTGTTCCGCTTCCGAGCGTCAGTTACATCTATTTTACTATGTTTTTCAATAATCGCAAGATGCAATTAACTCGGAAGACATTTCTCCTCAAAAATTACTTCTTAAGGATAGTTTCCATAATGTTCTTCGGTGTTTCAGCGAAGTGACCGATCTGCATTACGAAGGTACCACGACCCTGTGTTGTAGAACGGAGAGCTGTTGCATAACCGAACATGTTGGAAAGCGGTACTTCAGCCTGGATCTTCTGTGTACCATTGAGTCCTTCGATACCCTTAACAACACCACGACGAGCATTGAGGCCGCCGATAACGTCGCCCATGTAATCATCCGGAACTTCAACGTCAACACGCATGATAGGCTCGAGAAGAACAGGATCTGCCTTCTTCATACCTTCCTTGAAGCCCATAGAACCTGCGATCTTGAAGGCCATTTCGGAAGAGTCGACTTCGTGGTAGGAACCGTCTACGACAGTAACCTTTACGTCAACTACCGGATAGCCGCCGAGAACACCGCTCTGCATAGCTTCCTGTACACCTGCATCGATAGGTCCGATGAATTCCTTCGGGATAGAACCACCAACTGTTGCATTGACGAATTCATAACCCTTACCAGGCTCCTGAGGCTCGAGCTCGAGGATACAGTGACCATACTGACCGTGACCACCGGACTGACGTACGAAACGTCCTTCTGCGCGGACAGGCTTTCTGATGGTCTCTTTGTAGGAAACCTGCGGGGCACCTACGTTAGCCTCGACCTTAAACTCTCTGAAGAGACGGTCAACGATAATGTCGAGGTGAAGCTCACCCATACCGGCGATGATCGTTTGTCCTGTCTCCTGGTTGGTGAATGTACGGAATGTCGGGTCTTCTTCAGCAAGCTTCTGAAGAGCCACGATCATCTTTTCCTGGGATGCTCTGGACTTCGGTTCAATAGCTACTTCGATAACCGGCTCCGGGAACTCCATGGACTCGAGGATGATCGGATGATCATCATCACAGAGCGTGTCACCTGTTGTTGTGTCCTTCAGGCCGACTGCAGCAGCGATATCACCGGAGAATACTTCGGAGATCTCTTTTCTGTCGTTAGCGTGCATCTGGAGGATACGTCCGATACGCTCTTTCTTACCCTTGGTAGCGTTGGAAACATAAGAACCTGCTTCCAGAACACCGGAGTAAACACGGAAGAAGCAAAGTTTACCGACAAACGGGTCAGTCATGATCTTGAATGCCAGTGCAGCGAACGGGCCCTCATCGGAAGCCGGACGCTCTTCTTCCTCTTCAGTATCAGGGTTAACACCCTTGATAGCCGGAATATCCAGCGGAGAAGGCATGTAGTCAACGATTGCGTCGAGCATCATCTGAACACCCTTATTTCTAAGAGATGTACCGCAGATGACCGGAATCATCTTACAGGAGCATGTAGCCTTACGCAGAGCAGCCTTGAGTTCATCAATGGTGATCTCTTCACCCTCAAGGAACTTCATGGTGAGCTCTTCGTCGGTCTCAGCGATCGCCTCAACCATTTCCTCACGCTTCTTGTTAACGAATTCGACCATATCAGCCGGAACCTCACGGTCCTCGTACTTCATACCGTCTTCACTTACATAGACCTCAGCACGGAGAGTCATCAGGTCGATAATACCTTCGAAGTTGTCTTCCTTGCCGATCGGGATCTGAATAGCAACCGCGTTGCTCTTCAGACGGTCTTTGATCATGTCGATTACGTGGAAGAAATCCGCACCGAGGATATCCATCTTATTGACGTATACCATACGCGGAACACCGTAATGCTCAGCCTGTCTCCAAACTGTTTCTGTCTGAGGTTCTACACCACCACGAGCGGACATTACTGTAACCGCACCGTCGAGAACACGCAGGGAACGCTCAACTTCAACTGTGAAGTCAACGTGACCGGGGGTGTCGATGATGTTGATACGGTGGCCCTTCCACGGAGCAGTTGTAGCAGCAGAAGTGATCGTGATACCACGCTCCTGCTCCTGAACCATCCAGTCCATGGTAGCGGCACCTTCGTGAACCTCACCCATCTTACGGTTGATACCCGTGTAATAGAGGATTCTTTCAGTAGTCGTTGTCTTACCAGCGTCGATGTGAGCCATGATACCGATATTTCTTGTGTTTTCGAGTGAATACTCTCTCTTATTCATCGTGTCAATTGCTCCTTCATCAACTTACCATCTGTAATGTGCAAAAGCTCTGTTTGCTTCTGCCATCTTGTGCATTTCTTCCTTTTTCTTAAATGCACCGCCTGTGCTGTTCGAAGCATCGATCAGCTCATTGGCCAGGCGATCGCTCATTGTACGCTCAGATCTCTCACGAGCATACTTTACGATCCAGCGCAGACCAAGTGTCTGACGACGAGCCGGACGAACTTCCATCGGAACCTGGTAGTTTGCACCACCAACACGTCTGGCCTTTACTTCCAACATAGGCATAACGTTCTCAAGAGCCGCATTGAATACTTCGATCGGCTCCTTGCCTGTGCGCTCTTTGATCAAGTCAAAAGCGTCGTAGCAAATTCTCTGTGCAACACCCTTCTTACCGTCAAGCATGATGTTGTTGATCAGCTTACTGACCTTTACATCATTGTAAAGCGGATCCGGGAGCACTTCTCTAACTGGGACATTGCCTTTTCTTGGCACTAGTCTTCCCTCCTTTTCATGATATTCAGTCTCAAACTGAAACCATAGGTACTCACGTAAAAAATAGTTCTTTTTGGACCGTGTCAGCGCCAGTAAACATGTCCCTTATATAGACAGTGTACTGATCACTTAATCTGTCCAACCGCAGGAAATAAAGAAATTACTTCTTTACCTTAGCGGCCTTCGGCTTCTTCGCACCGTACTTCGAACGGCCCTGCATACGATTTGCAACACCTGCTGTATCGAGAGTACCGCGAACGATGTGATAACGAACACCAGGAAGGTCCTTAACACGTCCGCCACGGATCAATACAACGGAGTGCTCCTGCAGATTGTGTCCGATTCCCGGAATATATGCAGTTACTTCGTAGCCATTCGTAAGACGTACTCTTGCAACCTTTCTCAAAGCAGAGTTCGGCTTTTTCGGAGTTACGGTCTTAACAACAGTGCAAACACCACGCTTTTGCGGGGAAGAAACGTCTGTTTCCTGCTTGCGCAAGGTATTCAGTCCGCTCTGAAGAGCTTTAGAAGAAGACTTGTAGATCTTCGATGTTCTTCCGGACTTTACCAGTTGGTTGAACGTAGGCATCAATACATCTCCTTTCGTGATAATAATGTCTCGGCAAAAACGGCGCACAAAAAGAAACCCCGTTTTGTCGGGCAATTAAGTATATCACCTGATTTTTGTCTTGTAAACAAAGAATATTAAAAAGTTTTCGCAAATGCGGAATATATCGCTATATAAGTATATTACATATAGAAAAGGACCGCTCCCCGTAAAGGAAACGGTCCTTCTTTTCAGACGGTCAATGATCGAAGACTTAGATTTCGTATCCGAGATCGGAAAGGGCATTGGTAAGAGCCTTCTTACCTGCCTTGTCGCCTGTGGACATAGCGATGATCATGGACTCCTCAGCGAGGATACCTACCATGTAAAGCTCCGTACCTGCATACTCGGAACCTTCGGTGAATTCACCCTCACCGGTGAACTTCCAGGAATTCTTGGAGATATCGCCTTCAAACTCCTCGTCATCCTTTGCTTCCTTCAGCTCGTCGTAAGAAGCGTTGAAGCAGGACTTTGCATCGCTCTTGCTCTCGAAGAGATAGTATGTCATGTAAACGAAAGACTCGCCATCCTCATCTTCCCATGTAGCAACAAAGCACTCATCTGCATCGTCATCGCTGGACTCCGTAACGGTGAAGTCAGCCTTCTTCATGATCTTCTTAAACTCTTTGGATGTAACCTTCTTCTTGCTGGACCCGCAAGCTGCCAGAGAAAGCGTCATAGCGCCAACCAGCAACAGGGCCGTTAACTTCTTCAATGTCTTCATACCTGCACTCCTTAAACTTGAAATTGTGAATGTATTCATGCGAACACAAAATCAGAAGTATTTTACCTCAAATTTCTTAGAGATTCAACACTTACGCGCGTTTTAGAGGGTCTGCAGAGGGAAATCAATTCTCATTTAAGATCTGGACACCGAGAACGATTACGAAGATCAGTCCCACGATCAGAAGAAAATCTGCAACTAGCGTCATTGCCTTCGCCGAAGCAGCCACGCGGTCCGGATCTTTGGTCGTCGTACCGGACTTCACGGCGGACATCTTCGAAAAGGCGATCGAGGAAAGGATCACGGAGATCATACTCGATCCGCAAAGGCAGACCATGCCGATGATGCTGATGATCATCGTGATCAGGGTGTGGTTATAGATCCCGGAATACTTCTTAAAACTCTCGTCATCCATCTTCGGAGAAGTTACCGCCGGAACTACTTGCGGCGCGGAATTCCGGGCAGGCGGAAGGATCGTCATCCCATGTGAAGGAATATACGAGCCTTTCTTTTTCAGATACACGGTCTCACTTCTTGCGGCCGCCGAGTACATGATCTTCGGCGGAACCGGCTTTTGAGTCATTTCAGGAACAGAAGTTTCCGGAGCCGGCTGCTTTTCCGCGGCATCAGAAATAGATTCCGAAGGCACACCTTCGCCCGCGACTGGCATTTCCGCCTCACCGGATGCCATCTCTGAAACAGGCGTTTCGGTTATCGGGGCCTCCGGTTGAGACGCTGCCATACCCCAGATCGATGTATCCGGTTCGGACGTCACGCTCTGGGTCGGATCGGGGATCGTCTCGCCGGAGAAATCCAGTTTATCTGCAGAAAAAGGCGAGCCGCATGCTTCGCAGCGGTCGCCCTCTTCCTGTTTGTGATTACAAAAACGGCACGTCTTCATGAGAAAAACCTCAGCCGATCGTTAAGCGGTGGTGGACCTTCTTACCCTTTCTGAGGAACGCCTCACCGTTATTGAAGTCTTTCTCGGTCAGCATGTAGTACACATCCTCGACAGCAACATCGTTGAGGTAGATACCCTTCTGCTGGATCATTCTTCTGGCTTCACCCTTGGAAGGTGTAAGCTTGGTCTCGCAAAGGAGATCCAGAAGCGAAAGTCCGTCACCGGACAGGCGGTCAGCCGCGATCGCTGTCGTCGCCATATCATCGGAACGTCCGCCCTTCTCGAAAAGATCCTCTGCCTGCTTCTTTACAGCCAGCGCTGTCTCTTCACCGTGAACGATCTTCGTTACTTCGAAAGCCAGTCTCTTCTTTGCCTCGTTGATCGCGGCGTCAGTGAGTTTAGCATATTCTTCGATCTCCTCGAGAGATACGAATGTCAGGAGCTTTAAGCACTTGATGACATCGGCATCCTCGACATTTCTCCAGTACTGGTAGAAATCGAAAGGTGTTGTCTTATTCGGATCGAGCCATACAGCACCCTTTGCGGTCTTACCCATCTTCTTACCTTCGCTGTTGGTAAGGAGAGTGAATGTCAGACCAAAAGCCTCTCCCTGCTCTTTTCTTCTGATGAGTTCTACGCCGCCCAGGATATTCGACCACTGGTCGTCACCGCCGAGCTCGAGCTGGCAGTTGTATTTCTGATAGAGGTACAGGAAGTCGTAGCTCTGAAGCAGCATGTAGTTGAACTCGAGGAAGGAAAGACCTCTCTCCAGACGCTGCTTGTAGCACTCGAAAGTGAGCATGCGGTTCACGGAGAAGTGTGGTCCTACATCTCTTAAGAACTCGATATAGTTCAGTGGCAACAGCCAGTCACCGTTGTTGACGATCAGTGCTTTTCCATCGGAAAAATCAACGACCTTTCCCATCTGCTTCTTGAAGCACTCGACATTGTGATTGATGGTCTCCGGTGTCAGCATCTGGCGCATATCGGATCTTCCCGTCGGGTCACCGATCATACCGGTACCGCCGCCCATCAGAGCGATCGGACGGTGTCCTGCCTTCTGCATGTGGCTCATGACCATCATCTGGACGAAGTGGCCAACGTGCAGGCTGTCTGCTGTCGGGTCAAAGCCGATATAGAAGGTGACACCCGGCTTACTTAACAGATTGTAGATTTCTTCACGATGTGTGGTCTGCGCTACATAACCACGTGCCTCCAACACATCAAATACATTTTGGTACGTTTCTTCGGACATCATTATTTCCTCCTATATATAATTTCCGCCTTGAACAGGCTTACTGATTCTACTTCTAAAGAGGTGGAAAAGTCAACCTTAGGATGCCCTTTCTCCTTCGCCTGTCAGTATATTTTCACTTTTTACCAAATCGCGCTTATATCATATTGTTTTCGTTTCTGCTTTGGACCTATGCTTTATCCATACTCACAGGCAGGAAAGGACGGAAAAAGTTCATGAAGCATTCTTCCAAAGCAGTCTCCGGCATCGTCATCGGCTGGATCGCATGTGTCTCCCTTCTGTTCGGGAACACGCTCACCCATCATATCTCTCACGAAGAAAACGAAAAGGACAGGGAGTCCCAGATACAGGATATGGCTTCCGAGATCATCTCCGGCGGAAATCCCACTTTTCTCGTTCACGCGGATGATCTTCCTGTCGAAGGCGAGGAAGAAGAAGATACGGAAGATGCGGGAAAAGATCCGCGAAGCGATCTTTCTGATCCATCTCCGGATCCTGCTTCACCTTCCAACGGCCCTGACAGCCTTCCCGAAGATCCTTCCGGTTCTTCCTCATACCCGGCAGATCCTTCTGTCTCTTCTTTCGGAACGGAAGCAACGGCCTCCGGCGATCCCTCTTCAGAAGATACGGAAGAGGAAACAGCTGCCGACACCTCGAGGGAGAGCCGCACTCCCACGGCATCTTCATCGTCCGGCTCTGAGGAATATACGCTCATTTCATACGGCACGCTCCTGATCCCTTCGATCGACTGCGATCTTCCTCTCTGGGATGGCGCCGGGAAGGTCGAGCTTCGCTACGGAGTCGGAAGGATGCCTCTGTCCTGCGAGGCCGGAGAGAAAGGAAATCTCGTGATCTTCGGCCACCGCATGAAGAAAAAAGGCTCGATCTTCAACCGTCTCGGCGAGGTCTCTTACGGAGATGCCGTCATTGTCAACCGTAACGGCCGGTCCTTCACCTACATCGTCGATCAGATCGAAGTCATCGAGCCTTCTCTTCTATCCCGTTATATCGCGATGGGCGAAGGTGAAAAGAGGATCACTCTGATCACCTGCACACCCACCGGTGTCGGTTCTCACCGGCTTCTCGTTATCGGGCACCTCTCCTCTTCATGAGATCAACTGCCGCCAGAAGGAACAGTGAGATCCCTGAAACTCCGAAGATCCCGCAGCAGCTTCCTCCGATGATGAGGTCTCTTTCCGATGTCTTCACCGTATCGTAAAGGCGCGTTACGGAGATCTCTCCTTTATTTTTCACCTTTACCGGCATCACTTCGCTGTCGTTCCTGTAGCCCTCCGGCGCTTCCACTTCGACGATCTCGTAATCGCCCGCAGGAAGTCCCAAGATCGTGACTGTGCCGTACCATGAGGTATCCTTCTTCTCATCTGTGAAAAGGACCGTCGTCGCACCCGGATCTTTTTCTCCGCAGACCATGTACGCCATCTTCTCGGGGAGCCAGATAAATGAGAGGATCTCTCCGTTTCCGTCTCTTATGGAAACGCCGCACCTTCCCAGAAGTTCGCCATTTGAAGCGGATCTTTTCTCTGCTTTGACCTCCGTGTAATCATCCAGAAGTTCGAAGTGATATACTTCACTTTCCTTGGTACAGGATACGGGGATCTTCTCGGAAAGGACGCGGAAATTCGTCCACCTTCCCACATCCGTCTCGATCAGATAGTAATCTCCTTCGCCGACCCAGAAACTGAGTTTTCCTTCGGTGTCCGTCTTTCCTTCGCTGATGAAGGTGTCCGGTTCGTCTCCGTCTTCTACCCTCCACAGCTGGAACGTCACACCGTCCATCGGGGTCTTCGATCCGTCGTTACAGTATTTCACGACTTGGATCTCCGACAGAAGGTAGTTAAAGATCTTCTCCGTCTGCACGGCATATGTGCCGGGTTCTTTTTGCGGCCTTGTGATCCGGATCGTCTTATCCGGTTCCAGCGCATATCTGTCGTGTGTTTTCGTCTCCCGGAGAAGAAGTGTCTCTCCTTTCGGGAAAGCAGTCTTCGTCTCCGCTTTTCCGTCCTTATCCGTGACCAGCTTCTCGATAAGATCTCCGGTCGTGGTATATACTTCAAACTCCACGCCTTCCATCGGAAGCCTGGTGTCATCAGCGATCTTTTCGATCTGAAGTCTCACCCGTGAGATCTCATTCACGATCGGTTTATCCATCGAAAAGACGATCTTTCCCGCCGTCTGGTCTTTCTTCTTTCTTTTCGTAGAGATCTCGTGCTTTCCTTCATCTTTCAGATACCCTTCCGGTGCTTTCAGTTCCTTTACATAGAAGGAATATCCGAACGGAATATCCGAAGTCGTCCGGCAGACCCCGTCTTCTCCGGAGATGACGACCTCGATCAGCTCATCTTTCTTCACGATCACCGCACCTTTTCCCGAGAGGATATCTTCTCCCGCATAGACCCCGAAGACCGCCCCGGACAGTTCTTTTTCCGAAGAGACATACGTCTTCGTATTCGGATCATATGTGTATGTCCGCCCGACTTTTGAGAAAGTGATCTCGGCTTTCTGGCGTCCGTCGAGGGCGCTCTTTTCCGACTTCACGATCCGGACCGTCTGATCCGATCTTGTATCCGAAACAGAAAAGATGATCGGGGTCGTGTTGATGAGATACCCCTCCGGAGCCGTCTTCTCGACGAGCTTATAAGAAGCGCGGGACGTCGACGCATTCAGGGAAAGATGCTCGATCGTGATCTTCCCGCTTTTATCCGTCGTATATGTCCCGAGCAGCGTTCCGCTCTTAAGCGGTGTTTCCTTCACGCCGTCTCCGTCCTTATCGAACATCTTATATGGTGTAAAGCTTTTTCCGTCCGGGGAACGAAGGATCGTCCCCTCCGGATATTTCCCGGGATCCAGAAGCGAGATGTCTCTACTAAAGTCCAGCACATCCTCGTTACAGTAAAGTTCATAGACAGCACCGGAAAGGGAGCCTGACGAATAGTTGAAACGGTAGCCCTTCAGGTCCTCAAAGCCCGTCTCCACAGAAGAAGCGGAAGAAAGTTTCCCGCCTGTCTTGGTAAAATCCAGCGTGACTTCGACTTCTTCGTCGGCGAAAGGAACGGCCTTCAGGTCGCCTTTGGGACCCACGCCGATAAAGGACTCGCCCTTCTTCGCCTCGATGCGGATCGGGTCTTTCGCGAGAACAAAGCCCGCAGGTGCCTTCTTCTCTTTAATGTAGTAGGTGCCGACAGTAAGTCCCAGTTTATCGAGGTCCGCTGTGCCATCGGCTTTCGTGACAAAGGTATCCTTTCCGTCCCAGTCCGAAAGGACTTCCATCTTCTCATTTAAGACCGAAAACTCGACACCTTTGACCGGGATGATCTGTCCTGTTTTCTGATCGACCTTTCGGATCTGGATCCGAAGTTCATACTGGCGGTCTATAAGCGTCAGCGTCTTCTCCGGTCTTCCGTGGAGGCCGTCGCCGGTGATCGTGATGGTCTCGTCCGAACAGGCATAAGTATATTTCGTGGCTTCCGAGTCGATCTGATGGATCTTATACTCCCCGGCCGGAAGCTTCTTCGACCAGGCGCGGCCGTACGAATTGGTCTCCAGAAGATCTCTATAGACCTCCGGCGCTTTTTCGTAGGAGGCATATTTACTGTTCCAGACCTGAAATACTGCCCCCTTTTCTGATGCAAGCTGAGAGACCGGCGTGCCCGCATAGATATCGTATCCGGTCTGGATCTTCTTTATGATTTCGATACTGCCATTTTTAAGAACATCCTCAAAAGATGCCGTGCTGGTCGACTTATTCGCATCGACGGTAAACGTCGCCGGATTCGGGGACATCATCTGCGTCCCGGCGGGCGCGGCCGTCTGCCTGATCGTGTATTTGCCGGAAGGCAGTATGAGCATGTCTCCTGTCGCCTTATCCCTGATCTTCCCGTTCTTGTCGGAAACACATTCGAATCCCCATCCGGCGGCTTTGGCCGAAGCAAGGTCCGCATAATCCGACCGGTAGATCTCAAAGGCAGCGCCTTCTTCCGGGACCCGGATCGATCCGAAGACGCTTTCCTTGGTAAGTTCGATCTTCGTCTGCTTGACCTGCCAGCGGGCCGACGTCCCCGCAAATGTCTTCTGCGAACTCTCATAGAGCGCGACATAGGTCTGTCTGGGCTTTCCGGATTCCGACGGGGACGAGTCGAAGAAATATCCGTACATTCGCTGTGAGCTTTCGTTTCCCGTGTTGCTCTGCGCACGGACCTCGATATTCATGCTGCGACAGCCCTCTTCCTTAAGAAGGTCCTTCCATTCTCCTTCTATGCGAAAAGAACTGCCGGACGGATATTCCTTCCCCTGGGAGACGCCTTCGGAATACGTCCCGTCGGATCCTTTAAGGTAGATCTTCCCGCCGCTGATTTTCGTAAAACTGAAAGTCCCGCCGCTCTTTCCTTTGACCGTCTCTTTCACATTTACGGTAAAAGTCGCCCGGTATTTCTTCGCCGTACTGTCCCAGGAAATGGTAGAAAGATCCTTGATCTCCGATACATAGTTCGGGGTAAATGCTCCGGTCAGAGAGGGCCGGCCGGCCTCATCGTAAACCTTCCAGAGTCTTTTCGCTTCGGCAAGGACCGAGATGGCGGTCTGCCCGCTCCCCTGACCGTCGATAAAGGAATCGAGGTCGACGCCTTTAAGATAGGTCTGCGCCTCCGCGCCCATCCCATCCTGATACAGGTAGATCAGGTGCCAGATCAGAATCTGTTTGACGCAGTAGTGGATGTGCGGGATCCCGTTGACGGTATCCGGAAGTTCGAAGTGCGAGCTGTCCATCTCAATGATGTACTGCAGTTTGCCGAGCAGATCTTTTGCCACAGGATCTGACATAACTGTGGGCTTGATGCTCCCGCCCTCCGGCGAAGGAGATCCCGCCATGACGCAGTAGACCGGCCGCTGCTGTCCGGGCTCGGTCGTCTCGGCATACATGTACTCAAGGATCTTGATCCGGGTCTCGCCGTTAACGTTCCTGTAAAGCTCGAACGGCTGGTCGTCGTGGTAGACTTTATTGCCGGTCTCCATAAGCGGCGGCGCCGCCAGGACACCCTTCAGAAACCGGCCCGACGGGAACGCGGATACCAGAAAAGCCAGAAGCAGCACAAAAGCCAGAAACTGCCTTTTCCCAAGTGTTTTCTTCGTTTTTTCAGTTGTCATGTTTCATTCTCCTTTTCGTAATATTTTGAGTGTGTCCGTATATTACGTTCGAAGGAGAACGAAAACTATATTTTATAAGCGCGATTTTGTAAACAATGCAAAACAAAAGGCGCCTCATGTGAAATTTCATCACATGAGGCACCCGAATGTTTTTTCCAAGTGAAAAGATCAGCGGCGGCGCTTGCCGTAGGAGATCAGGCGCAGGAGCGTGACGATCGCGGAAGCAGCAGCGGCGATATAGGTCATCGCGGCAGCGGAAAGGACTTTCGTCGCACCGGTCATCTCTTCGCCTGCGAGGATGCCGTCGTTTCTTAAGATCTTCAGCGCTCTTCTCGAAGCATCAAGCTCGACCGGAAGCGTGACCAGATAGAAAAGAACGGCCAGCGAGAACATGATGATCCCGAGCCAGAAGATGGTATTTCCCATACCACCGCTGGAAGTGTCGGAATAATCGAGGTAACCCATCATCATCAGGCCGATGATCGCGACATAAGGTCCGAATCTCGAGCCGATATTCGCACCCGGAACGAGAGCGGAGCGGATCTTGTTCGGCACGAAGCCGACATGATGCTGGATCGCGTGGCCGCACTCATGTGCCGCAACGCCCAGCGCCGCGATCGAAGAACTGCTGAAAACAGAATCCGACAGATTCAGCGTCTTATCCTTCGGGTTGAAGTTGTCCGTGAGGTTTCCGCTGATATGCTGGATCGTGACATCGTTGACTCCGTAAGAACTCAGGATGCGCTGTGCCACATCCGCGCCGGTCATGCCATTGGCAGCCATTTTCTTACTGTATTTATTGAATGTATTTTTGCAGTTTGCGCTGATGATCAGGCTGACCACCATCATGCCGATCGAGATGATCAGACCGAAACTGCTCATAAAATCCCAAAAGCCCATGGTTCACACTCCTTTTATCCTGCACACGCAGATGCATTTTCCGGTTCTTTTCGAAAAGATCCGCGGCGCATATCATACGCCATTATTATAACAGAAAAAGAGGGGACGCTTTACGTGACTTTCATCACATAAAGCGCCCCCTGATCTAACTTATCAATTCTTATGGCAATGAATTACTTAGCAGCGTTGCAGATGACGGAGAAGTCCTGAGCCTTCAGGGAAGCACCGCCAACGAGACCGCCGTTGATGTCAGCCTGAGCGAAGAGGCCTGCAGCATTACCAGCGTTGCAGGATCCGCCGTACTGGATCGTGATCGCCTCAGCGCACTTCTCGCAGTAGAGCTCAGCGATGACGCCACGGATGAACTTGCAGACTTCCTCAGCCTGCTCGTCTGTAGCTGTCTTGCCTGTTCCGATTGCCCAGATCGGCTCGTAAGCGATCGTGATCTGGCAGAGCTTGGAAGCCGGGATATCCTTGAAAGCGCCAACGATCTGACCCTTGATCCAGTCAAATGTCTCGCCTGCTTCACGCTGAGCCAGGGACTCACCGCAGCAGATGATCGGCTTCACGCCGTACTTGAGAAGAGCCAGAGCCTTCTTATTGACTGTCTCGTCTGTCTCAGCGTTGTACTCACGACGCTCGGAGTGACCGATGATGCAGTATGTAACACCCATCTTAGCCAGCCAGAGCGGAGAGATCTCGCCTGTGAAAGCACCCTTCTCTTCGAAGTGGCAGTTCTGAGCAGCGATCTTGATGTTGGTGTAAGCTGTAGCCTCAACAGCAGCTGCAAGAGCAGTAGCCGGAACGCCGAGAGCGATTCTTGCTGTAGCGTCCTTAACGAGCGGCTTCAGTTCTTCGATGAGCTTAACAGCATCCGCCGGGATACCGCAGTTCATCTTCCAGTTACCTGCAGCAAATGTTCTGCCGATCTCCTTATCGTTCAGGCAATCGATACCCGGGAGTACCTTACCTTCGATGAACTCGAGGGAAGCACCACCACCAGTGGAGATGTGTGTTACCTTATCAGCATAGCCGAGCTTCTCAACAGCAGCAGCAGAGTCACCGCCACCGATGATGGAGATGGCAGAGGACTCAGCGATCGCCTGAGCGAGAGCCTTTGTACCAACTGCGAACTTTTCGAACTCGAATACGCCTGCAGGACCATTCCAGATAACGGTCTTAGCAGCTTTGATCTCAGCAGAGAACATTTCGATGGTCTTCGGTCCGATATCCAGACCCATCCAGCCATCCGGGATCGCCATGGTATCAACTACCTGGGAGTTAGCGTTTGCATCGAAAGCATCAGCAGCAACTGTATCCACAGGTGTCAGGAGCTTAACGCCCTTAGCCTCAGCCTTAGCGATGAGTTCTTTTGCAAGATCGAACTTATCCGGCTCACAGAGGGAAGTACCGATGGAACCGCCCTGAGCAGCTGCGAATGTGTAAGCCATACCACCACCGATGATGATCGTGTCAGCCTTGTCGATGAGGTTCTCGATTACGCCGATCTTATCGGAAACCTTAGAACCACCGAGGATAGCAACGAACGGACGCTCCGGATTTGCGAGAGCACCGCCGATGAACTTGATCTCTTTCTCGATCAGGTAACCGGAAGCGGACGGCAGGAAGTTTGCAAGACCTGCTGTGGAAGCATGTGCACGGTGAGCTGTACCGAAAGCATCGTTGACATAAAGATCAGCCATGGAAGCGAGCTCTGCAGCGAACTTCGGATCATTCTTTGTTTCTTCTTTGTGGAAACGGACGTTCTCGAGCATGAGGATCTCGCCGTCCTGAAGAGCAGCAGCCTTCGCCTTTGCATCTTCACCGATAACGTCAGCAGCCAGTGTTACCGGCTTGCCGATGAGCTCAGCGAGACGATCAGCAGCAGGCTTCATGGAGAATGCCGGCTCCGGTCCATTCTTCGGGCGACCGAGGTGGGAAACGAGGATTACCTTCGCACCGTTATCTACGAGATACTTGATCGTCGGGAGAGCACCCTTGATTCTCTTATCGTCTGTAATTTCACCTGTCTTCTTGTCGAGCGGTACGTTGAAGTCCACACGAACGATTACTCTTTTGCCGGAAACGTTTAAATCTTCGACATTTTTCTTCTGAACCATTGCCATAATGTTCACACTCCTTAAGAAAATTACTTGTTGTTCAAGCCCCATTATTATACTCGCATCCGCGCGCGGTTTCAATTTTATTTATAAAGAAAATAAGTGGCGCATCGAGGGGAGGGATGCGCCACATATAACAATTCGATGAAAGGTCCTTTTTCTTTTTGCCCTTCAAAATATATGACGACGCACTTTCCGGATCTGTTGCAAAAATCCTCCTGCCGCGATACATTTTTCTTTGGAGGGACGAACATGAACGAGAATCAACCGAAGTTTCTTACGCCGGATTACGCATCCGATTTTCAGTGCATCTCCGGAAAATGCCGTCACAGCTGCTGTATCGGCTGGGAGATCGACATCGACGACGAGACCTGGCATCGCTACCGGAATGTCCCCGGGAAGATCGGGGAGAAGCTTTCCGCTTTTATCGCTCCGCCCGAAAAGGACTGTCCCGCCCACTTTATTCTCCGGGAGCAGGAGCGCTGCCCGTTTTTAAATGAGCAGAATCTCTGCGAACTGATCCTCACTCTCGGCGAGGACTCCCTCTGTGACATCTGCCGCGAGCATCCGCGCTTTTATAACCGGATCGGAGGAAACCTCGAGATGGGCCTCGGCCTCTGCTGCGAGGAGGCTTCCCGTCTTCTTTTTGCCCGAAAAGATCCGATCCGTCTGCTTTCGAGCGATCTTTCCGATCCTGCCGGTGAGGGCTCTTCCGATCCGGCCGAAGAAGGTGTCTTTGAACCGGAAGAGGAAGGATCTTCTTTCGATCCGCTCCTTCTTTCATTCCGCGATGATGTTTTTTCTCTTCTTCAGGACAGGACGAAGACCCTGGAGGGCCGTATCTCTGCCATCCGGGCGCGTTTTTGCCTTCCGGAAAGCCCGACCGGCATCTCCTTCTGGGGCGACTTCTTTGAAACACTCGAGCGGCTCGATCCCACCTGGGAAAAGGAGATCGACCGCATGAAAAACGGACACGCCGACCTTTCCTCCTTCCGCGCTTTCATGGAAAAGGAAGACCGGACGGCCGAATATGAGAACTTCCTGTGGTATCTTTTCTACCGGCATCTGGCGTCTTCCTGCGATGAGGACTCCTTCGCCACTTATCTTCAGCTCTGCATCCTGTTTCTTCATATCCTCGAGTATCTCGGTGCCTGCCGGCTTTCGGAGAACGGATCTTTTTCAAAGGAAGAACAGATCGAACTGGCCCGCATGTTCTCCAGCGAGATCGAATACTCGGATGAGAACATCGAGCGGATCACAGATCTTCTGCTCGAACGGGAACTTATTCTCTGACCCTTACGACGGATCCTGTTTCTTCATGGCCTGCACGATGCTGTGGATCTCATAGAGGCGCTGCGGGTTTTCGGGAATCAGACGGTTCCCCTTTCCGCCGGCTTCGAAGACTTCCATATACTTTCCGTAATCCATGAGCATGCCCTTGATCTGATGGATCGGGAATACTTTCGTTACGGGCTTGGCGACAAGTGAGAGATCTCTGTCTTTCTGCGATTTCACCGGTTTTCCCTTCTTATAGAGGATGCCGTCTTCCGGCGCGCACTCCGTGCCCTCGTAGGTGATCGCTCCGTCCCTGATGGTCAGGACACCTTCGCCGACTTTCGCGTAATACCTTTCTTCGCAGAGCTTATGGAGCTCGACTTTTTCCTTCAGACAGAAGCCTTCTTCGGAAGCCATCTTCTCGTAGATGCCCTGCTCCCACTCGGTCCATTGCCGAAGGTCCGGGAAATACTTATCCTCCGGACCTGCGGGCTCGAAGAAACATCTGCGGTTCATGGCCACCTTGTTTCCGCACTTGCTGCAGACAAGGACATTCCCCTTCCGGCGCAGATCTTTTCGAAGAGACGTATCGCCCTTCCCGTCCACGACCCGGGTGGTGTTGAGCCCTCCGCATTTCGGGCAGATATTCGCGATGTTCTGCACCCCGGCGGCGATCGCCTTAGAATGAAAATTCTGCGGATGGTCGGAAAAGTACTGGAATTCGTCGTATTCCAGTTCTTTTTTCATGAACTCATAGATCTCGTCGATGCTCATCTTCTCGACCTCTTCCTTCGGAAGCACGCTGGTAAACTCCGCCGTGATGCGGCCTTTTCTCCAGGAGTTTTCACTCCAGCGCGGCCAGGTCAGATAGGCGCCGTGGGAACGGAATACGACAAGCGACGAGCCGGTCTTTTTCACAAGGGAAGCCAGGCCGGATTCAAACGGGATGGAATGGCCGTCCGTAAGACGCGTCCCTTCCGGGAAGATGCCGAGGACACCGCCTCTGGAAAGCACACGCATCATGGCTTTGACGGTCCTGATATCTGTTCTGTACTGGGCTTTCGGGATACACCCGCCCTTCGTGATGACAGGGCCGAATATTTTCCGACGGAAAAGAAACTCTCCGGCCACGAAATTGATCGGCCGCCCGTAAAGCGCCGTGGCCATGATGATCGGATCGATAAAAGACGGGTGATTGCCGACGATGACCATAGGCCCCGGAAGAGATTTGATTCTCCTGTCGGCGCGCACCTTGATGCCGAAAATGAAGCGGCAGGCATTTAAAACGAGATGGGAACCGAAGCAGGTGTACCAGAACCGGCTCGGCACACATCCGTAATCCGGCTGATCCTTCGGTTTTTCAGGAACTCTCAGCTCCTGTTTCCCGGTCTTTTGAAGCGCTTTTTCTTCTCCCACTATGCTGCCCCTTTTCCAATTCGTCACAAATTTGGCAGAAAAATCCTCTTTTTGACATAAATTGATAACATATATCACGTATTATACATTACGTGTAGGTCAGGAGGAATATATGGCGAAGATCTGTTTTTATTGTGGCAAAGAACTGCAGCCGGGTGTGCGCTGCTCTTGTCGTGGTTCCGGAAAGCCCGCCGGCGGGGCTGCTTCGGGGGCCGGATCTTCTTCATCCTCCCAAACCTCTTCTTCCTATTCCCAGACTGCTTCCTCCTCTTCTTCTGCTGCTTCATCTTCTGCTTTTTCTCAAAAAGAAGAGAAACCGAAGAAGCAGAAAGAGAAGAAGGGAAAGCAGGTCTGGCGCCGTGCCACATCCGGTTCAGCTGATTCCGCCTATGGTAATGAGTGGACAAAACAGAAAGATGACACCCGTTTTTCTTTCTCCCGATTCATCGACCAGGTACGGGCACGATTCCCTTCCCTGTCGAAGATCCTGCGTCCGGTGATGTCCTATATCTGGCATCCGGTCACCACGATCCAGAACCGGGCACGTGTCGTTCCGATCGGAAAGACCCTTCTCATTCACAGCCTCTTCGCGGCACTGACATCGCTGATGGTCCTCTTTACCAACAGCACCGACTCGCCGTTCCTTGGCATGCTGATCGACCTGATGTTCGGTAAGACGGATCTTTTCACAGAGCATCCGCTGATCGCATTTTTCACGATCTCCGCGATCCTCTGGTTCTGTGTACTGCTCCTTGCAAGCTGCTTCTTCATCACATCGCGCTTTGCGAATAGAAAACTCAAGTTCCTTCGCGCGCTGGATACGGTGACCATGTCCTCGATCTACATGTGCTTTGCCGATGTACTGATCTTCTTATCCGTACTTCTCGGCACGAGAGGATCTTTTACATTAATATTCGTCGCGCTGATCATCATGAGCATCACGCATTTCGTCTCGCTCAAGAACGATCTGGGACTGTCGGAAAATGCCACTTTCAACATGCTGGCGGTAAGCTATCTTCTCTTCTACACGCTGGCCAAGCTCGGCACCGGCATCATCATCAGAGTTGCAACTTTGTTCTGATTATTTAATGTTTTCCGCAATTTGCGCTTTTCTGTTTTTTTCTCAATTCTTCTATGCTAATATGGCTTTAGGGGTTGAAATCTGAGATGGCAAGGAAGAGAAGAGGAGGCATATTTCTCTATATTTATATACGGAATTCTCCGGCGCGATATCTGTCGCGACGTTTAATTTTTGTACCCTTTTTCGGAACAGGGATGCATCTTGCATCCCTCCGAATCATACTTCCTTTCCTTTTCTGACAGCCCGGATCGACCATGGCTAGCCAAGATGATGACCTATTCTCATCTTTGCAGAAAAATACAAATTTATAAGGAGGTATGTATGAGAAACAGAGCTAGCAAATTCATTTCTATCGTTTTAGCCGTTGCTTTACTATGCACTTCGGTCATATGCGTAAACGCGGCTGAGCCTGACAGTTCGACGGTCTTTGAAGCAAGCGGACTTACGGCAGATTTTCAGGTGGAAACGCAATGGGATGGAAGCCATAACGGCATCATTACGGTGACCAATACCGGAACTGAGCCGGTGGATAACTGGGCTTTCACCTTTGATTTTCCGCATGAGATCGCCAATATCTGGAACGCATCGATCGTCGAGCACCAACCCGGTGTCTATACTGTCAAAAACCTGATCTGGAATCAGGATATTCCGGTGGGAGGCAGCATTTCTTTTGGCTTTACCGCTGCTGACCAGGGCGAGATCACTCCGCCCTCCTTTATCGTAAGGAACACGAAGGTGGAAGAAGTTCCTTTGGACAGTGTACAGATCGATTACATCCCGTACAGCGATTGGGGCGCAGGCTTCACTTCTGCTTTACAGATCACCAATCTTTCTGAAACTGCTATAGAAGACTGGTTCGTTGATTTCGATTTTTCACGAAGCATCGACAGCATCTCCAGCGCAAAGCTCATCGAACGCGAAGGAACACATTATGTGGTTCAGAACGATGGCTTTACCCAGAACCTTTCTCCCAATCAGTCGATCCTGATCGGCATGGGTGGTTCCCAGGGCTCCTCTTCTGATGTGCCGGAGAACTTTGTTCTCAAGCAGGTAAATCTTGCGTTTGATCTGGTATCGGATACGGATGGAGACCAGGTTCTGGACTGGGTCGAGATCTGCATCGATGGAACGGATCCGCTGGTGGCAGAAGGAGAAACACCGACACCAACACCAACGCCAACTTCTACTCCGACCCCGACGCCGACAGCCACTCCGACGGCAACGCCGACTGCCACGCCTACGGCTACACCCTCAGCGACGCCGACAGTGACTCCGACAGAAACACCAACCGCAACGCCGACAGCCACACCTACGGCCACACCGGAAGAAACACCGACTCCGGATATTACGGAAGATAATGATAATGACGGTCTTCCTGATATCTATGAAAAAGTCATCCTCAAATATCTGCTGGTGCGTGGTGTCTCCGTAACAGGAATCGGCTCCGTTCAGCCGTCTGATGACTATGATGATGACGGTCTGACACTTGATCTGGAATACGAATATGATACGAACCCGTTCATGGCTGATAGTGACGAGGATAGCTTGAGTGATTACGATGAAGTATTCGTCTATGGCACAAGCCCGATTTCCAAAGATACCGACGGCGACGGAATGGGTGACGGAACAGAGATCGATGCCGGACTGGACCCGCTCTCTGCCGATTCCGACGGAGATGGAATTTCGGATTCTATGGAGACTGTAACTCAGCTTGTCCGTCTGGATTCCATTGAGAAGATCGATATTTCCAAATCTCTTATCGAGCCAAGCGTCGTAATCACAGGCAAAGGCGACTACAGTGAAAAGATGTATGCAACTATGATCGAAGATCATGGCGGGCTCTTTACAAGCTCAGCGATCATCGGCAGACCTTTCGAATTCGTTCACGACGAAGATCTGTCCTTTGAATCAAGTACACTTAGTTTCCGCGTCAGCGATGCTGTATTGGAAGAAAACAACATCGTCGACCTGAAGATCGCGTATTTTGACGAGGAAACCACTGAAATCGAGATCCTCGATACCACATATAACAAATCAACAAATACTCTGTCGGCAAACGTAAGCCACTACAGCACATATCTGCTGGTCAACGCAAAGAGATTCCGCTATACGTTACAATCTCCGACAGGAACACCGGAACCGATCTATGCCGTGCGCCATATCTATAATGGCCATGCATACTCTTTGCTCAGCGACAGCATGAGCTGGACGGACGCAAGAGACTACTGCGCAGCACATGGTGGTCACCTGGTTATTATTGAAGACGAGTACGAACAGCAGTTCTTAACAAGTCTTTTGCGCTCGCATGGAACTAAAAATCTCTATTGGATCGGGCTTTCCGGAGAAGATTCACAGTGCTCGTGGGTAGATGGAACTCCCGTTTCGTATACTAACTGGGCTACAGGTGAACCAAACAACATAAATGAGACAGTCGTTCACATGTACTGTAATCCAACTAGCGGATTCAGTTGTGGAGAATGGAACGATACTCTAAACGAAAACTTCGTTACTACCACCAGTTTCTGGAGCACATACAACTGCGGAATCATCATCGAATGGGATGATCCGGATGGTCTGGGCAAATGTCTTATCACTTTGTCAGACGGTACAGTCGTAGAACTTGATCAGGACCCGTCTCTTGGAGACGAAACTGTTGATACGGATAAAGACGGCATTCCGGATGTAATCGAGCTTAATAGAATGCAGGTTAACTATTCAAGCGGCCAGGTCTACTGGACATTCTATTCAAATCCTGGCTCAAAAGATACGGATGGCGATGGTCTTCTCGATATCGACGATCTGAAACCCCGCACATACGATACGGTAGTTACAGCATACACCGATACGTATATCAGCTTTAACACCGGAAGGACCTGGAAGAATATTACCTGTACCGCTTTCGATTATCTGGATAATCTGTTTATCATGGTTGACGGAAGAGCCGACAATCCCATCCCGATCGATGAGTTCAGAGTGATCGTAAGCAACGTTACCAGCAACGGCGATCAGTCCTTCTCACTTGATGAGTTGACACTGATCGGATTAGTTAACAATGATGGCGCCCAGATCTATATGGACAACGTCTCTGGAAGCATTAGAGATACCGTATTCGAGAGGTTGGCCGGACGCGAAACCAAGTATTATCGCCACACAGGCTTATTCTGGGACTCGAGCTGGGATGAAGTGCCAAAAGGCACCACGGGAGGATTCTTTAAGGGCACAGTATTATCTGAAGCTGAGATCAACTTCTCTTTGAAGCTGTTCTACGCCTGTGATGTTTATAATGTTTTGGAATTCCTGATTACAATAGGCGTTATCGTTATCGCTCTTGTTGTCTGTATCGAAGCAATTCCTGTAGTCGTAGCGCATATTGAAGCAATCATCTACTATGTTTCAACCTTTGGCGTCATCAATGGATTGAACATGTATCTGTGTTTAGGCATCAATAACCTTCCTGACGGTGTAATTTCCTGGATACAGATGGATATGGCAGATGGCGACAGTTGTGCAGACGACCTTGTGGATTCTGGTCTTGCAATCAATCAGCTTGGACAGTCGGGTGAAGACATGCTGAAAATTGAGCATGGCGGCGAGTCGCAAGTATACTTCAGGACCATGGTAAACGGTCAACGTGGCGGAAGATACGTTGATCAGTTCGCCGACGGCATCGCTTATGAATCCAAAGTAGGCTATGCATGTCTGAGCCAGAGACTTAGAACACAGATCCTGAAGGATGCCTGGTTGCTTCAGAACGATCCAAGTGTTAACGGAGTAGTCTGGGAATTCTTCAGAAGCGAAATTACCGGCCAAGTAGGAGCATCTCAGCAATTACTCGAATTCTTGACGCAGAATGGTATTGAATACGTGATCCATTGATAAGAATATTGGAAGATCAGTTTTCTGATTCCTCGTCAATGAGTATCACAAGTTGATGACGGGTCAGACAGCGTTTCACAAACGTTGTTTGACCCGTTGCAACTAAAATAGAAGCGTGAATAATACATAACCTTCTATGGTAGAATTAAACAAACATACCTTTTCGTGCATAAGTGTATTGATGTCAAGGGAGATAATAAGTATGTCTAAAGATGGTTTAGCAGCAGCAGTAAAATACAGCAAGGATCTGATTGCCTTTAACGATAGCAAAGAGGCAGAAGATTTCTTTTCTACATATAGAACGAGCCTTCTTGAGGAGCTCGAAAGAATCAGTGCGGAAAGCGGTGTTTTTACCCCCGACTACTCTGTAGATAGTTTGGATCCATTAGAAAAGTGGTATTTCGATCTATATGAGAATGATTCGTTTTCAAGTACAGGTGTAACAAAAGAGACCTTTGAAAAGATGATGGAGATCTATTTTGGAGAAACCGCTGTTCGAGGCAGCGAAGAAGCAAACTGGATCGTAAGAGAATTCCCGTTCGTCAAAGGGAAGTACGAATTGCTGGTAAAAAAGGGCCTGATGAGCATGTCCATAGTTGGCAAATTCCAAAACCTCCAAAATGTACAGGGAAACAAGAGAAAAAACCTGATGATCAGGGATTTCAAAAAGTACTTTCAACCGTCGAAAAAATAATTCATAAAATTTTTCACAATCGAAAAAAATTTGTTGCTTTGAGAGTCTAACTATTAGAAACGATGGAGACGCCGGATCGTCGCGAAGGTCAAACGGGCGCTCTCAGAAGGAGTAGTTATGAAAAAGCTAAGCAACAATTCTAAGGCATTGATTGCTCTTACCCTCGCGATGTCCATTCTCATCGGAACCGGATGTGAAAAGAAAGATACTAAAGAAAGCGAAAAGCCGACTGAAGTTATTACCGAAACGACGGAAAGACCTTCCTCCCCATCGGAAACGACAGAAGGATCTTCTACTGAAGGATCCTCTGAAGTTACAGTTTCGGAAACAGAGCCATCTGAAGAACCCTCCACGGAAACAACGGCGGAAAATACTCCTGCACCCTTAAAGTCCGTCAAGCTTCCAGAAGAGACTTTCACAAGACTGTCCTCTGATCCGATCACTGAATTCGTTCCTTCTTCCGATTACGGGAAGGTCTATCCGTTCCTCGGTAATACACGTATCTCCGGCACGGAACTTCGTCTCTATGGTTTCTTCGATGAAAGCGGGCGCATCGTCTGTGACCCCATCTTCCACTTGATCGGCTGTGTTAATGGGAAAGGATATATCGTGTCCATAATTGACGGCCAGTCTTATATGCAGCCTTCCAAAAAAGGTTACATTTCTCTGGACGGCGCGTTTTTCACCGGCATCAAGTACGATAGAATCTACGAAAATGATGGAAAACTCCTTTTCGTATCGACTTCCGATGAAAAGGCAAGCTATGCTTCTTTCGATCCGGACACAAATACTTTCGGCAAAGAGAAAACTCTCAAGACTATAAAGCCGGGAGAATACACTGAATTCTACCGCATCTTAGATGACCGCTATCTTCTTTACACAGATGATCTCGGATTTGCTTCCTTTACTGTTGACGGCACTATCGGAGAACTGGTTACCTATCCTGGAAACGAAGATCTTTACCCTCAAAGCTTCGAGGGTAACCTCATGATCAAATCCGACGATATGAACTCTGCTTATGCCTTCTACTCGATCGACGGAAGACTTCTTTTCGATGCCGGCACATACAGTTCCTACTATTTCGATCGCGACTACGATGACTGTATCGTTCTTACCCGCGAAGACGGATGGGATATCGCAGATCTCAGCGGTAATATTCTGGGATCCATCGATAACAAGGACCATGACAAGCGTAATCTTTACTACCTCGGAGAATACTTTGTCGCTGTCACCAACGAAGGACTTCTCTGCTATGACAAAGACTTTAAACTCGTTAAGTTCACCAAGATCGACTCTGCCAAGGACTGCCAGCCGGTTCCGACCGACTACTCCTGCCAGGAGAACATGATCAGATCGTTCTCTCCTCTCTTCTATAATCGCTCCGGTGAAGATATCACCTTCATCGACCCGGTCGCCGGGACCACCAAGACCGTGAAGAACAGCAGCGAGTACGGCAGCCCGACAAGACTTCCCGGACGCATCCTTCTGACCGCGTTTTATTTAAATACTGTCTGCTGGAAACTTCTGAACTCTTCGGATTACAGCGTACTTGCCGAGGGTGTGGGCGACTGTCAGGTGCACTATGATGCAAGCACAGATAAGTACTACCTCTTCTCCACACCGCTTCTTTTCCAAAATAGCGAGGCGAAGATCATCGACATGCAGACCGGTAAAATCTTCTTCGATGCTTTCGAAAATCCGGAAAACAAGACGATCCAGATCGATGCCATCATGGGATATAAGATCCTTTATACCGTCACTCCGCTGTCTTTCGAGGACAATGCTTCTAAGGCCCATCCTTTCAGCGTCCTCACCGATAAGGAAGGCAAGATCAGCTTCCTGCACTTTGCAGAGAACGGCTACACCAACTGATACAGAAAGCATCCTTTTTCAGGAACTGCTATATCCTCCTTCAGAAATCTCTGTGCCTGCCAATACAGAGAGAGAGAATCTCCGGGACTCTTCTCCCGGGATCAAAAGAAAAGGGACCGGAAGATGATCTTCCGGTCCCTCGTCATTTTGATTCATGTGGTCAGGCATTAAAGAAGATTAACGCCGTGCGCAGCTGCTTTTTCGACCACGTCCTCCGGCCAGATCGAAGACTGTACTTCTCCGATGTGGGCTCTCTGCAGGAAGAACATGCAGATACGGGACTGACCGATACCGCCGCCGATGGTGTACGGCACCTTGCAGGAAAGTACATCCTTCTGGAAAGGAAGCTCTGCTCTCTCTTCGCATCCTGCGATCTTGAGCTGCTTGGCCATCGCTTCTTCGTCCACGCGGATACCCATGGAGGAAAGCTCCAGGGAGCATCCGAGTACCGGATAGTAGACGAGGATATCGCCGTTCAAAGACCAGTCATCATAGTCCGGAGCACGGCCGTCATGCGGCTTTCCGGACTTTAATGCGCCACCGATCTGCATGAGGAATACCGCACCATACTGCTTCGTGATGAGGTTCTCTCTTTCCTTCGGCGTCTTATCCGGATACATGTCCTCGAGTTCCTGTGTAGTAATGAAGTGGATCTCGTTCGGCAGGAACGGGTCCATGAAGTGATACTTACCGCACATATAGTACTCGGTCTGCTTGATCGCCATGTAGATACGGAAGACCGTCTCTTTCAGAGTCTCGATGTTTCTCTGCTCTTTCGTGATGATCTTCTCCCAGTCCCACTGATCGACATAGATCGAGTGGAGGTTATCGGTATCTTCGTCACGACGGATCGCCGTCATGTCGGTGTAGAGGCCTTCGCCCGGGTGGAAGCCATACTTGCAGAGCGCCATTCTCTTCCACTTTGCGAGGGAGTGAACGATCTCGACTTCCTTTTCGCCCTGTTCCTTAATGCCGAAAGCGACCGGTCTTTCCACGCCGTTGAGGTTGTCGTTGAGGCCCGTCTCCGGCTTTACGAAAAGAGGCGCCGATACACGAGTGAGGTTCAATGCATCCGACAGTGCTCTTTCAAAATAGTCCTTTACTTCCTTGATCGCGACTTCTGTTTCGCGGATCGTCTGCGGGCTTTTATACCCGTCCGGGATCTGAATCGTACCCATTTTTTCTACCTCCTTACAGTTCGCAGTTGTTGACCGTTCTCGGGAACGGGATGACGTCACGGATGTTGCTTACACCTGTCAGATACATGACGCAGCGCTCGAAGCCGAGACCGAAACCTGCATGTCTTGCGGAACCGAATTTTCTAAGATCCATATAGAATCCGTAATCCTCCGGCTTCATGCCAAGTTCCGTGATACGGGAAGAAAGCTTCTCGTAATCGTCTTCACGCTGGGATCCGCCGATGATCTCGCCGATGCCCGGAACGAGGCAGTCCATCGCGGCTACGGTCTTTCCGTCCTCGTTGAGTTTCATGTAGAAAGCCTTGATCTCCTTCGGATAATCCGTAACGAATACCGGCTTCTTAAATACTTCCTCGGTCAGGTATCTCTCGTGCTCGGTCTGAAGATCGCAGCCCCAGGAAACCTTGTACTCGAACTTATCGTTTACCTTCTCGAGGATCTCGATCGCCTCGGTGTAGGTAACGTGACCGAAGTCGGAAGAAGCTACATGCTGAAGGCGCTCGATCAGACCCTTATCTACAAAATCGTTGAAGAACTTCATCTCCTCCGGAGCGTTCTCCAGAACGAAGTTGATGATGTACTTGATCATGGACTCCGCAAGGATCATGTCGTCCTTGAGATCTGCAAAAGCGATCTCCGGCTCGATCATCCAGAACTCGGCTGCGTGACGTGTGGTGTTACTGTTTTCCGCACGGAACGTCGGACCGAATGTGTAGATGTTCTTAAATGCCATCGCGAAAGTCTCGCCGTTTAACTGGCCGGATACTGTAAGGTTTGTCGGCTTGTTGAAAAAGTCCTGGCTGAAATCGACCTTGCCGTCTTTTGTCTTCGGGATGTTCTGAAGATCAAGAGTCGTTACCTGGAACATCTCACCGGCACCCTCACAGTCGGAACCCGTGATCAGCGGTGTATGTACATATACGAAATCTCTTTCCTGGAAGAACTTGTGGATCGCATATGCGCAGAGGGATCTTACTCTGAAGACCGCCTGGAACAGGTTCGTTCTCGGACGCAGATGTGTGATCGTTCTTAAATACTCGATGCTGTGGCGCTTCTTCTGCAGCGGATAATCCGGTGTGGAATCACCCTCGAGGATGACTTCCTTCGCCTGGATCTCGAAAGGCTGCTTGGCTTCCGGTGTCGCAACGAGAGTACCGGTCACGATAAGTGCCGCACCCACATTCGTCTTACTGATCTTTTCGAAATTCGGAAGTGCATCGTGATATACGATCTGGATCGGCTCAAAAAAGGTACCGTCATGAAGTACGATGAATCCGAATGTCTTGGAATCACGTACCGATCTTACCCAGCCGCCGACAGTTACGTCTTTCCCGAGGTATTCCTGTCTGTTTCTGAAGATCTCTCTTACGTCTAAAATGTCCATCTTCTTTCCTCCTTGGCCTTCCTTGGCCGAATCTTTTCTTCGGGAAAACAAAAACGCCCCGAAGCTTCCTATCGCTTCAGGACGACTATTACAATCGCGGTACCACCTGAATTGCTGCAACTGCAGCCACCTTACCGGGTTCTATCAAACCCTGCCACCTGACGCGTGGCTGATCGGCATCCACTACTTTGCGGAACCTTCGCATTTCATTTCGCAGCTCGGAAGTGTTATTCACCTGCATTCACTCTATGGGGCTTACACCATCCCCCACTCGCTGGAAGCGATAAAACAGGCTACTTCTCTTCGTCATCGCCTTTTGATGATTCAATTTGAGGTTAGATTACTCTGCCGGAAACTATTTGTCAAGCAGTTTTTTCGGTGAGAAATCTGTAAGGTTCCCATATGCTATAATGCTGTATTATAATATAGGGTCCTCGGGGGACAGAAAGCACTTTATGCTTCGTCCTTTCGGGATTATTCGAAAATCCGTTCCTTCAAGGAGTTTTATATGAACAGTAGTGAGATCCAGATCAGATTTTCCGATGTTATGGCGGCATTTTTAAAGTCGCTCCTTCTCGTCTTTTGCGTCATGATCCTAAGCGGCGCCATCTGCGCTTCTTTCGGCGCATATAAGGCCAGGCACGTAAGCATCGATCCGACGCTCAACGAGAAGATCGCGACCCTTAAGAAAAACATCAGCGACAAGAAAGACCTGGTCAGCCGTCTCGAAAAGGAAAGCAATACTTTCGAGAATATTTCCATTCCCTACACAGAGAAGAAAGTCGAAAGAGACATGTCCCTCAACAGTACAAGACGAGAGTATCTGGAGAACAGTCTTTTCTACGATATCGACCCGTTTAACTGCGGAACCTCCCGCGTGACTTTTGCTGTGGATACCGCTCTTCCGGAAGTCGCCAGCGAAGACTTCGCCAAGACGAGGAGCGACGCGCTGCGCCGTATCTCCGCCGCCTGCACCATGATGACTCCTTTCTCTGATGAGACCATGGAGACCATCCGCTATCTCATGAACACGACCGCTGATAAGAAGTACGTCGAAGAACTCATCTCCATCGAGAGCAAGGACGACCAGTTCGTCGAGATCTGCGTCTATAACAAGGATCCGGAGATCGCGAAGAAGGTCGCGGATTATATCTACCAGAAGATCATCTACGAACTGAGTCTCATCGATCCGAACTGCACGACGACGGTCATCAGCACCTTTACGGGCTACGAAGTAAACTGGGAGATGAACACCACCCATGTTTCCTTCGAGGATTCCCTGCTTCTTGCCGAGAAGCAGCTGGCTACCGACCAGGATTCCATCGCGAAGATGTATACCACCATCGACGAGAACAACAAGAAGATCGAGGCTACAAATACCGAGATCAAGACTCTCGAGAGCAGCCTGGCCTCCAACCAGAAAAAGCTCGATAACGTGATCGCCAGCAGTAGCGTCAAAAAGAGCATGATCAAGTACGGCATCATCGGCCTGATCCTGGGCTTCGTTCTCGCCTGCGCACTGGTCTACGTAAGATACGTCCTCGGCGGAAAAGTCAGAAACAGAAGCGACCTTCTGACGAGATACCCGTTCCCGCTGCTGGGTGTACTGCCGTCAAGAAAGAAGCATCTTTTCAACCGCTGGATCAAGCGTCTGGAAGGAGATTCCCTCTATCCGGACAAGGACGTCATCTCCTCGGCCGCAGCGAATATCCTGGCAGTCACTTCTTCTGAGGAAGGGAAGATCTGCATGGTCGGCCCGATCGACGAAAAGGATCCGAACTTCTCCGAAATGGCAAAAGCTCTCAAAGGCAAGATCGAGTACAAGGGCAACATCCTTCTCGGCACCGAGGGCATCAAGAACATCGACGGCTACGATAAGGTCATCCTGGTCGAAAAGCGCAACAGTTCCCGTTACGATGCCATCAACGAAGAAGTTTCCCGCATCAAGACACTCCGCAAGGATGTGCTCGGAATGGTACTGCTCTGATCTTTAGAGGATCCACCTGCCGTATCTTTTCGAAAAGAACCGTAAATCAAAAGGAGCGCTCTCCGCATCAGGTTGAGCGCTCCTTTTTTCTTTTACATCAGCTGGTTATAAAGATTGATCAGGAAGATCCATGCACATCCGTAGTAGGTCACGACCGCCACAAGATCGTTGACAGTGGTGATCAGGGGGCCGGAGGCCACGGCGGGATCGACCTTGAGTTTATGGAAGAACATCGGGACCAGTGTACCGACGAGGCTTGAGACGATCATGGCGATCCACAGTGACCCGCCGACGCAGGCCGCAACCGCGAACGAGAAGTTCGTGGGATAATGCTTGAAGAGCGTGACATAAAGGCCGATGCCGGCAAATGTCAGCGAGCCGAGAAGCATACCGTTAAAGAATCCGACACGCATCTCTTTAAAGACGAATTTGACTTTCTCACTAGCCTTGAGCCGCTCGTCCATGAGCACGCGGATCGTAACAGCGAGGGACTGGGTGCCGACATTTCCGGCCATGTCCAGGATCAGGGTCTGAAAACACACGACGATCGCAAGTTCCGATACGACCTTCTCGAAAAGGCCCACTACGGAAGAGACCAGAAGTCCGAGAAGAAGGAGCGTGACGAGCCACGGCAGGCGCTTCTTCATGCTCTGGGGAAGTGTCTCCTTAAGATCCTCCTCTGCGGTCAAGCCGGCGAGTTTTGCGTAGTCATCACCCATCTCATCGTCGACGACTTCGATGATGTCCTGGGAAGTGATGACGCCCAGGATCTTGCCATCTTCGTTAAGGACCGGGATAGAATCCTCAGCGTAGTCCTTGATCTTTTCGATGGAAACATCGAGTTTTTCATGGTCATGTACGTACGGGTAGGAAGTCACGATCAGGGACTCGAGCTTGGCGTAATCCCTGGCGCGGATCAGGTCTTTCAGATCGATGACGCCGCAGAATTTTTCTTCTTTGTCCGTGACATAGATCGTAGAGATGTTATCGTTCTCATCGGCCTGACGGATCAGTTCCTTCATGGCCTGCTTGATCGTAAGATCATTGCCGATGACGACGAAGTTCGTGGTCATCTTGCTGCCGATCTCATCGTCCTCATAGGACTGGATGAGCTTGATGTCCTGGGAGCTTTCATCGTCCATCAAGGAGATGATCTTCTCCTGTGTCTCTTCATCGACTTCTTCGAGGACATCTACAGCATCGTCGGCGTCCATGTTCTCGATGATCTTCGCAGCGGATCGGATATCGAGTTCGTTGATGAATTCCTCCGGATCTTCGAGGTAGGCGAAGATGTCGGAAGCCTTCTCGGCGCCGAGGATATGGTAGAGTTTCTTACGTTCTTCTTTGGTGATCAGCTCGATCGCGTCCGCGATGTCGCTTTCATGGTAATCTTCGAGGATCTCACGCAGTTCACGGTCCGGCTTATTGGCCCGGATCAGCGCGACGATCTCTTCGACAACATTTCTGGTTTCATTCTCGTTTTCCATGGGAAAACCGCCTCCTTTTGCAAGATCTCAGCATTTTCATGCCGGCAAAAAAGGGAAGCGTTTAGTGAAAATGATTCAAATCAAAATCGAAGGGTTTTCTTCAGATAAAGCACTTGAACGTGCCCGGAGGATTCAGCCCCGGATCTCGTGACGAAGAAGCGTTCGTATGTGATTCTCATCTGAATCATTTTTCGCAAAACAGCCACGCCTTCGATAACTGCCATCACAACTATCCAACTTCGTCACCTCCTTGTTTTTGGGGAATACCTATTGAAATTATGAACGCCTAAAAAGCAAATGTCAACGCCGTTTTTATGGTTTTTCCGATTCCGCGGAAAACCTTACTCTTTCCATAAAAACCAGTCAATTTCTTTGTGCAGTTTTGGGTATCGCAATCGATATTTTTCTGTTATTATATTTCCAGCGCAAAAGGACTATTACTTTAATAGTGGATAAGATAAGTAAAGCGAGGAACGAAACATGCCCAAGAAAGACGACATTAACAAGATCCTGATCATCGGCTCCGGCCCGATCATTATCGGCCAGGCCTGTGAGTTCGACTATTCCGGTACTCAGGCCTGTAAAGCTTTAAAGAAGCTCGGCTATGAGATCGTACTGGTCAACAGTAACCCGGCTACGATCATGACCGACCCGGATGTAGCGGACATCACCTACATTGAGCCGCTCAATCTGGCAAGACTTACCCAGATCATTGAAAAGGAGCGTCCGGACGCTCTTCTCCCGAACCTCGGCGGACAGTCCGGTCTGAATCTGTGTTCCGAGCTTTCTGAGGCAGGTGTCCTCGAAAAATATGGTGTAAAGGTCATCGGCGTTCAGGTAGATGCCATCGAGCGCGGTGAAGACAGAATCGAGTTTAAGAACACCATGACCAGCCTCGGCATCGAGATGCCGAGATCCCGCGTTGCTTATTCCGTTGATGAAGCGGTCAAGATCGCTGAAGAACTGAAATACCCGGTCGTTCTCCGACCTGCCTACACGATGGGCGGTGCCGGCGGCGGCCTTGTTTATAATGTGGACGAATTGAAGATCGTCTGCGAGCGTGGTCTTCAGGCCAGCCTCGTAGGTCAGGTCCTCGTAGAAGAATGCATCGCCGGCTGGGAAGAGCTCGAGCTCGAAGTCGTACGTGACTCTGCCGACAATGTTATCACCGTCTGCTTTATCGAGAACATCGACCCGATCGGTGTCCACACCGGTGACTCCTTCTGCTCCGCTCCGATGCTCACCATCTCCGAGGATGTACAGAAGGTCCTTCAGGAATACTCCTACAAGATCGTCCGCGCGATCGAAGTTATCGGCGGTTGTAACTGCCAGTTCGCACACGATCCGGTTTCCGGCCGTATCGTAGTTATCGAGATCAACCCGAGAACTTCCCGTTCTTCGGCTCTCGCTTCGAAGGCTACAGGTTTCCCGATTGCTCTCGTTTCCGCTATGCTCGCATGCGGCCTGACACTCGATGAGATCCCGTGCGGCAAGTACGGTACTCTCGACAAGTACGTACCGGACGGAGACTATGTCGTTATCAAGTTCGCACGCTGGGCTTTCGAAAAGTTCAAGGGGGCTTCCGACAAGCTCGGTACACAGATGCGTGCCGTCGGTGAGGTCATGAGTATCGGTAAGACCTATAAGGAAGCTTTCCAGAAGGCGATCAGAAGTCTTGAGACCGGCCGCTACGGCTTAGGCTTTGCGAAGAACTATCACGATCTTTCCAAGGAAGAGCTGATGCAGAAGCTCGCTTACCCGACTTCCGACAGACAGTTCATCCTCTACGAAGCCCTGAGAAAAGGCGCGACAGTGGAAGAGCTCTACAACTTAACGAAGATCAAGCACTGGTTCTTAGAGCAGATGCTCGAGCTCGTACAGGAAGAAGAATCCCTGATCGGCATCAAGGGCGCTGTTCCGTCTGAGGAGATCCTCCGTCAGGCCAAGCTCGACGGTTTCTCCGACCGTTACCTCAGCAAGCTCCTCGAGGTACCGGAAGAGGATATCCGCAATGCCCGTTACCAGTACAACATCCGCGAAGCATGGGAAGGCGTACACGTAAGCGGCACACAGGATGCAGCTTACTACTACTCCACCTATCACCTCTCCGAGGATAAGAGCCCGTCTTCCGACAAGAAGAAGATCATGATCTTAGGCGGCGGCCCGAACCGTATCGGTCAGGGTATCGAATTCGACTACTGCTGCGTACATGCCGCTCTGGCACTGAAGAAGATGGGATTTGAATCCATCATCGTCAACTGCAACCCGGAGACCGTATCCACTGACTACGATACTTCCGACAAGCTCTACTTCGAGCCTCTGACACTGGAAGATGTTCTTTCTATCCACGATAAGGAAAAGCCGCTCGGCGTCATCGCCCAGTTCGGTGGTCAGACACCTCTGAACCTTGCTGCTGATCTTAAGAAGAACGGCGTCAATATCTTAGGTACCACACCGGAGACCATTGACCTCGCAGAAGACCGTGATCACTTCCGCGCCATGATGGACCGCCTCGGCATCCCGATGCCGGAAGCCGGCATGGCTGTAACCGTAGACGATGCTCTGGCGATCGCCAACAAGATCGGCTATCCGGTCATGGTTCGTCCTTCCTACGTTCTCGGCGGACGCGGCATGGAAGTCGTACATGACGACGAGATGATGCGCGTTTATATGGACGCTGCCGTTGGTGTTACACCTGACCGTCCGATCCTCATCGACCGCTTCCTGCACCACGCAACGGAGTGCGAAGCTGACGCGATCTCCGATGGCGAGCACTGCTTCGTTCCGGCCGTTATGGAGCACATCGAGCTGGCCGGTGTTCACTCCGGTGACTCCGCCTGCATCCTGCCTTCGAAGAACCTGACCGAAGCGCAGATCGCGACGATCAAGGATTACACCAGAAAGATCGCGATCGAGATGAACGTACGTGGTCTCATGAATATGCAGTATGCAATCGAGGACGATGTCGTTTACGTTCTCGAGGCGAACCCGCGTGCTTCCCGTACCGTACCGCTCGTTTCCAAGGTCTGCGCGATCAACATGGTCAAGGTTGCAACCGAGATCATGACATCCGAGATCACCGGCAAGCCGTCCCCGGTACCGGAGCTCAAGGATCGTATCATCAAGCACTACGGCGTCAAGGAAGCCGTCTTCCCGTTCAATATGTTCCAGGAAGTTGACCCGGTACTCGGACCGGAGATGAGATCCACCGGTGAGGTCCTCGGTATCTCCGAGTCCTTCGGTGAAGCGTACTTCAAGGCACAGGAAGCGACCCAGACGAAGCTTCCGTCCGAGGGTAACGTACTTCTTTCCGTATGCGACCGCGATAAGGATGAGCTCATCGATATCGCCAAGGCATTTGACGAGATCGGATTCCATATCCTTGCTACCGGTAAGTCCTATGAGATGATCAAGGAAGCCGGCATCGACGCAGAGCGTGTCAACAAGCTCTACGAGGGCCGTCCGAATATCACAGATAAGATCACGAACGGTGAGATCCAGCTGATCATCAACACACCGGCCGGCAAGACCTCTGTGCATAACGACAGCTACATCCGTAAAGAGGCGATCCGCCACAGAGTTCCGTACATCACCACTATGGCAGCTGCCAAGGCCAGTGCGGAGGGCATCAAGGCATATAAGGCCAACCCGAACTTCCCGGTCAAGAGCCTGCAGGATCACCACCACGACATCATCTAAAGAATATATATCTGATTTGGGAAAAGGGGCTGTCTCAAAAGTGATTCGGATCACGAAGAGACGCCCCTTTTCGTTTGCTTCTATCTGTGTTCGGCAGAGAGCTGCACCCTATCGGAATCAGGGCATCGCAATCTCCTCGCCGCCCCACTCGACGAGTATAAGTCCCTCGCGTTCCTGAAGCGATGGATTCATAGTTTTTAGATCCTGCGGCTGCATCTCCACATATTCGGAAGTCCCAAAGTATGCCATATTCACACGGATGACCGTATCCGGTGCCGGATCGACGTCGAGCACGACGGTATCTTCATATGTAGTGGTCTGGAAGGCGATCACGTTATAGGGATTCTCTTCCATCTGCGGCAGCCAGTACATGATGAATGTATTTGCCTCCGTATCCGAAAGTCCCAGATCGGACAGTGCTTTTTCCAGAAAAACAGCGGTATCTTCGCCCTTTACACAGAAGCCTGTACTGAGATCGATCGGCATCGCCGCATCTGCCTCCCAGAAGAGGTACTCGTACTGCCGGCCTTTGCTGTCTGTCAGCGTTCCGTCGGGAGAAGACTTCACGGTCCATCCCGCATCCGTATCGTAGGAAGGGTAGGTGTGGGTCAGCGTGCCGTTCACATCCAGCTTGACCGTCACTTCCCGCGACTGATCGTCATAGATATAGATGATCGGCGCGTTCAGATGGTTTTCCACTGTATATGTCTTATGGAGAAAGTAGTTATAAATGCCGAGGAGCACCCCTCCGGCAAGTACGATGTAGGCGACAAACAGACCGGACATTTTAAGTAGTTTTCCGGCGTTGCCTTCTTCGAAAGCCAGGATAAGAAGGTAAGCGAAAATGCCTGCGCCGATGAGTGCGATATCGATCGCCCACAGGGTCTTGTTGACAGACGATTCTTCGAAAGGCGCCTTCTTCCAGCCCTCCCAAGAAGTGGGGCCATGATATTCCTGGTTTGCAGTATCGTCATTAATGTCAATCATTTCTCCGGTCATAGGATCTAATTGATACACAAACGGGCTAGGGCAAGAGTTACTGAAAATATAATACATATCCACGACTTGGGCGTGCCGCATGTAATATCCGACCCCGATATTCGCACCCACGATTAAGGCCAGTGTAGTCAGCACGATGCCCACGATGATACCGGTATGATTCCCGTTACTCATACTATCACCATCCTTGTAGTTCCCGGCAAGAAAATGTAATAGATAATATCTTGCGGTTTTATGACTAGCTTTACGATGTCCTGATGTTCTATTCGAGTAATTGTAATGTCATTATATCATGTGACTCAAACTGCACACAATCGTTCTGTCCGTTCCAGTTTCCTGAGATAGTACGCCCGCTCCCATTCATAATTGAAATCCTGGAAGTTGAGGATGGCCTTTCTCCTTAAAGATCCGGGTCAGCTCGTTTTTTTGCGGAATAATACTGCGGATTTCTTACTTTAAAGTAATTTTAAAGTTGACTTGCTAGAGTATACTACAAGGTAGATGAAACGTTTACCTTTGGAAAGGAGACGAGTATATGTCTATGAATATCGAGAATAATTCGAATGAAATGAAAGAAAATACTACCCCCGTTATCCCGGGCAGCGAATACCGTACGGCCGGCCAGTCCATGCAGCCGCCGATCCTGACGCCAACGACTTTTTCCCAGCCCCAGTTTCCGAAACCGGAAGTTGCTTCTTCCGTGCCGCAGGTCACAGCGCCTGTCGTGGAAACGGCTCCGAAAAAGGAAAAGAAAGCAAAGAAAGAAAAGTCTTCTAATTCCCTTTCGATCAGCAAGAAGAGATTTGCTGCCGCACTTGTGGTCTTCTGTCTCCTCGGCGCCGCACTCGGTACCTGCGGATCGATCCTTTACGGCATCAAGTGGTCGGAGAGCGTACGCAGCGAAGCCGTATCCGCTGCCAAAAAGGCCGCTTCGAAGAATTCTTCCAAAGTGACGAATTCTTCCACGGGAAAGAAAAACCAGTCCACCGTGTTAGAGGGAGAGCGTGACTACTCCGTCCTGAATACGAAGAACGTAGATACGAACGAGCAGCACACGGCAGCTGAGATCTATGCGGCAAATGTAAACTCCACCGTCGGCATCTCCACTTCCATCAACTATAACTACTATGGTTATGAGACCACCGCCGCGGCTTCCGGTTCCGGATTCATTCTGACCGAAGACGGCTATATCGTTACAAACTACCACGTTATCGAGGACGCAAATCAGATCACCGTCACCACTTACGACGGACAGTCCTTTAGCGCGAAAGTGATCGGCTTTGATATCAGCAATGACCTGGCGGTCCTGAAGATCGATGCCAAGGGTCTGACTCCGGTCATTCTCGGAGATTCCGACAAACTCAATGTCGGTGACGAAGTCATCGCGATCGGCAATCCTCTCGGCGAGCTCACCTTCTCCCTGACGAAGGGCTATGTCAGCGCTCTCAATCGTACAGTCACGATCAACAATCAGCCTATGAACCTGATCCAGACCGACTGTGCCATCAACTCCGGTAACTCCGGCGGCGCGCTCTTCAATATGTACGGAGAGGTCATCGGTATCACGAATGCCAAGTATTCCAATAACGGACAGCAGCAGGCCACGATCGAGAGCATCGGCTTTGCGATCCCGATCACAAGCGTAAGAGATGTCATCGACAGCATCGTGGAAAAGGGCTATGTATCGGCTCCTTATATCGGCGTATATGCGGAAAAGTCTACGGAGAAAGCCTACGGTTCTGCCAAGGGCATCGGCATCCATGACATCATCGCTGACAGCCCGGCAGAAAAGGCCGGCATGAAGGCCGGTGACGTCATTCTCGAGATCGATGGTGAAGAAGTCAATGAGATCTCCGAACTGAAGAGCCATATCCAGAATGCCGGTATCGGCGGCTCCTTAAAGCTCAAGATCCTTCGTGACGGAAAAGAAAAAGAGATCACCGTAGCTGTCGAAGAGACACAGTCCTCATCTCTGGGCTAAAGGAATATCGATCTTCTCACTTACGTATCCGAGATCGTCTTTTCGGATACGAAGCACATACGGGAAAAGATCCTGTCTGATGCACATATAATAATCTTTCTGCGGGAAATGCTCCTGCATCGATGGATCGAAAAATCGTTTTCCATCTAAGTTTCTAAGATCCTGCCGCCTTTCTTCGAAATCCGGCGGGATCTTTTTGTCTTCCACAAGGGCCTTGATATACTCGGCACAGAGCTCATCTTCCGCGGCATTTCTTTTCCCGGAAGTGCCCATGGCCACAAGGCTTACAGGAAACTGCGATCCCTGATCTCCCGCTTCTGAAGCACGCTTTTTAATGTATTCGGCGATGGCGCGGGCATTCACCAGGCTTCCTGTGAGGATCTCCTCCGCGCCCAAAGCATGTACGATCCCCTGCGTCCCTGCACTGGTCGTATGCAGGATGACTTTCCCCCGGATCCTCTCCTTCTCCTTTTCGATCTGGGAAGGAGAATTCCCGAAAGCAAAGCCGTCCACGCGGATCCCCGACCGTTCCCCGACAAGGACAGAATCCGGGATCTTTTCGGAAAGAAGGCGTGCCTCCTCGATCGAACCGATCGGGCGCACGAGGGCGGCCCCCATATCGTAGAGATAGCATTCAAGAGAAAAGGCGCGGAACACGTCGATAATGACGGTCAGGCCGCGCGCTTTTTCCGCACCTTCCAGAAGGTGGTATATTTTACAGTCGATCATAAGATCACACCTCTTCAATGTGATAGAGAGCGGACTGGAAATCGCCGTACATACAGGGGATCACGATGCCCGCGTTCATGAGCGTGCTTCCGAAGGCCTCACAGACGATATCCTTTTTCTCCCTGCCCGAACTTTCCTCCACCAGGGACACGCGGTAACGCTTCTCCGGAGCAAGGCCCTTAAGACAGATATGGCGGTTCGGCATGCAGGGCTGGTTCATCACATGGAGGAATGTAAGGAGCATCTCCTTTTTATCCTTCGATACGACGCCGTAGCAGTCATAAAAACCGTTATCGGCAAAAGAAGCGATCCTGTAGAAATCGCCGTTTCGCACAAGGTCGTTATACGTATGGAAAAGCTCCACCTGACGGCGGATGAGTGCTTTATCTTCCTCGGAAAGCTGCGTGATGTCCAGCTCGTATCCGAATGTCCCGGCCAGTGCGACGATCCCTCTCGTCATGAAGGGAACGGTCCTTCCCGTCACGTGGTTCGGGCAGATGGAAACATGTGCGCCCAGACAGGACAGCGGATACAAGGTCTGTGCCCCCGCCTGGATGCGGATGCGCTCATAGGCATCGGTATCGTCCGACGTCCAGATCTGCGGGCTGTAGTAGAGCATGCCGGGATCAAATCTCGCGCCGCCGCTGCTGCAGTTCTCCAGGAGAAGATCCGGGAAAGCGGACAGAAGTCTCTCCTGAAGGTCATATACCCCCAGTGTAAATCTGTGCATCAGTTCTCCCTGCCGCCCGGAAGGAAGACCTGCACTGTATAGATCGGAAAGGTGGCGGTTCATGTCCCATTTCACATACGCGATATCGGCACTTCCGAGGACTTTCCGGATCGAGTCGAAAAGGAAGTCCCTTACCTCTTTTCTGGATACATCCAGCACCAGCTGATTTCTGGATCTTGCCGGTTCCCTTCCCGGGATCGCGATCGCATAATCCGGATGCGCACGGAAAAGATCCGAATCCGGAGAGACCATCTCCGGCTCAAACCACAGGCCGAGCTTCATGCCCATAGCGGAAAGCTCGTCGCTTAAGCGGCGGATACCGCCCGGCAGTTTCTCCTCGTTGACTGTCCAGTCCCCGAGGCTCGTGTTATCGTCATTTCTTTTTCCGAACCAGCCGTCATCTACCACGAGCATCTCGATACCGCATTCTTTCGCCTGCTTCGCGATCGAAAGGAGCTTATCGTGGTCGAAATCAAAATACGTCGCTTCCCAGTTGTTGATGAGGATCGGACGTTTCTTATCCTTATATTTCCCGCGGATGAGATGTGCGCGGTAAAGGTCATGGAAATTGCGGCTCATTTTTCCGAGTCCCGCATCCGAATAGGTAAGGATCGCCTCCGGCGAATAGAAAGTCTCTCCCGGGGCAAGTTTCCAGGTGAACTCCTCCGGATGGATGCCCATGCTCACACGGATATCGCCGTTCGGGCCCTTCTCCACCATCGAGCTGAAGTTGCCGGAATAAAGGAACTGAAGGCCATAGACTTCACCCTGTTCCTGCGAGACCGCCGGGGAAACAAGTCCCAGAAAACTCTGCATGCGGTTGCCGGTTTTTCCGCAGATCGATACGACGCCGGTCCTTCCGTACCCGATCGGTCGGATCTCTTTAGTGAACTCTCTTGCCCAGGTGCCATGGTATGTCAGAAGTTCAAAGGGCCTTCCCTGCCGGTCCACACCGGGCATATCCATCGTGGCGGACAGGACTCTCTGAAGGTCCAGGTCATGATCGCCTTCGTTTTTCACTTCAACACGTCTTGCGATCACGTCGCATTCCGGAAAAGCGGTGTAAAAGAGTGTGACGGAAAGTCCCGTATCCGGATCTTTTAGATCGATCTCCAGTGTTTCGACCGGATCCTCCGCTGCAAAAGTCGAAGGAAGCCCGGGGATCGGTTCTTTTCCCGAAGAAATACGATAGCCCTGATAAAGGAGATGCACGCGTGAAGTCCCGTCTCTGTCGATAGCTTTCAGCGCGCCTTCGCGGCTGTCACCCGCACCCCAGCCCGGATACTCGAAATGGAAGCAGTCCATGAAGACGCAGAGGTCGCGCGCTGACTTTACCGGGGACATCGGCGGAGCAAATGCCGTCTTATATGAAAGATCCGTCTCGGGGATCTTCGCCCCATAGTAGAAATGGCCTAAATATAGGCCATCCTGAATTCCGATCACATAACTTGTATTCGCGGTATCGATGCGGAAACAATCTCCGCTGTCACTTACCGTGATCTTATATTCTGTATTGTTCATCTATTTTCTTCCCGTTTATGTATGCATCGTTGATCTTCTGAAGGTCAGAGCAGAAAGGAATGGCATTGGCAATGCGCCAGCTGCTTCCCGATCTGGTCATTCTCATCTTGCAAAGGAACGCCTTCGTGTCTCTTTCGAAGGTCAGCGTGATACGGTATTCGATCGTCGTACTGTAGGTCTCTTCATCGATATTGATCGCAGAGATCGCGACATCCGCATCCTTGTAAAGACCTGTATCCAGAGAAAGGACCGCCGTCTTCACTTCTCCGCGGTCACTCTTATTCACATAGGAATTCACGGAATCATAGTCTGCGATGAACATTCTGCGGATGAGATAATAACTCAGTTCCGTCGCTTCTTTCTTATAATCATCGACCGTGCGGTCGTCCTTCTTGAAGATAGACATTGTAGAGCAGCCGCACATACTTATAGATACTGCTAAGAACAAGCAGATCGCTACGATTCTTTTAATTCTCTTCGAAACTTCCATGTTTCCTCCACCTGAGTACGAAATACCCGTTGGCTTTTGTCCTTTTACCCTAGAGTAGATTATACACTATAAGGTGCACGCATAAAATAGCGCAATTTCGAAACTAATGTGAAAAAACTGTTGACAAACAAAAATGCGGGCGGTATTATCACGATGTAAAAAGCGATGACGAAGAAGGTCGTGACCATTTCGCCTCACAGAGAGCCGGCGCCCTGCTGAAAGCCGGTATCCGGGATGATCCAGATGACTATCGCTTCCGAGCCGGTACACCGAATGAGTTTTATACTTGAGTAGACTGTACACGTAAGAGCCGCGTTAAGGCGAAGGGTTTGATAGAACCTATTAAGTGGCGAATGTATATTTGCAAATTGAGTGGTACCGCGGTAAATAGCCGTCTCAATGTCCGAATGTGGACGTTGGGGCGTTTTTTTATTGTCTCATGGCGAAAGGCAGCGCAACTTGTAGGGAGCTTATGGAGGAACACAGAAAATGAGCGAACTAGAAAAGAACGAAACATTGATGAGAAACAGCGAACAGGCCGGGCTTCTTGAACAGAAGATCTCTGAGGTAGCCAGCCGTATCAAGGCGCTGCGTCTGGACATGGGACTTTCGACCAAGGACATGGCGGAGAAAGTCGAAGTCACTGAGGAAGAGTACATAAACTACGAAGAAGGTACCGAGGACTTCAGCTTCACCTTCGTCTACAAAGTTGCAAATCTCTGCGGCGTTGAGATCTCCGAACTGATGGAAGGTACAACACCGGCACTGCGTGAATATGCCGTAACAAGAAAGGGCGAAGGTCTTCCGATCACCCGCCGCGGCGGCTTTAAGTATATGCGTCTCGGTCACCTTTTCAGAAACAAACTGTGCGAGCCTTTCGAGGTCACGATCCCGTATTCTGAGGAAGCCTTAAATCCGCCGTACAAGCTTGTCACCCACTCCGGTCAGGAGCTCAATATCGTCACGAAAGGCTGCCTTAAAGTCATGCTCCGTGACCACTCCGAGATCTTATATCCCGGTGACTCCATCTTCTTCGACAGTAGAACACCGCATAACGAATATGCTCTCGGTGGCGAAGACTGCCAGTTCTACGCGATCGTATTAAATCCGGAGAAGTGGACCAAGGGCGACTCTTATGAGAAGACAGTCCAGACTTCTTATGTAGAAGATAACAAGACCAACTTCGATCTGGCCGCAGTACCGAATCCGGTATATAGAAAGTATGTCACAGATGTGCTCGATGCCAACAACAAGCTGACATCGATCTCCTACACACCGGAAGCCGATAAGTTCAATTTTGCCTTCGACCTCGTCGATGCAATGGCGGATAAGGACCCGAACAAGACATCCATGATGTGGGTCGCAAAAGACGGTGTGACCGATCACCGCTTTTCTTTCGCCGAGATGAAAAAGTTCACCGCAATGACCGCGAACTATTTTGAAAGCCTCGGCATCAAGCACGGCGACAGAGTCATGCTCGTGCTGAAGCGTCACTACCAGTTCTGGTTCTCGATCCTCGCACTTCACAAGATCGGTGCGATCGCGATCCCGGCCACGAACCTTCTGAAGGAGCACGACTTCGATTACCGTTTCAAGTCTGCAGGCGTTTCCGCCATCGTGATCACCGGTAACGGCGACACAGCTCTTGAGGCCCAGAAGGCTGCCGAAAAGTGCGGCATGGACATCAAGCTCATCATGGCCAACGGTGCCGATGACGAGGCGGGTGTTAACCTTCTCAAAGTCCTCGAAGGAAAAGCTTCTGTCGATGAAGCCGGTCTGAAAAACAAAGCGGTGCTTTTCGAGCAGGGCGGATTCCTGCCCATGGAAGGCATGAGCGACAAGTGGCATAACTTCAACTATGAGATGCCTTCCGCAGACGAAGTATATGAGCGTCCGGCAAATGCCACACAGGGCGATGATCCGATGGTCATGTTCTTCACTTCCGGTACCACAGGTTACCCGAAGATCGCGGCACACTCCCACAAGTATTCTCTGGGACACTTTGCCACAGCGAAGTACTGGCACAATGTAGATCCGAATGGTCTGCACTTCACGATCTCCGATACCGGCTGGGGTAAGTCCCTCTGGGGTAAGCTCTACGGTCAGTGGCTCTGCGAAGCGCCGACATTCACCTTCGACTTCGACAGATTCCATGCCAACGAGATCCTGCCGATGTTCGCCAAGTATAACGTGACCACTTTCTGTGCTCCGCCGACCATGTACCGTTTCCTCGTTAAGGAAGATCTGTCCCAGTACGATCTGACTTCCCTGAAGTATGCGACAGTTGCCGGTGAAGCCCTGAACCCTGAGGTATTCAACCAGTTCATGAGAGCTACCGGTATCCGCCTGATGGAAGGCTTCGGTCAGACCGAGACTTCTCTCGTTATCGGTAACCTCGTAGGATCCGCGATCCGTCTCGGTTCCATGGGTAAGGCCGTTACTCCGTACGATGTGCACATCCTCGACGAAGACGGCAATGACTGCCCTCCGGGTACCACCGGCGAGATCTGCATCCGCACCGTAGATGTCGTTCCGTGCGGCCTCTATCTCGGTTACTACCAGAACGAAGAAAAGACCAAAGAATCCTGGCATGACGGCTACTTCCACACAGGTGATACCGCCTGGATGGACGAGGATGGCTACATCTGGTACGTCGGTCGTGTCGACGATGTGATCAAGTCTTCCGGTTACCGTATCGGGCCATTCGAGATCGAGAGCGTCATCATGGAGCTTCCTTATGTACTTGAGTGTGCCGTAACAGGAACACCTGACCCGCAGGGCGTCCGCGGTATGGTCGTTAAGGCCACGATCGTTCTCGTTCCGGGACGTGCCGAGCCGACCGAAGAACTGAAAAAAGAGATCCAGGAATACGTTAAGACCAACACCGCACCTTATAAGTACCCGCGTGTCGTTGAGTTCGTAACTGAACTCCCGAAGACCATCTCCGGTAAGATCAAGAGAAACGTCATCAGAGACGGTAAGGATTCCTGATCCTTAAATTACAACAAACAGAAAAATACCTTCTAGCTCTGTCCTCGGGCGTTGCCCTGCGGAGGAGCGGCGAAGGTATTTTTTGTTGTTTAATTGAAAAGGCAGGAATCCTTTTACCGTCTGCTGATCAGGAGTTCGCTCTTGCTGCCGGCCAGTTCGATGACATTTCCGGAAGCGGTATCGGAAAAATCGTCGCAGGCGTTACCGCTTTCATCCTCATAAGAGATAGAGACGGATCTGCCGTGTGCGATCCCGCGGAAGGCGACGCCCTCTTTTACGCTTAAGCGGGAGGTTGCGGAGATCTGATTGATTTCGACGCTTCCTTCGAAAGAGCCGACTTCGATCGCCATATCGAGGTTGCTGTCGATCTCAAGACACCCGGAGAACTCATCCACCTTCAGATTCGAGATCTTGCCTTCCACCTCGAAGTCTTCGCAGGTGATCCCGAAGATGGCGACAGTCCCGCAGTTGCAGGAAGCCTCAACATCGCTGAGATAGCGGTTCGGAAGGGAGATCTCGATCACAAGAGATGCCTTCGCGGTGGCCTCTCTTACTTCTTTCCGGCGGTGGATATCGATATCTGCGCAGCCCTTGCCGTCGTCGATCTTCACTTTGAAATCATGAGCGATCTCTTCGAGTGCTTTATCATTGGAACCTAATGTGACCACGATCTTCTCACCGTCTGATCCGATGATGAGAAGTTCGGATGCGGAACCGAGGTTCATATCGAAATGCTTCTTTCCGTCGATGTCGTATTCGGTACGGCTCTCATAGAGGAAACCCTTTCTCGGGGCCGCTTCTTTCTCCGAGGAAAGAAACTCATCGACCGAGATGCCGAAGAGATTAGAAATGACCATTATATTCTCTATATCCGGGATCCCGCGGCCTGTCTCCCACTTCGTTACGGCCTGACGGGAAACTCCCAGCTTCTCTGCCAGTGCATCCTGGGACATGCCCGCGTTCTTTCTTGCTGTCTTTAATTTCTCTGCGAATGTCATTGTCTTGTTCCTCCTTGGATTTGTTGTCTCCATGGTAGTCCGAAACGAGAACCGTTCCTAGAAACTGCAGTTGTCATTTGGATATATTTCTGCTACTTATCGTAGCAAAAGGTACAAAACAGGATTCCCGGGAGTATTGCCCCCGGGATCGGCAGTATTTTCCGCTCATTTTTCTCTTCGAAAAGATCCGTCTCAGGTTTCTTCGTTGGTATCCAGTTCAACTTCCTTCTTCTCTGCTGCAGAGAATCCAAGGGGTAGCCAGCATTCGCCGGTCTCCGAGCCGATCTGATCAATAGAAGAATAGTAAGGCATCGGCAGGCGTCCATAGAACTCCGTCTTGCCGGTAAGAAGATCGCATACTGCGTTTCCGCCTTCCGAACCCGGCAGGTAGCACATGATGACTTCATCCCAGTCGGAGACGTACTCGTCGATAAGAACATTTCTTCCGGCGACGATCAGGGTGATGACCGGCTTTACCGGATTCTTCTTGCTCTTCTTTTCGTTGGCTTCTTTCTTATATTCGGCAACGAGCTCGATCGCTTCCCTGTTTCCGGGAAGTGCCTTGGAACCTGTGATGGAAAGATCTCCCGTGTCGCCTTCCCACTCTGCATACGGAATCTCTCCGACGCAAAGGAGGATCACATCACAGTTTTCCATCTCTTCTTTATCTGTTACGATCTCAAATCCTCTCGCCGAGGCTTCTTTCTGAAGTGCTTCCAGGATCGACGGGCCTTCCTTGCACCAGTGCTGTCCGGAGACATCCTGATCGCTGGCGCCCTGCCAGAGGTATGTCCAGCCGCCGCACATCGCGCCGGTGTCATTTGCCGCCGGGCCGCATACGAAGACCTTCATGCCTTCACCGATCTTGATCTTGCCCTCTTCCGGAAGTACGAGCGGCACCATGGACTCGGCCGCCAGCTTTCTGGCCACTTCGTGTGCATGGGTGCTGTTCCACTCATAAGAAGGCTGAACATTCTCGAGGAAAGGATCTTCGAAAAGACCCGCATCCATCTTCATCTGGATGATCCTTGTGACAGCGTCATCAATGCGCTCCATCGGGATCTCACCATCTTCCACCGCATCCACGATCAGATCACGGGTAGCCGCGAAACCTTCGCCCTCCATGAACATATCGACGCCGGCATTGACGCACAGGATCACATTATCATAATCCGAATCACCGGAGCAGTTATGCATGGAATCCCAGTCTGAAAGGATAACTCCGGTAAAACCGAGTTCGTTTCGGATGCGGGAGATCAGTTCCTTGTTCTCGTGCATCTTCACGCCATTTAACGAAGAATGGGAAAGCATGAGGGACGGAACGCCTTCGTCGATCAGTGCCTTATATACCTGAAGGCACTTGTTGATCTCTTCTTCAGTCATCTGCGCATCGCCTCTGTCGATCAGGCGGCGATCCTCGCCGGTACCGTATACCGTGTATCCGTCACCAAGCAGGTGCTTCGGACACGGGATAACACCCTGCGACATCAATCCCTTGGTATAGGAAAGGGCGAGCGGCGTGACAATGCTCTCATCACTGGAATACGACTCATAGGTACGGCCCCAGCGCGGATCCTGTGCGGAAGCCACACACGGAGAGAATGTCCAGAGGATGCCGCAGTGGAGCATCTCGCTTCCGGTAATAAGCCCCATCTCGAAGGTCAGGGCCTCGTCATTGGCGGCGCCAAGATTGATGTTATGCGGGAAGATGACGGAACCACTGGCTTCCAGGATGCCGTGAACACAGTCGTTTCCATAGATATACGGGATACGGGTATTCGAAAGGAGCGCCGCATCCTGATAACGGGAAGTCATCTCCTGCCAGTCGGACTGCGGAAGTGCCGGCCAGTCCGGATAATGGGAAAGGACCGAACCAAAGCAGTTATTCTGCATCTCCTCCAGCGGCATGGCGTAGTTGGCGCCCTGGACCATCTGGCTGGCTTTCTCCTCTAAGGTCAGAAGTGCACAGATCTCCGGTGCAGAGAGTCCTTCGAACTTCGGGTTGACACAGTGGTACGGCGGAAGTGTCGTCTCCGCTTCCGTCGGTTCCGTCGATTCCGTCTTTTCGATCGGACGCGGCAGATCGGAAGGCGTGGTCTCCGGGTATTTTTCCGGAAGTTTACAGGATGTAAGAGATGCGAGCATTCCGGCTGTCATCGAGAGGATCAATAAGGAACTTATTATTTTCTTTTTCATGTGACTCTTTCTCCTTTGTTTTCGTAGGGTGCCTCCGATGCTTCAAAAGCTTCTTCGGAGGGGCGGACCGTCAGCACGACAGAATACAGACATGACGGCATCGCGCTTCCCGGTCACCCCCAGGTAGGAAATAGGAAAACAGGGTCTCCGCCAGAAGCACAAGGCCGGTGCCGAGGATCGCTCCTCCATAGAAACCGGCACCGACGGCCAGACCGATGAGACCGCCGAGGACCATGGCAAGCAAAAGCCGTACAACAACGGACGCGAAGTTGAATTCTTTAAGATAATCGAAGACCTCTGCCACCTGGGTACGACTCCTCTAAATACATTTCCTTATTTACCACGACACATTTTAGCATAAAAAGCCCATATGGTCATCTTTTCAGAGGAGAGAGAGGAGAACGAAGATCCTTTTCGGATCACTTATCGTAGCATGGATTCTTGATGCGCTCGACCATCTGGTCTTTCGGCATCGGGCGGTCATAGTAGTAGCCCTGGATGATTTCGGCGCCGAAGGAATTCAGGGTCTTGATCTGATTTTCCTGTTCGACCCCTTCAGCCACGATCGTAAGCCCGATGGACTGCGCCATCTTGATGATGTGATTCAGGATCGTCAGGTCTTTCGAAAAGTCCCTGTCGATAAAGCCTTTGTCGATCTTCATCGTGTCGAAGGAGATCTCCCTAAGCACCGCCATGGAAGAATTGGCACTTCCGAAATCGTCGATCGAGGAGCAGAATCCTCGCCTTCTTAAGTCGTCAACGAATTCCTTCATGACACTGATCGGGAATTCATCCATCGTCTCCGTGATCTCGATCTCGATCAGTTCTTTCGGGACACCGCTCTCCGTGACGATCTCATCGATCTTCTTCGCAAGATCCGGATCGGCCAGGTTCCTTCTGGAGAAATTGATAGAGATCGGCGGGATCTGCAGGCCCTGTTCGAGCCAGGAAGAGATATCCTTACAGATCGTCCGGAGCATATACATATCCAGCTCACAGATGGATTCGTTCATCTCCATGATATGGATAAACGAGCTGGGGTTGATGACCTCGCCCTTGTGGTTCCATCTGGCCAGCGCCTCCGCGCCGCACAGCACCTTCGTCCGGCTGTTGACTTTCGGCTGGTAGTAAGGCACAAACTCTCCTTCATCAAGGCCCTTTCGGATCTTCGCTTCAAAGCGTCTTTTCTCTTCGATCGAGTCCATCAATTCTTTCGTCATATAGACGATCGGATGTCCTGTGCCTGCCTTTGCCTGTTCAAGCGCCGTGGCCGCGAACGTGAGGATGTCCTCTCCGTTGTGATCACCCTTCTTGATCTCGTACACTCCGGCGGTGACCGGAAGGCGTGACTCATGGTCTCTTCCCGTATCGTCGGTGAATTTTACCTTGAGATCCGTAAGTTTACTCAAAAGATCCGGAAGATGATCCTTCTGCACGATTGCGACGAACTGATCTCCCTGAAGATGTCCGAGGAATTCCTCCTTCGGAAATTCTTCGGCAAAAGAGCCGGCGAAGGACTTCAGAACGCGCGATCCTGTCTCCGGTCCATACTTTCTGTTAATGGAGGAGATACGGGAGATGTCGAAAAAGACGACCGCATGTTTCAGAAGTTCCGGCTGTCCTCTTCTCTCCTCGAGCCACTCGATACAGCTCTGCTCGTTGGGAAGACCTGTACGAAGGTCCGTCCTCTCCGCCTTGATGATCTGCTTGTTCTGGTACACGATATTCTCGACAAACAGGATATTCACCGAAAGTGCGATGCCGATATCCATGTATGCAAATCCGAAGAATAAAAGCTGGTAGATAAATCCGATCAGCGGCAGGAGGATATAGGACAGAAGCGCCAGGAAGCGGTATTTCTGCATCTTCTTCCTGTACTGGATCAGGATCGAGAATATGATCGCCATTCCAAGCATGGCGATAATGACGGAGACGTAGAAATAGTCACCTCTGTGATACTTGTTCGTCCCGTCGATCGTGTAATAGAGCCCGGTGAAATGGGAAATTACGACCAGAAGCATCCCGATGCCCGAGATCAGGAAGCAAAGGAAATTTCTTCTCCGGCATTTCGCGTCTTTTCGGAAACTGAACTCGCCGAAAATGACGATCGAAAGATAAATGTCGATGACGATCAGGAAAAGATCACAAAGGAGGAATACCATCAGGTTGGACGAATACATCACAAAAGACGCGATCGCCCCGGGACGGCCATGGAAAATATACTCGACAAAATCACACAGGAGCAGCGCTCCGGCCATGATATTCAGGAGAGTCACGACGACACGGGCCTTCTTCTCCTGACTATTCTTAAGCGCGCAAAGGACAGCCGATATTAAACAGAAGATCGACTCAAAAAGCAGAAATGCCACATGAGCGGAGAGTATGTCCACCAAAAGCAATTCGCCTCCTTCAGCAATTGGTTATGCGACCCATTACATTTTCCTGTTCTTTTTCATTATACTATGCGCGAAAATATAAAAGCAATTTATGGATTTTGACGCTTGAAAAACTTCTCTTTCCATAAGAAAATACTATGTGGTAAGAAAAAGTACCGAAAGGACGCGATTTTTCGGCGGACCGGAATCTTTTTCGTACCGATTCTTTTCGAAAAGGAACGGTTTGATATGGAAGACTGTTTAGTGTATTTTTTCACAGGGTTTCTCGACAGCGGCAAGACTTCCTTTATCCATTCCTGGCTTGCTGATGGCAGTTTTCAGGAAAAAAGAGTCCTGGTGATCCTGACCGAGGAGGGCGAGGTCGAGCTTCCGCCGGAAGAGGGAGCACCCTGCAAAGCCTTAAAGATCGTCACCGTGGAGACCGAAGAAGTCACACGGGCCTTCACCTATAACATCGACGCGCAGTTCCATCCGGATGTCGTACTCATCGAGTGGAACGGTTCCGTATCCCCGGCCAAGTTCTTCGACGAAGTCGATGTGCCTGAAAACTGGGCGCTGGCCGCCGCCATCACCATCGTGGATGCATCCACATATAACGACTATTACCGCAACATGCAGACCCTGTTTGCGGACTACTACCGCTTCTGCGACAACGTCATCTTCAACCGCGTCGATCCGGAAGTGAATAACATACCTAAGCTCCGGGGCTCGGTAAAATCCCTGAACCCCGCCATGAATCTGTCCTTCTTCGGGATGGACGGTGCCATGATCGATATCGGGGAATATCTCCCCTATAACCTCGAGGATGATCCGTGTGTCATCGAACCTGATGACTTCGGTCTTTTCTATACGGACGCACTCGACAACGTCAAGAGATATAACGGCAAGCGCATCACCGTGACCGCGCAGGCTGTCCTCATGCGCGAGCATAGAAAAGAAGCCTTCGTCCTGCAGAGAAAGGCCTACACCTGCTGTGCCAACGATATCGGCGCGATCTCGCTTCTGTGCCTTTACAAGGTCAGAGGGGGCTTCCCCGAGAACCAGTGGCTTCAGGTCACCGGGAAGATCGGGTTCTTCCGCGACGACTCCCAGGGCACACCGGTGGCGATCCCTTGTCTTCAGGTAGAGAATTTCCACATCACGGATGCTCCCGAAAACGACATCATTTACTTCAGCTGAAACACATTTTGAAAGAAGGTATATAACATGGCTACAAAAGTAGATATTTTCTCCGGCTTTCTCGGCGCTGGCAAGACAACGCTCATCAAGAAGCTGATCTCCGACGGCTATAACGGCCAGAAACTGGTCCTCATCGAGAACGAATTCGGTCAGATCGGCATCGACGGCGGATTCTTAAAGGAGTCCGGCATTGAGATCACCGAGATGAACTCGGGCTGCATCTGCTGCTCCCTCGTCGGCGATTTCGGAACCGCCCTTAAGGAAGTCATCGATCAGTATGCTCCGGACCGTATCCTCATCGAGCCCTCCGGCGTCGGCAAACTCTCCGATGTCGTTGCCGCTGTGGAGAAAGTGGAAGGCACCGAGGTCTGCGGCACTGTGACCGTCATCGATGCCAGCAAGTGCAAGATCTATCTGAAGAACTTCAAAGAATTCTACGAAAACCAGATCAAGTATGCCGGCACGATCATCCTGTCCCGCACCGGAAACATCGCCCAGGGCAAACTCGATACAGCTATCGAGCTGATCCGGGAGATCAACGATCACTCCCAGATCATCACGACTCCGTGGGAAAAGCTCTCGGGCACACAGATCCGCGAAGCCATCGAGAACCCGCTCACCGCTTCCGATATGGCAGCCGCCCTGTTAGAGGCTGAGGAGCATGCGCATCACCACCATCACCATGATCACGATGAGCATGACCACGATCACGAACATGAACACCACCATGATCATGAGCACGAGCATGAACACGAACATGAGCATGAGCATCACCATGACCACGACCATGAACATGAACATCATCACGACCACGACCATGAACATGAGCATCATCACGATCATGGTCCGGACTGCACCTGCGGCTGCCACGATCACGACCACGACCACGAAGGTCACCATCACGCAGACGAGGTCTTCGACAGCATCGGCTTTGAGACCTCCAAGACCTTCTCTGAAGCCGTTATCAAAGCAGCTCTCGAGGAACTGGACAGCGGCGATTTCGGCATGATCCTCCGCGCCAAGGGCATCGTCGCCGGCGAAGACGGCAACTGGATCCACTTCGACTATGTACCGGGTGAAGCGGATGTAAGAAGCGGCGCTGCGGATGTCACCGGCAAGCTCTGCATCATCGGTTCCAAGGTCGATAAGGACGCGTTAAAGGTTCTTTTCGGACTGTAAGAGATTTTCGGTTATATCATAACCACCCGTCGAACGGGTGGTTTGCTCTAGGGCTATAAGCCCATGTTACCGGCCAGCGCCTAAAGACGCTGGCTTTCACATGTCGTTCAAGCCTAACTGCCTTTGACTCGTAGCCGCCCAT
>JAEEWG010000005.1 GCA_016287245.1 Clostridia bacterium
ATACGGTCTACGGCAAACAGGAAAGCATCTTCTTTATCCGCACCCGGCATAAGCGTGTCGAGCATCTGATCGAGTGTGTCTCCGTCAGCACCGGCCGCGGTCATTTCCAGCGCGAAAAGCACTGAGTCGGAGGAGATGAGGAAATTTTCTTCTCCGGATTCTTCCGCGCAGCGTTTGGCCAACCCGAGAACAAACTCGGAGTATGCTTTCTTCAGATCTTCATCGTCTGACTTTGATTTGGCGCTCTTTCCCGAAACCAGCTCAAAGATCGCATCGTTGCCATTGTCCTTATCGATCGTGGCAAGACCTGATTTGGTTTTTGTTTTGTTCGCGCATCCGCTTGCTGTTGACAGCAGAATGGAGGAAATAAGTATACCTACAAACAGTTTTTTTGCTTTCATGTATGTCACCCCTTTTCTCAGTTACATATTAGACGAGGGGAGAAAGGATACTGTTGCAAAATGTGCTATTATGATGAAAGAAAATATAAATGGCTGCCGGAGCGTGGGTATATAGATTCCGTAGCCAAGTCCGAACCGGTGGGGAGAATCTTTTGGAACGGTTGAAGAATCATTATTTTGTGCTGGTGCGCCTCTTTCTGATGGTCACTTTCTGCGCTTATGGTTTCGTTGAGAGACCGGAGAATACGCAGGTGTCTGCCTGGGTGCTCTTTCTGATGGCGATGTACCTTGCTTCCATGTGTATTTTTGAGATCGTCCCCAGGAAATACAGATTCATCCTTCTGATCATGGCTTCCGGCTTTTTCTCGGCGCTGATGGCCATCGGCGAGACGGGGTTCATGCTTCTGGGATTCGTTATAGCATACGATTTCCTGTCGCTGTTTGAATCACTTGATGCGAAGATCTATCTGATTCCTGTTGTCGGTTTTCTTTTGCCGGGACCAATCAATATCGTCACGCGGCTGATCGCAGTTTCGCTTACAGCCATCGTTTATCTGCAGCATAATTATATTATCCGGTCCTACAAAAAGCAGATGCTTGAAGACACGATCAACGAGCAGAACTTAAAGCGTGATATGCAGCAGAAGGAATACGCCGCGAAGATGGAGCAGAGAAAGAGCATGATCATGGCGGAAAACCAGATCCTCGAAGAGCGTGCGACACTTTCACAGACGCTTCACGACAAACTCGGACATAACATCAACGGATCCGTATATCAGCTCGAGGCCGCCAAGGTCCTTCTTTCCAAGGATCCGGAGAAATCCGGAAGCATCATCCAGGTGGTCATCGATCAGCTCCGCTCCGGTATGGATGAGATCCGGGGCATCTTAAGAAAAGAACGCCCGGAGAAGAGACAGCTGGCGATGCTCCAGTTATATAAGCTATGTGAGGATTGTAACGGGAAAGGCGTGCAGACAGAGCTTTCGACGGAAGGAGATACCGCACTGATCTCCGATGCCACCTGGGAAGTCATCCTTGATAATGCTTTTGAATCGATATCCAATTCCATGAAATACAGTAAATGCAGCCACATCGATATCGGTCTTTTCGTCATGAACCAGAGGGTGCGTGTTTCGATTGCCGACGACGGAGTGGGCTGCCCGCAGATAAAGGACGGCATGGGCATCTCCGGCATGCGTCAGCGTGTACGCGCCTGTGGAGGCACGATCAGTTTTGAGACTGACCCGGGCTTTACCGTGACCATGCTGCTTCCGCTTTGATGCCGGAAAATGAGAAGTGCAGGAGGAGTAAAATGGAGAAAATAAAAGTCATCATCGCAGACGACAGCGATTTTGTAAGAGACGGCATGAAGATCATCCTCGATGTGGACGACGATTTCGAGGTGCTGGGCTGCGCAAAAAACGGACGCGAAGCCATCGAGATCGCCGAGAAGAATAAGCCGGATGTCTTCCTCATGGATATCCAGATGCCGGAGATGGACGGGATCGAAGCGACGGCGGAGATCGTGAAAAAAGACCTCGGGAAAGTCCTGATCCTGACGACTTTCGATGACGATGATCTCGTTCGAAAAGCCCTCGGAAACGGCGCGAAGGGGTATCTGATCAAGAACCATACCCCGGAGCATTTAAAGCAGATGATCAAATCGGTCTATGCGGGATCCGGGGTCATGGAAGAAAACCTTCTTCAGTCCATCACGAAGAATTCCGGATCCTCCATGGCCGCAAAAGGCTTTGATGAGACGGGATACACCGAGCGGGAACTCGAGATCGTCCGTGCCGTTGCTGACGGGCTTTCCAATAAAGAGATCGCAGGTAAACTCTTTATCTCCGAAGGCACCGTCAAGAATTACATCACCTCGATCCTGGCCAAAGAAGGACTGTCCCACAGGACCGCGCTTGCCGTGTACTATATCACCGGTAAGAAGTGATTTTCTTCATTTGACCAAAGAGATAAAAAATGATACCATCACATGTGCTTTTTAAGAAATAAGCGGATGTGGTGAAATTGGCAGACACGCTGGATTTAGGTTCCAGTACGAAAGTGTGCAGGTTCAAGTCCTGTCATCCGCACCAGATCACATGAAAATACCCCCGTTCTTGTAAAATTCTGTACAGGAAACGGGGGTACTTTTGTGTGAGGCTACAAAGAAACGATAATCAGTTTATGAAACAGTCTTTCGTGATAAGTGTAAGAAATGCCTTGAGGGAATCCACGTCGATTCTTTCGTCATTACGGCTATGAAGGTAACAGAGGTAACGCGTGCCATCGATTGAGAAGACGAATTCCTGTGCGCCGTTAAGTGTGTTTTCACGCATCCTGATATCATCGGCATCTTCCCAGTCCGTATCATATTCAGCTTTTTGAAGATATGAATCCTCCGGATCCGGCACGATGGCGAAAGACTCGATCCGGCTTCCCTTTCTTGTTTCCAGATTGATGGTTTTCCCGCTGATCGACAGAATATGGCCGAAGCTTGTAATATGTTTTCCGCCAAAGACAGGGATGTTCACGAACTTATCGTAGATATACGGTTCAATGCCGTCATCCGGGCTCAGATGATCAAAAAGGACCGAGGAATAACGGACAAAATTCTGTCTGTCCTCGTCTTTATATTCATCATCCCGATATAAGATCTGGTGCCTGGTGTAAAAGACATTTCCGCCGATGATCCTGGCATAGTAAAGCCCCTCCTCGCTTCTGGCCGGAGGCATCCTCTTCACCGTGGCAAACAGGTGATCGTCCGCCTGTTCGACGATCGTGATCCGCGGCGCGTCCGGTTCATCCGGAGAATAATACCCCATGTTGCCGACATAGATCTGACCAAGGTTTTTCACAAATTCGTCGAAGGATGAGCATCCGGCATCGAAAAGATTGACATAAGAGACCTCGCCATCAATTCTCTTTCCGTCTGACCCGAGAAAAGAGACGCTGTTATTATCCATGAAGAGTCTGTTCCCATAGTCTGCACAGTAGAATTCGTGGGTCATCCGAAGTTCTTCGCATGCGGTATAGATCAGTGTCGAGTGGCCTGCAACGAAGGCATATTTCTTCAAAGCGTCTTCCATGGTGTAATTCTCTTTCAGCGCCCGGCTCGGATCCCAGTACACGACACTTCCCGGAAGATCCGGTTCATCGGACTCTTCGCGCGTCCCGGTCGGCACGACCAGTTTGTATGCATTCGTATCAAGCGTCTGATAGGTTACACTTTCGTTTGCATTCGTATCATGCGTCTTATTGGTTACACTTCCGGTCTTTTTGCAGCCAGTCACGGGGATAAGAATAGACAGGAAAAGAAACGCTGCCATAAGAAGTTTTACCTGCTTTTTCATGATCATTACCTCACTTGTTTTTCAGCCTTCACCACACTAATCAATATATTTGAGGGGAGCGTCACGAAGCTCTTGAGAAAAGTATTTCTGTGCACCAATTGCTGTAATTTTTTAAATGCTAGAGAGGATCTTGTGAAGATGCCGAAAAAGAAGTCTTTTGATGAGCGGGCCTGGTTCAACTCGTTTCCGTCTTCCTGACACGCTTCGTATATAAAGATAACTAATTTATTCAGCCAAAAGAATACGGGATACAGTTTCCTCGTATTCCGGGTATTTCTTTGCTTTGAAAAGGCGCTTGAAGTCGCGTTCTTTCCCATCGAAAAGAACCTGCCAATAGGTCCATAGCTCCCTCATTTTATATAGCACGTTGATGTCGGGGGACATGACTTTCTGATACTCGTGATAAAGAGTGTCGTGTAATCTCTCCAGTTTCTGAAGGTCAGTATCCGAAGAGAATCCTTTGAGTTTTCCAGAAAGATCCGGATCCGATACGAGGCCTCTGCCCAGCATGACGGGATCAGGGGTACTTTTAAATGCCCGGGATACCTCTTCGTAGTCGGAAGAAGAAAAGATGTTTCCGTTATACACCAGAGGACATTTTATATGCTCCAGAGCATATGCGTAGTATTCTTTTCGGATCTCGCCCTTATAAAAGTCAGTTCTTATCCTGGGGTGCACGATCAGTTCGCTCAATGGGAAAGCATTGAAAATATCTGTAAGCGCATAAAACTCCTCCGGATCGCTGAAGCCGAGCCTTGTTTTGATCGAGATCTTCATGCCGTCGGATTCGGAATAAGAGAAGATGTCATCCAGAAAACTTTGAAGGGCAGACGTGTCCTTGAGAAATCCCGCGCCCTTGCCTTTGGCACAAACGGTTCCCGAAGGACAACCGAGATTCAGATTTACCTCTTTATACCCCATCGACTTGATCTCTTTGGCCGATTCGATAAAATGGTCTGACCGGCAGGTCAGAATCTGGGGGACCAGCTATATCCCTTTATTATTCTCGGGAGTGATATCCTTCCTCTCCCGAGGCGTGATCGGGCAGTTTTCCGCCGGAGTAATGAACGGCGCGAAGTACTTGTCCACGTGACCGTAGATCTCGCTGTATGCTTTACGGAATATATATGTTGTAACGCCTTCGAGCGGGGCGAAGTAAATCTTCATTCGATCTTTTTTGATCCTCCATAACCGGCTTTCGTGATGACACGAATCTATTCAAGCACGAATTCATCGTATTGTCACCATTTAAGGAAAATGGAAAGGCATGATTCACATTTGCGAAAAAGTTCCATATAGAACCTTGACGGACAATAGTTCCATATAGTACTATTTATTCGTAGACCTTATATGCTCCGGAGGCTATATGGAATCAAGAACAGGCTTTTTAATCTCACAGATCAAGCAGGTGCAGTCGCGCATTTTCCAGCGTCTGCTTCAGGAAAGCGGCGTGGAGGAATTCAACGGGCCGCAGGGACATATTCTTTATGTCCTCTGGCAGAAGGATGAAGTTCCGATCGTCGAGCTTTCGCAGAAGACCGGGCTGGCCAAGAATACGCTTACGGCTATGCTTGGGCGAATGGAAGAGCAGGGCCTGATCGGGAGAAGATCTGCCGAATTTGACAAAAGACAGTCACTGATCGTTCTGACGGAAAAGGCCCGCGCACTTCAGGGAAAGTACGATGAAGTATCCCGGAAGATGAACGAGATCTTTTACAGGGATTTTTCGGAAAAGGAAGTGGAGAAAATAGATCAGTTCCTCGACCGGATCCTACTAAATCTCGAACAGTCAGAACGCAGTTCCAAAAGTGGAAAGGAAGAATAATATGTCAAAAGTAAAAGTAAAGAATTATAACGATTTTTGCCCGCAGCAGCTGTTTTTATATGGTACTTACCGGGAAGATGGGACCCCGAATTTCGGACTATTCTGCTGGTTCAGCTATCTTCACGCGCCGGAATTAAAAGATGAAGGTGCCGGAATGGGCGTTATGGCCTGCATTGGCGGTGAGAAACTCACCAAGGATCTTATCCGTAAAAACGGTGTATTCTCCGCAAATCTTGTCACGGAAGAGCTGCTTCCTCTTGCGGACTACTATGGAATCGTCGGCGGAAGAGAGCACGAAGATAAAATGCGCTTTTCGCCTACCGTTGAAAAGGGGATCGTCCTTAATGTGCCGACGATTGCCGAAAGTCCGTTAAGTATGGAACTTCAGGTATTCCAGGAGATCCATCTGGAAAGTGGAAGTGATGTTTTCCTCTGTAAGATCATGGGCGAGACGATGAGAGAAGATCTGACAGATAAAGATGTACCTTTTATCGACAGATTCAAGTCAGTAAATCAGGTTCTAAGTGGCGGCGAAATGCGTTATGTGAGTATGGACGGACGTGATCTCGGAGCCTGGGGCGAACCGATGAAGAGCCTGGAATCATGAAGTGGAGGCAGAAGATCTTATGCCGTATGCAGAAGTAAACGGACTCGATCTATACTACGAAGAGTTTGGAAGAGGAGAGACTGTACTGTTTTTACACAGTCACTTCAGCAGAGGACTTCTGGCCTTTTCCGGTCAGATCCTCCCGTTCTCCGGTCATTTCCGATGCCTGTTTCCGGATTTCCGCGGGCACGGAAGGACAAAGTGTGATGATCTTTCGTGGAACAGCCGGATGGTCGCAGATGACATGGCGATGTTTCTTGAAAAGCTCGGCATCGAAAAGGCCCACATCATCGGCTACAGTTGCGGTGCGTATGTTGGCTGCTACATGGCCGCAAAGTATCCGCAGAAGGTAAGAAGCCTTGTTACGATCGGCGGAGCGGCGCATCCGAGACCGGAAGGCGCGGAAGATTTCCTTCCGGAAAATCTTCTGAAGAACGGCTCTACTGATTTTATTGAAGACATTAAGGTCCGGCATATGGATGCGCACAAAGGAGACTGGCAGACATATCTAAGAAATACCGTGGAGGACTGGAAAACACAGCCCGGTCTTACTGATGATGAATGGAAGAAGATCACATGCCCTGCTTTCTTTATCAACGGTGAGAACGACCCTTTCGGAACTGTCGAGGAACTTAAAGAGAAAGTCCCGTACGCCAGGACCTACAAGGTGATCGGCGGCGGACACCGCCCGCATTTTGTGGGAGAACAGATCGACGATATCAATGCAAAGATCTTAGCATTTCTTCTTGCGTGACCCGCAGGGGAATGCTGTATAATATTTTTGATGTGTTTCTATCGGGAATAGGATGGCATCGTAAGGCAGCATTCGTATAGCGGCGTTTTAAAACGGGAAAGAGGTTACCATGGGACTTTTTGGTGATAATGATGCAATTTATAAGCAGATCGACCAGCTTCAGGCGGAAGGGAAGTACGAGCAGATCTTGGAAAAGATCGAATCGGTTCCTGAAAAAAAGATGAGCAACAAGCTATGGTTTAAAAAGATCCAGGCGATGAATGCTCTCGGCCGTTTTAAAGAGGCCAGAAGAGAGATCGGACTTCTGTCCAAACGCTGCTCTGAACCCAAGGAAGATGCCATGCTTTTCTATCTGATGGGCAATACCTTTGAATATAGCGGACATGCGCTGAAAGCCATGGAGTGCTATCGGAAAACACAGGAATTCGATCCCGGATTTGATGGTATCTCGGGCCGGATAGACAGTTGCAGGGAGACGGCAAAGCAGGAATTCGGAAAGATAAAAGACGCTTTCGGCCAGATGTTTTCCGAAGTCGATGCGGCTTTTTCAGAAGCAAAAGACCAGAAGAAACTGGAATATCCGATTGCGCTGACTTATGCATCAATGATCGGTTCTTCTTTTATCCCGTCAGGCACAGGATTGAAACTTCCTCTCGATGACCCTTTCTTTAAATGCGAAGATAAGGATATCAATAAGAACGTCAAGGATTATCTGGAGAGAAAGTACGGAGTTTCCGATGTGAAGAGTCTTCAGCAGTGGTACGGAAATAACCGCATGGCTCCGACGATCCAGGGGGTAAGAAATGCCCTTTCCAATAATATACCGATGCCTGTAGAGAAGATGGATGCCAAAAGTATCGCTTACTTTGAATCGATCGTTTTCTCTCTGAATAGTCTGGAGGAGTTCCTTCCTGAAGAGGGCGTGATCGCCTGGGACTTTAATGTGGTGATCGCGCTCGCCCGTCTTCTGTTTGCGGTCGGATCGATCTCCAATACGGAGTTTGGCGAGGCTTCCTTATTCTTTACGGATGAATGTAAGAGAAACTTTTCTTCCTGGAAAGACTATGCGCATTCAGTCATCATTGGCGGCTACTTTAATGCCCTGTTCGAGATGCAGTATGATGTATCGAACGCGACCATGTTCGGTACTGTGGCCAGCCGGATCTGTAAGGAGAACTATCCGAAAGTAACATGGATCAATTAAGTCCCAGGAGGAAGAAATGCTGAGTAAATAAGCTTCAGAAATAGAGTCGTTGTTTTCCTCTTTTGGAAAAGAAAGAGAAGATGCAGTCGCGCCGACAAGAGAACAGTTCATAAGGCTTCTTGCTTTTCCTTCGGCGGCCAGAAGAGTTCCCGGTATTCCTAAAATCATGGACGAGAACGGAGAGTATATCTGTTCTGAGGAAGAAGCTTTACTCGTTCGGGACTTCCTTCATAAACTGCATAAGATCGATTCGAAAGATAGCCTCATCGGGTTTCAGAAGTACCAGTTCAGAAACAGCGTGCAATACGAGCAGTTCATGACCTTCTGGAAAGGAGCTCCGCTCTTTGATGTGAATAAGTTAGAGCCGGACGCCCGAAAAGGATTTGATCACATGATGGCGCTGGCCCGGCCTTTCTATCCGCTTCTTGAAGAAAAAGGATTCTATGCCTTCGACATCAGCGAATATATTACTATCTGCAGGATCGCGCGTGCCTGCGGGATCATTGACGGTAATGAGTTTGAGGAGATCGTTGACCGTTTTGTCAGAAAAGCGCAGGTCTTCTACCATTCTTTTTATGAATATGCCATGTCCTATATTTGCGGCGCGCTGTATTTCTCAGCTTCGAATTTCGGCATGAATGGCATTGACCAGTTCTTTGAGATACAGAAAAACTTATTGAACCATCTTTTCGACGAGAATGGTAACTGGAACTATTACAAATGGTATGTGCCGGCGGAACGGGAATGGGTGCAGATCTATCCCGGAAATCCTGGATGCGTGGTGACGAAGGCGGCTATGGATAAAGGTATCGGATATATGTATCGTGATACCACGCTTCCTGACCGTCCTGACAGCGGCTGGAGATTCTTTCATGGAGATGAACCGGACGAATATGCCAATGATCCGAATAATCTTCAGATCATCGGGATCAACACCATCTGTAATATGAACCCCACAGTCCTTGCATTCCTTGAAGCACCTGTGAATAGTGCCTTTGGATGGAACGGCAAAGACTGGATCAGAGAATCAAAATAACTGATATCATTATGTCTCAGAGGTCCTAAGATCGAATCGCACACTCTTTTTGAGTCCTTCGGGAAGATCGTACTTGCTGTCATTAAGGATGCTTTCGATCAGATCGATCCGCTCTTTCGTGGCGCCAAAGGTGCTGGCCGGATGTATCGTACCGCGGCGGATGATGCTTCTGACTTCTTCATTTTCAAAATTATAGAGCATCAGGACATACGGGATGCGGTCCCAGTAGTTCTCGGAATTAAGAAGGTACGCGAGCTTTTTTCTAAGGTGTTCTGATGAGGTCTTCGTGAAAAGATCGTAGATCTTCTTTCCACCGTAACGGATACTGTGAGAGGAGATTTCGCGGTATGCCTGCACCATGATCTGTGACCGCTCATCCGAAAGATATTCCCAGAAAACATCCTGAAAATCAAGCGCACGAAGAGTGCCCAGAGCGTGAAGTGTGGATCTTATCACGCTGGAACTGTTTTCCGACAGATACTCCTGAAGAAAATCAGCGTCTTCCGGTTTTCCGGTCTCCGCAAGTCCTAAAATACAGATCCTTCTCACAGAAACTTTAAGCCCCGGCTGTTTTAAGTGTTCAAGATAGTAGGCACGGAAATCCATGTCCGTATGTTTTCCGAGGATATACCGGACATCGCCTCGGATGCTCGCGGAAGGCGACAGCAGCATATCTTCTAAACCGTCCCAGGGCTTTCCGGTAAGATCGTACTTCTTTTCCAGCGCTTTTCTGCGGACGATCAGGCTTCTATGGGTAAGAAGCCCGTCGAGTTCTTCTTCGGAGATCTCGTAGAGATTTAAGTACAACGAGATGATCAGGATCTGGCACTGGGAGTTTCTCTCCCATGAAAGGAGCTTCCTGATCTCGTCTTTACTTAAAGCCTTCTGCTCAAGGAGGATCCGGTAAAATGATCTTCTGGTGATATCGTCGTACTTTATCAATTGTGACCTTTCGATCGAAGGTGTCAGCTCGCGAATACGGTCCGCCAGTTTTTTCTTGATGTCGCGGTAAGTAAAGATGTTGAGACGCTCACAGCGGCGGAGCTTTTCCATCGCGAATAGACACTTCATCAGATCATCAAGACCCATCTTTGAAAAGTCGGAAAGGGCTTTGCTCGCGCAGTCCCGGACCTGCTCTACCCAGTCATTCAGGCGCAGAAGGATATACATACACGACGACGGATCCGTCCTTAGTTCCCGAATACATTTTTCGCGGTAAAAACCATTCGGGTGAAAGGTGCCGAGGCGCATCAGCCAGAGAAAAGTCTCTTCATCCTGTACTCTTCTTCTGATATTCGGGATATATACTCTCGACCAGTCGATCGACCATTCCATCGAAGTGGTCTGGCGGAAACTGTCGCTCAAACGGAGGATGCTCCGTATATCAAGTGATTCCAGATAAGAGGCAATCGCAGAGGAAGCCTCTTTCACGATAGCATGATCGGAAGATACGATGAACGTATACATGCTTGAAAGAAAGTAATTCTCCCCGCTGAGAAAACGGACGAGATCATAGCGGAAACGCTGCTGTTCCGAAAGAGGTAAGGACTCATCACGAGGCGCTTGGATAGTAGATGATTGTTTCTTCACGCCCTCTTTATTTATCAGTTTTTTCCACCGGTCGAACATCCGTATACTCCTGCCATTTCTTTTCGAGGTCATTATACCATTACCGATCATCAGTGCTGTTCAACTTGCTGTATAATGAACGTAAACTGATATGCTAATTGAGGTAAGTCTTTTGAACGGATTTCATGTGCCTGAAAAGGAAGAAATAAAAGTTATACTTCCGTGGCTTCAGAAAGAAAGGAAGAGCAATATTCTGTTTCCGCTGATGTGTGTGATTGCAGTCTTTACGGGGACCGTCGTTTTTTCGGTTTTCGGTATCCTAAACAACGCCCCGGTACTCATGCCGGTTTTGCTTATAGGAATTTTACTGATTCCTTCCATTATCATCGTTGTCAAAAATACGCTTACCGAAAATGAGAAAGTAAAACGGCTGAAAGACGGCGATGCGTTGATCACTTCAGCAAGAGTACTGGATACCGGTCTTAAAAGAATGGCACGGTATTCTTATGTGCATTGTGCTGACGTAGAGTATATAGACGAAGGCCATAAGGTGACTCAGGAATTTGTCATTTCGAAAAAGATCAGCAAGCGCATCAAAGCCGGAGACACAGGTTATGTCATCAAATACAGCGCGGAGAATAATAAGTGGCTGGATAACAAACTGGTTTTCTTACCGGGTGATTATGATTATATGTGAGGAAGAATATGGGTACATGGAGCGCAAGTATAACCGGAAATGATACAGCACTCGATATGATCGAGGATTATAAAGTGGCATTTTCCTACTTCAGTGTTGAGGAAGGATTACAGAAACTGGATCAATTTGTCAGATCAAACTTTGATGAATCCGACGAAGATGAGTGGTGTGCTTATTTCTATTCGCTGGCGGATTTTATGTGGAAGAACGGCCTCCTTACCGATGAGATCCGGGACAAAGCAGTGCAGATGGTGGATTCTGACTTCGGTATGCAGACCTGGATAGATGCGGGATATGAAAAACAAAGGCGTAAAGAACTGGCCAAGTTTCGGACGAAGATAACTTCGCCGCAGTGTGCGCCTAAGAAGATCAAGATCAGTCATATTCATCCGGATGACATTTTTGAGAATGGAGAAGTGATCGCTATCCAGTTGAAAACAGCAGGGAAGTCGTATTTGCCGGGAAATATGTGTGATCCGATATCGGACGAGGAATTCTTATCCTATGACAATAAGTATGTTGTTATCCAGAAGGTCTATTCAAAAGAACAGCATTTCTCTGGTGTTATGCCTGAACTCTGTGACAGAACGGCCGTATTTGTTTTGTTTAAGGGGATTTATGACTCTCCTGCTGATATTGACATAACGAAGCTGGAAGAAGCGGACTTTAAATGCAATCGCTCTGAGCTTACGCCTTTTTTTGAACACACGAGCAGCATGTTTTATTTCAAAAGACGCGGTTATAAGATCATTGGAAAAATGGAACCTTGTCTGACGCAGGTTTACGAAGGCTGTTTGTCTTATTATCTGGATCTTGGAGATAATCTTCTTTATTCAAATGCCGATTCGCGACTTATCGCTGCGGTGATAGATTATGATGTTTTTCTAAAAGAGTACGGCGTAGAGATAGGTGAAGAAGAATTGATGGAATTGATAAGGCTCGAAGTGCATAGGAAACACAATTATTCATATGGATTTTCAACAAAAAACAAAGAACAATATCTTGAATTACGGGAACAAATAAAACGGGTCCGGGAAGAAGAGTATGAAGTGTTTAAAGGACTCTTGGAAAAGGGTGCGAAGGTTTATGAGATACATTATGCTTATCCGATTGGGTATGCAATTAAAGCTGCGGATGAGTCGGCAAAACTCCTGATGACATACGACGGATATAAATATCTGGACAAAGTAGAACAATACGTGCATGATCAACTGGATAACGTATAAAAAAGGGGGGAGGCGTTAGCCTACCCCCATCGTATCATCCTCTGTTGTGTAGGAAGCAGAATAGCGTATCGTGGTGTATTTTTCTGTATCACCATATAACTCGATGATCACGTAGCATCCATCCGGTGTGTTGGCCATAAACAAATAGCTTTCGCGGATCAGATCCGTAAAACCAAAGTCGTGAAGGGATTCGATATAGTTATTCAGCTCGGATTCGGAGAGTTCCTCAGAGACGATAAAGACAAGGTCGGATGGATTGGTCTCACCGACGACTGTGTACGTGGTGGTGAATTCTCCGAGAGTGTCGGAATAAAAGACAGTTCCTTTGGATACCTCACAATCGAACAATATGTTGCTGTCCGGTCTGGGGAGATCCAGCTCGAATAATGCTCCGTCAGGTAAAGATACATCCGGGTATTCGATTATAGTCTGATTACTGTGAAGCTCGATCCACTCATCGGAGCCCCATAATGGTTCATCAGAATACTGTTCTACTATGGATTCAGCTGCTTCGTCCAGATCGCAGTAATCTAAAGGCACTTGAACGAATTCGAATTCTTCCGTCGCTGTTGTTTCTTCCGCCACAGTAGTTTCTGAACCTGTTACGACGGTTTCTTCCTGCTTCGTGCTTTCACTTTCGGAAGCATTTTCTGCCAAAAGATCCTTTTTCTTGACCGGACTTAATGAACCGCAGATAAAGATGGAGGCAACTACTACCACACAGATGATAGAGAGCCATTGGGATAATTTCTTATAATTCATAACGTTTTTAATTCTCGCTTTCACATTTTCCTTGCCAAAACCGAGCAGCGTAACCAGATATTTCGGCGCGTAGCTCTTCCTGGCATAGGATACGAGGGACATGCAGTAATCGGCGCGTAGGTCGCTTCCGATGTTCTTGATGACTTCTTCGTCGCAGCTCATCTCCATATCGGACTCAAAAAACCAGTACGCGATCCACACGAGCGGATTGAACCAGTGCACGATGAGCGACACGAGAAAGAAGGATTTGAATATAATATCCTTTCTACGAAGATGCGTACGCTCGTGTTTTAAAAGATATGCGTATTCTTTATCCGAAAGTCCCTGCGGCATGTAGATACGGGGCTTAAGAAGCCCGAGAACAAATGGCGAGGCGACGGAAGGTCCGGAATAGACATTATCTTCGATCCTTCTGGTATCCCGAAGAGACCGGTACATGGTTATGCTCTTATAAAGGATCGCGATGGCAAGCACGCCCATTCCGATGATCCAGACGATCATCAGGATCTGCCACAGATCGGGCAGGGAACTCCCTGCGGCCTTGGTGGAAGATCCGATCGGGGAAGACACTGTTGGAGTGACTTGCGATGTGGCGTGTTCCAGTGCTTTTGCAGAAGAAGCCGCTGCGTTGGAAGTCTGTTCGATCATGCCCTGAGAGGAGACGACCGAGATCTTCTTTTTCGGAAGATAGTTAAATAGAGACAGTACCGAAGAAGGGGACTTCGGGCAAAGCAGACGGAATGCAGCCAATGCCCAAAGGCCGTAAATGTACTTGGTCGGTATCCTGCGCAATAGCCTGCGGACGAGAATGATCAGAAGGATCACGATCGAACCGGTCAGGCTAAGATTCAGGATCGTCTCAAACAGACTGAGCATATTTCCCTCATTTCTCTTTTCTGTACTCTTCGATAATCTTTATGAGTTCATCCGCTTCGCTGTCGGTCAGGGAACGATCCTCCAGGAATGAAAGAAGGAAAGAGGGGAGTGAGCCTCCGAAGGTCCTCTTCACGACGCGACGGCTCTCGAACATCTGTACCTGGTCACGTGGAACCAGAACAGTCACAAGACTATCCGTGTTAGCGACCATCTGCTTTGTGATAAGTTTGCGAAGCATGGTATACGTCGTCGACTTCTTCCACGAAAGCTCCGTCTCGCATACTTTGACGAGCTTGCCGGATTCGATCGGCGCATGCTTCCAGATCACGTCCATCAGGCGGTATTCACTTTCACTCAGCATCAGGTCTTCCATGTTTACACTCCTTTGGTCTATAGCTTTAAACCAGCTTTAGTTTACAACTATAGACCAGCGGAGTCAATAGGGATTCATCAAAAAACTTGGAGGATATGTGAGTAATTCTTTTTTTTGCGGCCATTAAGTAAGTGAAAAGCATAATCGATTTGCTCAAATGATGTTGTAGTAGGAGAGGATATGTATGAAACAACAAAAACGATCATGTTCTAGAAAAATCGCTGCAGCGTTGCTGTCCGCAATGATGTCTTTCTCACTTATTCCGACAATTGCAGGAACCCGGAAGGTTTCCGCGGATATTCGGAAGACGACGAGTAACACATCCCTTGGTGTCTCACAGATGAAATCACCTAAGTGGGGAACTGCTAATAATGTGGCATGGGAGGGAAGCTTCGTCTATTTCGGTAATTATAATAATGAACCGATCAAATTCCGTGCTCTTTCAACGAATGAGAGTGGATATGGTACAGCCAGCCTTTTTCTGGATAGTTATAAGGTTCTTTTTCAAAAGACTTTTGACTCTACGGATAATAAAGTCTGGGATACAAGTGAATTAAGAACGTATCTCAATGGAACATTCCTAAATGCTGCTTTTAATTCTATTGAGAAAGAAGGAATCGTGGTAAGTACCAAAGCGGGTGACGAGGATTACCCTTCAGGTTCATTCTTTGCAACTTACTTTAAAAAAACGGTCGGTCTTTCCGGAGATCGTATTTTCGTTTTGGATGCTTCCGATTTGACAAATCACAGCTACGGATACGCAGAAGAAGGCTGGGTCAAAGATCCCCCGGATTTTGCACCAGGCTGGTGGTTCTATAAAGCCGGTTCCAAGAATCGTGTAAAAAGAACATCTGATAAGGAATCTGGAGATGGTGTTATATACTGGACTCGTTCAAAAACTGATCGAACTAAAAATGTAGGAGCAGTTTATCCAAGCGGACGTTTGGATTATACAAAAGCATCTACTGCAGATACCTATGTTGCTCCTGCATTAAATGTAGATCTTTCCCATATCTTTACTTCGACTTGTATCTCGGGAACACCTGGTGAATATGGTGCATGCTATAAGCTTACGCTGTGCGGCCCGGATGCGACTATTTCCGTTCCTTCAGGAAGTCAGGTTTCTGCAAAGCAGGGAATTGTTACCGTTCCGTATAAGATTGCCGGTAAGAAATCAAGGGATATGACGAATGTATCCGTCATGATCCTTGATAAGGAATACAAAGTTGGAAATACCAACGGTGCAAAGATCCTTTTCTATGATCAGCTCCAGGGTAATTTCTCCAATTCAAAGAATTCTTCGGGTACATTTACTTTCCCGTCCAATCTGGATATCACCAAGTGGGGAACAGATTATAAAGTCTATATCGTTCCTGAACAATTCAGAGGGGATAAAGAGACCGATTATGCCGGCGTTCCTCAACTGATCAATATCAACAAGTATGTTGTTACATTTAAAAATGACGACGGAACTACATTGAAGGCTATTACGGTGGTTCATGGAGATATTCCAAAGTATCCTGATGCGGATCCGACAAAAAAGGAAACAAATGATTACGTTTTTGAGTTCTCCGGATGGACACCTGCGTTTGTCGAGACCAAGCAGAATGCGACATACACTGCGACATATAAATCTCGTCCGAAGTATACGATCGAATTTGCAAACTATGACGGCACGATCCTTCAGTCCGGAAGAGTAGTAGAATCGGATACTCCGGTCTATACGGGTGAGACGCCGACAAGAAAAACGGATGAACGCTTTATCTATACTTTCAGCGGATGGTTACCGGAAATCGTCAAGGTATCTCAGGATCAGACATACACAGCACAATTCAGCACAGAGGATGTCCTTTATAAGATCTCCTTTACAGATGAAAACGGAACAGTCCTCGAAAGCTATGATATGAAGTACGATGAGACGCCGGCCTTTGCAGGCGAGCTCCCGGCCAAGGCTCCGGATGCACAGTACACATACACATTCGATCACTGGGATCCGATGATCGAGAATGTAAAAGCAGATCAGGTCTATACGCCGGTCTATAAGACCACACTGAACTACTACACGATCAACTTCGTGGATGAGGACGGAACAGTCCTGGAGAGCGGTTCTTTCGGATACGGACAGAGCCCGTATTTCACAGGCGAGACACCGACTAAGGCAGCGGATGCACAGTACACATATACATTCGCAGGCTGGAGCCCGGAAATCGCTCCGGTAACAGGTGAGGCTACTTACACGGCTACGTATTCCAATACGGTAAACGATTACACGATCGAATTCGTAGATGAGGACGGAACAGTTCTTCAGAGCGAGGTCCTTCCTTATGGCGAGACACCTTCCTTCAAGGGCGAGACACCGACTAAGGCAGCTGACGCACAGTACACATACACATTCTCTGACTGGGATAAGGCCATCGAGATGGTTACCGGAAATGCAACCTATACAGCTGTTTACTCCAAGGTAGTCAACAACTACGAGGTCATTTTCGCTGACGAAGACGGAACGGTTCTGCAGAAAGAGACACTTCCTTACGGTGAGACACCTTCCTTCAAGGGTGAGGATCCGATCAAGGCAGAAGATGAGGCTTACACATATGCCTTCTTCGGATGGGATAAGGAAATCGAAGCAGTCAGCGGTGATGTGACCTACACAGCAGTATATGCCAAGACGATCAAGAAGTTTATGGTCACCTTTGTGAATGAAGATGGAACAGTACTCCAGAGCTCTGAGTTCTCTTACGGACAGATCCCGTACTACACAGGCGAAACACCGACAAAGGCCGGAAATGCTCAGTATTCTTATGAATTCGCAGAGTGGAGCCCGAAGATCACACAGGTTACTTCTGAAGCTACCTATAAAGCAACCTATAAACAGTCTGTGAACCAGTATTTCGTCAACTTCGTAAACGAAGATGGTTCGGTACTTCAGAGTGAAGAGCTTCCTTATGGTACGCTTCCGTCCTACAAGGGCGAGACACCGGTGAAGGCAGAAGACGAGAAGTATACATATACATTCGCCGGCTGGACCCCGGAGATCAGTGAGGTGACAAAGGAAACCACCTACACAGCTACATATAAAAAGACTGAAAAGCCGGTAGCTAAATATATAGTAATTACCAATATCAATTCCTGGAAGAAGGGATGCGGATTAGATCTGGTGATCACTATTAAGAGAAGCTTCGATGATGAGAAATGCTTCGATCTTTTCAAGGGCCTTTTCGCTGACGGTGCTGAGCTCATTAGAAATCATCACTACACCGCTGCCCGCGGCAGTACGGTGATCACACTCAGCAATGAGTATCTCGAGTCGCTTTCAGAAGGAAAGCATACGTTCACAGTGAACTTTGCTGACGGTTCGGTATCTCTGGATATCTCCATAGATCCGGCCGAGAAGAAAGCGGACAACCCGCAGCCGAAGACCGGTGATGTTGGAAATCTCCCGATCGTAGGTATCCTTATGGTTCTCTCCTCTGCAGCAGTCCTTGTGGCTCTGCAAAGAGACAGAAAGAGAAGAAAGACTCACTAAGTTGATTCTTCTTACTGACCTTTCAAAGAGCCCCGCTCCTGCGGGGCTCTTTCCATGCCGGAAAAACGGTTGTGGTACAATACCTTATGACATTATTTTTGAGGAGAAGAATTACATGGGAATGAAAGACAACAAGGAAAAGACAAAAGAAAGAAAACTCACCGAGGCAGAGATAAGAAGAGCGGAGAACTTCAAGGTCAAGGAAAAAGCTATCCTGGATAAGGGCTATGAGCGTAAAGATCTGACGATCTCGATCGCGAAAGCCAATCTCGTAGGACCGCTTCTGATCCTTCCGTTTGCGATCGCTCTGGCTGCCGGGTATTATCTTCGAAACGGTGGTTTCGGGATCAGTAAACTCCTTGACGAAAATATTGCACTGTACTTTATCTATCTGGTGCTCGTGATCGTTACGGCCATTCCTCTTGCGGTCATTCACGAACGTATCCACGGATTCTGCTGGAGCCTTTCGGCGGAAAATGGATCAAAGGACATCGAATACGGATTTATTAAAGAGCAGCTGACCCCTTACTGCACCTGCCTTTCGCCACTTAAAAAATCGGCATATATTTTCGGATCTCTTATGCCGATGACGATCCTCGGGATCATCCTCGGTATCGTATCGATTTTTGTAGGGAATATCTGCCTTTTCGTGATTGCGCTTCTTCAGGCTTTCGGCGGTTCGGGAGATATCCTTATCACCAGTATGCTTTTGCGTTATAAGACGTCCGGAAAAGATGTTATCCTGATGGATCATCCGACGGAGTGCGGACTTGTTGCCTTTGAGAAAAAATAACCGGTGCTTTTAAAGCGGGGGAGAAAGATGAGGATCGGTTCGGAAGAGAAAAAGATTTTCTGGTATGTGGCGATGGTATTCATCATAGCCGTAAGTATCGTCGTCATTTTTTATGGCCGGATCATCGTTAGTGTTCTGTGGTTTACGCTTGCCATGATCCTTGCGAATACTTCCTTTTTTATGGACGATGCCATGGGGAAAGCAAGCAGATATCTTCTGACGGGCGGGATCTTCGCCGTCATGATTTTCTGCCCGGTATGGTATCTCGGGCTCCTTACTATCCCGGTCCTTTCCTATGCGCTTTTGGAAAACGCGAAGACGGACCGGATCCTCCGATTCCTTTTATGTGCATTTTCCTTCGGCATCCTGCTTTATAAAGAAAGCCCGGATCTTATCTTCGTGCTGATTGCTCTGGGAAGTCTGATCGCCGCCTATCTTCTTATGGAGATCTGTCTGATGGTTTTCCGGAAATATACTTCTACGAATGAGAAACTGGGAAGGGCGCTTACGGCTTCGGCTGTGGATGCGATGGAGCAGAGGAGCCTTCGCGAACAGCTGGCCAAAAGCATGTCGATAAATGAGCATAATGCGCGTCTGGAAGAACGCGAGCGCATCTCAAGAGATATCCATAATTCTGTCGGACACACGCTATCGGCCGCGACTGTCACGCTCGAAGCGGCTTCGATGCTGGTCCCGAATGATCAGGAGCGTGCCAGAGAGAAGATCGATGTGGCCAATTCGCGAGTCCATGAAGCGATATCTTCGGTGAGAAGTGTCGTCCGTACCCTCGATGCCGAAGACGACTGTATCGAGCTTTGCGACTACATGAAATCGCTGGAGAGCATGACCCGTGAGTTCATGATGGATACCGAGATCAAGATCTATAGCAATTTCTCGCAGATCGATCAGGAGGGAAGACTTCCGATCGGTACGGCGTCTTTTCTGAGCAGTTCTCTTTCTGAACTTCTGACGAACGGAGTCAAGCATGGGGATGCGAAGATCTTCGTGGTGACATTTATCTATGATACGAAAAATGTGCGGCTGAAAGTACAGGATAACGGATGCGGGTTCGGTAAGCTTTCCGCAAATGAGAAGAAGATCCTGATCAATAACGGCTTCGGTCTTCGGAAAATGCTGGAATATGCAGAAAAACACGGTGGCTCATGTGTGATCGAAAGTGAAGACGGATTCACGGTGAGTTTATCGCTGCCGCTGGAGGGATGAATATGGTGAAGATATTACTTGTGGACGATGAGCCGCTTCTTCTGGAAAGCCTCGAGATCATTCTGACGATGTCCGGGGATTATGAGGTCTGCGGTAAAGCGGGAAACGGTGTGGAGGCTCTAAAACTTCTGAAAGAGAATGTTCCCGACGTCATGCTCGTGGACTTAAATATGCCCGGGATGGGCGGGATCGAACTGATTCCGAAAGTCCGTGAGGAGCATCCTGACATCAAGATCATCGTGCTGACGACTTTCTACGATGAAAAGAGCATCGCCAGTGCGATCGCGGGCGGAGCCAGCGGATATCTTCTCAAGGATTCCGGAAAGGATGCGATCCTCAATGCCGTAAAGCAGGCCGTCAAAGGACAGAGTGTGCTCGATATCAAGGTCATGCAGAAGCTTAATGCCATGATGGCATCGGGCACTTCTTTACAGGAAGAAGGAAACGGGAAGTCTGGTGGGGCTTCGAATACGGCTTCGGGAAAGGATCTTTCCGAGTATGGGCTGACGGAAAGAGAAAAGGAGATCTGCCGGCTGATCTGCGAAGGGTGTACGAACGCCCAGATCGCCTCGATCCTTTATATCTCCGAAGGCACGGTCAAGAACTATGTATCGACGATCTACGACAAATTCAACGAGCACGACCGGACGCGGCTGGTGCTGAAACTGAAGGACTATACGTTCTGATGAATCGATAAGAAAAACGTATATGACCCCGGTCATGTGAAAAGATATGACCGGGGTAACTTTTTGCCCCGAAGAAAGATTGGTAAAGTGGAGTCAAGTTGAAAAAAGGGGTGAACAATCTACAATGCACGCGACTAGATCAAAACTGTCCCCATGGCCGTATCTTCGGAACAACCGGGTGCGTTCTGCTGTGCTGATCATCTGCCTTGCCATGTTTATGGTCATGATTTATGTGATGAACTATATCATCGGCGGGACGATCGAGCCTTTTGAAAAATGCGATGTCGAAAACTTTGACCGGCTTCGTGTCATTTCTCCGGATCTGGGGCTCGAATATGAAGAGTTCGATTCGGACGAAGCTTTTCTGACGGAAGCCTGGAGACGGGCGGTGATCTGCGGACAGAAACTCGAGGAGCATAAGGACGTCATTTCGGCGGTGCCTTTTGCATGGCAGGCAACGACCCTCAATTCATTCATCGGTATGTATGGTGTCAGATGCTATCTTTTCCTCAACAGTACGGACTGCGAAAAATATTACTCGCATATGGAAGCCAAACTCATCTCCGGCAGAATGCCTGAAAAACCGGGAGAGATACTGATCGACAAGAAACTTAAGGATAATCACAAAAACGACAATACGCTTCTTCAACTTATGGGAAGTGACTATCAAGTGGTCGGTATCGTATCCGCGGACTACTATCTGGCTTTCGGTATTGCCCTCGAAGCGGAAAACGACGTCAATATCCTGGCGATGACACGTCCCGGAAGTGATGTGGACCTGCGTGAGGTCATAAAAGAGAAGGGATACGATTACACGTATTATCTGGATCAGGCAAAAGCCAGGGACAACCTCGTGGATAGCATGGGCGGATCTCTCGATACAGTGCAGTCGATCATGACAGGCGTTTCCGGTACGCTTCTTCTGATCTGCGTCGTCGTGGTCCTTTCGCTTCACATCATGGACCGCCACAACGAGTGGTGCCTTCTGAATTCCATCGGATTTAAGACCAGTGAGATCTACCTCATGGCGTTAAAAGAAATATTGATCTGTGTGTTCTTCGCACTTGCCGTCGGTACGGTTCTTTGTTTTGTGGCATGTTACCTTCTGGAATTGCTGCTTTATAACCCGATCGGCATCACGATCCGGATCTTCCGACCGGCCGCGTTTCCGAGGATCCTCATGGTCATGGCGATGCTCATAGGTATCGTGCAGATCCCGCTGTTCAGTGGTATGAGAAAGATTCAGACGATCGATGCGATCGAGTAAGTAGAAGGAGAGAAGATATGTTTATACTTAAAGATGCAACCATGATCTACGATATGGACAAAGAGGAGAAGGTGTATGCCATGAAGAGCATGAACATCACCTTCCCGGATAAGGGCTTAGTCGGTATCATCGGGCCTTCCGGCTCAGGAAAATCCACCCTGATGTACACCATGTCCACTTTGAAGAAACTGACTTCCGGTGATGTCAGCTATAACGGCAAATCCTTATCTTCGATCAGCGATTCCGAGAAGCAGAATCTTCGCAGAAACGAGTTCGGCTTCGTATTCCAAAGACATTATCTGATCAACTATATGACGGCGCTGGATAATGCGATCATTGCCGCGAACATGCCGGCAAATGAAGCGAGAAAGAAAGCCACGGATCTTCTTTTGGAGATCGGTCTTAAGAAGAATGAACTGAATCACCGACCGAATAAGCTTTCCGGAGGCCAGCGGCAGAGAGTGGCGATTGCCAGAGCCATGATGAATGACCCTAAGGTTCTTTTCGCGGATGAGCCGACGGCCTCTCTTGACCACGAGAATGCTTTCCTCGTTATGGAGCGGCTGAAAGAATACGCAAAAGACCGTCTGGTCATCGTTATCACGCATGATACGAGCATCATCAAGGATGCGGATATGACAGTGAAGATCTGGGACGGAAGCATCTCCGAAGTGGAGACGAAGGGAGAGATCGCATGAGACCTTTTTCTGCGTTCACCTACATAAAGAATAACAAGTGGCGTTCGGCCGTTCTCGTTCTGATGATGTCGTTTATCACAGTATGCTTCATCGGCGGTATGTATGCGGATAATCCGGGTGAGACGTTCCGTGTTGCGCTGGAGGGCCCAAGCAAGTATCTTCTCATCGAACAAAGAGGAAACAGTAACGATTCGTTTTCCCAGTTCGACAAACTGAAGGAGGAACTGCCATCTATGCTTCCTTCTGAAGCTCAGACGGTCCTTAACATCAATCATGGATATTGCGATTATGACTGCATCATGATGTTCAACTGCACTACGGACAACCTCGTCTTCGGCAACGAAGAAGACTTCGAGCTTTTCAAGCAGAGGACAGGATTGGTCCCGCAGGATGTGGTACTGCATGACAGACAGATCGCTCTTTCCGAGCAGCTTGCGAATAACCGCGGACTCAAGCTGGGAGATCCGGTCAAGGAAGGAAGTTCGGTCAAGGTAGGGGCGATCATGGATGTCCCGGGCATGCAGGCCGTACAGATAACAGATGTGAGTTTTTTCGATTCTCTGCTGGTCATAAGCAGTGGTGAAGTGGATGAGGAAAAACTCAGTAACGATCTGAATTCTCTGGCCTATGAAATCATGTCGAAGTATCCGCTTATAAATGCCGTGACCAATGCAACGAATCTGGATGAGATCAACCAGCAGATCAGTTTCATGAACTACATTTTCGGAGCGATCGTCGTTCTTGTGGGCATCGTGCTTCTGATAACGATCAATGCGGCTTTCACAGCTGCCTACGATAAGAGAAAACACGAGTTCGCGATCTATAAGGCCATTGGCTTTACAAAGGGGCAGATCTTCCGGAAAGTCGCTTCCGAAGTGCTGATACTGAATGTGGCAGCCATGGCGCTCGGCGCTGTTTTAAATGTCGGCGTGATCCTGGTTCTGAACCAGGTGTTCTGGAGTTCCGGTCACCATTTCTACCGCCCATCGAAGATGGCCTTGATCGGCACACTGATCGCAGAAGTGCTCGTTATCCTTTCGCTCATACTGCTGAACTGGCGGAAAGTTCGAAAGTGCGAAGTTACTGAAGAATAAGAGGAAACAGAAAGACGCTGTCTCATTTGTTTTGAGACAGCGCCTTTTTCATGCACATATAAATGAAGAACAGGAAATAAACGGATCAGCCCCACAGAGCGGTGAGCATCGGGATGATCTGCTTTTTTCTGGACATGACGCCCGGAAGGAAGACGTGATTGTCTTTCGGCTCAACGCTAAAGGCGAAGCGGATGGTGTCATCATCGCCGACGTAGAGAAGCTCGGTGCCTTCCTGCAGGACATCGGTGAGCATCAGGATAACAAAGTCATAGCCGCGCTCGGAGCGAAGCTTGTTCATGTGAGAGATGAACTCGTCTTTTCGATCAAGCATCTTGAAAGAATCGATGCAGACGATCTGAGCTACACCCAGCGTATGCTCGGCAATATGGAATTCCTTGAAGTCGGACTTCATCAGTTCCTCAACTGTCTTGGTGTCGAAGGAAGCATTGAAGAGGTCGTGACCCAGTTCGTCGATGGAAACACCGGCGATACGGGCGAGACGCTCAGCCATGGCGATATCTCTCTGTGTGCAGGTCGGAGACTTAAACATAACGGTATCCGAAAGGATCGCAGCGCACATCAGGCCGGCCATCTTCGGGGACGGCATGACACCATTTTCCTGATATAGTTCCGTAATGATCGTATTTGTAGATCCGACCGGTTCATTACGCATCGCGATCGGTTGCGTGGTCTGGATATCTGCAAGTCTGTGATGGTCGATGATGCCCAGGATCTCTGCCTGCTCCAGTCCCGGTACGGACTGCGCGAGTTCATTGTGATCAACAAGGACGACCTTCTTTCTTCTCGGACGAAGGAGGTGGAATCTCGCAAGCGTTCCGATGACCTTGTTATTTTCATCGAGTACAGGGTAGCTTCTGAAACGGCTTTTCAGGACGACTTCTTTTACATCGTCGATGTAGTTGTCGAGATGAAAGCACTGGATCTCGCCTGTATAGCAGGCACGTGAGATCGGAAGCGCCTGATAGATGAGCTTGGCTGCCTTGCTGGCATCAAGCGGTGTGGAGATCACGCATGTGGCCGTCTTTTCGGAAAACCAGGAAGGATCGACATCGGTCTGGCAAAGGATCAGGCAGTTGACGCCGATATCAAGAGCTCTCTTGACCATATCCGGCTGATTGCCGCAGAAGACGATGGAATCCCTGGATGAAAACAGGAGGTTCTCATTGTTCTGAGGAAGGGCAATGCAGATCTCCCCGGAGATGGAGTCCGTGGTGGTATTGCATTCGTTGACGATCCGTGCCTCCAGAACGCTTAACAGGTTAAAGAGCGGAAGATTGTCGATGTGCGGGTTATTGATCGTCTCCATGTTATAGGAGGCAATATCTCCGGAAGAAAGTGTGCCGTAGAGTGTTCCGTCCTCGTTGATGACGGGAATGACGGAGATATTGCCCTCCGACATCGTTCTCCATGCTTTGTCCAGGGTGACCTGGGCGTTCAGTGCCGGAGGAGTATCGAAGTCCAGATCCTGCACCTGCGTTCTTACGTCGCGGATACGGATCGGTGTATCAAAACCAAATCGCGCGAGCATCCGCTTGGTTTCGTCGCTTAAGTGGTCGAGTCGGGCGGCGATATAGTCCTGCTCGCCCAGGGCGTGCTTCAGGGCAGCATACGCCATGGCGGAGACCACTGTATCGGTATCCGGATTCTTATGACCTACCACATAGATTTCACTCATTTTCGTTAACCTTCATTCCTGTTAGTTTTAGTTAGACCTGGAATACGAAACCGTAGAAATCGAAAAGATTCCTTCCGTCCATATAGTGTCCGCCCCAGCCTTTATAACGTCCTTCCACGAGGAAGTAGATGGCGTGCTTGCCGCAAAGGCCTTCCACGGTCGCCGTTACTATACCTGCATTTGAAGAGAATTCGGCGCAGCCGATCTCTTTGCCTTCGCGGGAAAGACCGAATTGTCCAGTGTATTCAGGTGTGCTGAATTCCTGAAGAAGCTTGCCGCTGAAACCATAGACCTTCGAGGAGGTATCTTCACGTGCGGCTTTTTTCTCTTCGGCATCCGGCTCATCCGGGAAAATCGGACGGGCATATTTTACGATGGCTTCCATCGGAACACCGTCGGCAAAGATATGGATCCTGCCGCTCATGTAACAGTTATCAAGCTTCATGACGCACTTCATCTCAGAACCGGAGTGGTTTCCGAAATCGTAATACTTGAAACCGAAGACCGAACCGTCGGAGATCTTCGTGATGCACTGGTCAAAAGGTGTTTTCTCGGTGATCGTGGCGCCGTTTGTCAGGACGCAGGCCATTTGCGGATTCGTCGGACGGTAAGGATTCAGGATATCTTCGAATCCTAAAGAGGTCATCTCGGTCTGGGTAAATGTGCCGTCTTCGTTGAGAGTCAGTTTATCCGCACAGCCGACACGGCTCATGATGGAACCGTTGGTCATCTTGTGGTAGAAGATATACCACTGGTCACCGACTTTTCCTACAGAACCGTGGTCGTTTCCGCCCGGATAGTCACAGCCGGAATCGACGAGTGTGCCCCTGTATTCAAAAGGACCCGTCGGGGAGTCGGATACGGCATAGACCAGCTGGCTCGTCGGCTCAGCGGAAGAATAGATCATGTAGTACTTGCCGTTGATCTTTCTGGGAGAGCAGGCCTCGAAGAAGTTGAAAGGCGGGGTATTCGGAATGATGTCCATCTTGAAAGATCCGTCGATCACTTCGTACATATTGTCCGGATTTACCTCGAACATGTATGAGCGAAGGAAACCGCAGTAAACATATACACGTCCGTCATCGTCCACGAGCGTGCCCGGATCGATGAAGATACCGCCGTCCGGGTGATTTTCGATATTGTGCTTATAGCGGGAAATGAGCTTGAACGGACCTTCCGGCTTATCGGATACGGCGACACAGCCAAGTGCTTCCTGAATATATGCGTACAGATAGTATTTTCCGTCCTTTTCGACGACATCCGGGGCGAAGAGGCGTCCGTCGGTCCAGTCGGTATCGGAAGGATGACCCGGGAAGTCACGGGTGGCAAAAGCAATGCCGTGGGACGTCCAGTTTGTCGGATCGGAAACAGGTGCAGACCATACTTTCAGACAGAAATCGCAGAATTCGTCTGTGTCCGCATTATCGTGGGAACCGTAGATGTAGATACGGTCTCCGAAGATACGAGGTTCGCCGTCCGGGATATGTTCCCACATGGGAAGATAAGGATTTGCCATTTTTTGATCTCCTTTTTGTCAGAAAAAAACGAAGCTTCTCTTCGTTTGTGTCGGAATAATTCGGCAGAAAGGGGACTTTCTGCCGACACAACAACATTATAGCAAATCACGGAAAAGAAATGCTATAATCTATGTGTTGAAAGAAGGGGTATTTTCTTATGCATTTTTATCCATTTACGGATGCATACGCGATGTTCTTCATCTATGCTTTCATCGGATGGGTCGTTGAAGTCATCTACTATGGACTGGAAGAGGGAAGATTCATTAACAGGGGATTTTTAAACGGTCCTCTGTGTCCTGTCTATGGTATCGGATTCTATGGTGTTATTCTGCTGTTTGAGCGTTTGACATATAATTTCTTCGTGCTTTTCGTCGGTTCCATGCTCGTCTGTACGGCCGTTGAATTCCTGGCGGGCTTTATCCTCTACCAGATCTTCAAGCTCCGCTGGTGGGACTACCGGAACGAAAAATATAACATCATGGGCTTTATCTGTCCGAAGTTTTCCTTGTACTGGGGCATTGCCTGCTCGCTTGGTATGTTTGTCCTGCACCCGACGGTGCTCTGGATCCTTCACAATCTTCACGACAATATCCAGATCGTGATCCTCATCGTCTTTACGGCGATCATGATCTCTGACCTGATCTGTACGGTACTGGCGATCATCGGCTTCAAGAAGCGCCTTGGTATCCTCACCGGTATTTCCAGCGAGATGAAGGTGATCTCGGATAAGATCGGCGGCACTATCTACGGCCGTGTGGATACAGTCCAGCGCAAGACCCAGCCGACGATCAAGAACTACGCCGCATGGCGCGAGCTTTACAATCTGAACCGTTTGGAGGAAAAAGAACTGGCCAGACGCCATCGTGCGGAGGAAAGGGCACTTCTCGGAAGCATGATGCCGAAGGTCCGCCCTTCGAATCTCCATCCGAAGGCCGCGATCTCCGCGAAAGTCTCTTCGCTCCTTCGTTCCATGAAAGGCCCGGAACGCCGAATTTCCCGAACGGTTTACCTTAATATCGGTGAATACGGAAAGACCGCCTTCGATAATATCGTAAAGCTTTTGCCGTTTTCGAAAAGACCCGGCGACGGGGAGGAGATTCCCGAAGAAACCGAAGAAAAGAACGCAGGAACGGATCTTTTGAAAGAGGAGAAGTGAAGATAAGATAATCTTTATTTATATAAGGATGTGTGGTATCCTAATCATAGTTTTCTGGGGGAGACTCGCGGATCAGATCCGCGGATCCAGAGAGGGTTGGAGACATGAAACACATTTTTATCATTAACCCGAGGGCGGGAAAAGAGAAGGAAAACATCTCTGTACGTGTACGTTCGTATATTGCATCCCGTCCGGATCTCGGAGCCCTGGTTTTTAATACGGAATATGTCGGACATGAAACTGTCCTCGTCGGGCGTCTCTGCCATATCTTCGAAGATGAGACGATCCGGCTTTATATTTGCGGCGGTTCCGGCACGCTCTGCCGCGCGATCAGCGGAATCCCGAACTTTTCTATGGTGGAAGTGGCATTTTTTCCCTGTGGTACGACCAATGACATTCTGAAGGTCTTTGAAGGGGAGATCGCCCCGTTTTACGATCTCGGCGCGCTGGTGAACGGAACGCCCATGTATCTCGATGTTTTTGATTTCGGTTTCGGAAAAGCGCTGAACTTCTGTTCTGTCGGCTATGAGGCGAAGGTCTCGTCCGATGTAAACAACCTGGCACGGTTTTCGATCGGTGGCACCAAAGTCCCGTACTACGTTTCCATTGCAAGAAATCTCATATCCCTGATCGCTGCTCCGTATTCGCTCATGGTGGACGGACAGGATCTGTCGGGAAGACGGACCTCGATCACGGCGTTTAACGGCATCGTTTACGGCGGATCTTTTTCCCCGATCCCGAATGCCTGCCCGGTCAACGGACGGATGAAGCTCATGCTTTATGATTCGCCGTCTGTTTTCTCCATGATCCCCGGAATTATGGCCGTAAAGAACGGTCAGCTCGAAAAGCTCGGGAAATCCGTCAGCGTGATGGATGCGTCCGATGTCACCGTGAAACTTCCGGAGAATAAACAGATGTATTTTGCGGCAGACGGCGAGGCCTTTGATATGGCGGAACATGGGAATTCGCTGACGATCCGCGTGATGCCGACCACATTAAAATTCGTTGTTCCTTCAGGCGTAGCGCTGAAAGAACAGTGCAGAGAAGGAGACTGATCATGCTGCTTGAGAAAAAAGACGCCCAAAGGATCCTGCTTCTTATCTACTTTGTCGTCTGCGGATTTTTCCTGATCATCTCCGCGAACGTGGAACAATATCCGGAATACTTTAATATCTTCTGCATTATCACGCCGTTTATCGCCTATCTTCTGACGAAGATCGGAAGAGATAACATCAAGTTCCAGATGTACCTGATGACATCCTTTTTCCTGGCGCTTGTCGTGCTCTACGGTATCTACTATGAAAACCCGGGCTCACTTCAGGACGGATTTATCACCGTGGCCTGCGTTACCTCCCTGTATTTTGACTTTAGCGCGAACCTTCTGTGCCTGATCTTTTCGGCCATGTACTATTCCTTCTGGATCGTGTATGACTATCCGCTCCTGATCTCCTCGAGATCGACACTCGAACTGATGGTGCGTATCACGATCATGATCGTCGGACAGGTATTCCTGATGGCGCTCGTTTCTTCCATTAACCAGTCCAAACAGACTCTGGTGCAGAAATCCCAAAGTACCGAGGATCTTCTGCAGATCGTAGAGATCAAGAAGAAAGAGGCGGTCGCGGCTTCCCAGACGAAGGCGGACTTCCTGGCCAGCATGTCCCATGAGATCCGTACCCCTATGAACGCGATCGTCGGTATGACCGAGATGATCCTTCGCGACGACATCAACCCCGGGGTGCGTGAAAATGCCCGAAATATCAAGAGCGCCGGTAATGCGCTCCTGGCTATCGTCAACGACATCCTCGACTTTTCCAAGATCGAATCCGGTAAGATGGAGATCATCAACGTCCGCTATCAGCTGACGTCTGTGATCAACGATATCATCAACATCATCTCGGTGCGTATGGTGGATAAGAATCTCGATCTGGTCGTGAACATCGATCCGATGATCCCGTCGGAGCTCGTCGGCGATGAGATCCGTATCCGCCAGATCCTCCTAAACCTTCTGAACAACGCCGTGAAGTTTACTTCCGAAGGACATATCACACTTCAGGTCGCCTATAAACCCGTCTCCAACGACATGTGCCTTCTGCACTTTGACGTATCCGATACCGGTATGGGTATCCGCCCGGAGGATAAGGACCGTCTCTTCAACAGCTTCCAGCGCCTCGACACCCGTCAGAACCGTGCGGTCGAGGGTACCGGACTTGGTCTTTCCATCTGTAAGCGTCTTATGGACCTGATGGGCGGTACGATCTCCGTGGAGAGTGAATACGGCAGGGGAAGTACATTTTCCTTCGAACTTCACCAGTACATCGCAAGGCAGAAGCCGATGGCCAGTGTCCTCGAGAATAAGAAAGAACACGTCATGTACTTTGATGAGAAGCCGATCTTCCGTGAATCCGCCAGAAACGATCTGCAGAGACTCGGTGTTTCAGCACGTTTCGCTTCTTCGCTCAAAGATCTCGACCCGGCGTCAAACGCGAGCTATTCCTACTTCTTCGTTTCTAAGCCGCTCTTCGATGAGTTCTCCCATGAGATCCGCCATTTCTGCAGTGAGCATGGTAATCCGAAGATCGTTCTGATGTTCGATAAGAATGAGCTTTCGTCCGGTTATAAGGATGTCCTCGTCGTCCGCCGCCCGGTCTACTCCGCAGTATTTGCTTCCGTACTCACCGATAAGCCGATCGAGTCTCTCGATTCTGATGAGTTCCAGGAGAGCTTCATCGCACCGGAGGCCAGGATCCTCGTGGTCGATGATAATGCCGTCAACCTCAAGGTCGTAAAAGGACTTCTCGAACCGTACCAGATGCATGTTTATACCGCCGGTTCCGGCCGTCAGTGCATCGAGATCCTGAAAGAAGGAAAAGAGAAGTTCGATATCATCTACATGGACCACATGATGCCGGAATTAGACGGTATCGATACTCTACGCCTGATCCGTCAGATGGAAGGAGAATACTTCCAGAAAGTGCCGGTCATCGCGCTTACGGCCAACGCAGTCAGCGGCGTCCGGGAGATGTTCTTCAAGGAAGGCTTCCAGGATTATGTCAGTAAGCCGATCGAGCTTGCACAGCTCGAAAAGTCTTTAAAGAGCAATCTGCCACCGGAGATGATCATCAGAAAGCAGCATACCGTAGCCAGTGCTCCGCACTTTGGCGAAGGTGAAGTCCAGCTTCGTGGTGTGGACTGCAACCGCGGACTTTTGAACTGCGGCAATAACCTCGAAAACTACATAAGCCTCCTGAAGGTCGTCTATGAAGACGGCATGATCAAGGTGGAGCGTCTCAGAGAACTTGCCGAGGCGAAGAATTATGCGGAATACGGTATCGAAGCGCACGCACTGAAGAGTGTGGCCGCATCGATCGGAGCTACGGATCTTTCCGAGATGGCAAAGGATCACGAATTTGCCAATTATGACGGAAGGTTCGAGTTCATCGACGGAAACTACAGCGACCTGGTCGCTCAGTATAGATCCCTTCTGGACGATATCGGCCTGGAACTTAAGGCCAGAGGCGTTCTCGGATCTTCGGAGGGATCTGCTTCCGAAGAGAATCCGAAACTTCCGATCGCGAAAGAAGAGATGAATAAGGCATTGATCACGATCCGTAACAGCATCGAGGATTTCGATGCCGATACGGCACTGGAGAAACTGGACTGGCTCCTGGGATTCGATATCGGATCGGATGGAGAGCTCGCGCTCAAGCGTGCCAGAAACTGCCTCAATGACTTCCAGTATGACGAAGCGGCAGCGAACGTGAATAATCTTTTAGGAGAATAACGGTGGATAAACAGAAGACGATCTTAGTCGTAGATGACAGCAAAGCAAATCTCACCTTGGCGAAACAGGCATTAGACGAGTTCTACCAGGTTTCTCTCGTGACGTCCGGAAGCACGGCCCTTCGATTCCTCGAAAAGAGGATCCCGGACCTGATCCTCCTCGACATCAACATGCCGGAGATGGATGGCATGGAGACACTTCGCCGCATCCGTGAAAATGACCGCTACAAGGATATTCCGGTAATATTCCTGACGGCCAAGAGCGACCCGGAGACCGAGGTCGAGTGCTTACAGCTCGGCGCGACGGACTTCATCGCCAAGCCCTTCGTCCCGCAGGTCATGCAGAGCCGTATCGCCCGAACGCTCGAGCTTGAAGAGTATAGAAAACTTGCAGAAAACCGCGCCAGACGTTTCGAGAGTATCGCTTCCAAAGATCCGATGACGGGGCTTTGGAATCGTTCCTATCTGTCGCAGAAGATCGAGGAGATCCTCGCAAGCGGCGTTTCCGCCGCGTATATGATCGTCGACGTCGACCGTTTCAAGAGCGTTAACGATAAACTCGGCCATATCAAGGGCGACCAGGTCTTGAGCCGTCTTGCCCACATGATGATCGAGGCTTTCCCGGATGACATCGTCGGCCGTCTCGGCGGCGACGAGTTCGTTATTTTTATCCAGGATCCGCCGGAACATGATGTTCTTTGCGAAAAGATCCGTACTTTCCAGACATGGGTCAATGAGGACTTAAAGGAGACCACGAACGGCATCGCCACACTCTCCATCGGTGTCGCGATCGCCCCGCAGGACGGAAACAACATGGATACGCTTTACGATAAGGCGGACCGTGCGCTCTATGTGGTAAAGAAGGACGGAAGAAACAATTTCCGTTTCTATGATTCCACGCTTCCTTCGAAACAGGCCAAACTTGACCGTCCGGAGGCCATCGAGATGAATATCCGCGTCCTGATGCAGCAGCTCAAGGAGCCGGGCACGATCCGCGGCGCCTACTGGCAGGACTATGAGCCTTTCATCGCCATTTTCCGTTTTATAGAGAGAATGCTCGCCAGATCCGAGGAGTCATTCTGCGTCATGCTGGCCACACTTCTTGATAAAGACGGCAATATGCTCGATCCGGAGATCTTGGGACCGAGCATGGATGTCCTTTTCACCGCGATCCAGGATACTCTCCGAAAAGGGGACGTGTTTACGAAGTTCAGCGGTGCCCAGTATGTCGTCATGCTGCCCTCCGCAAATGCGGAAAGTGGCGGAAAAATCGCCGCAGACCGCCTTACCCGACGATTTGATGCCATCAACGAATCACCGGAAGTCGTATTAAAGACAGATCTGACGATGATGGATATGGTCGAGCGCGGTTGATTATGATAGAATTATAAAGTTATTTGGTTCAATGGAGGCAGAAAAATGCTGGATATTAAATTTGTCCGTGCAAATCCGGACATCGTGAAAGAAAACATCAAAAAGAAGTTTCAGGATGACAAGCTCCCGCTAGTGGACGAAGTCATCGCATACGATAAGGAGCTCCGCGAAGCGAAGACTCGCGTGGAATACCTGCGATCCCAGAGAAATACGATCAGTAAGCAGATCGGTATGCTGATGGGTCAGGGCAAGAAGGAAGAAGCCGAAGAGGCGAAGAAGCAGGTCGCGGCTATGGCCGACGAGATGGAAGCTCTGGATGTCAAAGAGCAGGAGCTCACCGAGAAGGTCAGAAAGATCATGCTCGTGATCCCGAACATCATCGATGATTCGGTCCCGGTCGGTAAAGATGACAGCGAGAACGTCGAGAACGAGCGTTTCGGCGAGCCGGTCGTCCCGTCCTACGAGATCCCTTATCATGTAGATATCATGGAAAGCTTCGACGGCATTGACCTCGATGCAGCCAGAAAGACCAGCGGCAACGGCTTCTACTATTTGAAAGGCGATATCGCCAGACTTCATTCGGCGATCCTTTCCTATGCAAGAGATTTCATGATCGACCGCGGTTTTACCTACTATGTGCCGCCGTTCATGATCCGCTCCGCTGTAGTTGACGGCGTAATGAGCTTTGCCGAGATGGAGAACATGATGTATAAGATCGAAGGCGAAGACCTCTATCTGATCGGTACCTCCGAGCATTCCATGATCGGTAAGTTCATCGATACGATCATCGACGAAGCAGATCTTCCGCAGACACTTACTTCCTACTCTCCGTGCTTCCGTAAGGAAGTCGGCGCTCACGGCATCGAGGAGAGAGGTGTTTACCGTATCCATCAGTTCGAAAAGCAGGAGATGATCGTCGTCTGCAAGCCCGAGGACAGCATGGACTGGTACAACAAGCTCTGGAAGAACTCCGTTGATTTCTTCCGAAGCCTCGATATCCCGGTAAGAACACTCGAGTGCTGCTCTGGTGACCTTGCGGATCTGAAGGTGAAGTCCTGTGATGTAGAGGCATGGTCTCCGCGTCAGCAGAAGTACTTCGAGGTCGGTTCCTGCAGTAACTTAGGTGATGCACAGGCCCGCCGTCTCGGTATCCGTATCAGAAGTAAGGAAAAGGGCAACTACCTTGCTCATACTCTGAATAACACCGTCGTGGCTCCGCCGCGTATGCTGATCGCTTTCCTGGAAAACAACCTGAACGAAGATGGTTCGGTCAATGTTCCGGCTCCGCTTCGTATGTACATGGGCGGTAAAGAGAAGCTGATCCCGAAGAAGTAATAAGGACGGCATTTCCATGAGCAGAAGAAACTTTATCATCGGATTTCTGGTCTTTGACATCGTGGCCGTACTGGTCATCGTGCTGATCCTTCTGATCAATAATCCGTTCAAAGCCACGGTCGCTCCGAATACGGATCCGACCACGACGACGACCGTCGAACAGAACTATACTGGTACACTGTCCCATCTTTCTGACCTCGATCAGAGCAAGGATACGCTTTTCCATCAGACACCGGTACTTACGGGTGTGCGTGAAGAGTCGACACTTACTGAAGATGGCCGCTATTACACAGCTTTCCGTGCAGAAGCGGACCTCGATCTTGACGGGGACGGAGAGATCGAGACCGTCAGCATCTCGCTTGACGATCACAGTGAATCTTTTTACGTACTGGTCAATCAGGGCGGCAAGATCACGGATTATGTGGTTCCGGGAAATGAGTTCGCCTACCGTTCCGAGTATTCTGCCAAAGCCTGCAAGGGCAGCCTCCGCGGATTCGCGGTCGATCTGAATAAGAACGATAAGTATACGGAAGTCGGTATCGAGATGATCCGGGATACCTGGGAAGAGTATCAGACCCTGATGGTCAGATACGATGGAAATGCCATCTATGCATCGGTCGTCCCGGGTGTGCTTACTGCGCTCGATGATGCGGGTGCTGTACAGTTCTCGAGCTATGACATGATCTACGGCGTGCATAAGCTTTATCGTTCCTATGACATCACGAACAAGACAGATTTCCTTTCTCCGCAGACAGACTATTCTTTTACAGATATGAATGTGGAAAAGACTTCCTACCTTTATACACCGGATAAGGACGTCAAGTGTGAGAACCTAAACGGCGATGCGGTCGTGCTCAAGGTCAGCTCCCAGTTCTACTGGAGCCGTACCGACGGGGAGACATTTGTGGACGTGGTCACCACGAATGGTGAGGTCTACCGTTTCCCGATCAAAAAAGAGATAGTAGAATACAGTACAGGACCGCAGGCGGTCTATACTTTAGGCGATACGAATGCCAGAGATATCAAGGTGAAATGACCGGAAGATCCCGGACAAACGGATCTTTTATAGTAGAAGGAGAATAAATATGGGTATCATCGTTGGACTCGATGTCGGCGGAAGCACCACAAAAGTCGTAGGTATGGATGGTGACAAGATCATCGGCAATAAGATCGTCAAGGCAGACGATCCGGTCACATCTGCGTTCGGTGCTCTCGGAAAGCTCATGGATTCCTATGACCTTAAGATCTCTGATATCGAGACATTGAAGATCACAGGTGTCGGCGCATCTTTCCCGAACGGAAATCTTCTCGGGATCCCGACGGTCCGTATTTCGGAATTTTTCGCAACCGGACAGGGCGGTCTTTTCCTTTCCGGACTTGAGCATGCCGTCGTAGTCAGCATGGGTACCGGTACTGCTTTTGTGGAAGCCACGAAATCTGAAGTGCGGCACATCATCGGTTCCGGTGTCGGCGGCGGTACGCTCGTCGGCCTTGCCAACTGTGCCCTGAATATGCGTGATTTCGATCTTATCGCCGATCTGGCGGGAGATGGAAACTTAAATCACGTCGACCTGACGATCGGCGATATCTCTCATGCGGCGATCCCCGGACTTACTATGGATACCACGGCTTCGAACTTCGGTAAGATGCAGGAGGACGCGGAAAAAGCAGACGTCGCCTATGGTCTTTTTAACCTCGTATTCCAGTCGATCGGTACGATGGCGGTCCTTGCGGCCAGAAATTCCGGTCTTAAGGATGTCGTATTTACCGGTCAGGCCACGAAAGCCCCGATGTGCGGGACGATCTACAAGGCTTTTTCCGAGCTTTATAATCTCAATTTCATCGTGCCGCAGATGTCTGAATTCGCGACAGCGATCGGTGCAGCGATCGCCAGCAATTCTTAAGGTGAAAGCATGGGGGAAGTGGAGCTGTCTGAGAATATAAAGAAGCAGCGGGCCTTTGAACTGGACCTTCTGCGCGGCTTTTCGATCTTCATGATGATCCTTCATCACTTCGCCTACGATCTGAGGTATATCTTCGAATACAAAGTGTTCGCCTTTATCGGTGCGGACTGTAAGTGGTTCTGGGGATTTGTGCATCCGTTCTTTATCTTCATTTTTGTCGGGATCTCCGGCATCTGCTGTCAGTTCTCCAGAAACAACTTTAAGCGTGCGGGCAAACTTGCCCTGGTGTCGCTTGCTTTTTCTGCGGCCACCATCACGATCGATCATTTCTTCGATCTCGGGTGTTCGGTCTACTTTAATGTGCTGCACCTTCTGGCTGTCTCCACGTTCCTTTTCGCGATCTTCGATCATGTCGAGCAGAAAAAGACAGGGGATAGGAAAAGCCGTCAGGGAGACATGGTGCTCTTTTCCATCGTGATTCTCTTTATCTGGCTTTTGCGTGCGCTTCCGCTCTATAACTACCAGATCCGTAATGGCTGGGTCATGATCTTAGGTCTCGAGCCGCATCCGGACTATGTTCTTCCCGTTGGAGACGTCCTGGGACTGATCCCGTGGGTCGGTGTGTTCTTCCTGGGTGTTCTCATCGGCCGTCACGTCTATTCCGGAAAGCAGACTCTTTTCCCGAATGCTCCGAAAACGGTGCATGCGATCAGCAAGCCATTTGAATGGATCGGGAGAAACTCGCTTCTCGTATATATCATCCACCAGCCGATCGTACTCGGTATTCTGTATCTTCTCCGCTTCCTGGGGGTGCTTCCATGAAATCTTCCTGGAAACGATGGATCTTCGGGATCGTTCTTCCGATCCTGCTGATCCTTTTCCTATATTTTCTGCAGATGATCCTCGTGCATTATCCTTCAGTCGGAGAAGCCTATGCAAAGAGCGGATTTGTCGTCTTATCCTTTATCCCGGCCAAACTCAGCTCGCTGGTGCCGATCTCCCTGACGGAGGTCTTAGTGGTGACGCTCGTTTTCTCAAGTCCGATCCTGATCGCGTGGCTGGTGATCCGGATCCGCAGGGCGGTCAAAGAAAAGCGCGGCAAGAAGTTTTTCTTCAACATCACGCGAGTGGCTGCCTGGGTGCTTTTCTCGCTTTATACGATCTTCATGCTCTTTCACGGATTAAACTACACCAGATATTCTCTTGATGACAAACTGGGCTTCGGGCAGAGAAAATACTCGGTCGAAGAACTCATGGAAGTCTCTGAGTGGGTCATCAGTGAACTCAATTCCGTAAGAGACGCCTGCGCCGAAGATGAAAACGGCGTGATGACCTATCCGGGAGGCGTTGCGGATCTTCTTTCCGATATGGAAGATATTTACGAGAACGCCTCGGAAAAGATCCCGCAGATCAAGGGTGTTTCCGCCCGTCCGAAGAATGTCATGCTCTCGCACTACTGGTCCTATACTTATATTACCGGAATGTATTTTCCGTTCTTTGTCGAAGCGAATATCAACACGGATCTGACTTTTTCGGAGATGATCTATACCATCTGTCACGAAATGTCCCATCTGCACGGATATGCGGTAGAAAACGATGCCACTCTCGCGGGCCTTCTGATCGCTCTTTCCAGCGACTGTCCGGAAGTCCGCTACAGCGGCCTTCGCGAGGCATTTGAACTGATCCTCACGGACCTGGCCATCGCCTTCAATGATGATACGGAGGGCCTCGATGCATTCATGCGCGCCCATCCGGTCCATCTCGGGTATTTCCGCGATAGTAAAGCGGTATCCGATTACTGGGACTCGATCGATCCGCCGAAGATCGTATCAGATGTATCGAGCGCGACGAACGATGCTTTCCTGAAGGCCAATCAGCAGAAAGAAGGCGTGAAGAGTTATAACATGCCGACTTCCATTATGGCCGATTACTATTTCACTTACGTCAAAGGGGCGGCCTGATGGAGATTTCTGGAAATGAAAACCGGGGAACGATCGCGGTGTCATGTGAGGGGCATGCGTTTTTCTATCCGATAAGTGATATCCTCCGTCTGTTTACCGGGAAGATCCCGAAAGAAGCGGACGGTAAGGTCGTCTGCGAAGGAAATGAAGGCGACCCCGATATCCTCGTGATAAGCCGCGTGGAAGAAGGGATCGTAGAGACCTTTGTCGAGGGGACGGAGGAAAGGATCTTTTCAAATAGAAAAGAACTGCTCCTGCCTTTGAACCGCGAAGTCAAGCGGCAGCTGTATTTCCTTCTTTCAAAGCATTTCCGGAAGACATTTCCGTGGGGATCTCTTACGGGGATCCGTCCGACGCAGGTGGCCAGAGAGCTTTCTGAAGAAAAGGAGATGACGGAGATCTACGGCGTCCGGGAAGATAAGGCGAAACTTGCTTTTCTGACGAAAGACAATGAGGACCGCATCTTACACGCATCTGATCCTTCGGCGCTCCATGTCTATATCGGCATTCCGTTCTGCCCGAGCCGCTGTTCCTACTGCTCGTTCGTGGCCCAGGAGGCGCCGAGGAAGACTGCGCTTCTTCCGTCTTATATCGATGCAGTCCTTTCTGAGATGGATACGGTGCTTCCGAGAATCGGATCTTCCATCGAGACGCTTTATATCGGCGGTGGAACGCCTACGGTGCTTCCGGAGGATCTTTTCGAAAAGTTCATCGGCGGCGTGTTCTCGCATCCGGAGTTTTCGAGTCTTTCGGAAGTATGTGTCGAAGCGGGCCGTCCGGATACCATTACGGAAAAGAAACTACAGGTGCTTTTGGACCACGGAGTAAAGAGGATCTGTATCAATCCGCAGACGCTCTGTGATGAGACACTTGTGAGAGTGGGAAGGAAACACAGTGCCAGGGATTTTCTGGATACCTATTCCATGTCGAAGAAAATGGGTTTTTCCGTGATCAATACGGATCTCATCGCGGGACTTCCGGAGGAATCCTATGAGGAATTCTGTGATTCATTATGCCGCATCATTGAGCTTTCTCCGGAAAATATCACCGTGCATTCGCTGTCGAAAAAAAGGCGCGCTTCCTTAACACGGGAAGAGATCGTCCGACAGGAAGAGGAAGAACTGTCGCGCATCGAGAAGATGCTCTTTTTTGCTTCCGGAAAACTTGTGGAAGCCGGCTATTTTCCGTACTATATGTACAAGCAGAAAGATACGCTGGGCGGTCATGAGAATGTGGGCTATGCAAAAGAAGGTACGGAGTGCCTCTATAACGTGGCCATGATGAGCGACCAGAGATCGGTCCTTTCTTTCGGAGCCGGCGGAATGAGTAAGCGAGTGTTCCCGGAAGGGGAGGATATGCTCCATGTGCGGGTCGAAAGGTGCTCCTGCATCAAAGATCCGATCCAATATATATCAATTGTGAAAGCCATGGCCGAGAAGAAGGTCGGGTTCTTTAACGAATAAGGGAGGAATAGTATATGATCACTGATGCGAAAAAAGCAGTTAAAGAGGCGCAGGAGAAGGAGCTCCTCACGCCGTATGAACCTGATGAGGAAATGAAAAAACAGTTCTTTTCCGGGCAGAGAAAACAGGCCGTAAAACTGTTCTTTGGCTTCCTGGCACTGCTTCTGATCGCTGTCCTGATCGCCGTTGTCCTCGTGGGGATCACACATGTGATCGTCTATTCTGCAAGGATCATCTTCGTATGCCTTCTGATCGTTCTGCTGCCACTTTACGGAATCTACAATATCTTTTCGCTCAACAGTGCGATCAAAAAGGGCGACTACGAGTTTTATCTCGGAGATATTGTCGAGTTTTCTGAAGATAAGTACAAAGTCAGAGGCCTTGAAAACGGGGAGATCCAGTTTTTAAAGAAGCCCTCTGATCCGACTCTCGGCGGCAATACACGCGTGATCGTGGCCCGGCTGAAGGATGAACTGTCCCTCATCGAATATAAGAACGAAAAGTGATCGCAATATCTACTTGTCAAAAGCGCATTCTATCGCTATAATAGCATGGCGTCTTCGAGGTGTAGCGCAGTTGGTAGCGTACGTGCTTTGGGAGCATGGGGTCGCAGGTTCGAACCCTGTCACCTCGACCAGAAAAGACTGTCCTTCCTGTTTTTTACAAAAGGGCAGTCTTTTTATTTGCGCTTATACATGTTATCCAGGAATGCAAGATGACCGAAATCACTACTTATAGTTATTGTCTTTTCAAGAGATATCTTATAAAATCATAGGTATAATCTCAAATGCGTTTGACGCAATATGGAGGGAGAAGTATGGAAAAAAGAACAGTGAAGACATTTAAAAAGTCATTGGCGGTCATGCTGGTTTTTGCCATTATCATGTGCTTTACCGGCTGTATCCGTTATTCCATGACAGCATCTGTGCATAAGGATGGCACAGTAGATTTTACATTCATCTACGCTACCATGGATACATCTGAAATGATGGGCACAGATTCTTCGGACGATGAGGATGATGAGTCTGAACCGGATTACGCAGAGACGATGAAGAAGTTCGAGGATGCCGACTGGGACTGCGAGGATTACGAAGGCGAAAAAGGCGATGAAACTGATTACCTCGGCTTTAAGGCAACCAAGGAAGGTATCGATCTTGAAGATCTCGCAGACGAACTCGCAGAGCTCGGCGAAGGCTTCGACAAATTCACGATCGAAGAGGAAAAAGGTGTTTACACTCTTGAGTGGGACATCGAGGGACTCACATCTGAAGCTGAAGGCATGAACGTTACATCTGATGCTCTTAAGACTTACGGCGGTTACATGAAGTTCGTTCTTGAACTTCCTGGTAAGGCAAAGGACAACAATGCAACAGACGTTTCCAAAGACGGTAAGACCCTGGAATGGGATTTCTTTGAAATGGACGAAGCTATTTACTGCGAGTTCGATCTTAAGGCAACCGGCGGTTTCCCGGGATGGCTCATCGGTGTGATCATCGGCGCAGCTGTTATCGTAGTAGGCGTAGTTGTTGCTATTATCATCATGAACAGCAAAAAGAAGAAGGGCGGAGACGCTCCGGTAGCTGCTCCTGTAGCTCCGGCACCGGTAGTTCCTCAGGCTCCTGTTGCTCCTGCAGCTCCGGTGGAAGGATTCCCGCAGCCGACAGGTTTCCCGGCAGCTCCTGTAGCTCCGCAGGCACCTGTTGCTCCTGTAGAACCTGTTGCACCTGTAGCTCCGGCACCGGTCGAAGTACCTGCAGCACCTGTAGTTCCGGCACCGGTTGAGGCTCCTGTAGTTCCTGCAGCTCCGGTAGAAGCTCCTGTAGCACCGGTAGAAGCTCCTGTAGCTCCGGTTGAGACACCTGCTGCTCCGGAAGCACCGAGCACAGACGTTCCGACAGATCCGACCGTATAAGATCATCTGAATAAGAACTGATTAAAGGACGCTCAATGTGGTGAAGATCACATTGAGCGTTCTTTTTGTACGGCTTTTTTGAGAAATGTTGTTTCGGGGTAAGTATTGTGAAATCTGCCTATATAATATGTTCTCTGTTGGTGCTATAATAGCGCGGGCTTGAAAAAGGAAGAAAACGAGGAGTATTGTTCCGTGGAACAGACGAAAGGTTCCCAATTTGGTAAATTCGTGTCTTTCTTTAAGAAAAACACCGTTATGTGCATCGCTGCGCTTCTTGCGGTAGCGACGGCCTTTTTCGTCCCGCCGGATAAGACCTATCTCGGCTATTTCGACCTTCGTACGCTGACTTGCCTGTTCCTGACGCTTGCTGTGATCTGTGCCTTGAAGGATATCCGTTTCTTCGGTATCGTGGCGCAGAGGATCGTCGTGACCACCGGAAACTTAAGACTTCTCGCTTTAGCACTTGTCTATATCACATTCATCGGCTCCATGCTGATCGCCAACGACATGGCGCTGATCACGTTCCTGCCTCTTGGGTATTTCGCCCTGTCCGTTACGAAGAACGAGGAGAAGATGGCCTATATCTTCATCCTTCAGAATATCTCCGCCAACCTCGGCGGCATGCTTACGCCTTTCGGAAATCCGCAGAACCTTTATCTTTATTCGCACTTTCAGATCCCGACAGGGGAATTTATGTCCATCATGTTCCCGCCGTTTCTTCTGGCGATCGCGATGCTGACGGCAGCATGTTTTCTTCTTCCTCGAAAAGAACTGGTCATAAGGGATGATTCCGGTCAGACATTAAATAAGAAACGCACGGCACTTTATCTTGCTCTTTTTGCGTTCTCGCTTCTGATCGTATTCCGCCTGATCCCGTACTGGGTGGGCCTTCTTATCATCCCGGCGGTTCTGTTCTTTGCCGATAAAAAGGCCTTCACCGAGGTCGACTGGGGACTTCTTTGCACATTTGCGCTGTTCTTCGTTTTCTCGGGAAATATGGCCCGTATCCCGCAGGTACAGGACTTTGTCGGAAATCTTCTCGGGAAGAGCCCGCTTCTGGTGAGCATCAGCTCCTGCCAGGTCATCAGTAACGTACCCTCCGCGATCCTCCTTTCGAGATTCACGGAAAACTACAGGGAGCTTCTCCTGGGCGTCAATATCGGCGGTACGGGGACGCTTATCTCGTCGCTGGCCAGCCTCATTACCTTCAGCCATTACCGCACGCTGAGGCCGGGGCACACGAAGAAGTATTTAGGACTATTCACGGTGATGAACCTTGTCTTCCTCATCGTCATGGGGACAGCGGCATGGTTGTTCTTCCGCTAATCTGATAAAATGGTAACTGGAGGTTTTTCGAATGAATAATCGAGTGATCACAATCGGACGTGAATTCGGTTCCGGCGGCAGAGAGATCGGCATCAAGCTCGCCGAGAAGCTCGGCATACCGTTTTATGATAAGGAACTGATCACGCTTGCTGCGGAAGCAGGCGGCATCGACCCCAAGCTCATCGAGAGAAATGAGGAGGGCGCGCACCGCATTTCCGACAAGGGAAGAGGAAGGATGTCCTTTTTCTCTTTCTCCTATACGCCGGATTTTTCTGATGCGATCTATCTCCAGCAGTGCAAGGTCATTAAAGATCTTGCGGCCAAAGGCCCCTGCGTCATTGTCGGCCGATGCGCGGATTTCGTTCTGCGGAATGAAGGAAGCATCAACGTCTTCATCGCGGCGAGCATGCCGTATAAGATCAAAAGGAAGCGAAAAGTCGCTATTGAAAAGGCGGACTTTACGGACGAGCAGATGGAGCGCTACATCAACGATGTGAATACGGCCAGATCGAACTACTATAACCACTATACGAACCAGAAATGGGGCAACAGCGGCACATATCACCTCTGTGTGCACTCGGACCTAGTCGATATCGACGGAGCGGTGGAGACGATCCTGACCTACCTTGAGAATGTGAAGTAAAAGAGAGGGAAGAATATGAAAACGAAAGTATTTATCGACGGAAGTGAAGGAACCACAGGCCTTCGGATCTTTGAACGGTTCGCAGGAAGAGATGATATCGAGATCTTGAAGATCGATCCGGAGCTTCGAAAAGATCCGGAAGAGAGAAGAAAGCTTATAAACTCCTCGGATGTTACCTTCCTGTGCCTTCCGGATGCGGCGGCAAGAGAAGCAGTCAGCCTCATCGATCCTGATAACGAGCACGTGATCATCATCGACGCATCTACAGCCCATCGTACAGAAGAAGGCTGGGCGTACGGTTTTTCTGAGCTTTCCGAAAAGCACTATAACGCGATCAGGACCGGAAACCGCATCGCCGTTCCGGGATGCTATGCTTCGGGTTTTATTTCTCTCGTATATCCTTTGATCGCCTCCGGCATCATGGGGAAGGATTATCCGGTAAGCAGTTTTGCACTTTCCGGTTATTCCGGCGCCGGTAAGAAGACGATCGCTGTCTATGAGAGCGAAGACCGTCCTTCGGAGTTTTCTTCCGGAAGAGAATATGCTCTTACCCAGCAGCACAAGCATCTTAAGGAGATGAAGGCCATTACGGGTCTTGAAAGAGCGCCTTTGTTCTCGCCTATTATTGACGACTACTATAGCGGAATGGTAGTATCAGTGCCGCTATATGCCGATATGCTGAAGAAAAAGATGACGCCGTCTGAACTTCTGGCCTTCTATAGAGAATACTATGCCGGCAAGAAGTTCATCAAGGTAGCCGATGACGACGATGAGACCGCCGCCAGCGGATTCCTTGCGGGAAACAGTTTGTCCGGATGGGACGGACTGAAGATCTATGTGACCGGCAACGAAGAAAGGATCGTGGTCTCGTCGCAGTTCGACAATCTCGGTAAAGGCGCCTCCGGAGCAGCGATTGAATGCATGAATATCCGTCTCGGATATTCGGAAGAGAAAGGACTGAATCTGTAAAGGAAGGAAAACGGAAAAGGAAACTGAACTTAAAAGAGGGGAAACAATGAGTCTGGACAGAAAAGAACAGAGCAGGAAGACGATTTCGATCACGCAGGCGGCGGCTGTGGCGGCCGTCTATGTGACGCTGACATATCTCTTCGCGCCCATTTCTTTTGGAGCGGTACAGTTCCGCATAGCGGAGGCGCTGACGATCCTGCCGGTGTTTTCAGTCGCCGCGGTACCCGGACTCTTTGCCGGATGTCTGATTGGAAATATCTTAGGTGGAGCGATGCTGCCGGACATTATCTTCGGAAGTATCGCGACACTGATCGGTGCGGTCTTTACCTATCTTCTTCGGAAGAAGTATCCGCCATTTCTTGCGGTGATTCCGCCGATCCTGTCAAATACCATCATCATTCCATTTATACTCCGCTATGCCTATGGTGTAGAGATGGCATTTCCACTGATCGTACTGTGGGTCTTCGTCGGTGAAGTCGGCTCCTGCGGTATTTTGGGAAGTGCTCTGTACTTCGTACTAAAGAAGCGCCACAACATTTTCCCTCAGAAAAAGGAAGAAAAATAATTTTAGAAATTGATGCCTGAGTGCGTAAAAACCATGGTTTTCCACTATGGTTCTTACTAAATTGTAATTTTACATGTCGGTAAGTACGTTATGATTTACTCAGGCAGGAAGATTATGGGGTGAACTATGAAAACGTTGATAGTGTACTACTCGCTGGAAGGAAATACGAAGGAGGCGGCCGAGAAGATCGCGCAGGCTCTGTCCTGTGATACCATGCAGCTTCTTCCGGTAAAGGATATCCCGAAAAAGGGACTTCTGAAATTCCTCCATGGCGGTTCCGGTGCCACCAAGGGCAAGGGAACTGATCTTCAGCCTTATACTGCTAACGTCCGGAATTACGATGCCATCATCATCGGTACGCCGGTCTGGGCAGGAAAACCGTCTATGGCGGTCAACCAGTTTATGGCTGATTTAGGTCCAAGTGATAGCGTGATGGGTGCCTTCGCTTTTGCCGGCGGCAGCAGCGAAAAGTGCCTTCAGATCCTGAAGGAAAAGTACCCGTCCATCAAGTGCACAGTGGGCTTGAACGACCGTAACAGCAAAAAACTTGCAGCGGGAAATGAAAGCAAGATCGAGTCTTTCATTCATTCGCTTCAAGAGATCCTCGGGTGATTTTTGAAGATGAAATGCCCGAAATGTAAAAGTGAAGAATGCTCGGTCATTACCGAGACAACGACTAAAGGAAAAGACTACAGTGCCGGCAAAGGATGCCTGGGAGCGATGCTCTTCGGATATATCGGCCTTCTCTGTGGAGCTTGTGGGAAAGGAAAAGAAATCAGAAATACTCATTACTGGGTATGTCATAAGTGTGGACACAAATGGAAAATGTAACTACTGAAAAAAGAAATATGAGTGCGGAGAAGATCACCAGAGCAGACCGTATCTGGCTCCGTCTTATGGATATCGGAAGCCACCTCGGCTGTCATCAGCTGGAGAGCCACAGTTTTTCCATCGGCGGGTATCAGATGCCTCTTTGTGCCAGATGCACAGGAATCCTTCTGGGTGACGTTTTCGGTATCGCGATGATCCTTTTCGGCATACGTCTGCCGTGGCTGTGGTGCGCGCTGGCACTGGCCGTTATGGCGATGGACTGGGGCCTTCAGTACCTGAAAATGACCATGTCGAATAATCCGAGAAGACTGGTCACCGGTGCATTCTGCGGAATCGCCTGCATGTTCGGTGTCTTCTATGTGATAAGGTTCCTTATACTGCTTGTCTCTTGACTTTTCAATATCGCAAGCGTAAAATTCATCCATGCAATGAAGGTGCGTAAGTAGTTTTCGCTAAGAAACCTGTGAGAAGAGATTCGTGTCACCGGCTGAGAGCACGATCACAGAGAGCGCAAGATGAATTTCAACACCGGAGCGTTCTTTCGAAAACGGCCATGCCGGCTGAGTAAGAGAGATGCAGGCGCAGCATTAACGGCGCAGATGAGTGCGGAAAGACGAGTTCTTTTCGAACATGGGTGGTACCGCGAAGGTGCGAAATAAAGCGAATTCGTCCCATGGCAATGAGAAGTTGCCATGGGATTTTTGTTTTTCCAGGGCATAGTAAAGTGAAGAACTGCGAAAGCGTGAGAAATAGGAGGAAAACATGGCAGAGTTAAGTGAACTGAATGAGAAACTGTCAGGAATCCGCAGCGAGATCGAGAACGATCTATCCTCGATCACCAGCTCCAAGGGCGTCTATGAGTATAAAAAGAGCGTCATGGATGCCAAAGAGGGCAAAATCGGCTCACTCATGAAGGAGATGGGCAAGATCCCGAAGGAGCAGAAGGCTGACTACGGTAAGATGGTCAACGAGATCAAGAACTGGGCGCAGGAGAAGTTTGATGAACTCGACGCCAGATTCAAGGATCAGGAGAGAAAGGCGAGATATGCTGCCGAGGCCATCGATATCACGCTTCCTGAAAAGAAGCAGAAGAAGGGCAAGCTCCATCCGAATACACAGGTTCGGAACCAGATCGTCGAGATCTTCGGTTCTATGGGCTTTTCCATCTACGAAGGAAATGAGATCGAGACTGACTACTATAACTTCACGGCCTTAAATATCCCGCAGGATCACCCGGCGAGAGATATGCAGGATACGTTCTACTTAAGTCCGGAGTTTCTTCTCCGTACACAGACATCTGCCGGTCAGATCCACGTCATGGAGGCGCAGAAGCCGCCGATCAAGATCATCTCCCCCGGTAAGGTATTCCGTTCGGACGATGACGCAACGCATTCTCCGATGTTCTCCCAGATGGAAGGACTCGTTGTCGATAAGGGCATCACGCTTTGTGACCTGCAGGGTATGCTCGATGTGTTCGTAAAGAAGATCTTCGGCGAGGAGACCAGAACACGTCTCCGTCCGTCGTACTTCCCGTTCACCGAGCCTTCGGTAGAAGTCGATGTCAGCTGCTTCCAGTGCGGCGGCAAGGGCTGCAAGCTCTGCAAGGGCACCGGATGGATCGAAGTCCTCGGCGCAGGTGTCGTAAATAAGAAAGTACTCGAAGGCTGCGGCATTGACAGCAATGTCTACAGCGGCCTGGCTTTCGGAATCGGTATCGACCGTATCGCGATGCTCAAGTACGGCATCAACAACATCAAGATGCTGTTTGAGTCGGATCTGCGTGTGCTCGATCAGATCGATGACTAAGGGAAAGGGAGGCAAGTAATATGTTAGTACCATTAAGCTGGCTGAAAGATTATGTCGATATCGACGTTACCCCGGATGTGCTCGAGGAGAAACTCTTCTCCTGCGGTTTCGAGGTAGAAGAAAAATATGAAGTCGGCCACGACATCAGCAATGTCGTCGTCGGTGAAGTCATGACCTGTGAGGCGATCGAAGGCACACACCTGCACCTTTGCCAGGTAAATGCCGGAGAGCATGGAACGCTTCAGATCTGCTGCGGTGCAGATAATGTCGCTGCCGGTGGAAAATATCCGCTCGCCCTGATCGGCGCGCAGGTATATGCCACTGCCAAGGATCACGTCACTGTAGAAGGTGTCATGACGATCGGACAGGGAAAACTTCGTGGATACGATTCCTACGGTATGCTCTGCTCCGGTGTAGAGATCGGTGTTACCGAGGATATGTTCCCGGGTGCCGGTTATAACGGACTTCTCGTTCTTCCGGAAGATAGTGTTCCGGGTGCGGATGTAAAGCCGATCCTGGGCCTCGATGACTATATCTTCGATGTCTCCATCACCGCGAACCGTCCGGACTGCCAGAGCATCTTCGGTATTGCAAGAGAAGTTGCTGCGGTTCTCGGCAAACCGATCAAGGAGCCGGCTCTCGACTACACGGAGTCGGAAGTGACTGTTCCGTTCAACATCCGCGTTTCCGCACCGGATCTTTGCCCGAGATATATCGGTCACTATGTATCCGATGTAAAGATCGAGGAATCTCCGCTCTGGATGAAGCGCCGTCTGGCTCTTGTCGGATGCTCCGCGATCTCCAATGTGGTTGATATTACGAACTATGTGTTAAAAGAACTCGGACAGCCGATGCATGCTTTTGATTTCTCCTACCTGGAGGACGGAGAGATCCATGTCCGCCGTGCGGAAGAAGGCGAGAAGATCGTCACCCTCGACGAGAAGGAGTTTTCTCTGACCACAGAGAACCTCGTTATCTGTGACGGTAAGAAGCCGGTCGCTCTCGCGGGCATCATGGGCGGTCTCAATTCCGAGATCCTCGATTCCACGAGTGCGGTCATGTTCGAAGCAGCCAAGTTCGCTCACGACAATATCCGTAAGAGCTCGAAGGCTCTCGGTCAGGTCTCTGATTCGAGCATGCGTTTTTCCAAGGGCGTCGATGAGTATACGACCGTTATGGCCATGAAGCGTGCCCTGCACCTGATCGAAGAACTCCATTGCGGTAAGGTAAGCTCGACCAAGTTCGACATCAATACAGGAAACTCTGTTGAGCCGCGTAAGATGACCGTCAGCGTCAAACAGGTCAATGGTGTTCTCGGTATCACCGTACCGGATGAGGATATCGTCCGAATCCTTAAGAATCTGCAGTTCGCACCGGAACTGAACGGCGATGAGCTGACGATCGCGATCCCGGGCTACCGAGTCGATATGGAGTCCTATCAGGATGTTGCCGAAGAAGTCATCCGTATGTACGGCTATGAGCACATCACACCGACATTCATCCCGACCGCACAGGTCACATCCGGCGGTAACAACTTGAAGCAGAGAACCGAGCTTAAGATCAAGCAGGCACTTTGTGCGGCAGGCGCATGCGAAGGCGTACACTATTCGTTCTTCTCTCCGTCGGATTTCGATCTTCTGAAACTTCCGGAAGATGCTCCGGAGCGCTTCGCGATCAAGATCATGAACCCGATCAACATCGATCTTTCTTTAATGAGAACGACCCTTGCTCCGCAGATGATCACATCAATGGCCAGAAACCAGAAGAGAGGCATCCTCTCCGGCCGTATCTATGAGATGGGCAACAAGTTCCTGCCGAAATCTCTCCCGCTTACCGAGTATCCGGACGAGAGAGAAACAGTCTGTATCGGTGTATTCGGTGAGGACGAAGACTTCTTCTCCCTGAAGGGCCTTGTCTCCGTGATCGCGGACACTCTTGATGTGAAGTTCGATTACGAAAAAGACGAGAAGACGTTCCTGCATCCGGGAAGAACTGCGAAAGTCATCTGCGATGGCGAAACGGTAGGTTATCTCGGACAGGTCCTCTATGAGATCTGCGATGAGCTCGACATGAGAGTTCCGGCTTATGTTGCAGAGATCGATCTTCGTATCTTAAGCAAGTACTACGGTAAAGAGAGAAAGTTCATCCCGCTGCCGAAGTTCCTCGAAGAAAAGCGTGACTTCTGCTTCGTTATGGATAAGAACGTCACCTGTGCCCAGGTGGAAAAAGAGATCGCATCTTCCTGCGAATACATCACGAAGATCGATCTGTTCGATATCTACGAAGGTGCACAGCTCGGCGAGAACAAGAAGAGCCTTGCTTTCTCCGTAGTATTCACACCGAAAGATGAGGAGTTCAAGCCGGAGGTCATCGACGGATTCGTATCGAAGATCTTAAGCAACCTCGAAGAAAAGTACGGCGCAACGCTCCGTTCGTAAAAAAGGGGAGAAGCGGGAAAAAGGTCAGATCGCATCTTTTGCGTCTTGATAGTTCTCCGCGCGGTCGAGTTTTTTCAGGAAATACTCCCGCTCCCACTCATATTTGAAACCAGGGAAGTCGGTTATGGTCTGACGGCAATCCGCCAGTGCCTGACCGGCTTCTTCTTTTTTCTTTGCAAAAAGGATCTTCACCTGCGTGACCTCAAGAAGGATCCTGTGTTTAGGGAAAATATCGCACCATTCACGCATCCTGCGGATATAACGGTCCATTTTTTCTTCATCGCCCTCGATCGCGCAGATCACGGCGGCATGGGAATAGTAATCGCCGGCGATCCGGGCACGGACGGAGTTTTTCATGAAGGTATCTAAAAACTTCACATGCTCGTGATAGGCCGCGATAGCCTTTTTATACTCTCCGGTCTCCATAAGCAGAGCGATCGAGCAGAAGGCATGCTGGCCGTTATTGATGGCATCGAGGATCGAGCCGGGACGGACGGCCATAAGCTCTGTACGGGCGTCTTCGTACTTCCCCATTTCGGTATAGATCTCACAGAGAGTGAAGTGGTCATCGGAAGTCGGGCGCGGGTGACGCTCCAGAAAAGCGTTTACGTATTCTTCGCTGTAGAAGCCTTTGTTTTCGAAGATCTCCAGCAGTTCCGGATCCTTATTGCCTCTTTTGAAGAAGCGGGAAAGACCGCCGTTTGAGTCACTGTTTTTGGAAAAGAACACGTTATCTTCCTCCCGTTTTCCGTCTTTCCTACTATTCTACACCAAGAAGCGGAGCCCATCGCCCGTGCGCTTGAAATTTTCTTTTCGTAAAGATAAAATTTTATAGAGGATATATTTAGAGGTCGGTTATGAGAAAAAAAGTAGCATTAGTATTGGTCGCCATCATGTTGATCGGGCTTTGTGCCTGTAAGAGCGAATTCAGTTCAAAGATCGGTCAGGTCAAGGATGCCCTGGAGGAGACCTGTCAGGCGAAAAAAGCGGACAGCGATCACTACAGACTGATGGTGGATTCCCAGTATCCCATCCGCGATGTGGCCACGGATTTTGAAGATGGTCTTTATGCGGAGGTCAGTTCGAAAGATTTCACTTTCTTCGGTTTTCACACTGTGGTAAAAGATGAAGATGTAAAGTCTGTATTTAAATACATCAAGGCGGATCCGAAGAGCAGGCAGAGTGATTCCGTGGCCTTTATGGAAGTACTGGTCATTCAGTTCAAAAACGCTGATGCCGCCAAGAATTACTACGAGACGATCATGGGTAAGTGCGAGCGCACTTATCAGGACAATAAAGCACTTGGAGAGCTGATGGAGAATGAATTCGTCAGTAAGAAGGATTATTTTGCTTTTGCCAGCGAATCCGAGTTCATGACCTTCAACCAATATGCCAGCATCGAAAAGAATACGGTTCTTTATGCCTGCGTGGAAGGCCCGAATGCCGGCAACATGAAGAAGGACTATTTTGCATTTATGAAAAAAATGGAGCTATCCGTCATAACACTTTAAGGAGAAGGAGGAATTAATTATGAATTGTTCGAATTGTGGAAACCCCGTACGCGAAGGTGATATCTTCTGCATGAATTGTGGTTTCAGACTTGACTCTGTCGCCGCACCGGTCCCGGCACCGGCCCCGGTCGAGGCAGCTCCTGCACCGGTCGAAGCTCCGGCCGAGCCTGTTTTGGATGCACCTGCTGCGGTTTTTGACGCTCCGGCCGCTCCGGTAGAAGCTGCTCCGGTAGCACCAGAAGCTCCGGCCGCTCCGGCCTTTGAAGCACCTGCACCGGCCCCTGTACCGGAAGAAGCGCCTGTCCAGCTGATGGGCGAAGTCTGCGCAGAAGCTCCGGCAGAACCGGCTCCAGTTGAAGCAGCAGCTCCTGTGGTTCCAGTGGAAGCCGCACCTGCTTTCGAAGCTCCGGCAGCACCTGTAGAAGACAGACTCCCGGAACCTCCGCCGTTTGAGCCGGCAGCATCCGGCGCTGTGACTGAACCTGCTCCGGTAGTTCCTGCTCCGCAGGAAGGTATCGCACCTGCACCGGTACCGGTAGAAGGCACACCTTCTGCACCGATCGCTCCGGACGGACAGTATGCCGCTCCTTTTGCATCGGCATCTGTGCCGGAAAGCCCGGCACCTGCCCCGAAAAATGACCTTGAGAATACATTCCAGAGAAAGAGCTGGAAGGACGAGGGCGTGAACAACGGCGGTATCGTAAACAGAGGTCCGAAGTGATCAGATCCTAAAGGAGAACGAAGTATGGGATTATTCGATAATATTCAAAACAGCGCACCTGCCCCGACTGCGGCAGCAGGTACTGACCTTGCAAAAAAGACCGTGGTCTTTCAGGAAATGCCGGAGACATTAGAACAGCTTAAGGCGCTTCCGGAGGCTTCTTTAAAAGATCCTCTCGATGTGGCAGCGCTGACCGTAGCTGCTCTCTGCGTATATCCTTTCAATAAGGACGAGAGCCTCCGCATGCTGAACTTCCTTAAGGGACCGCAGCCGCTATCTCCGTATGAGATCTCCTTTATTGCAGACCGTTTTAGAGACAGCGACTATATCCCGCGTTCCTACCTGAACGGCGCCACACCGCAGAACAACTATATGCCACAGCGTCCGTATTCTGTTACGGTCTATGAGCTGGCCCACAGCAGAGATAACCTTAATGAGGGCTACCTCACGGTCAATCTCAATTCCGGCGGAGCCGACAGCCCGCGACAGATCCGTCTGCGTACCAAGCCATCGACTGGCGAGTGGTTCTTATGGGAACAGTTCATCCTGGTAGGCATCCGCGTACCGGATGCACAGAATCCCTGGGCCTGATCTTTTGACATAGGAAAAATGAAGGGGCTGTCTCACAAGGCAGCCTCTTTTCTTTTATCCAACTTCGGATGCCTCATTGTTTTGAGACGCCTCCTTTTTTACTCTCTGATTTTCTTATCATATCGGGCGCGGCATCGTCGATCGCCATAGGGAATTTCCCGGGTGTGCTATAATGGGCATTGAAAAAAGTGAAGTGAGAAGGTATTTATGACGTATAAGATTTTAGTGGTGGAGGACGATTTTACGATCGCCTCTGAACTGAAGACCATGATGACCGGCTGGGGTTACGAAGTGAAACTGACAGAGAATTTCGAGGATATCCTCGGTGAGTTCCAGTCGTTTCAGCCGCACCTGATCCTGATGGATATAGGCCTTCCTTTTGCCAACGGCTTTATCCGCTGCAGTAAGATCCGTGAAGTCTCGAAGGTCCCGGTGATCTTCCTTTCTTCGGCTTCCGACAATATCAATCTCGTCACGGCGATCAACATGGGCGCGGACGATTTCGTGGCCAAGCCCTTCGACTTTAATGTACTGACGGCGAAGATCATGGCGGTACTTAGAAGAGCCTATGCTTTTACCGAGGAAAAGTGTGACGTGATCGAGCATCGCGGCGCTTCCTATAACGCTTCGGATTCCACGATCACCATCGCCGGACAGAAGATCGAACTGACGAAAAATGAGAACCGCATCATGTCTGCGCTTCTTTCCGGAAAAGGCAGTATCGTTTCCCGAAATACCCTGATGCAGAGCCTGTGGGACGATGACTGTTTCGTCGATGAGAACACGCTCTCCGTCAATATGAACCGTCTGAGAAAGAAACTGGAGTCCGCAGGTCTTCCGGATTATATCGTCACGAAGAAGGGACAGGGCTACATCATTGAATAAAAAATTATTCCCGGCATATGTGAAAAAATCCTTTCCCGCGATTTTGTCTGCTCTGGTGTGCCTTGCTGTTATGGCACTCGTCTTATGGCTTTACCGGCAGTCCCTGATGCCCGTCGTCCTTTCGGCGGCCATCTTAGCGCTTATCGGTGGCATTTTCGGTATCCTGGGATTTCGTAAGTTTTCAAGAAAACACGATGTGCTGAAGAAAGCCGTGGAGTTCCCGGAGGCTTTTTGCGAAAGCCTCACCTCATCCGATGACGAAGATTTGCTCGTGGTCGAGGAAAAGATCGATCTGATCGAAAGCGACTACCGCGATCTTCTCATTAAACTTTCCGAGGATCTTTCCAAGACGAGGGAAGAATCGTCGGTGCAGAAGAATGCGATGCTCGACTACTATACGATGTGGGTCCACCAGATCAAGACCCCGATCGCCGCGATTTCTCTGATCATCCATAACATGGAAGATCAGGAGACGGCGAACCGCTTAAATTCGCAGCTTCTGCACGTCAATAACTATGCGGACATGGCGCTTAACTATCTGCGTCTGGGTTCGGAGAGCAACGATCTTCAGTTTGAAAAAGTGAATGTCGACGAGATCCTCCGCTCCGAGATCAAGCGTGCCATGACGATGTTCCTGAGCTCGGGATTATCCGTGGACTTTACCCCTACGAATCTGGTCGTTACCTCGGATAAGAAGTGGCTCGGTTTCATCGTGGGCCAGCTGATCTCCAATGCCGTGAAGTATCAGAAGGAAGGGACTGTGCATTTTTATGGGGATGCCGAGTCTTTTACCATCGAAGACGAAGGGATCGGCATTGCTAAAGAAGACCTTCCGAGGATCTTCGAAAAGGGCTATACGGGCTATAACGGCCATAACGAGAAGAAGTCTTCGGGACTTGGCCTGTACCTCGTGAAAAAAGCCGCCGACATGCTTTCCTGCGACGTCATTTTTGACTCCGAAGTGGGATCCGGCACGAAGGTCAAAGTGCTTTTCGGCAAAAAGTAATCACAGCATTTTCATTTTCCAATCTTACGAAAATGTAAGATTGACCGCCATTTATGTAAGGTAAATCGATGGCAGGGACATATTCCCGAATTGTAAGATGATGGCGTAAACACAGCAAGGAGGACTACCTATGTCAATGTTAGAGGTAAAGAATCTGAAAAAAGTCTATACGACACGTTTCGGCGGAAACAAGGTCACCGCACTTCAAAACGTCAATCTTACCGTGGAAAGAGGAGAGTATGTCGCCATCATGGGCGAATCGGGCTCAGGCAAAACGACCCTTCTGAACATCCTCGCCACGCTGGATAAACCCACAGAAGGAGAAGTCATTCTCGAAGGCAAGAGCATGCAGGCCATGAAGGAGAAATTTCTGGCCAAGTTCAGAAGAGAGAGCCTCGGCTTTGTCTTCCAGGAATTCAATCTTCTCGATAATTTCTCTGTAAGAGATAACATCTATCTGCCGCTCGTTCTTGCCGGCTGCACGCCGCAGGAGATGGAGACGAGGATCCGTCCGATCGCCGATAAGCTCGGGATCACGCCTCTTCTCGAAAAGTTCCCGTACGAGATCTCCGGCGGTCAGAAGCAGCGTGTAGCGGTCGCCCGCGCGATCATCACAGAACCGGAGATGGTCCTTGCGGACGAACCGACCGGTGCTCTTGATTCCCGTTCCACCGATGAACTTCTCAATCAGTTTGCCGCCATCAATAAAGACGGCCAGACCATCCTCATGGTTACCCATTCCATCAAGGCGGCAAGTACCGCAGGAAGAGTTCTTTTCATCAAGGATGGTATCGTCTACCATCAGATCTACCGTGGAAATGAGACCAACAGCGAGTTCTATAGAAGGATCTCGGATTCTCTTACGGCTCTTATGGGTAGCGGCCTTCGTGCAGTAAATGAGTAAGTGCGGAGGAACGAAAAGATGAGACATATCTATAGAAGTCTTGCGGCCAATGCGCTCCGCAAGAATAAGATCATATATGTACCATACATCATATCGAGTCTGATCATGGTAGCGATCACCTATATCATTACGGCGATCGCAAAAGATGAATACCTGCGCATGATCGAGGGTGGCGCGACGCTCCAGCAGATCATGATCATCGGTATTCCGGTCATGTATATCATCTCCTTTTTCTTCCTGATCGGCGTCAGCCGTTTCGTCATCAAGCAGAGGAAGAAAGAGCTCGGTGTGTACTGTGTGCTCGGCATGCAGAAGAAGCATATCATCCACGTGCAGTTCCTGGAAAACCTCTATGTTTTCCTGATCAGTACGATCGCGGGTTCGATCATCGGTATCGTTTCGGAAAAGGTCTTCCAGCTCGTGTTCCTTCGTATCTACCATCATGAAGTGGATTTTTCCTGGAACCTTCCGCTTTCGACCATCTTCACCAATGCCATGGTATTTGCGTTCTTCTTCCTGTTCTTCTTCCTGATCAATGCGATCGGTATACTTCGTTCGAATATTCTTGAGTACATGAAGGAAGAAGCGAAAGGTGAGAAGCAGCCGAAGAGCAAGTGGATCCTCGCGATCGCGGGTGTGCTTCTTTTAAGTGGAGGATACCTCCTTTCCTTTTCAATGGATAATGGCCTTTCGGCACTCCAGTATTTCGGACTTGCGGTCTCCCTTGTTATCTTCGGTACGTATGCCCTCTTTACCGCCGGCAGCATTACGCTTCTGAATACCCTTAAGAAGAATAAGAAGTTTTACTATAAGACCGGTCATTTCATCTCGATCTCCGGCATGCTCTACCGCATGAAAAGAAATGCCGCGAATCTGGCGACGATCTGTATCTTTGCCACGATGGTCCTTGTGACGATGTCTTCGGTCATGACGCTTTACAGCACGGTTCATGACATGGCAAGCAGTTACTATGTCGTCGATCTGGATATCCTTTATGAGACTCCGGATACAGATGAGATCCGTCAGGAGCGTCTCGAAAAGATCCGCCAGGCGGCCGATAAGTCAGGCGTTTCGATCGATCAGATTTATATATATAAATATATGAATGCTTTTGCCAGGATCAAAAACGGCGTCGTTCTGACCGCTCCTTCCTACCTTTCGATCGATGCTAGTGAGATCTTTATCTTCACTGAGGATATCTATAACTACACGAATAACACTACCCTCGATCTGAAGGAGAATGAGATCGCGCTTTACTGCCGTTCAGGAAAAGACATCGGCGATACGATCGCCTTCCAGGCCATGGATAAAGACGGCTATGCCAAAGATGGTGTATCGGAAGTGTTTAATCTTCGAAAGATCACCGAAGCGCCGAAAATGAGTTCCGGAAGTTCCATCGCCGTCTCGGACGGGCTCTACTATTTCATCGTTCCGAATGATGCGGTCCTTGCGAAGTTAGAACCATATATAAATGAGAACGTCTTTGAAGTAGGCGAAAGAAATGAGCACCTTCTGATCAATACCTCTTCCGGCAGATCCGAACAGCTGGCGATGTTTGAAGAGATCCGCACAAACCAGCCACAGTATGACTACCTGTATGTGAATTCCAGGATCGACAGTATCGAAGAGATCGTCGGTATCTATTCAGGCCTTTTCTTCTTAGGTCTTTTCCTGAGTATTGCCTTCCTGACGATCACGATCCTCAATATGTATTTTTCTCAGTTGCAGCAGGGCTATGAAGATTCCCGCCGCTTTGCGATCATGAGAAAGGTCGGACTTACGAGAAAAGAGATCAAGAAATCCATCAACTCGCAGATCGTCGTCGTGTTCCTTCTGCCTCTGATCGTGGCCGTGATCCACACAGCCGCTGCGTACCCGATGGTGAACAGGATCCTGCGTATCCTCGGCGGATGCGAACCGCAGGCATTCCTCCTGATCCTTTCGATGTGTGTTGTCGTGTTCGCGCTCTTTTACACGATCGCCTATCTCTTTACGAGAAGGACATATCTGAAGATGGTCAGCGGTGCCTATGACGGGAAATAAATACGACCTATAAACGACATTATTCGACAAGATATTGATAAACGAAAAGCCTCCGATAGAGTAAAATCTTAAGTGACAGATTCTTCTCATCGGAGGTTTTCTTATGCCTGAATATATCCTCGACTGGAACAAATACACAGATACCGCGATCCGCGTCGCCGAAGAAGGTTCGGTCCTCATTAAGAACGACCGCTCCGCACTTCCGCTTTCGAAAGGTGCGAACGTCGCGGTCTTCGGAAGAATGCAGAGAAACTACTATAAGAGCGGCACCGGTTCCGGCGGCATGGTCAATGTCAAGCATGTTGTTTCGATCCTCGAAGGCCTTCAGAATGAAGAAGGAATCAACGTAGACGAAACGCTTCTTAAGATCTACGACGAGTGGGAGCTTGATCATCCGGTCGATCCGGGTCTTGGCTGGGGCAAGGAGAACTGGTCGCAGGATGAGATGCCGCTTTCAGATGCTGTGGTAAAAGAAGCCGCAGGAAGAAACGACGCGGCGATCATCGTCATCGGAAGAACGGCAGGTGAGGATCGTGACAATACTCCGCAGAAAGGATCCTTCTTCTTAAACGATGGAGAAGAGGAGATGATGCGTAAAGTCTGTAATGCTTTTTCTAAGACGATCGTTCTTTTAAATGTCGGCAACATCATCGACATGTCCTTTATATCTAAGTACGATCCGGCCGCAGTCCTTTATGTCTGGCAGGCCGGCATGATCGGCGGAACGGCAGTCGGTAATATCGTTACAGGTAAAGCTGTTCCTTCGGGAAGCCTTACCGATACCATCGCCAAAGATCTTTCCGACTATCCGTCTTCTTCTAACTTCGGCGGTGATGACCTCTCGAAGGATTTCTATGCGGAAGATATTTTCGTCGGCTACAGATACTTCTCGACCTTTGCACCGGAGAAGGTCCTCTATCCATTCGGATATGGTCTTTCCTATACGACGTTTGAGATCACGGATCTCGGTTTTTCTGCGGAAGGTACCGACGTCAGTGTGAAGCTTTCCGTCAAGAATACAGGTAACTATCCGGGCAAGAAGACCGTCATGCTCTTTGCCCAGACACCGTCTGATAGGATCGCGACGCCTTCCCGTGTCCTTGTGGATTTTCAAAAGACAGAGGAAATTGCGCCCGGACAGACGGAGGAGATCACGCTTAGGGCAGGGAAGAACCGCTATGCTTCCTTTGACGATGACGGGCGCCTCCTGGGAAAGACCGGCTGGGTACTCCCGAAAGGCACCTATTCTTTCTACGCAGGAGAAAATGTAGTAGAAGCGGGGCTTTCCGGTTCTTTTGAACTTGCGGAAGATACGATGGTCGAACAGCTCGAGTCGGCAGCAAAGCCGCTTCAGGCCTTTGAGAGACTTACGATCGGCGGAGAATATGAACCGGTCCCGCTCCGGCAGGTCGAACATGTAGATACAAGATTGGAAAGACTTCCGAAGGAGATCCCCTATACCGGTGATAAGGGCATTAAGCTTTCGGATGTAAAACTAAAGAAGAATACCCTCGATGAATTCATCGCGCAGCTTTCGGACGAAGAGCTCTGCCTCATCATCCGCGGTGAAGGTATGGGAAGCCCGAAGGTCACGACAGGAACAGCCGCCGCTTTTGCCGGTGCTTCAAAAGAACTGCAGGCGATGGGCATTCCGGCGCTCTGCTGTGACGATGGCCCTTCCGGCATGCGTATCGACAGCGGGAAGAAGGCATTCTCACTTCCGAATGGCACCTGCCTGGCATGCACATTCAATGAGAAACTCAACGAAGAACTCTTCGACTGGTTCGGCATCGAGATGGTAAGTAACGAAGTCGATAACATCTTAGGCCCCGGTATCAACATCCACCGTCATCCGTTAAACGGCAGAAACTTCGAGTATTTTTCCGAGGATCCGCTCCTTACGGGACGCATTGCATCTGCACAGCTCCGCGGTATGGATAAGCACGGAGTGACCGGCACGATCAAGCATTTCTGCTGCAACAACAGAGAAACGAACAGAAGATGTATGGATTCCGTCGTTTCCGAAAGAGCCCTTCGTGAGATCTATCTTAAGGGCTTTGAGATTGCGATCAAGGAAGGAAACGCCAGATCTGTCATGTCCGTATATAACCAGATCAATGGTGCTTTCGGCACGGCAAACTACGAGCTCGATACGACGATCCTGCACGACCAGTGGGGCTTTACCGGTATCCTTATGACCGACTGGTGGGCCTATATCGACAGCATTCCGGAGAATCAGTTTGACCATGGTCTTAGGAGTCATTCCGTCATGGCCAGAGCCCAGTGCGATATTTACATGGTCTGCTCCTCTGTCGAAAGAGCCGACCTCGATGCGACAGATACATTCGAGAACCTCAAAAACGGCAGAACGGATCTCATCACGAGAGCCGAGCTACAGAGAAATGCCGCCAATATCTTAAAATATGCCATGAATACGCCGGCAATGGATGCGATCATGGGCGACCGCCCGGTTGTGAAGCATATCGACTGTCCTTTCTCTGACGACGCGATCGAGGCCAAGGTGGATCTTTACTATGAGATCGACAAAGATCCGGTCATCACGGTTGATGTCGATACTTCCGAGGGAAAAGACTTCGTCTTCGGTATCACCTGCAATAAACTTGGCGTATATGAATGCGAGCTTGTGGCCTGCTCGGATCTGTCCCCTCTGGCCCAGCTCCCGATCACGCTTTACTACACGAGTATCCCGCTTCGTGTCATTACGTTCACGGGATCGGAAGGCCAGGACGTATCGCAGACGACGGAGTGCATCCTGATCGCCAAGCATTCTGTATTCAGAATGCATTTCGGAAAACGCGGATTGAAGCTGAAGTGCCTGAAATTCAAGTACTTGCACGGATTGGAGAACATCTCCTTCGATTAAAGAAAGATAGATTTTTCCCCCTCGCTGTGGCAAAATAGATATACAAGTTTCCTTGAGGTTGGAGATGGTTTGTCGAGGGGGTGCTTTGGATGAGACATAAGAAACTATCTTTGCTTTTCGCTTTTACGATCCTTGTATCGATCCTTTCTTTTTCTGCTATGACAGTAGTCATGAGAAAGACAGTTCTTTCCGCACCGGGAACGGTGACAGGCCTTACCGCCGTATCTTCCGGTAAGAACCGGGTGACGCTTTCCTGGAAAGCCGTCAGCGGTGCCGAAGGGTATCTCGTGTATGGCCAGAAGGACGGAAAGTACGGATACGTCGGCATGACCACGAAGGGCACGACCTTTTCCGATACAAAAGCCCTGGATAGCGACTATAACTTCTACTGGGTATTTGCCTACATTAAAGACAGTTCCGGCAAGATGATCACCGGCGGGTGTGAAAAGTATGTATATGCCAAAGGTGTCTGTGCCGCAGTGGCGAATATTAAAGTTTCTGCCGGATACAGTTACGTGCAGTTAAGCTGGAATGCTTCCTATGGCGCCGAAGGATATCTGATCTACGGAAAGACTTCCGAAGGTGCATATGGCTATAAGGGCATGACGACGCAGGGGACGGCATGGAAAGATAAAAATGCCACTTCCGAGGAATATACTTTCTACTGGGTATTCCCGTACCACAAAAATGCTTCCGGAAATATGGTTGTGGGACTTACCGGAAAATATGCTTACGGGAAGTGCAAGACCTATGACGAAGCGGTCACTGGTCTTACGGCCACAGGATTGGAAAAATCGGTCCGCCTTTCCTGGAAAGCCGCGCCATCGGCACAGGGATATGAGATATATAGAAAAACAGGAGACGGTTCTTTTACCTATCTTGCCAAGACAACGAATACCACTTTTGAAGATACGACTGCATCGACGGAAAAGTATAACTACTACCGTGTGTATCCGTATCTTACCGCCGGCGGGGAAACGGCAAAAGGAAAGAGTTCTTCCTATGTCTATGCCAAAGCGTATGTGAAAGTATATACATTGGGCGACGTGACGGCTTCTCTGGACAATCTGGGCACCATGTATCTGACCGGCTCCGGAGCGATGGCCGATGTTACAGATGAAGGTTCCGTTGTGATATCCGGTACAGGAATTACGAATACCAGCCGTCCGTGGAAGAATGACAAAGATCTGATCACCAAGGTCGTTGTCGGTTCCGGAGTGACCCATATCGGGGCCTATGCTTTCTATAAATGTGTAAATCTTGTGAATATCGATCTGACGAATGCAAAAAACCTGGAGAGTCTGGGAAGCTGCACTTTTGCCGGCTGTACGGCGTTAACGGATCTTGTTGTGCCGGAGAACACGCTGAAGTCCATTAGTTCCACATCGTTTTCCAACTGTTCTCTGACGAATTTAACGCTCGGCGAGGGCCTTCGTTTCATCGAATCCAATGCGTTCTATAATAATATAAACTTGAAATCGGTTACTCTGCCGGCGTCACTTGAGGATATGCCGCTGACCACTGTAAGTTATGGAAATCCTTTCGGAAAGTGCACATCGCTTCAGACGATCACTGTGGCTTCCGGCTCGAAGTACTTTTATGTGAAGGATGGTGTTTTGTACCAGAAGAAGGATGATAAGGTGTGTCTTGTTTTCTATCCTTACAACAAAACAGTTACTTCCTATTCCATTCCTTCCGACGTGAATGTGATCAAATATAGTGCGTTCTCCGGCCGTACGGATCTAATGAGTGTGTATTTCCCTGCAAGTGTGACGGAGATTCAGTCACATGCATTTGCAGAGTGCAGTAATCTTACGACACTGACCGGCATGGCGAATGTGGAGATCATCGATGATGGCGCTTTTGTCAGCTGCTCCAAGCTCTCAAGTGTCCCCAATCTGCCGAATATTAAACTGATCGGATGGTCCTCGTTTGCTGCCTGTTATGCGCTTACGGTCGTAAACTGCGGAAATAAGCTGGAGACGATCAGACAATATGCTTTCCGCAATACAGGACTGAAGTCATTTGTGATCCCTGCTTCGATCAAAGAGGTCGGCCCCGGCGTTTTCCCGGATGACGCCACCATTACGGTTCCGGACGGCGTGTACCGACTTGGGGATGGAAGCTATATCTGGGGCGAATTAGTACCGGTTTCTGGAACAAGAAGATATGCGTATGCATATGAGGTACTTGATCTTGTAAATCAGGAAAGAGCAAAAGCGGGACTTTCTCCGCTTACTATGGATACGGAACTGTTAGAGGCGGCCATGGTACGTGGCGCGGAAATCACCTATTCCTTCTCGCATACGAGACCTTCCGGCGCCAGCTGTTTTACGATCAATTCCAAGATCAGCGGTGAGAATATCGCCCGCGGACAGAGGTCCCCGGAAAGCGTTATGAATTCCTGGATGAATTCTTCCGGACACCGCGCGAATATTCTCGAGAGCAGATGGAAGAGCGTCGGTATCGCCTGCTTTGAGACATCAAGCGGAAACCTTTGCTGGGTACAGGTCTTTAGCTCTAAGGAAGCAACCGCGGCATCCCAGCCTTCTGATCGGGCGGTTACGGAACAGGTCCTTGTAAAAATCGATATAACATAATAACCGGAGGAAACAATGAAGAAAGCAAAACAGTTAGTAGCAGGTATTTTGGCAGCCGCGCTTCTCAGCTCGGCAGGAGCGGTCCTTTTCGCAAGGAACCCGGTAAGAGCAGATGCGGGAGTTCAGATCAACAGCAGTAATTTCTCGCCGGTCCTTGTGGACTTTGTAAAGGACTATGAAAAAAGATTCGGCAATAATGACGGCTATCTTTCCGAAGAGGAGGGAGCGGGTATCACGGAGATCTCGATCCAGAGAAAGAATCTTGAAGAGGGAAAGACATATCTTAGTTCGGGACTTCAGTATATGCCGAATCTGAACTATCTTGCTGTCCAGTGGTGTAATATCACGTCGATCGATGTAAGCCATAATCCGAATCTCGAAAGACTGATTTTAAACAACGATGAACTTACTTCCATCTCACTGAAAAACAATCAGAAACTGATGCTTCTGGGAATAGAGAGCAATAAAATCACCGAACTGGATATTACGAGCTGTCCGTATCTCGTGGATGCCTATAACTCATTTGAACCGCACCACTACACTGACTTTGACGGTGACTTTTTTTCCTGGGAAGGACTGAATCCTGAGAAAAATTCGAGGACCTGGACATATATCTCTGCAGACCGAAAGGACAAGATCAAAAGCACCGGTGAGAAGTTCCGCATTCCGATCGATGAGGAGCATTTCTCCTATGTTCTGAAAAATTATCTGCAGAATGAGGATAAGAATAAGTGGGACAAGGATGGTTATCTTTCGCTGATCGAGGCAAAAACGGTCGTTTCGCTTGACTTCTTTGAATCTGAGCCGCCGGAAGGAAAAACGGATCTCGATAAGGGAATGGAATATCTTATGAATTTGAGTAAGCTTTCGATTGCAGGTGGTGGAATCACTTCTGTTAATGTCCGGAAGAATCCGACACTGAAAAAACTGGATCTGTTTTCTTGTTCCATTACTTCGATAGATGTCTCTCAGAATACTGAACTTGAGGTGCTCGCCCTGACATCAACGAAGATCTCCTCACTGGATATTTCGAATAATACGAAGCTGATGGCTGTTTATGTTGATGGCACCAATGTTCAAAAACTGGATATCAGCAATTGCCCGATCCTGGTCGAAGCGTATAATACAATTCCTCGCAAGGAAGTTAATGATGATGATTTCTTCTTCAGTGTCTGGTACGGCCGAAATGAAGCAGAAAACGATGATGAATGGATGTATATTACAACGAATCCGGAAACGGAGATCATAGCGGAAAAAATCGTTCTTCCGTCCGTGACCACGCTGAAAGCAGAGAGCGCCGGAAAGAACAAGGTCAAACTGACCTGGGGCGCAGCAGAAGGTGCTGAGGGATATCTCATCTATGCCAAGAAAGGCAAGACGTACGCCTACGTCGGAATGACCACAAAAGGCACGACTTATACCGATACAAAAGCACTCGACAATGATTACAACTATTACTGGGTCTATCCGTATATCAAGGGAGAATCCGGAAATATGCTGGTCGGCACATGCAGTAAATATGTCTATGCGAAGGGTGTCACTTTAGCCGTGACCAATCTTAAGGCCAATGGTACGGCCGGGAAAGTCACTCTGACGTGGACGGCTTCGCAAGGCGCGGAAGGCTATCTGATCTATGGCATCCGCCCCGGACAGAGCTATGGATATATCGGCATGACGACGAAGGGAACAACATTTACGGATACCAAGGCAAGTAAAGCAGATTGGACGTTCTACTGGGTATTCCCGTATCACAAGGATGCAGACGGGAAGATGATCGTCGGCGGCACCGCCCCGTACGTGTACAGTAAGGCGAGATAAAAGGAGATCTGCATGAGACATAAAAAACTTCCGTTGCTTCTTTGTATAACGATCCTTTTGGCGGCGCTTTCCTTTTCGGTCATGACGATGACCATGAAATCACAGGTGCTTTCCGCACCGGGAACGGTCACGGGTCTTACCGCATCGTCTGCAGGGAAAAACCGCGTCGCGTTGAAATGGAATGCGGTCTCCGGCGCGCAGGGATATCTCGTTTACGGACAGAAGAGCGGAAAGTATGCATATGTCGGCATGACGACGCAGGGAACGACTTTTTCCGATACAAAAGCACTGGATAACGATTATAACTTCTACTGGGTCTTCGCCTATATCAAGGACGGATCCGGGAAGATGATCACCGGCGGGTGTGAAAAGTATGTATATGCCAAAGGTGTCTGCGCGGCGGTTACAAATCTTAAAGCAGCATCCGGGTATTACTCGGTAAAACTTTCCTGGAGCGCATCCTACGGCGCGGAAGGGTATCTCGTCTACGGGAAGACGGAATCCGGAAAATACGGCTACATCGGCATGACGACCCGGGGGACGACCTATACGGATACGAATGCCTCAATCAGTGAGTACAACTACTACTGGGTCTTCCCGTATCACAAAGATGCGTCCGGGAAGATGGTCACGGGACTTACCGGAAAATATACTTACGGAAAAGGGATCGCCTACAATAAGAGTGTATCCGGACTTAAGGCGGCTTCGAAAGAAAAAGCGGTCCAGATCTCCTGGGACAAGACCTCTCCTGCCGACGGATACATCATCTACAGAAAAGTGGGGAACGGATCTTTTCAATACAGATATATCGTAAAAGATCCGGGATTTTTAGATACGACTGCATCTGCAACGCAGTATAACTTCTACCGCGTCTATCCGTATATCACGGTAAAAGGGGAGAAGGTCCTGGGTCCTTCTTCGATATACGTGTATGCGAAGCCCTATACTAAATACTACACGTACAAGAGCCTCGAGATCGGTTTTGACGATGCGTACACCATGTATGTTTTCGGAAGCGGCGCGCTGCCGGACATTAAGCGAAGCTACGGTAGCGGATCGTACGAACTTGAACAAGCGCCGTGGAACAATGAGCTTATCGATGTAAGAAAGATCGTCATCGGCCCGGACATCACGAGCATCGGTAAATGCAGTTTCCGGCTCTGCGAGGAACTTGAGAAAGTGGATCTTTCCCAGGCGAAAAAACTGAAAAAGATCGATGAATCGGCATTTGAAAGCTGCAGCAGCTTAAGTGAGATCGTGATTCCGTCGGGAACGGTCGAATATATCGAGGCGATGGCCTTTGCCGGAAGCAACATTAAGAAAGCTGTTCTCGGAGAAGGCGTAAAGCGTGTGATCTATAATGCTTTTTCTTCAAGCCAGCTCGAAGAACTCTACCTTCCGGCATCGTTTGAAACGAACCTCTATGAGAATAACTCCGGGAATCTCTATGAGCACTTCTCCGGCTGCACAAAACTTCAGAAGATCACGATTGCATCCGGGTCGAAGTCTTTTTACTCGGAAAACGGCGTGGTATACCAGAAGGTCAACGGCGACCTTTATCTTGTTGAGTATCCTCTCGGAAAGCCGGAGACATCCTTTTCGATCCCGAATAAGGTCAAGGGCATAAAGCGTCATGCTTTCCACAAGGTCCTGAATCTGAAGTCGCTTTATATCCCGGACAGCGTAAAGGAGATCGGCATCGAAGCCTTCTATGCCTGTAATTCCATTACCACGATCACGGGCATGAAGAATGTCGAGCTCATCGATGTGGCCGCTTTCTGCAGCTGCTTTAACTTAAAGAGCCTTCCTACGCTCACGAATGTAAAAGAGATCGGTGAGATGGCGTTTTATAACTGCCAGGCGCTGACCTCCATAACGTTTGGAACGAAACTGGAATTGATCGGTACAGAAGCATTTGCAAAAAGTTCCGTTAAGACTTTTACGATCCCGTCTTCGATCAAGAAGATCCTGGCGCATGCATTCCCGGAGGGTGCGGTCGTGAATACGCCAAGCAATGTATATAAGCTGGGCGATTCCAGTTACGTGAAAGGCAAGATCCAGAATGTGACCGGTACCCGCCGCTACGACTATGCATATCAGGTACTCGAATACGTAAATGCGGAAAGAGCTAAGGTCGGCGCAGCTCCTCTTACTATGGATAAAGATCTTCTGGAGGCGGCGATGGTACGAAGCGCGGAGATCGTGATCCTCCCGAGCCATACCCGTCCGTGCGGGCTCGGATTTAACAGTTCCGCAGAGAATGCAAATGGCGAAAACATTGCCGGTGCTTCCTGGCTGATGTCCCCGAAAGAACTGGTCGATTACTGGATGGATTCTTATGGACACCGGGCAAACATCTTAAATCCGGACTTTAAGAGCATCGGTATCGGGTATTTCGTCAATAACGGAAATATGAATGCCGTGCAGGTTTTTAGCCGCGAAGAAGGAACAACCGTCAGCAGACCTGCAAATAAGACGGTCACGGAAAAGGTCGTCGTGAAGGATTATTGACTCTTTACACGATCTGCAGAAGATAGAATTTGAGATAGTCGGTCTCGGGTATCGCCATGGAAACAGGGTGATCCGGGGCCGCTCTTCTTTCTTCGATCAGACGGAGCGTTACTCCGGCATCGCGAGCTGCTTCCAGGAGCATCTTGCGGAACAGTTCATTCGGCATGAAATGCGAGCAGGAGCAGGTGGCAAGGTAGCCGCCTCTCGGGAGCATCTTCATGGCGCGGTAGTTGATCTCCTTATAGCCACGCTTGGCGTTATCTGTGGTCTTCCGGCTCTTCGTAAATGCCGGAGGATCCAAAATGATGAAGTTATAATCCGCATGTTCTTCGGCGAGCTTCGGAAGAAGATCGAATACATCGGCGCACAGAAAATCCATGCGGTCGGAAAGACCATTGATCTTGGCGTTTTCTTCCGCGGTATCTACCGCCAGCTGGGAGATATCTACCGCAGTGACATGAGCAGCTCCGCCTTTTGCGGCATTCATGGCAAAAGATCCGGTATGGGTGAAGCAGTCAAGGACTTTCATGCCGCGCGCAAGCTTGCTTACGGCGAGACGGTTATATTTCTGGTCGAGGAAGAAACCGGTCTTCTGGCCGTTTTCGACATCGACGGTATAGCGGATCCCGTTTTCACAGATCTCGACCTGGGGCGATGCGGGAATGCCGACAAAGTCTCCCTTATACCAGCCCTTTTGAAGAGGAAGACCTTCAAGTTCACGGATCTTCGCCTCGTTTCGCTCGAAGATGCCGCGGACGGTGATGCCGTCGTTCTTCAGTTCATCCACGAGGGCTTCGTAGATGATGGCTTTCACCTGTTCGGTCCCGAAGGAAAGAACTTCTGTAGAGAGGATATCTTCATAACGGTCTACAGTAAGGCCCGGGATACCGTCGGCTTCTCCGAAGATCAGGCGGCAGCAGCAGTAATCGTCCTGCATGACCGTTCTTCTCATGTCGAGTGCGTACTTCACGCGGCGCTGCCAGAAGGCAGGACCGAAAGTCTCATTTGCATTATTGCTCAGGATGCGGATACGGATCTTGCTGTTTTTGCTGAGAAAACCTGTGCCGAGGTAGCGGTCTTTTTTGGAGAAGACATCTACAAGAGAACCGTTTTCGATCTGCTCGGAAAGCCCCGAGATCTCAGCATCATAGACCCATGGATGACCGCGCTTGATGGCGGCCTCCGCTTTTTCGGTCACGACGGCTCTGGGAAAAGTTCTCTCTTGTTTCATGCTTCTATATCTCCGTTTCGCTTATCATTAAACTCCGTTTTCAAGCACCGTGGCCAGCTCGTCAAGGAAGACCTTCGATGCGGCGTCGGACGGGAGCTTGAGATCTGTTCTCGGGGAAAGATCAACGGATCCTACTTTCGGACCGTCCGGCAGGCACGAACGCTTAAACTGCTGGGAGATGAAGCGGCGGAGGAAATTCTCCTCCCACTTATAGATCGTCGCATCATCATACTCCCCGGCAAAAGCGATCTTCGCGATCCGGTAGATCTTCGACGGTGCAAAGCCGAGACGGAAGAAGTAGTAGAGGAAGAAGTCGTGGAGCTCGTAAGGTCCGACGAGATCTTCGGTCTTCTGGGAGATCTTGCCGTCTTCTGCCGGAGGCAGAAGTTCCGGAGATACCGGGGTCGCAAGAATATCCTTAAGTACTTCGGAAAGAGAAGGATTCTCTTCTTTTACACGATCCGCTTCGTAGGAAACGATGTGGCGGATCAGGGTCTTCGGGACAGAACCGTTTACGGCATACATGGACATGTGATCGCCGTTATAAGTCGCCCAGCCGAGCGCCAGCTCGGAAAGATCGCCGGTTCCGACAACGAGGGAGCCCTCGTCATTCCCCATGTCCATAAGCAGCTGTGTGCGCTCTCTGGCCTGGGAATTCTCGTAAGCGACGTTATGGTTATCGATATCGTGGCCGATATCTTTAAAGTGCTGGATGACCGAATCCTTGATGGAGATCTCATCGATCCTTGCACCCAGCGCCTTTGCAAGTTCAATGGAATTATTCTTCGTGCGGGAAGTCGTTCCGAAACATGGCATCGTAATGGCATGGATATTCGTTCTCGGAAGACCGAGGATATCGAGTGCTCGTGCGGAAACGAGGATCGCCAGTGTGGAATCCAGTCCGCCCGAAAGACCTAAGATGACCTTTTCACAGCGGATGTGTTTGAGGCGTGTCACAAGGCCCATGGCCTGCATGTCGAGGATCTGTGCACAGCGGGCGGCGATCTTCTCCTTATCTTCCGGAATAAACGGATTTTTCGGTACTTTTCGAATGAGAGAAAGTTCATTCGGAATTTCCATTTCAAATCCGATGATGTCCATGTCGGCATCTGCCGTGCTGTTGGCAAAGTCAGTTCTCCAGGAAGTGTCACGGGTCCTTTCCGCGTGGAGGAACTGAAGGTCGATATCTGCGTAAGTGATGCCATCGGAGAAGCGCTTGCTCCTTCCCAGTTCGCGGCCGTTTTCGAAGATGAGATCCTCGCCGCCATAGACATTGTCCGTGGTCGATTCGCCGATACCGCAGTTTGCGTAGATATACGCGGCGTGCAGTTTTCTGCTCTGCGCGGTCAGGATCTGGGCAACTTTTTCATCAGATCCTACAGTCGTCGGAGCAGAGGAGAGGACCGCGAGGATATGGCATCCGGAAAGCGCGGCATCGACATCGTCCGAAATCGGGCACATCAGATCCTCATGGAAGAGAACTGAGAAAGAGAACAGATCTTTTTCACAGAAATAAAGAGGCTGACCGAAGACGATCTCATCGTCGAAGTATTCATCGTAGAAGGATCCCGAGACTTCATAAGGGGAGAAGTAGCGGGACTGTTCTTCCGAGAGCGTAAGCTTGACATTGCAGCCGAGGATCGTGCCTTCGTGGATCACGACAGCCAGGTCAAGGAGTTTGCCCTCGATATAGGCGGGAAGACCGATGATGAATACACAATTTGCATCCGCTGTCTCTTCCGTGATGCGGTAGAGGGCATCCCATGCCGCATCGATAAATGCTTTCTGCCGGAACAGATCTCCGCAGGTAGCTCCGGTCACACAGAGTTCCGGAAAGATAAGAAGAGAACAGTCTTTATCCGCACTGTTAACGGTGGCGATGATCTGCTCTGCGTTATAGTCGATGTCAGCCACACGAAGCTTCGGGGTGGCTGCGCCTGTTCGTAAAAAACCGTCTTTCATAGGTATACGCTCCTTTTTTTTGATCAAAGAGAATCGTCTTTATTTTCCGGGAATACCGGCGGGACCTGGGACTCAGGAAGTTCCGGGAATCCGGATGGAGTATTTGCTTCCGGGAATGAGGGTTCTTCAGGGAATGCCGGAGCTTCAGGATATACCGGTTCCGGCGGCATGACCGGCTCGTCAGAAGAGATCGGAGCTTCTGTTGCCTGTGGAGCTTCCGGTATTTGCGATACTTCCGGAACTGCCGGAGCAGGAGTATTGCTTTCAGCAACCGCATCTTCGCTTCCGTTATAGATCTGGTCCACAAGACCCTGGAAGTTATTGTAGTACATAGTGGTATTCTCGATCACGTATCCGTAGAGAGCTTTCGGATGAAGCTCATGAACGGCACGGCAGAGAGCTTCGGATGTCGCCTCATCCTTGAACTGATACTGGATGCACTCGTGGTAACGGGTGAAGAATACGGAACGATAGATCGGGGCACTGTTGACCTGGTTGGTCTTGCTCGGATAGATCCAGACCACATCTTCGATCGTCAAAAGGACTGGGGAAGCTACGGCAGAGATCGCATGCTTATTACTTACGTACACCTGCTTGAACTGGTGAAGGGCAGGTGAGAATTCTTTTTCGAGATCCTCGACCGTCATGTTCTCCCTTGCCAGCTTTTCCTTCAGTTTCTTTAAGTATCCTTTCGTGAATCCGGTGAGGAAAAGAGCGATTCCGCCGACGATCAGTGCGACCGACAGGATGATGTAGAGCAGGCTTTCGGAGAGTAGCACTTTCTGCATCGGGACCATAACGAACATATACTTGCAGACAAGAAGTTTTGTTGCCCCCGGCGCTCCGACCATATCGAAATACTCTTCCAGATACTGGTTCGTCTTCGTGGAGATCTCAGACATATAGCCGCGGCAGTTGATGGACTCTTTAAGATCCGATTCATCCCCGCTGTCTATATAATCGTAGGTCTGCTCGATGATGCGGTCTGCTTTATTCGCATATGTCTTCGGAATAAAGACGATCAGGTAGTTCTCGTCGCCGTCCTTGTTTTCAACAGGTGCGATATAGAAGCGACCTTCGTCGTTTTCGGCGAACCAGTCGTAGAGACAATAGGTCTTTCCACGATAGAACTGGTCGATCTTATAGTTGTTGCTCGGCACGGCAAATACGTTTTTCTGTGCCAGCAGATATTTCGTGGTCTTCGGAATCAGAACAAAAGCAAGAATGATAGCGATGACGATCAAGGCGATGCCTCCAACAAAGTGCATGACCAGGTTATCACGCTTGATTTTCTTAAAGACGGACGGATTACTCATATAACACCCCTTCACTGTTAAACAGTAATTCAAAAGTCATTCCTTGTGAAAAGAACGTTTAAAGTATATCATATTATAGAATCTTTTGAACTTAGGACAGAGGTGCGACGCATGGATAATGTCTACAGAAATATAGTTTCTCCGCAGCAAGCGTTTTCCAATGGGAACGGATCGCAGATCCCGCCGTTTACGAAGAAGGAACTTCGGTCTTTCCGTCACAGAGCCGAACTGCCGCTTTACACGGTCATGGCCTTTATCAATGTCGGATTCATCCTTTTTGCGCTGATCAGTTCGGTCCTCGCATTTTATGACGTCGGTCCGCTGACCGGAAAAGTCGGCGCCATGATCAATTACGTGATCCTCGGCATCAACTCATCCGCTTCTGCCCATATCGAGATCCTGTTCCTTCTGATCTTTATCCCGATCCTCCTGATCGCAGCGGTATATTTCTACTATGCGCAGTACCGCGCCTATTCGATCCGTATTACCGAGAAGAACTTCCCGGAGATCTATGCGGTCGTCGAAGATTATTCCCGCCGTCTGGGCTTAAAGAAGACCCCGAAGGTATATCTGTCCCAGGAAAACGGCGTCATGAACGCCTTTTCGACATTCATCCTGAGAAGACAGTACGTAGTACTCCTTGCGGATCTTTTCGAGGTGGCGTATCTGGAACATCACGATCTGGAAAGCATCAAGTTCATCATTGCGCACGAGATGTCGCATATCGCGCTTTCTCATGCGACTTTTTCCTACCAGATCAGTATTCTTTTTGCCAACTATCTGCCGATCCTTTCCTCGACGCTCTCCCGTGCCCGCGAATACAGCTGTGACCGTGTGGCCCAGCATCTGGTCGGCGTGAGCGGCGTGGAGCCCATGCTGGCTCTGGTCGTCGGTAAGCATCTTTATAAGAAAGTCGACATCGAGGACTACGTGAAGCATTGCCGTGAGACCCGTGGATTCTTCGTCTTCGTCCTCAATATGCTGAGTTCTCATCCGATCATGCCGAAACGTATCCAGGCGCTTCTCAAAGATCACGGCAGCGGCCGTCTGTTCTTCTGAAAATCACTTGTTCATGCAACTTTGCCAAAATAATCTTGCAAAAACCTTCCCGTCAAAGGAAAAAGTAGAATTTGTTCGAAAAGCGTTGACAAGCGGTTCTTTAACCTTTTAACTATATAAGTGCGAAAGCCAAATTTTGCAAGCAGGAGGAATATAACATGAATAATATTGCGTTGAGCGACAAGAGCAATCTTCTTGAGCAGGATCCGTATCAGTACACGCTGCAGGACGTTGAGAAGCCGGAACTCTTCCGCGAACTGTTCCCCTATGCTGAAGTCCCGAAGATCGCTTATAACTATAGAAAAGTTCCGATGAATATGCCGGAAAACATCTATATTACAGATACCACTTTCCGTGACGGACAGCAGTCCCGTGCACCTTATACCACCGAGCAGATGGTGGAGATCTATAAGATGCTGCACCGCCTTGGCGGCCCGAAGGGCATTATCCGCCAGACCGAGTTCTTCGTTTATTCCGAGAAGGACAGAAAGGCGCTCGAGGAGTGCATGGCTCTGGGCTATAAGTTCCCGGAGATCACCACATGGATCCGTGCGACCAAGTCTGACTTCGCACTCGTTCGTAACATCGGCATCAAGGAGACCGGTATCCTCGTAAGCTGCTCGGATTACCACATCTTTAACAAGATGGGCCTTACCCGTCAGCAGGCAATGGACAAGTACCTCGGTATCGTAACCGATGCCATCGATGCTGGTCTTCGTCCGAGATGCCATTTTGAAGATATCACCCGTGCAGACTTCTACGGTTTCGTTGTTCCGTTCGCTGCTGCTCTCATGCGTCTTTCTGAAGAGAGCGGTATCCCGGTCAAGATCCGTGCCTGCGATACCATGGGTTACGGCGTTCCGTTCCCGGGTGTTGCACTTCCGCGTTCCGTATCGGGTATCATTTATGGTCTTCAGCACTATGCGGGTGTTCCGTCGGAAATGCTCGAGTGGCACGGTCACAACGACTTCTATAAGGGTGTTGTCAATGCTTCTACTGCATGGCTCTACGGTGCGCAGGCAGTAAACTGCTCGCTCCTCGGTATCGGTGAGAGAACAGGTAACGTACCGCTTGAGGCTATGGTATTCGAATATGCACAGCTTCGTGGTACTCTCGACGGCATGGATTCCCGCGTGATCACTGAGATCGCGGACTATATCTCCCGTGAGACCAACTATGAGCTGCCGCCGATGACACCGTTTGTCGGTAAGAACTTCAACGTCACCAAGGCAGGTATCCACGCAGATGGACTTCTGAAGGATCCTGAGATCTATAACATCTTCGACACAGAGGCACTCCTCGACCGTCCGCCGCTTGTTGCTGTCAGCAACGTATCCGGACTTGCAGGTATCGCCTGCTGGATCAACAACTACTATCGTCTCGCCGGCGATAAGGTCGTCAGCAAGAAAGATCCTTTCATCGCCAAGATGAAGGAGTGGATCGATAAGGAGTACGAGAGCGGCCGTATCACCGTGATCTCTGACGAGGAAATGGTCAAGCTCTTTGAAGAGTGTGGCGGGGAGACCTACCAGAAGGTCGCTCGTCCGAAGTCCTGACGGACAGTTAATAATTCGAATGCAATAACATCTCTCTTCGGCATTTTTAGTGTCGAAGAGAGATGTTTTTGTTTTCGTTTTTCGTGTGGTATATATATTTCCGAGATTTCCCATGATGTTTATATGAAGGCTTTCCATGGGGATCCCGGATTGTTAAGATTCCCCATGACTCTTATAGAAGTCAGTTTCATGGGAAACCCGAGCTTTTATAGTTTGCCCATGACGATTTTTCGTAAGAAAAGCATGGGGAAATGGATATTCCAAGAAACCCCATGGTAGGGAAGGCATGGGAATTTGAGGCTTTCCTTAAAACCCATGGAAAAACAAGGGAAATGCGTCATGGGAAAACCGATCTTTTCAAGATCCCCATGAAACGAGGATCAAAAAGAAGCATGGGAAGCTCCGTTTAGAGCTTAAGCCCATGCTTTCTTGTAAAGTAAAATAGTGCTCATCTTAAGATCGGTTCTGCGAGATTCGATCCGCAGGAAAAACAGCAAAATCAGGTGCCGCTTGTTGCGATAACTCCGGGCAGGACTTCGTCTCCGACTTTGATCGGTGCGCGGAGGATCGTGTGATGGATCTTACCGGCGAGCTTGAAGATCTCTTCTTTCGGGATCTCACATTTTGATTTGACGCTGATCCTTCCAAGGGTGCCGTCTTCGTGTCTTACGCGGATCGTGGTCGTCAGTGTACGCATGGGGTGCGACACTTCGGCGATCGCGTATTCTTCGCCGCGCGGACAGGAGTTACCGGAGACGAGCGGCGGATCAGTCAGTGTGACAGAAAGCTGACAGCCTCTCGGACAGATGATACATGTCATTCGGCGAACAGCCGTATCTCCAGAAGTCTCTTTGCTTTCGCTTTCAGTTTTCTCTGGCGGCTTGACGACTTTCCTCGGGAAGACCTTCGGATGATCGATGGCGTCCCGGGAAGTGGTTTCGGTTTTTCCGGAAACATAAAGTGCGGCTGCCTTTCCGGCTGCAATCGCTTCTTTGGTTACGTTATCTGCAAGGTCGTGGACATGAAGGACATTTCCGCATGCGAAGATGCCGGGGACTGAAGTTTCCAGTGATTCCGATGCAAAAGGACCGCCGGTCTTCGGATCGATCGATAATCCGGCTTTCCTGGAAAGCTCGTTTTCAGGGATCAGGCCGCAGGAGAGAAGAAGCGTATCGCATTCGATCTCCCGTTCGGTCCCCGGGATCGGTGTATAGTTCTGGTCGACTTGGGAGACTGTGATACCGCAAAGCCGGTCTTTGCCGTGAATCTCAGTGACGGTCTGTGACAGGTAAAGCGGGATGCCATAGTCTTCAAGGCACTGGGTGATGTTTCTGGCAAGTCCACCCGGTTGCGGGGCGATCTCGATGCAGGCGAGAACTTCCGCGCCCTCTAAGACCATGCGGCGTGCCATGATGAGCCCGATATCGCCGGACCCTAAGATGACGACCTTCCGGCCGACCATGTAGCCGTCGATATTGACGTAGTGCTGGGCAAGACCTGCTGTCATGACGCCTGCGGGGCGGGTACCCGGGATGGCCAGAGCGCCGCGGGCTTTCTCGCGGCAGCCCATCGCGAGGATGACGGCCTTAGCGGTGATCTCGAAATACCCATCCTTATTGTTCATGGCATAGATCGTATTCACCTTCCGGCTCTCGTATCCGGCGGTATCTAAGTTGAGTTCTTTCTTCTCGGTCGAAAAGTCTGCGACGAAAGTGTCAAGAAGGATCTCTACGCCCGGCGCATCGCGCTTCAGTTCCTCGATCGCACGGTGTGCGTATTCCGGGCCTGTGAGTTCTTCGCCGAAGTGCGCAAGACCGAATCCGTTATGGATACACTGGTTGAGGATCCCGCCGAGTTTTGTATCACGCTCGATAAGAAGGATGGACCGGCAGCCGTTCTCTGAAGCGCTCTTTGCAGCGGCAAGACCCGCAGGACCTCCGCCAATGACTACAATATCGTAGTTTCTCATACGTCCACCTCCTGACCTGTTGCTGTGCTCTCCGCGACATCGGGATCCGACTCCTGCTCCCGCGGGAAGAAGAGGTTTGAGCCGTTTGCGTCCTGCCGGATGAGCAGATGGAGCTCGTCCGATCTTAATGGGAAATCCTTCTTAGTTAAGGACCCGGAAAACATCTTTGCATCGTCGTCTGAAAGGGGCATGGAGGCAAGTTTTTGGAGTTCTTCCTTACGATAGGAAAGAAGCATCTCCACGACTCTCGGACCGCAGAAACCGCCCTGGCATCTGCCCATACCGGTACCGACTCTTCGCTTTACGCCATCAAGAGTGCTGGGTGGAATCGGGCTTTCAAGCGCATCTCTTATCTCGCCCTCGGTGACGCCCTCACAGCGGCAGACGATCCGCCCGTAGGCGGGATCTCTTTTGACAAGGGTCTCACGCTCACTGTTGCTCATATCCCGGAAATGGACCTTGTTCCGGCCGAGAGCATATGACGGATACCGGTCTCCGCCCGGTTCAGTAATGTCCTCTTTGGGACACAGACTGACACCGCTCTTTTTAAGAAGATCCACGACATACGGACCGATGGCCGGACTGCTTGCCAATCCCGGGGACTTGATGCCGGCCGCCTCGAAGATGCCCTTTTTGCCGGGGATCTCGCGGATGATGAAGTCATCTTCTGTGGAGTTGGCACGGATGCCGGAAAAGTTTCTGACGTTGTCACGCCAGGAGATATTGTTTACGGAGCGGGCGGCCTTTTCCTTGATCTCAGAGAGTTTCTGGGAAGTGGTCGCGGTATCTTCGATATCGCATTTCAGCACTTCGGAAGTCGGTCCGCAGATCAGATTGCCGTGAACAGTAGGCGCGACCAGTACACCTTTTCCTTTTTCGTTCGGACACTGGAAAATGACGTGATCGACGCGGGTACCTTCGGATTTATCGAGAAGAAAGTATTCGCCCCGGGTCGGCACGATCTTAAAATCGGGAACAGCGACAAGCCCGTGAACCGTATCGGCATGGATGCCGCAGGCGAGGATGATCGTATCTGCTTCAAAGGTTTTCATTGTGGACTCGATCGTATACCGGGATGCTGCGGACGGGTCCTTGTTTTCGGTGATGGCAGTGACTTCTGCGTTGAGAAAGAGATCACCGCCGTTTCTTACGAAAACTTCCGCCTGCGCAAGACAAAGTTCCCAGGGGTTTACGATAGCTGCGGAAGGCGCGAAGAGGGCGGCAACGGCCTCTTCGGATACTCCGGGTTCCATGGCGCGGAGTTCATCTCTATCGAGAATACGGATGTCGGGAACGCCGTTCTTTATGCCGCGGTCGAGAAGTTCTTCCAGGGTGGCTTTATCTTCTTCTGAAAAAGCCAGGACCAGGGAACCGCAGCGGCGGAAAGGAACATCCAGTTTATAGCAAAGATACTCGCAGAGACGGTTGCCCTCCACATTGAGTTTGGCCATGAGGGTCCCGGGTTTTGGGTCATATCCTGCGTGGATGATCGCACTGTTGGCGCGGGTGGCGCCCATAGCTACGTCGTTGTTCTTGTCTAAAAGAAGCACGGAAACATCATAAGGAATGAGGTTGTAGGCGATCGATGCGCCGACGACCCCGGCTCCGATGATGGCGATATCGTATTTCATAGGAACCTCTTTCTCGGACGGGAGATCCGGTGAGATAAAAAGGGAGGTCCGCCCGGAATGTCTTACTGATATTTTACTACATCGAGAAGGAGAAGTGCGGCCTTCGTGAGTAAAAGTCCGGGATACTCTTCTTAAATTGACATTGGTTCGCCAAATCATTATACTTTTGTTTGCTATATATATAGGATGCGAGGGAATTATCATGCGAGTTTCAAAGCTTTTCATGTCCACACAAAGAGAAGTACCTTCCGATGCCGAGATCGTGAGCCATCAGCTCATGCTCCGTGCCGGCCTGATGCGTAAGGCCGCTGCAGGCATCTATTCATACATGCCGATGGGTTATCGCGCATACCGTAAGGTAGAAGCCATCGTCCGCGAGGAGATGGACCGCGCCGGTGCCCAGGAGCTCATTATGCCGGCTGTTCTTCCGGCAGAGACCTACATGGCTTCCGGCCGCTGGGAAAAGTTCGGTCCGGAAATGTTCCGACTGAAGGATAGAGGAGGACGTCAGTTCTGCCTGGGCCCGACACACGAGGAGCCTTTCACAGAAGCAGTCAGAGATACGATCCGTTCATACCGTAATCTGCCGGTTACTCTTTATCAGATCCAGCACAAGTACCGTGACGAGAAGCGCCCGAGATTCGGTGTCGTCCGTTCCCGTGAGTTCGTCATGAAGGACGCATACAGCTTTGATGTGGACGAGGCGGGCCTTGATAAGTCCTACCTTATCATGAAGGACGCTTACTGCAAGATCTTCGACCGCTGCAACCTCGACTATATCCTCGTAGATGCCGATTCCGGCGCGATGGGTGGTTCCGGTTCCCAGGAGTTTATGGTAAAGTCCGCCGTAGGTGAAGATGCGATCGCATACTGCCCGGATTGTGATTATGCCGCAAATGAAGAAAAGGCACCATGCCCGGAACTCCCGAAGGCTGAGGGCTTTGAGATGCTTCCGATCGAAAAGATCGAGACGCCTCACGTAAAGACGATCGAAGAACTCATGGAGTTCATGCACTCCGAGCCGACGGCTTTTGCCAAGACGATCCTTTACAACATTGACGGTAAGATCGTAGCGGTCATGGTAAGAGGTGACCGTGAGATCAACGAGACCAAGCTCGGAAACCTCTTTGACGCGACAGAGATGAATCTTGCTTCCTTTGAGGAAGTTGAGCGTGTCACAGGCGCTGCAGTCGGTTTTGCCGGTCCTGTAGGCCTGAAGGAAAAGGTAGAGGTCATCGCTGACTACGAAGTTGCTGCGATGCAGAACTTCATCGTTGGCGCCAACGAGACAGACTATCACTTCAAGAATGTAAACTTCGGCCGTGACTTCACTCCGGACCGTGTTGTGGATATCCGCTGTGCAGTAGAAGGCGATCCGTGCCCGAAGTGCGGCAAGCCGCTTGCTATGTGCAGAGGTATCGAAGTCGGTCACATCTTCAAACTCGGCACGAAGTATTCTGATGCACTCCACTGCATCTACCTTGATAAGGACGGTAAAGAGAACTCCATGATCATGGGCTGCTATGGTATCGGTGTTTCCAGAACCTTAGCCGCCATCATCGAGCAGCACTACGACGAGAATGGTATCATCTGGCCGATGTCCGTGGCTCCGTATCAGGTCATCGTTGTTCCGACGACCTCTCAGGATGAGACCGTCGTGAAGATGGCAAATGAGATCCACGATGCACTTGAGAAGGCCGGTGCCGAAGTTCTGATCGACGATAGAGAAGAGCGCGCAGGCGTGAAGTTTAAGGATGCAGACCTCATCGGTATTCCGGTACGTATCACCGTTGGCCGTAAGGCTGCTGAGGGCAAGGTCGAGTATAAGCTCCGTGCCGGTTCTGAAGTTGTTGAGATGACTGCTGAGGAAGCGATCGCCGCTGCACTCAAAGAGATCGAGACCGCTAAGGCCTGATCCGGTTTTGAATACGCATGTAAATGAATAGAAGGAGCTGTCTTCTTACAAGAAGACGGCTCCTTTTGAATTAAAAAATGTTTTTTTGAAAGAACCTGTAACGAATCCGGTTTTTTCTGCATACACATATGAGAAGCAAAGGAGGTGAGAAGTTGCAGTCTTTTGATGAGATATATCAGCAGTACGCGAAGACGGTGTACAAGTATCTTTTGTCGCTGACCTATCAGGCGGACCTGGCAGAAGAACTGACCCAGGAGACCTTTTACCAGGCGATCCGGACGATCGACCGGTTCGACGGTAAGTGCAGGATCTCTACGTGGCTCTGCGGGATCGCGAAGAATGTACTTCTTACCTACAGGCGAAAACATCCGCCGCACGAGGATATCGATGATCTGGCCATCCCCGTGGAGTCTGCGGAAAAAGAATTCGTCGAGTCGGCCGAGCGGATCGAACTTCTCAAGAAACTGCATTTGCTGGCGGAGCCCTACCGGGAAGTGATGTATCTTAGGATCTTTGGAAACCTGTCTTTCCGGGAGATCGGAGCGATACACGAAAAGACGGAAAACTGGGCCAGGGTGACGTACTATCGCGGAAAAGAAAAGCTGAGGAAGGAGTTGAAAAAATGACAAAACTACCTTGTGAGATCGTACAGGATCTTCTACCGCTATATATCGATAAATTAACTTCTGATGTAACTAATGGCGAGGTTGAATCACACATTATTAATTGTCCTGCCTGTCAAAGTGTTTATGAAACCATGAAAAACGAAGAGGGTGGAGCACTTTCGCCGTCTGAAGCGGCATCGGAGAAAAAACAGATCGATTTTCTGAAGAAGTACCGTTCCCGCGTGAGAGTCATAGCTTTGTCTGTGATATTGGCTGTGGTGGTTCTGATACTGGGAGTGCTCGTTACGAGAACATACCTGATCGGGGAATTGAGTGAGTACGGGAAGGTCACATACAATATCGAAGTCGTCGGAAATGAAGTTCATGTCACTGCGATCCCTGTTGACGGTAAGGATGCCATATCGGACCTGAAGTTTGAGGAAAGCGGAGACGGCTTCCTCTGGATCAGAAGCAGGATCGTGAAAGAAAGTCCTCTTCATCAGGGAATGAAGATAGAAACGTATACATATTCGTCTGAAGAACCGCTGACCATGATCCTTGCCGACTACGAAAGAACGATCGTCTGGGAGGACGGGACGGCGATATTGGATCAGACGTGGCGTATCTGGGCCACCAAACATATGTATGTGGGAGATATGTCTGCCAATGCCATGACGGCTAATGCTTTGAATCTGCGGGAAAAGATCGGTGCATTTACCAATGAACTGCAGACGGAAAACGAACCCTACGGATGGACGATTATTTTCAGTGATCCGCTGGATAAGAAACAGGAGGATTATTATCGCTCGGAGATGAAAAAAGCGGCGTATGAAATGATTGCGCTGACCCGGAATCTGGATCACGTCACTTTCCGCTATGTTATTGATGGAGAAGAATTCGAAGAGACGTACTATGAAAAGGATGCGTCAGAGGCGTACGGCCGGAGTATTAAAGACAGCTGGCAAAGTGTGAAGCAGTTCCAGGACTTTGTGAGATGGGTGGAATTATACTAACAGGATAGGCCACGCGGATTGAATCTGCGTGGCTTTTCCGTATAAAATACTACTCACATTGGGCAGACTTTAAAAACTAAAGGAGAAAATGAGATGGAGTTTAGGAAGATTTTTGATACGATCCCGGATAAGTTTGATAAATTCAGACCGAGATACAGCCGGGAGCTTTTTGATAATCTGATCACATATGCGGGTATCGGACCGGGAAAATCTGTTCTTGAGATCGGTCCGGGAACTGGTCAGGCAAGTGATCCGATCATAGAAACCGGATGCGACTATCACGCGATCGAACTTGGTGAGCATCTTTATGAAAAGATGAAAGAGAAGTATTCAAGATTTCCGAATTTCTCGATCGTCAATGATGACTTCATTACTCATGATTTTGGAAAAGAAAGATTCGACATGATCTACTCGGCTGCGACGATCCAGTGGATCCCGGAGAAGATCGCGTTTCAAAAGACATTCGAGCTTTTAAAGCCGGGCGGAGTTCTGGCCATGATGCTTACGAGCAGCGATTACAGAGAATCCAATGAAGCACTTTACGAGCAGATCCAGAAAATCTACGACGAATACTACAAACCGGAGGAAGAGTATAAGCAGGGATCTTTCGGCTATACGAATGCAACGGACTACGGATATGTGGATTTCGAACGTCGTGAATTCCATGGACAGCGCGTAATGAATGCGGAGGAATATGTGCAGTACAGCGGCACCCACTGCACGCATATGGTGATCCCCGAACCTTATAACACGAAGTTCTTTGACGGTCTGAAACAGGCTGTTTTGACGGCAGGAGACAGGATCGTCTTTAAGGATACATATGTGCTTTATCTGACGAAAAAACCGCAAGCATAGTTTCTTCCCAAAGCGGCATTTTGAACGGATAAAGGGTCTTTTAGAAAAGAAATAAAGAGAATTCGAAAGAAAATGATACTTCCAATTGTCAGATGACAGCACGCTTTGTATAATGATTTTAGTGTGTTGTGAATGGAGGTGTTGGTATGAAACGATTTCTGTCGCTTTTTATTTCCTTTTGTTTGATTTTCGGTTGCTTCTCTTCTATGGTCCTTGCGGATACCTCCTCGGAAAACGAAGAGCCTGTTGAGATGGATGCCGGATCTGTTGAAGATGCGGGGACAGGCCCCTTTACGATCAATGAGAATGGTGTCCTGACTGATTATTCCGGCTCGAAAGCTACGATCTTCGTTCCGGACGGCGTTGTCCGCATCGACAGTTTTGTATTTCAGGACGACAAGAATCTTAAGACAGTCTATCTGCCGGATTCGCTCAAAGAGATCGGAGACAGCGCTTTCAAAGACTGCTCGAATCTTATGACGATCAACCTTCCGGACGGACTTACCAAGATCGGAGACTCGGCTTTTACAAACTGCAAAAAAATGCTCTGTACGATCCCGGATACAGTGGAAAGTATCGGCGAATTTGCGTTTTATAAGTGCGAGAACTTACGATCGATCCATATCTCAGATAAGATCACTGTGATCCCCTTCGGCACTTTTGCTTTCTGCAAAAATGTCAGCTCGGTTACTCTCGGCAAGTCGATCGAAAAGATCGGAGAAGATGCTTTCCGTGAGATCCCTCTTTGGGAAGGGGATCTGGAACTTCCGGAACCGCTTGTTGATATCGAGGATTTCGCTTTTTACGGATGTAAAGGTCTTACCTCCGTTACCATGGGAGACAACGTGACCGAGGTCGGTGTGAGCGCATTTGCAAATAATACGAGCCTTTCGTCAGTTAAACTCAGCAATAGTCTTGTGCTCCTGGGTGCATGTGCTTTTTCCGGAGATGAGCTTCTTACTTCCGTTACGCTTCCGGAATCAATGAAGAGCATGGAGCAGGAAGTTTTCGCCAATTGTCCGATCACGACCCTCACCATTCCTGATTCGGTGGAAAAGATCGTCCAGAGAGCGCTTGCATCGATGACGGCGCTGGAGGAGGTATTCATCGGAACCGGCGTCACCAGCATCGGAAATGAAGCCTTTGCAGATTGTACTTCGCTGAAAACGCTGTATTTTGCCAAGAAACTCCAATCCTACGGACAGGATCTTTTCGCCAACTGCGACACGGACAGCATGTATGCTTATGTCTATGATGAGACAAAAGCGATCGATCTTTGTGAAGAATACGGGATCGCCTATACGATCGTCGACAAGAGACTCGATCCGGTCGAGAATCTTACGGCAGCACCTGCCGGCAAGAATAAGGTCAAACTTTCCTGGGATCCGGTCGAGGGGGCTGTCGGATACCTGATCTATGCGAAAAAGGACGGTAAATACGGCTATGTGGGCATGACGACGAAGGGAACCACCTTTACCGATAAGAATGCTCTGGATAAGGACTATAACTACTATTTTGTCTACCCGTATGAATATAAAGACGGAAGTGTATGGGCCGGAAAAGGAGCGCCGTATGTGTATGCCAAGGGGATCTGCCCGGCGGTGACGAATCTGAAGGCTTCGGCGCTGAAGGGAAAAGTGAAGCTCAGCTGGACCGCATCGCCTGATGCGGAAGGATACCTCATCTACGGTATCCGTCCGAACGGAAGCTACGGATATATCGGCATGACGACCAAAGGCACGACATACACGGATACAAAAGCATCGACAGTGGATTATAACTTCTACTGGGTATTCCCGTTCCACAAGGATGCCGATGGCAAAGTCATCGCGGGTCTGACCGGTAAATATACGTATGGCAGAGCGAGATAAGATGATCTATAAGTTCACTCGTCTTTCGACTTCCTGGAAGACGAGATGTTATTTCTGGCCTTAGATTCCTCGAGAAGTCTCGTGAGTTCTTCTTCCGTATGCTCGACGGGGAGGGAGTCTCCCTGTTTCGTCTCCTGATCTTTCGGGAAAGCTCGGTGGAAATACTGTTTCCTATATTCTTCCGGTGTCAGTCCTGTCTGTTTCTTAAAGGCCTGAATAAAGTGGCTCTGCGTAGAAAAAGAGAGGAACTGGGAGATGCTCAGACAGGAATGGTCGGAATGCTTGAGCATATGCTTGGCGGCATCGATCTTCTTGATACGGATGAAATCGCTTACGGATACGCCGGTCTCCTTTTTAAAAAGCTTGGAGAAGTATGCATCGTTTAACCCCAGATAATCGGAAAGATCCGGTACCAGGATACGATCCTGCAAGTGACTATAGATATATTCGATGGCACGGACTACGTGCTTACTGAAGATATTGTCGAGACGAAGTGCCCGCATGCGGGTGCAGTAATCCTCGATGCACTGCTGCTGGATCTCGTCGAGACGGGCAGTAGAAGTGGCGGCATCACATTTCTGGATGTAGATATCACTTAAGGAGTAGGAGGTCTCCACGTCCATGCCATAGTTGATGCAGTAACGGGCGATCATGGCGATCGAGATGATCAGGTGATAGCGTACATTTTTCAACCGGTCAGGGGAAAGCGTGCCAACGCCGCGAAGTTCGGAGATGTGATATTCCCTGACCTGCCGCATGACCTCTTCGAGCTGGCCGGTGGCTACAAGATCATAAAAGTCCACTTCGTGATCGTAGGAAGATCGCACCATTAGGTGTTCCCGCTGCATGAATAATAATCTCTGCAGTTCCTGATTAACGTCGTTCATAACCTGCCTCCTTCCTGATAAATACGCGTCAGACATGGTCTTTCAGATATGCTCCGCTAAGAAGCGGCGACCAGCGACAACCCCAATTGTCAAATAATCTTACACCATTATTATGACACAAAGTACAAAAATATGGTATCGCATTTTGAAAAATGAGTTAGAATAATAATCGTAGGGGGCGGTGTGAAACAGACAACCCCAATGCCTCCGTTAGAGAAAGTTTGCCATCTTTCTGACGCACACAACTCTAGCCCCCCGCTTGTTGACAACTTCTTGCATTTGACACGACACACTTTTGGTGCAAGAATGATTTCGTTACTTGACCTCGTAGTTCCTGACTACGAGGTCATTCCTATTTCGGGGATCTTTCAGAGAGCAGAAGATCAGATAAACAGGGAACCGATCGAGTAGACGGCAAAGGCGGCGATCCAGGCGATCACGCACTGGAAGACCACGATCGTGGCCGCCCACTTGATACCGAGTTCTCTCTTGACGGAAGCCACGGCCGCAACACATGGTGTGTAGAGAAGACAGAACACCAGAAGTGACATAGCGGAAAGCGGAGTCAGAAGAGGAAGTACCGCATCTCCTGAACCGACGAGTACGGTAAGGGTGGAAACGACACTTTCCTTGGCCATGAAACCGGTGATGAGGGCGGTGGAGAATCTCCAGTCACCAAAGCCCAGCGGAATGAAGATCGGGGCGATGTACCCTGCGATCATGGCGAGGATGCTGGTACTGGAGTCCTCGACGAGCGTCAGGCTCGGGTCGAAAGACTGCAGGAACCAGATCACGATCGATGCGATAAAGATGATGGTGAACGCACGCTGCAGGAAGTCTTTGGCCTTTTCCCAGAGAAGCTGGCTCACGTTCTTGGCGCCCGGCATGCGGTAGTTCGGAAGTTCCATGACAAACGGCACGGCTTTTCCTTTAAAGACGGTCCTTCGGGCGATAAGCGCCACGAGGATGCCCATGAAGATGCCGATGAAGTACAGGGCGATCATGATGAGACCGCTGTATTTCGGGAAGAAAGTGCTTGCGAAGAATCCGTAGATCGGAAGCTTGGCCGAGCAGCTCATAAATGGTGTCAGAAGGATCGTCATCTTTCTGTCGCGCTCTGACGGGAGTGTACGGGAGGCCATAACGCCCGGGACCGTACAGCCGAATCCGATGAGCATCGGGACGATGGAACGTCCGGAAAGGCCGATCTTTCGCAGGAATTTATCCATTACGAAGGCGATCCTTGCCATGTAGCCTGTATCTTCCAAAAGGGAGAGGAAGAAGAAGAGCGTAACAATAACGGGGAGAAAGGAAAGAACGCTTCCGATGCCCGTAAAGATACCGTCCACGATCAGGGATCGGACGACTTCATTGACTTCCCAGGAGATCAGGGCCTTTTCCACGACCGAGGTCAGGGCGTCGATGCCCTGTTCGAGTAATCCCTGGAAGAACGCGCCGATGACGTTAAAGGTCAGGAAGAATACAGCCGCTATGATGAGGAAAAAGGCCGGGATCGCCGTATATTTTCCTGTAAGGATCTTATCGATGGCACGGCTCCGCTGGTGCTCTTTACTCTCTTTCGGCTTAATGACGGTCCGGTCTACGAGCTTCTGGATGAAGGTGAATCGCATATCGGCGATCGCGGCGGATCGGTCCATGCCGGATTCTTCTTCCATCTGCAGGATGATGTGCTCGAGCATTTCTTTTTCATTCTGGTCGAGATTTAAGCGGTCGAGGACACGGGTGTCTCCTTCGACGAGCTTGGTTGCGGCAAACCGCTCGGGGATGCCGGCGTCTCTGGCATGGTCCTCGATGAGGATCATGATACTGTGAAGACATCTGTGGATGGCGCCGCCTTTATCGTTTTCGTCGCAGAAATCGAGACGGCCGGGGCGCTCCTGGTATTTCGCGATATGCAGTGCGTGGTCCACGAGCTCGTGGATACCTTCGTTCTTGGCAGCGGAGATCGGAACGACCGGGATGCCGAGTTCATGCTCCATCTGGTTTACGAGGATGGAGCCGCCGTTCCCGCGGATCTCGTCCATCATGTTCAGTGCCAGCACCATCGGTACATTTAGTTCCATCAGCTGCATGGTCAGATAGAGATTTCTCTCGATATTGGTGGCATCCACAATGTTGATGATGCCGCAGGGCTTCTCATCGAGGATGAACTGACGGGAGACGATCTCCTCGGCAGTATAAGGGGACATGCTGTAGATGCCGGGAAGGTCGGTGATCTCCGTATTCGGATGTCCTTTGATGGCACCGCTTTTTCTGTCAACGGTCACGCCCGGGAAATTACCGACGTGCTGGTTGCTGCCGGTCAGCTGGTTAAAGAGCGTGGTCTTACCGGAGTTCTGGTTTCCGGCAAGCGCGAAGGTCAGGCAGGTGCCGTCGGGAAGGGGATCTTCGTCGGCCTTTACGTGAAAACGTCCGCCTTCACCGAGACCCGGGTGGTCGATGATGATGCGGCGGTCTTTTTTCTTCTTTTTCTCTGAAGAGCCGTCTGCGTGTTCCGTTTCCGGATCTTTTTCCTCGGAAAGAGGATCGATATCGATAAGCCGTGCGTCGTCGATACGAAGGGTCAGCTCATATCCGTGGATGCGAAGTTCCATCGGATCGCCTAAAGGTGCGAGCTTTTCCAGCTTTACCTTCGCTCCCGGGATCACTCCCATGTCGAGGAAATGCTGGCGCAGCGCGCCTTCACCGCCTACTTTCAGTATCGTTGCAGACTTCCCGGTTTTCAGTTCGGCCAGATTCATTTTGACTCCCCATTCTTATGTTCTTTGCCGTATTTATAAAATATCTAAATGTCAGTCGATGACGCGGATCTCCTTGATGACCGGCTGATCCTGCGGTTCTACCGCACCATTATCCCCGTAAGGAACTTCGGCCAGCTTGTCGATGATCTCGATTCCTTCCGTGACATGTCCGAAAGCGGCGTACTGACCGTCAAGGGACGGGTAGTCGACCTGGCAGATGAAGAATTCGGAAGAAGCGCTGTTGTAGTTATCCGAAGTTCTGGCCATCGAAATGGTGCCGCGGGTGTGCTTGATCGGGTTGCTCTGACGGTTGGCGGAGAATTCGCCGACGATGTTCTTCGGCATCTCGCCGGTCCAGTCTGCCGGCGCGCGGCCGCCCTGGACCATGAAGTCCTTGATGATACGGTGGAAGGTGGAACCATTATAGAATCCGCTCTTGGCAAGACTAATGAAATTGTTGACCGTGACCGGTGCGGAATTGGTGTCGAGCTCGAGCTTGATCGTACCGTAGTTTTCGATCTCGATCTCAACGTGATGTGCAGGATATGTCTGTTTCCTGTAGGCTTTCGAGGAACAGGAACTTACCATGACCAGCACCAGGATCAGGGCGCCGATGACAAGTCCGGTCAGAAGACGTTTCAGACCGCCGTCTTCGTCTCTTTCATATAATAAATTATGCAATAAACCGTGGAATAATCTGCTCATCTTTTTTCTTCCTTTGCTTTTATAATTTCGTATTTTACAGCTTTACGTCGTAAAGCGGCTCGATCGAGAACGATCTTCCGCTTAAACGGTGATGGATGTTCTCCTTCGGGATCTTCCCGAAAAGAAGCGTCGATGCGAAGAGCTGCTGGTGGCGCACCTTTCCGCCGCGGAGATTCCGGAAATAGAGGTTATACTGGTTTCTTCCGTAGTTTCCGTCGCCGATGATGGGATGACCGAGATGCGCGAACTGGGCACGGATCTGATGAGTCCTTCCCGTGACGAGTTCGACTTCGATATCCGAGACATCCTCTCCCTCCGGACCGGCTCCATTATACACCTTGAGCACGCGGTAACGGGATGTGATCGGAAGATCGCCTTCCTTCGGGATATCGTGGATAAACACGTTTCCGGTCGCGGGCTTTTCGAGATAGGCGGATACTTCCTTCATGATGGCTTCGTCCTGACAGATGACATGCTCGCCGCATGTCGGGACGCCGCGGACGAGGCAGCGGTAGCGCTTCGTGATCAGGTCGGCCTTGAAAAGCGATATCGCCTCCTCAAGGCTCTTTTTATTCTTTGCCGTGAGGATCAGTCCTCCGGTATTCATATCGATACGGTGGCAAAGGTCGAGATTCTTGTTATGGTAATCTTTCCGGAGGATATCGATGAGGCAGTCGCCTTCCATGCCTTTTCCGCCGTGGACCGCAAGGCCCTGACGCTTGTTGACCAGGAGAAGATCATCGGACTCGAATACGACCTTGTAGTCGTCGAATTCCGGCTTTTTCGGCTCCGCTTCCTTTTCAAAAAGAGCATCCGGGATCCATATCTCGACACGGTCGCCGGCGCTTACCGTCGTATCGGAAGAGATGCGCTTGCCGTTGATACGGATGTCCTTGTGCTTTAACGCCTTCTGCAGGACGGCCGGGGTGAGGTTCGGGAACTCAAGGATCGCTGCGCGGATCACCTTTTTTCCGTCGCTCTTTTCCGGAACTGTGAAGTCTCTCATGTAATTCTCCTTATATATAATTCTTGGCCAAAGATATTATTCACCATTTTCCATGAAATCACAATAGAGACGGAAGGGTGATTTCATGTTAAAATGTGCAGGTGCAATTCTTGATAGGAGATTTCTCATGGAAAAGATCCCGTGCCTTGTGAATATCAAAAGCATCTTTTCGGATCAGGAAACGATGTTTGACGGTTCTTTCGAGCAGTCGGAAGACCGGATCCGTCTGTCCTGGGTCCAGCCCGAGGAGCAGAAAGGGGAGGGCGAATCGAAGTTTCTCCTGAGCTACCGCGTGGAGGAGAAGATCCTGCGCCTTACGAGAAAGGGATCGACCGAGATGGAGATGACTTTTGTCGAGGGAGAAGTGACGGAAGGCGTCATGCGGACGAGCCACGGGGATTTCGACCTGAAGATGGAGACGTTCGGGATCCTTTTCTTCCCGGAAACAGGTGATGAAGAGGCGAATATCGACGGGCAGGACTACGTTGTAAAGAAGGCGATGCTCGAGTACGATCTGCATTTTCCGAATCAGGATCCTATGAGAAATACGATGATTTTTAAAGTACATCTTGCCAAATAAGAAATTTATGTATAAAATCTTTCGGTAACTCTTTGAAAGTTGCTTGACAAAGGGTTTTCATTAGTGCATAATATCTTTCGCGCCTCAGGGATTTAGTGTGGCTGCGAATATATTAGAGAGATCTAAGATTTGTATTGGAGGTGGATGCGATGGCTCATCCGAAGCGTAAATGGTCGAAAGCTAGAACTTCTCGTCATAGAAGTGCCTGGAAGCTCGTTTTGCCAGGATTGGTAGAGTGCCCCAATTGCCACACTAAGATGTTGCGCCATAAGGTTTGTAAGACCTGCGGTTATCTTGATGGCAAGGAGATCATCAATAAAGCTGATGAGATTGCTTAATAGCTAATCGAAGTACTACTACGAATAATCGGCAGTGTTTTAACTAAACAAGTTGAACCACTGCTTTTTTCTTGTTTGACGGATCGCCGAAGTCGGGCCTGAAATGGATGTGGCTCCTTATGCAAAAGTTTGCGCATCCTTTTTCCTTGTTATATAATACCGATTTGGTCGTTTTGGCATAAGATTACAGTAAAGAAAGGCAGAAGCATGGGAAAACCGGTAGTGGCGATCGTGGGTCGCCCGAATGTGGGAAAATCCTCACTTTTCAATGCGCTCTACGGCGAGCGTATCTCCATCGTGCACGATGAGCCCGGTGTCACACGTGACCGTATCTATGCGGAGACGGTCTGGCGTGAGCGTGCTTTTGTCATGATCGATACCGGCGGTATCGAGCCGGATTCGGACGATGTCATCATCAAGGGCATGCGTCTTCAGGCAGAGATCGCCATCGAGACCGCAGACGTGATCCTCTTCATGTGCGATATTCAGTCGGGACTGACCGCCGCGGACGAAGAGATCGCCACGATGCTCCGCAAGGCGAACCGTCCGGTCGTCCTCGCCGTAAATAAAGTCGATCACGTAGGTGATCCGCCGTCTGAACTTTATGAGTTCTATAATCTCGGGCTCGGCGATGTCTATCCGATCTCCTCGTCCCACAGACTGGGTCTGGGTGAGATGCTCGATGCCATCTATGAGCAGTTCCCGAAGGAACTGAGCGAAGACGAAGATAACGACACCATCCGTGTCGCCCTGATCGGAAAACCGAATGCCGGTAAATCCTCTCTTTCAAACTATATGACGGGGCAGGAACGCTCGATCGTTTCCGATATCCCCGGAACCACGAGAGACGCGATCGACTCTCTCGTCGTCAATAAACACGGTAAATTTACCATCGTCGATACCGCCGGCCTTAGAAAGAAGGGCCGTATCGAGGATGCTGTCGAAAAATACAGCATGATCCGCTCCCTGTCTGCAATCGAAAAAGCCAACGTCTGCGTCATCCTGATTGATGCCGTCGAAGGTGTGACCGAGCAGGACACAAAGGTCGCCGGATATGCGCATAATGCAGGTAAGGCCTGCATCTTCGCCGTCAACAAGTGGGACCTGATCGATAAGGAGACAGGAACCCTCGAGGTCATGGAGAAGATCTTGAAAGACCGTTTCTCATTCATGAGCTATGCTCCGGTCGTCTTTATCTCCGCCAAGACCGGTCAGCGCGTGGACAAGCTTTTCGAGCAGATCAAGCGCGTGCATGAAAATGCCGGCAGAAGACTGAAGACAGGTGTCTTAAATGACCTTCTTACCGAGTGCGTGGCCATGGTGCCGACGCCGCAGGACAAGGGCAAGCACCTGAAGATCTACTACGGAACGCAGGTGGCCGTATATCCGCCGCAGTTTATACTTTTCGTAAATGACAGTAACCTGATGCATTTTTCTTATGAGCGTTACCTCGAAAACCAGTTCAGAAAGAACTTCGATTTCGTCGGCACCCCCATAAGGATCTATATGCGGGAAAAGGATAAGAAGAAGGATTTAAAACCAGAAGGGAATGACAATAAGTATGACAAAGATTGAGAATTTAAGGAACATCGCCATTATCGCCCACGTTGACCATGGTAAGACCACCATCGTCGACTCCATGCTCAAGCAGGCGGGTATCTACCGTGAAAACGAGCAGATCGTCGAGCAGGTCATGGACAGTAATGACCTCGAGCGTGAAAGAGGTATCACGATCCTGGCGAAAAATACCGCGATCTCATATAAGAACTACCGTATCAATGTCGTAGATACTCCCGGCCACGCCGATTTCGGCGGTGAGGTCGAGCGTGTCCTCAAGATGGTTGACGGCGTACTTCTGGTCGTTGACGCTTATGACGGACCGATGCCGCAGACGCGTTTCGTATTGAGAAAAGCGCTGGAGATGGGCCTGAAGCCGATCGTCTGCATCAATAAGATCGACCGTCCGGACGAGCGTGCCATCGAAGTCGTCGACATGGTCCTCGAGCTCTTCATCGAACTGGGCGCAGATGATGACCAGATCGATTTTCCGATCATCTATACTTCCGGTAAGGTCGGTCTCGCAACAACTGATCTTCAGGAATATATCGACGGAAAGGACCTGGACTTCTGTCCGCTTCTTGATGCCATCATTGACAATATCCCGTGTCCGGAGGGAGATACTGAAGGACCGCTTCAGCTTCTCGTAAGTAATATCGACTCTGACCCGTATATCGGACGTATCGCGATCGGCCGTATCGAGAGAGGCTGCATCAAGCAGAACCAGCCGGTCGTTGTCTGCACATACGATGACAACACCACAAAGAACGCACGTATCGTCAAGCTTCTCCGTTTCCAGGGTCTCGGCCGTCAGGAAGTACAGGAAGCTTCTGTTGGTGAGATCGTCTGCGTGGCCGGTATTCCGGAGATCAACATCGGTGATACGATCTGCGCGCAGGACTGCCCGGAGCCGTTGCCGTTTGTAGATATCGACGAGCCGACCATCGCCATGACCTTCTCCGTCAACGACAGCCCGTTCGCCGGTCAGGATGGTAAGTTCGTTACCTCCCGTCACCTCCGTGACAGACTCTTCAAGGAGATGGAGACCAACGTTTCCATGAGACTTGAGGAAACAGATACAACAGAAGCCTTTGTCGTAAAGGGAAGAGGTGAGCTCCACCTTTCCATCCTTATCGAGACCATGCGCCGTGAAGGATACGAATTCCAGGTATCCCGTCCGCAGGTCATCCTAAAGGAAGTCGACGGTGTGCTCTGCGAGCCTGTAGAGATGCTCCTGATCGACGTTCCGGAGGAGTTCGTCGGTGCCGTCATCGAGAAGCTCGGCGCCAGAAAAGCGGAGATGGTAAACATGTTCCCGCCGGAGAAAGGATATACACGTCTTGAGTTCAAAGTACCATCCCGTGGTATCCTCGGCTATCGTACCGAGTTTTTGACCGACACTAAGGGCAATGGTATAATGAACAGCGTAATCAGCGGATTTGAGCCATTTGCCGGCGAGATCGAGACGCGCTCCCATGGTGTGCTTGTCGCATTCGAAAGTGGCGAGGCAATGACTTACGGCCTTTATAACGCACAGGAGAGAGGACAGCTGTTCATCGGCGCCGGTACCCCTGTCTATGAGGGCATGATCGTGGGTATCAACCCGAAAAATGAAGATATCACGGTCAATGTCTGCAAGAAGAAACACGTGACCAACATGCGTGCAGCAGGTTCTGACGATGCACTTCGTCTTACCCCTCCGCTGAATTACAGCCTCGAGCAGTGCCTCGAGTTTGTCGGCGACGATGAGCTTTGCGAAGTAACACCGAAGAATATCCGTCTTCGCAAAAAGATCCTTTCCACTGAGCTTCGTGCCAAGGACCGCGCCGCCAAGAAAAACGGCTGATAGTACGAGAGTTCCTGCGGGAGGAGTTCTTTTCCCGCGGAAGCCCTTGTGAGAAGGAGTAGTTGACGTCATGTTTTCGAGAAAAGTATCGATTGCATTACGTGTGTTGATCGTAGTGACCGCGCTGATCGTCTGCGGAGTGATCGGTGTATTCTTAGGCTATAACTACGTCATTTCCCAGAATGCCCGCTTTAAGACCCTGGAAAAGTCCATCGCTAACGGTGAGATGGTCATTAACCAGGATACGCCGGGTGCGGTCATGATCGTCATCCACTCCGGTGATACTACGGGCGATATCGCCGAGAGCCTCAAAAATGCGGGGCTGATCAAGAATACCCTGACCTTTTCCATCATGAGCAAGTTCAACGGCTTCGATGGCGGATACCTCGCAGGTACGCACTTTCTGACTTCAGATCTTACCTACGATGAGATGATGTATCTTCTCTGCCAGGAGCCGGAGGTCGTGCGTATCACATTCCCTGAAGGTATTACGTACCAGCAGATCAAGGTGAAACTCAAAGAAGCGGGTCTTTCCTTTAGCGAATCGCATCTGGACGAATGCATGAACAGCCCGGACCTCTTCGTTAACTACCCCTTCGTATCTGCGATTTCGAAAAATGAGCAGCGCGACTTCATCCTGAGCGGTTATCTGTTCCCGGATACCTATGATTTCGATATGAATGCCAGTGAAGAGGAGATCATCTCCACGTTCCTGCGTAATATGAATACGAAGTTCTACGACGAGTTCTACGAGCGTGCCGAAAAGCTCGGTATGTCCGTGGATGAGGTCATTACGCTTGCGTCCCTGATCCAGATGGAGACGACGGATAAGACGGATATGCTCTATGTCTCCGCGGTATTCCATAACCGACTGGCTTCGGAGGATCCGGACATGCAGTTCCTGGGTTCCTGTGCCTCGATCAACTACCTGCGCGAACAGGCCGGCATGTCGCATGTCTGGGCCGCAACAGCACAGGATCTCGAATGGGACAGCCCGTATAACACCTACCGTAACAGAGGACTTCCGCCGGGACCGATCTGTATGCCGAGTCTCGACGCTATCCAGGCGGCACTTTATCCGGAACCGAACTGCAACTTCATGTACTTCTGCGCCAAGGGTGACGGAAGAACGGCTTTCGCGGTGACTAAGGAAGAGCACGACGCAAATGTCGAGAAGTATAAGGATAACTGGAACGACGATCCTTCCGGAAACGACGAAGGACCGGCGACAACTGAAGCCGAAGAAGACTGATCTTTCATCGAAAGGAAATGCATATGGGTTCGATCGTATCTAGACCGGAAGTACTGGCTCCGGCCGGAAATCTGGAGAAACTCAAGACGGCCGTGGCCTATGGCGCGGACGCCGTCTATATGTCCGGAAAGTCCTTCGGACTTCGTACCTTCAGCGATAACTTCACCCATGAAGAAATGGAAGAGGGCGTGAAATATGCCCATGAAAGAGGAGTCAAGTGCTACTGTACCGTGAACGTCATGGCGCATGAGGACGATATTTCCCGCCTTGATGAGGAGATCCTCTTTCTCTCGAAGATCGGCATGGATGCCCTGATCATCTCCGATGCAGGTATTTTCCGCAAAGTCAGAAAACTTGCTCCGGACATGGAGATCCATATCAGCACGCAGGCCAGCGTGACCAACAGTGAAGGCTGTAAGTTCTGGTATGAGCAGGGCGCCAGGCGTGTCGTACTTGCCAGAGAACTGACACTCGATGAGATCATTAAGATCAGAAAAGAGATCCCTTCGGATCTCGAGCTGGAGTGCTTCGTTCATGGTGCGATGTGCGTCTCCTACTCGGGAAGATGTCTGCTGTCAAGCTGTTTTACCGGAAGATCCGCTAATTCCGGCTCCTGCGCGCAGCCCTGCCGCTGGGGCTACTATGTCGTCGAGGAGAAGCGCCTCGAAGCACCGCTTCCGATCCAGGAAGACGAGCGCGGCACATATATCTTCAACTCCAAGGACATCTGCATGATCGGACATATCCCGGAGCTCATTTCCGCAGGCATTACGAGCTTTAAGATCGAAGGAAGGATCAAGGGAGCTTTTTACGCGGCATCGGTCACGAAGGCCTATCGTGAGGCCGTAGATCTCTATATGAAAGATCCGGAGAACTACCATGAGGATCCGAGATGGCAGGAACTTCTGGATCGAACCGTCCATAGAGAATTCGCTACCGGTTTCTTCTACGATAAACCCGGAGAAAACGCCCAGATCTTCCCGGATAAGACTTATCACCGCCCGGCTTTCGTTGTGGGTGTGGTGACCGGATATGACGAAGAAAAAGGCTGCGCGATCGTAAGCCAGAGAAATAAGATGTTTAAGGGCGATACGCTCCATGTTCTGATGCCGGACGGCTACTGTGAGCCGATCGTGGCAGAACAGCTCTGGGACGAGGAGATGCAGGAGATCGAATCGACTCCGCATTCCGAGATGAAGTATTACCTGAAGGTCGATCATGCGCTTCCGGAATATTCCTTCTTAAGCCGTGACGGCGATAAGGACGAGGGCATCTTCCGAAGCGGGGAGCAGCCTTCCCAGAGCAAGCCGTAAGAACGGGGAGTCGCTTTCATGCTGCGCCCGAAGTTTCATTTTACCCCGCAAAAAGGCTGGATGAACGATCCGAACGGACCTGTGTTTTTTCGCGGGAAATACCATATCTTCTACCAGCATGATCCGAACAGCCTCGTATGGGACCGTATGCACTGGGGACACGCGGTGTCCGACGACCTTCTTTCCTGGGAGTATCTCCCGATCGCTCTTTTTCCTGATGAGATGGGAGATATCTATTCCGGAAGCTGCATCGTCGATCAAGACAATGTAAGCGGCCTGGGATCCGGGGAAGAGCCCCCGCTCCTTGCGTTTTATACTTCCCATCATATGGAGACGAAAAGAGAGCAGCAGTGCCTCGCCTATAGCCTCGATGGGATCACATTCAAAAAGTACGAAGGAAATCCCATTATTCCCGGGAAAGAACACACGCCCGCAAGAGATCCGCATGTGTTTAAAAATCCCGTTCTGGGCGGTTTTTCCATGTGCTTTACAGTGGAAAAGGCGATCTTGTTTTATCACTCCGATGATCTTCTTTCCTGGGAAAAGACCGGTGAATTTCATCTTCCTGACTATGCTCTTTCCGGCATGATCGAGTGCCCGTGCCTGATCCGGGCTTCTGTCGAAAATGAAGACGCGTCAAAATCTGTTCTTCTGATGAGCATGGATATCCCGGAAAGCGAATATCGGAAGATCCCGTCACCCGCGCCTTCTCATTCCCGTCTGATGCAGTATTTCGTAGGAACTTTCGACGGATATGTATTTAGAGAGGAGAATACGGCGCAAAGCCCGCTCCTGGTCGATTACGGTCCCGACTTTTATGCCGGCACGGTCTTTTCGAATGTAAAAGATCCGATCCTCATCGCCTGGCTTGGGGACTTTGCGGGGCAGCGGAAGGTACCGACCGAGAAGGAAGGCTTCTGCGGGATCTTATGCTATCCGAGAAAACTCTCACTTGCGAAAAAGGGAGATCTGTATCTCCTCAGACAGGAGTTTTTCCCGCCATATCAGGGAAATCGGACCGGAAGGATCATCGACCGCTCCGTGATCGAAGAGATCTCGGACGATGGCCTGACCGCAAAGACGAGCTTTTATTCTTAAACTTCCGTAATTCTGCCGACCGCCCCTGTTAAAGGAAAGATTGTCGGAAACGGGGGTGTTTTACATATCCATGAACATGCTTATAATCGAACTTAGGAAAGAGAAAAGAACTGAAGATAATAGTGAAGAAAGAAGGGGATAAAATGAAATCTTTGGGAAATATCTTATGGATCATCTTCGGCGGCTGGATCTGCGCGCTGACGTGGCTGATCGCCGGATGCCTCTGGTGCATCAGTATCATCGGTATTCCGGTGGGGGTCCAGTGTTTTAAGCTCTCTGCACTCTCATTCCTTCCTTTTGGAAAGAAAGTCGAATACGAAGGCGGCAGTGTTTCCTGCCTTCTCAATGTGTTCTGGTTCTTCTTATCCGGACTGGAACTTGCACTCGAGCACTTCTTCCTCGGATGCCTTTGCTGCATAACGATCATCGGTATTCCGTTCGGAAAGCAGTATTTTAAGCTGGCCAAGCTTTCGCTGGCTCCGTTTGGTGCGACGATAAAAGAGGAGTAAAGAAAACGGGCCGGATCTTTTCGAGAAAAATTACATGATCACGGCCGATGACATGACCCAGGTGAGGATCAGGCATGTGATCCCGATGAAAAAGTCCAGATGGAACTGCTCTTTGAGCGGAATCTGCAGGGCTTTTCCATCTTCGGATCCGCATCGCTGGTCCTCATTTTTCTGCAGATACCGGATCAGTCGGAACTGCCTGATGAGGACGAGCACCATGACGATACCGAGCACGATACCGATCAGGGAGGCATAAAGCGTCGTGCGGTTATAGTCCATTGCGTTTTGGACCAGTTCGGGATCCTGGATCGGCAGAACTCTCGTGATCAAGGTTCTTGCGCAGAATAGACCGATGCGCGTCAGGCACGAGCAGAGCGTGTTATCCGTAAAGTAACGGACCGCGGCACAGCAGAGCCCGATCACAAGAAGAGACGGGAATTCCAGGTGGTTGATGGCAAAGAGCGTGCTTAAAAGCGCCGGGATCAGTATCCGGGACCACCAGCGGTCCGGAAGGACACAGAAAATAAGGCCGCGGAAGAACAGCTCTTCGATCAGGACCGGAAGAAGCACGCCGATGACTAAAAGCAGCAGAAGTCCGTACATCGAGGACTCCGAGGTGACATAGTAGTAAAACTGCGGCGGGATCGGGTTTTCGAGCTTGAGTTCAAAATAGATGAACAGGTTATGGATCCCGACCGAAAGAAGCATGGCAGGGATACCCGCAAGAAATGCCATGAAAAAGCCGCCGAGTCCCGGGCTTCTGCCCCAGGTATGGTGCTCGGAGATCTTATAGTGCTCGGTAAAAAGCACATAGACCAGAAGAAGCGCCAGCAGGCGGAAAAGCGTGATCAGGGAGTATCCGATCAGAGAAGTTTTCGAGAAGAAAAGCTTTTCTGACGGAATATGGATCCAGACCATCTGAAGAAGAAGGGAAAGTCCGAATGCGCCGAACAGTATAATGCCGATATTCGGCCCTTTTGAGGGGAGAAGAAACGGCAGGATATATTCCTTCCAGATGGATCTGAAATCAGGGGTGGAAAACTTCGGCTGATCGTCCATTACAACGCCCCCGTGATCGGGCCGAAGTATTTAGTGAACAGCTCGAGAAAGTAAGGCTCATACAGCAGGAAAAGAACTGTACCGAGGATCAGGAAAGGTCCGAATGCCAGGTAATCCGGATCGTCGGCGAAGTGCATCTCGCGCTTCTTCTTTGCCAGGATCTTCCTCGCTTTGGCAGGATCGGGACTCTCCCGGATCTCTTTTTCTTCTCTTGCGATACGCATGCGCTTACGGACGAGGAGCGGTACAGCGACGACCGCGGCCGTGACGAATGCGATGAAAATGACGAATAAAAGGCCCTTGAGGCCGCAGAGGAGTCCGCAGAGGAAGAGGAGCTTGACGTCACCGAATCCCATGGCTTCCGTCTTGGCGATGGCCGAAGAGATGATACCGATGAGAAGAAGGGCGCCGCTTCCGACAAGCGCTGCGAAGACACGGTTCAAAATGAAATGATACCAGGGTTTTCCGGCATCGATCCAGATATTGCCGTCGACAAAGTCACTTACGAAGTAAAGCACGGAAAGTGCGATGTTTAAGACGATGATGTGGTCCGGAATGATACGGTTTAAGGTGTCGGACATGATGATCACTGTAAATCCCGGGAAAGCCAGAAGCAGTGCCACGACACGGAGCATATGTCCGTAACAGAGAAAATCCGGATAGATGGCCACGCTCAGGAAGACCAGCGCGGCATAGATGATGGCGAAAATGCCGATATGGTAGGGCTTTAAACGCTTTGCCCAGCGGACGTTTTCGGCTTTGGGGTCAAAATCGTAATCCTGAAGCCAGGCTTCGGGCATTTTATTAAACATAAAAAAGGCCGGAACCGCCATAAATGCGGCAATCAGCGCTAATACAATGGTTTGAGACGTGACGGTCATAATCTGCCTCCCAGAAAATCCTATATATAAGAATACATTGATTTGCAGAAATTGTGAAGTCTGCTAAAATATGCTTTGTGGTTTTTAACCTATGGGGAAAAGGAGGTGCAACGTTATGAGTGAACGTGCACAGAAGAAAGAAACACAGAAGAAAGTAAGTAGTAAGACCACAGCTGAAAAGAAGAGCGCTTCTAAGACCGAAGTAAAGACAGCCGCCAAGAAGGCTTCCGCGGCAAAGACCACAAAGACGGTCGCCAAGAAGGCTTCCACGGCAAAGACCACAAAAACGGTCGCCAAGAAAGCGCCGGCCACGAAAGTCGCCGCAAAGAAAAACACAGCTGAGAAAAAGCCGGCAATCGGCAAACTGTCCACTACATCCACCCACGAACTGACAGCACAGCAGCTTCACGACATGGTGGCGTTCCAGGTAAAAGCATGCTCCGGTAAGAGCGCGGACAAGGGTACAGCAAGAGATTACTGGCTCGCACTTTCCCGTTCCATCGTTGAGATCATGGCAGATGACTGGGAAAAGACACGTGAGAAGTACGGCAAAGTCCGTCAGGCTCACTATCTTTCCGCAGAATTCCTGGTCGGCCGCTCTATGCTGAATAACCTCGTAAACCTCGGTATCTACGAGCAGGCCGTTGAAGCCATGAAGGGCTTCGGCATCAACCTGACGGATCTTCTCGAGGAGGAGACGGACGCAGCACTCGGTAATGGCGGTCTCGGCCGTCTGGCAGCGTGCTTCCTGGATTCCTGCGCGACGCTGGATCTCCCGGTCACCGGTTACGGTATCCTCTACCGTTACGGACTTTTCCGTCAGACCTTTGAGAACGGCTTCCAGAGAGAACATCCGGATTCCTGGATGGAGAATGGCTATCCGTTCGTTATTCCGAGATATGAGGACAAGATCCGCGTACACTTTAATGACTTTGACGTATGGGCGATCCCGTGCGATATGCCGATCACCGGTTATAACACCCATAATGTAAACCGTCTGCGCCTTTGGAAGTGCGAACCTGCACAGGAATTCGACTTCAATCTCTTTAACTCACAGCGTTTCGATGACGCTGTGATCGAGAGAAACCGCGTAAACGATATTTTCCGTGTACTTTATCCGAACGATACATCTTACGATGGTAAGGTGCTCCGTGTCCGCCAGCAGTACTTCTTCGTATCCGCATCCCTGCAGGATATCGTAAGAAACTACAAGGCAGTATATGGCAACGATTTTTCCAAGTTCGCCGAGCTCAACAGCATCCAGCTCAACGATACGCATCCGGTCATCGGTATTCCGGAACTCATGCGTATCCTCGTCGATGAGAACGGCGTGCGCTGGGAAGATGCATGGGAGATCGTAAGACACACCTTTGCCTACACGAACCACACCATCATGGCTGAGGCTCTCGAGAAGTGGGATTGCAATATCTTCCGCTTCCTGTTCCCGCGTATCTTCGAGATCGTCGAAGGTATCAACAACCAGCAGCGTGCCCAGTTCTTTGAAAAGGGCATGTATTCCGAGCTTGTTGACCGTCTGTCGATCCTTTCCGATGGAAAAGTACAGATGGCCTGGCTTGCGATCTACGGTTCCTACTCCGTAAACGGTGTTGCTGCCCTGCATACCGAGATCTTAAAGCGTGATACCCTCAAAGAGTGGTATGAGATCTATCCGGAGAAGTTCTCTAATAAGACCAACGGTGTTACTCCGAGAAGATGGCTCCGTGTCTGCGACCAGGAGCTGGCTGCCCTGATCACCGACCTTCTCGGTAACGAGGACTGGGTCACCGATCTTGACCAGCTCAAGAAGCTCGAGAAGTATGCGACCGATAAGAAGGTCATGGAGCGCTTCCTGAAGATCAAGCGTGACAATAAGGTCGCTCTTTGCAATCACCTGAAGAAGACGAAGGGCATTGAAGTCAATCCGGATTCTATCTTCGACGTACAGATCAAGCGTCTGCACGAGTATAAGAGACAGCTCCTGAATGCGATCTATGCATTGAACCTTTATGACCGCATCAAGGAGAACCCGAAGCTCGATATGCCTCCGGTAACCGTATTCTTCGGTGCAAAGGCTGCTCCGGGATATTTCCGCGCCAAGGCGATCATCAAGTTCATCAACGAGATCGCCAAGATGATCGACAACGATCCGGATATGAAGGGCCGTCTGAAGGTCGTCTTTATCGAGAACTATAACGTAAGTAACGGTGAAAAGCTCTTCCCGGCAGCAGATATCTCCGAGCAGATCTCCACTGCAGGTCTTGAGGCTTCCGGTACAGGTAACATGAAGTTCATGATGAACGGTGCAGTCACCCTCGGTACATGGGATGGCGCGAATGTTGAGATCGCACAGTCCGTCGGTAAGGACAACGTCTACATCTTCGGCTGCCGTGTCGAGGATATGGAAGCGACCCGTGCATACTACAACCCGAAGTGGCAGTATGAGAACATCCCGGGCTTAAAGAAGGTCCTCGACCGTCTCGTAGACGGCACCTTCAACGACGAAGGTACAGGTATGTTCCAGGATCTGTTCAACGGTCTCATCTACGGCAGCAACTGGCAGCCGGGTGACACCTACTATGTACTCGGCGACTTCGACGATTACAGAAAGACCAGAGATCAGGCCTACAAGGACTACAAGAACAAGATGGCCTGGGCGAAGAAGTGCTGGATCAACATCTGCAATTCCGGTAAGTTCTCTTCTGACAGAACGATCAGAGAGTATGCCAAGGAGATCTGGAAGATCAAGCCTGCGAAGATCAAGTAAGGCGACGATCAAGTAAGAAAGCTAATTAGAATTCAAAAAGCGGGAATCTTTCTCGTGCTGGTCCTCGGCGCTATGCGCCTGCGGAGGCACTTCGAAATGATTCCCGCTTTTTTATTTTGCTTTCTTACTTGATCGTCTTACGTGGGGAGGGGAGGCACGGCGAAGGTGTTTTCTTTATCTTTTCTTTAGATTCCATTGACGATGTATTTACCTTTCGTAAGTACAATGGAATCATGAAGTACAGGGAAAGTGCTTTTGGAAATGAGGAGAGAATCTTATGGCAATGATGAAGAGTTGGATTTCTGATGTTTTTGCGGCTGCTTTAGCGATCTGCCTGATCGGAGCGGCGATTGCTTTTAATCTGGAAGCGTTTGTGATTTCTGTTATTTTCTTTGCAGGCGTGCTGGTCTCGGGCGCAGTTCTGGTCATTATAAATGAATTGGAATCGTCCGGAAAACATTGATCCCCTAGATATGGAACCTGAGGATATGGATCTCGGGGCGGGCCATAAAGCGGATCGGGAGAAAGCCGTTCCCGGCGCCTTTGCTGATAAAACCCTTATAGCCGCAGAAACTGTATTCTCCGCCTAAGATGCCTTCTTCGCGGGCGATGCGGTCCTTTCGGAAGAAAATGAATTCGAGATTTCCGGGAAGGTGGACCTGGCCGCCGTGAAGGTGTCCGGAGAGAACGTAATCCATAGGCGCACTTTCTTTTTTCTCCGAAGAGAGATCCGGAAGGGAATAGATGAAATCCGGATTATGTACTAAAACGAGACGGAAGCCGTCAAATCCACTGAATTCTTTCGGGATCGTTCCCCAGGGGCGCTGGCCCCGCTCACTGTCGGAGATGCCGCAGACGGCCATTTTCGCGCCGGAAAGAGGGATCTCGCGCCAGCCGTCGCTTAAAAGGATGACGCCCATCTGATCGTAGTCTTTCTTTTCCAGCTGCCAGTCGTGGTTGCCGTGGACGGCGATCAGATCGATATTCTTCTGCTTTAGGAGGAAAGAGACCTCAGTAAGCATTTTTTTGTCCACGTGATGGACGTTCTTCTTATGTACACAGTCACCGCCGAAAAGGACGATGTCGCAGTTTTCCTGAAGGAAGTGCTCTGCGATCCATTTCGGAGACTTCAGGCATCCGAAGCCATGGGTGTCGGAAAAGAACCCGACCGTCACGGTGACCGATTCTTTTCGCGCGGAATCTAAAGGATATATATCGCGGCGGTCGACTTTGACACGGGCCGCGCAGATGACCATAAAAAGGAAAAACAGGATCCCTAAAGCTACAACTGCCAGAAGGATATGGCATAAAGAAACGGACAGCGAGAAGGTCGTGACCGAGGAAAGAAGGTAATGCATAAACGGCAGTTTCGTTTTCCTTTCAAACAGAATTGCTTTTTAGTGTATATATAATAGCATATATGTTATAATCATGTGGAATTGTTTAGAATAGGTTCGCGCGAAGGAAAGCGGGATGGCCGTTTTTCGGGTCCGCGTGAAAGGAAGGAAGTAAAGATATGCCGGAAATCAAATCTGAAGTCGTAAAAGAGATCGGTATTCTCTCAACAAGCAAATCCAACTGGAACCGCGAGGTCAACATCATCCGCTGGAACGATGGCAAGCCGAAGCTCGATATCCGTGACTGGGCTCCGGAGCATGAGCGCGCTGGTAAGGGCATCACCCTCACAGCAGAGGAAGTTGCAGTTCTTAAGGAACTTCTGGCGGACTACGATCCGTACGAGTTTGAAGAGTAATACTATATAAATTTCTGAAGGGCGGAAGAGACGTGCGAAGTGATATCCGTGCACTGATCGTTTCCATATTGTTGTTTCTTCTTTGGGGAACGGTCATCACATATCCGTTCCGCATCGTTTCAGATATTACATGTCAGGCTACAGAAGCAGTTGTAGGTAAGATCCCCTTACCTGCAATTGCTTTTGCTGTTTTGGTGCTTCTGATCATCATGGGGATCACCTGTGTGCTGTTGTTTCTGGGGAAAATGGAAGTCAGCGATCACATTGCTCTTGTTTTATCGATCACCGGTACCATCGTCTATACGGTAAGGATCTTCACGACCCGCTCTTTTTCTGTGGCGGCGGTTGCTATGGCGATCCTTCTTGCGGGTACGATCCTGCTCGTAATTATGCGAAAGACGGAGTGGACGAGATATATTGCTGATGCCTTTATCATGGCCCTTCCGGTAAGAATGTGCTATGAATGCATCATGAATCCGCTTTATCGTCTTTTGAAAACAGACCTTTATCTGCTCTCACCCTTTATCACGGTCCCGCAGACCAGTATATTTTCGAAGGTCGGCAACCTTCTCGGAGTCAACCTTCTGCTGTGGAGCGGTTCCTTTTTTATCGTATCCATCCTTCCGGTCATCTACCTTTCCGGAGGAAGAAAAGAAGGCAAGATTCGCCGATAGTGAGGTCCTTTGCACATGGAGATATGGGAAAGAATGGAGTTCCTGCGAAAGGAACTCGAAAAGAACAATGTACTCTATTATGAAAAGGATGCACCGGTCATATCCGACTTCGAATATGACGCCATGCTCCGCGAACTCGAAGAACTCGAGCAGAAGTATCCGATCTATGCGACGGAAGATTCTCCTACGAAGCATGTAGGCGGACGCGTCAACGAAAAGTTCAGTAAAGTCACCCATACGGTCCCGATGAAGAGTCTGGGTGATATCTTTTCCAAAGAAGAAGTATTCGAGTTTACAAGCCGCGTTCGTGGACTGGTCGGTGATAAAGACCTTTCTTTCGTTGTCGAAAGAAAGATCGACGGTCTTTCCGTGTCCGTGGAATACGAAAACGGCAGGCTGGTCCGAGCTTCGACCCGTGGCGATGGTCTCGTGGGCGAGGACATCACAGAAAATGCCAGAACGATCAAAAACCTTCCGAAGAGCATCGATCCTTCTATCCCGTATCTGGAAGTGCGCGGTGAGGTCTATATGCCCTTTGACGTCTTTTTACGGGTCAATGAGCAGGCGGAGCTTTCCGGAGAGAAGACTTTCGCCAACCCGCGTAATGCGGCTGCCGGCTCCCTTCGCCAGTTGAATGCAAAGATCGCGGCAGAGCGTCAGCTCTCGATCTTCGTTTTTAATATCCAGCAGATCAGAGGTAAAGAGTTTCTTAGCCACGCGGATACGCTTAGGTTTCTCTCGAATCTCGGCTTTGAGGCCAGTCCCGGATTTATCGAATGCCGGACAGATGAGGAGATCTGGGGTGCGATCGAGAGTATCGGCGAATCCCGTGGTGAATTAAGTTACGGCATCGACGGCGCCGTCATCAAAGTCAATGAGATCGCTCTTCGTGAGATCTTAGGCGAGACTGCCAAGATCCCGCGCTGGGCCATTGCCTATAAGTATCCGCCGGAAGAAAAGCAGACGCGTCTTCTTTCTATCGAAGTGACGGTCGGAAGAACGGGCAAACTCACTCCTGTCGCAATATTAGAGCCTGTACATCTGGCGGGAACGACCGTCAGCAAGGCTACCTTGAATAACGAAGATTTCATCCGCGACAAGGATGTTCGTATCGGCGATATGGTCATCGTAAGAAAAGCCGGCGAGATCATCCCGGAGATCGTATCGGTCAATGTATCGGAAAGACCGGAGGACGCCAAGCCTTTCCAGATGCCGGAATTCTGTCCGGCCTGCGGGGAAAGAGTCGTCCGAAGTGAAGGGGAAGCGGCGATCCGCTGCTTAAATGAGCTCTGCCCGGCGCAGATCTACCGCGCCATGATGCACTTTGCTTCCAAAGATACCATGAATATCGACGGTATGGGCCCCGGCATGATCAACCTTCTCCTGGATGCGGATCTGATCCATGATGTGGCAGATATCTATGCGCTTCCTGAAAAGAAGGATCTGCTTAAAGATCTCGACCGCATGGGTGAGTCCTCTACGGCGAATCTTCTGGCTTCGATCGAAGAATCGAAGAGCCGTCCGCTGTCGCGCCTGATTGCGGCGCTGGGCATCCGAAATGTCGGTGTTGTTGCTGCGAGAACCCTTGCCAAGGCATTCGGAAATATGGACAGCCTCAAGAATGCGACGGTCCTGGAACTGGCCGCGCTTCCGGATTTCGGTATGGTAACGGCACAGTGTGTCGCGGATTTTTTCGGGAAGGAGAGTAATCTTGCTCTGATCGAAAAGCTCCGTTCCTTCGGAGTCAATATGGAGGAGAATGCAGGCGAGAAGGCCGGTACAGCCTTTGCCGGTAAGATCTTCGTACTTACGGGGACGCTTTCCAAATACACGAGAAACGAAGCGTCTGAGCTCATCATGCAGCAGGGTGGCACAGTTTCTTCCTCAGTATCGAAGAATACGACCTATGTGCTGGCCGGAGAGTCTGCGGGCTCAAAGCTCACGAAGGCGCAGTCACTGGGCGTGACGATCCTTTCCGAGGACGATTTTGAAAAGATGCTTTCGGAAGAGGCTTCTTCGGGAGAGCCCTTATGAGCAAAAACCGTATCAAGATCCTGACGAGAAGGGTCTTTAATGACAGAAAGAAAGCATCGTCCGGACTTTTCGGGAAAGAGATACTGGATATTGAGAAATGGCCGCAGAAGTGGCAAGATAAGGTTAGAAACGCGAGAATGATCGCCGGGTATATGCCTCTTTCCGATGAGCTTTCCCTGGATGCTTTCTGGAGAAGTATTCCGGCGGGGAAGTGCTTCCCCCGGGTAGAAGGGGAGGAGATCGTCTTTTACGAAGCCTTCGGGGAAGGATCCTTTGAGTCGGGGAGTTTTTCGATCCTCGAACCGAAGAAAGGGATGTCCCGCGTTGAGATCTCGCAGATCGATGTGGTACTTGTTCCGGCGACCGCCTATGACCGGGACGGAACGAGACTGGGAAGAGGAAAAGGTTTCTATGACCGGTGCTTTTCGGAAGGAAGAAACGGTAAAAAGCCGCTTCTGATCGGTGTGGTTCCGTCGGAAAACCTTCTTTCCCGATTGCCGCGGGATCCATGGGACCTTCGTGTTTCGGCCATAGTGACGGAGCAGGAGTTCCTGGAAGTGAGTTTATAAGACAGGATGGACGTATGAGTTATTACTGGGCCAATTTAGGTTTACATCTTCTGATCAGCCTTCTTCTGCTGATCCTTTTGCTGTGGGCTGTAAAGAACAACCAGAAGAACCGCTGGAAAAGAGGCTTTCTGTTCCTTCTTCCTCCTGTGCTTTCGATCATACTTTTAATCCAGCTGGCGCTCTTTTCCATCCCCAGAGTCCTGGATTCGACGACAGTACTTCGCTCTGCATATAAGATGGAGAGCGGGAAGATCGAGCGGATCAGCAGCCTTAAGGACCGTGTGGTCGTTGACGGAAAGAACTACTATGTCAATCCATTCTCTTTTGACCTGAAAAAAGGCGATCAGGTGATCATCCGCTATACACCTTACGCGCACTATGCGTATTCCATGGAACTCGACGAGACGGAAACGCCGGAGAATTAATTCCACAATTTACAAAATCGCGCTTATATCATATTGCGGGCCGGATTTTTCCCATGTTTAACTAGAAGAAAACGAAGGGAGATCCGGGAAAATGGCATATGGTACGAAAACAGTAGAAGAACGGCTGGCGATCCAAAGAAGAAAGAATAATGAATACGGGATCTATATCGCCTGCGATGACAGATCGATCCTGAAATGCGTCAATGCGATGCTCCTAAACAGCGGGATCGTGGGCCTTGCGGACACGGAAGGGAAGATGCATTACCTGATCGATGGAAGGCGCGGAGGCAACTATGTCATGGATCGCGTGAAGGAAAAAGTCATGACCCTTCGGGAGAGCCCTACCGGGAAGACAACTGATGTGGAAGATGCCTATGTGGAGCATGCGATCAGTTCCGTGATCGGAAAGTACGGGTTTTCCGAATCGCTTACGGGAACGCAGATTCTCCGAAAACTTCTGTTCCATCTTTATAAAGATCCGGGACTCTTGCGATCTGCGGCCAAAAGGCTCTATCCGCTGGTGGCCCCCGAGTTTCCCATGACTCCTTCTCAAGTGGAGAGGAATCTTCGGTATGCGATCAAGAAGAGTAGTAAGCTCAAAGAGGAGACAAAGGTGACCTTCGTCTTAAGAAAACTCCTTGATCAGACGATGGAAGAAGTGCTGCGGCAGTACGGGCGCCCGCATTCCACGATGAGAAGGTACTGAGGACAAAAAAAGAGCTGCCTCATAAGAGACAGCTCTTCATAATTGACCAAAACAAAAATTACTTCTTGTTGACCTTGTCCTTCAGACCCTTACCAGCCTTGAAAACAGGAGCCTTGGAAGCAGGAATGCTGATAACTTCCTTTGTGCTCGGGTTTCTGCCCTTGCGAGCTGCACGCTTCTTTGTCTCGAATGTACCGAAGCCAACGAGAACGACTTTCTCCGGCTTCTTAGCAGCGAGAGCGTCACCGATAGCATCGAGAGTAGCGTTGATAGCTGCCTCAGCCTGCTTCTTAGTCATGTTTGTCTTCTTTGCAACTGCATCAATAAGTTCTGATTTATTCATTTTCATTGCCTCCTTCAGGGCTTTATTTCAAAGTTATTATGTACGTCAAATCGCCTATTGTCAAGGGTTTTTTCCACTTTTTCATCAAAAATGGGAGAAAGCATATTATTTTATTTTGTCAAGACTGTTTTCTATTTTTCTTTACAATTCCATGTCTTCGAAAGCCTTTAAACCTTTAACCGGTTCAGATCGATTATCACCGTGCTTAACGAACAGCATCGTGACAAAACTCAAAAACGCAAATAATGCCGCGTACGGGAAGAGGATCTTATAGCTGATATGCTTAAGCAAAGTGCCGGCAAGTACTGGAGTTACAACCTGTGCGCTCATAGAAGCAGTGTAGTAATACCCGGTGAATTTGCCCGTATCCGCACCGCTGCACATCTCCACACACATCGGAAGAGAATTGACGTTAATTAAAGCCCAGGAGGCACCTACGATGAAAAAGTCAATATACATCGTAAACAGAGCGCTTTCGTGTCCTCCGGTGGTGACGAAAAAGGCGACAACGAAGCATAGGCTGAAGGTAAGTGTTCCGATAAGGATCGTCTTCTTTCTTCCGATCTTCGAGGCGATGATGCCGGCCGGGATAAAGAAGATGATCGCGCCGACGTTCGTGACCAGAAAACAGGTCGATGCAAAGCCCAGATTCTTATTCATCAGATTCGCGCAATAGGTCGTAAACCAGGTGGTCAGGGCGTTATAGGCGAAGTACCAGAGAGCGACAGAGGAAAGAAGGAAGAGCATGGATGCACGAACGGCCTTCGGAAGGCGGGCTTTATTACCTTCGCCCTTTTCCGTAAGATCCCATTCCGGATGCTCCTTTTCGATGAGCTCATTCTCCTTCGACCATTTCGGTTCTTTTACCGTAAGAAGCATGATGCCGATGGCTAGGAACATCAAAGCCGAGATAAAGATGAAAAGAGGCTGGTAATTGACGTGGGAAAGATCTTTGGTCTTGCTTTCCGGATACATAAGTGCCGAGAAGATCAGGTAGATGATGCCGCCGAGGGCGCCCATCAGGTTGATGATCGCATTTCCCTGTGATCTTAAGGGCTTCGGTGTGATATCTGGCATGAGTGCGACCGACGGGGAGCGGAAGACAGACATGGCGATGAGGAGAAGTCCCAGTGCGATGGTAAAGGAAACGAATTTAAAGTCACTGGCTGATCTGGCATAGCTGTTATCGAGGATAGGCAGAATATTTGTAAGAATTATGGCCACTCCGGTGCCGAAAAGGATATACGGCATTCTTTTGCCGATCCGTGTCCCGGTCCTGTCGGAAAGCTTTCCGAAGAAGGGGAGAAGAAACAGTGCAAGGATATTGTCTGAAGCCATAATGGCACCGGTGATGCTCTCGTTCAGGTTGAACGTGTTACTAAGGATAAGGGGCAGGACATTGTCGTACATCTGCCAGAAAGCGGTAATGGCGAGAAACGCCAGACCCGAAAGAAAAGTGCGTTTATAATTGAGCCTCATGATTTCCTCCCCTAAGATAGATCATACTATCACTATAACATGAAACAATACTCAAAAAAACGAAATTGCATTCTTGGGCAACTCGTGATAAGGTTACATATGTATTTAAATATTTGTATTTTTCAGGAGGAAAAAGAAATGGCTATTTCAAAAGATATGATCATTGCAGAAGTTCTCAACGAGCATCAGGAGCTGGTTCCGGTATTCATGAACAGCGGCCTTCACTGCCTCGGCTGCGCGATGGCTCACGGTGAGTCCATCGAGGAAGCCTGCGCTGTACACGGTCTGGACTGTGACGCTCTGGTAACGGCACTCAACACTGCTCTCGGTGAGAATGCCTGATCCCTGATCTTTATTTCAAAGCAAAAAGAAAAGAGGGTGTCTCAAAACAATGAGGCACCCTCATTTTATCGTATTGTCCGAGTCGGAGGGTCATTGTTTCGGACGTCCGTACGTGTAAGTTCCGGCGAGGCCTGCGACCATCTTGCCGTTACTGTCCTTATAGTAGGCGAATACCCAGTAGAAGTTATAATCTGTCGAGATCGCCTTCGTATCTTTATACTGCGTGCCGCCTGAAGTCATACCGATATAACCGTATTCGCCGGAAGCACCGCGCTTTCCGTAGATCAGATAGCCTTCCGCACCTTCGACTGCTGTCCAGGTGAGAGAAACGGCTCCCGTGAGGGAAGATGCTTTCAGATCTTTTACGGCCGGAAGCGGACTTGCTTTCGCATAGACATACTTGGCGCAGACGCCGGGGTTCATCTTGCCGGTGCTGTCCGTGATGTACGGGAAGACCCAGTAGAAGTTCCAGTCGGAACCGAATGCCTTGGTATCGGTAAAGGTCGTGCCCTGTTTCGTCATGCCGATATAGCCGTATTTACCATCAGAACCATGGATGCCGTAGATAAGATATCCGTCGACACCATCCGTCTCGTTCCAGGTAAGCTTCACACGGTTCTTGCCATCTCCCGATGCCTTAAGACCTAAGGTCTCCGGGGCAGAGGCAAGCATGATTTTCTCTAAAACGACATGTACATGTCCATCCGGGAAAGCTTCGATGCTCTCGACACTGCCGCCCTGAATACTGATGCTGAGGTCTTTGGAGAAGACGTATCCATCCTTCGGAGTCATGTCAAATTCGGCACGGTAGTACTTGCCGGGAAGGAAATCCGTCGGGACTACCTTTTCCGTACTGTTGGAGTCCTCAAACCAGTATCTGTGGCTGACTGTATATTTCGCGCCGCGCTCCGGAGTAATACCGGCAAGGACAAATCCGGCATCATCGCCTTCTGTCAGGAGCGTCGTCTGCCCGAGCTCCGGTCGGAAAAGAGTAAGCTCAGCGTTTTTGATGAGCGTTCTTGAGTCTTTTTTAAAGATAGCATCTACGACCATATCATAGGTCCGATCCCACATGGTGAATGTCAGAGTGTCCTTGATATCCTCACCACCCTGTAAACCATCGCCGACTTGGCAGCTGTAAAGATAGAAGCCGTCATCCGGAATGACCGTCAGTTTGATCGTATCTCCGGGCATGGCCTTCATCTTGCTGGCGGTTACTATGCCGCCTCTGATCGGATTTCCATCTTCATCGGTGAGGGAAGTGCCGCTATCGTTTTGTGCCCAGTAGTTCACGATGATCGAACGCGGATCGTTCGGTCCGATCTCCTTATAGATCGCATGTACCTCGGTCTCGCTGTCGCCCATGGTGAACGAAAGAGGAGACTTTGTAAGATCAAGATCATACTCGGAAGAACTGTCTTTGACGGTGATCCTCTGGATCATGCATGCGACTCCGGGGTAAACTTTCAGCGTAACGGTATCTCCTTCTTTCGCATATGATTTATCCGGCGTGCAGGTTCCATACTGATGGTCAGCGAGCTTCGTCATGTCCACGTTGTAAGTCGTGCACTTTGTAGTGATCTTGTGCTTCCCGTTTGTCGGGATCGTCGTGTTCTTGGTGCGGACATATGCTCTATTCATGTCATCGGTGAAGTATAGCTGCACCTCGGCACCGGAAATAGAGATCTTCGTGTCATTTGTAAATTTGTATCCGTTTTTCGGGTAGAGGGTGATATCGACAAAATACAGGTCGTTTTCGACAAATTCGATGGCTCCGACCCCGTAGTTTGGTGTGACATTTTCTGTCCCGCCGATCTTCCATGTGGCTGCGGACAAGAAATACTCCTCGTTTTCTTCTATGGTAACATCCGCGATCGCACCGTATTCGTCGTAGTTTTCGGCCTTCCCGGTCTCAGGGAGGGTCAGCGCCAGAGATGCGCTAGGGATCTCTGTCCGGTTATCTACTTTAAAATACACGTCCACGACCATAGCAGAAGGGGAATCCCATACCTGGAACGTTCTTACATCCGATAAGTGGAAGTATGTCTGTCCGCCGTCGCCGACAGCAATGTCGGCCACATAGTAACCGGCATCCGGTTGAGTCCATACATAGACATACTCTCCCGGCATGGCTGAAGTCCCGCAGGACAGAGTTGCCTGACCACCTTTAATGGTTTCCCCCTTGGAGTCGGTCAGGATATAGCCGTTGTCATCATAGGCCGCATAGTTGATGTAAAGGATCCTCGGATCATTTGGGCCTCTTTGGCGCATTGTTACGATAAGTACGGTATCCGCCGCTCTTACGGTAAAAGAAGTGGCAGATAATGCCAGCTGCTGTTCGCCTTTTTTATCGGAGACACATAATCCATCGAGAATATATTGATCCCGATTTTCCAGATTCCTCATGTTAACCGTGTCTCCCTTTTTGGCAGAAGCCTTATCCAGAAACTGAAGGACTGCGTTCGTTTCCGTATAAGTGACCGTACTCTGCTCGGTGCCGTCCGAGTTTAAAAGCTTGAGCGTTACTGCCAGATCGATCTTACTGGCTGCATTTACGGTCTTGCCCTGCGAAAAGAACAGGATACCCGGAAGCATAAGAACAGAGAGAATAAAGCAAATAGCTCTTTTAAAATTCATAACCAACCTCCCACTACTTTTGCTAAAAAAGCAAATTCCTCCCTATTCTATATGATAGAGAGGAAATTATCAATTATTTATGATAGAAGTAGTGGAATATTACTCTTCTTCGTCCGGTTCTTCATTCATATCGAACTCGGAAGCTTTGAATACGATATGGAATTCGGATCCTTTTCCTTCTTCGCTTTCGACCCAGATCTTGCCGCCGTGCTTATCCATTACGCTCTTTACGATCGAAAGCCCGAGCCCCGAACCTGTCTTGTTGATGCCGGAGTTCTCGGCGCGGTAGAAGCGGTCGAATACATACGGGACTTCGTTTGCCGGGATACCGACGCCGTTGTCCTTGATCAGGACCTCGACGGCATTTCCGCCGAGCATGGCGGGATCCTCGTACCTATGACAGGTGATATCGATCTGTCCGTCGTCGTGGGTATATTTCATGGCGTTGACGATGATGTTCTCAAAGACCCGCAGAAGCTTCTTCGGATCGCCCTCGATCAGAAGGTCATCATCTTCCGGAGCATGGAAACGGATGACCTTGTCCGTACCTTCACACTCCGCGTGATACAGCTGGTAAAGATCCTGTACCATTTCCTTGATGCTGATGGGCATCATCTCGAGCGTATCGTTTTCGGATTCCATACGTGTGAGCTGTACAAGGTCCGAGATCAGCTGCTCCATCTGCACGCTTCTCGTATGCATATTGGAAAGATACTGTACTTCCTGTTCACGGGAAAGCGGTTCTTTGGCATTTAACATCAGCTCGATGTAGCCGCGGATCGCGGTGATCGGTGTACGCAGGTCATGAGAAACATTTGACATGACTTTCTTTCTCGCTTCTTCGTTCTCGAGGAGACGCTCATGGTTCTTCAGAAGATCCTGGTTGACGCGGGAGATGTACTTGGTCTTTTCTTCGACGGCACTGGCGAGGTTTCTGTTATTATCCTGAAGCTTGTCATAGGTCTGTACGTAATCCATGACGAAGTAAAGTGTGAATCCTACCGCCAGGAACAGAAGAAGGAATGCATGAAGCGTGATATATACGAAATACTGCATTCGAAGGAATGTGGCGATGTGCATTGCGAACAACAGGATGACGGCACTTGTATAAAGGAGTTTGCCGTGATCGAAGATACGCGTCATGTAGAAGACACGGAAAATGCAGTAGAGGTTCGTGATAAGGACCAGGACCATGTTCGCGACCACGGAGGAACGTAAATACAGAACGCTCGGGAAGCACCAGAAGGTGACCAGATAGAAGGCCGTCAGCATGGAAATGAAGGAGAGCTCGAAGAAACGGAGCGTGTCGAAAAACTTGCTCGTGCCCTTCGGATAAAGCGAGAAGAAGAACAGGAATGTCCAGAAATTCGCCATGATGAGAAGGGAGATCTTGATGAGCATATTCCAGTTTCCCGGCATGATGGTGACCATAGGGGAGAAGATCTCATAGAGAAGCTCGGACAGGAACATCAGCATGAAAAAGTAGAACTTGGACTTGCTGACGAAGGTTCTGGAGATGTACTGTCCGCCTATCGCAAAGAATACCCAGAAAGCACAGATAACGGTCAGGTACATGCGGACCGAATACTCGATGGTACCGATGGTCGTTGGCGAAGCGATGCAGGGACTGCAGAGGATGCCTCCGTACGGAGACGAGAAATTGGCGCAGTCGATCACGATCTCGATCTTTCCTTCGGAAGGCTCCAGCTGGATGTCGGTACATACCTGCGCCGGCTCATATAGGGCTTTCGAACTGGAAACGATACCGTAGTGGCGGACAGCCTTTCCATTGACCCAGATCGTCGCGGACTGCGCGATCTCGGGAATGTTTAACGTGACAAAGTCGACGGCCTGGTTCAATACCAGCTCGATCCTGTAGGTGCCTACTCCGAAAGCTTCCATCTGCGGCACTTCCTGCCCGAAAGAATAGAGTTCTGTCGCATCGCCCAAGTCCGTCCATCCGGAGGAAGAGATCTTCACGCCTTTATAGTAGGGATACTGCTCCTTGGCATTCTCTTCGCGGCTGTTGTGGATCATCTCAGGGGAAAGGAGCTGTCCGGGATAGAATTCCCAGCCCTTTTCCAAAGTGACCGGCATGCCTTTTGTCTCATTCCATGTGGTGAGGTTTACCGCACCGTAAATGGTATAGGAAAAATCGCTGCCCCGTCTCTGATTGATCAAAAGAAAAGCCAGAGACGAAACAACGATTGCTGCGATCAGTATGATTACGGACACGCCTAATGGGAAAAGGCGCTTTTCTGAACTAGAAGATTCCGGCGACATAATGATCCAACGCTTCCGAAAAAAGGATTACTCGGCGCGCATGGTATTGCGGATCGGCGGGTAGGTGAAAGAATATCCGGAACCCCACTCGGTCTTAACGAACTGAACGGTCGGATCTGCTTTCTCCATCTTCTTACGCAGATAGCTGATGTTTACCATAACGAGATGGTTGTCGCAAAGACCGTCATCACCCCATACATGGGAGTAGATGCGTGCGAACGGAACGATCACGTTCGGTGTCTCCGCCAGCAGACGGAGGATATCGAATTCGCGGTTTGTCAGATGAACCGGTACATCATTAAGGGTAACTTCACGGGTCTTGACGTTCATGGTCAGCGGCGGGAACTCCATAAGGAAGCCGTCACGGGTCATGTTGCGGCGGATATGCGCGGAGATACGTGCAGAGAGCTCCGGAAGGTTATACGGCTTGGTCATGTAGTCATCACCGCCGGCCTTAAATCCGGTGATCTTGTCTTCCAGCTGATCCTTTGCCGACAGGAAAATGATCGGGGCGTTGGAATAGACATGGATCTTCGACGGAAGATCATATGCATTTCCATCCGGAAGCATGATGTCCAGTACGATACAGTCATAGGAGTTTGTTTCTACCTTCTGAAGTGTCTGGGCGATATTCGTTGCAACACTTACGTCGTAGCCCTCGTTCGTCAGAAATGATCGGTTGATCTCGAGAATGTCAGTATCATCATCAACCAGCAGAATACGATGTTTGGCCATTTTTTGCACCATCCTTTACAAATGTCAATGTCCCGGTCTTCGGGACCCCCAAAATTTACAACTACAAAAAAACTTGTGTCTTTGACATTATACAATTATCAAATGCAAAATTAAAGTGGAAAAGCGAAGAAAAGATGTAGTTTTTGTAAACGGATAGCAAAATGCTCTTTTGTGTGATATGATGAAAAGCGAACAAACGTTTATGAAAGGGGAAATGGTACCGGTGGAGCGCAATATCCTGCATGTGGATCAGAACTGTTTCTTCGCTTCCGTCGAGATGAGAAGTCATCCCGAGTGGCGGAATATTCCTATGGCAGTCGGCGGAGACAGTAAAGAGCGGCACGGGATCATCCTGGCCAAGAATCCTCTGGCCCAGAAAGCCGGTGTCAAGACGGCCGAGGCGATCTGGCAGGCGAAGCAGAAATGCCCCGGACTTCTGGTCGTGCCTGCGCACTTCGATCAGTACGTGTACTTTTCCGACAGAACGAGGGAACTTTTCCTGCAGTATACCGATAAAGTCGAGCCCTTCGGCCTTGATGAGTGCTGGCTCGATATCACGGGATCGACACTGGGGACGCCGAGGCAGATCGCTGACGAGATCAGGAAACGCGTAAAGGAAGAGCTCGGACTGAGCTGTTCTGTGGGTGTCAGCTTCAATAAATCCTTCGCCAAACTCGGGTCGGACTATAAGAAGCCGGACGCGACGACGGAGATCACGAAGGAGAATTTCCGGCAGATCGTCTGGCCGCTTCCGGTCAGTGATCTGCTTTACGTGGGACGGGCGACGAATGCGGCTTTTTCGAAGATGAATGTACGTACGATCGGAGATCTCGCGGCCCTTTCTCCGGATTTCGTTATTTCTGTTTTAGGGAAAAACGGGCATGCACTCTGGAGGAGTGCCAACGGCCTTGAAGACGATCCGGTCTCACCGGCGTCGTATACACGGCCGTTAAAATCGATAGGGAACAGCACGACGACCCCGAGAGATATGTGTAACCGCCAGGATGTCTGGAAAGTGATCTGTACGCTTTCCGCCCAGGTCGCGGGAAGACTGCGGAAGCATCACTTCTATGCAGGTACGGTGACGATCTGGGTTCGAGATACGGACCTTCAGTCCTATGAGAAACAAAGAAGCCTGCCGAGAGAGACCAACGATGAAAAAGAGATCGCGAAACTGGCGATGGAGCTTTTCGATGAGAGCTATGACTGGCATGCTCCGCTACGAAGCTTCGGAGTCAGGACGACTCATCTGACTGATGAAGAGGATTATCACCAGATGACGATCTTCGAAAATGTCGAGAAGATCCAAAAAGACGATAAAGTGAATCAGACGATTGACGGACTTCGCGCCAGATACGGGTATAATATCGTTATGCGGGGTACGCAGATGGAGGGTAAGGACGACCTATGCCCCGGCGACCGGGAAGACCATCCGCACGGCGGGTTTAAGGAGGATCTGTGAGATATTTGAGCGCAAATGAATACTACCGGTCCCTTTTCGGGGAGAAAGTGTACCGCATTGCGCTTGATGCCGGTTGTACCTGCCCCAATAGAGACGGAACGGTCGGGACCGGAGGATGCATATTCTGCAGCGGTTCAGGGTCCGGAGAATTTGCCGCCGACAGATCTCTTTCGATAACTGATCAGATCAGGGAGGCAAAGAAGAAAGTCGCTTCCAAGGTCGGATCCGGCAAGTATATCGCCTATTTTCAGAACTTTACGAATACCTACGGAGACGAAGGCTCGCTTTTGCAAAAGTATGAGGAGGCGATCCAGGATCCGGAGGTGGTCGGATTGTCTATTGCCACCCGTCCGGATGCGATCAGTGAGAGGATGTATGAGATCCTTACGGATCTTTCGCAGAAGACGCATCTTTGGATCGAACTGGGTCTTCAGACGATCCATGAAGAGACCGCGGAATGGATGAGAAGAGGATATGCTCTTCCTGTTTTTGATGCAGCCGTGATGCGCCTTTCGAAGATCGGTGGGAACCTCGAGGTGATCGTGCATGTGATCTTCGATCTTCCGGGAGAAACCGAAGAGATGATGCTTTCGACGATCGACCATATCTGTGCGCTTCCTGTTCACGGGATCAAGATCGCCAACCTCAATATTCTGAAGGGGACGGATCTGGGGAAAGAGTTTGAGGAGAAACCGTTCCCGCTTCTTCAGATGGAACAGTACATCGAGCTCCTCGGAAAGGCGATCGAGCATCTTCGCCCGGATATCGTCGTTTACAGGATGAGCGGTGATGGTGCAAAGAAAGCACTCATCGCGCCCATGTGGGTGAGTAATAAACGTCTCGTGCGCAACAGCATCGATCAGTATTTCCGCTTACATGACATCGTTCAGGGGCGTGCTTTTCAAGAATAGATCTTACTGGATATCTTTCCGGTTAAAGGCGTCGAATGCGATCAGAAGGATGATGAATACCAGGACTGCCAGATAGGTGGCAGAGAAAGACAGAGGCAGAGTATTTCCCTGCGCTATACCAAAGAAACCGGCATTTTCAGAGTCGAGATATCCGCTGAACGAGAAATACGGGAAGATCTTGGATACCAGATCCATATTCGAGAACGGAAGGAAATCGATCCATCTGTGATGACCGAATACCATCTCAAAATAGGACGTAAAGCTGGAAGTCAGGACGAGTCCCGTAGAAACACCTACGGCAATACCTGTGTTCTTGGTAAGACATGAGATCATGAACGCGAGAAGCAGGTATACGAAAAGCGAGATGTTATCCACCAGGAAATAAAGGAGCGAGAACAGGAAGTGCGGGATCGTCTTGATCGCTCCGTCACGGACGAAATAGTAAGGCGGAAGGGAAGACGCTCCAAAACTCATCATCGTAGATAGCGTGGTGAGCGCAGTAATAAGAAGACTTCCGAGGATAAGCCACGTGAAAAGCGAAAGCAGCTTTGCCGTAAATATCTTCCAGCGCTTGACCGGGGCGATGATCAGTGACTTGATCGATCCGGTCGCCATTTCCTGGGAGATGCTCGAGCCGGCGATGATAATGAGCAGGATCACCAGAAGGAAACGGCCTGCTTTCTGCGCGAACTGCTTTGACTGAGCCGCGGCCTGGTCTCTGCTGCTGATCAGACAGGTATTGTCGATCTGGTAGTTGAGGATCATCAGAGAGTTTTCGATCTGCGTCCTTCTATTTGCAGTCAGAGGGATATAAACGCCTTCGACATATTCGGCTCCGATCTCAAGATAATGCTGATATTCTCTGGCATCATAGATCGCATCAATGATCTGTTCGGCCTCTAGGATAGAAAGCTCGCCCTTCGGGTCGAGAGATGCGATCTTGCGGATAATAGAAGGGTCCATGTACGTGTCTTCCTTCTTAGTATCCAGATAAGAGACGAAAGAACTGAAGTCATGCTCGAAAAAAGCTTTTTTCGCCAGGTCGAGATTCTCTGTAGCCTCAACATATGACATATACCATGCGTTGTCTCTCGCGGAGAAAAAAGACCTGTTCAAATAACACAATTCCAGATATGCGTTTTGATACTCGACAAAAGCATACTTGGCAAGGAAGGTATCGTTGATCGGGTAGCGGTCAAAATTGTAGTTGGCCAGGATCGCGTTATAGCAGGCCAGATGGGCATAATTATTGATCGATCCGTCTTCTTCATAGAGATTGAGTTTCGTGGCGAAGATCTCTTCGACCTTATCTCCGACCGTAAAACGGAGCGTCTGATGTTCGACGTAAATGTCGGGATCACCGATGGCGTTCTTTACAGAATCCCTCTCTTTTGTGATCCTCGTCTTGTCGATCGGTTCGTACATATCGTATGAGGCACTTTCCAGAAACAGGTTCTTCACGAGTGCCGGAATCGCGATGGAGGAGATTACGATCAGGCTGATCAGGATCCAGGCAGATATTTTCCTGGAGAGTTTGATCATTTCGTTTGTATAAAGGGCGGCGATCTTACTCAATGCGGATACCTCCTCCCGTGATCTCCAGGAAGGCTTCTTCCAGAGAGGATTCAACTTTCTGGACACCAAGGATATCCGATCCGGAGGAAACAAGAGTACGGACACATTCGTTGATCTGGTCTTCCTCGATCTCGATATCGAGAGTATCGTCATTTACATTGGAGATCCGGTTATCGTATTTCTCGGAAAGGATCTCTTTGGCTTTGGCAGGATTTGATGTTTTGATCCGGTAGATGGAAGAACTCTGAGCCTTATGCATCAGTTCATCTATCGTACAGATCTGAAGAAGTTTGCCGTGATTGATAATGCCGATACGGTCACACATCAGCTGCATTTCGGAAAGAAGATGGCTGGAGACCATAACGGCAATACCTTCTTCATGGGCCAGCTGCTTTAAGATGTCGCGGAGCTGGTGGATGCCGGCAGGGTCGAGTCCATTAGTAGGTTCGTCCAGGATCAGTACCTTCGGATGGTGAAGGAGCGCCTGTGCCAGACCGATCCTCTGCTTCATGCCGAGAGAATACTTTTTAATGGCATCATTGGCACGTTCCGTAAGACCAACGAGCTCAATGACTTCGTCGATCCTCTCTTTGGTGACGCCTTTATGAAGTCTGGCGTACATCTGAAGATTAAGTCTTGCGGAAAGAGATTCATACATTTCCGGGTTTTCCACGATGCCTCCAATGGAGGACATGGCCGATTCGTAGTGCGTCTGCCGGTTATATCCGTTGATGATGATCGTACCTTCGTCCGGCCGGACAAAACCCATGACCATTTTTATGATCGTTGTTTTACCCGCACCGTTCGGACCGAGAAAACCAAATACCTCGCAGGGAAACAGATCAAAAGAGACCTTATCTACGGCAGTTTTCTTGCCGAAGGTCTTGGTAACATTTTGTATCTGCAGTGCCGGTGCTTTTTCTTCAGAAGGCATATCTTCACTCCTTTTCGGGGTTGTCATCAATAATAACTCAATTCATCCAGATCCGAATTATCGACCAGCAGTTTCCACTCACCATCCTGCTTTAAGAAGGAGAGTGTATCGGAAGAAGTATAGCTGAAAGTCGACTGTCTTCCTGACATATCAACATATTCGAAAGTGTTTTCGACAGTCACGAAGATACTCGCCGAATCGTGATATACCTCTTCGATCTTGATAGAAGTAGGGACTCTGGTACAGGTGATCGGAAGTCGTTCGGCACGATAAAACGCAATATAGAACTGGCATGCTAAAGAGACCTGCTCATTTCTTACCGCCTCGTTGTCGCAGAAATACTGATTCAGCGGCTCGGCCTGAGTCAAAAGAAGCGCGGGAAGATCCTGAAGTAATGACGCTTCATCGCTCCAGAAATCCAGATCTTCCGGACACTGGTAAAGAATATAGGAATCCCGGATATACTTCTCGCTGATCTGCGTAAGAGTCTTCTTATCTTTACTCGTTTTTTCTGCGTCGATTATAAGGTAAACAAACACAGCCAATAACACGATCACAAGAAGTATTGCGCCGCGGTTGACCTGCCTGAGCCATTTTTTCATCTATGCGCCTCCGATGAATTGTTAGGTATATTTTATCACAAGGAATCCCGATCGCTGTGACATTCTTGTCATGGAAAAAATATGACAAAAGTGTAAACATTTCAAGGGCTTAAGATGGTTTTTTCATGGGGGAAGATGTTCCCTTTTTTCTTTCCGAAGTGAAATGATAAAACAGCAAACCCCCATATGACAGGGGTTTTCGTAACCGGCGTGTAACACGCTGTAATCTAAACGTAACGTTTTGTGCAAAGTGTATAAATCGTCTGAGGATTTCGTCCGTTTCGTGGTGTGAAATGTTGACAACTTTATAATCCATGTTATACTGAAACTAGCTCCAGGGAATACGGGTTCACACCAAGTCCTAGACGGAGAGCCGCCACTTGTGAATGCACAAGGCGAGGTTGAGAAAAACAGAAAGACCAGAAAGTGGTCAGGAAACGAAGATGGAAGCCGCGGGATCGGATCCAGTGAGGTCGGAGAAGCGGGGGAGATCGGAACCGTTAGAGCCATAGCACGATATGAGTGGAGAGCGAACAGCGATTGACGGTACGCGATGGCGGACACAAGTCGCAGGTCAGGTAGATGACCATGGCTTACGGGCCACTTAAAATGAAGACGACGGGTCTTAACTGAGTAGGTTGAGAGTTCTGGTTCGAAAGAGGGTATACGGCATGGGGTCGTTACCGGGGAGTAGGATCGGAGATCTGGCGGAAAAGAGGCCGCGGGTTACGGAATCGTTTTAAGATCGGAATGGTTGGAAAGGCAGCTTGAGAGATCGGGCTTCTGAGTAATTCCAAGAAGAGGGTGATCGGCAGGATTGCAGAGGTTCGCAGTTAATAAAGGGCGACCGGTGGAATTGGATGGAAGGTTGGTTCGCTGGAGCTATTATTTGTCCTCATTATTTATGATCTTGCGGAGAGCCGGAAACGGGTCTCCGTTTTTTAATGCTCCATTTCCGCGATAAAGGGGAGATTTCTTCCGTATTCGTTGGCATCCATGCCATATCCGAGAAGCCAGGAACGGTCGACCTCAAAACCGTAATACTTGACGGGCAGATCGATAAGCTGCCTTTCGGGATTATATAAAAGCGTGCATACTTCGATCGAAAGAGGTTTTCTGGCCTCCAGCGTCTGAAGGAGATAAGCGGTGGTAAGTCCGGTGCGGATGATGTCTTCTACGACGATGACGTGCTTTCCGGTGATATTGACATCCACATCCTTCGTGATCCGGACGATACCGGTACTGCTGGTCATATCCGGTATGCTGCCGATGGCGATCATGTCGAGCTGAAGAGGAAGATCGATGGCGCGCGCCAGATCGGTAAAGAAGAAAAGGGAGCCCTTTAAAACGCCGAGTATCACGAGCTCCTGATCCTTATAGTCGGAGGTGATCTGCTTTCCGAGTTCACGGATCCTCTCGTTCAGCTGTTCTTCTGTGTATATGATCTTCTTGTAGCGGACCTCATCCATGGATGATCCCTCACTTTCTGCGCATTAATTACTCGGCATCTTTGTTTTCCGGATCTTTTGGCGAGGCATCAGGAAAACTGAAAGCCTTTAACCGCTCGGCAAGTTCCTGGAAATCCTTCTTATACACGATCTTGATGGAGGTACCGGGGTAAAGCTCCTTGACCTTCTTGAGTTTTCTGTTCTTTTTCGTTACGTATTTCTGGTTCATCGTCGTCAGTTCGAGATACGTGTCGAATCTCGGAAGATAGAAGTCCGGGCTGAAGGCCAGAGTGACATTTCCTTCGCTGTCCCATTCGACAGGGAAGGTCTTCGGTTCATATTTCCAGTCTATGTGATACATATCGAGGATCTTGGCAAACTCCGCTTCCGATGGATTTTTAAAGACGGGAAGGGAGGTCTGGTGATTTACCGAGCCTTCCTTCTTCGTCTCCGTCTTGATGCGGACGCGAAGTTCATGCTCGTGGAAGGTCGCTAGGATCGTGGCGACACATTCATCGACAGACATATAGTCTGTATTCAGAATGAGATGGTAAAGGCTGAAATCTGTCGAGTCCACGGAAAAAACATGGGAAACGAATCTCTTATGCTTTCTGTCCGTGGAGGCAAGAAGCTCGCGTGCGGCGCTTTCCGGCAGCTGAAACTGCTTTTCGATGCGGGCCAGACGCGTCTCATCCGAAGCGACGATACGGACATGGATGGCACTGTCATAGTTCGAGAAAAGAAGCTGGGAGCCAAAACCCATGAGAATGGCCGGGGCCTTTTCTGCCATAGCGTGAAGCGATTCGGAAAGAACTTCCTTAAAGCTCTTACCGTCTTTGTATTCGGAAAGATAGAATTTGGCGCTCTCGAGGAGGCGTGCCTGCTGGTCTTCCTGAAGGTCAGGGAAGAATTTGCCCATCAGAAGATCGCGCGTGATGAGTTCCCACCCGAGTTTGCTGCTCAGAGCGGAAGCGACTTCATCGCCGAGACTGCCCATTTGGCGCGATATTGTGATGATCGGCATAAAGGCGGGGCTCCTTTCATTTCTTCCGGTGGGTAAGCTTACCGAAGGCGTTGACTTCGTAAGTGTTCGCAAAAGCCGGGTTGATCGCGGCGATCTCGTCATAAGTGGCGTGACCGTCATTTACATAGTTATAGCCTACGATGGCGTTGGTGCGGATCTTCTTCTGAAAATCTTTTTTCGCGATCTTGCTGCCGATGACATGTCCCATGAAGAAATAAAAGAAGATCGCAAGAATAATGGAAAGGAATCCGAAAAGGATAAAAAGAGGGCCTTTCCAGACAGCCAGAACGAAGAGGACAAAAGCGCCGAGACCGAGCACATATGCGATGAGATCCATCAGGATCGCAAAGGCGGTCGCCTTGTTCGAATACTCAAAAGAAGTAAAGATAAAAAACATATGTCCGTTCCTCCATTGGCTACTGATTTCATTTTATCACAATGGTGTTTTTTCAAATGAAAAAAATAATAAAAAACATTGTAATGATTGCCTTTGTGTGCGAAAATCATAAATACGATTCATCAGAATTATTTATATGTAGGGAGAGTGTATTATGGCTGTTTATTATTATGGTGTGAGATCTTTCAAAAAGGTGTATGGCCCGAAAGGTGAGCCTAAGGAGTGTTCCTATTGCCATAAGGTCTATCAGGAGACCTATGTAAAGTTCAATAAGTGGGGACATATCGATTATATCCCGCTGTTGCCGATGGGCTCTGATTTCTATCATTTCTGCCCGGTATGCTTCAGTGGCGACAAGTTCGACAAAAAAGGCAAGAAAGAAGCAAAGAAGATCGTAAAGGATCAGACCGCTCCGACCACGAATCTGGTTCCGAAGGGCATCAACCATAAGGCACAGAAGCTCTGGGATCTTGTTCTCGAAGATAAGAACTCCGGGGAAGTCCTTCCGGTTGCTTCCGGCATGAAGAAGAGCGATTACAAGGCTCTGAAGAAGAACCGCTTCTACAAGAAGATCAATGAAGTAGAGGAATAAGATGAAATCAAATGTGAAAGCATTTCTCGCGGGGCTATTGGCATTGTCAATAGCTTTTGCTTGTGCTTGCGGGAAAAAAGAAGAAGAGACAACGAAAAAGAAATCGAAAAAAACGAGCAGTACGACTACGGAGACGACGCTTCCTGAGGAACCCACAGAGGAGCCATCGGAAGAGACTTCTGAAAGTACTACGGAAAGTACTACGGAGAGCACGACGGAAAGTCAGGAAAAGCCTTCTGCATCAGAAAGTTATGATGCTCCTTCTTCTTTTTCTGTCTCCACTGCAGATGACTATATGACGGCCATCGATTTTGATGGCGTGGTCCTGGCCGCGGAAGGTGACCAGATCCTCTATTCATATGTAGGAGGGCTTGCTGACCGCGAAAACGGCATCGCCAATAAGATGGATACTGTTTTCGAGTTCGGTTCCATCACGAAACAGTTTACGGCGATTGCCATCATGCAGCTGGAAGAAGCGGGAAAACTCAGTACGGACGATAAGCTCGACAAGTATCTGCCGGAGTATTCGCATGCGGGGGAGATCACGATCCACCAGCTGCTCAATATGACTTCCGGTATCCCGGATTATCTTTATACCGGAGCCCTTGGTATCTCATTGGACTTTCAGGGTCTTTCCCTATCAGATCTTATTTATCTGGAAGATACACTTCGGAAAGTCGTGACCACACCGGTCGTCAAGTCGGAGCTGGTTAATAGTATTTCTTTACTGCCGCTGAACTTTGCGCCGGGATCGCAGTATGAGTATTCCAATACGAATTACTATTTTCTCGGCATGATCATCGAGCAGCTTAGCGGAATGTCCTATGACGAGTATATTCGAAAGAATATCCTTGAGCCGCTTTCCCTGAAAGAGATCTATCCGGATATCGACCATCTGACTTCCTGCGGAAGAACAGACCTGGGACTGATGAAATATGATCTTCCTTCTCAGGATCCGTCGATCAGTTTTGCTGCCGGTGTCATGACCGGAACCGCAAATGGCCTTTGGGACTGGGAAAAGTGCGTGATGGACGGCGCTCTTCTTTCTCCGGAGAGTTGGAAAAAGATCCTTGACGGAGGATCTTTCGGATATGGATACGGATGGAATATCTATAGCGGCTATATCGAGCATTCCGGAATGACGCTCGGTTATAACACATGTGTCCGTGTGGATTCTAAGACGAGAAGAGTCATCATCGTCCTTTCGAACATCCAGCCGCTGGCCGGAACAACGAAACGCCCGATGTCTTCGGATATTGCGGACAGACTCTGGACACTTTATTCCTGATTGCTTCTGGAGAAGATATATGAAGAAAGAAAATAAGACCAATGCCATGCGAATCCTGGATAAGGAGAAGATCCCGTACGAGCCTTTCTACTACGATTGCGACGAGTTTATCGACGGCGTGCACATCGCAGATATGTTAGGTCAGCCGTACGAAAGCTCTTTTAAGACGCTCGTTATGCAGGGAAAGTCGAAGAACTACTTCGTCTTCGTGATCCCGATCGCAGAAGAGGTCGATATGAAAAAAGCGGCCCGCGCGGTAGGGGAGAAGTCCCTTGAGATGGTGCATGTCAAAGACATCATGGCGGTCACGGGGTATATTCGCGGGGGCGTGACATCGATCGGCATGAAGAAAAAGTATCCGACCGTGATCGATGAAACGGCGCAGCTTTTCGATACGATCATTGTCAGCGGCGGCATGCTCGGGACACAGATCCATCTTTCACCACTGGATCTTCAGAAAGTGGTACAGGGCCAGTTCGCCGATATCCTTCAGACAAACTGACCCCGTTAAATAACCTGGTTTTACGCGGAACTTATGTCGCTGTGTGATACAGCTTGGCGTAGGTTCCGTTCTTTTTTAGAAGTTCCTCGTGGGTACCCTCTTCTTCGATTCCGTTTTCCGACAGCACCAGGATGCGCTTGGCGTTCTGGATCGTCGTCAGGCGGTGAGCGATGACGAGCGTCGTTCTGTCCTTTGCAAGTTCCTCAAGAGAATCCTGAATGACCTTCTCGCTTTCGTTGTCGAGAGAGGAAGTTGCCTCGTCGAAGATCAGGATCGGCGGATCTTTTAAGAAAACTCTTGCGATGCTGATACGCTGTTTCTGACCACCGGAGAGCTTGACGCCTCTTTGACCGATATCGGTGTCATAGCCGTCCGGAAGCTCCATGATGAACTCGTGGGCATTGGCACGTTTGGCGGCATTAACGACTTCCTCGAAGGTTGCATCGGGACGTCCGTAACGGATATTTTCCAAAACAGTGCCGGCAAAAAGATATACGTCCTGCTGGACGATGCCGATCTTCTGCCTAAGCGACTTCTGGGTCACCGAAGTGATGTCGGTACTGTCGATCGTTATTCTACCTTCCGTGGGTTCATAGAACCTCGGAATCAGGCTGCAGATTGTGGTCTTGCCGACGCCGGAATGACCGACGAGTGCGACATATTCGCCTGCATCGATGTGGAGATTCAGATGGGAAAAGACATTGGCCTCACGCGTCGGGTTTCCTCCGTAGGAGAAGGTGACGTCGGTAAAGTCGATATCGCCTTTGACATCAGAAAGTTCCTTCGCATCCGGGGCGTCTTCGATATCCGGATCGATGCAGATCATCTCGTAGAAGCGCTCGAACCCGCTCATGCCGTTCTGGAACTGCTCAGTGAAACTGACGAGCTTTCGGATCGGCTCAGTGAAGTTGTTGACGTAAAGCAGGAAGGCGATGAGATCCTGAAGGGTCAGCTGGTCTTTGCCGATCATGAGCGCGCCGATGGCGGCGACAGCCACGGTGATAAGACCGGTGGTACACCAGAGAACGGCGTGGTAGATAGCCATGTAGCGGTAGTTGTCGCGCTTGCTCATAAGGAAGAGATCATTTCCCTCTGTGAACTTATGGATCTCCATATCCTCACCGGTAAAAGACTTGACGACGCGGATGCCGGAAAGACTGTCTTCCATCCGGGTGTTGATCTCGGCGATGCGCTCACGATTCTTCTTAAACGTGCGCTTCATCTTCCGGTTTAAAACAGAAGCGAAGGCGATCATGAAAGGGACGGGCAAAAGTGCCACAGCCGCAAGCTTTACATTGATCATGCAGAGGATCACGACGGAGCCTAAAAGCTTGATGGCTGAGATCATGAGATCTTCCGGACCATGGTGGTAAAGCTCGGTGATCTCGAAAAGATCATTGGTCACGCGGGACATGAGAGAACCGACCTTCTGGTCGTCGTAGAACCGGAAAGACAGCTTCTGATAATGCGTGAAAAGCTCGTTTCTCAGGTCATATTCCATACGGGCGCCGACCATGTGTCCGACATAGGCGATGAAGTAGTTGCAGCCGAAATCCACAGCGAGAAGACCCAGCATTACAAGAGAAAGAACGATAATGGTCTGCTGCGCATTGACAAAGCCTTCGAGAAGGACCGTTCCTGTGATGTAACGGATGATGAGCGGGATAATGAGGGAAGTGGCAGCTCCTACCAGCGCGAAGACCATGTCGGCGATAAAGCCTTTCATGTAAGGACGGTAATAAGACAGGAATTTGCGCCATTTTGCGTTCATAAAGAGCTTCCTCCAAGGTGAGCTGCGCGTTCTGAAATGCTCTGAAATTAAAAGGTATTCTAACAGATTCCGCATTGACTTTCCAGTTGATCTGACGCAATAATAGTAGCGGTATAAAAACATATGTGAGGTGAGCCCCATGGCAGCAGAAAAAGTTCTTTTTGATACGACAAAAGACGGAAAACAAGTCAGTGAATTTATCATTACGCGTCCGAATGGCGAAAGTTTCTCCGTGATCGAGTACGGCGCGGCGATCCATACGCTGAATGTCCTGGATAAGGACGGAGAACTGGGCGATGTCATGCTGGGCTTTGATAATATCGAAGGATATATGGGTTCCGGATCCGGTCACGGCTCCATTATCGGACGTACCGCGAACCGCATCAAGGGCGGATCTTTTACTATCGACGGCGTGGATTACCAGCTCCCGAAGAATGAAGGCGAGAACAACCTTCACGGCGGTCCGGGCAACTTCCAGAACAGCTTCTGGGACGGAAAACTCATCAGCAGAGAAGAAGCACAGGCTTTCATCGATGATCTCAAGATCAAAAACGACTGGACAGTCGAGACGGAGGGCGTGCTCCTTTCCTTCCTTCTGGCGGACGGTGTCTGCGGCGTTCCGGGAAACATGGACATGAAGGTCCTTTACACATGGGCGACAGACGGCACGCTCATCATCACCTACCGTGCAGTCTCCGATAAGAAGACGATCTTCGCTCCGACGAACCATTCCTACTTCAATATCGACGGTCAGGCAGCCGGCCGGATCGGCGAGCAGCTCCTGTGGATCGATTCCGACCAGCTCACCGAAAAGGATATGGATAATGTCCCGAACGGCAAGTTCATCGACGTGACCGGAACGGAGTTCGATTTCAGAACACCGACACCGACAGAGAGAGTCCTCGTGAAGACCTCTTCCAATCCGCAGCTCAACTGCAGCAAGGGTGCGGATTCCAACTATGTGCTTAAGACGACGCAGGATCAGGTATCTCTGGTCGCATCTGTTGAATCCGAAAAGAGCGGAAGAAAGATGGAAGTGCTTACCAACTTCCCGGGCGTCCAGCTCTACTGTGCATGCAACCTTGACGAAGACGGCAAGGGCGGCATCCACTATAATCCGTACGAAGCGATCTGTCTGGAAACACAGATGTTCCCGGATGCGATCCACCACAGTCATTTCGCCTCTGCCGTGATCGATAAGGACGAGGTCAAGGGCTTCCTTTGCGGCTATCGTTTCTCGGTAAAGTGAGGTCGGCTTCGAAAGTGAGTTCGAAAAACCTATTCTTACGCGGTCTCAAAGACGGGTTCCCCATTTGTCTGGGATACCTGTCTGTTTCCTTTGCTTTCGGTATCTTCGCCGTAAGTTCCGGCCTTTCGATCTGGCAGGTCATCATGATCTCCATGGCCAATGTCACCTCGGCGGGACAGTTGGCCGGTGTTCCGATCATCGCGGCCGGGCTTCCGCTCATCGAGATGGTGCTGACGCAGTTCGTCATCAATCTCCGCTATTCCCTGATGTCGGTCTCTCTTTCGCAGAAACTGAGCCCGCGCGTGAAGCTCCTGCACAGATTTGTCATGGCATTCTGCGTAACCGACGAGATCTTCGCCGTGGCGATCAGTCAGAAAGATGAGGTGGAGACACCGTATTTCCTGGGCCTTATGACCTCTCCGTTCTGGGGCTGGACAATCGGCACGGCCCTCGGAGCTCTTGCGGGTGATATCCTTCCGGATATGGTGGTCTCGGCCCTGGGCATCGCGCTTTATTCGATGTTTGTGGCGATCATTATCCCTCCGTCGAAAAAGAACCATTCTGTGGCACTTTGCTGTCTTCTGGCGATGGTGCTCTCTTCCGCGTTCTACTATATTCCGGTTCTTTCAAAGGTGTCTTCGGGCATTGCCATCATCATCTGCGCACTGGTCTCCGGTCTGCTTTTTGCGGCTGTTGCCCCGATCCCGGATGAGAAGATTCCTGAAGAGGAGAAGAAGGAGGTGCCGGCATGATCCGTACCGATGTATTCTTCCTCTATCTGCTCGTTATGGCCGGTGTCACGTATCTGATCCGTGTGCTGCCGCTCGTCCTCTGTCGTGAAAAGATCGAGAACCGTTTTATCCGGTCTTTCCTCTACTATATCCCGTACGCTGTTTTGTCGGCGATGACGATCCCGGCGATCTTCTATTCCACGGGGTATCTGGTCTCGGCGCTTTTGGGACTTGCTGTTGCCGTGATCCTTTCTTTTATGGAAAAGAAGCTTCTTACGGTGGCGATCGGTGCCTGCTGCACCGTTTTTATTGTAGAATGTGTTATGAAATATCTCTTATAAAGGAGAAAAGTATGGAAACCAGAGATCTGAAATGGGCAAGAGAGACTTTTGCCAATGACCGTTTCGCCACGGAAGCAGCGGGTGTGGTCATCGAAGAAGCAGGGGATAAGGTCTGCAGATGCAGCATGAAGATCACTCCGATCCACAAAAATGCGGCCGGAGGTGTCATGGGCGGTGCGATCTTTACGCTCGCGGATCTAACGTTTGCGGTGGCTGCCAATTTCGGCGGGCACATGACGGTATCGATCTCCAGTAATATCTCATTTATCGGAGTATGCAAGGGAGATACGCTCTTAAGTACGGCCAAATGCATCAAGTCCGGAAGAAGCACGTGTTTTTATGAGATCGAGATCAGCGATGATCTCGGGAACAAAGTAGCCATCGTGACGATTACGGGTTTTATCAAGGATCAGCAGTTTTAAGCACCGAAACGCCTAGGGAATGGTGCTTTTTCCGAATAAGAAAAAAACTTCTTCTTTTTTGGGAATTCTTGTTGACAACTATACGCTGTTTCGGTATACTTCTTCTTGCGCTTGAAAAAGCGCCCCGGCAAAATAGATGGAAGATTAGCTCAGCTGGGAGAGCACCTGCCTTACAAGCAGGGGGTCACAGGTTCGAGCCCTGTATCTTCCACCACTATGGCGCAGTAGTTCAGTTGGTTAGAATGCCAGCCTGTCACGCTGGAGGTCGAGGGTTCGAGCCCCTTCTGCGTCGCCAGATGATCGGTCCACAAAGGACCGATTATCATTTGCCCAGATAGCTCAGTCGGTAGAGCAGGGGACTGAAAATCCCCGTGTCGTTGGTTCGATTCCGACTCTGGGCACCAAACAGGGACTGTTTCAGTAGAAACGGTCCCTTTTGTTTTTCCTCCGAAAAATCTATTTCTGAATTTTCGATGAAATAGAATCATGGGAATTTTAGAAATCCGCTTCCTTATAATTTCTTATTATGTTATATTTTTGAGAGCATTCTGATGATCTAAGTGGAGGTATCTATATGAATCATCCCTTTTCAATGAAGACCGAAAGTGTCGTTGAGACTCTCGAGACTGACGTCAAAGCCGGTCTGACCAAGAGCGAAGCGGATAAAAGATTACTTAAATACGGACCGAACTCTCTCGGAGAGGAAAAGAAGGTCCCTCTCTGGAAGAGATTCCTGCAGCAGTTTGCGGATGCCATGGTACTGATCCTGATCGGTGCGGCTGTCCTTTCCGCGATCATGGCGGTAAAGGAAGGCGGCTTTTCCGGATGGATCGATGTTATCGTCATCCTGGCGATCGTCATCATCAACGCTGTCCTCGGTGTATACCAGGAAGGTAAAGCGGATGAAGCTATCGCGGCATTAAAGAAGATGAGCTCCCCGCAGGCAAAGGTCATCCGTGACAATATGCAGCAGATGATCGATTCCGATAAGCTGGTCCCGGGTGATGTCGTCGTACTCGATGCCGGTGACCTGGTCGCCGCCGATATCCGTCTTACGGAAGCAAGCTCCATGAAGGTCGAAGAAGCTTCCCTGACCGGTGAATCCGTTCCGGTAGATAAGGATGCGAACGTAGTTCTTGAAGAGGACTGCGGCATCGGTGATCGAAAGAATATGCTTTATATGGGCACCGCCGTAACTTACGGCCGTGGCCGCGGTATCGTAGTGGAGACGGGCGGAAATACCGAGCTTGGTAAGATCGCGAACCGTCTTTCCTCGATCGATAACGAAGATACACCTCTTCAGAAGAACTTAAATACACTGGGTAAGATCCTGGGTATCGTCTGCATCGCGATCTGCCTGATCGTTTTCGTCGTCGATGTTTTCGTTCAGAAAGAAGCCTGGGATGAGGCACTCATGACAGCCGTCAGCCTCGCAGTCGCTGCGATCCCTGAGGGACTCGCCGCTGTTGTAACCATCGTACTTGCTCTCGGCATGACGAAGATGGCCAGCAAGAACGCGATCGTCCGCCGTCTTCTCGCGGTAGAGACACTGGGCTGTGTCGATGTCATCTGCACCGATAAGACCGGTACACTTACGCAGAACGAGATGACCGTCCGAAAAGTCTATGACGGTGAGAAGTCCTATGATGTCACCGGTATCGGTTATGCGCCGGAAGGCCAGATCCAGGACGAAAACGGCGCGAAGATCACGCCGGATGCCAAGCTTTTAAGACTCCTTCAGTCCTGCGTCCTCTGCAGCGACGCCGTGACCCCGAAGGGTGAAGACGGACGTTATTCCTGCATCGGTGACCCGACCGAGGCTGCCCTCATCGCACTCGGTGCGAAGTCCGGACTTCCGAAGGAAGAGACGAATAAGGTATTCCCGCGTATCGCGGAGCTTCCTTTCGACTCCGACCGTAAGATGATGACCACATATCACCCGAATATTATTCCGGGTGCGATCGTATCTTTCACAAAGGGTGCGCCGGATATCGTTCTTAACCGCTGCGTCGAGTATTTTGACGGACAGAAGAAAGTCCCGATGACAGACGAGATCAAGAACCGTATCATCGAGACCAACCACGGATATGCGACGACAGCTCTTCGTGTTCTGGCATTTGCCTACCGCGAATTTGAAGGAAAGACAGAGATCGAGGCAGACTTCGCTCATGAAGAAAATATGTGCTTCATCGGTCTCGTCGGCATGATCGACCCGGCCAGATCGGAGGTCAAGGACGCAATGGCCATCTGCCGTGAGGCAGGTATCCGTGCCGTCATGATCACCGGTGACTATAAAGACACGGCCGTCGCGATCGCAAATGATCTCGGTATGATGGATGAAACTTCCGGAAGCCTTTCCGGTGCGGAGCTCGATAAAGTCTCCGATGAAGATTTCCAGACTGTCTGCGAGACGACAAACGTTTACGCCCGTGTATCTCCGGATCACAAGGTGCGTATCGTCAATGCACTTAAGAAAAACGACCACATCGCTTCCATGACAGGTGACGGTGTAAATGACGCCATGGCCCTGAAGTCCGCCGATATCGGTGTTGCGATGGGCATTACGGGAACCGATGTCGCGAAGAACTCTTCCGACATGATCCTGACCGACGACAATTTCGCGACCATCGTATCTGCCGTCGAAGAAGGCCGTATCATCTACAGCAATATCCGCAAGTTCGTCGGATTCCTGCTTTCCTGTAACGTCGGTGAGATCCTCGTGATCTTCCTGATCTCCCTGATCCCGGCAAGCCTCATTTCTGGTATAGGGACTCCGCTTACCGCGATCCAGCTTTTGTGGCTCAATCTCGTGACGGACAGCTTCCCGGCTCTGGCTCTCGGTAGAGAAAAGGGTGAACCGGACATCATGAAGCAGCCGCCGAGAAAGAAATCCGAGTCGATCATCAACAAGTCCATGAAGATCAGCATCCTTGTACAGAGTCTCGCGATCTTCGCCGCAGTATTTACAGCATTCGTTCTGGGACTGACCGTATTCTTCAAGGATGCCGCTTCTCCGATCGAGGGCGCAAGAACGATGGCCTTTGCCACATTGATCCTGGCGGAGCTTTTCCGTGCATATGGCGCAAGATCCGAACGTATCAGTGTCTTTAAGCTCGGTGTGTTCACCAACAAGTACATGAACATCTCGGTAGCCGGTTCCATCGGACTGCTGCTGGCGGTCATCTACATCCCGGGCCTTAATTCCATCTTTGACAATATCATGCTGGCTCCGGTCTACTGGATCCCGATCATTCTTCTTGCGTTTATTCCGTTTGCGGCAAGCGAAATATTTAAGTTGATCAAGAATCGAAAATAACTGTTGCTTCGGAAAAACTCTTGTGATATTATTTGATGGTTATTAGATTTGAGAACAGTCTTGGAGGCTGATATAATGAATAAGTTAGCAGTTATACTTACATGTGTCGATATTATTGTCTGCATCGCTTTGATCGTTCTGGTCATGTCCCAGGAGGGTAACGACCAGGGTATGGGTATCGTAGGCGGTAGCGGAAACTCCTTCTACGAGAAGTCGAAGGGCAGAACTCTTGACGAGAAGCTCAAGAAGATCACGCTGTTTACAGCAGTTCTGTTTGCTGTACTGACCATCGTTCTCTTCCTGATCCTGGCAAGAGGTTTCTAAGACACATCACAACCAAGTATCCGAAGGCTGCTGACCGGGTTTACCGGACGGCAGCCTTTTTTCATAGTAATAGCTACGGAGGAAAGCAAAATGGGCAGACATAACCGAAGACACATCAAAATCAGACCCAGCGGGAAGAAGGAGCATTCCAGATCGAAGCTTCCGCCGTCCCGTGATGTTACCGTAGCCGAAATGCCGCCGGTCGGTCCGCTGGCTCTCGAGAACCAGTGTGTCGGACTTCTGCGCGAGACGAAAGACGGCGGTATAGTCATCCCGGATCCGGGATATCCGGCAACATCCTTCGGACAGATCATTATAAGAAGAAATCAGCTGAACGGTGCGCCCTTCGGAATGAAGGTCGTCTGCGAGATATTAAATCCGTCGGCCAAACGCGCTGAGTACGAGGGCCGTATCGTGGAAGTCCTCGGTGACCCCGGAAATAACGATGTGGAGATGCTTTCCATCCTCCGACAGTACGGGCTTTCTCCGGTATTTCCTGCCGCGGTCATGGAACAGGCATCTGCACTTCCGCTTTCCCCGACAGAAGAGGAGATATCGGAAGCCCTTCTTCACGGAAGAAAAGACCTTCGATCCCTTCAGACCATCACGATCGATGGCGAGGAGGCCAAGGACTTAGATGATGCGATCTCTATCCAGAAGCTCGAAAAGGGCTGCTACCGCTTGTGGGTACATATCGCGGACGTCTCCGAGTATGTCACGGATGGATCGCCACTTGATATTGAAGCCGGACTTCGCGGCACTTCCGTTTATCTCGTTGACCGCGTCATTCCGATGCTTCCGCCGAGGCTTTCGAACAGCCTCTGCAGCTTGAATCCGCATCTCCCGAGATTCACCATGACCTGTGAAATGAAGATCGGCCCCGACGGGACGATCCTCGACAGCGAGATCTACGAGAGTATTATCGAGAGCAACGCGAGAACTTCCTATAACGAGATCAACGGTATCCTTTTCGAGAATAAGACGATCGAGGAGTATATCCCGCTGACCCCGATGTTTGAACTGATGCTGGAATTAAAGCGCATCCTGAAGGAAAAGAGAAAGAAGAGAGGCACCATCGACTTTGTTTTCCCGGAGACCCATGTGGAACTGGATGAAGAAGGGAAGCCGAAGGATGTCTATGCCTATCCGATCAATGAGATCCACAGTGTCATCGAAGAGTTCATGATCGCGGCCAATGAGGCGGTCGCCGAGCGTTTCGACAAGATGGAGTATCCCTTCGTTTATCGTATCCATGAGGAGCCTGATGAGCTGAAGATCGCGGAATTCATGCACGTGGCGCGTCTTTTCGGGGAGAACAGACGCCTTGCCGGAAAGGTGACACCGCTCTACTTAAGTGAGCTCCTCGACGATATCAGCGATAAGGAATATGCGCCGGCACTTAACCAGCTGCTTTTAAGATCGATGGCAAAAGCGAAGTATTCGGAAAAGAACGTCGGTCACTTCGGCCTGGCTTCCGAATATTACTGCCATTTCACCTCGCCGATCCGACGCTATCCTGACCTTTACATCCACAGGATCATCAAGAGCTGGCTGCATCAGAAGCACCAGACCAGGTATTTTGCCGGAAAAGTAGCGGATGTGGCATTCCACAGTTCCGAGATGGAGAGAAACAGTGTGGATGCGGAACGTGCATCTGTCGATCTGAAATGTGCCGAGTACATGATGGACCATGTGGGAGAGAAGTTTCCGGGAACGGTCTCCGGTGCCTGCCCGGCCGGTATTTTCGTAAAACTTGAAAACACCATCGAGGGGATGGTGCCGTTTTCGTCACTGAATGAATATTTCGAATTTGATGAAAGAAAGCTGGAAGCACGCGGCTCACGCGGTACGGTCTATCGGATCGGACGCAAAGTAAATGTGCAGGTCGCTTCCGCTGACCCGCTCACACATCACATCGATTTTTCTATCGTGGAATAAAAGAAAACCGCGTCACTCTTCGACGCGGAAAGGAGAAAGTGCATCTACGAGATCATCGCAGGAATTGCTGTGGATCTCGAGGTTGATCGCGCTTTGAAGTTCCAAACTGAAGATGCCCATAATGGACTTGGCGTCTACCACATAGCGTCCGGAGGAAAGATCGACATCGTAAGGATAGGAATTCACGATCTGAACAAATTCCTTGACATCGGAGATAGATTGGAAGCGAATCGGAAAACGAACCATGCTGTTTCCTCCTGTGGGTGCGAAATGACTATGGGAATAGTTTATCACAGGTCATAACGTTGTCAATGTGATAATGTTTGAAAGAAAAGAGATTATCGGTATAATATGTTCATCAATTTGACGAAAGGTACGATATGGCTTATCAAGTTTACTTCCAGACTCTCGGGTGCAAAGTCAATTCCTATGAGACGGCCGCGATCAGTAAGCTGCTGTCCGAAAAGGGCTTTGTCGAGACGGAAGATTATGAGAACTGTGATGTGTATGTGATCAACACCTGTGCCGTCACGGGTGAAGCGGACAGAAAGTCCCGCCAGATGATCCGCAGAGCGCGCCGTGTGGCTCCGAATGCCATTGTGGTCGCCATGGGATGTCATACCCAGATGTGCCGGGATTCGGCCGATGCCGACATCATCGTCGGAACAGATGACCGTCCGTCCCTCGTACCGCTACTTATGGAAAAGCTCCACTTGAAAGAAGATAACCAGGAAGACCTCGATGCGGGCACGCGCTTTTTCGAGTACGGCTCTGTGCCGTATCAGGAAAACACCCGCGCCATTGTCAAGATCGAGGACGGCTGCAATAATTTCTGCACCTACTGCATCATCCCGTATTCCCGGGGCCGTGTGCGGAGCCGTAAGCGGGAGGCTGTTCTTTCTGAGATCTCCGATATGGCGAAGAAGGGCTACCGCGAATTCGTCGTTACAGGTATCCATCTTTGTTCTTTTGAAAAAGAACTGGGAAGGGATAGTACGGCGTTAGGAGAATTGCTTTTAGAGATCTCCCGCATCGAAGGAGTCAAACGCATCCGTCTCGGTTCCCTGGAGCCCTCCTGTATGACGCCGCAGCTTATCGCGATGCTTAAGGAAAATCCGGCTATCTGCCCGCATTTCCATCTGTCGCTTCAGAGCGGATCCGACACTGTCTTAAAGCGGATGAACAGAAAATATGATACGGATCTTTTCCGTCGTGTCGTAAAAGATCTGAAAGAGGCCTTCCCGACGGCAAGCTTCACTACGGACATGATCTGCGGATTTCCGGGAGAAACGGATGAGGAACATTCGGAATCCTGCGCATTTGCAAGAGAGATCGGCTTTACGCATATTCATGTTTTCCCGTATTCTCCGAGAGAAGGGACGAAGGCGTGTGCCATGAATGAGCAGATCGACGGGAACATAAAATCACGAAGAACAGCAGAACTTCGTAAGATCTCGGATCAGATGGAAGAAGAAAGAACTTCAGGTTTTTTAGGAAAAGAAGTGGAAGTCCTTGTCGAAGAAGTGCGGGAGGACGGTACCTGTGAAGGTTACTGCCGCGAGTATCTCCGGGTGATCGCGAAGACAGAGGGCCCGGTAAAACAGGGAGATATCCTGATGACCCGGATCGACGGTGCCGATGGCTTCGCTCTTACGGGCAGCACAGTTTCCGCAGTTTCAGAATAAAGCTTCTGAAGAAAAGTAAACATTTTTTCTATTAATGACAAATAAATAATGAAATATTGATTTCTCTTGTGATACAATAAATGCATGACACGCTTGGGAATTAAAGGAGGTGCGTCAACTATGCAGGATTCAGGTACAGCAAGATTCTCTTTTAACATGGAGAGATCCGAAGATGCCAAAGAGTTGATGATGCAGGTCTTGGATGCCCTGCAGGAGAAGGGGTATAACCCGATCAATCAGCTGGTGGGTTATTTTATGTCCGGAGATCCGACGTACATTACGAACTATAAGGGTGCGCGCGGCATTATCCGCCGTATGGAACGCGATGAGCTCTTAGAGGTCATCGTGCGTGAGTATTGCGAGCATCTGGCAGATACTTAATAGAGTCAGGAGACAAAAGGCATGAGTCGGGTAATGGCCATTGATTTCGGAATGAGAAGGATCGGAGTGGCCGTATCCGACCCTTTGCGTATCATGGCGCAGGGACTGGAGACGATCAACTGGAACGGAGTGGATTATGAATACGCTCTCGATCGTCTTTCTCAGATCGTAAAAGAAAAAGAGATCTCGGAGATCGTCATGGGCAAGCCCAGCCGCACGGATGGCACCATCAGTGAATCGGAAGAAAAGGCGAATCTTTTCGGGCAGCTTCTGGAAGAAAAAGTGGGGATCAGGCCTGTTTACCGCGACGAACGCTTTACGACCGTGATCGCATCGCAGTTTTTGAGGCAGACCGGTGTATCCGGGAAGAATAAGAAGAAGGTCGTCGATCAGGTCGCGGCAGAGATCATTTTACAGGAATATCTGGATATTACCCGCGCATGACGGGGAAAAGCATGATATAATGAAACAACGGCAGAAAAACTGCCGGGATGAGGTTTAGTTACTTTAGATTCGGAGGAATTAGATTATGTTGTTTGATTGTGGACGCAGCTGCGAAGGCGGCGATTGTGATAACTGTGAAGAAGGCATCGAAGGCACATATGATGATGAGGCGATCATCACCATGGTGGATGCGGATTCCGGTGAAGAATACCAGTTTGCACTGGTAGATGATTTTGAATATAAGGATGAGTCCTACTGCGTACTCGTAACTCTCGATGAGGAAGATCCGGAAATGGTGATCACCAAAGTCGTTAAGACCGATGACGGTGAGGAATGCCTCATGAGTCTGGAAGAAGACGAAGAAGACGAGATCTACGAAGAGTATGACCGTCTCTGCGCGGAGGCTGAGCTCGAAGATGAAGAAGACTTCTCAGACGAAGAAGAGTAAATCTAATTCTATAAGAAAGCCGCTTTTTACGCATCATTCTCCGAAGGAGGGTGATGCGCTTGCTGTTATTCGCGATGCAAGTAATGGCAAGGAGTATTATCTGTCGATGATCGATTCTTTTGTCATCGAAAAGATCGAGTATGTGGTCATGTACAACTACGAACCCGACGATGGTAACCATCCGGATCCGGAGCTGGTGATCATGCGCACCGAATATGCCAAAAACGGTGACCAGTATTTCTATTCGATCAAGAACGAGAGCGAGCTGGAGGCGGCATTTACCGTCTTCATGCGCCGCTATGCCGCCAATGTGAAAGATAAAAAGCCGAAGAATGTACCCGGAATGCGCCCTCCGAAAATAAGTGAGGACCGCTTATGAGTAACCGAAGCCGGATCATTTTCCGTTTTTTCTTCGCACCGCTGCTCTGCATATTCATTTATCTTCTGATCATTTTCTTTGCTTCGACGATCGTGAGCATAACGCAGGAGGGCGATTATCTCGAGCACGAAGGATTGATTTATCTGCTCACAGGTATCATTGGTGTGATCGCTTTCTCCATCTGGTTCGTCGTCAAAAAGCGCATGAATCTTCCTTCGTCCACCTGGGATCTCGGAAAGCCTGCCGACTGGAGCTATATGCTTATCGGTTCACTGGCGATGCTGGGGTTTACCGGTCTTTATTTCTTCGTGATCACGAATATCGAGTCTTCCGCGATCCGGGAAGCGATCAAATCGTATGAGGAGCTGACAGAGGTCAAAAGCGCGACACGTGCGGACCTTTATATGAACCTGACCGGCACCTGCCTTCTGATCCCGGTCCTTGAGGAGATGATCTTCCGCGGCTGTGTCCTGGAGGGAATGCTCGAATGCCGTCACCCGTGGCTGGCCATCCTCTTCAGTTCGCTGTTCTTCGGCGCCATGCACGGACAGATCATCCAGATCATCTATGCGGCGACCTGCGGGATCGCGCTGGGATGCATTTACTACTATACGAAAAATATCGTCATGGCGATCATGGCGCATATCCTGTTTAACATACTGGGCAGCGGGATCTACCTTCTGTTTTCGATCTCCGATGAAGCCTATAACATCATAAACTATGTCTATTACGTATTCATTCCGGCTTTCGTTATCTTTACGGTCTTCATGGCGCGTAAACGGAAGGCCCGCTTCTCCGGCGAAAGCTCCGGTGAGGCCGACGAGGTTATTTCCGGGAGGGACGTATGATCACCTTTCTTAGAAGATTGTTCCGGCAGGAAGGACGCATGCATAAACGCCCGTTCGTCACGGCGGTGACGGTCTTTGCGGTGTTTTTGCTTTTGGCGGCCTTTTTCTTCCTGGGGCTTGGTATCCTTCGTATGTCCTATGACTATCCGGAGGTCTCGACACAGGCGGAATCTTCGGACGTCCTTTCTTCGGGGCTCGGTGTGAATCTCTCTTATATTCCTTCCACTAATCTTTTATGGGATCCTTCTTTTGAAAATGATTACTATGAGAATGTTTTCAGCGTAGCGGAAGCCAAAGGCGATGTCGTATATCTTCACAGCCGCCCGGACGATCCGTATGCGCTGACGGATACATACAAAGGCGGCGAACTGCGCATCATGACCTACGATGAAGAAGGGAAGATGAGTCAGGTCGTCTATGCAGGGATCGTTGACTATCAGACCGATCAGCTCGGTGTATGGAAAGAGATCGAAAATGAGACTTCCGGCACATATGCAACGAAATGGCTCCGTTCGGAAGGAAACTATGCGCTGGCACTTCTTCAAAACGGTGAGCTGATCACGGATATCACATCTTCTGAACCGACCAGGATCGAGCAGGCGTCCAAGGACGACCCGATCGCGGATGCGGCTGTTCACAATGCCCATTTCTTCGCCGTTACTTCCGCGGGCACATTCTATATCTCCTCCAATGGTCGGGCATGGGAAACTGTTTCCGATGCCGCGCTGAAAGAGTGTGATATGCTTGCAGTCACGGCTTTAGGACGACTCGGCATCGCATGTGGAAGAGCGGGAAAGATCCTCGTCTGCGACGGCGCATCGATCTCTACGCCTTCCCGATTTACGGAAAACAGCCTTTATACAGCTGTTTCGAGTGACACGCGCGCACTTCTGGCAGGCGAGAACGGCTATGTCTGTACAACTGTGAACGGAAGTGTCTTCAGAAAGCTTACTTCGGATGAGCTCGAGACGAAAACATCGGATAAATGGATCCTTTCCGCGATCAACGGAGAGGAGTTCGTACTTGTTTCTGAAAACGGTATGCTCGCGATCGGAACCTGCGATGAAAAGAGCGGGAAGTTCTCTTTTGTCCGCTATGATGTAGTTCTTCCCAGTGGTCTTGTACCGAAACAGATCGCACTTTTCCCGAACGGAGATGTCTGGGCACTGACGGAAAACGGCTATATCTATTCATTCTCCCGTGTGGCGGATAAATGGCATCAGATCTTCGCGGAAAAAGATAACCAGATCGATTCCATGAGCCGGACATCCGGTGAGAACATCCTGATCTGCCGTTCCGGCAATCTTTATTCGGCCTCCATGTATACAAAAGTGACGATCGATCAGGCGATCGGCGAGGTCGAGATCCAAAATGGTGATATGTGCCTTCTTTCCGCACCGGTCCCGTCAGTGGACGGAAACGGAAGAGGCGCGTGGGAAGTCTTCGGTGAAAGCTCCACGGTGCAGATCGTTTCCGGATCTCCGAAGACCGCGGGAGATAAGTCGCTTCAGCTTTCGTCGTCTTTGCCGGATGAGGAACAGGCACACTTTATCTCCCAGGTGATCTCGAAAGATGAGATCAGCCCCATGAAGGAGAAGGTGTTTTACCATATCCGCCTTTATCTGAAACAGAATAATATGGAAAAAGAACAGGTCATGGTGTGGATCTCGGGTCTTTCCGAGCCGATCGGCACGACATTTACGGACGTAAGCGGAAACTGGAGAGAGTATTCCTATACATTTGCATGGCCGTCCGAAAAGGGAAAAGTAAAGGAGGAAGATATCCGCCTCAATATTGGTTTTTACGGCAGCGGCGAAATGCTCGCCGATGGCGTATGTCTTGAAAGGGAGACCTATTCAGAGCAGCAGATCCGACCGAAGCTGGTCGATCTTCTCGATGATAATTCCCCGGAATTCCTGCGGCTTTCGAACCTGGGCCTCGGAAGACTCGGGACCTCTATTTCCTCGAACCTTCCGATGATCGGAAATGAACTTCTCTATGCAGCGCAGGAAGGTGAGATGGTGAGCTCCGGCGTCGTATCCCTCGAGACGACGATGCGCCTTGTCAAGCAGGTGGACGCAAACCCGTGGCTGGTCATCGACTCTGCGTTCGGATCGGACGAGATGGAGATCCTTCTGGGATATCTCTGCGGAGGTATTACGGATACTTATGGTAAGATCCGTGTCGATAACGGAACGGCACTTGCCTGGCAGAAGCAGTTTGATCGATTTGTGGTCGAGATCACAGACGAGAACGGTCTTTTCGAGACGGATCTGCAGAGAAGAGCTTACGTGGATCACATGATCGAGATCATCAAGGGCTCGGAGTTCTATTCGGATATGAAGGACCGCCTGTTCTTTGTTGATGGCATGCGTTACGATAATGGAACGATGCTTTCTGTTGCGGATTATCACTCGTCAGATCTTTTCCTCAGGAATACGGGCGAAGAAAGACTGTCTTCGGTAAGTGACGGCGAGATCTCGTCACTTCTGGATTCGATCTATACGGACTATATCGATGCGATCCCGAGAAATTCCTCCTACATGCAGGACGTTAAGGGTGAGTGGATCTCTGATCTGTCGATCTCGATCGTGCAGAACCGTGTGTCGGAGAATCAGATCGTTTCCGATGAGATCCCCATGAATGCCGCACAGCTTCTGGAATTCCTGCTTTATGACCTCGGAGATCATACCTCGTTCGTCACTGTCGATCTTCCGGTCAGCCGCATAAGCGGGGATGCAAAGGACGACTATCTGTTCGCATATGATGGCGATACCCTCGAGAACCGGCGCATACGTTCGGCCAATGCGGAAGTGCTTCTTCGTATCGTAGGTGTGGTCACGAAGATCGCGCAGGGTCCGCGGGTGGAGACATCCTGGACGGCGCCGCTTTCCAGAAAGAAAGACGACAGCTACTCGATCGGACTTACTTCTTATGCATTTGCCTCAAATGGAAATATCTATCTGATCGTTGCCAATCCGACTACGGAACAGCAGCAGTTCCTGATCGACACGGATGTGGCAAAAGATGATATCACAGTAAAGAGATACTCCAGCGAATGCAAGGAGATCGCACTTGCTTCGACGAGAAGTATCCTTCACAGAAATGAAAGAAGATATACACTTCAGGCAGGCCAGTTCTGTGTGGCTGTCATTCCTGTCGGATAGTCTGAAACTATAAACAATCCCGCGGATTCATGGTATAATATTCTAGTGTTGCGGCACGGATCTTTTCGTGCAGTAAAAGAGTAAATAGAAATTAGTTCATTTTTGAATGAGGGAGGTTCTTATTATGATTTGTCCTGTTTGTAAAGCAGATGTACCGGATGGCAACAAGTTCTGCCCGACATGTGGCGCTTCCTTGGCGGCGGTGGAAGCTGTTTCTGAAGCTGTTTCCGAAGTGTCCGATAAGGTAGAGGAAGCTGCGGCTCCGGTAGAAGAAGCGGTGGCTGAAACTTCCGAGACGATCTCTTCCGAGATCCCGAATGCGACATTTGATCCGGGTGAGCCGATCGCGATCCCGAAGAAGAAAGAAGAAGCTCCCCTCGATATTCCTTCCGTAGAAGCTCCTGTGGCTCCGGCACCGATCCCGGCTCCGATCGCTGAGCCGATCCCGGAACCTGTTGCTGCTCCGATCCCGGCACCGGTCGCATCTCCGATCAGCCTGACTCCGGAGACAGTTCCGAGTGCAAAATCTTCCTTCTCTGCTCCGGCGGCAGCTCCGATGGCTGTTGACGAGAGAAACGAGTCGAAGGCGATGTCCACTGGTACGGCTTTCTGGCTGCTCCTTTTGTTCAGCATCCCGGTAGTCGGTCTGATCTGCTCGATCATCCTCTCTTTTGCAGGGAAGAAGTGCAAGAGCAGAAAGAATTTCGCAAGAGCGGTACTGATCTGGCAGATCATCGCTATTATCGCAGCGCTCGTGCTCGTGATCGTGACCTACTTCCTGGCACAGGATGTATTTGAAGCGGCGATGAGCGGTGATATCACCGAATTCACCGAAGCTCTGCAGGATCTGTTCGGTATCTGATCTGATTCTACTCACCATATGCGTGTAAGTTAAAATGCACGCAATTGCTATATGGCTGTTTAGAAGTTGTAACATTGTTTATCTAAAATGATAGCTGTGGATATTTCTATAGGAGATATCCGCAGCTATTCTTTTGTGAGGGGTGAAACGCAATGTTTGAAAATGAAGAATTGATCTCCAAGAAACAGCTTCTTCGTGTCGCGCGTATCTCGTATGGAACTTTATATCGCTGGAAAAGAATGAAACTGATCCCGGAAAGCTGGTTTATCCATAAGGCTACAAGAACCGGACAGGAGACGTTTCTTCCCAGAGACCGTGTCCTCGCTCGTATTGAGCGGATCCAGGATCTCAAAGGAGAACTCACAGTAGAACAGCTTCAGGAGATCTTCTCCCCGAATGTGAAGAGCTTCCTGATCCCCGTGGAGGATTTCGTTAAGCTGAATCTTGTTTCCAAGATCGCTATGACAGTTTTTACCTCCTGCTTCCCGGAAAAGAAGAACATGAAGTTCGACGATGTTTTCGGTGTATATGTCATCGACCACCTGATGCGTCTTTCCGGCATCTATCTGGAAGATGCCAAGCAGGTCCTACGTATGTTAAGTAAATATCTGGCAACTCAGCCCAGCAAGGAATATCAGCTCCTTCTGCTGAGAAAACTCGGCGTCCCGATGACGCTCCTCGTTAAAGAAGATGAAGATATCCTCCTGGAGGATAATACGGAAGTAGTCGCATGCGCGAATCTTTCCGATTTTGAAGAGGCACTTAAAGGACAGTTGATCGCATAACGGGAGGTAATGCCCTTGGAAAGCACAACGACACGTTTTGAAGTACTCGGTGACCCGACACGCCGGAAGATCCTTTCGGTCCTTTCTCTGAACCGGAGCATGCGTGCCAAGGATATCCTCGAAAACCTGGATATCTCTCAGCCAACGCTTTCTCACCACATGCGTCTTCTTTGTTCCGAGAAGATCCTCGACAGCAGGAAAGTCGGTCGGGAGGTCTTCTATTCCGTAAATGAGGAAACGATCCTTCAGATGATCGATGAACTCCGCACTTTCCTTTCTTCCAGGCCGGAAAAAGAGAAAAAGGAAGAGAAGAAAGACAAGAAGGAAAAGAAAAAGAAGAAGAAGGATAAGAAAGACAAGAATAAGTAGTTCACAACATATCCTTGAAGGGGTATATTGAATATATCAAGCTAATGGAGGTTGTTTTTATGTGGAAAGATTTTAAAGCTTTTCTTATGAGAGGAAATGTTATCGATCTGGCAACCGCAGTAGTTATCGGTGCTGCTTTCGGTAAGATCGTAACCGCGCTTGTTGATCACATCATTATGCCATGCATCGGCATGCTGACAGCTGGTGTTGATTTTGCGAACATGAAGTATGTTCTTCAGGAAGCAGAGATCAATGCTATGGGTGAAGTCGTCAAAGAAGAAGTGGCGATCGGATATGGTGTTCTTATCAACACGATCCTCGAATTCCTTATCATCGCAATCGTTATCTTCCTCGTGATCCACGCCATGAACAAGGCGAAGGAAAAGTTCGCGAAGAAGGAAGAGGAAGAAGAGAAGGAAGAAGAGACACCGGCAGATATCGCTCTTCTTACAGAGATCCGCGATCTTCTCAAGAAAGACGCCTGATCACAGATATCTTCTAATTGAATAAGAGATGAAAAAGACCGTCGGAAGATCCGGCGGTCTTTCCTTATGTGTTGACCGATTGAACAATAGAACAGCAATCTTCGGAGAAGAAGTTGGGAATAGTGCAAAACGTTCAGTTTCCTAGCCTTTTACATTGTTGATTTATATAAAGTCGAATACTATAATGCATAATACGCAATAAAATATCAGGAGGAACATATGGCTAAAGTATCTTTTCAAGAAGATCTGTGTAAGGGCTGCGGCTTGTGTGTTTATGCTTGCCCAAAGAAGATCCTCGTGCTCGATAAAGAGCGTCTGAACAGCAAAGGCTATCATCCTGCTTCCTGTACCGATCTTTCCCAGTGCGTTGGCTGCGCCTTCTGCGCGACCCAGTGCCCGGATTCTGTGATCACGGTAGAAAGGTAAGGTGGAGACATGGCAAAAAGAGTATTGATGAAAGGTAATGAGGTAATCGCAGAAGCGGCGATCCGTGCAGGATGCCGTCATTATTTCGGTTACCCGATCACACCTCAGACGGAAGTCATGCACTACATGGCCCGTGAGATGGTTAAGCACGGCGGTACGTTTGTACAGGCCGAGAGCGAAGTTGCTGCAATCAACATGGTATACGGTGCGGCAGCTACAGGTGAGAGAGTACTCACTTCTTCCTCTTCTCCGGGAATCTCCCTGAAGCAGGAAGGTATTTCCTATATTGCCGGTGCTGAGCTTCCTGCAGTAGTAGTAAACATCATGCGTGGCGGTCCTGGTCTCGGCGGTATTCTCCCGTCCCAGGGCGACTATTTCCAGGCTACAAAGGGCGGCGGACATGGTGACTACAGAAACCTCGTTATTGCTCCTGCTTCCGTACAGGAACTCTATGAGCTGACAGTCAAGTCCTTCGATCTTGCAGATAAGTACAGAATGGTCTGCATGATCCTCGGTGACGGTACTATCGGACAGATGATGGAGCCGGTTGCTTTTAAAGAGAAGGAAGAAACTCTGGAAGTAGCTAAGCCGTGGGCAACAACAGGAATGCACGGCCGTGCGAAGCACAACACGATCACTTCCATCTACATTGATCCGGATGATCTGGAAGCAAAGAACAGAGAGCTTCAGGACAAGTACCGCGAGATCGAGGAGAAGGAAGTCATGTTTGAGTCTTCCAACCTCGATGATGCTGAGATCGTTATTGCTGCTTACGGTACCTGCAGCCGTATCTGCAAGAATGTTATCCGTCAGGCTGCTGAGCTTGGTATCAAGGTCGGTATGGTCCGTCCGATCACACTGTGGCCTTTCCCGAGCAAGGAGTTTGCACGCGTTGCAGATATGCCGAGTGTGAAAGGATTCCTCGATGTGGAGCTTTCTTCCGGTCAGATGATCGAAGATGTACGTCTTGCCGTTAACGGTAAGAAGCCGGTTTATTTCCATGGTCGTATGGGTGGTAACCTGCCGACTCAGAAAGAGATCCTGGATGAAATCGTAAAGATTCATAAGGGGGAGATGTAAGATGGCAGTTGTATTTCAGAAAACAAAAGGCCTGACCGATAAGCCGTTCCATTACTGCCCGGGTTGTATGCACGGTATCATTCACCGCCTGATCGCGGAAGTAATGGAAGAGATGGACATTATCGATAAGACCATCGGTGTAGCGTCTGTAGGATGCACATATAACAACTATGATTATTTTTCCTGTGATATGGTACAGGCAGCTCACGGCCGTGCTCCGGCGGTAGCTACAGGTATCAAGCGCTGTAAACCGGAAGAAATGGTATTCACATATCAGGGCGATGGTGACCTTGCTTCTATCGGTACAGCAGAGATCGTTCATGCCGCAGCACGTGGTGAGAAGATCTGCACATTCTTCGTAAACAATGCGGTCTACGGTATGACTTCCGGTCAGATGGCTCCGACCACACTTCTCGGTCAGGTTACTACAACCTCTCCGCTGGGTCGTGATGCTGAGACACGCGGTTATCCGATCAACGTCAGTGAGATGCTCTCCACACTTACCGGTGCGGTTTACATCGAGCGTGTAGCACTCTTTGATTACAAGCACATTCAGGAAGCGAAGAAGGCGATCGCAAAGGCTTTCCGT
>JAEEWG010000046.1 GCA_016287245.1 Clostridia bacterium
GGAAGGGGATTGGCCAGAAATTGGCCGAAAAATGTTGAAATGGTACTCTGGTGTGGTACTCTGGATTCGAAAGGGCAAAATAAAATCCCCGTCCCGGAGTGGGACGAGGATTCAGGAAAGTGCCAGGGACGCGATAGGATTGCTGGTGATTATTGGGTATCTTTGATTCCGTGAGAACAATCACATGAACTTTTTTTACCAGGGTGCAACATTTTTACGTTTCCTCCGGTCTAACAGGTGTTGAAACCATAAAAGCTATTTAACATGGATGCAGTTTTTCGTTTTATCCGCTTTCTCGAGGACTTGATTCCGGCTGCTGTGATCCTGCTGCCCATCATGTTCTACTATCTCTACCGCAGGAATGTCTTGAGGACTAAGAAGGAAATCCTGCTTAAGGAAATCGAGCAAGGCAGCATCGTCGATCCGGAGATGCTCGCCAAGTCCCTGACGAATCCGATCACAGAGGAGCAGCGTCTTCAGAACAGTCTCCGTTGCGGAATCATCTTCAGTTTTGCCGGAGTGGTCATCACCGTCGCCACCGTTGTTTTCTACTCGTATCTGCGAGGTGTCTATGCCACGCATGCCAATGGGTCGACTTTCAATATGGACGACATGGTGCCTATTACGCTGATAGTGACCCTTGTACTGGTTGTAGCAGCCATCTTGCTCGGTGTCGGGATTGCTTACCTGATATCCTATTTCAATCAAAAGAAGAAGATGAATAAGACGGCGTAACCGCCGATGACCCGCGAGCAATTCATAGCCGAGATCTACACCCTGCAGGAGCCCTTACGAAGGTTCCTGCTCGGTATGTGTCATGGAGACGTCTTCACCGCCGATGACATCGCCCAGGAAACACTTCTAAAAGCCTACCTCCATTATGACACATTCCAAGGTCGCTCATCGTTCAGCACATGGCTGTTCCGTATCGGATACGGATGCTTCTGCGACCATATCGGCAAAAGAATCCTTGATACCGAATCCATAACTGAGAGGGAGAACCGCATCCCTGCTGATGATGATTCTGGAAAAGACTATAATGAGCTATATGCAGCGATAGATGGATTGACATCGTCCGAAAAGGCAACGGTCCTTCTCTTCTACATCGAAGACTATTCCACGAAAGAGATCGCCGAGATCCTTGGAATGGCGTCCGTGACCGTTCGTTCACACTTGCACAGAGCCCGGAGACATTTGAAGAAAATACTTGAACAAAATGGTGAAAGATAAAGACATAAAGCAGTTCATGCTGCGGCATCAGCCGGAGGTCAAGAATAGCGGACCCTTCATGAAAGATGTCGTCCGTCAGATCAATGCGATGCCCATCCCGGCAGCCATGAACCAGGAGCGGCAGAAAGAGGACTGTATCCGCCTCGTTCTCGAAGTATCCCGCAGAGACTTGCGGGCCGTCCGCATGGCAGTCGGTGTCATCGTGGTCGTCGCCATCCTTTCAGCCATCACGATATCCATGATCCCATCCGACTTGATCCCGTCGTTCCCACCCTACTTATTCCAGTTCAAATAGCACATACATAGAAAAACAATAACTGCCGCCACCTTTTCTAAGATGACGGCAGTTTTGCATTGAAAAAGATTCTACCTTAATCCGCTGACCAGATAATCGTTCAGGTCGTTGATAGGTTCATACTTATTCGACATATCATGTATCCTCCTGACTAATAGACAAAGAAGGGAACTCTTCATCTTTTCCCTCCCCCTCAGCAAATAATGCGAAAGAAACATTTTCATACAATTTCATGAAGAGAATCTGGATATCAGTTAAGGAAGATTAATCTAGCGACATTAATGATTAGATTAACTATGAAATGTAAGAGTGTCGTCATGAAAAAGCCGTAACCTGCACTCTGCTTCCGATATCTAAAAATCTCATATGTGGAAGATAGTGCTAATCCAGAAATACACGTTGCTATTATTGATAAACGGTTATAGCTATGAGAAAGACCAAAAAGAATGGCGGAAATAAGAATTGCAAAGACGGAGAGTCTTTTCTTAAAAAACTTCAGAGAGAGTCTTTCAACCAATTCAATCGGAAGAAACTGGAAAAACGCCGTCTCAATAAAAGGCGCGAAACAGACTGCAATAATAATATGATAATAATCATTTGAAGAATGAACAGCGCCAATTCGCTCACTTGAAATCGATGAAAAGAGTATATCAACAAAAAACTTCCAAAAAACCCCCGCAATGATAAAACTCCATCCGGGTAATTTTTTTATGACGGTTTTTAATCTATAGAGTGTCTCTTTTTGAATCAAACCTTTCATATAGAGCCTTTTTCACAAAAATACGAAAATTTCTTCTAGCGAGGTAAACAATCGGAAACGATACGCCAAGCGGGCGATGTAATCTCATTTGCATCAGCAGATTAGGCGAGTATCACAGCGTTTCCGATGATTGATACAATATCCTCCCTGGCAAAAGGTGGAAAAAAAGATTTTTGAAGCAGTATTTCGGCATTTTGTGTGTTTAATAAGAAAACGAGCGTTATGAAGATATTGAGAACAATGATTTGCGCGGCGCTGCTGGTGGCAGGGCTGTGCGGGTGTGAAAAACAACTGATTCCTGAAATTAACCTGGCAGATAACCTGGAAGGAAGTTGGGAGAAGGTG
>JAEEWG010000038.1 GCA_016287245.1 Clostridia bacterium
CTGTTTCTTTTGTTGTGGTTAACAAATATTATACAGGTTGAGATGTGGCTCATCTCTTTTTTTGAATTTACACCATTATACGGACATAACTTTCATACGGCAAATATCTTTCCGAACTGCCGTATAGATTTAAGTTTTCTCATTTCATACGGAAAATCTCCCTGAAACTGCCGTATGAAAAGTACTTTTTCATTTTCATACGGCAACTCCTCTTCAGACCTGCCGTATAATTTCGGAAATCCCTTTTTTATACGGCAGATCGGTAGCATATAGCATTATCTTAGAATTCTCGGACATTCATTGGTAAACAAAATTGGTATAATCAATATCAGAAGATTGTGGGAGCTTCAATGGCGGTCAATAGGTGAGAATGGATAATCAAAAAAGTATGGATGCGATGAAAATCTCTTTTGCTTCTCCGGCAAAGTCCTGGGAAGAGGCGCTTCCCATAGGAAACGGAAAACTTGGCGGCATGGTCTTTGGTCTGCCTTATACCGAGCGCATCCAGCTCAATGAAGATTCTGTCTGGTACGGCGGCCCGCAAAACAGGATCAATCCTTCGGCGAAAGAGTATCTTCCGAAGATCCGGAAGCTTATCCTCGACGGGAAGATCCGGGAGGCCCAGGAACTCTGTACATTCGCACTTTCTGGCATCCCTGAGGAACAGCGCCATTACGAGCCGCTCGGCAATCTCTATATCGAGTTCGACGGGGAGGAGATGGCGTACAGTAACTACCATCGTGAACTCGACCTTTCTAATGCGACAGTGACGACGCGCTTTACCTTGGGCGGCGTGACGTATACGAGGAAAGTGATTGCAAGCTTTCCGCAAAATGCCATGATCATCCATCTGACGGCCGACCGGCCAGGATCTCTCAGTTTTCATGCCCAGCTCAGCCGCGGCGCCGGGAAACCATGGGAGGAGATCCCGTATCAGAAACAGACGATCCGGAGACAGTGCTATACCGGTTTTAGCGACAGCATCCGTGCCTTGCCCGACGGGATCCAGATCATGGAGGCGACTTCCGGCGGCGCCAAAGGCGTCAAGATGGCATTAGGCGTGAAAGTTTTGAGTAAAGGCGGAAAGACCGAAGTCATCGGGAATACGACACGCATTCTTCAATCGGACGAAGCTCTTCTTATCCTCTGTGCGGATACCACATTCCGGGAAGAAGATCCTGTTTCTTCTGTTATGGCACGAATGGCGGCTGTCTCCAAGTTCCCGTGGGAAACACTTTATCAGGAACACGTGGAAGATTACCGCGCGCTCTTTGACCGTGTAAAACTTAAGATCGACGGGCAGGAAGAGGTGGAGAGATTCTTCCAGTTCGGAAGATATCTCCTGATCTCAAGCTCGCGTCCCGGCTCGCTTCCTGCAAATCTTCAGGGGATCTGGAATCAGGATTTTGCTCCTGTCTGGGGGAGCCGTTTTACGATCAATATCAACACCGAGATGAATTACTGGCCGGCGCTTGTTACCAACCTTTCCGAATGTCAGGAACCGCTGATCTCGCTTCTTACGAGAGTCCGTGACAGCGGAAGAAAGACGGCCCGGGAGATGTATGGCTGCGGCGGCTATATGGCACACCATAATACCGATATCTGGGCAGACACGGCGCCGCAGGATGTCTGTATCAGTTCAAGCTACTGGGTCATGGGCGGCGCGTGGCTGTCACTGCATGTATGGGAACAGTATCTTTTCACACAGGATATGGGATTCCTGAAAGAAAACTACTACCTCATGCGCGAAGCGGCGGAATTCCTCATGGATTATCTGATCAGTGACGGGGAGTATCTTCTGACCTGCCCGACGCTTTCTCCCGAGAATACATACATTCTTCCCGGTGGCGAAAAAGGCGTGATCTGCAAAGGCGCATCCATGGATAACCAGATCATCACGGAGCTTCTTTGCGCATGTATAAAAGCAGAGAAGATTATAGGCATCTCTTCGGAAAGCATAGATACTGTTGCAGCCGATGGAAAGGCCGCGGAAGATAAGGACAGAAGCATTTCCATCGCCGATCGCGCCGGGGAAGTCCTTTCCCGCATCGCCCCGATCCGGATCGGAAAACACGGGCAGATCATGGAGTGGAATGAAGATTATGACGAAGAGGAGATCGGCCACCGCCACATCTCCCAGCTTTTCGCGCTCTATCCGGGATCTGGTATCACGAAGGACGGCACTCCGGAACTGTTTTCCGCGGCGGGCAGGACCATCGAGAGAAGATTAAGTCACGGCGGAGGACACAGCGGCTGGAGTCGGGCGTGGATCATCAACATGTATGCGCGTCTTCAGGACGGGGAGAAGGCATTTGAAAATCTCATGACCTTGATTTCGAAGCAGACGCTGCCGAATCTTTTCGATAACCATCCGCCGTTTCAGATCGACGGTAACTTCGGTGCGACGGCCGGCATCGCCGAGATGCTGATCCAGAGCCATGAAGGGAAGATCCGCCTTTTGCCGGCACTGCCGAAGACCTGGGAAAAACACGGCATCGTTGAGGGGCTTTGTGTCCGGGGAGGAAAGACCGTGAAGGTTTTAGAGTGGCAGGACGGAAAAGTTATTCGGTTCGAACTCGAATAAACCCTTATTTTACGCGCTTTGCTCTAGTAATCACCCCTCATTTCTGCTAATATGAAGTTGTTTTTGAAAGTGAGGGGTGAATTATGACTACAACCAACATTGTAATTATGATCGCTATCGGTGTATACCTCGTCATGATGGTCGTCATCGGTGCATTATTCAGCAAGAAAAACAAGAACACAGACGATTTCTACCTTGGCGGCAGAAAGCTCGGCCCGATCGTAACGGCCATGAGTGCAGAGGCATCGGACATGAGTTCCTGGCTTCTCATGGGCCTTCCGGCAGTTGCCCTGATGACCGGTATTCCGGAGGCTTTCTGGACAGCGGTGGGTCTTGCGATCGGAACCTATCTGAACTGGCTCTTCGTCGCGAAAAGACTCCGCGTCTATACCAGCAAGGTGAACGCCGTTACGCTCCCGGACTTTTTCTCCAAGCGTTTCGGAGACGATAAGCACATCATCACGCTGATCGCGGCGCTCTTTATCGTCGTATTCTTTATTCCATACACAGCATCCGGATTTGCGGCCTGCGGCAAGCTGTTCTCCTCGCTGTTCAATATTTCCTACACGACGGCCATGATCCTCAGTGCGATCGTCATCGTCGTGTACTGCACGCTTGGCGGCTTCCTCGCAGCTTCCACGACCGACTTCATCCAGTCTATCATCATGACGGTGGCGCTCCTGGTCGTTCTCGGTGTCGGTGAAGCAGTGACCAACGGCTTCGGTAATGTATTTGATAATGTTAGGAACCTGGATGGTTACCTCGATGCCTTCAAGGGCTTTGATGTGGCATCCGGCAAAGTCGGAAGCTACGGCGCGCTTCCTGTTGCCTCCACACTGGCATGGGGCCTCGGCTACTTCGGTATGCCGCACATCCTTCTGCGCTTCATGGCTATCGAAGATAAGAAGAAGTTAAAGCTTTCCCGCCGTGTGGCTTCCATCTGGGTAGTGATCTCCATGGGTATCGCTGTCCTGATCGGTATCGTCGGCTTTTCCCTCGTACAGCAGGGTGTTGCTCCGGCCTATGAGAACGCCTCCGCTGCAGAGACCATCATCGTTGACGTAGCGAAGTGGATCGCCTCTCACGGTTACATCCCGGCATTTGTCGGCGGTGTCATCCTCGCAGGTATCCTCGCATCGACCATGTCCACCGCGGACTCCCAGCTCCTCGCAGCGGCTTCCTCCATCTCTCAGAACCTCGTTCAGGAGACATTCGGCAAGAAGCTTTCCGAGAAGAAGGGCATGTGGCTCGCTCGTATCTGCGTTATCGTGATCTCTGTGATCGCGGTCTTCCTCGCACTCGATCCGAGCAGCTCCGTATTCCGTATCGTATCTTTTGCATGGGCCGGATTCGGCGCTGTATTCGGACCTCTCGTTCTTTTCGGACTTTTCTGGAAAAGAACCAACAAGTGGGGCGCGATCGCCGGTATGGTCACCGGTGGAGCGACCATCTTCATCTGGAAGTTCGTTGTCCGTGTGAAGCTCGCGGATACGATCCTCAATATCTATGAGCTCCTGCCGGCCTTCATCATCGCTTCGATCTTCATCGTTGTGGTAAGTCTTGCGACCAAGTCTCCGGACGAAAAGATCATCAAGACCTTTGACGAAGTCAAGGCAGACTGCGGAAAGTAACCTTTTTCCGCGGAAAAAGAACCGTATCTTGAAGTGCCGTAGACCTGTTTGAAATACAATCGCGTATGCGGTAAAAGGGGAGAAAACATGAAAAAACACATCTACAGAATCATTCTCCTCGCACTTTGTGTGATCCTGGCTTTACCGACGGCGATCTTCGCCGCCCCGGTCAGCTCCCAGAATGCGGGAAACGAGAACTATACCGCATGGTATAGACCGGTCTATTCCTACCTGTACGTGAACAGTTCAGGCGGTCTTACCCGTGTCGAGTATATCCCCGGAACAGGCGTCGTGGTCGAAGATTACGATTCCGCCTTTTCGCTGAAGAACACGCGTACGATCGAGCTGGAACTTTCGAAGTTCGGCGGATTCTATGCGGGATCTTCCTATAACTTCCTCATCGAGGGAGAGAACAACCCGGATGATTACGATGGTGCGGAAGTCGTCCGCGTCATCAAGTATTCGAAGACCTGGCAGAGACTCGGACAGGCCACGCTCCGCGGGGCCAACACCTATAGCCCGTTTGCTTTCGGTTCTCTGGACTGTGCGGAAGCCAAGGGCATGCTCTATATCCGCACCTGCCATGAGATGTATAAGTCCAGCGACGGATATCACCACCAGGCCTGCATGACCATGGCGGTACGGCAGAGCGATATGGCGATGACCTATTCTTTCTATAAGGTCAGCAGCGGCGGAGGCTATGTTTCCCATTCCTTCAACCAGTGCATCGTTGCCGCATCGAATGGCGACCTCATGGCCGCCGATCACGGCGATGCCTATCCGCGCGGCATTATTATGTCCCGCTTTACAGGGGCAGCCGGAAAAGAGACGATCTCTTCGAACACAGACCGCATTGTCGTAAACTGCGTCGGTGCTGTCGGAGACAATAACACCGGAACTTCGCTCGGAGGTCTGGTGGAGACCTCGTCAGGCTATCTGGTCGCCTTTAACCAGGACAACCAGGACGGATCTTTCTCGACACCGAGAAATGTCGGTGTGGCCTTTGCCAACAAGGCACTGACTTCTTCAAGCATCACCTGGCTGACGACGAAATATAACACCGGCGCCGGTAAGTCCTATGCTTCCACACCGCGTATCCTGAAGGTCGCGGACAACCGCTATATGGTGATCTGGGAAGTCATGTACGGCAGTTCCTCCACCCAGAAGATCGAGTACATCTTCGTGGACGGAAACGGTAAGAAACTGACGAATGCGTATACCCAGGACGGTATGCTCTCCGACTGCCGCCCGATCCTTTATAACGGAAAAGCTACATGGTACGTCACGAACGGAGACGGACAGGTCCGTTTCTATACCGTTACTCCGATGGGCGTTTATTCCACCCGCTGGGCGGACACCTCCCTTTCCGGTTTAAGGGCTGTGAATGCAGGAAAGAAGAGAGTCATCCTGAACTGGAATGCGACAGAGGATGCGGACTGCTATCTGATCTACGGGCAGAAGAATAATAAGTACCGGTATGTCGGTGTGACTACCGTTACATACTATGTGGATAATGCGGCGCTCGATGACCAGTACAATTTCTACTGGGTATTCCCGTGCATTAAGGATAAGTCGACCGGCAAGATGTATCCGGGCGGCTGTCCGAAGTATGTCTATGCGAAGGGCATCTGTCCGGCAGTGAAGAATTTCACGGCCACTTCCGTCCGCGGAGGCGTAAAGCTTTCCTGGTCGAAGACCGATACGGCAGACGGCTATCTTGTCTATAAGAAGACGTCGAGCGGACAGTATCACTACCTCGGCATGTATTCCGGAACTTCCGTGACGGATAAGAAAGCATCGAAGACCGAGTACAATTTCTACTGGATCTTCGCTTACCACAAGGACAGCAAAGGCAATATCGTCGTAGGTGACGGTTCCGACTATAAGTATGCGAAAGCAAAATAAAGTCCGAGTGGACGATTAAAGCAGAATAAAGTTACCGGTAACAGGGTCGCGTTGACTGATGTCGATGCGGCCCTTTTCCGGTACTTCCTTGACGAAGTCCGGACGGCTCTTCGGTACTTCACGAAGATAGAAATCGAGCGTTAATGCTTCACGGATCTCCTCGATATAAAGCGTCGTCTTTTCCTCTACAAAAGAAAGAAGGATCTCATATCGGCGGCTTCTTGCCGGCGTGATGTGGAAGAGATCTTTTTCCTTATAGTAATCTGCCAGCGCATGGAAAAGATCAAAAGGCGTATCGAAGGCCGTTAGAAGCAGCTCAAGCGTATGGTCGAACTGATGCGTGTTATAGAAAAGTTCCACCATTTCCTCGATGTTTTTAAGTTCGCACAGCTCGTCGAAACGGAGCCATCTAGTGGAGAGGACCTCGTACGGCGGGTCGGAGGAACGGACGATAGAGAATTTCTCGCATTCGTCCTCGATCGGCGCGCCTTTTAAGACCTTCAGAAAGCCCAGCTGGAGCTGCGTAGGCTGAAGTGCATATACGTCGTTGAAAGAATTCCGGAAGGATCGGAAGCCCTCGTACGGAAGGCCGGCGATCAGGTCGAGATGAAGGATGAGATTACCGTTTTTCCTAAGTTCTTCGACGGCCTTGCTGATCTTTCTGATCGTCATCGGGCGGTTGATCGCCTGCAGCGTATCGGTATTGGTCGTCTGAACTCCGATCTCGAGTTTTATCTGGCCGGGACGCATCTTCCGGAGAAGATCGATCGACTCCTTGTCGAGAAGATCCGCTGCGATCTCAAAATGGAAACTGGTCTTGCCGTTATCGTGCTCATGGATAAATGTCCATATGGCTTTGGCACGCTCCCTGTCGCTGTTAAAAGTACGGTCGATGAACTTGACCTGCGGGATCCCTTCCTCGAGGAAGAACTGAAGGTCACGGAAAACGAAGGGAAGACTTCGGAACCGCACCGTCTTATCTACTGCGGAAAGACAGTAGCTGCAGCGGTACGGGCATCCTCTCGAGGACTCGTAGTACACGATGCGGTGCGAAAACTCGCGCATGCCTTCTTCGTAGATAAAAGGAAGAGAATCCATCTCCGAAAGCTCGCTTCCAATGACGCTCGGGCGTTCGCGCAGAGCGACATTCGGGATGTCGGTAAAATCGGGATCTCCGATCACAGGCTTGGAGATATTGATGGTGTCATCGCCTTCTTCGGGAACGATCTTCATGGAGCGGACGTACTGTCCGACGATCCTCGTAAAAGCGCTTTCGCCTTCGCCCACGATGATGCCGCGGATACAGGGAAACTCGGAAAAGAGCTGCTCGTAATGGTACGATACCTCGGGACCGCCGAGCCAGATATCCGTATCGGGAAGGATCTTCGGAAGGTCATTTAAAAGCTTTCTTATGATATCGATGTTCCAGATATAGGTCGAAAAGCCGATGGCATCCGGCTTCTGGTCGCAGATATCGGCAAGGATCGTGTGCAGAGGATTATTGATGGTGCTCTCGTAGATCGAGGTCACACCGGGATAGACCCGGTCGGCGTAGGACCGAAGCGAGAAGACCGCGGGATTCGAATGAATGTATTTTGCATTGATGGCCACAAGAAGGAAATTCATAAGACACTACTCCTTTCTGACAAACGCATAATAACGGGAGTTTTCGTGATCGTCGAAATACAGCTCGTAATCATTCTCCATGATGAATATCTGAATTTTCGTCATGAGTTCTTCGTCGGCACTTGGCGAGCAGTAGAGCGCTATGACCGAAGGAAGCTTCTGACGGATATAACTGACCTGTTCGTTATAGATATCAAGCGTTGCCTCACGCGGCATATAAAAGTACTTGTAATCCGGGCTTTCTGTCCCGAGATCGTAGAAGAAAGAGTCGCAGAGGTTCGTAAAGAAGAGACACGTGGCATCCGGATGGGCGTCGTAATAGGTCTCCATAGCTGCTTCAAATGCCGGCTTTTCCTTTTCGATCGGCGGGGTCAGGAAGACCTGGAAGATCGTAAAATTGCTAAGCGCGAAAAGAAGTACGGCCAGTGAAGCACCGATCGCGACTTTCTCGGAAAGAAGAGCCACCAGCACATCGGCGACATAGCCGATCGCGAGGATATAAAGCGGGACGATCAGTACGAAGGAATAGGCGAATACCTCGGGAAGACTCATCGAAAAATAGGTGACCGCTCCGAGCGCGACACATATGAGCCGCTGCTTTTTCTGCTTCTGGGAACTTAGGAAAATGAGACCTCCGATCACCAGAAGGAGGAATAAGATAACGATCGTGATCTGGTTTTCCGGATCGATCCAGCTGCGCTCGAAATGCAGCTTCAGCCCGCCGTTTTTCGCATATTTCGAATTAAAGAGGAAATAGGCATCGATGAAATCCGAAAGCACACCGTTTGCGGCAAAGTAGATGAAAAACGGGAGTGATACGGCCGCGATGCCGCCGAGGAAAGCGCCGCACGAGCTGAAGAATGCTTTTCCCATCTTTTTTATGAGAAGGAAAAGGAAATAAGAGCCGATAAACAGCAGATAGTAGATGCAGACATTGAGCTTGAGCATGAAGACGCCGCCGCAGAGAAGTCCCATGAAGAACATGTCGAGCGTCGAGAAGAACTTGTGCTCCTTCTTTTCCTCATCGCGCCCTTTTAGACGAAGGAGAAGAAGATACTCGGAAAGAAGAAGCAGAAGGAGGATAAAGTGGTCAGGCTTACTGCCGCTCGCGTAGATCGGTTCGCACTTTAGGAAAAGAAGCGCCAGCATGATGGCGGTTCCCACAAGTGATCTCTGCCACGAAAGAAAAACGCGCAGGTTCTTATAAAGCAGTGCGAAGATGCCGATGTTGACAAAGGTAAAGAGGATCCATATGCCCCATGTGGCTTTTCCGGAAAGGAGAAGCCCGAGCGCATAGATGAGATACGTCAGCGGCCCCTTGTGATCGAAAAGATCCCGGTACGGAACTTTTCCCGAAAGAAGACCCCGGGACATGATGTGATAGCAGATCTCGTCCGGCTCAAAGCAGTACCGGTAGATCGGCGAGAAGGGGCTGACGAGGAAGGTCAGGAATACCCCGAGGAACAAAAGAGATAGGAGGATCAGCCTGTCCGCCTTCTTTTCTTTAAGAGAAATATCGTTCATAACTTAACCCTCCGATTTGACGTAAATGAGATAGTATTGGCTGTACGCATAGCCGTCGCCCTCGCAGAAGTACTTATAGCCGCAGCTTTCGAAAAGATCGTAAAAGTCCTGCATGATCTCTTCGTCCTGATCCTGGGGGTTCGGCACGACGATGACGTCCGGCTCACCTTTTCCGATACTGACCATCTGTGCAAATTCCATCTCCTCCGTCGATCTCGGCGGCATGAAGAAATACTTGAAATTCGGCACTTCCGTTGTCAGATCGTAGAACATCGGACAGGCGGCCTTGCTGTTTAGGAAAAACATATATGTGGCGTTTGGATGAGAATCCGCATACTCATTCATTTTGTCCTCAAAGGGGATCGTCTTCCAGGGGATCGATGGCATGATGAGGACATTTACGAGAAAAGCGATCAGTACCGGCACCGCGAAAAAAGAAACGATCGCGGCTTTACCGGGTTTGCTGTCTTTGCTTCTGTTAAGCAGGATCTCGACCGGGAACGGGATGCCGTACATGTAGATCGGCAGAAGCACGATAAATGTGTAATAGTAGATCGCGGGCGAGGTGACGAAGATGTAGATGATGACACCGAGGATAAAGTGGACGAGCTTTTGCTTCTTTCCGTCTTTTGCGGCCTTATAGCCGAGATAGAAAGTCGCTGCGGAAAGAAGGATCAGGATCGTCGTGACAGCCTGGGTCGAAAAAGGGATCCAGTAGCGCATATAGTGCGGGATCCAGTCGCTTTTGCCGCCGTAGCGGAGGTTAAACCCGAAGTAAGTGTCTATAAAGTCGGAAAGTCCGCCCATCGCGGCATAGTAGATCACAAAGATCCCCGTGATCGAGACGATCCCGCAAAGGAAGATCACGGCGCGGCTTAAAAACTCCGAAAAGTGCTTCCGGATCAGGAGCCACAGGAAATACGCCCCGAGAAAGCAAAGAAAGAAGATGCAGACATTGAACTTGATCATGAAGACGCATCCGCAGTAAAGCCCGAGCTTTATCATATCCGGGATCGAGAATACATTTGCGCTCTTTTTCTCTTCCGGATCTTTGGCCGAATAATCGCGGACGGCACGGGCGAAGATATATGAGGAGAGCATCAGGAACATCACAAGGATGTTTTCGGGCTTTGACGCCGACCCGAAGATGGAGTCCTTAAAAAACGTCAGTATGAAAAGAAGAAAGCTCGAGGAAGCCATCGAGATCTTCTCGGAATAGTAAAGACGGAAGATCTTGTACATCGTGGTGAACGTGATCGCATTGACGATGCAGAACACGATCCACATGCCCCAGTTCTTCTGTCCCGAAAGAAGAAGTCCCAAAGCGTAGAAGACATAGGTGAGAGGCCCTTTATGGTCGAAAAGATCCCGATAGGGGAGCTTGCCGCGCAGCCAGCCGAGGGAGAGGATCCGGTAGACCGATTCGTCGGTCTCAAAGCAGTACCGGAAATACGGCGCGTACGGGCAGACAAAAGATGTCAGAAAAACCGCGGAAAGTGCGATAAGAAGAAAAGCCGCCCGATCAAGCCTGTTCTTTCTCAGATCCATACCATTCATGCCAATAGCCTCCCATTTATACATGGGATTATATCAGAAGGATGTGAGAAATTCCACTTGACCGGGACGGCCGAAGGGTTCTTTTCAAGTATCGGAAAAGACGGGAAATACGCGCTTTTCCGAGTTTTCTTACATTGCTGTGTAACCGCCGTCTACTGCGAGGTTAACGCCTGTAACGTAAGAGGAGTTCTTCGAAGCGAGGAACAAAGCAGCAGTATCGAGCTCGCCCTCTTCACCGTAGCGCTCTTCCGGGATCATGGTCTTCGCATTCTGCTGGAAGAAATCGCTGTTTAATGTATCACGGGTAAGGTCTGTATAGAAGTAACCCGGGCAGATGGAGTTTACGGTGATGTTGTACTTTCCCCACTCGGCAGCGAGTGCACGTGTCATGTTGACAACACCGCCCTTGGCAGCGTGGTACGGAGCGGAACCGCAGATCTTGTTACCTACAAGACCGTACATAGAAGCGATGTTGATGATTCTGCCGTAGTTGGCGTCGATCATGTGCTTCTTGGCAACAGCTCTTGCTACGCGGAAAGAACCGAAGAGGTCGATGCTCATCTCGTTGTTGAACTGTTCGTCAGTGATGTCTTCCGCAGGAGCGACCGCACCGGTACCTGCATTATTAATGAGGATATCTACACGTCCGAACTTTTCGATTACCTGGTCAACCATAGAGTTAACAGCGTCTGTGTCTGTGATATCGCAGCGGACAGCCATGGTCTCTACGCCGAATTCTTTCGCGATATCAGCAGCGACCTGATCGATCATTTCCTGACGGCGAGCGACGGCGACGATCTTGCATCCCTGATTTGCCAGTGCCTTAGCCATCTGAACACCCAGTCCGGTGGAGCAGCCGGTAACGATTGCAACTTGTCCTTTAAGATCAAAATAATTCTTCATGTGTTTTTTCTCCTTTTTTCTTTCAATTTCCGTGTAAGAGTATATCATTTCAGGCGTCCGAAATGGCTTTCGGATTCATTCGTTATTTGTACAAGAAAAAAATGTGATATCCTATAAACGCGTTACAAGAACACAATGATTTTCACTATTTGATTTTCATGTGCGAAAGAACGTTTGACTTTTTTATTTTGAAAATGGAGATGAAAATGGTAGGTAAGGATCGCTACGAGACTACGCTCTGCTACATTTACGGCCCTGAAGGGGTCCTGATGCTTCATCGTACCCGGAAGGAAAACGATATTAATATGGATAAGTATATCGGCGTCGGCGGCCACCTTGAGCATGGGGAATCTCCGGAAGAATGTATCCTTCGCGAGGTGAAAGAAGAGACCGGACTTACCATGACATCTTTCCGTCTTCGCGGGATCATCACGTTCGTGATCGATGAGATCGACGAGATCACATTCCTTTATACATGCGATAAATACGAAGGGGAGATCCCTTCCGGTGATCCCTGCGCAGAAGGGGAACTCAAGTGGATAAAGGAAGATAGGATCGAAGATCTTCCGATCTGGCCCGGAGATAAGATCTTCTTCCGGCTGCTGAAAGAAAGACAGGATGTCTTTTCTTTAAAACTTACATATATAAAAGACCAGCTTACCGATGCTTCTCTTGATGGAAAAAGGATCGCTTTTGTAGTATAAATAGGGGAGCGTCCGAAGGTATCTTCCGATGAAAGGTGCACTCGGATCAATAAGAAAGTACATAGAGGAACGAAAATCGTGACAGACAGTAATGAAAATAGAGAAATGATAAACGAAAAAGAAATCACAGAGAATGAAAACGAAGTGAAAACCACTTCTGCGGAAAAAGCGTCCGCTGAAAAAGCATCTCCGGCCGCTTCAGTAAAAGAAGAGAAGACCGGCTCAAAAGCTCCTGCCAGAAAGAAGAAGTCCGCTTACCGCCGTATGATCGAGCACCGCATCAAAGTTGCCGCGATCATTGTTGCTGCCGTTGCCGCTCTTTTGATCCTCTTTTTCACGTGTGTCGCCAGTTACGATTTTTCGAAGAAAGCCTGGCACGTCAAATTCGATCCGATCCACGGCTATTCTTATACCTATTATCTAAAAAAAGACTTCGTTCCGGCGCATATCGAGATCGAGTCCTGTAAAAAGGGCGGAAGTTCCGTGACGATCCCCGATACGATCTGGGGCGCAAGAGTCGAGGTCATCTCCGAAGATGCCTTTAAGGACAGCGTCAGGCAGGTCACTCTCGGCAAGTTCGTTTACTGTGTAGAGGAAGGGAACGGTGAGCAGAAATTCATCCTCCCCGAAAGCTACGGCTCGACCGACTATTATGTGACTTTTAAAGATAAGAATGCTTCGGGCTTTTACTATAAGGCGAATCCCGACTGCACGCTGACTGCCTATGCATACTTTAAGTCGCAGGCGGAGTTTGATATCCCGCTCCAGTATGGCGGTCTTACGGTTTCTTACAGCACGAATTACTATGAGAATACAGAATATCTGACGGCGATGGCCGAAACGCTCGTCACTTCGTACAGCATGCTTCCGTATAACATGGAGCGTATCATCGAGATCGGGGAAGGGGGCATCAACCAGTATTTCTTCAGCATCGATGACGAAGAGACCAGGACCCGACTGCAGAATGTTTTCAATAACCTTCCGAGGATCTATAAGTACGACGAGAACGGTAATCCTGCTGATGGCGAGACCGCTATCAAGCTCGCGATCGCCAATAACGGCGGCGGTTTGGGGGAAAGTGTCATGGAAGTCATCGAAAGATATTCTCCGATAGACTTTATTGCTGCAGAAAAAGATCTGACCGTCCAGACGATCGATGCGCTCCTCAATGATTCCATCGATTTTTCTTCCTGGCTTCGTTCCGCATTCATTACAGTTGGTTAAATAAAGCCGGACAGGCGTTTTAGATCGTCTGCCCGGCTTTTCTTTACGGGAGTCGTGACTCCGTCGAGCTCGCGAAGCGTGCGAGACAAAAAACCACCCGCTATGCGGGTGCGCGACAGATGTTATACAAAGATAATCACCTTTCCGATACAATGTAGGTTGTTCAA
>JAEEWG010000039.1 GCA_016287245.1 Clostridia bacterium
ACTGATATTCGTTACGCGTTAATCGCATCTGAAATAGAATCCGCAGCCAAGGCAGTCGATCTTCCAGAACATCTTATTAAACCTTTTCGAATCGATATGGATCTTTCCTGTCATCTTATCCATATTGTATCTCTTTACGAGATTCTTGGCGTAAGAAGGAGAATCGAATGTAAGAGTGATCTTGGCGCCATCCTTGTAGGAACTGATTTTGAAAAACCATTTTGTATCTTTCGGAAGTGTGACCTTTTCGCCATTGATTGTAAACGTGATCTTGGTGATTAATTTGATGTAGCCTGTATTGTCTTCCGTATTGAAGCAAACCTTGCTTGTACCTATATCCGCATACGATCCAGAAGCGTGAACTCGGAAATATGCCTCTATTGTCGGATCATCAATTGGATAGAGCCCAAACAGTTGTCCACTATGTTCGGTTGTGGTTGTTGTTTGACCACCATTTGAACTTGAGCCCCCAGAAACCATAATAGCGCCTGGCGCACTGTCAGCTAAGATAGACAACGACAAAGCAAACATCATCATCAAAGTCATAAAGAGTGCGATCAGCTTTTTCCAATTTTCTAACCATTTTCCCATAAAAATACCTCCGCTTATTAGTTTTAGTGATTTCATTTTAGAATTGGGCGGGAAAATAAGATATCAATATCAAACCACAATGTATAACAAACGTTCACATTAATTCCGTACTATTCTGATAGAAATTCAACCTTCAATACCCTATACTGAATTTGTGTGTGAACGCACGTAAGTGCGTTGTGTCAAATTGGGTGGCAAACGAAATAAAATGGAGGTTTCAATGAAAAAACTAGTTAGTTTGGGGTTGGCGCTTGTCACGGCGTTTTCTATCGCGATGCCGGTTTCTGCGGCGAAGATGGAAGTCGGTGCGAAAATCGATCTCCCGGTAAGTACTGCAGCGAAAGCGGCTACGACATGGAAGTACTGTTCCACGGTCTTCACCTGCTTTAAGCAAGAGAAATCGTATTCCTGCGGTCCGGCCTGTGTAAGAATGGCGCTTTGGGTCTTAAATGGAAAAGACTACGGAGAAGCAACTATCCGTGCTGGATGTGGTGCGCCTTCAAGTGGAGCGAGTGTCGGCTATATGTGCGCGTATATAAATACAAAAAGTGCGACAAAGTATAGAGTATTCGGCAAAAGCGAAATATCGAAGGATACTTTCAAAAATAAGATCTACAACTCTATCGTAAACAAGCATGCCCCGGTCATCCTTCTGGTCAACCAGACAGTAGGTACCTGGCCGTCAGGCGTGGATAAGTGTTGGAGTCATTACATCGTAGTAAGAGCGATTTCTTCTGATAAGACGAAGTTGAAAATTGCTGATCCGTATCAGGATAGCAGTGATTACTACGAGATCAGCACAGATACCGCATATCAGGCTTTGTATCAATTGCTGACCGCCGGTTCATAAGATAGAAAAGTAACCATTACCTTGTCTGAAAATACCTGAAAAGCAACGACCTGAAGAAGCCACCCGCTTAAGGCTGCAAAGAACGGTTCTTTTCGGACGGAAAAATCATTTATATAAGGAGAAAAGAGAAAATGAGAAGAAATGTTTTACGAATCGCATTAGCACTTGTCATGATGCTGGCTATCGTGGCGGGAACAACGACTACTATGACGAAGAAGGTAGATGCTGCATGCAGCCATCCGACTTATGCCTGGATTCCGTATCAGGCTGCTACATGTACGAAACTGAAGATCGACTTAAAAGTTTGCACAAAATGCGGCGAAATCCTGGGCGCGCTAGTTAAACCAGTGGATCCCAATAAGCATACTTGGCAAAGAGTTACCGTAATTCAGCAGGCTACATGTACCAGAAGTGGCGTGGCATTCGAAAGATGTGCGGAGTGCGGTAAAACGCGTGAGACGACGATACCTGCTACCGGACATCGTATAACCACAATATATCGGAATGGGCATTATGAAACGTATTGTAGCATCTGTGGAAGTCCGTGTTAAGGCACTCTTGTCTGATCTTGTAAGGTATAGATACTGATCGGACAGAACAATACCGTAAAGAATAATAATGTATAGAGGAGAAATAGAAAATGAGAATTATGAGAAAAAAGATTTTGCGTATTGCCTTGGCGCTTATCATGACGCTGGGTATCGTGGCGGGAACAACGACCACGATGACGAAGAATGTTTCGGCAGCATGCAGACATCCGTCTGCGCATATTCAACCAGTGCAGATAGAATCTTGCGACAGGCTGGGTATATATTTCATCGTTTGTAATTCTTGCAACATTGTGCTTGATGTCGGGTATAAAGAACCACTTCCGCATTCCTGGCAGAGAATCACCACAATTCAACAGGCGACATGCACAAGAGATGGGTGGGTATATTGCAAATGTACACGTTGCGGAACATACAGAGATCTAAAAGTCCATGCTACCGGACACTCCATGGTTACTACGTTTGAAAATGGTATTCTCGACAGGTATTGTATCGTCTGCGGATACCGGGAGCCATCGATCCTGGTTTGATCTTTTAAGGATATAATTCCGGGAGGGCCGCAGAGAGATCTGCGGTCCTTTTTTACCGATGAAACCCCTTTTTCTACATACCAAATGATTATGTTATAAAACTCCGGTTGAAGCATTTTTTGGTATAATGTTTGAGGGGCAGGGACGGGAGATGCGTCTTCGTGATACCTGTTTGGAAATTGGAGGAGAAATAGTATGAATGCACTTAAGAAGGTCGGGGCGCTGCTCCTGGCGTCGGTGATGATCTTTTCGATGGCGGGCTGTAAGAAGAGTAAGAGCCAGGATGGGGCGAAGTCCGCAGAGGAACTGGTCACGAAGATCGTAGATGCCATAAACGGGGACATCAAATATTCCAAGGTCGAAAAATGGATCGACTGGTATGGGTGGATCGCCTATTACATGATCGATCAGACCAGGATCGATTGCGATTTCCAGGTTTTGAGAGATGCGGTCGAGGATCTGGACAAAGGTGTGGATTATCTTAAGAAGCATCACAAGGAATTTGCCGAGGCCTGGGAAGAGGCGACAGGCAATGCGCTCAAGAAAAAGGACCTTCGTGAATATCTGGAGTTTAAAGAGGAGATCGACGAGCTTCTGGAGAGCGGGGATGATGAGATCCTGGAGCAGTTCCGTAAGTTCGCACCATATGAACTTGAATTCGACGAGGATAATATCCACGAAAGAGATGAGTATGACATCGGATACTATAGAATCAAGATCGATGACGAATACTACCGCTCGCTCGAGATCCATTACTATATCAATGACGACGGAAAATATGTCTGCTACGGGATCAACTATGTGGTCTGATGGAAAGGTGCTTCTGACACAAACTCCATAGGTACTTTGGGGGAGAAGAGTATGGGGAACAGGTATAAGTACGATGCATTTATCAGTTATCGGCATTCTCTGCCGGACAGCGAGATAGCTCAATTACTTCAGAAAAAACTGGAAAATTTCCGCCTGCCGAAGGCGATCGAAGAGAAGATCGGGAAGAAGCGGCCGCTTCGTGTGTTCCGCGATGAGACGGAGCTCTCTGTTGCGGACGATCTTTCGGAGGCGATCTCGAATGCCATCTGGGAGTCGAAATATCTGATCTGCATCTGTTCGCCACAGTATCTGGAATCGGTCTGGTGCATGAAAGAGATCGAGGCCTTTCTCCGGTTCAATGACAGAAAGCATATCCTTATGGTCCTTGCAGATGGCGAGCCGGATACGGCCTTCCCGGAAGTCCTGCTTTATGAGGAGATCTTTCAGATGGGACCTGACGGGCATCCTCAGAAAATAAGACAGTATAAAGAGCCTCTGGCCGCAGACTGCAGAGGCGATTCTTCCAAAGAACGAAAGGCGAAGGCGGATAATGCCGTGGTCCGTCTGGTCGCAGGGATCCGGGGGATCTCTTACGAAGACCTTGCGCAAAGACATAGAAAAGAAGCTTATAACCGGATAAGGAACCGCGTGCTGGCAGGTTTTTGTGCGCTCCTTGCGATCATCGGCGTCTGCGTTTTCTTCCTGGTCCGTATCTCGAAGCAGAAGAGCCAGATCACGAGACAGCAGGATGAGCTCAGATCTCAGAAGGAGGAGATTGAAGCGCAGAGAAATACGATTCAGCAGAAGTATGCGGATTCGATGGCCGGCATCTCGGATAACCTTCTCCGCGACGGAAAAAGAAAAGACGCCGTGTATGCGGCAAGAAGTGTTCTTCCGGATGATCCTTCCGAAGGCTTCAGCGAGGCTTCCCTGATGGCGCTGTCCGAAGCGCTCGGGGTCTATACATTCTCCGATCAGGTCACCTCTGACGACACTTTCCAGCTCCCGGCCGCCATATCCGAATTTGACATCTCTCCTTCCGGGGGATATGCATCGGTGCTGTGCCTTGACTGGAACCGATATGTGATGGATCTTTCGACAGGGAAAACGCTTCTTCGGTATGAGGATGTGAATTACGCGGATGCCGGCTTTGACGGCGAGCGGGGGTTTGTATTCCAAAGAGAGAATGAGAACTATACATATCTCGATTTTTCTTCGGGAAAAGAAACGGACCTGGGGATCGGGGATGCCAAGATCATGTCAGATCCGATGGGCTACGGTTATTCCGCCGTTACGGATAATGCGGTCGTGATCCTCCGTGGGACAGATGTACTCTGCCGGCTCGATCTTCAGGGAGAAATGCCGTCGGGTACTAATTATGTGCGGACAAACGCTTATGTGTTTTTTTCGAAAGAAGGGGAGAAAGCCTGGATCTTCGTTATTGATTACGATACGCAGACGACAAACGCATATTCGGCAGATCTTTTGCAGGGGAATGTGAAGCTTCAGTTCACGGATACGTCGGGGATAATAGATATCCGCTCGGACGGGAAGACCATGTTGAGTCTAAAGACCGGCGGTATGGAAAAATGGTACCTGTCTTCCAGAGATCTTGAGACCGGAAAAGAGGTGGATCTCGAGCTGGGGTCGTCGGTTATCGGATTTGCCGTTTTCGGAGAGGATGTTGTTCTGTGCAAACAGACCGAGTTTTCGATCTATGACCGGAATCTGGAATCGAAAAAATCGGTCGTGGTCGAGGATGATATTTCTACATGTATGACTACACCGGACGGAATCGTCATTTTCGATCTGGACGATGGCTGCTACATCGTCCGGGATTGGGATTACCACTCCTTCGATCCCGATGTGGAGGAGAGCAGTCTGATCTGGTCCAGAAAATATGTGGATGGGACGCTCTATATTTCCGGAACAGGTGATCATCAGATCAATACTTTCAATTTCAGGGAATCGGATCATCTGTTCCCATATGACGGAAATCCGGTGAAGTTAGAATTGACTGGTCTTTCGGATGATCCCGAAATCGCTGAGATCAAAAAGCGTGTTATGGAAAAAGAAACGGAATACGGCCAGGACATGATCTACGATATCATCCTGTGTAAAAATGCAGATTATGCGGCCTTCCAGCTGTGGGACGGTGTAGTTTATTTGTACAGCCGTTCGTCCGGAGAACGCGTAAAGACGATCAGCTCGATAGATGAGTTTGTACGCACTTTCTACTACGATGAGAGCTCGGGGAATTACTACATCAGCTCAGAGTCGTGCGTTGTGGTGCTCGATAAGGAGTTTAGGAGTATCAGCAACATTTCAGGATGCTGTTTATACGGCACCGATCCGGCAACAGGCCATCTGGTCGTGGTGCGCAGAAGGGGAGATGACAACGATTACTATCTTCTCAAGCCGGTCAGCTATGAGGAGCTGATCCGTTCCGCCGACGAACTTCTTTCGGGTTATGAGCCAAATGAGCGGATCAAGGAGAAGTACGGGCTGTCGTGAGATCAATATCAGGATCGCAGAAATTACTAAGATCACTACAGCTGCCGAAGGATGGCTCGCTTATGAGAAAAAATACTGGATTAATCGTTTTTTGTATTTTTTTGATCATAGGGTGTTTGCCCATTATCCAGCCCTCCTTTATTGACTATAAGTATCACCACAGTGATACTTGGTCAGGGAAGTGAAAACGTGATAGACTTTATTCTATGAAACAGTTACGTCGGATCTTAATAGGCTTTCTTACTTTATCCCTCATTCTTCCTCTTGCCTCGTGCAAGGGTGGAAAGTCGGGGGGAAAGACGGGTGCGCGTTCCGTGAAACAGACGACCACTGCGCCCGAAGTGGCTTTTGAGACACTGGAATTAAGTGACACATATCTTGTCGGGATCGACTACTCTTACAATGAACCCTTAAGAGATTATCCGACTGTCTTCCCCAAGGTCCGCTACGATAAGAAGATCGAGGCGGATATGAGGTATCGCATGAAAGACGGAAGAGAACTTCTGAAGACGATGCTTTTTGACCTGACGGATGAGCAGTTCAATGCGATAAAAGATGCGGTCGACTTGAAGGAACTCTACGAACTCGATCCGGAGGAGTCGGATCCGGAGCAGGTATACGACGGAGATAACTCGTGGCTTTATATCTACGGAAAAGACGGAAATTACATCAAGCGGTGCGGAGGTTTCTGTCCGCAGAATAAGCGCTTTCTGGAAATGCGCAGAGTGATCTACCAAAATCTTCCGGAAGATTTCATAAAGGAATACGATTTCTGCAAGTACAAGGCAGATGTTTCCTACCACTACGGCTTCGGGAAGTATGGCGTTTTCTTAAGCGGGAAGCAGGACACTTCGAAACTGGCCGAATACCATACGGTAGTCATCGATGCGCAGGAATATACGGCCGAGGAGATCACGAGCATCCACCGCGAAGGGGGCGGCACGTATGTCTTTTCCTACATCAACATCGGATCTCTTGAGGATTTTAGGCCCTATTATGAGGATTATAAGGACCTTTGTCTCGGGAAGTATGAACACTGGGACGAGGAACAGTGGATGGATGTAAGCTCCGAAAGGTGGCAGAAATTCATTCTGGAGGAGCTGGCGCCTTCGCTTCTGGAAAAGGGCTGTGACGGCTTCTTCGTGGATAACTGCGACGTCTATTACCAGTACCCGTCAAAAGAGATCTTGCAGGGACTTTCGACGATCATGGAAGGGCTCGTGGATCTTAGGACAGAAGTCATCATGAACGGCGGCGATTCTTTTCTTACGGCCTACGAAGAAAACGGCGGCTCCTGGGAAAATGTGATCACGGGGATCAACCAGGAGACCGTATTTTCCCGGATCGACTGGGAAACAGGGGAGCTCCGCCCGAGGATGCTAAGTGACGAAGAGACGAAATACTTTACCGACTATATCGAAAAGTATGCTGATCAAGGCGCATATATCTATCTTCTGGAGTACCTGCAGGGCGAGGGCGGCAGAAAGCGGATCGACGACTACTGCCGCGAGAAATACTGCATGTACTATATCTCTGATTCCATCGAGCTCGACGGGTAAGGCCAGGTCTTCACGCAATCCGTTATTCGATCCCGTACTGGGACTTCAGCTCATCCGTGATCTGGTTATTTCCCAGGATCCGGTGGGCTTTGTCAATCAGATCCGAAAGTGTATAGTGGCGGAAATACCCGACATGGTAATTGTCGAACGTTGTATTGGAATACGCAAAGAAGACATCTGTCGCTTCGTGGTAGCCGAGCGAGTTTCTAACCGAACCGATCTCGAGCCAGCTTTCTGTATCTACGATATCGGTGAGCGGACCGGTATCGATCATGAGAAGTTTTTTATCCCCGGTTACATACAGTTTTGCAGCAAATTCCACGTTGGCGATGGTATCCACAGTTGTCTTGGAGATGAACTCGCCGCTTTCGGCATCGTAGCGCAGGAGAGTGCCATCGTTATAGACGACGAGGATCTGATCGTCGGTCTTCTTTTCCGAGTAAAAAGACGCACCCAGCGGATACAGACCGCTGACTCCAATCTCCTGCTCGATATGCCCGGAGCTGCCTACGACCAGAACACGCGTAGCGTCGGCGATGATCCAGTTTCCGCCTTTGCTGTCACACTCCACGACAAATGTTCCTGACCAGTCTTTCGGAAGCTTGACTTCATATGTCTTGCGCTGACCGACGGAGACGATATAGTCGCCATTTTTGGTATCGGAGTAGTAGATGGAATCAGCATTTGGGAAGTAGCGCGGAGCCAACGCTTTGGTGAAAAAACCGTCGAAGGGGATAACGAACTTGTCTTCATCTCCGCTTTCGAGGTCAACAAAGCACATGTAGTCTTCCTGCCCTTTTTTATCATGAGAAAAATACACCAGGTAATGGTCGGTAAGGCTGCCGATCCTTTCGACTCCGATGCTGGTATCGCAGATATCCTCTTCTTTAATGATGCTTCCGTCTTCCATATCGATACGGATCAGTTTTGCACTCTCTCCGATTTTTTTTGTTATAGCAAAGAGCTCGTCCTCGTAGATCCCGAGAAGATGGTTCTGCAAACTGATCTCCTTGTCCAGAGAGATCTGCCAGAGCAGTTCTTTTCCCACGGCATCATAGGCAGTGATATATGGAGTCTTATCAGAAAACGAAGAAAGAACCAGATAGTCCTTATCGAGGATATAGTTTTCTTTGACACTGGCGAGTTTGATATCCTTATCGATCTCAGTCCATTCTTCGTCGCTTACCTGGACACCGTAATAGAGGATCTGCGAGCTGTATTCGGGTACGAGATATACACCGCCGCCCACCATGGCCAGGAAGATCTCATCGGGAAATTCATCCATCAGCGAGACCGCGTCTTTGCCGTTAAGGGTCAGAACAGAGCCAATACAGCCGTTAGATGTGATCGCGAGTGGACTTCCGTCACCGTCAATGTCACTGATATCGACGATCGAAGTACAGAAATCGTAGGAGTGGAGCACCTCTCCGGTCTTTATATCGTAGATCTTGAGGATGTTTCCACAGAAACAGGCGACCGCTTCTATTGACGGGAGATTGAGAAATCCGCTCTTTACGCGTTCATTGAAGTAAGTAAAGTCGTCAGACCACAGTTCCTTCTTCGAGGTCAGATCGAAACAGAAGACGAGATCGTTTTTCGCCTCGATATTCGTAACGCCCGGGTTGGTGAGATACGAATCAGAGTATTTTTCCTCCGCGTAAGCCACGACTTTATCGTCTGCGGTCCATGCGATTTTGTGGATGGTCGGGCGGGGGACAGGGGTGTAAATGATTGAATCATCTGTCAGGTCGAGAACGACGAGAAGGGAGTTCCCGGAAGAACCGTCCAAATCTTTCGAGAACCATGAATTAACGGCGAAAGCGATCTTCTTCTCATCTGGTGACAAGGAGAAGAAATCGAAATCTTCGCGGCGGTGATCCTCGATCTTTTCGGGAAGCGTATGACTATCAAGGGTCTGACCGTCTTTTGTTCTGATGTGCAGGATCTCGCGGCTGCTTGTCACAAGATAGAAGGATTCACCATCTTCTGCGACGAGCGGATCCGTGAGCAATAAATTTGTGCCGTCCGGCTTTTTGGACCAGACCTGTTTTCCTTTAAAGACATCGAAAAGAGCATACTGCGAGTTGGTGGTGATAAGCAGTTTGTCGCCTACATATGTTAGAGCTCCGATAGTTTCTTTTCCGAAGCTCTTGGTCATTAGAACTTCGTGTGTCTCTGTATCCCAGACCGTCAGTGTCTTCGTCTGGTCCATAGCGGCAAGAGAAGTATGGTCAGAGGGTGCCGCCATGGTTGAGATTCGTGCCGGAGCACGGTAGTTCCAGACGGCATAGATATTCGTGCCGAAAAGAGGCTTATAGGCGAGTGTCGCTTCGGTCAGCGCATGGATCGCTTCCGAAGTCACCGGACGGTCCTTCTCATCCGAAGGGAGCGCCGCCAGTGCCAGCTGGATGGCCTCGATCCGCTGCTGCTGCGAAAGAAGCTTCTCCGATTCATTGGCCAGGTAAATAGACTGGCTTCGGAGCGTCTCGTTATAACTCTTCTGAAGTTTGTTCCTGCTGTAGGTCATATAGCCCATGAAACCGAGCGCGAGCGAAGTAAGGACCAGGCCCAGGATCGTAATGCGCCGCATCTGGTAGGCGCGGCGGCGGTTCATCAGCTCGTCGTACGAGCAGCCGATCAGTGCCGCAGCCAGACGGGGCAGCTCTTCGTTGTCTGCTTTTCGAAAAGATCCTCTATAGTCGCAACAGAGCGGTTCTTTTTCGCGGGTATAGGTATATGTAGCGCCATTAGGCTGGGTGATAGTGACTTCTTCCTCGAGAAGTTCCTGCGGAAGCGCATCCTGCGGTTCGCCTTCAGAAAGAACTGCGAGGATATGGTCCCGGTCGTGGGTCTTAAGGAAGAACTCGATCTCACGGCGGACCCAGATGGACTCTTTGGTATGCGGAGAGCAGATCACGATCAGAAACTCGGATTTCTGAAGAGCATTCTCGATCGTTTCCGTCAGGTTACTCGTGATCGGGAGCTCGTCCTTATCGCGGAAGATGCGCTGGATACAGGTCTTGCCGGTCTTCTTGCGGATCTTGCCCGGAATATGGAAGTGCTCGAGCTGCGACTGAACATGCGCGGCTACCTTATTGTCTCTCGGCCCGTGTTTATATGAAATAAAAGCATTATAGAAATCGATCATTGATGAATCTTCTACTCCTCATCCTCAAATTATGCCCCTACCTATTCTATCGCAAATCCGGCCGAACAGAAAGAGCGGAGGGAAGAGAACCCGTTTTTACTTCAATGCCCTGCCGTATGTGTACTTCGGCGTACCGCCGACGATCATCTTCCCGTTACTGTCTTTAAAGTAAGGGAAGACCCAGTAATAGTTATACTCGGTAGAAGAGGCGGTCTTGTCCGTGAAAGTTGTGCCTGTTGTCGTCATACCGACGTATCCGTACGGCTTTCCGGCCACAATGCCGTAGACAAGGTATCCTTCGGCACCGGAAGAAGCGGTCCATGTGAGTTTCACACCGCCTTTGACGGAATTGGCTTTGAGGTTCGTGACCGCCGGGCAGATCCCCCTGGCATAGACATATTTCGTGCAGCCGCCGGGTGTCATCTTGCCGGAGCTTTCTTTCCGGTACGGGAATACCCAGTAGTAGTTATAATCGTTCGCGAGTGCTTTTGTATCGGTAAAGGTGGTGCCCGTGGTCGTCATGCCGACATAGCCGTATTTTCCGTCTTTCTGGCCATAGATCAGATACCCGTCCGGATATCCTTCCGCTTTCCAGGAAAGACGCACGGCGTTTTTGCCTGCAGATACGGCCGTCAGATTCGAAACAGGGACCGGGATGGGAGAAGGCGTGACCTTCGTTTTCACATCGTGGATCAGATATCCCCCGCCTTCGTAACTGTCGTAGAAGTAACTGGCTTTCCCGTCTTCGGCAAACGGTGTGGCGACAGAAAGCATATTCACCATTATCGGAATGGACGATAGATCGAGGGAGGACAGCTTGTTTCCTTCGCAGAAAAGAAAGCAGAGCCCGGTGCTGCTCGCAAGATTCAGAGAGGTCAGGTTATTGTTGGAACATCTGAGGCTATAAAGCTTCGTAAGTCCGCTGATATTCAGGGAAGTAAGCCCCATGCTCTCGCAGCCGATGAATTCGAGCGCCGTGTTCTTATGAAGATCCAGTGAAGTAAAGGAATTGAACCCGCAGTCGATATTATTGAGCTTCGATAAAGAGGAGATATTCAGTGAAGTCAGCTGGTTAGATCCGCAGAACAGAACAGCCAGATTTGGATTGTGGCTCAGATCCAGGCTTGAAAGCTTGTTATTCGAGCAGTCGAGAGACTCCAGGCTGCTGTTGTATCTGAGATCCAGCGCCGTCAGCCCGCAGTTGCTGCAGTTGAGATACTTCAGTTTCTTATTCTGGCTTATGTCGAGCGAGGTTAAAGAAAATGCCGAGTAGGATTTGATGAGCGATTCAAGATTCGGGAAATACTCGATCCCCGAAAGTGACGTGATATTCTCCTCATAGAAAAGATCTATCGTTGTGACTGCTGCTCGTTCCTCTGCGGACAGAACGCCATCCGCAACGGTATCAAACTGGCTGACATAGGAAAGGAAAACGGCATCCGGGAAATTCGTGCTGTTTAGAGCAACATCTCCGTCCGCGGCGACTTTTTTTCCGGACACGGCCGTGCCGGAAGAAAGGGGCACGCCGGATGTAAGCAGAAGTGCGGTGGATAAAAGCATAGTAGCAATGAGTTTGCTGAATTGTTTCATAATGTGCCCCTCCATTTATATATCATGATTTCAATATACTGACCTGAAGAAGGGAAAGCAACCGAATTTAATTATTCCGAACTAAAATCAACATTATTTAATTGTTCGATAAAATAATTCAGTTTTGTTTACATATTCACATGAAGATGATATTCTTTTTCACGGTTGGTTCTGTTTTGGTTGTGGCGAGGCAAGGAAGGGGTTGTCGCATCTTAATCAGAGCTTAATAGTATTTCTATGCCATTTTTGGGAGGTTCTGATTATGGATTCTTTTTCGCGTTCACGAAAAGTACGTATCATTAGTGTCCTTTTGACACTTGCCATTATCATCGGTGTTATACCGATCCGGCACATTAAGGCCGATTCCGGCACATCAACAGAAAACGATCTGCAGGTTACCTATCGCACGGTAAGTGCATGGGGAAACTTCACCCAGGCGGAAGTTACTGTCGAGAATAAAGGCAGTAAAGTAACCGACGGCTGGCAGATCGAGTTCGAATACGATGACACAACGTCATTGTCTTCCCTCTGGAATGCCATTGCTGCTCCGACAGATCTTGCTTCACCGAATAAGATCGTTGTCGGCAATGAGACCTATAACGCAGCGATCGCTCCTTCTTCGAAAGTCGCGTTTGGCATGATCACCCAGGGTAAGATGAATGAGATCCCGGACATCCATGTGATCGCAGCAGCTCCGAAGGCCGCTCCGGACGAAGAAACAGAAACTACCCTTTTCCCATATGCGATCTACAGCAACAGAAGCTTTACCTTCAAGGGCTGGAAGAGCACGATCTCCGGTGATGTATATACCGGGAGCAACTTTGATTATCAGGGCTCGGAACTGAGCCTTCTCGGAAATCTTGATGCAGTCGGCAGAATCAATGCTAACGGCTATAAGAGCAATATCGGAAAGAAAAACGAAAAAGTATCTCCGGTT